>CAWFZR010000027.1:0-283500 GCA_963820365.1 uncultured Alphaproteobacteria bacterium | reverse complement strand
GCCTGTCCCGGGTAGAGCTGGTGAGGCCCAAGGAGGCGATCGGGCGCAACACGACGACCAATCTTCAGTCAGGCGCCATCTACGGTTACGCCGGGCTCGTGGAGGGTTTGGTCGAGCGGATGCAGGGCGAGCTCGGGGGAGGGGCGAAGGTGATCGCGACCGGCGGCAACGCGGGGCTCCTGACCGACGTCGCCCGGAGCCTCGAACGGCTCGATGAGAACCTCAGGCTCGACGGCCTTCGGATGCTCTACGAGGAGGCGCGGCCGTCGTCTTCACAGCGTTGACACCGACCCCCCTCGTGGGTATACTCTACGAAATCTAGTGGGTCGGCCGTGGGTATATCCCTATATACGGGACTCGAGGCGAAACCGGCAGACGGCTCTGAAGGAGGCTAGCCGATGGGGATGTGGGTCGGACGAGGGCGCAAAGCCAGGGTCGCGTACGGGTTCGATGACATCGCGCTCGTGCCTGGGGCCGTCACGGTCAACCCGAACGAGGTCGACATCTCCTGGGAGCTCTGCGGACACCGCTTCGACCTGCCGATCATCGCCGCGGCCATGGACGGGGTCGTCGGCCCCCGGCTGGCGATCGAGATGGGGCGGCACGGCGGCCTCGCGGTGCTGAACCTCGAAGGTATCTTCTCCCGTTACGCGAACCCCTCCGAAGTGCTCGAACGGATCGTCTCGGCCAGCCAGGAAGAGGCGACCAAGATGATCCGCTGGATCTGCGGCGAGCCGATCAAGGAGGAGCTGATCCACCAGCGGATCAGCGATGAAGAAGGGCGGCGGCCCCGCCGTCGTCTCCTCGATTCCGCAGCGCGCCGAGCGGTTCGCCCAGATCGCGCAGGAAGCCGGAGCGGACATCTTCGTCGTCCAGTCCACGGTGACCACGGCCCGCCACATCGCCACCGAGTACACGCCGGTCGATCTCCGCAAGCTGAAGAAGCAGCTGGCTATCCCGCTGGTCATCGGCAACGTCGTGACCTATGAGGCGTGCCTCGAGCTGATGGACGTGAGGAGCCGACGCGCTGCTCATCGGCGTGGGTCCGGGAGCGGCCTGCACGAGCCGTGAGGTGCTCGGTTGGGCGTGCCACAGGTGACCGCCACCACCGACGCGGCGGCCGCACGTGACTACCTACTGGAAGCGGACGGGGCGCTACGTGCCGATCATCACCGACGGCGGTATGACGACGGGCGGCGATGTGTGCAAGGCGTTCGCCTCGGGCGCCGACGCGGTCATGATCGGATCGGCCTTCGCGCGCGCGATCGAGGCGCCCGGCGGGGCTACCACTGGGGCATGGCGACCCCCCACGCCCAATCTTCCGCGCGGGACGCGGATCCGCGTGGGCATCGCGGGCTCCCTCGAGCAGATTCTCTTCGGGCCGGCCTTCACCGAAGACGGCACTCTCAACCTCGTCGGGGCGATCCGGACGTGCGCCTGCTTGCCGCAACTGGTTCAGTTAGTATCGCTGATGCCGAGGAAGCTCGATTTGATCTGCTCGTTGGCCGCCAGCTCTTCCGGACGGGCGGAGTAGACCACCTGGCCCTTGCTCATGACGTGCACGTAATCGACGAGCTTGAGGGCCAGGTTGGCGTTCTGCTCCACCAGCAGAATGGAAAGCCCTTGCTCCTTGAGCTTTCCGATGGCCTCCCACAGGCCCTGGATGATGATGGGCGCCAGCCCCTCGGAGGGCTCATCCATGATGAGACAATCCGGGTTGGTCATGAGTGCGCGCCCGATCGCCAGCATCTGCTGCTCGCCGCCCGAGAGCGTCTTGGCGCGCTGGTTGCGCCTTTCCTCCAGCCGCGGAAACAACGCGTACACCCGCTGGAGAGTCCAGCCATGGCGGTCGACGCTGCGTTCGGCGACGAGCAGGTTCTCTTCGGCGCTCAGGGTAGGAAAGACGCGACGGCCCTGCGGCACCAGTCCCATCCCGCTGCGCACCGTCTCGAATGAGGCAATCCGGGTGATGTCGATGCCCTTGAAGATAATCTTGCCCCGGCGCGGCGGATTGAACCCGACGATCGAGCTCACCAGGGTGGTTTTGCCCACGCCGTTGCGCCCAAGCAGTCCTAGAATCTGCCCCTGCTC
This sequence comes from uncultured Alphaproteobacteria bacterium, assembly GCA_963820365.1. Lineage (GTDB taxonomy): Bacteria > Pseudomonadota > Alphaproteobacteria > Rhizobiales > Xanthobacteraceae > VAZQ01. The sequence continues at coordinate 281,409 of CAWFZR010000027.1, read as the reverse complement.
GAGCGTCAGGTGCAATCCCTGGAGGACATACGCGTCCCCGTAATAGGTGTGGATGTCCTCAACTTCGAGAATTGCCATGGATCAACCGGTCCCCAGATAGATCTTCTGTACCTCTTTGCTGCCGTGAATTTGCTCGGGCGTCCCGGTTTCCAGAACCTTGCCGAAATGAAGCACGGAGATTTGATCTGCCACGTCGAATACCACGTCCATGTCATGCTCGATCAGGAGGATCGCCAAGTGAGGATCGAGCCCGAGAAGAAACTTCGTCATTTCGGCGGACTCGCCGGAGGACAGGCCTGCCGCCGGCTCATCCAGCAGCAAGATCTTCGGGTCGCTGGCAAGGCCGAGCACAATCTCGAGCTGGCGCTGCTCGCCGTGCGACAGAAAGCGAACCTGGGTATGCCTGCGGTCCAGGAACGCGGCTTGTTCAAGCAGTTGGTGCGCCTTGTCGTACATCGCGCCGTATGAGGAGAGGAAGCGCCACATGACGAATTTCGAGGTCCGCAATCCCTGGACCGCCAGCAGCACGTTGTCGAGAACGGTCAGCTTGGGAAACAGATGCGTGATCTGGAAGGTCCGCGCCATTCCCAGTGCGGTGCGGCGATAGCTGGGCCAGGTCGTGACATCCTGGCCGAACAAAAGAACCTGTCCCGATGTCGCCGGGAAGATTCCAGTGATCAGATTAAAGAGCGTGGTCTTGCCGGCGCCGTTCGGGCCAATGATGGCCTTTCGGTCTCCGGGCATGACTTTGAGCGTGACATCGCGCACGGCGCGCAAACCGCCAAAGCTCTTGCACAGATCTCTCAGCTCAAGAACGGGCTCACACCCATTCGCCGGCGCATGGACGATCATGCCTGCCCTGCTCGGTCGCGAAGCACGCAGCCGGGGGCGTGCATCGCACCAACGGTCAACGCCCGCTTATTCGCAGAACTTGCACGGCGGGAAATCGCGGCTGTAGACCGGCTGCTTGAGGAACTCAGCCTTGTCGAATTGTCCGAACTGACTGACATTCGGATAGGTCTGGATCACCGTATTCCAGAGCTCGTCCTTGTCGTAGTCGAACATCTTCTTCTTCTCGACTTTCTTGATGTAGATGTTCTGCACCGGATTGCGCATCTCATCGAAGCTCACAGGCCCGCGCAGCGTGTCGAATTTCAGGGCACTGAGCTGCTTGATGAATTCCGGGCCGCCTGGCCACTTGCCGTTGTTTCGCTTCATGATCTCATGAATCATCTGCGCGGTCGTATAGTTCGTTTCCGAATAATAGGATGGCACCTTGCCGTATTTTCCTCGGTACTTCTTCACGAATTCCGCGTTGCTCGTCGTATCGAGCGCCGCACTGTATTGCAGCGCAGAGACGTGACCGATGACCTCGTCGCCCATGGCGGGCAAAACGAATTCATCGTAGCTCGTTCCCCCGCCAATGACCGGCTTCTTATTGCCGGCCGCCGCCAACTGCTTGGGAAACTGGAGCGACATCGGCCCGACCATCAACGTGAAGATCGCATCGGCATTCTGCTTGAGGGTCGGGAGATAGGGGCCGAAGTCCTTGGTCCCGAGCGGCGGCCAGATTTTCTGGATGATCTGTCCGCCGCAATGCTCGAACGCCTTTTGGAACCCGCCGATCACTTCATAGCCGAAGGCATAGTCGGCACCGATGGCTGCAATCTTCTTGTATCCCTGATCGCAGGCCCATTGCCCGAACGGATGGCTGGGTTGCGAGCTCGTCCAGCCGGTCCGGATGAGATAAGGAAACTTGGCAAGGTCCCGCTGCGTCAGGTCATCGGCCGCCGAGACCGGGATGACGTAAATCGCCTCGCTCGTGCTCACCGGCGCCAGCGCATAGCCTGAGGATGCCAGCAGGCCGCCCACAAACATCTGGACCTTGTCCTGCAGAATTAATTTCTTTGCCTTGGTGACGGCAGTATCCGGCTTGCCCTGCTCATCCTCGACGATGAACTTCACCTGCGCCCCGCCGAAGTCATTCTTCACTTCGTCCAGGTACATCTGAAAGCCATCAACCATGTCCTTGCCGACCTGGGCAAAGATGCCGGTGGTCGGCGCGATATAGCCGATGCGGAGCTCCTGAGCGCCAACGCTCGAGTTCCCGCCCATGGCGAATGCGAGGCCGCCGCCCAACAGCACGGACGCAAGCCCGCGCAGAAAATTCCCGGTCATGGTTCTTTCTCCTCTGTTGTCGTGGCCCTCTTCAACCAGGCAAGAGGGCCAGTTTCTTCGCATCCGCCGGTTTATCCGACAGCGTGCGACGCTGGCGAATTCGCTCCGGAATGCCCATCAAGCCGCCCGGGAGATAGAGAATCGTCAGCACATAAACCGTGCCCAGCACATACTGCCACCAGGGAACCAGCGTGCTGAGATATTCGCGCATTCCAAAGACGATAAAGGCCCCCATCACCCCGCCCACCAGGGTTCCCGCACCACCCAGAACCGCCATCAAGAGCGCATCCACGGACGTGGTCAAAACAACATTTTCAGGGCTGACAATGCCGGCCGTATGGGCCCACAGGACGCCGGCGAGCCCGCCGAACCCACCAGCGATGATGAAGGCGATGTATTTGTGCAGCCAGGTATTGTAGCCGAGGATTCGCATGCGAAGCTCGCGCTCGCGGATTCCCGCCAGACTTTGTCCGAACGGCGAGCGGACCAGAACGTACATCAACAGCAGCGATACGGCAAAAAACCCGAGCACCAAATAGAAAAAAGTCACGTCATGTGAGAGGTCAAGGCCGAAAAACTTCGGCCGATCACGCAAATTGATCCCGTTATCTCCGCCGGTCAGAGAATTCCATCGGTAGGCCAATCCCCATACGCACTGCCCGAGTGCGAGCGTGACCATCAGGAAATACACGCCGGTGGCGCGGATCGCGAGCAGACCGAAAATGGCGGCCAAGGCTGCCCCGATCAGAATTCCGAAGAAAGCTACCAGCCAAAAATCAAATCCCAGTCCGAATTGGTATTTCGTCGCCAGGATCGCGGTCAAATAGGCGCCGACGCCGAGATAGGCGGCCTGACCCAGTGAGGCGAGGCCGGTGAAACCAAGCAGGATGTCGAGGCTCATGACCAGGATGGAGAATGCCAGGGCCCGCGTGACCAGCAGGATCACGAAGGAGTTGGTGTTTGGAACGATGGTCGCGATCGCGACAAGGGCCGCGGCCACCGCCAGCACCTTCGCCCGCTGGCTCTTCATCATTGCGCTCATTCCCTTCCGAACAGGCCAGTCGGTTTTACCGCCAGGATGAGGGCCATCGGCGCGTAAAGGGTGAAATAGGAAACCTCCGGGAACAAAGCCTTTCCGAAATTGTCGGCCAAACCCACGAGCAAGGCGCCGATCGCCGCGCCGCCCAGGCTGCCCATGCCTCCAATGATCACCACGGCAAACGCGAGCGGCAGGATCTCGAAGTCGAGGCCGGGGTAAATGCCGAGAAAGGCGCCTCCGATCACGCCCCCCAATGCCGCCAGAAACGCTCCCAGTGCAAATACCAGCATGGAAATGCGCGAGGTATCGACGCCAACGCCGCGCGCCATCTGCGCGTCGTCGACGGTGGCGCGAACAGCGGCGCCCATGCGGGTCTTTTCCATCACCAGCCATAGGATCACGCCGATCGCCAGCGCCGTGCCAATCATGAAGACCCGGTACAGCGGAAGATATATCCCGCCGACCACGATGCTTCTGGTCAACAGCTCGGGCGGATTGATATCAAAATTGTTGCCGGTCCAGATGTCGAGCGCGCCCTGCTGGAACAGAAACGCAAACCCCACCGTCAATAGAACCTGCCGCAAGGGATCGAAGCCCAGACCCCGCAGGAAAATCCGTTCCATCAAGAGGCCGACCGCAGCGATGGCCAAAGCCGCAACCGGCAATGCAAGCAGCCAGGAGCCCGTCGTCCAGATCACGGACAAGGCGACGTAGCCTCCCAGGAGGAAATAGGAGCCATGGGCAAGATTGACGATGCGCATGACTCCGAAAATCAGCGACAGGCCGCTACCTACCAAAAAAAGAAGGGCACCGTATGAAATGCCGTTGAAAGCCTGGATCAGCCAGAACCGCGTATCCATCGCTCCTCATGCTCCCGACACGGGAAGGCAGGGTCACGAACAAATTCAGTGTTCAATGCTGAAGAAGGGGTGAGGTCTTTGGCAAAGTCCCCTCACCCCTTCTTGTCTTGGCAATGCCGTTGTGCCCCCTCCAGCAATTGGAGAGCGTACAAACAGCGCCATCGTGCTTCGGGTCAGTTGTACAGCATGAGTTTGCTACTTCTTCATCTTGAGCGGGTCCTTGACCGCGTCGAAGGTAGCAAACTGGATGGTATAGAGCTGGCCGTTCACCTTCTCGACCTTGCCCATGTAGATGTTCTGGACGATCTCGCGCGTCTCCGGATCGATCGAGATCGGGCCGCGCGGGCTTTCCCACTTCATGCCCTTCATCGCATTGACAAGGGTATCGCCGTCGGTCTTGCCGCCGGCCTTCTTGAGCGCCTCGTAGATGACGTGCATGCCGTCATAGCCACCGAGCGAGATGAAGTTCGGCCGCATGTTGTTCGCCTTCTCGAACGCGGCGACATAGTCCTTGTTCGTCTGCGAATGATGCGCCGCCGAATAGATGCCGGCGGTCACCACGCCGAGCATGGCATCGCCCATGCCGGGCAGATCGTTGTCGTCGACGATATCGCCCGGGCCGATGAGCTTGATCCCGGCCTTGTCGAGCCCACGTTCGGTGAACTGCTTGGCGAAGGTTCCGGCCTGCCCGGCCGGCACGAACACGAACAGCGTGTCCGGGTTGAGATCGCGGGCGCGCTGGAGGAATGGCGAGAAATCGGGATTGGCGAGCGGCACCTTGATCGTATCCGCCACTTGGCCACCGGCCTTGGTGAACGCCTCCGTGAACACGGCTGGTCGCCTCGGCGCCCGGCGCCCAGTCGGATTGCACGATGACAACTTTCTTGCTGCCGTTCTTGGCCGCCCATTCCCCGATGATCCCAGATTGCTGGCCCAGCGTGAAGCTGGTGCGGACCATGTAGGGGTTGTTGGGATTGATCACGCCGGATGTCCCCGACACCATCACTACGTTGGCGGTCTTGGATTGGGTCGAGAGCGGCCCTATGGCCATGGCGCTCGGCGTGAGCGCCGAGCCAATGACGGCGACCTTGTCGTTGACGATCAGCTCCTGCGCGAGCCGCTTCGAGTTGTCGGGAACGCTGCCGTCGTCCTTGATGATGAGGTCGAGCTTCTTGCCGGCGATGCTGGCACCATGCTTCTGCACATAGAGCTTGACGCCGGCCTGAACCTGCTTGCCGACCGGGGCGAGCCCGCCGGTGAGCGGCAGCACGAGGCCGATCTTGGCGGTGTCTTGCGCCAATGCGCTGGACGGCATGGTGCCGGTGGACGCGAGCGCGCCCGCCGCCGCCAACGCAATTGCAAGGGTCACTGGTCTGCGAAGCATGAGCTTTTCCTCTCTGTTGGGCTGGTCTTGGAGCGCAATCTATATCGGAAGCCGCCGGCGGTCATGGCCCAGGACCGATTTTTCGGAACAGCGCGACAACGCGGCGCAGCCCGGCGCCCTCAGAACGCTGTGACGCATTGCACGATGGCTACGCGTGCGCCTTGCGGTGCGGATCGATGATCCCTTCGAGCTTGCCGAGAACGCGCATGCAAGGAAGCACCTGCGCGAGGCTCGCATTGGGCTCGCGCTTTTCCTTGATCGCAGCGATGAACTCGCGGTCCTCGAGCTCGATGCCGTCCATGGAAACGTCAACCTTGGATACGTCGATGCGGTTGTCCTTGCCGTCGCTGAGGTCGTCGTAGAACGCCTTGTAGGTGCCGTTGTCGCAGATGTAGCGGAAGAAGGAGCCGAGCGGGCCATCGTTGTTGAAGGAGAGCGAGAGCGTGAGGATCGCGCCCGACGGCATCTTGGCCACGATTCCCATGTCCATCGCAATGCCGAGCTGTGGATGGATCGGACCTTGCACGGCGTAGCAATCGGAGATGGTCTCCCCGGCCTGGTATTGGAACAGGTCGACGGTGTGTGCGGCGTGATGCCACAACAGATGATCGGTCCAGCTCCTGGGATTGCCGGCGGCGTTGATGTTCCTGCGGCGGAAGAAATAAGTCTGCACGTCCATCTGCTGGACGTTCAGCTCGCCTTTCTTGATGCGCTTGTGAACCCATTGGTGGCTGGGATTGAAGCGGCGCACGTGTCCGCCCATGGCGACGACGCCGGTCTCCTTGGCGATCCGCACCAGGGATCTCGGCATCCTCGACGCTGTCGGTCACCGGGATCTCGACCAGCACGTGCTTGCCCGCGCGCATCACCTGCTCGCCCTGGCGAAAGTGCATCTTCGTCGGCGTGGTGAGGATCACCGCGTCGGCGCGCTTGATTCCTTCGGAAAGGTCCCCGGTGTAATGGGGTACGCCGTATTTCTTGGCGACCTGGGCGGTCGCATCCTGATTGCCGCCGACGAGCGAGGCGATCTCCACCTCGGGGATCCGCTTGAGTGCGTCGAGATGCTTTTGGCCGAAGGCACCCTGCCCCGCTACGCAAATCTTCATCTTGTTTCCTGTCGTGCAATCCGCTCATCGGTTCTGCGCGCGGCCGCCTGCCTGCTCTTGCCTGCGGCTGCGCGCTTGCGCCGCGGTGGCCGGCTTCCTGTTCGCGGAAGGCCTGCGCCTGTTCTCGAGAATGATGTGCCCGACGGCTGTATTCGACGCCGGCACGGTATAGAAGCGGTAGACCTCGTCCACCTTGTCGTCGAGCGCGCCGCGCATGATCAGCCACATCACCATCTCGATGCCTTCGGCGCCGGCCTCGCGCATGTATTCGAGATGCGCAATGCGCGTGAGCTTCTTCGGATCCTTGCTGAGATTGTCGAGGAAGGCCTTGTCCCACTTGCTGTTGATCAGGCCCGCGCGCGGCCCGCTGATCTGGTGCGACAGGCCGCCGGTGCCGAAGATGACGACGTTCAGGTCTTCCGGATAGGAGTCCACCGCCTTGCGGATGGCCTTGCCCAGCATGTAGCAGCGATGCCCGGTCGGCGGCGGATACATGACCACGTTGACCGCGAGCGGGATCACCGGGCATGGCCATGCGTCCCTGGGTTGGCCGAACAGGAGGTTCATCGGCACCGTCAAGCCGTGATCGACCTCCATCTTGTTGACGATGGTAAGATCGAACTCATCGAGGATGACGGACTGCGCGATGTGCGCCGCGAGCGCGGGATGACCCTGGACGACGGGCACCGGACGCGGGCCCCAGCCCTCATCGGCGGGGGGGAACTCGGCGGCACAGCCGAGCGCGAAGGTCGGGATCATATCCACCGAGAAGGCGGAGGCGTGATCGTTGTAGACCACGATGGCGACATCGGGCCTGGCCTTCGCCATCCATTGCTTGGATTTCTCGAAGCCGGAGAACACGCGTTTCCAGTACGGTTCCTCGGTCTTGCCGTTATCGAGCGCCGCGCCTATGGCGGGGACGTGTGATGAGCCTACGCCTGCGATGATCTTTGCCACGCGTCATTTCCGTCTTGCTGGAGCTTTGGATTTTGATTTGACTTTCGCCCTGCTCTTTTCCCTGAGGGGCTTGTCCTTGCCCGACTTGCTGCGGTTGCCTTCCACCGAGCGGCCGCCGGCGAGCATCATCTTGGCATAGTCATCCTGCGACGATCCCGTCATGAGGGCTGCCATGTGCTGGAACGAATGGCCGTCGGTGGCGCCGAGCTTGGCGGTGAAATAGATGTTGCCGCCGAGCTCGAGCATGCGGTTGTAGTCGCGCTTGAGGATCGCGTCGCGCTGCTCGTCGGTGAGCTGGAACTTGTCGAGGTATTGCGCTTCGTTCGCCTTGAAGGCCTTGCGATTCTCATCCTTCATCAGCGACATGCAGAACATGTTGATGCCGTAGCCCTGGCGCGAGCGCTCGGCGTCGAATACGAACGTGCCGGGAATATCATCATAGTCCTGCGCTCTGCGTGCCATTGGATGCTCTCCATGTTTCGCAGCCCCGTAGAGGGTGGGCAAAATCGTCTGTGTGGTCGCAGCCGAAGTCGGATATATCCGACTTCGGCCACTCTCCAGAGTGCCGAACTCGGGTAAACCCCAGTTCGGGCGCTACGGCGCGCGCACGATTTTGCCCACGCGGAAAGACCGGTGTAATGCGCGCCTTTGCCCATCCTCTACAAGTCTGCTACTCGAACGCATCAACTGCCGCGCCCTATTCTAGTTAGTTCGGCTGCATCTGACAAACGCAGCAATCGCCGCTCGATAGCGCCTTCAGTTCCAATACAGCCGCATCGGGTTGTCGACCAGCAGCGCCCTCTGCTGCGCCGCCGAGGGCGCGATCCTCGGAATATAGTCGACCAGCATCCCGTCGTCCGGCGCCGCTTTCTTCATGTTCGGGTGCGGCCAATCGGTCCCCCATATGACCCGGTCGGGAAATCGCTCCACCAGCGTGCGCCCGAACGCCACGACATCTTCGTACGGAGGCCCCGCAAGTGACATGCGTTCCGGGCACGTCACCTTCACCCGGAAGTTCGAGTGCTGCTCCATCAATTTGTGAAACCGCCGATTTTCGGGATCATCGACTCCCTTCTTGACGTCGGGCGTGCCCATGTGATCGACGACGACCGTCGTGGGCAGCGTGGTGAAGAACGGCTCGAGCTCGGGCAGATCGGGCATCTCGAAATAGACCACGACGTGCCAGCCGAGCGGGGCAATGCGTGCGGCAATGCTCCGCAGCACGTCGCGCGGGGTAAAGTCGACGAGGCGCTTGACGAAGTTGAAGCGCACACCCTTGACACCGGCGCGATCCATCCACTTGAGCTCGCCGTCGGTGACCTCCTCGCCGATGAAGGCTATGCCTTTGGCCCTACCGCCGGAGCTCTCGAGCGCATCGACCATCGCCCGATTGTCCTTGCTGTGGCAGCTCGCCTGCACGATCACGTTCTTGTCGAGCCCGAGAAAATCGCGCAGCGCGAACAGCTTCTCCTTCGGCGCGTCGCACGGCGTGTATTTGCGCTCCGGCGCATAGGGAAATTTGTGCTCCGGCCCGAACACATGACAGTGCGCATCGACGGCACCCGGCGGCGGCTTGAATTTCGGCTGTGACGGGCTGGGATGAAACGGAATGTAGCCCGCACTCATGGCCATGGCAGGTGTCCTACTCTTTGCCCGTGTAGGGGCGAGGAATGCCTCGCCCCTACCTAAATGCGTTCCAGCGCCAGCGAAACGCCCTGCCCGACGCCGACGCACATGGTGGCGAGCGCGAGCTTGCCGCCGCGCTTCTCCAGTCCATGCACCGCCGTGAGCGCAAGGCGCGCCCCGGACATGCCAAGCGGGTGTCCAAGCGCGATGGCGCCGCCATGGGGATTGACGTGGTCGGCATCATCGGGAATCCCCAGCTGACGCAGGCAGGCCAGGCCTTGCGAGGCGAACGCTTCGTTGATCTCGATCAGGTCGAAATCACCAATCTTGCGGCCCAGGCGCGCCATCAGCTTGCGGGTGGACGGCACCGGACCCATCCCCATCACCCGCGGCGGCACCGCGGCCGATGCCATGCCGAGGACGCGCGCGCGAGGCTTAAGCCCGTGGCGCTCCACCGCCGCCGCGCAGGCAAGGACCACCGCCGCGGCGCCGTCATTGATGCCGGAGGCATTGCCGGCGGTGACCGTGCCCGGACTGCGCGCAAACGGCTTGAGCTTGGCCAGCCCTTCGAGCGTGGTTTGCGGGCGCGGATGCTCATCCTTATCGACCGTGATCGGGCCCGCCTTGCCGCCCGGCAGCTCGACCGCCGCGATCTCCTCCGCGAAATAGCCCGACGCCATCGCCTTGCCGGCGCGCTGCTGCGAGCGCAACGCGAACGCATCCTGGTCCGCGCGCGATACCTGATAGTCCTGCGCCACGTTCTCGGCGGTCTCGGCCATGGAGTCGACCCCGTATTGCGCCTTCAACAGCGGGTTGATGAAGCGCCAGCCGAGCGTGGTGTCGGCAATTTCGGCGCTGCGCTGGAACGCCTCCTGCGCCTTGCCCATCACGAAAGGCGCCCGCGTCATGGATTCAACGCCGCCGGCAATGGCGAAATCGGTTTCCCCGCACCGAATGGCGCGCGCGGCGTCCCCGAGGGCATTGAGCCCGGAGGCGCAGAGCCGATTGACGGTCACGCCGGGGACACAGTCGGGGATGCCGGCAAGCAGGAGCGCCATGCGCGCCACGTTGCGATTGTCCTCGCCGGCCTGGTTGGCACAGCCGAGCACGACCTCGTCGACCGCCGACCAGTCCACCTTGGGATGGCGCTGGAGCAGGGTCTTGATCGGGACGGCGGCGAGATCATCGGTACGCACATGCGCAAGCGCGCCACCGTAGCGCCCGATCGGTGTACGCACCGCATCGCAAACGAATACGTCGCGCAAGGCGCTCATCCCGCTCTCTCCTCAAGCTGCCGCGCCATGTGCACGGGCGGTACGCGCGTGCAGCTCGCGCAGGACCGAGAGCTCCTGCTCGTTCGGTACCGGAGTTGCAGAAACTTCATCGGCAAAGCGCACCGGCCAGCCGGTATTCGCCTGGATCTGCTCGCGCGTGACGCCGGGATGGATCGACGTCACCGTCATCTCCCTGCTCGCGGCATCCGGCTCGAATACCGCCAGATCGGTGATGAGCTTGGTCGGACCTTTGGTCTTGATGCCAATGCGGGCGCGGTGATCGCCGCCTTCCCCGTGGCCGAACGAGGTGATGAAGTCGAGCCTGTCCACGAAGCTGCGCGGTGCCTGGCGCATGATGATGAAAATCTCACCGCAGGCGTTGGAAATTTCGGGCGCGCCGCCGCCGCCCGGGAGCCGTGTCCTCGGTTTCTCGTACGGTCCCACCACCGTGGTGTTGAGATTTGCAAAGCGATCGACCTGCGCCCCGCCCAGAAATCCAACGGTGAAGCGTCCGCCTTGCAACCAATAGCGGAACATTTCGGGCACCGAGACGGTGGTGAGCGCGGTGTCGCACAATTCGCCGTCGCCGATGGACAGCGGCAGCACATCGGGCTTGGTGGCGATGGTGCCGGATTCGTAGATCAGCGTGAGCTCGGGCGCATGGGTGAGCCGGGCCAGATTGCAGGCGGCCGACGGCATCCCGATGCCGACGAAGCAGATGTCGCGGTTGCGCAGCGCGCGGGCGGCCGCGATGGTCATCATCTCGTTGGCGTCATAGGTCTTTCCGGCCGGCGTCATGGCGAACCCTATTCTGCGACTGTGTGCAGGCGCGCGGCGTGCACGGCGAAAGCATCGGGTCCGAGCTCGAGCACGTTCGTCTTCATCCAGGCGAGAAAGCCGTCGCGGTCGCGGGAGATCGCGTCCCAGGCCTTATAATAGGCATTGTCGCGCCGGTAGTAACCGTGCGCGTAGGAGGGGTGCGCGCCGCCCGGCACGCAGGCGATGGCGCCAATTGTCCAGCTCGGCAGGATCACCGCGTTGGCGCTGCGCGGCCCGAAATCATCCACGATCTCCTCGACCGTCACGATCGAGCGTTTCGCCGCCAGCACCACCTCCTTCTGCACGCCGACGATACCTTCGATGAGCACGTTGCCGGCACGGTCCGCCCGCAGCGCATGGATCACCGCCACGTCCGGCCGGATCGCCGGCACCGCCGCAAGCTCTTCCCCGGTGAAGGGGCAGACGATGCGCTTGATGCTCGGATTAACCTTCGGCAGATCGACGCCGAGATATCCGCGGAACAGTGCAAATGGCAGCCCCGCCGCACCCGCTTCGTAGGCATTGGCCATGGCGGCGTGGGAATGCTCCTCGATTGCAATCGGCGCCGGCCAGCCGTTCTCGTAGGCATCGCGGAAGCGGTGCAGGGAGCCGACCCCGGGATTGCCCACCCAGGAGAACACGAGCTTGTCGGCGCAGCCCATGCCGATGAGCTGGTCGTAGATGAGGTCGGGCGTCATCCGGATGAGAGTGAGATGCCGGCGCCGCTGGCGGATGATCTCATGCCCGGCCGCATACGGAACGAGATGGGTGAACCCTTCCATGGCCACCGCATCACCGTCTCGGACGGTCGATTCGACGGCCTCGGCAAGAGTGAGCAACCGCGACATGGCCATGATCCTATTGCAGCCCGCCACCAGGAGAAGCTCGCGTCGAGCGCACCTTGCGCATTCTAGCGCCAACTCCGATGACATTGAATCGCGACGTAGGTGGGCTAAGGCGCGCCCGCGCTCTATCCGCATCGCATTGGTGGCAGAATGTCCTCCCGCGCACGCGTGCGACGCTGGTCAGCGCGGTGGCGTTCGCGCGCGCCCGCCACCATATCTCCATCGTGACGGCCTGAAGGGTTTCGCGACAGGGCATCGCATGCGGTCATTCTCGTACGACCAGCTGCCGGGACGCGTGGTTTTCGGAGCGGGCGCGCTCGATCAGCTGCCGCGCGAGATCGAGCTCCTCGGAACGCGCCGCGCGCTGGTGCTCTCGACGCCGGAACAGGAGCCCCAGGCGCAGGAGATCGCCGGCCGGCTGGGCGAGCGCTGCGCCGGCATTTTTCCGCGCGCCACCATGCACGTGCCGATCGAAACCGCGCGCGAAGCACGCGCGCAGGCAAAGCGCATCGGCGCGGATTGCGCGGTGGCGATCGGCGGCGGCTCCACCACCGGCCTGGGAAAGGCAATCGCCCTGGAATTGGCACTGCCGATCCTTGCAATTCCCACCACCTACGCCGGCTCCGAGATGACCCCGATCTACGGCATCACCGAAGCCGGCATGAAGAAGACCGGTCGCGACCGCAACGTCCTGCCGAAGACGGTCATCTACGACCCGATGCTCACGCTCGGCCTGCCGGTCGGGTTGTCGGTGACCAGCGAATTCAATGCGATCGCCCATGCCGTCGAGGCGCTGTACGCGCAGGATACCAACCCCATCACTGCGATGATGGCGGACGACGGAATTCGCGCGCTGGCGCACGGGCTGCCGCGCGTCGTCGAGCGCCCGGCCGAACTGAGCGCCCGCGCCGACTGCCTCTATGGCGCATGGCTGTGCGGGGCCGTTCTGGGGGCCGTCGGCATGGCGCTGCATCACAAGCTCTGCCACGTGCTCGGCGGCACCTGGAACCTGCCGCACGCGCAGACCCATACCGTGATCCTGCCGCATGCCGTTGCCTACAATTACGCAGCGGCACCCGAGGCGATGCAGCGCGTCGAGCGGGCGATGGAGAGCGCACATGCCGCCAAGGGCATCTACGATTTGATGAAGAGGCTGGGCGCTCCGCTCGCCCTCAAGGACATCGGCATGCGGGAGACGGATCTCGATCGTGCTGCCGATCTTGCCACCCAGGCGCCGTATTACAACCCGCGCCCCCCCGATCGCGCCGGCATCCGCGATTTGCTGGATGCGGCATTCCACGGCCGACGCCCGCAATGATGGTTCATGCTGCGATAAGCTTGCGAAACCCCGCTGATGCGCCGCAACGCCGTCGCTCGAGGCGGGCAGACGCCGGCGCCCAGATGTGAGATAACCCCAGCCAACAAAGGAGCCTTCAGATGAAGCTCAAGTAGCGGACCTGATCAGTCAGCGGATCTGCGCCCCGCAGCCTCTGACCGGTGGGCCACCGTGGCAGGAAATTTGGCGCAACAGAACGACGGGAAACAACGGGAGAAGACCATGCCCTATGTGACCGAGCAGACCCTTACCGATATCGCCATGGAGCGCTGGAGGAACATTCCCGATCCGCGCCTGCGTCGCATCATGCCTTCTCTCGTCAAGCATCTGCATGGCTTCGTGCGGGAAATCGAGCCGACCGAAGAGGAATGGATGGCGACGATCGATTGGCTCACCCGCACCGGCAAGCAGTGCACCGACAAGCGGCAGGAATTCATTCTGGCCTCCGACGTGCTCGGGGTGAGCATGCTCGTGGACTTCATCAACCACCGCCTGGCGTCGGCGGCCACTCCGACCACCGTGACCGGGCCGTTTCACATCCATGACTTGCCGGAGCTGGCGAATGGCGCAAACATGGCGCAGGGCGCGCCGGGCGAGCCCTGCTTCGTCACCGGCACCGTCCGTGATCTCGACGGCAAGCCGATTGCCGGCGCCGTGCTCGACATTTGGCAGACCGACGGCGAGGGCCTCTATGAGGCGCAACGCGATGTCGCCGAGCCGTGGATGCGGGGGATCTACCGCTCCGGACCCGACGGCTCATTCATCATCAGGACGGTCGCCCCCATCGGCTATTCCATACCCATGGACGGCACCGTGGGCGAGCTGATGAATCAAACCGATATCAGCCATATGCGCCCGGCGCACATCCATTTCCTGGTCGAGGCGCCGGGCCATCACCGGTTGATCACCCATCTGTTCCAGCGCGGATGCCAATACATCGAGACCGACGTGGTGTATGGCGTCAAGGAGCCGCTGATCGTGGAGTTCCAGAAAATGCCCGCGGGCAGCAGGGCGCCCACCGGCGAGACCATCGACACGCCGTTCCATGTCGTCAATTACGACTTCACCCTGCAGAGATCGCAAGCCGAGGCTCGGATGCAGGGGGTCGCCGCCGAATGACGAACTCGGATTGATGAAATCTCGTCTCCGATGAACCGATCTTCCGCGTTCACGCCGAGCTTGCCGACATCCGGCATTTTGGACGCACGCCCTATGGCGATCGCCGGGTGATCGACATCATCGGCGGCCGGGTCGAAGGCCGCAAGCTCGAAGGCCGCATCCTGCCCGGGGCCGACTGGCAGATCGTGCTGCCGGACGGCACCGCCGATCTCACGGCTCGCTACGGCATCGAGACCGACGCCGGCGCCCGCGTCCTGGTGCGCAGCGACGGGCTGCGCCACGGGGCGCCCGAGGTATTGGCGGCGCTGGCGCGAGGTGAGCCGGTGGATCCCGCCCGCTACTATTTCCGCACCGTCATGCGCTTCGAGGCAGCGCACCCCTCGCTCGATTGGCTCAACCGCATCATCGCCATTGCCCGCGGCGCGCGCGACAGGAACGCGGTGCGGCTCGACGTCTACGAGGTGCTCTGAGCAAAGTGAATTTGTGCGAGCTAGGGACGGCTGCGAGTTCATCACGCTTCTCGGCGGCGCGGCGGCGTGGCCGCTCACGGCGCGCCCAGCAGGGCGAGCGGGTGTCCGCGCATCGGCGTGCTGCTGGGCTTGAACGCCTGCTCAACTCTCTTTCGCGCGGGCAATCTCCTCGGGACTGTATCGCAATGCGCGGAACACCTGATTGGTCTCGCACCCGGGTGGCCCGCCGAAAAACGGCCGGCCGAAAAACGGGTTGACATATTCCCACACAATCTCACCCTCCTTGGTCACTTCGAAGAAGCGGCCGAAGGATGACTCCGTGAGCAAGGTATTGCCGTTGGCAAGACGTTGCGCGATCCCCATGCGGGGCGAGAAGAATTTCCAGGACGGATAATCCTGATACTTCCATACGATCTCGTTCGTGGCCGGATTGACCTCGATCGCCCGCGAATAAGGCATCGAATTATCGAGCCGGTGCGTCCCGTTATCGAAGATCAGGATGTTGCCGTTCGCCAATAGGGTTGGCGCATGCTGGCCGGCAACGACAGGCGGCCCCAGCTTCCAAAGAATTTTCCCCGTCTTGCGCGATATGCGCACGACCGTCGACGTCGGCCGAAAGCTCGCGAGGATGTCGCCGTCGGGCAGTTCCTGCACGCTGTTGCCCTGTGCCCACATGGTGCGTGGGGCCTGCACCTCGGAAATCCCGTCCGTTTCCGGATCGAGATGCTCCCACGTGCGCCATTCCCACACCGTTTCCCCTGCCCGCGTCACCTCGGCGAGGTAATCGGAGTACATCTTGCCGGCCTCAGCCTCGGAAAGGGGAGCGTATTGGCCCGACTGCATGTGCTTTTCCACCATGCCTCCTTTCACACGCCGGGCAATGTCCTCGGGCACTTGGCCCATGCAATGCAGCAGCACGTTTCCATTGCGCAGCAGAATGCCGTGATGATGATGGTCGGGATGGCGCACTTCCCAAAGCACCTTGCCGTTCCAGTCCGCTTCGAGCACCACGCCGCCCTTAAACGGAAACCGGCTGAGAAAATTCTCCTCTGGGCTGCGTCCGTTGAAAAAAAGTGTCCCGCGCTCCGTCAGATAGCCGGACAGGCCGGGCGGATAGGGCAAGGTCCACGTGTGGACGACATTCCCGTGAAGCTCGATCAGATGGACGGTCTTGTTTCCCACGAAATGCGGCGCAAACAGTGTAAATCCGGAAAACGCCCGTTCCGGATCGCACGCGCGCAAGCCAACGCCTCGCCGTTTGAGGGTGTTTTGCTCGACGGCCATGACTTCGTTACTCCTGAAAGCGAAGAAGGGCTCTATTCGATGGCCGCAATGACGGGCGGGTGCAAAGCATGAATTCTCGTGCAGGCCATAGAAATTGTATTGAGCGCGCATTCAATGTGTCGTCGTGCGCCTTTAAGCAGGAAGGAACTGCCTCTGTGGTGGCTTGTTAGCTGCGGCCCGCGCCGCTGCTCGGACCTGAAATAGCTGGCCTACACGGCGCGAGCTCATCACGCTGCGGCGCTGGCGGCGCTGGCGCGCGGCGAGCCGGTGGACCCCGCCCGTTACTACTTCCGCACCGTGATGCGCTTCGAGGCGGTGGATCCTTCGCTCGATTGGCTCAACCGCATCATCGCCATCGCCCGCGGCGCGCGCGACAAGAAGGCGGTGCGGCTGAACGTATATGAAGTGCTCTAAGCATTATGCGGGAGCTTGACCAACGGATTCTTGGAACGACTTGCGACGCTCCACGAACGGTCATTCAATCACAACGTCGGCGAGGGCGAGGATCGTCGGCGGGATTTCCAGGCCGAGTGCTCTGGCCGTTTTGAGATTGATCGCAAGGTCGAACTTGGTCGGCTGCAGAACCGGTAAGTCATTCGGCCTCACGCCGTCAAGAATTCGACCCGTATAGACGCCGCTGAGTGGATAAGCATCGGTGATGCTCGTGCCGTAACTGATCAAACCGCCAGCTGCTGAATATTCGCGCAATTTGCTCGGCGCTTCGCTGCCCCAGGTTGCCTCAATAAGTCTTCGCGCCGGCCTGCGCCATCTGGCCGCGCGCCTCGCGCACCGCGGCCGATGCGGCGTTCGCCATCAGGCGCGCATCGCTCAGAATGGTGCAGAGCTGGTAGCCCTCGCCGAAACGCCGGATGGCAGTCTTGGCGCCGTCGGTATGCACGCCGGCGATCTTGCCGGCCTTGCGGGTCACGGCGCAGATGGTCGCGATCGCCGCCAGCACGTCCGCGTCCTGCGGATCGAGGGTGGGCGTCTTTCCCATGCTGAGCGAGAAGTCCGAGGGCCCGACATAGACGCCGTCCAGGCTGTCCACCGATATGATCGCCTCGAGGTTCTTGACGGCCTCGCGCGTCTCCACCATGGCGAAGATGAGAATCTCGTCGTTGGCGTGCTGCCAGTAATCGGCGCCGCCATAGAGGACAGCGCGGTTGGGGCCGAAGCTGCGCGCGCCGCGCGGCGGATAGCGGCAGGCGGTGACCAGCGCCTCGGCTTCCGCCTGCGAGTTGATCATCGGGCAAATGATGCCGTAGGCGCCCGCGTCCAGGAGCTTCGCGGTCAGGATCGGCTCGTTCCACGGCACGCGCACCATCGGGACCGCCGGCGTCGTCGAGATCGCCTGGAGCATGCCCACGGCGGCCTGGAAATCGACAGGACCATGCTGGAGATCGATGGTGACCGAGTCGAACCCCTGGTGCGCCATCAACTCGGCCGAGAACGGACTTGCGATCGCAAGCCATGCATTGAGCACGGTGTTGCCCCCGGCAATGATCTTCCTGAGCTCATTCCTGCGCATGCGCCGCTCCCTTTTCCTCCACGATGCCGCCGCGCGCCGTTGCTGCGGCAAGCCCCGCACTGGCGTCAGACTGGCGATGCACAAGGGGGGGCGCAAGCCTGCATTGCGATTTTCACCATGCCGGATCGCCGCTCGACCGCCGTATCCGGCCGTGCCATGGAAACGGCGAAATCGGGCCATGGACAAGCATCGGCACCGGCGTACTATCGCGCGCTCAACGACAACACGCGATCCGGGGAGGACATCCATGTTCCGCATCGCTAGGGCGGCGTTCCTCATCGCTGCGGCCGCCCTCATTTGCATAACTGCGCCGCCGGCTCGCGCGCAACCGCTGATCACGCTGCATGGCGCGGTACAGTTCAACGACGATCACGCCTTCAACAAGGCGCTCATCAAGTTCGAGGAGCTGGTCAAGCAATACTACGGCAAGCCGATGAGCTTCGTGCTCCACCGCAACAGCGAGCTGGGGCTGGAGAAGGATTATTTTGCCTACATGAACCAGGGCATCTCCGTCGACTACGGCATCGTGTCGCCGGCGCACATGTCGACCTTCTCCAAGGCCGCGCCCTTCATCGATGCGCCGTTCCTGTTCCGCGACCTCGACCATTGGAACAAGGTCCTCGATGCCGATCTGCTCAAGCCGATCGCCGATGAGATCGCGCAGAAGGCCGACGTGATGCTGATCGGCTATGCCGGCGGGGGCGTGCGCAATATCTTCGTCAACAAGCCCGTTCGCAATCTTGCCGAGATTAAGGGTCTCAAGGTGCGCGTGCAGGGTGCGCCGATCTGGAGCCGCACCTTCGCGGCGATCGGCATGTCGCCGACCGTGATCGCCTACAACGAAATCTACAATGCCATTCAGAACGGCGTCATCGCGGCGGGCGAGAACGAGGCCGCCGGCGTCGAGCAGATGAAATTCTACGAGGTGGGTCCCAATCTCTCGATGACCGAGCACGCGATCACGATCCGGCCGATCTGCTTCTCCGGCAAGAGCTTCAAGAAATTGCCGCCCGACCTGCAAGCCGCCGTCATCAAGGCCGGCAAGGAAGCAGGCGCCCACGGCCGGCAGGTCGAGTCCTCGGAAGACAACGCCAAGCTCGACGCGCTGGAGAAGGCAGGCAAGCTCAAGCGCATCGCGTTTGCCGACCGCGCAGAGATGAAGAAGCTGGTCGATCCGGTAATGGCGGCCTACGCCAAGGAGATCGGCGCGGATGCGATCTATGCGCAGATCAACGCCATCAAGTAATGCCAACGGGCATTGTCCTCGACCCGTCATGCGCGGGCTTGCCCCGCGCATCCATCGAAAAGCCTTTGATTCGTTAAAGTGATGGATTGCCGGGTCAAGCCCGGCAATGACGAAGTCAGATAACGCTGGGATCATGAAGAAGCTGATCGATGGCTATTCCCGGCTGCTGACCTGGCTGATGGTCGCGACCGTCGCGATCCTGGTCTTTCCCGTCTCCCTGCAGATCATCTCGCGCTACACGCAGTTGATCCCGAGCTACATCTGGACCGAAGAGATGTCGCGCTTTCTGTTCATCTGGATGATCATGCTCGGCGCGATGGTCGGCATCAAGGAAGGCACGCATTTCGAGGTCGACATCTGGCCGGAGCTCGGCCGGCGGAGCAATGCCATGCTCAAGATCATCTCGAACCTGTTCGTGCTGCTGTTCGCGCTGGTGTTCATCTATTGGGGAATGCGATTCGTGCAATTCGGCTGGTATCAGGAATCCGAGCTTGCCGAGCTGCCGATGCCTTTCATCTTCATCGCCTGGCCGCTCGCCGGCGCGACCTGGCTGCTGTTCCTGTCCGAAATCTTCTTCGACAATATCCGCGTCCTTGCTGGCAAGGGCGGCGCGTGACCGAGGTCGCGATGTCGCCGGGCATGGCGGCGCTCATGCTGTTCGGCGCGTTCTTCATCCTGATCGCACTGCGGGTGCCGGTCGCCTTTGCGCTCGGGCTCGCCTGTCTGCCGCCGCTGCTGCTCGAGCAGCGGCTCTCCCCGCTGGTGCTCTTCAACGAGACCTTCAAGTCCTACAACTCGTTCATTCTGCTGGCGGTCCCGTTCTTCCTGCTGACCGCCAACCTGATGAATACCGGCGGCATCACCGACCGGCTCGTGCACCTTTCGCGCACCATGGTTGGAAGCTGGCCGGGATCGCTCGCGCAGATCAATGTGCTGCTGTCGGTGTTCTTTGCAGGCATCTCGGGCTCCTCGACCGCCGACGCCGCGAGCCAGAGCAAGATTTTCATCGAGGCGCAGACCCGGGAAGGCTACGACCTGTCGTTCTCGATCGCGATCACTGCAGTGTCGGCGGTGCTCGCCGTGATCATTCCGCCCTCCATCCTGATGATCGTCTGGGGCGGCGTGCTCTCGGTGTCGATCGGCGCGCTTTATCTCGCCGGCATCCTTCCGGGCCTGCTGATCGCAGGCGCGCAGATGGCGACCGTGCACGTCTATGCCAAGATCTACGATTATCCCGTCTATCCGCGCGCGACGTTGCGGGAGTTCCTGTGCTCCGCGGTGCAATCGGTACCGGCGCTGATGACGCCGTTCATCATCGTCGGCGGCATCCTGCTGGGCTGGTTCACTGCGACCGAGTCCGCGTGCGTCGCGGTGATCTATGCGGCCGTACTGTCGATCTTCGTCTATCGCGAGATGGGCCTGAAGCAGCTCCATCACGCGCTCTCGGAGACCGGAAAGCTCTCCGCGGTCGCGCTGTTTTGCGTGGGGACGGCTTCGGCGTTCGGCTGGATGCTCGCCTACTATCAAATTCCCCGGGCGCTCCTGGCGAACGTCACGACCTGGGGAATGGGCATCACCGAGGTCGGGTTCTTCATCGCCTTGGTGTTTCTCGTCGTCGGCTGCTTTCTCGACGCCATCCCGGCGATCATCATCGTCGGCACCACGCTCGAGCCGCTGGCGCGGTCGGTCGACATGCACCCCGTGCAGTTCGCCATCATCGGCATCGTGTCGCTGGCCTTCGGGCTGGTGACGCCGCCCTACGGACTGTGCCTGATGATCTCCTGCGCGGTGGCCGGCGTGCGGCTGCGCTACGCGCTCAAGGACACGATGATCATGCTGGTTCCGATGCTGGTCGTGCTCGCGGCCATCATCGTGTGGCCGCAGATTCCGCTGATCCTGCCGAAGCTGATCTCGCCCGAATTCCTGCGCTGAGAACGAGGCTTCAAACCAATGATGATCTCGGATCTCTAGCAGAAGATAAATCTCTGAGACCGCGCCCTGCGGACTTAGGGCAGCCGAAGTAACTTGACAGCCCGCCGGCCAGCTTGACCGCGCCGAGCGGAAATGTCACCGAAAGGCGGCGCCAAGACGGCGCGCATAGTGCGCGAATGCTGATCGGCCGAGCATGGCGATACCGCAGCAGGACCGTCGTTGCATTTCAGCGACCGCAGCACGCACGCGGCCGGTGCGTCTCGGTCCGCGTGATGTCGAGATCGAGAGGCGGAGCGACGGAACCGTTTATCTGAAATCGCCCCACCCGCTCGCCCCCTACCCGGCCAAGCTGACCGAGCGGCTCGAGCACTGGGCGACAAAAGTGCCGCAACGCACGTTCCTGGCGCAGCGCCGAGCGGATGGCGATTGGCGCCGGATCACCTACGGCGAAGCTCTTGCAGCGGTCCGCCGCATCGGCGAAGCGCTGCTCGAGCGCGATCTATCACCCGAGCGGCCGATCGTCATCCTCTCCGGCAACGACGTCGAGCATGCGCTCCTCGGGCTCGCCGCAATCCATGTCGGCATTCCCTACGCACCGGTCTCGCCGGCCTATGCGCTGCTTTCGGGCGACTTCAAGAAGCTCAAATACATCGTCGACCTCCTCACGCCCGGGCTTATCTTTGTGGCCGACGGCGGTCCCTTCCACCGTGCCATCGAAACGGTGGTACCGGCCGGCGTCGAGATCGTGGTCGGCCGCAATCCGATCTCCAACCGGCCGACGATATTGTTCGACCAGCTGTTGTCCACCACGGCGACGCGCGCCTGCGACACCGCCCACGGGAAGGTCGGCCCGGACACCATCGCCAAGTTCCTGTTCACGTCGGGCTCGACCGGCACGCCGAAGGCCGTGATCAACACGCAGCGCATGTGGTGCTCGAACCAGGCGATGATCCTCTCGCAGCTCGCCTTCTTCGCCGAAGAGCCGCCGGTGATCGTGGACTGGGCGCCCTGGCATCACACCGCCGGCGGCAACCACGATTTTGGGTTCGTGCTCTACAACGGCGGCACCTTCTATATCGACGAGGGCAAACCGGTGCCCGGCCACATCGAGACCACGGTGAGAAACCTGCGTGAGGTCGCAACCAACTGGTATTTTACGGTGCCGAAGGGTTACGAGGCGCTGCTGCCTCATCTGCGCGCGGATGCGGCGCTGCGGCAGACCTTCTTTCGCGAGCTCAAGGTGCTCTGGTTCGCCGGCGCCGCCCTCGCCCAATCGGTGTTCGACGAGATGAGCGAGCTTGCGCTCGAAACCTGCGGCGAGCGCATCATGTTTCTGACCGGCCTCGGCGCGACCGAGAGCGCGCCCATGGCCATTGCCCGGACCTGGCAGAGCCTGGATTCCACCAACATGGGCCTGCCGGTCCCGGGGGTCGAGCTCAAGCTTGTTCCGTGCGAGGGCAAGCTCGAGGCGCGGCTGCGCGGACCCAATATCATGCCGGGCTATTGGCGCCAGAAGGAGCTCACCACGGCGGCCTTCGATGCGGACGGCTTCTACAAGCTCGGCGATGCGCTCAAGCTCGAGGACCCCGCCGATCCGGCCCAGGGCCTCATTTTCGACGGCCGCATTACGGAGGATTTCAAGCTCGCGACCGGAACATGGGTGAATGTCGGCCCGTTGCGGGCCCGCCTCCTGGCGCAGCTCGAGCCCTATGCGCGCGACGTGGTCATTGCCGGGGCCGACCGCAACGAGATCGGCGCGCTGATCTTCCCGGACCGCGATGCCTGTCGTAGGCTTGCTGCCGATGACGACGCCGACGTGACCCGCCGGCGCCTGCGTGCTCACCGAATTGCGCACGCGGCTCAAGGCGTTCGCAAGCACAAGCACCGGCAGCTCGAACCGCGTCACTCGCGCCATTGTTCTCACCGAGCCGCCTTCCATCGATAGCGGGGAAATGACCGACAAGGGCTCGATCAACCAGCGCGCGGTGCTCACCCGTCGCGCCGACGCGGTTGCGGAGCTCTACGCCCGCGAGCCATCCTCGCGCGTGCTGGTGATCGATAGGGAGCGGTGAACATGGTGCATCAGAGCTCGGCGCGAAAGCCCGGTCTGACCGCGAGCTGGAGCGACATCTGGCTGCTGGCGGGCGTGCGTACGCCGTTCGCCGACTACAACGGCGCACTCGCGGCGGTGTCGCCGACCGACCTCGGCATCAAGGCCGCACGCGAAGTCTTTTCGCGCTCGGGCGTGCCCGCGCAGGACGTCGGCGCGGTGATCACAGGCTCCATGGCGCAGGCGAGCTTCGACACCTACTGCCTGCCCCGCCACATCGGTCTCTATTCCGACGTTCCGATCGAGGTGCCGGCCCATATGGTCCAGCGGGTCTGCGGCACCGGCATCGAGGTGCTCATGCAGGCGGCCGATTTCGTCTCGCCACAAGGAGATCGACCTGCGCTTTGCGTCGGCGTCGAATCCATGAGCCGCAACCCGGTTGCCTCCTACACGCATGCGCGGCTTCCGCATGGGCGGCGTGGAGTTCAAGGATTTCCTCTTGAAGCGCTGCTCGATCCCGCGGGCAACGTGAGCATGGGCAACACCGCGGAGAATCTCGCCCGGCACTATCAGATCACGCGTCCGCAGGTCGATGCCTTCGCCGCGCAGAGCTTCGAGCGGGCAATCGCCGCGCAGAAATCGGGCTTCCTCGCCGGCGAGATCACGGCGGTGAAGACGAGACCTTCGAGCGCCCGGGGCTTCACCGCGCGCGAGCTCAAGCTCAGGGGCGGCAAGGAGCTCTGCGCCGACACCCATGTGCGTCCCTCGCCGATCGAGGCGCTCGCCACCATCCGGCCGAGCTTCGGCGGCGTGCAGACCGGCGGCAACTCCTCGGCCATCGTCGACGGCGCGGCGGCGGCGCTGGTCGCCTCGTCCGATTATGTCAGGACATCCGGCAAGCCGCCGCTCGCACGCATCCTCGCGGGCGCGAGCGTGGGCGTGCAGCCGGACATCATGGGCATCGGTCCGGTGCCGGCCATCAAGGCCGTGCTCGAACGTGCCGGCCTCAAGCTTTCGGACATCGATCGCTTCGAGATCAACGAGGCCTTCGGCGCTCAGGTCATGGCCTGCGCGCGCGAGCTCGGGCTCGACGAAGCGAAGCTCAACGTCAACGGCGGGGCGATCGCCATCGGTCACCCGCTCGGCGCAACCGGTGTGCGGCTTGCGCTGACATTGGCGCGCGAGCTCGAGCGCGCGAAGCTGCACTACGGCATCGCCGCGGCCTGCATCGGCGGCGGCCAAGGCATCGCGCTGTTGCTGGAAAATCCGGCAGCCGCGAGCGCGAGCTCCACCCGAAAGAACTGATCATGGACATCAAGGGACATGCCGCGCTGGTGACCGGCGGCGCTTCCGGCCTCGGCGCTGCGACCGCGAGCGCGCTTGCCCGCGCCGGGGCGAAGGTCGTCTGCATGGACGTCGATCTCGACGGCGCGCGCGCGGTGGCGCGCAGATCGGCGGCCATGCCGTGCGTTGCGACGTCACCGACGCCGAGCAATCCGCCGCCGCGCTGGGCGAGGCGCGCGCCCAGCACGGCACGGCGCGCATCCTCATCAACTGCGCCGGCGTCGGACCGGCCAAACGCATCGTCGGCCGCGATGGGCCGATGCCGCTTCCCGATTTCGAGCGCGTGATCAAGATCAACCTGATCGGCACCTTCAACATGATGCGGCTCGCCGCTGCCGACATGCAGGGCCTTGCCCCGCTCGCCGAGGGCGAACGCGGCGTCATCATCTCGACCGCCTCGGTCGCCGCCTTCGAAGGGCAGATCGGCCAAGCCGCCTATTCCGCCTCCAAAGGCGGCGTCGCCGCGCTCACGCTGCCGGCCGCGCGCGAGTTCGCCCAGTTCGGCATCCGCGTCGTCACCATCGCGCCCGGCATTTTTCAAACTCCCATGCTGATGGCTCTGCCCGAGGAAGCGCAGAAGAGCCTCGCCGCCGCGGTTCCCTTCCCCAAGGCGCTGGGCCGTCCCGATCAGTTTGCCTTCCTCGCCTGCCACATCATCGAGAACTCATACCTCAACGGCGAAGTGATTCGTCTCGACGGGGCGCTGCGCATGGCGCCGCGTTGAGGCCAGCGTCGTCGCCGGTCACCGGCATCCAATTTTCGGAATTACTCCAAGCGCGGGAACCGGGAATGCTCGTCAACACGCGCTGCGTGCGCATCGAATGGGGCGATTGCGATCCCGCCGGCATCATTTTCTACCCGCGCTATTTCGCGTTCTTCGATGCCAGCACCTCGGCCCTCATCGAGCGCGCGCTCGGCATGACCAAGCGCGATTATCTCAAAGCCTATGATTTCGCCGGCCATCCGCTGGTCAATGCCCATTGCCGCTTCCTCGTTCCGACTCGGTTCGGCGACGATGTCGTGATCGAGACCACGGTGACGCAATTCCACCGCTCAAGCTTCGATGTGCGTCACCGTCTCACCAGGGATGCAGCGCTCGCGGTGGAGGGTTTCGAGACGCGGGTGTGGGTGCAGGGCCATCCTGCGAGCGGAAGAATGAAACCCGTGCCGGTGCCGCAGGATGTGATCGAGCGTCTCTCGCGCGGGTGACGATACAACGGCCGATGCTATAGGGGCGGGTTTGAAACCCGCCCCGACACCAAGCCCGCGATCGTTGATGCGGCAGGGGCGGGTTTGAAACCCGCCCCTTGTATGGGGATTGTCAAGAGGAAACGTTGATCGGGCAGCAAACTCCTTGAGCCGCACGCACCGATCGAGAGGTCAGATCACGGCGGGGCCATGAGAAAGTCTCCCTTGCGCGAGTTTCTTTGTTTGACCTGAAGCCGTTTCTTCGTCCCGACCCGCGATGCTCTCGGTGCGCCGCGCGCAGCTGCAGTCAAGGCTGGCCGTCGCTCTGCCGTGACGACAAGCTCCAGCGTTGCCAGGCCACGCCTTGAGGGCAGCGAGCACGGCGCGAACATTGAGCGGGCGGGATGAAGGGTCGCGTAGTGAGCGGCAGGACGTTGTGATCCTGGAACTGGGCCGTGATGAAGCATGCGGCGAACACCGCATCACCTTGTATCCGGTCGGGCGCACGGCCCGGACCCCTAATCCTTCATGCACGGGTGAAGGCAAGGCCCAGTAAAGACGGGACCCGTCTACAAAAGCGGGATGAGTAAGCCCAGGGGCGGGTTCGGTCACACGTCTATCCTGGATGACGTCGGCCATCATTACGCGCGGCCGTTCAAATGCTCTGGCGCAGCACGGCGCCGGTCGGCACCATCCCGGTCGTGACATAGCGCCATAATTCAATCATCAGCTTGCGCGCCAGGGCGACGATGGTGATGCGCCGGATGCGGCCCTTGATGGTGCCAACCCGCTCGTTGAACCAGCGGCTCAATTCGCTGCCGGGCTGAAACCGCAGCCACAGCCAGGCGAACTCGACCGCCAGCGTGCGGCCGCGCCGATTGCCGGCTTTGCTGATGCCCTGGTCGCGGTGGCTGGCTCCGCTATCGTAGGCGCTGTTGGTAAGCCCGAAATAACTCCCGACTTGGCGCCGATTGTCGAATGAGCGGTAAAACACCTCGTGCATCAGCTTCTGCGCGCTTACCACGCCCAGCCCTCTGATATCGATCAACTGCTTGATCTTCTCCTCGATCGACCCACGGGCTGGCGTCCGCACTTCGGCTTTGCTCTTGGCCTCAAGCTCGGTGATCTGCTTATGCGCCAAGCACAGCCGCTCGTGCTCGCGCACGATCTCCGCCTTCAGTCGCGCCGGCAGCGCACGCCCGTCACCCGTGCGCACGCTATCGAGACTGGCGAGAAAGCCCCGCTTGAGCGCCATGGCATCGCGAATTCCCTGCGCGTGCAGCAGGCGGGCCGGTCGCGCTCGCGCGAGGCACGTCTGCGGTCCTCATCCTCCGGCGAGGGCACCCGTACCATGCTGCACACCCCAGGCTCGCCGCGCAGGTAAGCCAACAGCGTGCGCATCAGCTGCTCAAGGTCGATGTTATCGGTCTTGGCCCGCCGCGCGCGCCGGTTGACCTGAATGCTGGCCGGATCAATCACGTAGTTGATCACGCCTTGACTGGTGAGCCACCGATGCAGCCAGTGGCCATCGTAACCGGCCTCATAACAGGACACGATGCGCACCGGCTTGCCGGTTGCCTCAGCTCTGGCTCGCCACTTCGCGAGCCATGCGCTCAACGCGGCGAGGTCGCCTCCGTCGATCGTAAAACGGATCACTCTCTGCGAGCCGGGCAGCATCACACCCACTTTCCACTTCGCTTTGCTCAGTTCAAAAGCCACGTACACTGTGGCATACTCGGCAGCGGCGGATGTGTCAGTCAGATTGAGCTTAGACATCTTGATCCTCGAGGGTTGGGTTGCAGATGGTTGGAAACCTACCCTCTGACCATCCGCCACCCAAACCCATAGGATCTACAACAAACCTTGTGAAACAATTCGCGCAGCGCGCCTGGATCCGCGCGTGATGGACTCCGGCCGATCGAGCGGGTAACAACACATCCTGCCGGCGTGCCGAACGGACGCCGGCGATTGTCGCTCTTGGAGATCGGCCGCTACAGAAGGCAGACAAATTGGAGGGCTGGGGATGCGGATCGACGCCTATACGCACTTTTTTCCAAAGAAATTCTTCGACAAGCTGGTCGAGGTCGCCGGCGACTACAAGGACATGGGCAAGCGCGTGCGCGCGATTCCCGCGCTGTTCGATCTCGACCACCGCAAGAAGATAGTGGACGGCTTCAAGGACTATGCGCAGATCCTGTCCTATCCGCAGCCCCCCATCGAGAGCTTTGCCAAGACGCCGGCGCAGATCGACGAATTCTCCCGCATGATCAACGACGGCTTCGCCGAATTGTGCGCCAAGGAACGCGACCATTTTCTGGGCTGGGTGGCGCAGATCGCGCTCGGCGCGCCTGATGCCGGCGTGCGCGAGGCGGAACGCGCGGTCAAGGAGCTCGGCGCGCTGGGCGTTCAGATCTACACCAATGTGGGCGGCAAGCCGCTCGACCGTCCGGAATACGAGCCGTTCTGGAAGAAGATGAACGAGCTCGACAAGCCCGTCTGGATCCATCCGGCGCGCGGCGCCGAGATGCCGGACTATCGCGACGAGAAGAAGTCGCTCTACGAGATCTGGTGGACGTTCGGCTGGTCGTACGAGACCGCCGCCGCCATGGCGCGCCTGGTGTTCTCCAAGACCATCGACAAGAATCCGAACCTCAAGCTCATCGTGCATCATTTCGGCGGCATCGTGCCGATGCTGGAAGGCCGCATCGGGCCGGGCTGGGACGTGATCGGCTCGCGTACCAGCGATGAGGACTATGTCTCGCTGCGCAAGAGTCTCAAGAAGCGCCCGCTCGATTATTTCAAGCAGGATTTCTATGCCGACACCGCGGCCTTCGGCGGCGTGCCGGCGACCAAGTGCGGCATGGAGTTCTATCCAATCGACAAGATCGTGTTCGCCTCGGACTGCCCGTTCGATCCCGAAGGCGGGACGATGTTTCCTCGCCTGACGCTTGACATTCTCGAATCGCTCAAGCTCTCCAAGACCGATCACGACAAGGTGTTCTTCCAGAACCTGGAACGCATCACCGGCAAGAAGCTGGTAAGTTAAACTAATTTCATTTAGCGCGACTGATCGCGCTTCAGGTGACGCGGCCGGCTAGAGCGGGATGATTTTTCCTCGAATCACCATCCCGCTCTCACTTCTTTGTTTGAGCATGATCTTTTCCTAAAACCGGTATCCACCCCGGATCAAGTCCGGGGCAGGCTTTTTCGGGATCATGTTCATTCGGCCGCCTCCTGCAGCTCTTCGATCGAGGGACAGGAGCATAGGAGATTGCGGTCGCCGTAAACATTGTCGACCCGGTTCACCGGGCACCAGTACTTGTCCCTTTGCAGCGACTGCAAAGGAAAGCAGGCCTCTGCACGGCTATAGGGACGTTCCCATTTCTCGTCCGCAAGGTCGAGCACCGTATGCGGCGCATTCCTGAGCACGTTGTTGTCGCGTGCCATCCGGCCTTGCTCGATTGCCCGGATTTCGCCGCGGATCGAGATCATGGCCTCGCAGAAACGATCAAGCTCGGCTTTCAACTCTGAACTCCGTCGGTTCCACCATCAGGGTGCCCGGCACCGGAAAGCTCATCGTCGGAGCGTGAAAGCCATAGTCGATGAGCCGCTTCGCGATATCGTCGACCGATATGCCCGCGGCCTCCTTGAGCGGGCGGGTATCGAGAATGCATTCGTGCGCGATGCGCCCGTTGCGGCCTTTGAAGAGAAGCGGGTAATGTTCTGCGAGCCGCGCGGCGATGTAGTTGGCATTCAAGATCGCCGCTTTGGTAGCGACGGTGAGGCCGCCGCCGGCCATCAGCAAGATGTAGCTCCAGGAGATGGCGAGGATCGACGCGGAGCCGAATGGCGCCGCCGAGACCGCGCCGACCTCACCTGTGGGTGTCACAAGCCGGGTAAACCCGACCTGCGCGTGTTCGGGATGGCAGGGCAGGAACGGGACAAGATGCGCCTTGACGCCGACGGGACCCATGCCGGGCCCGCCTCCGCCATGCGGGATGCAGAACGTCTTGTGCAGGTTGAGGTGACCGACATCGGCGCCGTAATCGCCCGGCCGCGCCAAGCCGACCTGGGCGTTGAGGTTGGCGCCGTCGAGATAAACCTGCCCGCCGAACCCATGCACGATGTCGCAGATCGAGCGGATCTCCGGCTCGAATACGCCGTGCGTCGAGGGATACGTGATCATGAGCACCGCGAGCTCTTCGGCATGCTTCTCGGCCTTGGCGCGCAGGTCCGCCAGATCGACGTTACCTTCGGTATCGCATTTCACCACCACGACGGTCATTCCGGCCATGTGGGCGGAAGCCGGATTCGTGCCGTGGGCCGAGGATGGAATAAGGCACACATTCCGGTGGGCCTGCCCCCGGCTGCGGTGATAGGCGCGGACGGCGAGCAGCCCCGCATATTCGCCTTGCGCGCCGGAGTTGGGCTGCAGCGAAACGGCGTCGAAACCCGTGATCGCGCAAAGCCTGGCAGCGAGATCGGCGATCATCTCCGCATAGCCCTCGACCTGATCCGCGGGCGCAAAGGGATGGATGTCGGAGAATTCCGGCCAGGTGAGCGCAATCATCTCGGTGGTGGCGTTGAGCTTCATGGTGCACGAGCCAAGCGGGATCATGCTGCGGTCAAGCGCCAGATCGCGATCCGCCAGCCGACGCATGTAGCGCAGCATCTCGGTCTCGGAGCGATGGCGATGGAACACGGGGTGCGTGAGGAATTTGCTCTCGCGACGCAGCGACGCGGGCAATGCATCGACGCTCTGCTTCGAAAACCCGGTAAAGGAAATCTCGGTGGCCGCGTCTTCCCCGGCAACTGCTCCGAATGACCGCCAGACCGATTCAATGATGGCCGGCGTGGTCGTCTCGTCGCAGCTCATCCCGATGCGACGCGCGCCGGCTTCGGCGGCGAAGCTGCGCAGGTTGATTCCGTTCTCGACGGCACGCCGCAGTATTTCCGACGCCCGGTCGCCAACGTCGACGCTGATGGTGTCGAAGAAATTATCCGACGCGATGCTCCACCCCAGCGCCTTCAGTCCGGCGGTAAGGGTCGTCGCGCTGCGGTGCACATTGCGGGCGATCGTCCTGAGCCCGTCGGGTCCGTGATAGATTGCATACATCGAGGCCATCACCGCAAGAAGAACCTGCGCGGTGCATATGTTGGATGTCGCTTTCTCGCGCCGAATGTGCTGCTCGCGGGTTTGCAGCGCCAGGCGATAGGCAACGCGCCCGCGGGAATCGACCGAAACTCCGACGATGCGGCCTGGCAGCGCGCGTTGGTGCACTCCCTTGGCGGCGATGTAGGCTGCATGCGGCCCCCCGTAGCCCATGGGGACTCCGAAGCGCTGGGTCGAGCCGATGGCGATATCCGCGCCAAGCTCGCCCGGCGCCGTGAGCAGCACGAGCGCCAATGGATCGGCAGCCATGACGGCAAGTGCGCCGGCGGCGTGCAGGCCGGCGATTGGGCGCCGGAAGTCGCGGATTTCGCCGGAGCATCCGGGATACTGAAAGAGCGCGCCGAACACCGCGCCTGGATCAAGATCGGTCATCGGATCGCCGACGATGACCCGCCAGCCGAGCGGTTCCGCCCGCGTGCGCAGCACGGCAATCGATTGCGGGTGACAGTCGCGATCCACGAAGAAAGCCGATGCCGGTACGTGCGCGATGCGCCGGGCCATCGCCATGGCTTCGGCGGCGGCGGTGGCCTCGTCGAGAAGGGATGCATTGGCGATCTCGAGCCCGGTGAGGTCGACGATCATGGTCTGAAAATTCAGCAAGGCCTCTAGTCGACCTTGGCTGATCTCCGATTGATACGGCGTATAGGCCGTGTACCAGCTCGGGTTCTCCAAGATGTTGCGCTGGATCACCGCCGGCACGAGGGTGCCGTAATAGCCCTGCCCGATCAGCGAGGTCATGACCTTGTTCTTGGACGCGACCGAGCGAAGCTTTCGCAACGCCTGCGCCTCGGACATTGCGGGGCCGAGATCAAGCGGCGCGCGTTGTCGGATCGTGCGTGGGACCGTTTGCTCGATCAATTCGTCGAGGCTCGACACGCCGATCGCCTCAAGCATCTTCGCCTCGTCGGCGGGCGACGGGCCGATGTGGCGGCCGGCAAACTCGTTGCGAGCGAGCGCGTCGGCAAGCGTGGAATTTCGCGTCATCGCATTGACCCTTTTTTTTCGAATCGCGGCGGCCCGAGCCGTCAGGCAATCAACGACTGGTAGACAGCCTCGTCCATGAGGGTTTCGATCTCGGAAGCGTCGGCGATCCTCATCTTGAAGAACCATCCCTTTCCCATCGGATCGGAATTCACCAGGCCGGGTTCCTGCACGATGCTTTCATTTACTTGCGTGATCTCGCCGCTGAGCGGCGAATAAACGTCGGATGCGGCCTTGACCGATTCGACCACCGCCGCAGCCGTTCCTTTCTCGATCTCGCGGCCCGCTGCCGGCAGCTCGATGAAAACGAGGTCACCGAGTTGTCCTTGCGCGTAGGGAGTGATCCCGACGGTGGCGATGTCGCCCTCGATACGGAGCCACTCGTGATCCTTGGTGAATTTCAGCATGGCGTCTTGTCACTCCGCTCGTGGTCGTTCGTGCCGCTGGTAACGCAATTCGACGAAGGGCAGCCCGCTGACCTCGACGGACACGCGCTTGCCGCGGACATCCGCGAACAAGCCGGTTCCGGGCTCTGCGGCTGCGCTCGCGACGTATCCCATGGCAACGGGTGCGTTGACGGTCGGACCGAAGCCGCCCGACGTCACGTGTCCGAGCGGCGTCTGCGTTTCGGCGTCGGGATAGAGGCTCGCCCCGCTGCGCACCGGCGTTCGCTCCTTCGAGCGCAGGCCGACACGCCGGCGGGCGGTGCCGGAGGCAAGTTGCGCCAGAATTACATCAGCGCCGGGAAATCCGCCCTCGCGCACGCCGCCTTTGCGGCGGCTCTTCTGGATCGCCCATTCCAGGCCCGCTTCCACCGGCGTGGTGCCGGCATCGAGATCGCAACCGTAGAGGCACAAGCCCGCTTCCAGCCGCAGGCTGTCGCGGGCACCGAGCCCGATCGGCGCGACATTGGGATCCTCGAGAAGCGCGCGGGCAAGCGCCGGCGCTTGCGCCCCCGGTACACTGATCTCGAAGCCGTCCTCTCCCGTGTAACCCGAACGGGAGAGCGCGCAATCCACTCCCAGGATCGCGAGCGTGCGCATGTCCATGAAGCGCATGGATGCGACATCGGGAGAAAATCGCGCCAGCACCGACTGCGCGAGCGGTCCTTGCAGGGCAAGCAGCGCCCGATCATCCAGACGTTCGATGGTGTAGCGGTCGGAAATCGATGCGCGCAGGTGCACTTCGTCCGCATCCTTGCAAGCGGCATTGACGATAAGGGCGAAATGATCGCCCCGGTTGGCGATCATCAAGTCGTCCAGGATGCCGCCGACGGAATTGGTGAGCAGCGCATATCGCTGTCGGCCTTGCGCGAGGCCCAGCACATCGACCGGCATCAGGCGCTCGAGCGCGCGCGCCGCGTTCTCCGCGCCGTGCGCGCGGGGATAAACGGCAAGCTGGCCCATATGCGACACATCGAAGAGACCTGCCGCCGCGCGGGCATGGAGATGCTCCTTGAGGATGCCACTGCGGAAATTGATCGGCATCTCGTAGCCTGCGAACGGCACGAAGCGCGCGCCAAGCTCCACGTGCAAGGAATGCAGCGGGGTGCGCTTCAATCCGGGGCTCGCGGTGGGCTGGAGATGAGAAGACATCGGAGCACCTTCTGATACGGCCTGCCGGAGCCGATCTTCGCAGGTGCCCCCTCTGTCGATTTGCCTGAGAACGTTATCCCGTCGGCGGGCGCGTCAAACGCCACTTTCCAGAGTCTTGTCGGCTGTCGCTTGGTTCATCTGCCTGAGAGTTTCCGGGGCGGTTGCTCCTTCGGCGCCGGCCAAAGCCGATCTCTCCCGCAGCGACAGTGGCTGAGCTCTAAGCGAGGGTCCTCCGCAACGGAACGCGCAAGCGCGCGGACATTCAATTCTATCGCGCCCGCCGCGGAATGTCATGCACTAAGCAACCACTGAGCAACCGTGCGACCAACGGGAGCGCCCCCTTCATTCGATCGTCGCGCCGACCCGCAGATGGAACGATGGCCGCCGGTATCGCCAGCCGCTGCGCGCGCGGCAGCGGACAGCCGGTCACCACGCCGCCAAGGATGGATGCGCCCGCGTCGCTTCACTCGATCACCTCGTCGGCGGCCACAAGCAGTCCGGGCGGCACGGTGAGGTCGAGCGCCTTCGCAGTCTTGAGGTTGACCACGGTTTCGTACTTGGTTGGCGCCTGCACCGGCAGGTCGGCGGGTTTGTCGCCGCGCAGGATGCGGTCGACATAGGACGCCGCCAGCCGGAACATGTCGACCTGATCGGTTCCGTAGGACATGAGACCGCCGGCCGTGACAAAGAAACTCGCTGTGTAGACCGCCGGCAAGCGGTGCCGCGCCGCGAGCGCGATGATGAGGTCGCGATGCAAGATGGTCGTGGAATCCGGCGGCAGGACCAGGCCGCTATCCGGCACGCGAGCGAAGGCAGCGATGGCGCGCTCGATGTCGGCGGCGCTTTCGACGGGTTCGGGCACCAGCTCGATCGCGAGGGTGGGAGCCAAGGCCTGCGCCGCCCGCAGGAAGTAGTCATATGCCGTCGTCTTGCGGTTGGCCAAGAGAGCGGCGCGCGCCAGGCGCGGCGCGATCTCCTTGAGCAGCGCCAGCCACTTGCCCGTGATGCTCGCCTCGTAGTGCATCACGCCGGTCAGATTGCCACCCGGCCGTGCCAGGCTCGCGATGAAGCCTGAGCCGATAGGGTCCGAGACGTTGACGAACACGATCGGAATGGCCTGGGTTTCCCGCTGCAATGCGGCCGCAATCGGGGTCGTATGCGCAAGGATCACGTCGGGCTTCAGGGCGACCAGCTCCTTCGCGAGCGGCCGATAGAGGTCCGTACCGCTGGGCGCGAAGCGAGTGTCCATGCGGACATCACGGCCCTCCGACCATCCGCGTCGTTCGAGCCCGCGCCGAAATCCCGCCAGC
This sequence comes from uncultured Alphaproteobacteria bacterium, assembly GCA_963820365.1. Classification (GTDB taxonomy): domain Bacteria; phylum Pseudomonadota; class Alphaproteobacteria; order Rhizobiales; family Xanthobacteraceae; genus VAZQ01. Next base: position 246,765 of record CAWFZR010000027.1, on the reverse strand, counting down.
CGCGCCTTCGTTTCCGGATCGTCCTCGGCGTAGCCGATCAGCACGCCGATCCGCCGCACCCGCTCGCTCGGCTGCGCGCGCGCGGCAAGCGGCCAGGCGACGGCCGCACCGCCGAGAAGCGAGATGAATGCGCGCCGCCTCATAACCCAGTTCCTGTCGGAGTAAAGACGAAATTTTCAATACTCTGACGATAGCACGCCAAGCCGCGCGGCACGGAAGATAATTCTGCCGCATCACCTAGCCACGAAGCCCGGGGCATATACGTCATTCATGCTCACCGCTGTCTTGAGCTTGAAGACGCTGTTGACGACGTTGATGGTTTCCTCGATGCGGGCGGGATCGATGGTGCCGAGCTCCCTGCCCTTGACCTGCGCCAGCTCCGCCACCGCCTCGGTTTCCCCTTTTGCAACGGCGATGTCGATGGTGGGATGATATTTGTTCATGATCCTTCCGGCGGCATCGGGATCGGCGAAAGCATCCTTCATTCCGCGGATCGTTGCCGCCACGAAGCGCCGGACGATTTCGGGCTTGGTGGCGATGGTGGCGTCGGTCGCGATGATGCCGTTGCCATAGAAGCTCACGCCGGCATCCGCGAAGGCGAAGCGCACGAGCTTGGCGGGCGCGGCCTGCATGCGCAGGAGCGGCTCCCCGACGGTGAACTGGCCGACGCACGGCACCCGGTTGCCGGCGAGGAGACCCGGCAGCGCGTCGCTGCCCGCGATGATCCACTTGACCTTGCTTGCATCGAATCCGGCGGCCCTGGCATAGATCGGAAACATATCCACGGTCGCGCCGCCCGCCGGATTGGCAATCGAGGCGCCTTCGAGATCCTTGGGTTGCCGCAGGCCTGAATCCTCACGGCAGAACACGGCCTGCGGCGGCCGGGCGTAGACGATGGAGACGAGCTTGACCGGAATTTGATCGTTGCCGCGCGCGAGCACGAGCGAGCCGGCGTCGGCAAAGCCAACGATCGCATTATTGGCGCCGACCTGCCGGATGGCATCGACCGAGCCCTGGCCGCGCACGACCTTCACGTCGAGATCCGCCTCCTTGTAATAGCCCTTCTCGATGGCGACGAAGAAATAGGCGTGGCGGCCGTTGTACCCGAAGTCGGTGATGAGGGTCACGTTGTCGAGGGCCTGCGCGCCGTCGCGATCGAGGAGGACGCCGAGAAGCGCCAACGATCCGCAAGCCGTCGCGCGCAATGCAAACCTTCGCGTCATGGAACCGGGTGACATGGATACGTTGATCCGATCTGTTCTGTTATGCGAGGAGGCGAGTATACAAATCCGGATTCGGCTTGGTATACAGCTTTCGCAGCTTGCGGCAGGGCGAGGCATGCCTCGCCCCTGCATCACGAAAGATTTGGTAGTCAATGTCCGGCGTTCAATACGGCACCTATCAGGCGGGTGACTTTCCATCCATCGCTTGGGACCGCGGCGATCCGCGCGCCGCGCGGCGCGCTATCCGCTCGGGCGCCTATGCCGGATACACAGCCGGCATCGCGCCGGGCTGCGTGCAGGCCAATGTGTGCATTCTTCCGCGCAGCTTTGCGGAGGACTTTCTGCTCTATTGCCAGCGCAATCCGAAGCCGTGCCCCTTGCTGGCCCGTTCCGATGCCGGCAATCCGCAGCTTCCGGCGCTGGCCGGCGATCTCGACATCCGCACCGACATTCCGCGCTATCACGTCTTCCGCGACGGCGAGTTCGTCGAAGAGGTGACCGACATCACCTCGCGCTGGCGCGACGACCTCGTGACTTTCGCGCTCGGCTGCTCCTTCTCGTTCGAGGAGGCGCTGGTTCAGGCCGGCATCCGGCTGAAATTCCGCGATCGCGACGACGTCGCCGCGGTCTACGTGACGAATGTCGAAACGGTTGCCTCCGGACCGTTCAAAGGCCCGCTCATGGTGACCATGCGCGCGTTCAAACCGGCCGACGCCATCCGCGCGGTTCAGATCACGTCACGCTTCCCCAACGTTCACGGCGCACCGGTCCATATCGGCAGTCCCGCCAGCATCGGCGTCGACTTGAGCCGGCGCTATCAGAACGTGGGAGACCCCGACGTCGCCGATGACGAATTGCCCGTGTTCTGGGCCTGCGGGCTCACTCCGCAACTGGCGGTGCGTAACGCCAAGCCCCCGCTGTGCATCACCCACGCACCTTCCTCCATGCTGATCACGGATTTGCGGAACGCCGCGCTTGCCGTTCTGTAACCGCACCACGCGTGAGACCATGCTCAAGTCCACCGGCTTGCGGTTGTTCGCAAATCCGCGCGTCGCGCGCGCGCAGGCTTATGGCGGTGAAGGCCGGGATGAGATCTTGAGCCTCGCCGCGCTGGCCGCCGCCAAGCGCGAGATCACGTCCTGGCCCGGCTACCAGCCGACGCCGTTGCGGGCGCTTTCGAAGCTCGCGGCGGCGACAGGCATCGGCGACGTTCTCTACAAGGACGAAGGGGGACGCTTCGGCATCGGCAGCTTCAAGGCGTTGGGGGGCGCCTACGCCGTGTTGCGGATGCTGCGGCGGCATATTGGCGCCGTCCTTCCTCCTCCCTTTGCTGCCCCGCAAGCGAGGGACGATCAGGGCGGGGGCGAGCACGTGAGGATTTCTGCGCGCGACCTCGCCTCGGGTCGCTACACCGCTCTGGCTTCGCGCGTGACGGTCACCTGTGCGACCGACGGCAATCACGGCCGCTCGGTCGCCTGGGGAGCCCGTACCTTCGGCTGCAAATGCGTGATCTACCTCCCGGACGTGGTCAGCGAAGGCCGCTGCCGCGCCATCGAGGCGTATGGCGCGCAAGTGCGGCGGGTCGCCGGGACATTCGACGATGCCGTGCGCAAGGCTGCCGCGGACGCGGCCGCGCACGGCTGGCACGCCATCTCCGACACCGCCTGCGAGGGTTGCCCGGACGCTCCCCGCGACGTCATGCAAGGCTACAGCCTGATGCTCGAGGAAGCGTGCGCGCAGCGTCCGGGCGTCTTCTCGCACGTCTTCGTGCAGGGCGGGGTCGGCGGCCTGGCGGCCGCTGCGTGCTCGTATCTCTGGGAACGCCATGGCAATGAGCGACCACGCCTGGTGGTGGTCGAGCCGGAGAAAGCCGACTGCCTGTTCCGCAGCGCCGTGGCCGGGCGGCCGACGCCGGCGGAGGGGCCGCTCGATACCATCATGGGCGGCCTTGCCTGCGGTGAAGTCTCGCCGCTGGCGTGGCGGATTCTCGAGCCCGGCGCCGACGCCTTTGCGACCATCGACGATGATGCCGCGGCCGACTGCATGCGGCTCCTGGCGGACGGTCGCTGCGGCGATGATCCGATCGTGGCGGGAGAATCCGCGGTCGCCGGACTTGCCGGGCTGTTGCTGGCATGCGCCGATGCCGATGCGCGCCGCGTTCTGGGCCTGCGGCCGGACAGCCGTGTCCTGGTGCTCGGAACTGAAGGCGCGACCGACGGCGAAACCTACCGCGCGATTGTGGGTCGCACGCCGGATGAGGTCATGCGCCGTCCTCTCCCCGTCATGGCCGGACTTGTTCCAGCCGTCCACGACCCGTTTGAGGGAAAGAAAAACGTGGATGGTCGTGACCAGCACGGCCATGACGACTGATGGTTACGAGCATGTCGGGAAACCTGGCGGCCGCCGTTTGCGATGAGATCGACGCGGCGCGCGAGGAGCTGGTCATGCTGTGCGGCCGGCTGGTTGCCGTGCAAAGCGTCAATCCGCCCGGGCGCACCGCCGAAGTGGCCGAAGTCGTGCGGGGCTATCTCGCCGGCAAGGACATTGCGAGCGAGAACGTGCAGGCCGACGACGAGGCACCGAACGTCGTCGCCCGCATCGCGGGTGCCGCCGGCGGGCGCCATGTCGTGTTCAACGCCCACATGGACACGATGGAAGCCGGCGACGAGAGCACCTGGACCGTCCCGGTCATGCGCGTGACGCGCCGCGACGGCCGTCTTTACGGCCTCGGCATGGGCAACATGAAGGGCGCGCTCGCCGCCATGTGTCTCGCGAGCGCGGTGCTCAACCGCCACCGCGGCGCGTGGAATGGGCAGCTGACCATGACTGCGGTTTCCGACGAGGTGATGTTCGGCGATCGCGGCAGCGTGTTTCTCCTGCGCCAGCGGCCGGATGTCGCCGGCGATTTTCTCGTCAGTGGTGAAGGACCGGGCTTCATGGGCCTCGCGGCTGCCGAGAAGGGGCTTCTCTGGCTCGACATCGAGGCGCGGGCACCAGGGGGACACGCATCCCGCGCGCTGCGCGGCCACACCGCCGTCATGAAGCTTGCAGCCTTGCTGGCACGCCTCGATGCCATGAATGAAACCTACGCGACGCTCCCGCGCGAGCTTGCCGGCGTGACGGGTGGTGAAGGCAATCTGGGGCTGCGCTTGTCGCTCAATGCCGGAACGATTGCGGCGGGCACGGTGCGCAGCCAGCTGGCGAGCCGAGCTCGCGCGCAGCTCGATATTCGGCTGCCGCCGGGCATCACTGCGCAAGCCTGCGAGCAGATGATCCGAGCGCAAGCTGGCGACGACGCCATCGCCATCGAAGTCGTCAAGGCATGGGACGCCAATTGGACCGCGCTCGATCATCCGCTGGTTGCTGCGGTTGCGACGGCTGCACAGGCCGTGCGTGGGCATCGGCCGGCATTTGTCGTGCGCCTGCCCGGCAGCGACGCCAGGCGCTGGCGCGACCTCGGCGTGCCGGCGGTCTGCTACGGTCCGCAGCCCACCCTCTCGGCCGGCATCGACGACCACGTCAACGAGCAGGATGTCGTCGACTGTGCCAAGATCTACGCCCGCACCAGCCTGGCGCTGTGGGAGCGGTGACGGTTCTGCGCGTTGGCACCTCGAAAGGCGGAGCGCGAACCGATGTCAGCGTCCGTCTTGCAGGACGGCCGCACAGGCGCGAATACTCTCGTGATTTGGCAAGCCAAATCCCGTTGCAGGGAGCAAAAGATGGACCGTCGTCGTTTCGTCATCGGCACCGCCGCGACCGCACTGGCAGCCGGACCGGCATTCGCGCAAGAGGCCTATCCTGCGCGTGCCGTTACCATCATCAATGCGTTTCCGCCCGGTGGCCTCAACGATCTCGTGACCCGGCCGCTGGCCACGGCCATGGAGTCGATTCTCAAGCAGGCGGTCGTGGTCGAGACCAAGGCCGGTGCCGCCGGACAGGTCGGCGCACAGGTCGCAGCCTCGGCCAAGCCTGACGGATACACGTTACTGTCCCACAACACCGGCATCTCCGGTTACGCCGAGGTCGACAAATTGTTCGGCCGTCCGGTCAAGGTCAGCCGCGCCCACTTCATTGCGCTTGCACGCCTGATCGCGGATCCGGTTTTGCTCCTCGTCAATGAGCAGCAGCCCTACAAGACGCTCAAAGAGCTCATCGAAGGCGCCCAGGCCCATCCGGGCACCCTCGTCTTCAGCTCGGGCGGGCTCTACGGTGCGAGCCATATCCCGCTGGGATATCTGGAGAAGGCGACTGGCCCGTTGAAGCTGCGCCATCTCCCGACCGCCGGCGGCGGTCCCGCCATCGTGGCCATCCTTGGCAACAACGCCCAGGTCACCACGCAATCGGTATCGGCCACGCTGCCGCACATCAAATCCGGCAAGCTGCGTCCGCTGGCCATCTTCAGCACAGCGCGCTCGAAATTGTTGCCCGACGTGCCCACGCTCAAGGAGCTCGGCTACGACGTCGAATACTATCTCTGGGTCGGGATATTCGCGCCAAAAGGCACGGAGCAGGCGATCGTGACAACCTTGCGTGCCGCTATCGGCCAGGCGGTGCAATCAGATCAATTCAAGGCTGCGCTCGTAAATCTCGGCCAGGAGCTCGATTATCTCGACGGCCCGGAGTTCCAGACGTTCTGGGACATCGATGGCAAGCGCACCGACGAGGCGGTGATTGCGATCGGCCGACAGGGATAGATTCCTTGATCTCATGGCACGCTACAGCCGTGCCTTCGTTGCTCAGCGGGTCTGCAACGGGGGCTTTAGCAGCTTGGCCGGCTGCATGGGGTCCACCAGATCACGCATGCATCAAAGCCACCCGATCCGGTAGCGTCGCGGGAAATTTTTTTCAATCCGCCGGGATCTGCGGTGTCGGAGTAATGAAAAACGGTAGCGCGGTATGCTCAAGCCTCTTGCAATTTTTCAGGCCGCCGCAATTGCGACGTCACTCTATTATTCCATGGCTCTTGCCCAATGATCTGGTTTGGGGGAAGGGAGGGCAAGGAGAGCCCCGTCTTCACGGTCGGGGCTTTTGCCCTCGTTGCACGTCGTTATCGCTTTGGTCACCGTATCGACGCGGACAAGGGCAGATTCTGAACAATGCCGGATACGCAACCGTCTTTGGCGCGCCGATCCCAATCTGCGGAGTGATGTCATGTTCGAACGCGGCGATCCTTTTCCCTGGTTGGACCAGCGCAAATATCCTTGGATCAGCCTGACGAATGCAGCCGTGTTTTTGTCTCAGAGGGATTCATCCGGGCGATCCAGGGCAGTCTATCGCCACGAATGGGCACTTCCATTCAGCCTCCTGTTCAAATGGATCGATGCTGACCTGATCGCAGTCCATGAATGCAGTGCAAGTCCCCCTTTCAAGCGAATCCGGAAAGAGGAATTCCTAGACGTTCCGATCAAATTCCCGACCTACACGCTCGCCGATCGGCTGGAAATCAGCCCGCGCTTCGAACCCGGCAACGAGACGTACATTGAATGCAATCACAACTTGTCGAGGTTTACGCCGGCGAGGGATCGCTATTACGCACGAAATGAACATGAGCCGCGTTGGCACGACCTGAGGGTTCCGTCAGAAGAGTTGCTCGCGGCGCTCAACGCTGTCTGCATCGATGCGCCTCAATTGGTGTCGGCTGGATCAGAGGAACATCATTCGCCGAGCTTGCGGCACGAGGATCGGCGCGTGTGCGCGTGACATTCGCGCCGTCATGACGGGGGCCTGTTGTCCCGGCCTTGACGCCTAGAGCTGATTCCGGATGATCGGGACATGCGCCAACGCAGACGTTGCTGGCGGGGCACGCGATCAGCCGCAGGTCAACGGGTGCTCCCTGGCATCGTATCCGGGCATGTCGGGAACGCCGGAGCCGGGATAGATCCGCGCCGCGGATGAACCGGGTGCCGGTTTGGTGCCGAACCATTTTTCATGGATCCTGGCGAGGGCGCCGTCTTTTTTCATGCACTCGATGGCAATCTCGATCTTGTCGCGTAGCGCCGTATTGTCCTTGCGGACCGGAATGGCAAAGACGAGCCCGGTCGAGTGCACCAGCGAGAGCTTGATCGCGGGATTGTTTTTCGCGGCCCATGCCGCCGCCGTATTGCCGAGGATGATCGTGTGGGCGCGCCCCGACAGAACGGCCTGCACGGCGTCGGTCGTGGTGCCGTAGGACTCGACGGTCCAGCCGATCTTGTCGGCGAGACCGCGCGCCCACTGATCGTAGGTGGAGCCCTTGTTGACGGAGATTGTCTTGCCCTTGAGCTCCTCCAGCGACTTGATGTCCGGTGTCTCCTTTTTCGCGACGAACTGGAAATCGGTGTCGATGTAGCCCTCCGTGAACAAGAGGCTTTCCGTCCGCTCCCTGGTCACGGTGACGGGCGCGGCGATGAAATCGTATGTTCCTGCCTGCAGGCCGGGCACCAGCCCGGAAAACTGCACCGCATCGAGCTCGAGCTTGCGCCCGAGCCGTCGGGCGATCTCGTGGGCGAGGTCCACGTTGAAGCCCTCGACGCCGCCGCTGAGATTGGGCATGGCGTGCGGCGCGAAGGTGCCGTCGACGCCGCTGCGCAGCGGCGGCTCCTGGGCAAATGCGCACTGTGCGGTGGCCAGGGTAGCGACGATTGCAGCGAACAGAACCCGCGTCGTCATTGTTCGGCTCTCCGTTTGAGACTCGATGAGGAATTCCCGTCACCCCGCGATCTGGACCCAGGGCTATCGCATATGGCCGTTCAGCAAGCGCCGCAATACCTCCCCTGAAAGGGCTCAAGGCCGGCAATGACGGGAGAGTTTCCGGCTCATCATCGCGATATGCACTTGCGCAAAACATGTTCTGACCGTTTCGTTGCGCGACGTCCAGTCCAACAAGAAGCCGAGCCTGAATACATCGGCGTGGAATATGCTGCGCACCGGACAGGCCACGAGAACGGAGCGCTCCGATCGCCGGCTTGCGACGCACAGCCAGTAAAGCGGGATGATCTTTCTTCGAAACACCATCCCGCTCTACTTCTTCTTTGTTTGAGCATGATCTTTTCCGAAAACCGGTATCCACTTTTCGAGATCATGTTCTTGCGCATCAACGGAACGCCGGCATGATGTCGCGCGCCCAATCCCGCATGAACCGCGCCTTGTCGTCGAAGTGGATGCTCATCCAGAACTGGCGTGCCCCGGCGTCGATTGCGGCCGTGAGCTTGCGGATGCAATCCTTCGGCGTGCCGGCAACCGAGAACCGGTCCGCAAGGTAGTCGAGGAGACCCAGCTCCTTGATGAGCTCGCGGTTGGCGCTGTCCGGCTTGTCGTGCTGATCGGAATTGTAGCGCTCGCCGAGCATCTTGACCTTGTCCATGAGCTCATCGGGAATGTGCTTGCCCTTGACGGTGAACCGGGAGAGATGACTTCCTGCCGAGGCCAGCGTCATGGCGATCTCGTCGATCGCCTTGGCCCGGTCGGGTCCGACGTTGGTGAGCGGCAGCCACCACATGTCCACATCGTCGAGGTTTCGGCCGGCGCGGGCGCAGCCGATCTTCACCTGCTCGATCGAATCGCGAATGATGTCCGCAGCCAGACCGGTATTGATGACGACGCCGTCTGCAATTTCGCCGGCGAGCTGCAGCGTCTTCGGTCCCGAGGCCGCGAGGTAGACCGGAATGCGGCCGCGGAACCAGGTCAGCCTGCAGAGCGCACCGTTGTAGAACGAGCTGCCGCACTCCAGCAGCTCGCGGATCGTCTTGACATAGGCGATGAGCTCCGCGTGCTTCGCCGGGCGTATGCCGATATTGTCGACCGAGCTGTCGCCGGTGCCGATGCCGATCATGGTGCGCCCCGGCGCCAGCTCCTCGATTGTGGCGGCGGCGCTCGCGGCCACCGCAGGATGCCTGGTCATGGGGTTGATGACGCGCGATCCGAAGCGGATCTTCCTGGTGTTTGCGGCCACCAGGCCCTCGACCACGTAGACGTCCCGGTAGAGCGACTGCGAATCGGCGATCCCGGCAATCTCGAATCCGGTTTCTTCCGCCACCTTGACCCAATCCAAGGCTTCCATGGCGTGATTGGGCAGAAAATTCACGCCGAACCGGATCGGCTTGCGATCACTGCTCATCCCGCGCTCCATTGCTCCTGCACCGCTCGCGGCACCTCTGATGTGAACCTCAAAATCTTGGCGCGACCAGCAGGCGCGAGGCATGCCATGCCCCTACCCCCGATCAGTAACGAGGAGGGCACCGAAGTTTCTATGCGGATCCAATTCCGCCTCGAGGGCGCCCAGGGGACGCGCGGCATCCGACAGCTCGCGCGCGAGAAATCGGCCGCTGCCGCGCTCGATCTTGAGCTCGCCGTTCTCGACGGCAACGCGGCCGCGGCTGAGTACCGTCACAGGCCAGCCCTTCACCTGCATTCCCTCATAGGGCGTGTAGCCGCTGGCGTCATGCAGCATGGCGTAGGTGACCGTCATCTCCTTGCGCGGATCCCAGATCGCAATGTCGGCGTCGCTCCCCACCGCGATGGTGCCCTTGCGCGGATGCATCCCATACAGCTTCGCGGGATTGGTGGCGGTCAAAGCGACGAATTGATTGATATCGATCCTGCCTTTGCTGACCCCTTCGGAGAACAGCAAGGGTACGCGCAGCTCGATGCCCGGCATGCCGTTCGCGATCTGGATGAAGGTCGGCCTGGGTCCGGCGCTCAATTTCCCGCTCTCGTCCATGCGGTAAGGCGCATGGTCGGATGAGAAGACCTGGAACGTGCCGTTGCGAATGCCGCGCCACAGGGCTTGCTGCGACTGCTTGTCCCGCAGCGGCGGACTGCAGCAGTACTTTGCTCCCTCCATGTTGTCCCGATCGAGGTCGCTTGCGGTGAGCAGCAGATATTGCGGGCAGGTCTCGGCAAAGATCTTGAAACCTGCGGTCTGCGCCTCGCGAATCTCCTCCATCGCGTTCTCGGTCGAGACATGAACGATCAGGATCGGAACATCGGCCAGCCGGGACAAAGCGATCGCGCGATTGGCCGCCTCACCCTCCGCGATCCTGGGATGGCTGACCGCGTGATAGCGCGGCTCGACGTGCCCACGCTCGACCAGGCGTTGCCGCAGCCACCGGATCATGTCGTGGTTCTCAGCGTGCACCAGAACGAAGGCACCATGCCGGCGCGCGACGGAAAGCACTTCGAGAATTTGAATATCGGCCAATGCCAGCTTGTCATAGGTCATGTAGATCTTGAACGAGGAGAACCCGTCCCTGATGAGCGCCGGCAGCTCCTGGCCGAGCACCTGCGCAGTAGGATCGGAAATGATCAGGTGAAAGCCGTAATCGATCACGGCCTTGGGCACGGCACGCGCCATGTAATCATCGACGGTTTTGCGCAGCGATTGCCCGCGATGCTGCGCGGCAAAGGCGAGGACCGATGTCGTGCCGCCGAAGACGGCAGCGACCGTTCCGGTATAGAAGTCATCGGCGGTCATGACGCCCAGGGAACCCATTTGCTCGATGTGGCAATGGCCCTCCACGCCGCCAGGCAGAACGAGCATTCCGGCCGCATCGATGACACGCCTGCCGTCGCCGAGGTCGCGACCCAGGGCAACCACCTTGCCATCCTTGATCGCGACGTCGCACTGCGAACAATCCGCCGCGGTGGCGACCGTCCCGTTCAGAATGAGGACGTCCAGCTCGGCCATGCTCTCCTCCAATCCGCGCGATGAATATCAGCACAAAGAGTCCATGCGAAATGACTGCGCTGCAGTTCCTGCGGCTCTCAACTTCGTCATGCGGCGCAATTTTTCACCAGCCACCACGTCAGCAACCGCGTCGCCTGGAGCAGATCCGCTATGTCCATCTGCTCGAATGGGTTGTGGCTTCCGTTCGCGTTGCGGACAAACAGCATCCCCATCGGGATGCCGGCGTGAGCGAAGGCTGCGGCATCATGGGAAGCACCGCTGGCCATGCGGCGGGTGGGAATCCGCAGTTCCCCCGCCCCTTGCTCGAAGGCCGCGAGGATCGCCGGCGCAACCGTGCCGACAGCCGCCCGTGTCGGCGCGCCAAGCTCGAATTGCACGCCGCGGCGCGCCGCGATCTCGTTCGCGATCGCATGCACACGGTCTTCCAGCTCGGACAGCAATTCGGGAACGACGCTGCGAAGATCGAGGCTGAACGAGACCTCGCCGCAAATCTTGGTGAGAGCGTGCTGCCGCGGGTCGGTGAAAAACTTGCCCACCGTGAATGCCATGTCCTTGCCTGCGGCGTTCCATTCCCGCCAGAGGGCATCGAGCGCATGGATGAGATCGGCGCCGGCCACGACGCTGTCGTGCCGATAGGATCGCGGCACGCCTCCGCAGTGGCTGTATTCGCCCAGGATGCGCGCCGCTGGAAGCCTGAAGTTTCCGCGTATGCCGGTGACGATGCCGATCGGCAGCTTCTCGGCTTCGAGGATGGGTCCCTGTTCGATATGGACCTCAAGGAACGCGGCGACGTCCGACGGCTCGAGATAGGGCTCGTCCGGGCTCAGTCGCTCGGGATCGCCGCCGCAGGCGCGCAGGTGCTCCGCGAGCGTCTTGCCGGTGTCGATGCGGGTTTTCTTCACGCACACATCCGGCTCGATCCTGCCCAGCGCCGCCAGGCTTCCAAAAAACGTGGTCGTGAACCAGACGCTTTCTTCCGCCCGAATCCCCATGACCGTGATGTCGCAGAGCGGCCGGAATCCGCTCTCCTTGAGCGCGTTGATCGCGATCAGCCCGGCCACCACTCCCGCGGCCCCGTCAAAATTACCCCCATCCGCCACGGAATCCAGATGCGATCCGACAATGACACGGGGGCGCTTGGCATCACGGCCCGGCAGTGTCATATAGGTGTTGGCGGCCGCGTCATGATCGACGGCGAATCCGAGATCGTGGGCCGTTTTGGCCAGCAAGCGGTGCGCGAAGCTCTCTCCCTCGCCGTAAGCATCACGGAAAATTCCGGAGCCTTTCTTCGTCCCCTCGCGCAGCTCGTCGAACAGCGACGTTGCAAGGCTCTGCTGTCCAAGGACCGCATCAGCCATGGACACGACGGATGCGAAATCCGGGGGGCGCTGTTGCACGTCTGAATTCATGCTGCATCCGCCTCGTGATTCCGGCTCGTGATGAGGAGCACCGGGCTCATGGACTTAGGGCGCGGTATCCGATTATTACAGGTTTCGTTCGGCCAAGTGAATCCAGAGAAGCCCCATTGAGCATCAAGCCGATGCCGTCTATCAACCTGGGGCAGGAGCTGTGGCAATGCTGCTCGTGATCATCAACGTTCTTGTGATTGTTGTCGTCGGCGCGATTCTGTTTTGGGTCATCGACAAGTTTGTAAGCGATGGGCGGCTCGCCAAGCTGCTCAAGCTTTTGGTCGTTCTCTTGTGCGTCGCGGCCATCCTGCAGAGGGTGTTGCCAGCGCTGGGGATTGGCGGGTTGTAGCACGCCCTGTTTTCACTCGACTGCCGAACGCACTGCAGCTCTCCCCGCCCGCACTCAGGGCTATCGCATATAGCAGCAAGCGCCGTAATACCTCCCTGAAAAAGGGGAGGTCGGCGAGCGACAAGGGTGGGCTGAGGCGCGTCCGCGCTCTATCCGCGTGGGCAAAACTTGTCCCCGGCTGCGACCGGGGATCGCGAGCGCGCCGCTGTAGGGGCAGGTTTCAAACCCGCTCCTACACCATTCACGATCACGGCAGGCGATTTTGCCCCCCCCCCACAAAAGCCCGCTTGTCTGCGCTGACTTTGCGTTAGCTGACTGATTTGGGCATCCTGCAACTTCGTCCCGTTGCACCGGAGCATGCGCCGCCGTTGGCGCGGCAAGCGCCAATGTTGGCGGAGCACGCGCCTGAGGAAGCGCCACAACGCGCGTTACGCAAGAGCCTCGCGACCACGAGGCCGTTTACGACGCCCAGTCCGACCAGCGCCGCAATCAAAACCTTTCGTTGAGCCATGTCCATCTCCCGTCCAATGTGTGTGCAAGGAGACTAGCCGGCCTCGCCGACGGCTGATGTGCCGGCCATCACGGAATGCACGAATTTGCGACCACGCCAGAACGCAGGCCTGACCGTGGCGCATCGCTTGAATCACGCGCAACGCCAGCGCCGGTGTCGGTGTCGGCTATGGCTGCCTGGTCAGCTCCAGGCAGGATGCGATCCGCGAGGCGGACGACACATGGAGATAGCAAAGCTCCATGCGATTTGGTGCGAGCAACGTCCCGTGGGTGTAGCCTTCATCGTCGGCCAGCAAGATCGTGCCGGCGCGCGAGATCACCGCAACGACTTTCTCGCTGCTGCGCGCCGACGAAAAGGTGCCGGAGACGCGGCGGCCCTCCTGCTTGTCGATCGTCAGGGTGAACGATACGCTCCGCAGCTGCGGCTCATCCGCCGGGGCCGAGGGATGATGCGGGTTTCCGCCGCCCAGGACTATCGACTCGCTCTCGCCCTTCCACGTGCCGCGAAGGTCGGGAATGGCGGTCTCGGCCGCGCAAGGCACGGCTGCGAGCGCTGCGAGGGTGACGATGAAAGCAAGCTTCGACATGGATGGCCTCCTGCGTAACGAGGGGATCGTCATGACGATGATGTGATGTAGGGGGCGTTGCAACCCGCCCTATCGCAACATGCGACGCGACCGATGGAGGGCGGATTTGAAAACCCGCCCCTGCAGGCGCAAGCTCACACGCGACCCTGGCGCGGATCCGGCCCAAACTGGTTATCGCCTGGGGTGCCGCGTCGAAAGCCGAGGTCCACCATGAACGCAAGCGCGATGATCCCGGTGGCTGCGAGCAGGATCAATTTCGACCACCCCCATGCGATCGGGATCGCCGCTCATCCCCAACAGATTTGTAAGCATGAGCACCGTGTAGGGGACGAACAGCCAGCCGATGAGCTGACCTGACCGGTTGCGATCATGCAGGCGCTTCACCATGACCACGGCCTCGGGATAAAGCAGGGCGAGGTCGATGAGAAAACTCAGGAGGCGGACGGAGAATGGGTCCGACGGCGTCGGCGCGAAGGGGACGCCAAGGGCGAGCCGGGCCGCCGTCTCGACCGAGAGGATGATCAACCATCCGATCCAGAACGCGCCACGACCGATGCGGCCTTCCGGAGTGGTAAACAGTCGGGTGATATCCATTGGCGCTCCGTGTCGCTTGTGCGGTGTTTCCATGATTTCTCCTGTGAGTGCGCGGCGCCGCCGGGGCGGAAGCGCTTGACTAGGTGGCGCGGTCTCTCAAGATTGTCGTTTCCAATCACGTCAAGCAGGAGCAGGAACAGCCCGTGGACGCCCAAACGGCAAAACGCCTTGCCCCGAAACCTGCTCTCGGTGCTCTTGTCACCGAGGGCAAGACGAAGAAGATCCACCGCCTCGCGGGCAGCTCCGATCTGGTGGCTCTGGTATCCAAGGACGACATCACCGCCGGTGACGGCGCAAAGCACGACGTCATCCCGGAGAAAGGAAGGCTTGCCAATCAGACCACGTGCAATGTCTTCCGGTTGCTCAAGGCGTGCGGCCTGCCCGTCGCCTTCGAGGAGCAAGACAGCGCGACTTCCTTCGTGGCACCGGAATGCTCCATGCTTCCCTATGAAGTGGTGGTTCGGCGCGAAGCACATGGCTCCTATCTCAAGCGCAACCCGCATTTCCCGAAAGGGCAGCTTTTTCCGCGGCTGATCGTCGAGCTCTTCCTCAAGACCAAGGACAAGAACTGGAAGGGAAAGCCGCTCGTTTGCGATGATCCGCTTCTGCTCTACGCGAAAGACACATCGCAAGTCCGGCTATTCAATCCGGCAAAGCCAATGCACGCACAGGAACCGTTCCTCATTCTATCGGCGGCGGAGGTTTTTGCCCATGAGGAAGAGTGGAAGATCTTTCCTGCGATGGAACGCATTGCAAGTGGCGCTTTTCTCGCGCTCGAGAAGGCATGGCAAATCGAAGCTGCAACTCTCGTCGACTTGAAGGTCGAGTTTGGCTTCGACTCCAAAGGCCGCCTGCTGCTTGCGGACGTGATCGACAACGATTCTTGGCGGGTGATCGAGAACGGATCCTACATCGACAAGCAAGTCTATCGCGATGGCGGAGCGCTCGACGACGTCGCGGCGAAGTACCGCTTGGTCGCGGAAGCGACAAGCCGCTTCCGATTGCCGCGTCAGCGGATCATTCTCTGGCGGGGATCGGAAACCGACAAGACGGATGCCTTCTCGCAGGCACTTGGTCCGGCAGGACTTGGCTCGGCAGGACTTGGCTCGGCAGGACCTGGCTCGGAAGCACTTGGCTCGGAAGGTTTTGGCGACCTCAGGGACATGATGACCGTGGTGACCTGCTCCGTGCACAAGGAGCCCACATCTGCGGCGAGCATCCTGCACCGGATGGTGCAGGAGATCCCGGATTCGGTCGTGATCGCCTATATCGGACGCTCGAACGGCGCAGGTCCGACGCTCTCGGCGATGTCGACCATCCCCGTCATCACGGTGCCCGCCGGCGTGAGGGAGTTTCCCGACGACATCTGGTCATCCTTGCGGGCGCCGAGCAAGGTCCCGGTGATGACGGTTCTGGAACCTGCCAACGCCGTCCTGGCGGCCCTGCAGATTCTTTCCGCTCGCAACCCTCGCCTGTACGCCCGTGTGCGCCAGGAAATCGAGACTCGAACCGTCAACACCGTGGCGATTTGACTGGAAATTTCAATTTGCGGCGGGCATGGAACTCGGCGTTCATCCTGCGCGTTCTCGGGGTGTTGGTGACTCCCGCAGGAGAGTGCCATGACCGACCCCAGAGACTATGAAGCCAGGCCAATGCTTCGCCACAGCTGGTACGACTACAGCTGGGATTGGGCTATGGCGTCCCTTTTCGTCCTTGTGATCCTGGCAGGAATCGCCGTTTGGACTTATGCCGACCATCCGCAAACCGCCGGTATGCTCGATGACGCCACGACTGGACAGAGCATCCGACCGAGCGCTCCTCATCGCAATTGATCTCTTGTGATCTCTTGCCCGATCGCCTTTACGCCCCGCTTCGGCGGGGTTTTTTTCAGGGCCATCCGCGAGCGCTCCTGCGCTGCTGCGCAAGAGGCATCACGCGGCGAACTTGCTTGCTCCCGTGAGCTCGCCAAGAATGCGCTCGTATTGCGTGCGGACAAGCTCCTTGCCGTAGGCTCTTTCGAGACGCCGCACGGTGAAATGCGCCCGCGCCGTTTCCTGAAAGTGGCTGATGAAGGCATAGTTCACGGCCGCACCGCCCAGCGCGCCAATGAAGGGCAACGTCTGCGCCGCCACTTTTTGCGTCACCACCACGCCGAAACGTGATGCGATCTGCGAGATGAATTGCACGACCACGGGCGCGCCTTCCGCGACGATGCCCCGCTCCGCAATGAAGCGCGCGGCCTGCGTCAATGCGCTGGCGAGGGTGGCCCTCACCGCAAAATAGCGGTTGCCCAGGACGTCGGCCTCGCCGGCGATTGCACCCAGTGCAAACACCTGCAAGCACGAAAGCGCCGTTTCCGGATTGTCGACGTCCTCGCCCTGGCTGCGCGCGATCTGCATGATCGACCGCAACATGATGATGGTCGATACCGGGAGCTCCAGGGGAAGGGCGGCGAGACCGAAGCTGCCGCCCACGGCTCCCGACACTGCCGCCAATGACCTATGCAGAAGCGGCGAATTGCTGCGGTCGCGGCCATGCATGGTGCGCAGAGCAACCGTCAACGCCGCGTTGAGTCCCTTGGCCGCGGCACCGGCGATAGCCTCGGACGCTTGCACCGGCAGCGCTTTGCCTATGAGCTCGATCGGCTTGCCCGCAAGATCGCTGAGGCGCCGAGCCAGGCTTGGAAGCTCCAAGGTCGCGACGGCGGCGCGCAACGCTTTGATGTCTTCGTCCTTCAAGAGCGGCATCCCCTGCAGGTAAGGCATTAGACCTCGCCTCGCAAAGGCTCTGTTAGGTCGCTTGCCTCGAAGCATGTCCTCGACGCCGCAACGGTGCTCTGAACCTTGCCCGCGGCCTTGTCCATGCTGCGTTCTGACTCCAGCTTCTTATCACCGGTGAGCCTGGCAACTGTCACGGGGCCGATCCTTGCCGTCGTCCTTTCGATGCGCGAGCAGATAACCGCGATGCTGCAAAGTTCAATAGCCGCACCTCGTCTTTCGAGAACCCATCTTCCACGGCATCACCATCCGAGCCGTTGAAAAATTGTGCGGCGCAGCAACCTTTCCGCGCTTCCGCCGTTGTGATGAGGGACTCGAAATACAAGGGCGGATCGATGGCAATGCGACGGACGGTCGGCAGCTTCCTCGCGCAGCGCCGAACTTGGGAAAAGCTCATGCAGGCCGCGAGTTCGAATGAGACCGGCGGCCACGCCAGACAACCTTTCTGCAAGCCGCTTGCGGGAAATTAAGGCTTTTGGCTCCAATCCCGGCGGGCTGCGAATGTTCAGCTACCTTCCGCGGCGCTATTCGGGCGAGAGGTCCGCCCTGGTCGTCGTTCTTCACGGGTGCACGCAGACTGCGGCGAGCTACGATCTTGGTGCGGGCTGGTCGACGCTGGCGGACCGGTACGGCTTCGCTCTCTTGCTGCCGGAGCAGCCGCATAGCAATAATCCGAACGGCTGCTTCAACTGGTTTCAGGCCGGCGATATCAAACGTGACCATGGGGAGGCACTGTCGATCCGCCAAATGGTCGACAAGATGGCGTCCGAATACCGGATCGACCAAAAGCGGGTGTTCGTCACCGGATTGTCGGCCGGAGGCGCGATGACCTCCGTCATGCTCGCAGCCTATCCGGATGTCTTCGCCGGGGGAGCCATTATTGCTGGGCTGCCCTACGGAGCCGCGAGCAATGTCCAGCAAGCATTCGAAAGCATGTTCCAGTGTCCTCCGCGCCCTGCGCGTGCATGGGGTGACTTGGTGCGGGGCGCGTCATCCCATGACGGGCCCTGGCCCCGAGTATCGGTCTGGCACGGCGGCGCCGATGCGACCGTGATACCTTCGAATGCCACCGAGATCGTCAAGCAATGGACGGACGTGCACGGTCTGCCCGGTGCTCCGACAGTCAAGGAAACGGTAGACGGTTATCCGCGGCAAGTGTGGTGCAATGCGGCTGGCGAGGAACTGATCGAGGCCTACACCATCCCAGGAATGGCGCACGGCGCACCCCTCGCCGTCGGGAAGGCCAATGACCAATGCGGCGCGGCCGGACCGTTTCTCCTCGATGTGAGCATTTCCTCTTCCTACCACATCGCAAAATTCTGGGAACTCGCGGACTACGCGCGCGCCGAATTGGTCCTCCCGTCAGATGCGAGTGCCTCCACCTCATCCGGTGAATTGCACGCCATGACAACAGCGGCAAACACCGAAAAAGAAGCACATGATGGCGCTTATGTGCCTGCCGGCGTTGCTCCTGCTGCTCCCATGGACATCGGCGCAGTCATTACCAATGCACTGAAAGCCGCCGGGCTGATGAAGGCCACTTGATCCGCGCGCGGAACTCTCGCGCCAGCGCTGCGTTGTGGCGAGCAAGCCAGAACCAGGAGCCGGTCGTGCCCTTCATTGAACGTCTCTTGCTGTATTATGGTGTGTACCGTCGTTATCCGCTGCGACCCTGGGCGGCATTCAAGAATGCCTGTCGCGTCGCGTTTGACGAGCGATGAGCTCGGGGAGCTGAAAATCAACCGAAAATGGTGCCGGGCGCGAGGAGCCTGAGCCGGGTGGCATCTCTCCTGGCGCACCGCCGATCCGCTTTATCCGTTCACGGCGTGGGCGCGTCGTTGATAAGCCATGCCTAGAGCAGCGGTGACGGCCAGCCGCACGTGAATGCACGCACTGCTTGCGCACGCAGCTTGATCTGCGTGTCGCCGCGACCGATCGGCGTGATGAAATCCGCCGGCTGGGGTCCCGGCGTCGGATGTCTGCTGTCGCCGTCATCCTCGGCCACACCCGAGCGTCGCACGAGGATCTGCGTGCGACCGCGTCCAGTCGACAGCCGCCGGGGAATTTACAGGGCTCCCTCGGGGATTGGTCTTTGCTCGACCAGCCTTGTCTCCCGACGCGCTCGTTTGACGTCGCTTTTTGCTTTGCGGACGCACTCGAGGCAGACAACCCGGCGAAGCCGCATGGCAGGATGACGCATCACTGTCGCGCCGCATCCGGCGCATACCACTGCAATTGTGTCTGGCATGTTTTTCCTTTGGCACCTTACAGGCAAGTTTCCTGACCAACAGATTGGTGAGTTCGAAGTTCCGCGGAACCCGTCTCCTGCTCGAACGTTGTCGGGCAAATAGAAACCTGCACCGAGGCTAAATGCGCAATCGAGCGCTATCCCTCGGCCGAGAACCCGGCTCCCCCCTCGCCGGGTTCTTTTACCGGGAGCATGTCGATGGCCAAGCAAGCGAAAACTCTTGATGATCTCTTCCACGAGACCCTTAAGGACATTTACTACGCGGAAAAGAAAATTCTCACCGCGCTGCCGAAAATGGCAAAGGCCGCACAGGCCGGCGAGCTGCGTGCTGCTTTCGAGAAGCACGCGCGGGAAACCGAAGGTCAGGTCGCGCGCGCCGAGAAGGTCTTCGAGCTGATCGGACAGGCGGCACGAGGCAAGCGATGCGACGCCATCGAGGGCCTGATCGATGAAGGCAAGGAGATCATGAAGGAATTCAAAGGTTCGCCCGCGCTCGATGCCGGCCTCTTGGCGGCCGCGCAAGCCGTCGAGCACTATGAGATTTCCCGCTACGGTACGTTGAAGGCCTGGGCGGAGCGGCTCGGAATTTCACAAGCGGTCAGGCTTCTGGATCAGACCTTGACTGAAGAGAAGAACACCGATGAGGCGCTTACCGAGCTGGCGCGATCTGCCGTCAATCAAGAGGCGCAAGAGGAGGCGGCAGAATAGCTCACACGAGCTATTGAATTCCTACACGAGCTCGCGGCCACAACTGAGGGACTTTTCCGGAAGAGCGGCCTCGAAAATGCGGCCAGCCTAGGATGCGGCCAATCCGCGAATGACCAGCCGGTTCAAGCGCTTTGCGAATGCTGCCGGATCGTCCGGCACCTCGCCATCGAGGATTTTCGCCTGCTCGAACAACAGCGCAGAAAGATCGGCGACCTCATCGTCGCGTGCGTCGGCCTTCGCGCGCGACAACGCCGTGACGATGGGATGGCGCAAATTGAGTTCCAGGATGGGTTTCACGCCGGCGGCGCGATTCTGACGGGCGAGCAGCCGGGAAAGCTCGCGATCGAATCCCGCGCCTGCCACCAGACAGGCGGGACTGTCGGTCAGTCGCAGCGAGGCCCGCACATCCGATACGCGCTCGCCGAGAGCATCCTTCACCGCCGCGATCACGGTCGGCTCGTCGACTTCGCCGGGTTTTGCTTCCTCCTCCGCGCTCGCAGCCTGATCCAGAACCGGCACGAGACTGAAGTCGACCTGACCCTGGCTCAGGGACTTCAGGGGCTTGCCCTCGATATCCTGCGGCATCGAAGTCCACAGCGCATCGACCGGATCGGTGAGCAGCAGAACTTCGATCCCGCGCGCGCGTGCGGCTTCGAGCTTCGGATTTGATCGCAGCTGCTCGGCGCTCTCGCCGACGAGGTAATAGATCTCGGTCTGATTCGGCCGGAAGTCAGCGACGTATTGCTTGAGCGAACGAGGCTCGCCGCCTTTGGTCGTCGCGAAGCGGGCGAGCGCCAGCAACGTCTCGCGCCGCTCGTGATCCTCGTAGATGCCCTCCTTGAGCACGCTGCCGAACGCCTCCCACACTTTTGCGAATTTTTCCGCCTCCTTGTCCGCAAGGTTCTGAAACTCCGCAATGACCCGGCCGGTGAGAGCCTTCCTGATGTGCTCCACGTGCGGGTTGTTCTGGAGCATCTCGCGCGAGATGTTGAGCGGCATGTCCTCGCTGTCGACCACGCCGCGCACGAAACGCAAATAGGACGGCAACAGGCCGGCCTCGTCGGTAATGTACACCCGGCGCACGTAGAGCTTCACCTTCGCTCTGCGGCCCGGCTCCAACAGGTCGAACGGCCTTGTCGAGGGCACGAACAGCAGCACGGCGTAGGACTGGCGCCCCTCGGCCCTGTAATGGAGCGTCATCGCCGGCTCGTCGAATGCGCCTGCAACGGCGTGATAGGCCGCCGTGTAGTCCTCGGGCTTGAGCTCGGATTTCGGCCGCTGCCAGATGGCGCTGGCCGCATTGACCTGATGCGATGCGCCTTCCTTGCCGCATAACTCGATCGGGAACAGGATGTGATCGGAGTACGTCTTGACGATGCGCTGGATGTCATAGCTCTCGAGGTAGCGTTTTGCGTCCGGCTTGAGGTGCAGGATGATCTCGGTCCCGCGCGGCACGCGCTCGGCCTGCTCCCGGGTCGCGGGGGCAATGTCGAATCCGGCCGCCCCGGATGAGCTCCAAACCCAGGCCTCGCTCGCGCCCGCGCGGCGGCTGACCACTTCGATGCGGTCGGCCACCATGAACGCCGAATAGAAACCGACGCCGAATTGGCCGATCAGTCCGGCCCCGTCCTTAGCCTGCGTCAAACGGTCGACGAATGCGCGCGTGCCCGACCGCGCCACGGTCCCGAGATTGTCGATCAGCTCCTGGCGGTCCATGCCGATGCCGCTGTCGGCGACCGACAGGGTGCCGGCCTCGGCATCGGGCCTGATGCGGATGGCCAGCGCGCCGCCAGCCGCAAGCAGGTCCGGTTGCGCGATCGCTTCGTAGCGCAGCCTGTCGCAGGCGTCGGAAGCGTTCGAGATGAGCTCACGCAGGAAAATATCGGTCTCCGAGTAGACCGCGTGCACCATCAGGCGCAGCAGCTCGCTCACTTCCGCTTGAAAAGCGTGGGTTTCCGCGATTGTTTCAGCCTCGGTGCTCATGCCGCCTATCTCGTGAAGAATGAAAACTTTTCCGGATATATCGTGCCGTGCCGCTCCCGCAAGGGTGCGGCAGGGGCAGGGTGGAAAACCCGCCTGCCTCCGATTGCGCCTATGTGGCGGTAGGGGCGGGCTTATAACCCGCCCTCCATCCAATTACGCGTATGTTGCGATAGGGCGGTTTGGAAACCCGCCCCCTGCACGGCCGGCTCGACAATCGTGACGGCGAGCGTGCCGAACCCGCCCTCCATCCGCACCGCGCAATCGGGCACATCCTCGGGGAAAGGTCCCTACCCCCGCCGAAGCCTGGGGATGGCGTCGTCGCAGGTGGCACCGCCGTGGCGCCGCCGGTGGGTGGTGAGCCCCATCCTCGGGAGCCACGGTATCCCGGGTTGACTGTCGGCGCCGACGCGACTGAACGCTCGCGGGATTGCTTGGTTTGCGGCGCTCTATGAGACCATTTAGCGTCGGCCGCGCTTGCATCGGCGGCACGGCATGCGGCTGTGGGGGCAGCTCTCCGCAGCGCGAGAAATCTGCATCGTAGCCTCGACCATCAGCGCAAGCGCACGCACCCCCGCCCGTGTCGTCTGGAACACCGGAATGTTCGTGCCCTCGGAATCCGCGGTCCAGCGCTGCCGCGCTTCCCCGCCATAGATCACCATCGCCACGGGCTTGTCGCAGCTCCGGCGCAAGCGCCGCATCAGATCGCCGAACTCGGCAAAATCCGCATTGCCGGGCGCCAGCAAGGTGCACAGGACCAGATCGACATTCGGATCGGCGAGCACGGCGGTGAGCCCGGTTTCGTGCGCTTCGCGTGGGCCCTTGACGTCGATCCCGATCCAGAAGTCGAACGGATTCGCGGGCTCCAGCCAATCGGGCAGGATGGAGCGCATGGCCGCAAGCGTTGCGGGCTCGAAGCTCGCAAGCTCGAGACCGCTCTCGACCAGGAGGTCGGTCGCAATGACACCGAGCGCGCCGCTCGTCGTGGCAATCGCCACGCGCCGGCCGCGCGGTCGCGGCAGCATGACGAGCGCACGCAACGCGTTGAGAAAGTCGTCCTCGTCCTCGGCGCGCGCGAGACCGTGTTGGCGCAGCGCGCCGCCGAGAATCTCATCGTCCGATGCGAGCGAGCCGGTGTGAGAGGCGGACGCCCTGGCGCCGTCGCGCGTCCGCCCGGGCTTGAGCACGACGATCGGCTTGGTCTTGCGCACTTCGGTGGCCTTGTCGAAGAACGCGCGCGGGTTGCGGATGCTCTCGATATAGAACCCGATGACGCTGGTGCCCGGATCGTCGGCGGCGAAATGGAGAAAGTCGAGCTCGTCGACATCGACCTTGTTGCCGACATCGATGCTTTTCCCCACTGGCAGGCGCTGGGTGGCTGCGTTCATGACGTGGAGCATCACGGCACCCGTGAAAATGCCGGTCTGGGTGAAGAACGATACGCCGCCCGGCTCCCAGCGCGGAAAATTCACGAAGCTGCCCATCATTGCGACCTCGGCGTTGACCATGCCGATGGTGTTGGGGCCTGCAAGCAGCAGCCCGGATGCGCGCGCAATCTCGCGCAGGCGTTCCTCGTCGCCGCGGCCTTTCTGGCTCGCTTCCGAGAATCCGGCCGTGATGATGCAGGCGGCGCGCGCGCCGGCCGCGACGCATTGGGCGACCGCGTCCGCGACGTGCTGCTGCGGCAATACGATGTAAACCAGGTCGACCTTTTCCGGCACTTCGGCGAGCGTCGGATAGGCGCGCCTCCCCAGGATCGCCGCAGCCGAGCGATTGATCGGATAAAGCGGGCCCTTGAAATTCCCCTTGACCAGGTTGTCGAACAGGACGCCGCCGGACTTGGTCGGATTGGCCGAGGCGCCGATGACCGCGATCGAGCGCGGCGCGATGAGGGGCCTGATGTCGCGCGGCTCACTGATCGACACGCAGGACCACCTTGCCGAACTGCTCGGCCGATTCGAGGTAGCGGTGCGCGTCCGCTGCCTCGCGCAGCGCAAACACGCGGTCGATCACGGTCTTGAGCTTGCCATCGCCCAGCAGCGGCATCATGACTTCGAGATCGCGCTTGGTGGCGCTGTTCGAGCCGATGATCGCAAGCTCCTTGTGGAAGATGTAGTTCACCGAGATTTTGCAATCGTACGAACTTCGTCCCGCCGACGGTGACCACGCGGCCGCCGCGCGTCAGACAGCGGATCGACTTGTCGAGGAAGTCGCCGCCGACGTGCTCGACCACGAGGTCCACGCCGCGCCTTCCGGTCCGCCTGAGGATTTCGTCGACGAAATCAACGTCGTTGTAGTTGATGACTTCGTCCGCGCCGAGCGTCTTCGCGCGCTCGAGCTTCCAGTCGGCGCTCGACGTGGTGTAGACGTAGGCGCCGGCGAGCTTGCAGATATCTAAATCGCCGCCATGCTCACGCCGGAGCTCGCGGAGTTCACCAGCACCGTCTCGCCCGCACGCAGCTTGCCGCGATCGATCAGCATGTGCCATGCCGTCCCGAAGGCATTCGGAAAGGCCGCCGCCTGCTCGAAGCTCACGCTGTCCGGCAACGGTATCAGATGATCGGCGGGCAGCTTGACATATTGCGCATAGGCGCCGTGCTCGTGCGCGCCGAGATAACGGTAGTCCCTGGCACAACGGTTGTGATGGCCCGCCATGCACTGCTCGCAACGCCCGCACGGCAGGATCCACCAGCTGGTGACCCGCGTTCCCATCGGCAGGTCGCAGGAGGTTTGCGGACCGAGCGCAACCAGCTCGCCGCCGAAATCGCCGCCGAGAATGTGCGGAAATTTGCCTTTGTTCGGCTTGTAGCGCCCTGCCCGCGCCATCAGGTCGTAGCCGTTGAGGCCCACCGCATGCACCTTGACCAGCGCTTCGCCGCGTTGCGGCTGCGGCGTGGGAAACTCGGTGAACTTGAGAACGTCGGGATCGCCATACTGCTCGAAAATGACAGCCTTCATCATGTCCTTCAATCCGCGCGCAAATGCCGCGCCGAACCTGTCAAATCCTTGTCAATGACCGGGATTTTGTATACTAAAATTGACTGTGTTCAATACTCGCCGCCACGCGGTCATCAAACAAACGAAATTGAGCACCGTGTCGGGCGGATTGGCGTCAGCATAATCCGACCAATTGCCAACGTGGCGGGTTACGGCGCACCGATCTCGGGTTTACCCGAGATCGGCAACATCAAATGCGAAAGTCGGCTATAGCCGACTTTCGGTGCCGCTCCTAACCCGGCCTGCGAAAGAATCGAGGAGATGCAGAACATGAGCGGCGGCAAACCTACCATCCTGCTTGCGCTCGCGGCGCTCTGCGCATGCGCTCTCGGCGCACGCCACGCGGATGCCGCCGACAAGGTGACGTTCGTGACCGACTTCGGCTACAACGGTCGGCACGCCTATTATTTCGTCGCCCTCGACAAGGGTTACTACGCCAAGCAAAATCTCGATGTCCAGATCGTGCGCGGCCAAGGGTCTGCGGACGCGGTGAAACAGGTGGCCGCCGGCACTGCGCAGATCGGTTTCGCCGATACCGCCGCCGTCATTCTCGGTCGCGGCAATGATCAGATCCCCGCCAAGCTCGTTGCCATGGTCTATGCCAAGCCGCCGCACGCCATCTACGTGCTCAAGGAATCGGGCATCGCGAAGCCAAAGGACCTCGAAGGCAGGAAGGTTGCCGACACCGCCTTCAGCGCCGTCCCGAAGCTTTTCAACGCCTATGCCAAGGCCGCCAATATCGACGCCGGCAAGGTGACCTGGCTCGTTGCCGCCTCCGATACGCTGCCCGCCATGCTAACGACCGGCCGCGCCGACGGGATCGGCCAGTTCATCGTCGGCGAGCCGCTGCTTGCCAAGTCGGCCGCGCCCAAGCAGATTCTCGCCCTTTCCTACGCCGACGCGGGGCTCGACCTCTACGGCAACGGCATCATTGCAAGCGACACCATCATCAAGTCGAACCCGGATCTTGTCCGGCGCTTCGTCGCCGCGACCATGCAGGGCCTCAAGGACGCCATTGCCGACCCGCAGGCAGCCGGCACGATCATGAACAAGCATCACCGCGAGGTCGATGCCGACATTGCGACCGGGGAGACGAAGATCGTGGGCACCCTCACCGGCCTGCCGCTCGGGGTGCTCGATGCGGCTCGCGTGAAGAAGACGCTGGACATCGTCGGCGGCGCGTATGTCCTCAAGCATCCGGTGACGCCGGATGATGTCTACGCGCCGGAATTCGTGGCCAATTAGCAAGATCCACATCGAGGGTCTGCACAAGACCTACGCTTCGAGCAATGGTCGCGTCACCGCGCTCGAGAATGTCACCCTCTCGATCAAGCAGAACGAATTCGTCACGCTCGTCGGTCCGTCGGGCTGTGGAAAATCGACCCTGCTCAAGCTGATCGGCGCGCTGATCCGGCCCAGCCGCGGCAGGCTCTTGTTCGACGGCACGCCGCTCCTGCGCCCCACCCGTGATGTCGGCATCGTTTTTCAGGAGGCCGTGCTGCTGGCGTGGCGCACGGTTCTCGATAACGTCCTCCTGCCGACCGAGATCCTTGGTCTCGACAAGGCGAGATCGCGCGCGCGCGCGATGGATTTGATCAATCTCGTCGGTCTCGGCGGCTTCGAGCGGCGCTTTCCCCGCGAGTTGTCCGGCGGCATGCAACAGCGGGTGTCGCTCTGCCGCGCGCTGATCCACAATCCGTCCGTTCTTCTCATGGACGAGCCGTTCGCGGCACTCGATGCCATGACGCGGGAGGAGCTCTGCTTCGAGCTCATGCGCATCTGGAGCGCCGACAAGAAGACCGTGATCTTCGTGACGCACAACATCACCGAGGCCATTCTGCTTGCCGATCGAGTGGTGGCCATGACGCCGCGGCCCGGACGCATTGCGCGGATCGTCGAGATCGATCTTGCGCGGCCGCGAACCATAGACATGGAATTCACGCAAACGTTCAAGTCGTACTCGGGTCAGATCCGAGAAGTGATCTATCACGGCGAAGGAGCGGGCAGATCATGACCGTCGAGACCAGCACGAGCGCGCTCGATCAGGACGATAAATCGCTGGAGTCGGCAGAAGTCCACGCTCAAGGCGATCCTGGGGGCGACCGTAACGCTGATCGCCCTGGTGACCTTGTGGGAAGTGCTGGTCCGGCAATTTCAAGTTCCGGCATGGCTGCTGCCGTCTCCCAGCTTGATCGGACAAGCCATGTTTGAATGGCGTTCCGAGCTGGTCGGACATTCCATCGTCACGCTCTATGAGACGCTCGTCGGATTCGCGCTTGCCATTGCGATCAGTATTCCGCTGGCGGTGGCCGTCGTCTATTCGCCGCTCCTGCAGAATACGATCTATCCCATCCTGCTGGCATTGCAGTCGATGCCGAAGGTCGCCATCGCGCCGCTGCTTGCGTTGTGGATCGGCTTTGGAACACTGCCGAAGATCGTCGTGGTGTTCCTCGTGTGCTTCTTCCCCATCATCGTCGCCACGACCAGCGGCCTGACCGCGGTTCCGACCTCGCTCATGGACCTGATCCGGTCCCTGTCGGCGAGCGCGCTGCAGACCTTCGTCAAGATCCGCTTTCCGACCGCGATGCCGCACATCTTCGTCGGTCTCAAGATCGCCATCACCTTCGCGGTCATCGGCGCCGTGATCGGCGAATTCGTGGGCTCGGAGAGCGAACTCGGATATCTCATTCTGGTGTCGACGTCGCAGTCGCGCACCCCGCTCGCGTTCGGCTCGCTGGTCCTGCTGACGCTCATGAGCATCGTGCTCTACTACGGCATCGCGCTCATCGAACGCATCGCGGTTCCCTGGGCGCCGCGAAATTGACGATTCTATTCCGGCTTCAAATTCGCCGCCTTGATCGCAGCGTCGAACGCCGGCTGCTCCCGCTCGATCTGAGCGGCGAACTCGTCGGGCGTCGTGCCGTTCGGCTCGATGCCGAGCGCCGTCAACTGCGCAACATTGGCGGGATCCTTCGCCGCCGCGATGACGTGACTTGCAAGCTTGTCGATGATCAATTTCGGGGTCTTGGCGGGAACGAGGAAGCCGTTCCAGCTTTCAAGCGACGTGCCCGGATAGGTCTCGCTGATCGTGGGCACGTTCGGAAGCTGCCGCATCCGCCGCGGCGTGGCGACACCGAGGAGGCTCACCTTGCCGCTCTCCGCCTGCGGAACGAGATCCGATGCATTGCCGAAAAACATGTCGATCTGCCCGCCGAGCAGGGCCGCGGTCACCTGCGAGCTCCCGCGGAACGGGATATGCAAGGCGTCGAAACCCGCGCGGGTCGCAAACAGCGCGCTGGCGAGGTGCGCGACCGAGCCGCTACCGCTCGAGCCGTAATTGATCTTGCGGGTCTTGGCATAGGCGACGAACTCGGCAATCGTCCTGGCGGGGATCCCTGCGTGGATGCCGAGAATGAATGGCCCAGTGCCGAAAACGCTCACCGGAGCAAAATCCCTCCTCGGATCGTAGCTTACCTTCTGCAGCTGCGGGACGATGGCGATCTGCGGAGCGGCCGCGAAGAACAAGGTGTAGCCGTCGGGGGCGGCCTGCGCCGCGTAAGCCGCAGCAAGGGCGCCACCCGCACCGATGCGATTGTCGACGACAAAGCTCTGCTTGAGATCCTCCGAAAGCTTCCTCGCCGCCATGCGTGCCATCACGTCGGTATTGCCGCCGGCGGCGTATCCCACGACAACCGTCACCGGCCTGTTGGGCCAATCCGTCATCTGCGCATGCGCCGACCCGCAGGCGAGCAAGGCGATCACGGCGAGCGGCGCGGCGAAAGCGCCTCGCGTGCCAGCCCCACCGGATCGAGCTGGCGACCGAAGCCCGGTTGCTTTCGTCATCCTGATCATTGCCGGCATCTGGCCACTCCGCGTCGGTTGGCGCATCTCCATGGGCGAGATTGACATTGCTTGCAAGACCTTGCTCCCCTGATGTCCGGCCGCGGCGTGTGGATTTCGTGCAAACCACGCGCGCCGTCCTCACGACGAGCGGCTGGATCAACGCGAGCGAAACTGCTCTAACAACCGAGGGGTCCGAGAGGACAGGCTCGTGCAGCGAAACGTCGACATCGACCGGCAAAGCCTGCGTGGCTTCCTGCATCTGGTGGAGACCGAGCATCCGGACGAGTTGCTGCGGGTTCAGCATCCGATCGATCTGCGTTTCGACACAACCGCGCTGGTCTTCGAGCTCGAGCAGGCTGGAAAGAGCCCGGTGGTGGTGTGCGAGAACGTGCGCGGCCACGGCATGCAGCTCGTTACCAACGTCGCCGGCAACCGCAAGCTTCTGGCTGCCTGCCTCGGCGTGGAACCCGGAGATTTGCCGACGGCGTTTCGCGAACGCTGCCAGAAGTACATTGCGTGCGAGACCGTCGGCCGCGGCGCATGGGACGACGTGGTGCTCGAAGGCGACGACGTCGACCTCACCAAATTGCCGATCCCGCTGCAATTTTCCGTCGATGCGGCACCTTACATCACCGCCGGCCAGATCGTGGCGCGCGACCCCGTGACCGGTGTCGACACGACGGGCTTCCATCGCCTGATGATGAAGGGCAAGAACCGGCTGGGCGTCTCGTTGCATTCGCGCCGGCGCCTCTACGAATACCATCGCCGCGCCGAAGAGCGGGGAGAATCGCTCCCCGCCGTCGTCACCCTCGGCACCCATCCACTGCATTACATGGGCTCAATGGTCTATGCCTATCCGCCGCAGGTGAGAAAATACGAGATCATCGGCGGATTGTTCGGCGAGCCCTATCGTCTCGCGCGCTGCGGAGTGGCGGATCTCGAAGTGCCGGCCGGCGCCGAGATCATCATCGAAGGCGAGATCCTCGCCAATGTGCACGAGCCGGAAGGCCCGTTCGGCGAGTTCACCGGCTACGCCTCCTACCGCAGCACGCAGAATGTGTTCGTCGCGCACCGGATTCGCATGCGACGGGATGCCATGCTGCACAGCGTCATCTCGGGCATGTCGCGCGATCACATCCTGGTTTCCTGCATCACGCGCGAAGGCGAAATCCTCAACGCGCTCAGGCGCAATCTGCCCAACGTGCGCGCGGTGCATGTCCCGCATACGACCTGCGGCGCTTTCATGGCCTTCATTTCCATCAAGAAGATCGCGGACGGCGAGCCGCAGATGGCGATCATGGCCACGCTGGGCACCGAGCTCTATACCAAATACGTCATCGTGGTGGACGACGACGTCGATATCTTCAACATGAACGACGTGATGTGGGCGATTGCTACGCGCGTGCGGGCGGAGAAGGACATCATCTTCATTCCGGGCGCCAAGGGCGCGGTTCTCGATCCCACCTCGGACCCGCAGACCTTTACGTTGACGAAGATGGGCATCGATGCCACGCGTCCGACCGGCCGCGATTTTGCCGAGCGCCTGACGATCTCCGACGATGCGCGCGCGCGCGCGCGCGCGATCCTGGAGGCAAGCGGGATCAAGATTTAACGCGTGCAGCGCTGGAAACTCGCTTCGCCGGCTGGTCGATCCGTGGCGGCGGGATCGAGTTTGCCGGCGGCGGGTGACATTCCGGCCTTTCCTTACGATCCGCGTATCCCCTGCAGATCCTATGGGTTTGGGTGGCGGATGGTCAGAGGGTAGGTTTCCAACCATCTGCAACCCAACCCTCGAGGATCAAGATGTCTAAGCTCAATCTGACTGACACATCCGCCGCTGCCGAGTATGCCACAGTGTACGTGGCTTTTGAACTGAGCAAAGCGAAGTGGAAAGTGGGTGTGATGCTGCCCGGCTCGCAGAGAGTGAGCCGTTTTACGATCGACGGAGGCGACCTCGCCGCGTTGAGCGCATGGCTCGCGAAGTGGCGAGCCAGAGCTGAGGCAACCGGCAAGCCGGTGCGCATCGTGTCCTGTTATGAGGCCGGTTACGATGGCCACTGGCTGCATCGGTGGCTCACCAGTCAAGGCGTGATCAACTACGTGATTGATCCGGCCAGCATTCAGGTCAACCGGCGCGCGCGGCGGGCCAAGACCGATAACATCGACCTTGAGCAGCTGATGCGCACGCTGTTGGCTTACCTGCGCGGCGAGCCTGGGGTGTGCAGCATGGTGCGGGTGCCCTCGCCGGAGGATGAGGATCGCAGACGTGCCTCGCGCGAGCGCGACCGGCTGCTGAAGGAACGCTCCTCGCACAGCAACCGCATCACCGGCCTGCTGCACGCGCAGGGAATTCGCGATGCCATGGCGCTCAAGCGGGGCTTTCTCGCCAGTCTCGATAGCGTGCGCACGGGTGACGGGCGTGCGCTGCCGGCGCGACTGAAGGCGGAGATCGTGCGCGAGCACGAGCGGCTGTGCTTGGCGCATAAGCAGATCACCGAGCTTGAGGCCAAGAGCAAAGCCGAAGTGCGGACGCCAGCCCGTGGGTCGATCGAGGAGAAGATCAAGCAGTTGATCGATATCAGAGGGCTGGGCGTGGTAAGCGCGCAGAAGCTGATGCACGAGGTGTTTTACCGCTCATTCGACAATCGGCGCCAGGTCGGGAGTTATTTCGGGCTTACCAACAGCGCCTACGATAGCGGAGCCAGCCACCGCGACCAGGGCATCAGCAAAGCCGGCAATCGGCGCGGCCGCACGCTGGCGGTCGAGCTCGCCTGGCTGTGGCTGCGGTTTCAGCCCGGCAGCGAATTGAGCCGCTGGTTCAACGAGCGGGTTGGCACCATCAAGGGCCGCATCCGGCGCATCACCATCGTCGCCCTGGCGCGCAAGCTGATGATTGAATTATGGCGCTATGTCACGACCGGGATGGTGCCGACCGGCGCCGTGCTGCGCCAGAGCATTTGAACGGCCGCGCGTAATGATGGCCGACGTCATCCAGGATAGACGTGTGACCGAACCCGCCCCTGGGCTTACTCATCCCGCTTTTGTAGACGGGTCCCGTCTTTACTGGGCCTTGCCTTCACCCGTGCATGAAGGATTAGGGGTCCGGGCCGTGCGCCCGACCGGATACAAGGTGATGCGGTGTTCGCCGCATGCTTCATCACGGCCCAGTTCCAGGATCACAACGTCCTGCCGCTCACTACGCGACCCTTCATCCCGCCCGCTCAATGTTCGCGCCGTGCTCGCTGCCCTCAAGGCGTGGCCTGGCAACGCTGGAGCTTGTCGTCACGGCAGAGCGACGGCCAGCCTTGACTGCAGCTGCGCGCGGCGCACCGAGAGCATCGCGGGTCGGGACGAAGAAACGGCTTCAGGTCAAACAAAGAAACTCGCGCAAGGGAGACTTTCTCATGGCCCCGCCGTGATCTGACCTCTCGATCGGTGCGTGCGGCTCAAGGAGTTTGCTGCCCGATCAACGTTTCCTCTTGACAAAACCCGCCCTACATCCGACCCGCCCGCATGGTGCGTAGCGTCGGGTTTCAACCCGCCCTACGAGCTCTTGCGCGGCAGGTATTTCTCGGAGCGCTTCTCGACCTCGGACCACTGCGCCTCGGTCAGTTTCGCCGCGCCGACGAATTTGTTGCTGAACAGCGTCTGCGTCGGTGCGGCGTTTTTGACTCCCATATAGGTTTCGACCGTGTTCGCCGTCGTCGCGACGAGATCGGGGTCCATGTAGCCGAGGCCGTGCTCACGAACCGACGGCACCACGCCGAGCGCGGTGCTCACGGCTTGCCCATATTCGATGACCTTCTGGTTGGCGGGGCTGCCGCCCTGGAACTCCTTGACGCTCTCGATGTGCAGCTCGACTGATTTCTCCGGATTGAGGTAGACGTATTTGAGACCCTCCATCAGGCCGCCGACGAATGCCTCGCACAGCTCCGGCTTCTTCTCGATGGTGCCGCGCTTGCATGCGACCACGTTGCTGAACATTTTCACTCCGTACTCCTCGTACAGCATGCTGTTGATCTCGAGCCCCTGCGCCCACAGGCTCGGCGCGATGCTGCCGAAGAAATTTCCCTCCGCCTTGACCTGCTTCTCGGCCAGGACCTTGATCAGCGCCGCCGCGTCCATGGTGACCTTGTTGACTTTCTTGTCGTCGATCCCGGTCGCCTTGACGAAAGCGGGCCACAGCTGGAAGTCGCCGCTGCCGACGTCGAAGGCGACGGTCTGACCTTCCAGGTCCTTCGGCTTGGTGATGCCGTACTCCTTGAGCGAGAAAATGCCGACCGGAGAGCGCGGCCAGATTCCGGCCACGGCGACGAGGTCAAGGCCGCGCGCCGCGCAGTTCATCATCACCGCGAGGTCGAGGATGCCGAAATCATACTGTCCCTGATCGACCGGCACGCACACCTTGCCCGAGCCGAATCCGCGGTCAATGGCTACGTCGAGGCCGCGCTTGTCCCAAAATCCCATCTTCTTCGCAACGAACGCGTAGCTGAATGTGCCGAGCGGCAACCAGGGCAGAATGATCTTGACCGACGTCGCCGCGCGCACGACTGCCGGTGTCGCAATTCCCAAGCCGGCGGACACGGCGGCTGCGCCAGCGCTGCCGGTGAGCTTCAGGAAAGAGCGTCGATGTGCGTCCATCGGGAAAGCCTCCTGTGGGGTGCCTGCCAAGTGTGGAGTAATCCTCATGCCATATCGGCAGTCGGGCAAGGCCGCAACGGCCGGACGCCGACCGAGGCCAAGCTCGTGTCTATCGACCCATTGAAAACCGCTATTGCATGATCGCAGAGGCGACCGGCGCGTACGAAAAACGGATGGACTGTCTGAGCTTGGAGCGATACCAATCGAGATCATGAAGCTTGGAGCTTGAGCTCGTCGGGGGATATCGGCTGATGTTGACCAGCAACCCATTCGCCGAGCTTTCGGCCTCCGTACCACCCGCCGTCATGCAGACGTACATCGTCGCAATGATACTCCTGGTCGCGGGTGGCACGCTGTTCGACATCATGCACAAGAAGAGCGCCAGGTACTTTTTCGACCATTGGCGGAATGCAAAGAGCAAAGGGACGCGGCAGGTCGGCGGGGGGGAAATGGTGTCCCTGGCGATTCAGACCGCTGCGGTGGAGGTCCTGACGTCCAGTGAATTCTGCAGCGCGCAGCGCAGAATAGCCCACCTCCTGACCATGTACGGTTTCCTGCTGTACGTCCTCACGACCGTCATCATGGTTTTCGCCTACCCGACGACCGCCCCCCCTACGCCCGCCATTCTGCCGGCACTGTGGTACATCGGGGCGCTGATGGTTTGCATAGGCGGCTACTGGTTCTGGTTCTTCATCCGGGCCGACGTCGCCGCAGAAGGCAACTCGCCGTTCCGTATTGTGCGCGCCGATCTGTTCGTCGTTTCGCTTCTGGCGAGCGTGACGCTGGGCCTGATATGGGCGTTCGTGCAGTCGGCAGGCAGCCCCACCTGGGCAAGGGTTTTCCTGGCTCTGTATCTCCTTGCCACGACGGTGTTGTTTGGATCAATTCCCTGGTCCAAGTTCTCTCATATGTTCTTCAAGCCCGCAGCTGCCTTCCAGAAACGAGTGGAAGAGGCGAACGGATCGAGGCGGAATCTGCCCGCCCCCGCCGAACGCCCTGCAGTCTTTGGCAGCGACCGCCGGCAACCGCAAAATTATTAGGATCGCTCAACAGCGCAGGAGACAACGTAATACCATGCCGACATTTGTCTATATGACCAGTTGCGACGGCTGCGGACACTGCGTGGATATCTGCCCGTCCGACATCATGCACATCGATACCACCTACCGCCGCGCCTATAACATCGAGCCCAACATGTGCTGGGAGTGCTATTCATGCGTAAAGGCGTGTCCGCAGAATGCGATAGACTGCCGCGGCTATGCAGATTTCGCCCCCTTGGGCCACAGTGTCCGGGTTCTGCGAGAAGCCGAGAAGGGAACCATATCCTGGAAGATCAAGTTCCGCGACGGCCGCGAAAAGGATTTCGTTTCCCCGATCAGGACCACGCCATGGGGGTCGATCAAGTCACCGGCTGATTACGAGGCGCCCACCGCGGATGCGATGAATTCCCAGCAGCTCGCGCACGAGCCCGAGGCACTCCACATCGATGCGCTGCCCACGCTCGACTCCGGGTCGGCTGAAGCAAGGAATGGTGTAATGGGCCTGTTCACTCGCCGAAAAACCGTGTTCGTGGATGCGGATATCCTCGTCATCGGTGGCGGCATGGGCGGGTGCGGGGCCACTTACGAATCCCGCTACTGGGGGCGCGACCTGAAGATCGTGTGCGTCGAGAAAGCGAACATCGAGCGCAGCGGCGCCGTCGCGCAAGGCCTGTATGCGATCAACTGCTACATGGGCATGCAGTGGAACGAGAACCAACCCGAAGACCATGTCCGCTACGCACGCAATGATCTCATGGGTCTGGTGCGGGAGGATCTGGGCTACGACATCGCGCGGCACGTCGACTCCACGGTGCACAAGTTCGAGGAGTGGGGTCTCCCCATCATGAGGGACCCGGAAACCGGGAGGTATCAGCGCGAAGGCAAATGGCAGATCATGATCCACGGCGAGAGCTACAAGCCGATCGTCGCCGAGGCCGCGCGCAAGGCCGCCACCGAAGTCTACAACCGGATCATGGTGACCCACCTGCTGATGGACAAGGCGCGGCCCAACAGGGTCGCGGGCGCCGTCGGCTTCAATGTCCGAAACGGGAACTTCTACGTGTTCCGCGCCAAGGCGGTCATCGTAGCTGCCGGTGGCGCATCGCACATCTTCAAGCCCCGCGCGGTCGGAGAAGGCATGGGACGGACCTGGTACGCGCCGTGGAGCAGCGCCTCCGCCTACGCGCTGCCGATCCTTGCGGGCGCCAAGATGACGCAGATGGAGAACCGGATCGTCCTCACCCGATTCAAGGACGGCTATGGTCCGGTCGGCGCCTACTTCCTGCATCTCAAGACCTACACGCAAAACGCCTATGGGCAGGATTACGAGGCCTTCTGGCGCAATTCGATCGAGGCGCTGGTCGGGGATTACGTCAATCACCATCCGGTGCCGACCTGCCTGCGCAACCACGCTCTTCTCGAGGAGGTCAAGGCCGGCAGAGGCCCCATCCGCATGGTGACGAAGGAGGCCTTCCAGGATCCGCACAAGGAGACAGTCGGCTGGGAGAACTTCCTCGGCATGACGATCGGGCAAGCGGTCGTCTGGGCGTCGCAAAACATCGATCCCAAGGAAATCAATCCCGAGCTGACCACGTCGGAGCCCTACGTCATGGGCTCGCACGCGACGTGTTCAGGCGCCTGGGCGAGCGGCCCGGAGGACTTCGCGCCATCGGACTACCAGTGGGGATACAACCGGATGATGACCGTCGAGGGACTGTTCGGCGCCGGCGACGCCATCGGCGGCACCGCCCACAAGTTCTCGTCGGGCTCCTTCACGGAAGGCCGGATCGCCGGCAAGGCGGCGGTCAAGTATGTGAATGATCTGGGCAAGGAACAGCCTCAGGTCAGTGAGGCGGAGTACGAAGACCTCAAGAAGACCATCTACAAGCCCCTGGAGAACTACGAAGTCGGCCGCAATGAAATCGTCGCCGGGACCGTTTCCCCGAGCTATCTCCTGCCGATTCATGGCCTTCAGCGTCTCGAGAAGATCATGGACGAATATGTCGGCGGCATCGGCGCCCACTACACGACCAACGAGCCGCTACTCACCCGCGGGATCGAGCTGCTTGGACATGCTGAAGGAAGATCTCGCCTATCTTGGGGCTGAAGACCTGCACCAGCTTCAGCGGGCGTGGGAGCTTCACCACCGGGTCTTGGCTTCGGAAAGTGTGACGCAGCATACCTTGTTCCGGACGGAAACGCGGTGGCCAGGGTATTATTACCGGGCGGATCATCCGAAGCTGGACGACAAGGATTGGCATTGCTTCACCCTGTCGCGCTACGACCGGGATTCCGGGAAGTGGGAGATGGAGAAGGCTCCCGTGTATCACATCATAGACTGACCTCCCGGCTGATCGGAACGCTGCGTCTGCCGACCAAGAATTGTAATGCTGCAACTCGTACCGCCGCACGGCTCGGAGACAGTCAAGCCACTGCTGCTGCCCGAGACGGAGCGGGCCGAGGAACGCAAGTGGGCGGAGAAACTCAGGAAAATTCCTCTCGACTCGCGAGCGGTCTCCGACGTGTTCATGCTGGCAATGGGGGCCTATACGCCGCTCGAGGGGTTTATGGCGCATGACGACTGGCGCGGTTCGTGCCTGGATATGAAGCTGACCGGCGGCCTCTTCTGGCCAATCCCGATCACGCTTCCCGTAAACAAAGACCTTGCCGATAGCATCCGAGCCGATGAGGAGGTCACGCTCGTCGACGCGGAAACCGGCGCCATGCTCGGTGTCCTGCAGGTTCGCGAGAAATATTCAATCGACAAGCAACTGGAGGCTGAGCATGTATATCGCACCGCCGATCCGAAGCATCCAGGCGTGGCGAAGGTGCTCGATCAGGGAGATGTGAACCTGTCGGGGCGCGTCAAGGTGCTGAGCGAAGGCGAGTATCCCCTCAAATACGCGAACCTCTATATCCGTCCTGCCGAGTCGCGGGCCATGTTTCTTGCAAAGGGCTGGTCGCGTGTTGCTGCCTTCCAGACCCGAAATCCCATGCACCGCAGCCACGAGCACCTGGTGAAAATCGCGGTGGAGGTGACAGACGGTGTTTTCATTCATCAGGTGCTTGGGAAGTTGAAAGCAGGCGACATCCCAGCCGAGGTTCGCACCCGGGCGATCCAGGCGATGATCGACAATTATTTCCGCGTCGGAACGGTAATTCAGGCAGGCTATCCCATCGAGATGCGCTATGCGGGTCCGCGCGAGGCGCTGCTTCATGCCCTCATTCGCCAGAATTTCGGCTGCTCGCACCTTATCGTCGGGCGCGACCATGCCGGGGTCGGCGACTACTACGGACCCTTCGATGCGCATCACGCCTTCGATGAGCTGTGGGACGGCGCCCTTCACACGAGAGCCCTGAAGATCGACATCACTTTCTACTGCCGCAAGTGTTACGGAATGGCGACAGGCAAGACCTGCCCGCACGATCCGGAAAATCATATTTCGATCTCCGGCACGCAACAGCGTGAAATGCTCTCGACCGATGCGAGCATACCGCCCGAGTTCAGCCGGCCGGAGGTGGTGGCAATCCTCAAGGAGTATTACGCAAGCCTGCGATGACCGATTTCCCCCTGTTGCTTTTGGCGTCGATGTCCGCCCCTTGATCTGCCGGTCACTCGGGTCCGCCGAGAGCGGCGCGGGCAACTTTGTCCCAGTCCAAAACGAAAATCACTATCGCCAATATCCCGACCACGAGCTCGAAGACGGTGATGGCGATCAGCATGAACGCGATGCGTCGCGCCTTCGGCTTCATTGGTTGCCAGATGCGGCGCATATACCAGCGCCAGGAGCGAAAGCGGGACCAACGCACCCAGTGTTTCAGATACCGGTGGAGGTCGTGGCCCCACCACACCAGGCTCTTGTCGATCTCGCCGGCCCGCGCTTGTCGTTCGGCTTCCGGCGTTCCCGAATAGTCGTCGATGACGACAAGCATCGCACCACCGCCCGAGACGAGTTTGTCATCCGGGCCCGCCGGCTCGGCGCGAAACTCGGTCGCCGTCTTCAGGCCGCTCGCATACGCGATGCGCATGCCGTCCGCACGCGGCTCGACACGGATTTGCGTTGCGAAATTGTGCCCGTTGCTGAGGTTTCGCACTTGCATGAAAAAGCGGCCCGTGCCCTCGGGCCGCCATTGCTCGAGCTCGTACATGGAGTTGATCCGCAACAACCGCTCGGCGTCCTGGCAAAAGGCGACGAGCGCGGCCGGCGAAAGGCCGGTGCCGATCCGCACCCAGGCCCTGTCTGCACGCGGCTCCTCGCTCATCGACCGGGATGCGGCACGACGAGGAGCGGCGCCTTGAGCGCCTTGACCAGCGCCTCGACCGCGAGCCGCGAGCGATAACCGGGCGTTCCCCGCGGTCGCGGCGAGCCGGCCACCACGAGGTCGTAGTCATCCGCCGCGGCCACCGCGGTTAGGCACTCGGCCGGTCGGCCGAGCCGCACCTCGCACGAATAGGCGAGGCCATGGCGTTTCGCTTGCTCTTCCACCCCGGCTGCGTGTTCAGCGATTTCGCGCTCGAGCTGGTTTTCGACGTAACGGCCGAAACGCACATGCACGGCGGCGTTGTTCAGCCAATCGTCGCCCAGCATCCCCTTCCAGAAATCCGGGATGACGACCAGATGGTGCAATCGGCCACCGGGGGCGCACAACTCAAGTGCTACGCGCTCCGCCGCGCGGGCGCCGGCGGTGCCGTGGCTCGCGAGCAGGATTGCGCGCGCAAGTCTCATGTCTACGATCCTCGATTTCAGCGCGGGCGTCGCAGCATGCCGCCGGCGAGCGAAAAAGGACCCGGCGCCCGCGCCCGGCGCCGGGTCGGGATCTTCGCGGCCGGGTACTATTTGACCAGGGTGTAAACCGCGAGCGCGATCACGAGCGCGCACGCCAGTGCCACGAAATCCTCGTAGCGATCGGTCTTGAAGATCGAAAGCGCCGAGCCGCGATGGTACCTGAAGCCGCTTTCGGTCGTCTGCAGGTCGATGTCCTGGCTTTTCTTGTCGATCATGGCTTACCTCCTTGATCTCAGATCGTCCCACGGACGAACAACAACACAACGATCAGCGACAGCACGGCCTTCAAGACGCCGACCACGCTGCCGATGACGAGGGGCTCGCCACCGGCCTGACGCATCGCAGCCAAAGTGATCTGCATGCCTAGTCCGGTGAGGCCGAAGGCGAACAGCCAGGTCAGCCACTCGCGGAGTGCCCTATCATTTTGGACGTAAAGGCGCCGGTCGAGGCGAGCGCGAACATCAGGATGAAGCCGAGCACGAAGAGCGGGAACTTCTCGATGATGATCCGGCCGGTGTCGACCTGCTCGACGCTTCCGCCGCCGGCGGTTTCGCGGCGCACGTACCATACCGCGAGCCACAGCACGATGATCGGCAGGAACAGCACGCGAGTGATGTTGAAGATCTCGCCGACCTTCAGGGTTTCGAGATCACCGGTCGGCTGGAAGGCGAGCGCGGCGCCGGCGACCTGCGCCGAGTTGAGAATTCCGGTGCCCGCCCAGGCGCCGAATTGCACATAGTTCATGCCGAGCGAATGGCCGACGACGGGGAACAGGAACATGCAGATCACGCCGAACACCAAAATCGTGCCGATGGTGTAGGCGATCTCGTCCGAGCGGGCTCTGACCACCGGGGCGGCGGCCACCGCCGCCGATACGCCGCACACGCCGACGCCCGCCGCCAGCACGCCGCCCATCGAGTTCGAGATTTTCCGCTGGGCTCCCAGCAGCAGCACCAGCCAAGCCGAACCGAGAACGAAGACCCCGATCATGACGACCGAGAGCTGGCCGAGCTTGGCGAGCTCGCCCAGGCTGTAGAGGGTGCCGAGCAGGATGACGCCGGTCTTGAGGCCAAGGCGCGACAGTCGCACCCCGTTTTGCGCCCAGTCGGGAATCTTGAACACGTTGACCGTGAGCATGCCCGCCACGATGCCGAGCACGACGTAGTTCAGCCCGAGCACGTCGTGCAGGTAGGAGGGCTTGGTCGCGGTGCCTGCGACGGGTCCCAGGGCGCGGCTCAGGACCGCTACCTCCGGCGCCAAGTACCACTTCACGATCATCGCCACGAACAGGATGAAGATGCCTCCGGCGACGGTCGAGGAGTAATAGTCGAAGCTGCCCTCGCGGTGGGTGCCGAGCCATTGCCAGAGCCCGACAACTACGGCGATCGCACCGAAGATGTAGCTCAACGTGGTCATCTCCCCGATCATGCGCGTCAGGTTGAGGTACTTGACGACCCCGTCCATGTATCCGCCGGCGATGAGGAACCCGTGCGCAAGCAGGATGATCCCCATGATCAGCAGCGCTGAATGCTTTCGCGTATAGACCATGACGTTCACCCCTGGCCCTGTTTGTATTTTTGACCCTCGGCGCTGCTGGCTGAGTCCATGGCATGCATCAGCCTCGCCGGATTGGTGGCGTATCGCTTTCGTTCACCGCAAGAGGCTGTTCATTCCGATCGGAATGGCCATCGCAGCAACCGGCCCTTTTCGGCCATGCGGCAGAGGAGAAATCCCACTCAAGGAACACACCGGACTCGAGCTGTCCTGCCGGTCCTGGCAGTTGTCGTGTACCGGCGTTCCCCCAAATTCCCCCAGTATCACAATCTTGTAGTGTATTAAAAATTGAAAGTGTTTGGTTGGCAAGGACAGAATTGGCTACCGGCAGCTCGGCTGTGCAGGCGAGAGGTCTTATGCGCTTTTGGGGCTGAACGCGCCCCAAGCTTCCTCGGCAAAGAGGACTACCGCGGGTCCCTTCGATGCGCATCACGCCTTCGATGAGCTGTGGACGGCGCACTTCACACCAGGGCGCTGAGTACGCAAGCCTGCGATCGACCTGCTAGGGTTCGGCGTCATGATCATCGCGCAAATCTCCGATACCCATATTGCGCTGGATACACCCGACGCAGATCAGAGAATACGGGATTTCGCACTCACGGTTGCGGACATAAACGCACTCGATCCGGCCCCCGATGTCATCGTTCATACCGGCGATATCGTTCATAACGGACGGCAAGATGAATACGCTCGGGCAGTGGCCACGCTCGCGAATGCGCGTGCGCCGGTATATGTGCTGACCGGCAATAGGGATAACAGGGCGAAATTGTACGAGGCCTTTTCAAGCTGTGGATATCTCGTGCCCGATTCCGACTTTGTCCACTATGCGATTGACGACTATCCGGTAAGGCTGATCGCGCTGGATACCCTGAGCTCAGGCAGCAACAAGGGTGACTTCTGCCGCGAACGGGTCAGACATTTGATGGACATGATCGACAGCGAGACCACCAAGCCTATTGCGGTGTTCACGCACCATCCGCCATTTGCGGTCATGGTGGGGCCGGATTCGCTCCACTTTGAAACGCCGGAAATAATGTCCAGGCTGCGGCGGGCCTTGCAGCACTCCGGGCGGGTCGTCGCTGTTTTCAGCGGCCATGTTCACCGTGCTGCGGCGGGCTATGTCGAAAGCATCCCGGCAACCGTGATGCCGTGCATCGCGACGACGCTGCGCAAAGGCGAATATCCGGCTGATATGAAGGCACGTCCGGTCTATCAGGTCCACCGGTTTGATCCAGCTTGGGGTTTTGTTACCGAAACACGAATTGTTGGAAGGGGGCCATCGGCGGCATAGGCATGCGACTGCCGAACTCCCGGGAAACAGCCGCCAATGGTTACAATCCCGCCGCCGCCATGTTTGATGGGGCAGAAGGCGGTCCGCTGGAAGTCACCGTTGTTGCGTAGGCCGACCGGATCAAGCCTCACTCCGAACGACTAAACGGCGCGGCGGCGCTCCAAATTCGCCAAATTTACCGTGAATCCTCGACCCTGCCTGTTGCCTCGATAACGCAATTTCGTAACCGGCGAAATGCGCGGTGCAGCCGGGGCTTGACGCAGGGGACCTCTCAAGGAGGTCCATCATTCTGGGGGGATGACGCATGAACGGCCTTCGTTGCGACCGCATCTTGGCGGGCACGGCTCTTGCCTTGATTCTTGCTGCCGCCCCGTTCGACGTTTTCGCGCAGGAGGCGGGCAAGTGGGCCGCGGTCCCGACGGGAGCGCCGGCGGCTGGCCAAGCTTCCTCGGAAACGTCTTCCGCTCCCACAGCGCCCGCGAGCGAGTCGCCCACCGCGCCCGGCGGCCCGGCTGCGGCCGATCCGGCAAGTGCACCCGAGCAGAGCCCGGCCCCTGACCCGCTGGCTTCGCTCGATCCGGCGGACCGCCCGGTGGCGGAAAAGATTCGCGATTTCTTCGCCGTGAAGTCGGACAGGATTTTCGCCAGCAAGAACGAGCGCGTCGCAGTCGAGTTCTTTTATCAGAGTCGAAACCTCGCCGCCGTTTGGCTCGACAAGGGCGTTGAGAATGCGCGTGCCAAGGCCGTGATTGCCCGTCTCAAGGGCGCCGACGCCGACGGTCTGGACCTCAACGATTATCGCACGCCGAATTTTGCCGGACTTGGCCCGGACGCGCTCGCCGAGGCCGACATCAAGCTCACGCAGACGGTGCTCACCTTCGCCCGGCATTTGCAGGCCGGCCGTTTTCCCTACAATCGCGTGAGCCAGAACAATATCCTGCTGCCGCAGGCACCGCCCGAACCTGTTGCAGTCCTCGACAAGGTCGTGAATGCCGCAGACCCCGCAAAGGCGCTCGACGAGTTCAGCCCACCGCATGACGCCTACCAGAAGCTCAAGGCCAAGCTCGCCCAGATGCGCGGGAAGTCGGGCGGCGCAGACCGCGAAATCGCGGACGGCCCGCTGCTGAAGCACAATGCCAAGAACCCGATGCAGGACCCGCGTGTCCCCCTGCTGCGCGAAAAGCTTGGGCTTGCCGGCGAGGCGTCCGACCTTGCTTACGATGCCAATCTTGCGGCAGCGGTAAGGAATTTCCAGCAGTCAGGCGAGCTGCCCGCAACCGGCAA
The DNA here is from genome assembly GCA_963820365.1 of uncultured Alphaproteobacteria bacterium. Taxonomy (GTDB): domain Bacteria; phylum Pseudomonadota; class Alphaproteobacteria; order Rhizobiales; family Xanthobacteraceae; genus VAZQ01. The sequence goes on along the minus strand of CAWFZR010000027.1, from coordinate 203,279 downwards.
TCTCGATGCGAGGACCGTCAAAGCCCTTAATGCTCCCGTCGGGGGCAGGCAAGTCGACCTCGTCATCGCAAACATGGAACGCTGGCGCTGGTACGCGCGCGACCTCGGTCCTGACCATGTGATCGTCAATCAGCCCGACTTCACCCTCAAGGTGATGCGCAACGGCTCACAGGTCTGGACAACCAAGGTCGTGATCGGGGAGGCCGTCCCCGGCAAGCAGACGCCGCTGCTGAGCGAGACGTTGAAATCCCTCACGGTCAATCCGACCTGGAACGTGCCGCCGTCGATCGTCCATGGCGAATATCTGCCGGCGCTGGCCCGGGATCCGACCGTGCTGGCGCGCATGGGTTTGAACGTCAGCTACAATCGCGACGGCAGCATCCACGTGTCTCAGCCTCCGGGCGGGGCGAATGTGCTGGGTCGGCTGCGTTTCAACTTCCCCAACCGCTTCCTGGTGTACCAGCACGACACCAATGAGAAGTTCATGTTTGCGCACGAGGTGCGGGCCTACAGCCACGGCTGCATGCGCATACAGGATCCGGCGAAATATGCCGACGTTCTCCTCAACATCGCGCGACCCGACGAGCACTGGACCGTCGACAAGGTCACTCGCATGTTCGCAGGCGGCGAGCAGGACATCCAGCTGCCGCAAGAGAGAAAAATATGGGTGCATTCGACCTATCAAAGCGCTTTTGTCGATGATGCGGGAAAACTGCAGGTCCGGCGTGACGTCTACAACCTCGACAGCCGCACGCTGGCCGCGATCAAGACCGAGCGCGCCATCATCGAGACCGTTCCTGAGGGCAAGAAGGAGCAGGAGATCGCGTCCTCATCCGGACGGCGCAAGGCCCTGCCTCCCCGTTCGGTCTCGTTCCTGCAGTCTTTTTTCTTCGGCGGAGGGCCGGCCCAGGCCAGGCCACAGCGACCGTCGCGCGGGCCATATTACCGATGATCATGCAGGTGCATTGATCAGCGAAACAGCTCGGTTTGCGAAAGCCGCGGGGCAGAGCAGCGATCAGCCGCCCGCGGCTCCGGTGGCCTCGGACGGCGGCTGCCAGTACACGGCGAGGCTCTCTGCGCCGGCGATCAGCATATAGAGAGCAAGCCCGCTGATGCTCAAGACGGCGATCGCCGCCATCATCAGCGGAGTGTCCAACAGGCCGCCGGCAAGCTTGATCAGATAGCCGATGCCTTCCTGAGAAGCCACGAATTCCGATACGATGACGCCGATGATGGCGAGCGTGATGGAAATCTTCATGCCCCCGAAGATGTAGGGCAGCGCGTTAGGCATGCGGATCTTCCAGAACACCTGCCAGCGCGAGCCCATGAAGGCGCGCGCCATGCGGTGGATGTCCTCGTCGATGGCCGCAAACCCCATTGCGGCGTTGATCGTCATCGGAAAGAACGCCACCAGGAAGGCGAGCAGAAGGCTCGACATCATTCCGGTCCCGAACCAGACGATGAACAGGGGAGCAATGGAGATCTTCGGGATGACCTGCGAGACCACGATGACCGGATAGAAGCCCTCTCGCACGACGGTCGAGTAGGTGATCAAGACGGCGACGAGGACGCCGCCGACCACGGACAGGAGAAATCCGAGGATGGTGAGGTAGAGTGACGGCCACAGATGCGCGAGCAGGAGATCGTAGCGCAGCACGATCACTTCGAACACCGCCGATGGCGGCGGCAGAATGATGCTCCGGATCCCCAGGCTTCGCACCGCGAGCTCCCAGCCCAGCAGCATGAGCGCCGTGACCAGGACCGGCCAGGCGGTACGGGCGATCAATTTGCAAACCTTAACCCGCATGGCTCGCCTCGATGGCCTTGCGGAGATGACGAACGAAACGATTGAACGCTTCATCCTCGGTCATGGCGATATGCCGCGGCCGCGGCAGATCGATGGCGACGTCATCGATGATCATCGCCGGCCGGCGGCCCATGACCACGACGCGGTCGGACAGGAATGCCGCTTCGCGGATGCTGTGGGTGACGAAAATCACGGTCTTGCGATTGGCCTGCCAGATGCGCAGGAGCTCGACTCCCATTTCGTCGCGCGTGAGCGCGTCCAGCGCGCTGAACGGCTCATCCATCAGCAGGATGCTCGGGTCATGAACGAGCGCCCGGCATATCGCCACTCGCTGGCGCATGCCGCCGGACAGCTGGCGCGGCAACAGGGTGGCAAACTCCTCGATCTTCGCCATGCGCAGCAGTTCCATCGCGCGCGGCAAGTATTGCGGGCGCGACAGCTTCAAGAGCTCGATGGGAAACAGCACGTTCTGCAATACGGTCCGCCACGGCAACAGGACCGGGCTCTGGAACACGACGCCCACTTCGCGGCGGGGGCCAGCCACGATTGCATCCTTGACGCGGACCTCGCCCGCGGTAGGAGCAATCACTCCCGCAATCATCATGAGCAAGGTGCTCTTGCCGCAACCGCTCGGACCGAGCACGCTGAGAAACTCTCCCTCGCCGACGTCGAATGATAGTTCGCGGATCGCTTCGAGCTCGCCATAGGTCTTCTTGAGAGATGCGATGCGCACGGCCGCCACGCCGCCGGCGTCGCGCTCGCCCCCGGTCCCGGACGGCTCGGTCCCCTGTGGCGCGACCGGCGAACGCATAGCATGACCTCCCTCAATCCTATTCCCGGCAGCGATGGGCATCAGGCGGAACCGCAAGTCGAGGGAGGTTGAGGCAATTGCCGTGCCCGCCAGGCGCGGAGGCTTCACAGCATGGTGATATCATAATAGAGCTTGCGAATGTCAGCTTATGGCCTCGGGGCCTCCGTTGCACGCAAGGAGGACGACCGATTTCTGCGCGGCCGCGGCCAATATGTCGCGGATTTCCGCCTGCCTGGCGCGCGCGAAGTCGCCTTTGTGCGAAGCTCGATTGCACATGGGCGCATTCGCCACGTGCACATTCCCCCGGAGCACCGCAACACGGTCTTCACGGCAAAGGATTTGGCCGGCGTCAAGCAGATCCAGGCAGCGACTGCGCTGAGCGGCTTCAAGCATTCCTGCGAACCAATTCTGGCGCTCGACAAGGTCCGCTACGTGGGCGAGCTGGTCGCCGCCTGCGTGGCGCCCTCGCGCGCGCAAGCCGAGGATATCGCCGCCGCCGTCGTCGTCGATTACGAGGAACTTCCCCCGGTGGTCGACATGCTCGCGGCTCGGCAACCCGGCGCGCCGTTGCTGCATGAGGATTGGGGCGACAACGTCTTCATCGAATTTTTGCAGGGCGGCGACGCGGCTGACGCGCTCGAGCGCGTCGCCAAGACCGCGAGCATCAAGGTCAGCCGCGAAATCCGCACCGCGCGCCAGTGCATGTTCCCCATGGAGGGACGCGGTGTGATTGCCTATCGCGACGCCCGGCTCGATTTTCTCACCATCATCACGGCTGCCCAGATGCCGCACATCGTGCAGCGCGGCGTGGCCGAATGCCTCGGACTCCATGACGGCTCCATTCGCGTGATCTCACCCGATGTGGGCGGCGGCTTCGGCTACAAGGGCCTGCTCTGCCGCGAGGAGGTGGTCTTGGCCTGGTTGGCGCGACGTGGCCAAACGCCGGTGCGCTGGCTCGAGGACTGCCGCGAGCACCTGAGCGCGAACGCCAATTGCCGCGAGCACCATTATCGCATCACCGGCTATGCCGATCGGGACGGGCGATTGTTGGGACTGGATTGCATCGCCACCGTGGATGCCGGAGCCTACTCGGTTTATCCCACCTCAGCCGCGCTCGAAGCTGCACAGGTGGCGACCCTTTTGCCGGGACCGTACGATTTCAATCTGTACCGGTGCCGCTCCACCGCCGTTGCCACTAACAAGTGCGCGATCCTTCCATACCGCGGGGTGGCGCGCAGCGGCGTCTGTCTTGCGCTCGAAGTCATCATGGACGCGATCGCAAGAGCAGCCGATCTCGAGCCTTGCGAGGTGCGCCTGCGAAATCTCGTGCGTCCCGAGCAGATGCCGTTCGAGAACGTGGTCAAGCGAGAATTCGACAGCGGAGATTACCCGCAATCCATGCGGCGGGCCGTCGCGGCCATCGGGCTTCCCGCCATTCGTGAGCGACAGCGCAACGGCGAGCAGGACGGGCGCCTGATCGGCGTCGGCTTCTCGATCTTCTGCGAGCAGGGCGCGATGGGAACCGCGGTTTTGGCCGATTGGGGCCGTCCAGTGGTGCCCGGATATGAGCAGGCGACCGTGCGGCTTACAGCAGATGGCGACCTCGAGATTCGCGTCGGCACGCATTCGCATGGCCAGGGCCACGAGACCACGCTGGCGCAGGTAGCGCACGAGATCCTCGGCCTCGAGCTCGACCGCATCAAGGTGTTGCAAGGGGACACGCTTTACAGCCCGTTCTCGACCGGCACCTGGGCTTCGCGCTCGATGGTGATGGCGGGCGGTGCCGTCGCACAGGCGTCACGCGCGCTGGGCGATCGGGCAAGCCGGATCGGGGCATGGCTGCTGCAGGCCGACGCCGCCGAGGTGCATATCGCCAACGGCAGCGCGCATGCGCGCGGCGCCAGCGTCACGCTGCGCGAGATCGCGCGGACCTGGTATCTGCAGCCGCAGAATCTTCCCGCCGACGTTCACCAAGGCGGACTTGAGGTGACGGCCGGCTATCGTCCGGCGCGCGACACCGGGACTTTCAGCTATGCCGCGCACGCCGCGCTGGTCGCGGTCGATACGGGCACCGGGCTGATCGAGATCCTCGACTACGTCGTGGTGGAGGACGGCGGCAAGCTCGTCAATCCGATGATCGTCGATGGCCAGGTGCGCGGCGGTGTCGCGCAGGGCATCGGTACGTGCCTGCTGGAGGAAGTGGAGTTCGATGCGCAAGGCCAGCCGCTCGCCTCGACCATGCTCGACTATGTCCTCCCCGGCGCCACCGAAGTGCCTGATATCCGTGTGCTGCACATGGAGACACCTTCTCCGCACACCGAATTCGGCATGAAAGGCATCGGCGAGGGCGGCGCGGTGGGCCCGCCCGCCGCGATCGTCTGCGCGGTCAATGATGCACTGCGCGCTGTCGGCGCCGAAGTGCACGATCTGCCGCTCACACCCGAGCGCATCCTGGCGGCGATTGCCGCCGGCGTGGCTGCGCGCGAGGCGCCGCCATGAAGCCCGCGCAATTCAACTATGCGCGCGCTGCAAGCATCCGCGAAGCCGCGGCCATCCTGCGGCAGGGGAACGGCGGCGCAAGGGTGGTCGCCGGCGGTCAATCGCTCGGTCCGATGCTGAACCTGCGCCTGGCGCAGCCGAGCCTCCTCATCGACATCACCGCGATTGCCGAATTGACGTCGGTCGAGGAAGATGCGGGCGGGCTCACGCTCGGCGCCTGCGTCACCACGGCGGACATCGAGGATGGCCGGGTACGGATGGACGAACTCCCCGTTCTTGCGGCGGTCGCCCGCGGCATTGCCTATCGCGCGGTGCGCAATCGCGGCACCATCGGCGGCAGCGTCTGTCACGCGGACCCTGCCGGAGATTGGCTGCCGCTCCTGGTTGCACTGGGCGCCGAGTGCATTATCGCCGACGGCCGTCACATCCGGCGCGTGCCAGCCGAACAATTGGTAACCGGTGCGTTCGAAGTGGCGCTCGAGCCGGGTGAGCTGCTGCAAGCCATACGCATTCCGCGTCCTTCGCGCGGCGCCGGCTGCGGTTATTACAAGGTGTGCCGCAAGACGGGGGAGTTTGCCTTGGCAAGCGCGGCGGTATTGCTCGATCGCGACCGTGACCGCTTCCGGGCAGTCATCGGCGCAACGCAAGGGCCGCCCATCGTCATCGATGACGCACGCACCATATTCGACGGCATCGCACAGCCGCACGGGCGACTGCGCCTCGATGAGAGGGCAGCCACGGAGCTGCTGCGACCTGCCGGACCGACCACGCCGGCCGGTCTGCGTCTCCACCTCACCGCCCTGACGCGGGCGGCCGACCGGGCAACGACGGCATGAAAGCTGTGCGCCTCACCGTCAACGACACTGTGGTCGTCGAGGCGGCGGAGCCGCGCATGCATCTCGCGGACTTGCTGCGCGACAAGCTCCATTTGACCGGCACGCATCTGCGTTGCGAGCAGGGTGCCTGCGGTGCATGCACGCTGCTGATCGATGGCGAACCGGCGCGTTCATGCATCACCTATGCCGTCCAGTGCGAAGGAGCGCAGATCACGACCATCGAAGGACTGGAGCACGACCCGCTCATGATCGCATTACGGCGTGCATTTACCGCCGAGCATGGATTGCAATGCGGCTACTGCACGCCCGGAATGCTGATCACCGCGCGAGACATCGTCACGCGGCTGCCCGACGCCGACGAGCGGCGCATCCGTCTCGAATTGAGCGGCAATCTGTGCCGTTGCACCGGTTATGGCGGCATTGTACGCGCCATCCGCCTCGTGTTGGAGGAGCGCCGCCTTGGCCTGGTTGCCGCCGCTACTTCGCAGCAACGCAGGCTCGGGCCGGTCGGATCACGGCATGCCGAGCCGGTCGCCGGTGCCTCGCCGATGGCGGCCCCAAGCGGCCCCGCTATGCGCCGGGCAGGCGAAGCCGCGAGCTTGCAACCGGGTTTGCAACGAGACGCCGATTCCGTTCTCGGCGCAGGCCTGGTCGGGCGCATCAAGCGCGCATTTTGGCGATGGCGTAGCAATTTTCGCGCCTGCTAGAGAGAGAGAGAGAGAACGTACAATGGGCCGATAGCAGTCAAGGTGGATTGACTGACATGGAATCGCCTCTTACCAAGAGACGCTTCTGCCGAATTGTTTGGAAGGACTTTGAATGAGCGCGAACCTCCGACGAGAAGTCCTGGAAAAGATCGACGAGAACAGTGAAAAGTCCGTCGCCTTCCTCCGGCAGATGATCGCAATCCCGAGCGTCACCGGAGATGAAGCGAAGATCCAGAAGTTTCTTTCAGATTACATGGCGAAGCTCGGCCTTGCCGTCGATATGTGGGAGACCGATTGGGAAGAGTTGAAGAAGCATCCCGCCTACCGGCCCGTGGCCAGGGGCTACGAGGGACGCCCGAACATCGTCGCCACCTTGAAGGGCGCGGGCGGCGGGCGCTCGTTGCTCTTGAACGGGCATACCGACGTCATCCCGGTCGGCGGCGGAGAAGGTTGGAGCGACGATCCCTGGTCGGCCACCGTCAAGAACGGACGCATCTATGGGCGCGGCTCCGCCGACATGAAGAGCGGCGTCGCCAGCCATGTCATGGCGGTGGAATGCCTCTTGGGTGCGGGTATGAAGCCGAGGGGCGACGTTCATATCAACATCGTCGTCGACGAGGAAGTCAGCGGGCATGGGACGTTGGACACGGTGATCCGCGGCTACAAGGCCGACGCAGGCATTTCCGGTGAGACCAGCGGGCTTGCGGTGCAGCCGGCCTGCATCGGCCGCATCTGGTTCGAGATAGAGATCCACGGCAAGCCGGCGGGCATTCAAAAGCGCTACGAGGGCATCAGTGGAATCGAGCTTGGCAACAAGATCGTCAAGGCGGTCGCGGACCTGGAAGCAAAGCGCGTTGCCTCGGTGACGCACCCGTTATATCCAAATGCACTCGACACCCTTCCTTGCATGATCGGAAGCTTCTCCGCCGGCAACTATCCGAGCGCGTTCCCCGCAAACTGCCTTCTCAAAGGTAGCATCGGCACGGTGCCCGGAGAAGATCACGAAGGCGTCAAGCAAAGCCTCGTGCAACAGATCGCACGTGCGGCAGCCGAGGATCCATGGATGAAGCTGCATCCGCCGAAGGTCCGGTTCGTGGGATATGATGCGGAGGCATCCGAAATCCCGAGAAATCATCCCATCGTCGAGACGGTCTGCAAGAACTACAGGGAGATTACCGGTCGCGATCCCGAGATCAGCGGGCGGCAGGGCGCCGCCGATACCCGGTTTCTCAACCGCTATGCCGATACGCCAACCGTCATCTTTGGGCCCGGCTCGACTGCGGTCATGCATTCAGACGACGAGTACGTGTCCATCGATGACTATATCACGTCCATCAAGGTCATGGCGCTGAGCATCTGCGACTGGTGCGGCGCTGATGGTCGTTAAGCGGCCGGCGCCTGATCGGTGACGCAGGCGCCGCCCGCTGCAGCACGCCGATCGGCAAGAGCGATGCGAACGATGTTGCCGGATGACCTAGACCACGGCCGCAACCTCACCCGCGAGGAAGCGTTGTCGCTCGTCCAATGCGACCTCGATGCGCTGCTGCGGTCAGCCGCGCGGCGGCGCGATGCCGCGCATGGCCCGATCGTCTCGTATTCGCGCAAGGTCTTCATTCCGCTGACGCAGCTCTGCCGCGACGTTTGCCATTACTGCGTGTTTGCTCATCCGCCGCGCAGGAACGAGCGTGCATTCTTATCGCTCGACGAAGTTCTCGCCATTGCGCGCGCCGGGCAGGAGGCAGGCTGCAAGGAGGCACTGTTCACGCTCGGCGATAAGCCGGAGCTGCGCTACCGCTTCGCCGCCGACGAGCTTGCCGGCCTCGGCCATGACACGACCGTGTCCTATCTCGCGCAGGCCGCGCGCGCCGTGATCGAGCAAACCGGATTATTGCCGCACCTCAATCCGGGTCATATGACCCCGGCCGATGTGGCGGCGTTGCGCGCGGTCTGCGTGTCGCAGGGACTCATGCTGGAAATCGGCATCCGAGCGGCTGTGCGCGCCAGGCGGGCCGCACCATGGCTCGCCCGACAAGCATCCGCGGGCACGGCTGGCAAGCATCCGGGCGGCGGGCGAGGCGCGCGTGCCGTTCACCTCGGGAATTCTGATCGGTATCGGCGAGACCAGGCAGGAGCGCATCGACTCGCTGCTTGCTCTGCGCCAGCTCAACGACGCGCATGGACATATCCAGGAGATCATCATCCAGAACTTCCGGCCGAAAGCGGGAACCCGCATGGCCGATGCTCCCGCGCCAAGTCTCGACGAGCTGGTGTGGACGATCGCGATCGCGCGGTTGCTGTTTGCGCCGTCGATGAACATCCAGGCCCCCCCCAATCTCAGCCCGGGCGCCCTGCGCCGCCTGCTCGATGCCGGCATCAACGACTGGGGCGGGGTGTCGCCGGTCACACCCGACCATGTCAATCCGGAGGCACCGTGGCCGCATCTCAAGCTGCTCGAGAGCGCCACCGCTGCGGCAGGCAAGCAACTGCACGAACGTCTCGCCATCTATCCGGCATTCGCGCGCCGCGCCGAGAGATGGCTCGATCCGGCGCTACGGGCACCGCTGCTGGGGCGCATCGATGCCGACGGATGGCCGCGCACCGACGAATGGTCGCCGGGAGCGCTCGCCGCGTTGCCCGAGCAGGGCGTCCCTGCAACGAGCCGCCCGGCCATCGCCGGCGAGATCGCAGCGATCCTGGCGAAAGGGGGCGCCGGCAGCACGCTCGCAGAGGCGGAGATCGTGCGGCTGTTTCGCGCTCGCGGCGATGAGCTTGCAGCCGTTTGCGCGGCCGCCGATGAATTGCGGGAAGACGTCAACGGCGACGTCATTTCTTACGTCGTCACCCGCAACATCAATTATACCAATATCTGCTATTTCAAATGCCAGTTCTGCGCCTTTTCCAAAGGCAAGATGAGCGAGAACCTGCGCGGCCGGCCGTACGATCTCCCGCTCACCGAGGTCGAACGGCGCGTGCGCGAGGCATGGCTGCGCGGCGCCACCGAAGTCTGCATGCAGGGCGGCATCCATCCGAGCTATACCGGGGACAAATACCTCGACATCTGCAGCGCCGCGAAAAGCGCCGCTCCGGGCATTCACATTCACGCGTTCTCGCCGCTGGAAGTGCATCAAGGCGCGCAAACGCTCGGCGTCCCGGTCGAGGAATTCCTGCTGTCGCTGAAATCGAAAGGTCTGGGAACGCTGCCGGGCACGGCCGCCGAAATCCTCGACGACGAGGTGCGCGCCGTGCTTTGTCCGGACAAGATCCGTACGCGGCAATGGCTCGACGTGATGCGCGCGGCCCATCGCGCCGGGCTGCGAAGCACCGCGACCATCATGTTCGGGCACGTGGACCGCTACGAGCATTGGGCGCGGCACCTTCTGCGCATCCGCGCTCTGCAGGAGGAAACCGGCGGCTTCACCGAGTTCGTGCCGCTGCCGTTCGTGCACATGGAAGCCCCGATCTATCGCAAGGGCCGCTCCCGGCGAGGTCCCACCTTTCGCGAGGCTGTGCTGATGCACGCGATTGCGCGCCTGGCGCTGCATCCCCTCATCACCAACATTCAGACCTCCTGGGTGAAGATGGGCCCCGAGGGAGTGAGGCACTGTCTGCGCAGTGGGGCCAACGACCTCGGGGGCACATTGATGGAAGAAAGCATCACCCGCTCCGCCGGCGCGAGCCACGGACAGGAAATGACCCCCACCGACATGGAGGCTGTCATTTCCTCGCTCGGGCGCACGCCGCGCCAACGCAACACCCTGTACGAAAGCGCCGCGCAGGATCGCTATCGCGCGTCGTTTGCCGCCGAAGCGAGCTCCGCACGCACCCGAGCCGCCGCGATCGAGCAAGGGACCGCATCGGCGACATGACCTCCTCATTTCTCATCCGGCCCGAAGTCGTCGACGCCAGCTGCCGGCGAGCTGCGGTCGAGTCGCTGCGCGCGGCACGGGTGACGTTACCGTCCTGGAGAGAGCTGGCCGACCCGGTGCTGATTCCGGCCGCGGCCGAACGCACTCTCAAATCCGTCGATCCCGATGCACCGGATCAGAAAAATCTCTGGCGCGTCCACTGGTTCAATAATGCCGACCGCAGGGATCGCACGGTCGTGCCGGGCCATGTGGTGCTGCCGGAGGCGCTGACCGGGGTGAAGGCACCGATCGTCGTCCTGCTCGGCCGGCGCTTTCCCATGATAGGCTCACACAAGGTGCTGGCCGCCTATGCGTGTCTGGTGCCGCGCCTCGTGACCGGCCTGTTCGATCCGAAGCAAGACCGCGCGGTTTGGCCGTCCACCGGAAACTTCTGCCGCGGCGGCGTCGCCATATCACGCATTCTCGGCTGCCGCGGCGTTGCCGTTCTGCCGGCGGGGATGAGCCGCGAGCGCTTCGAATGGCTGGCGCAATGGGTCTCCGATCCCGCCGACATCATCCGCACGCCGGGGACCGAGAGCAACGTCAAGGAAATCTACGACAAGTGCGCCGAGCTCGCCCGCGACGAGAATAACGTCATTCTCAACCAGTTCTCGGAGTTCGCCAACTATCTCATCCACTACTACTGCACAGGCGCCGCATTCGATCATGTGTTCTCGCACCTGCAAAGCGCCAACTCGGACTGTCGACTGTCGGCCTTCGTGTCGGCGACCGGCTCGGCCGGGACCCTCGCCGCCGGCGACTATCTGAAACGGCGTCACGGCAGCAGGATCGCCGCGGTCGAAGCGATCGAGTGCCCGACCATGTTGTGCAACGGCTACGGCAAGCACAACATCCAGGGGATCGGTGACAAGCATATCCCGCTCATTCACAACGTGATGAGCACGGATATCGTGATTGGCGTGTCTGACCTCGCCAGCGATTCGCTCAACGTCCTGTTCGGGGGCAATGTCGGACGCAGCTACATGGCCGGTCGACGCAAGATCGACCCGGATGTGATGATAGCCTTCGACGATATCGGCATCTCCGGATTGGCCAATATCGTCGCCGCCGTAAAGCTCGCCAAGCATCTCGATCTCGGCGCCGAGGACGTGATCATGACGGTCGCCACCGACAGCGCTTCACTCTATGCCAGCGAGCGACAGAGCTTCCTTGCCCGCCGCTACCGGGATGGGTTCGATGAAGTGAATGCCGGTGAGATCTTCAGCCGCCACTTGGAAGGCATCGTGGACGATCACGTGCTTGAACTCACCCATCTCGATCGCAAGCGCATCTTCAATCTCGGGTATTTCACGTGGGTGGAGCAGCAAGGAGTGGCAATCGACGATTTCGATCGGCGCAAGGACCAGCGGTTCTGGCGCGGTCTGGTAGACGGCATACCGGCATGGGACCGATTGATCGAGAAATTCAACGCGGAGGTCGGCGCTGAGCGCGCCCACTGAAACCGGAATGACAGCGCCCGGAAGCAAGACACCCGTCAAGACCGCTCCCGGCTACCTTGAGCTGCGTGAGGCGCTGGCGCGCCGCGATCGAAGCCTGCGGGATAAGGTCGTCTCGCTCGAGGAGGCCACTTCGTTCGTGCGCGACGGAGATACGGTGGGAATCGGCGGCAGTACGATGTCGCGCACGCCCATGGGCATGATATGGGCGCTCATTCGGGCCGGACGAAAGGGGTTGACCTGCGCGCGCAGCATCGTCTCGAGCGACGGCGATCTGCTGTTCGCATCGGGCGCCTGCGATCACATGGTGACCAGCTGGTTCAGCCAGGGAATCCTGTGGGGCGTATCAAAGGTGATGCGCCATCATGTGGAGACGGGAAAAGCCAAGTTCGACGAATGGAGCCACATGGCCATGGGCATGCGTTTCCGCGCAGGCGCCATGGGGGTTCCCTTCCTCCCAATCCGATCGATGCTGGGATCGGACGTGCGCAAGCAGCGCCCCGAAGCGGTCGAGATCGATTGCCCGTTCACCGGCGAGAAGATCCTGCTGGTCCCGGCGCTCAATCCGGACGTCGCCCTGATCCACGTGCAGCGCTGCGACCCCTACGGGAACGCACAAATCGACGGACTGCAATTCATGGACATCGATTTGGCCATCGCCGCCAACAAGGTGATCCTCACGGCCGAACGCATCGTCTCCAACGACCAGATCCGGCGCGCACCCGACCAGACCAAGGTTCCGTTCTTTGCGGTTGACGCCGTGGTCGAGCTGCCGTTCGGGTGTGCCCCGCACGAATGCTATGGGGTTTACGAGCCGATGATCCGCCACATGGAGTATTATGTCGAGCTGGTGAACAAGGAACCGGTCAAGGCCATGCAGCAGTACCTCCAACAGTTCGTGTACGGGCCAAAATCGTGGAGCGAGTTTCTCGCTTTGATCGGGATGGAGGAGCTGCTCGAAGCGGCACGCGCCGGAGCGAGCATTTATGATGCTTAGAGCACAGAGCCATACCGCCGCGGAGCTGCTCACGATCCTGAGCGCTCGCCAGCTCAGCGATGGACAGTTGGTATTCGCGGGCGTGGGCATCCCGCTCCTTGCCGCCACGCTCGCGCAGCGTCTGCGCTGCCCCGGCCTGACGATCCTGTTCGAAGGCGGCGTGATCGGCGCCTTCATCGAGCCCGGCAAGCTGCCGCCGTCAACCAACGATCAGCGGTGCACCAAACGCGCCAACATGGTGCTCGGCAGCGCCGAAGTGCTGCTGCTTCTCCAGCGCGGCTATGTGGATGTCGGTTTCATGGGCGGCGCGCAGGTCGATCAATACGGCAACTTGAACAGTTCCTTCATCGGCGATCCGATAAAGCCAAAGACCCGGCTGCCCGGGACCGGCGGCGGCAACGACATTGCCAGCCTCGCACAGATGATCGTCGCCATGAAGCACGAGAAACGGCGCTTCGTGGAGCACGTCGATTTCATCACCAGCCCCGGATACCTGCAGGGTGGCGATACCCGCAGCGCAAGCGGCCTGCTCGCAGGCGGCATGTTCCGAGTGGTCACCGATCTGGCGGTGTTCGGGTTCGACCCTGCGCAAGGGCGCATGCAGGTGATTTCGCTCAATCCCGGAGTCACGCGCGAGCAGTTGCAGGACAATACCGGGTTCCGCCTGGAATTCTCTGCGCACCCCGGCGTGACCGAGCCGCCGACCGATCAGGAGCTCAAGATGGTGCGCGAGCTCGACCCGGAGCAGCTCTACACCGCATAGAACTCAACAGTAAGATCAAACAGGAGTCTGCGATGACTGGTCTGGCTGGGACATTCGGCATAGCGGTGCCAAATTTCACCGCCTATCCGCAAATGCCGGATGTCAAGGCTCTGGTCGAATACGGGATCAGAATGGAGCAACTAGGCTTCGATTCGCTTTGGGTATGGGATCACATCCTGCTCGGCGTCGATCCGAACTTTCCGATCATCGAGTCCCTGACGCTGTTGACCGCCATCGCCGCGCGCACCAACCGGATCAAGCTCGGGACCGGCATTCTCGTGCTGCCGATGCGCAATCCGGTCATCCTCGCAAAGCAGCTCGCCTGCATGGATCTCCTCTCCGACGGCCGCCTGCTCATGGGCATGGCGTCGGGATGGTACCGGCGCGAGTTCAATGCCATCGGGGTGCCGTTCGAGCAACGCGGCAAGATCATGGACGAGAACCTCGAGATCCTCAAACGCTTCTGGACCGAGCACACCGTCAGCGGTAGGTTCCCCCACCACGACATCCCCGCCGGCGTCATGTTCCCCAAGCCGGTGCAGAAGCCGCATCCGCCGATCCTGATCGGCGGATATGTCGACCGCGTGCTCAAGCGGGCGGCGGTCGCCGGCGACGGCTGGCTCACCTACTTCTACCGGCCGGAGAGCTTCGCAAAATCCTGGGGCAAGATTCGCAGTTTCGCGCAGGCAGCCGGCAAGGACCCGGACAAGCTCCTCAATGCTGCGCAATTGCCGATCTTCGTCGGCAAATCGCGCCAGGCGGTGGAGGCTCGGATGATGGAATGGCTGACCAAGGAGTGGGATTTTGCGTCCTGGAGCGAATCGACCAAGGACAGCGCCATCATGGGAACGGTCGACGAATGCGTCGAGCAGCTCAAGGCGCACCTTGCAGTGGGAACGCAGAAGCTCATTTTCGTTCCCTACAAGTACGAGATGGAGCAGATCGAGACCATTGCGCGCGAGATCATTCCGCGGCTCAGGACGAAATGATATTGACATCGGCGATCGAGGGAATCGGATGTGAGCCGGTCGGCAACCCGCACGTGCGGGCGGGCATGTCTCACCGGATGAAGCTCTTTCAGTATGCTTGCAGATATTTGGTGATGTCGACCTTCTCGGGCAGGGTGCCGCCCTCGGTGAAGAAGTCGATGAATTTCTGGAACTCCGCCTTGTGCTTGTCCGTCAAGTCGCCGGCCGCATAATAGCGCACCATCGGCACGGTATCCACCACGTCCTCGGGAGTGAGCGTATTCTTGGCGAGGTACTTGCGTGCTTCCTGCGGGTTCTCGTTCACGAACGTGATGGCCTTCTTCCAGACCGCAGCGAAGCGTCTGGCGACATCGGGACGCGCTTTGATGAAATCGCTGGTAATGCCGCAACCGGCCGCGAACGCGTTGCCGTTCTCGTCACCGAGGATGTACTTGGCGATCACGCCGGCTTCGAGCGTGCGGGCAACCCCGAGCTTGCGCATGGTCGAGGCCTGCGGCTCCAGCGTGTAGCCGGCATCGAAGGTCCCGGCAGTCATGACGTTGACGTGCTGGCTCATGTCGAGCTGGTCGATCGTGTAGTCGCCCTCCTTGAGGCCGACCTTGGCGAGCACCGCCTTGGCAGCGACCAGGTTGGCGGGTCCCGGCGCCGACATGATGCGGGCACCCTTGAGGTCCTTGAGCGTATCAGCTGCATAGCCTTTGCGGGCCACGAACTGCTCCATCTGGTAGACCTTGCTCTGACTGTGGACCCCGATGTACATGGCGACGCCGGGCTTCTTGAGATTGGCGTTCATCGCCTCGATGGTCACGAGGACGATGGCCGCCTCGATCTGATTGCTGATCATGGCCGCAATGTTGGGAGGTCCGCCGATCAGCCGGATCGTCTCCGGCTCGATCCCCTGTTCCTTGAAAAAGCCGCGCTCGATGGCCGCGAAATATGGCACCGACGACGCGGTCGGGAAGACGCCGACCTTCACCTTGTCCTGCGCGGCCGTCGGCTGCCCAAGCACCGCCATCGCAGCGATGATCGTCCACACTCCCAGAATCTTCAGCCCGATCCTTTGCATCCCGTCACCGGTCTTCCTTTCGCGCCCGCCCTTGTCTTTCACGAACGAGAATGCTCCTTTCCGGGTGCGTGGACAAGACGAGCCCGAAACTGGCCGACCAGCGGGATCATGGCATGATGCCGGAAGCGTCATTTCTCAAGCCCAACCGTTTCATCGATAGCGAT
This sequence comes from uncultured Alphaproteobacteria bacterium, assembly GCA_963820365.1. GTDB lineage: Bacteria > Pseudomonadota > Alphaproteobacteria > Rhizobiales > Xanthobacteraceae > VAZQ01. The sequence goes on along the minus strand of CAWFZR010000027.1, from coordinate 187,278 downwards.
GCTCCGAGCGTTCGCGAATTTGCTCGCGCGGCAGCAACCGGAGCGTGGGACGACGTTAGGCGTGCGATCGCGCTTTATCGGGCTGTCCGTGAGAACGTCCTGTACGACCCCTATGTCGACATTTCGAGCCCGACGTCCTATCGCGCGAGTGAAATCCTTGCGCTGGGTCGGGGATATTGCATCGGCAAGGCGTCGCTACTGGCGGCGGTGGCGCGGGCGGCGGGGGTGCCGGCACGTGTCGGCTATGCCGACGTTCGCAATCACATGACCTCGCCCCGACTTCACGAGATGCTCGGTACCAATATCTTCCGCTGGCACTCCTACACCGATCTTTTCGTGGCCGGTCGCTGGGTCAAGGCGACGCCTGCCTTCAATGCTTCGCTCTGTGACCGTCTCGGCCTCAGCACTCTCGAATTCGATGGGAGGAGCGATTCGCTGTTTCAACAATTTGATCGCTCCGGACGGCGCCACATGGAGTATCTCAATGATCGGGGGACCTACATGGACGTGCCGTTCGAGAAAATTCTCGAAGATTTCCGGGCGCATTATCCGGCCCTGCTGTCGAAAGCCGGATTGCCCGGAGACTTTCAGACCGAAGCCGTGGCGGACGAGAGCGTGCCAAGCACGTCTGCCCCATTCGAGCAAGAACGCGCCGCGTCCTCGGAACGGCGTTGATCGATGTAGCCGCGCACCGCATGGAGCTTTCTTGCGCGTGCTTGCCGTTCACGTAGCGTCGTTTCGCTGCTTCATTGCGCCGCCTTGCCAAGAAAAATACATGATGTATTTTAATCGCTCGACCGCGCCGGAATTCCTGCTGTGAACCTGACAGGCAAGTCTTTTTCGGAGTTGCAAGCGGCGCTGAAACGGCTGCGGGAAGTCTCGATTCCGCAGCTCTTTGCCGAGCGGGTGGCGGACGATCCGGACGCCGTCGCGGTCCGCTATAAGCGCGACGGCGTGTTCCGCGAGCTGACTTGGAGCGGCTACCGCGAGGAAATCAGGAAGGTCGCGGCCGGGTTGTTGCATTGCGGGCTCAGGCCGGGTGCCCGCATCGCCATCATGGGCGACGTCTCCATCGAGTATCTGTTGGCCGATCTTGCCGCGACATTTATCGGCGCGATCCCCTGCGGCGTCTATCCGACCAGCTCGCCGGAAGAAGTCGCATATGTCATGCGATTGGTCGGCGCGCGAATTTTCGTCGCGGAGGATCAGGAGCATCTCGACCGCCTGCTCGATGCGGAAGCCACCGTAAACGCACCGCTCGTCGACAAGATCATCGTCTGCGACGAGCGTGCGCTCTTTCTTTACGAGGATCCGCGCATCGAGCTGTTCAGCGAGGTCGCGCGAAAAGGGCGCGAGGATGCGCGCGCTCTGGCGGAAGTGTCGGAGCTGGAAAGCAAGGTTTGCCGCCGACCAGACCAGCGCCATCATCTTCACGTCGGGGACAACGGGATATCCCAAAGCGGCCTACCGCACGCAAAGTGCCGACATCATCGGTTTTGGATTCAGTTTTCTTGAAATGATGCCGGAAATGCGCGCGCGCCCGCACCGCGTCGTGTGCCAGTTGCCGCTGGCGCACGGCATGGGCCGTGCCGTCGCACTCTATGTCCCGCTGCTCGCAAGCGTGGTTCCGCATATCGGCGAGCCGAATCAAAGCCTGCCGTCGCTGATGAATGAGGTTCGTCCGACCTACGTCATGGGAGTGCCGCGCACTTGGGAAAAGATCGTCGCGAATGTTCAGGTCGCGGTTGACAGCGCGGGCTTTCTTGCGCGCTCGGCCTTCGCGCTGGCGACCTCGGTCGGACGCAAGCGGGTACGGAGAAATTTGGAAGCGAGGGCCCCGCACCCTGGTATCTCGAAGCCGTGTACTGGCCGCTGTGGCTCACGGTCATCTGGCCGGCGCTGCACAAGCTCGGGCTTACTTACGCGATCGGGGCCTGCTCCGGCGGCGCCCCGTCTGCCCCCGATCGTGCACGAAACCTCGCGGCCTGGGGCATTCCGATGCGCGACATGTTCGGGATGACGGAGACCGGCGGCATCGGCGCGCAGGCCGGAAAATGGCCGGCCCCGGATTCCGCGATCCGGCCGATGGCGGCTTGCCACGTGCGGCTCTCCGAAGACGGAGAATTGTGCCTGCACAGCCCCGGGCAATGTCATCGGTTACTGGAACGACGAAGCAGCCAGCAAGGCGCTGTTCGATTCGCGAGGGCTATGTGCGCTCCGGCGATATCGCAACCGTATTCGAAGGCGGCGGATTTCGGATCATCGATCGCAAGAAGGACATCCTGATCACCAGCGGAGGGAAGAACATCGCCCCGGCGACGGTCGAGAACGCTCTGCGCTGCAGTCCATATATCAGCGAGGTCATCGTTTTCGGGGATCAACGCAAATACGTCACTGCCCTGATCGAGATCGATTTCGAAAACGTCGCGCAATGGGCGCGTCAGCGCCAAATCCCCTATACCGGCTATTTGAGCCTTGCGCAGAACGACAACGTCTTTCGGCTTATCGCCAAAGAAGTCGAGGAGCTCAACCGAAGATTGGCCCGTGTCGAGCAGGTCAAGAAATTCCGGCTTCTGCCGAAGGAGCTGGTGCCGGAGGACGGCGATACGACGCCGACGCGCAAGGTCAAGCGCTCGCATGCATACAAGCTGTTCGGTAGCCTGATCGAGGAGATGTATGCCGAAGACGAGCTGAAAGAAGCGGTCACCGTCTGATCGCTCGGCCAATTCACCAGCGGGAGGTGGCAATGAGATGGAAATCGGGTTTCGCCGCGCTGTCGACAAGCGTGGCCGCGGTGCTGGCTCTCTCGGGAGCGAGCGCACAGCAGAAGATCCAGAAGGTCGGGTATATCGCCGATCTGTCCGGCCCCATGCAGGACAATTATGGCTCCGATCCTCGAGGGTTTTGAATTCTATCTGAAGGATTTGAATTCACGCGGCGGCATCGACGGCGCTCAAGTACAGGTCATGGTGCGCGACGATCAGCTCGATGCGACGCGAGCTGCGTCCGCGACGCTCGAGCTTGCCACGTCGGAAGGGGTCAACAGCATCTGGGGGATGAGCCAGACCCGCACGCATCTCGCCGTTTATCAGACCGCGGCTCGCAACCGCATTCCGGCGATCGCCATGTTCAGCGGGATCAAGGAGCTCCTCCCGCCCACTCCGTTGCCGTTTGCCTATTCCGCCGGTCATGTATTCGAAGTGGCGGGCGAAGTTTCGGGCAAGCTTGCGGCAAAGATGCTCAACGGCAAGGGCAAGGCGATCTGCAACAGCATCGAGGCGCCCGGGGGTGTTGCTGCCTGCCAATTTGCCGAGGGCGCTGCCCAAGCAGGCGGACTGCAGATCGGAACGGTTCTGTTTCCACCGACGGTGACCGAGTTCGGGGCGATTGCCCAGCGAATGATGGCAATGGAGCCTGCTATCGTGATCGCGCACGCGGGCTCGGGCCAAAATGTCGGACTGATCAAGGCGCTGCGCGGTGCGGGCTTCAGTGGCCCGATCTTGATGGGATCGCACGGCTTGAACGAGGCGCCGTTGATCAATGCGCTGCAGGGAGTCGGATCGCTGGACAAGCTGCAGATCGTGAGCCGCTTCGCTTCGCCCGACAGCCCGGGCAAGGAGCTGGATGCGCTGCGCGCCGCCGCTCAAAAATACGGCAAGAAAACGCCGATCGCGACCACGACGATCATGGGCTGGGCGCTCGGCACGCTGATGGAAGCCTCGCTGCGCCAATGCGGATATCCATGTCCGGGCGACAAGCTCAACTCGGTGCTCGACAACATCAAGGTGGACATGGGCTCGCTGATGGGAGGGCCGATCCAGTTCTCTCCCAAGGACCATTATGGCACGAGCTGGTGGCGTGTGTTCAGTACGACGCAAACGGCAAGAAATTCCTAGCCGGTTTCGGATTGGCAGGAGGCATCGTCGAGCCCCACCTTGCGCAAGCAATAACCATAGGTCCCGGCCGCGGGCGACGGAGAGAGCTAGTGGCATCGTTCGCTCTGACGGTCGTCGCGAGCTGGGGCATCTACGCTCTGCTTGGGATGGGGATCGTGCTTGTCTATCGCACGAGCCGCATCCTCAACATCGCGGGCGGCGAGCTCGCCATCTTCATCGGCTATCTGGTCGCGATTGCGATCGAGCATCGGGCTGCCTTTCGCGCTTGCCGTTCCGGCCGGAATGGCGTGCGGCGGTGGCGCTCGGGCTGGCGATCTTCTGGTTCACGATCAGGCGCGTGATGGGTGAGCCGCCGTATGTCGGCCTGATGCTGACGGTCGGAATTGCCACCATTCTCAACGGACTTATGATCGTGCTTTTCGGCGGCGGCATGACCGCGTCCCGACCGGGCTGCCGGCGTTCACCACCATCGGCCCGCTTCGCCTGCCGACGCCGGACGTCGTCGCCGCGATCGGCGCCTGGCTGTCGATTGCGGCGATCGCCCTCGTCTATCGGCTTACCAATCTTGGTCTGCAGATGCGCGCGGTGGCCGAGCGCGTGATGCTCAGCGCGCAACGCGGGCTCAATGTCGACCGGACGGTCGCTTTGAGCTGGATGATCGGCGTCCTCGCGGTAGGCCTCGCCGGAATTCTTCACGGCGAGCGGGCTTTCGTCGCCCTCTCGGCATCCGTCATCGGCATCAGCGCTCTGATTGCATGCCTGATCGGCGGAATGGACAGCCTCAAAGGCGTGGTGCTGGCGGCATTGATCGTCGCCGTCACGGAGAATTTCACGGCGCTCTACATCGATCCCCGCTACGTGCTGATTGCGCCCGTCGTCATCCTGCTGATCATTCTCGTCGTGCGGCCGTGGGGATTGTTCGGCACCGTCGAGGAGTTCAGGCGGGTATGATGCTCGGAGCTCGAGCGCCTCGCATTCCATCATCCCTGCCGACCAGCGTCGCGCGGACCTTCGCCTTGCGCCGGGGCCGGGCGCAATGGTTGACGGTTGCTGCTCGGGCTGCCTCGCGCTGCTGGCGCTGCCGCGGTTGCTTCCGGTGTTCTGGATTCACCTTGCCAACGGCTGCCTGATCGCGGTCATCGGCGCGGTCGCGCTCAATATCCTCACTGGAAATGCGCGCCTGGTCTCGCTCGGGCAGGCCGCCTTCCTCGGGATCGGCGCTTTCGCCGCCGGCGCTGCTGCAACGCGCCTACGGCGTGCCGTTCCCGGTTGCGCTTGCCGCCGCGGCGATCGCGGGTGGCATGGTCGGCTTCATCATCGCGCTGCTTTCGCTGCGGCTGCGGGCGCTCTATGTCGCCGTTACTACGCTCGTACTGCACTTTGCGGTGACGACCTTCTTCTCGTTTGTCCAGGCCGTATTTCTCGATTCGACCGGCATCATTCTTCCGCTTGCCGATCTTGGCTTCATGGAGCTGCAGACGCCGACGCAGTGGTATTATTTCCTGCTGGCGGTTGCGACGCTGATCGTGCTCGGCGCACTCAATCTGTTGCGCAGCTTCATCGGCCGCCGCTGGATCGCTGTCGGCGAGCACGATCTTGCCGCCGAGGCGCTTGGTGTGTCGGTGCGGCGGGCAAAACTCTCGGTTTTCACCGTCACATCGGCGGTGACCGCATTTGCCGGGGCGCTTGTCGGCGTATTATGTCGGCACCGTGTCGTTCGAGAGCTATCAACTTCGGCCTGGCCATCACCTATCTCGCCATGATCATTGTCGGCGGCGTCGGTTCGGTGCTGGGCTCCGTGCTGGGCGCGGTGTTCATAACGTTGCTGCCGTACGTGCTCGACCAGATGATTCTCCTGCTGCGATTGCGGATTCGCGCGAACATCCTGGCCGGCATCCATCAGATCATCTTCGGCACGCTCGATCGTCGCGTTTCCTGTTGTTCGAGCCGCGCGGTCTTGCCGAGATTTGGCGGCGGATCCGCTCGGCCGCGTCGGACTGGCCGTTCCGTTATCGCAGCGTCAGCCGGGGCACGAGATGACTGCCTACTCGAAGTCGAAGGTCTCGAAGTCGTCTATGGGCACGCGATTCGCGCGATCCAGGGCGTGTCCTTCTCGGTCGGAGAGGGCCGCATCGTCGGTCTTGTTGGCCTCAATGGCGCCGGCAAGACCACGACGATCCGCGCCATTTCAGGCTTCCTGCCGACCGAGAATGTGCGGATCACCGATGGCCGCTTGCGGTTTGCCGGAAAATCGATTCGAGGGCTCGCACCCATATCAGGCCGCGCGCCTCGGTATCGCGGTCGTGCCCGAACGCGACAAGGTATTCGATACGTTGACCGTGCGGGAGAATCTCGAGCTTGCTCTTGTCGCAGCGAGCTCGAGCGCATGCCGCACCCGGTCGTTGCCGACGCTATCGATCGATCGACGACATCTTCGATCTTTTTGCGCCGCTGGCGGGCCGCTCCGATCAGGACGCTGTTTTCTTGTCGGGTGGCGAACGGCAGATGCTCGCCATCGGCGCCTGCCTGCTCTCCTGTCCGCGGCTTCTGATCGTCGACGAGGCATCGCTCGGGCTCGCACCTCTCATGCGCCGTCAAGTTTTCGAGATGCTGGCGCAGCTCAACCGCGACCTCGGACTGACAGTGCTGATCGTCGACCAGGACGTCGCCGGCGTGCTTTCGATCGCCGATCACGGCTACATTTTGGAGAATGGCCGCGTAGTGTTCGCCGGCGCACGCGAGCAACTGCTCCGGCATGGAGACGTCAAGGAATTCTATCTCGGGCAAAAGGAAAAGCGCGAGCGCGGATACCGCGATGTCAAGCAATATCGCCGTATTCGGCGGTGGCACTAGATTAGCCATGGCTCAAATTCTCGAGATCGAAAATCTGTCGCTTGAGCTTTGGCGGGCTCAAGGTCCTGCGCAACGTGGGGCTCGACGTCTTGGATGGCAAGGTGACGGCCCTGATCGGCCCGAACGGCGCCGGCAAGACCGCTCTCCTGAACTGTGTCAGCGGCATCTATAGGCCGCAGGCCGGACGTATTTCTTCAACGGCGAGGATCTGATCGGACGCTCGCCGGAGCAGATCGCCCGTCTCGGCATTGCGCGCAGCTTCCAGAACCTCGAGCTGTTTCCCTCTCTGACGGTGATCGAGAATCTGCTCGTCGCGCGCGACAGTCGATTTCGCGGCAATGTTTTGAGCGCGGCGATATTTTTCGGCCCGGCTCGACGCCGAGAGATCGCACGAGCGCGAAGCGGTGGAGCGGGTCATTGATTTCTTCGAGCTTTGGCCGTTACGTCATGTGCGCGCGCACGACCTTCCATACGGCCAGCAGAAGATCGTAGGCTTTGCCCGCGCCATGGCAGCCGCTCCCAAGCTGCTGCTCCTCGATGAGCCGGGCAGCGGATTGACCCGGGATGAGAAGGAGGATCTTGCTCGGTTCATCCTCCGCCTGCGGTTTGGTTGGCAGGTTTCCATCCTGTGGATCGAGCACGACCTGCAAATGGTGACCGACCTTGCCGACCACGTGCATGTGCTCAATATAGGTGAATGCATCGCGAGTGGTCCGCCCGAGGAGGTCAAGCGCCTGCCGGCGGTGATCAGCGCCTATATCGGCGACGCGCCGATCGCGCAGCCCACAGCAAAGTCGCTTGAGATCGAATCGCGCGCCGCGCTTTGATGTCACCGCGGCTTCGCACCTGCCCGATTGAGCAGCGAACGCCACCACGACGGCCGCTGCGCACGGCCGGTCGCGGCGATCAATTTCGGAAGAACAGCGCCGATGACCGCGCGCGCGGCTCCGTCGAGCATGCGGCCTCCGATCGAGGCGATCTTTCCCCGAAATCGCGATCTCGTAATCGTAATCCGCGCGGGTGCCTTCCGGCAGCTCCGACGAGCCGGATGTGTCCAACGCCGCTGGCTGCGCCGAGCGGCGCCGATGACCCGGCCCTCGAGCGTCGCCGCGTGCGGAGGCAACAATTCGCTCAGCCGCACATCGGCCTCGAAACGCCCGCGCACCGGGCCGGCGCCAAGCAGAGACATCGGCGTGGTAAGCGTTGACACCCACGACGCTGAGCTCGTGGCATCCCGGGAATGATGCGTTCGAGAAGCGCCGGGTCGAGCAGCATCTGAAAGACGCGCTCGCGGGTCTCCGGCACGATGGCCGAGCCGCTGCCGGTCAGCGCCAGCCGACGCGGCGCGGGGCGCGGCAAGCGGTTTGCGTGGTTGCTGCTCGGCCTCGTGAATCCACTCCGCAACACGGGAAGGCCGCAGCGGCAGCCTGATGTCGCTGCGCCCCAGCGCATCGGCGACCGCATTGGCGACGCAGACGGGGGTGCTGGTGGCGTTGCCTTCGGATATGCCCTTTGCGCCGAACGCCGTCCATGGCGAAGGCGTTACGGCGACTCGGTTGCAGGCTCACGAACCGTGGAATCTCGTGCGCGGTGCCGACAATGTAGTCGGCATATGTTCCCGACAGAAAGCTGCCGTCCTCGCCATAGACGAATTCCTCGTAGAGCGCAGTGTTCAGCCCGTATGCGAACGAGCCGCCGATCTGCCCTTCGGCAATGCCCGGATTGAGCAGCGGACCGCAATCATGAATCGTGACGTACTTGTCGAGGCGGATCTCGCCGGTGTCCGGATCGATCTCAACGCCGCAATAATCGAAGCCGAAGCCGTAGACCGCCATCGAATTGATCTGATTGTCCTCGGTCGTCGCGGTAAGCTGCGGCGGGCTCCATTGCACGGTCTCGCGCAGCCCCGGCGTGAGGTCCGGCGGCAAGGTGCCGGGCGACCAATGCGCCTCGCCGGCAATGCGATGGAACGATACGGCATTGTCCGGATTCTCGCGCGCGAAAATTCGTCCGCCGCCGAATTCCAGCTCGTCCGGACGCACGTTGAGGCGCGCGGCGGCAATGCGGGCGAGCTTCTCGCGCACCTTGAGCGCCGCCATGTCGGCGACCGTGCTGCAGATCGGCCCGAAGCGGCAGGCGTAATTGCCGGCCGCGATCGACCAGCCGTCCTTCTGGGTGTCGAGCTCGAGATTGACGGTGATCTGCTTCGGGCGCGAGACCGAGCCGTTGCGCCACGATCTGCGCCAGCACCGTGCGGTGGCCCTGGCCTTGCGGAACGGAATCGCCGGTGACGGTCACCGCACCGAGCGGATCGACCGCTACGGTCGCCGTGCCGATCGCGCCGTTCTTCGGACCGATCGCGCGCCGCTCCTCCGGGCGTCTTCACCGTCGCGATGTAGCCCATGTTCGACTGGCCGGGATCGATCACGGCGGCGTAGCCGATCCCATAGAATTTGCCCCGCGCTCTCGCCTCGTCGCGCCGGCGCTTGAGCTCGCTCAAGCCGCCGCGCTCGACCGCCTCGTCGATGGCGGCCTGGTAATTGCCGGAGTCGTAGACGCCGCCGCCCGGCGCGAGGTAGGGAAACGCATCGGCCGGGATCAGATTGCGGCGGATCACCTCGAGCGGATCCTTGCCGAGCTCGACCGCGATCTGATGCATGATCCGTTCGAGCGCGAAGTGAATGTGCGGCGCCCCAAAGCCGCGCACCGCGCCCGTCGGGGTCTTGTTGGTCGTGATGACATCGATTCGTTTCCTGCACCGCGGGAATGGCGTAGGCGCCGGTGCAGAAGGCATGCGCGCGGATCGTGGGCGCCGGCATCGGTGCGCGCAAATAGGCGCCATGATCGTCCCAGTGATGGTAGCGGATCGCCAGCACCTCCCCGTCCTCGGCATAGGCGGCCTCGACCTTGCAGGTACGGTTCGCCATCGAGTTGGCCGCGGCCAGGTGCTCGAGGCGATCCTCGATCCATTTGACCGGCCGTCCGGCTACCCGCGACGGCGACGCACATCAGGACGATCGAGACGTAAAGAACGAGCTTCACGCCGAAGGCGCCGCCGGAATTGGGAGCGGTACGCACGCGCAGGCGATTGCTCGGCATCCGCAGCGCGCGCGCCATCACCGTGTGCAACGAGAAAGGACCCTGGAAATTCGAGATGGTGTCGTAGCCATCCTCGTCGCCGAGATATTCCGCAATGACCGCAAAGCCTTCCATCGGCGGGAATGGAATTGCGCGGGAAATGAATGGTCAGCTCGGTCCGGTGGGGCGCCTTGCGAAGGCGCCGGCAACGTCGCCATGAACGAAATCACGCGAGGCCACGACGTTGGAGCCGACTCTCGGATGCAAAATCGGAGCGCCCGATGCGGCCGCGGCCACCGGGTCGATGACGGCCGGCAGCGACCGGTATTCGACCTTGATCGCGTCCAGGGCATCCTCGGCGAGATAGCGGTCCGACGCGAGAACGACCGCGACGGGCTCGCCGACGAAGCGTACGCGATCGGTTGCCAGGCATCGGTATTCGAGCGGCGTCGTCAATCCGATGATGAAAGGGTCGGTCAGTGCCAGCACGTCATCGCGGGTGATGACGGCAACGACACCGGGCGCGCGCAAAGCTTTGCTCGTATCGATTGAGACAATCTCGGCATGCGGATGCGGCGAGCGAAGAACGGCCGCGTGCAGCGTTCCCGGCTTGACCGGCAGGTCGTCGACGAAGCGCGCGCGGCCGCGCAGCAATGCCGGATCTTCCAGCCGCAGAACGGCTTTTCCGATCAACTGCGCCGATTGCGATATGCCCGTCATGGATCGTTTCTCGGCGTGCTGAGCCGTGGCCCGCTGCTCGAATGGCCTCGACGCCGCAGACGGCGCCGGCGAACTCGATCATCGCATCAAGAAAGCAATCCCAGAGATATTCTGCGCTCGCGCTGTCGGCGAGAACCGAGAACGCGAGCGAGCTGCCGATATCCTGTCTGATCACGATGGTAGAGAGACGCGCGACGCTTGTCTGTGCGATCTGCCCGGCGGAGAAGCGAGCGGGCACGAGATCGACACCGCAAAGTTTCGCGAGCATTGTGGCGGAATCCTCCCCGCACACGACGAACCAGCAATGGCTGTCCCGGCGGGGAACTGGATAACAAACGTCTTCTCCACTTTGCGCCATGCGACCGATGGCATGGGAGAGATTCGACTCGCCGGCGATCGCGGACAGAATGAGTACTTCCGCCGGCGATAGCCGTGCGATCAGAGAGCCATCCTGCTGCAGCTCGGCTCGATTGTCGGTTGCGGGCATTGTCGCGCCCTGGCGGGCGAGCCAGGCAGAGACGCCCCGCCCCTTCAATCCCCAGCGCGGAACGACGGAGAGGTCCATGAGCCGAAGATTGGCATCGTTTGCGCCATTGAAGCACTCGCCGAGACCCGCATCGCCAATGCTGACGAACGTCATCTGAGCGTCGGCTAGACGACGATAAACCGGGCTGCGGCGGTCGAAGGACTGCGGAGTCATGCGTTCTGACGTTCGTTGCCGGCATCGTAAAATGGGAGAGTTACCACGCGTGCTCCGATGAGCTTGCCGCCGTCCACGCGAATAGAAAAAGTCTGGCCTGGCTCGGATTGATGCGGGCGCACATAGGCCAGCCCAATGGCGTGTCCGACCGCCTCCGAATACGCGCAGGACGTGACGCGGCCAGCGATCTCATTCTTTTCGATCACGAGATGGCTTTCCTTTGGCAGAACGCTGGTTTCCTCGAGTGCGAATCCCACGAGCTTGCGGTCGACGCCGCGTCGCTGGTAAGTCTGCAATGCGGCGCTGCCGATGAAAAAATGCTCGGAACCAATCCCGAAGCCCATTCCGAGCTCGAGCGGGTGTGTCAATCCGTCCGTGTCTTGGCCAACGATGACATGGCCTTTTTCCAGGCGAAGGACGCGCTGTGCTTCCACGCCAAAGGGCTTGAGATCCCACGCGCGTCCGGCCTCCAAAAGGCGATCCCAAACGAATTCACCGCATCCTGCCGGCAAATGGATCTCGTAGCCGAGCTCGCCCACAAATCCCACGCGCAAAATCCGTGCCGGAACATCGGCGACATGCCCGGCGCGCACGCCCATATAGGGAAAAGCATCCCTGCCCAGATCAACATCCTTGCACAGCAGCGCGAGGATCGCGCGGCTATCCGGCCCGGCGAGATTGACGGCAGCATAGGCAGCGGTGAGATGCGCGATGTCCACGTCGAGTTGCCACTGCGCATTCCATGCATTCATGGAGCGCACCACCGCATCGGCGCCGGACGTCGTCGCGGTGACGAAGAAATGCTGGTCAGCCAGTCGACAGACGATGCCGTCGTCGGTTACTACGCCGGTCGCATCGGTCATCAAACCGTAGCGGGCTCGGTTGGGCGGCTGTTTCAGGTGCCGGGTGAAATAAAGCCGGTCGATCAGCTCGGCAGCGTGGGGCCCCCGAACTTCGATCTTTCCAAGCGTCGAGACATCGATCAACCCTGCCTTCGATCGAACCGCTGCGACTTCGCGCGCGATCGCCTGCTTGGATTCGCCCTGCGCACCGTAATAGGCTGGCCGCTTCCAGGCGCCTGCGTCCATCATCTGCGCCCCTGCCTCGATATGTCTGTGGTGCATGGGCGTTCGGCGTACGGGGTCGAAGTCGCGGCCCGCCAGCACGCCAAAGCTCTCGCCGCAATAAGGCGGACGGCTCGTGGTGGTCCCGATTTCGGCTACGCTGCAGCCGCGCGCCAATGCCGCAACCCGAATCGTGTTCACGCCGGAATGTCGTCCCTGCGAGGGACCCATGCCGGCGGTGGAATAGCGCTTGAGCAGTTGAATGTCATCGAACCCGCACGCCACGGTATCGCGAATGTCCTTGGTGGTCAGATCCTCGTCGAAATCGACGAATTCTCTGCCCTTCGGATGCACGCAAAGGGGCCAGGGATGCGTGACATCGCGAGCGCTCTCGTCCCATGATTCGGTTGCGATGCCGCGCCCGGCTTGCTCGCCATCAGTGATCGCCTTGTCGAGATCGAACCGCTGGTTCGCCGATCCTGCAACCATCATCCGCTCCGGCAAAGCTTCGGGCCGATGCATGGAGGTGCGTGGATCGTAGACGAGGCGCGCGCCGCCGTGCGCCGCGAGGGCGAGATTCGGTGCAAAACCGGTCGAGATGCACGCCAAATCACAATCGATCGCATCGAATGGCGCCTCGTAGCGGCCTGTCGGCTGGGCGCGGGAAATGCGCACACCCCGCACATGTCGACGTCCTAGCGCCTCCGAAACCATCGTCCCGCGCTCGATTCTCATCTTGCGCTCGATGACGGCGGAACGCAGCGCGCCATCGTTTGGCGCGCTTCGCAGGTCGAGCACCGCCGCAACGTTCACTCCCGCATCAGCGAGGTCGAGGGCGACGCCATATCCAAAATCGTTCGCTGTCAGCACCACCGCGGATTTTCCAGGACGCACGCCATAAAGTCTTATCAGTCGTTGTGCCGCCGAGCCGAGCATGATGCCCGGCAAGTCATTGTTTCGGAAAATGGCGGGCTGCTCCAAGGCGCCGGTCGCGAGAATGACGCGATCTGCTCGCAGCTTGTAGAGGCGCCGCTCGCGCACGATGGCGAGCCATCCGTCGGCGAACGAGCCTTCGCAACTCGCGCCGGCCATGACGGAAATATGCGCGCTGGCGGCCAGTCGAGAAAGCAGCCTGTCGCGCGCTTTTGCGGCACGAATGCCTCTGGCATCGAAGCGGGCATAGTTCAACGAGCCGCCCAGCACGGGGTTGTCGTCGATGATGACGACCCGGGAGCCTGCTTCGGCCGCGGCCAGGGCGGCGCTGAGGCCGGCAGGTCCACCGCCCACCACCGCAACGTCGGTGAACAAATGGGCCTTGTCGTAATAGCCGTGACGAGCATTGAGGTCGACGCGGCCGAGACCCGTCATGCGCCGAATGACGGGCTCCCAATAGCGCCAGGCACCGCTCGGACGAAAGAACGCGCGGTAATAGAACCCGACCGGGAAAAATCGGTCGAGAGCGCCGATCCAGGCTTTCCAGTCCATCGCCAGCGAGCCGGCATAATTCTGGGCACGCACGCGATCGTCGTCGGCCAAAGCATGCCTGTCGGCGAATATGTTGGGGATGCCGTTGACCTCGACCAGCGTGTTGGCCTCGCAACAGGCCAGGCTCATGATGCCGCGCGGCCGGTGATGCTTGAACGATCGCGAAAGCAGAGTGACGCCGTTCGCAGCGAGCGCGCTCGCAATCGTATCGCCCCTGAAGCCGGCGTATCGTCGTCCCTCGAAGCTGAATGCGAGCGGCATGCTTCGATCGATGAATTCACCTGCATGCGCCGGCAAGCGATGCATCGCCCGGTTCCTCACGATGCACTGTGCCCGGCTGGGGCCTGTGCAAGCCTGGGATCACCGATGCGGTAGGTGCCCAGGATTTCATCGGTGCGGGTGTCGCGATCGACGATGAAAATGTAGTTGGTTGCGAGATGCAGCCAAAATTCCCGGACCGGCCCTGCTCGGTTGCGCTCCATGAAGACGAATTCCGCCCATTCTGTCGGTCCGGCGTTGAGCGCCGGCGTGGCCTTGACCTCGCCGAGACAGGCGAATTCCGAGATGTTGCGCGGGCCGTTGAGCGGGCAATCGAGGATCTTCATCGCTGTCTCAATGCCCGACGGAAGCTGCGCCGCGCTCGCCGATCTGAATGAACTTTTCAAAGCGGTCGAGCGCAAATGGCCGGATGAGATCCGGCGGCTTCCCGTTCGCAATCGTTTCCGCAAGGCGCTTGCCGCAAACAGGCGTCGCCTTGAAGCCCCACGTGCCCCAACCGGCATCGATGAAATAGTTCTGGATCGGCGTGCAACCCATGATCGGGCTGAAGTCGGGGGTCATGTCCGCAATGCCCGCCCACTGTCGCAGTACTTTAACCTCGGCAAGGAACGGAAAGAGCTCGAGCATATGGCGCATCAGATCCTCCTTGAATTCCAAGGTCGAGCGCGACGAATAGAGCGGGTATGGATCGGTTGCACCGCCCATCACCAGCTCGCCGCGCGCAGTTTGCGATACATAGATGTGCAGACTGCCCGACACGATGATGGGATCCAGAAACGGTTTCAGCGGTTGCGACACGCATGCCTGCAGCGGGATCGTGCGGATCGGCAGACGAAAGCCGGCCATATCGGCGACGCGGGTGCTCGACCCGGCGACAGCTTGCAGAATGCAGCCGGCATGGCTGACGCCGCGATTGGTTTTGATCCCGATCGCGCGATTCCCGGCCTTGATGATATCGGTCACCTCGGTGTCGACATGAATATGCACGCCCAACCGCGCCGCCGCCGCGGCATATGCCCAGGCCACCGCGTCGTGGCGGACGATTGCTCCGGGCGGGTGGTAGAGCGCGCCGAGGACCGGGTAGCGCACAGCCTTTGATAGATCGAGGTGCGGGCAGACGCGCCGGATCTCGTCCGGGCCGATCAATTCGGAATCGACCCCAAGATGCTTATTCACTTCCGCGCGCCATCGCGCAGTTCGGATCGCCGCGTCGCTGTGCGCAAGCGTGAGATGCCCGCGCTCCGAATACATGATGTTGAAATCGAGCTCGTCGCTCAGCTTTTGAAACAGTGAAACCGACTCGGCATAGAAGGCCACGCCCTCGAGGGTCAGATAATTCGATCGCACGATGGCCGTGTTGCGGGCGGTGTTTCCACCGGCGAGATACCCTTTTTCCAAAACGGCGACATTGCGAATCCCAAAATCCTTCGCGAGGTAGTAGGCTGTGGCGAGCCCATGGCCTCCCCCGCCGATGATGATGACGTCATAATGATCATTCAAAGGCTGCCGAGCGGGCAGGATGCGAGTTGCGCTTCGACGCCGAAGTCCGCGCGTGATGAGCGCAAAGGGCATGCAGTTGCGAGCGCTTGTTGGGCTGGCCAGATTATTATACACAAAGTATATTAATCGGGGCACGGGTTTGCAATGACGCGGGCTGTCATGAGGCGGGCTGTAATGCCACGCGGCGGGAAAAAAGCTGGCGCGAGGGACGGGCGAGGCAGCCAAGCGCGTTCGTCTGCGGGGACCGGCGGCGGCCTGCACCCTTCGCCGGCACCGCCGAACGCGCCGCAGCAATGGCGCATCGGCCGTCCGAAGGGAACGGGAATGCAGCGGGTCTATTCGCAAGTGCGCGAAGACATCATTTGCCTGCGATTGCCTCCGGGAGCCGATCTCGACGAAGCCAGCCTCGAACAGCGTTTCGGCGTCTCGCGCACACCCGTTCGCGAAGCTTTGATCCGCCTTGCATCGGAAGGCTTGATCGTCCTTTTGCCCAATCGCGGCGCGCGCATCACGCATATCGACATCGGCGATGTGCCACAGCTGTTCGCCGCACTGGAGCTCTGTCAAAGGGCAACGATGCGCTGGGCTGCGCTACGGCGGGAAACCCAGGATCTCGCCGAGCTTCGCGCCATGAACCAGAAATTTCTCGAAGCCGCCCGCAACGATGATAGCGAGGGCATGGGTGAGCTCAACAAGCAATTTCACCTGATCATCGGCCGTATTTGCGGCAACAAATACTTTGAGAGTCTCTATTCGTCGCTGCTATCGGTCAGCCTGCGGCTGGCACGCACGGCATTTGCTCATGCGCCGATGAGCGGAGAGGCGCATGAGGATTACTATATGGAGGTCGTTCGCCAGCATGAGGCGATGATTCTCGCTCTCGAGCGCAAGGACCCCGAGGAGGCCGATGCGCTCGCGCGCATCCACACAGACCTGTTCCGTGAGCGCATCAAGCATTACTTGAATCAAAATCCAGCGAGCAGCCTCTCGCTCGGCTCGCGCACCTAGGAGCCTGTCCGAGTAATAGGGGGATTTTGCTGGCAAAAGAAGGGCAAGTCGGATTCTGTCTGTGCGCATGAGCAAGACATTTCGCCCTTGGAAGATCGATGATCCACTGTTGCTGCCGCCAATGGTGCAGGACTTTGTGGCCAAGGGCCATCTCGCCCGCTTTGTGCTGAGCTTGGTGAGAGACGACGTCGACCTTGTCGAGATCACTGGTACCTATGGCAGCGAACGGGGCCAGCCGCCGTTCGATCCGACCATGATGACGGCGCTGCTGTTGTATTCCTACTGCTGCGGCATCTACTCCTCACGTCGGATCGCCAAGGCGTGTCGCGAGCGGGTGGATTTCATGAGCATTGTGGGGCTTGATGCGCCGGATTTTCGCACCATCTCGGATTTCCGTAAGCGGCACTTGAAGGCGCTTGGCGGACTGTTCGGGCAAATCCTGCATCTGTGCGAGACGGCCGGCCTTGTGAAGCTCGGGCATGTGGCGCTCGATGGAACCAAGATCAAAGCCAACGCGTCGAAGCACAAGGCGATGAGCTACGAGCGCATGGAGAATCGCGCGTCCGAACTGGAAGCCGAGGTTGCCAAGTGGCTCGGCACGGCTGCGGCGGCGGATGCTGAGGAAGACGAGCTATACGGCCGCGACAAGACCGGCGACGAGATGCCGGATTGGATCGCCGACAAGAAGCTGCGTGCCGAGAAAATCCGCGAGGCCAAGGCCGAACTGGAGGCGGAGGCGAAGGCGGCTGCCGAGGCCAAGCTCAAGGCAGAGGCCGAAGCGGCAGAGAAGCGAGAGGCTGAGGGGCGCCGCAAACCCGGACGGCAAGCGGCTGCGCCCTCCACCGAGCCGGATGCCAAAGCTCAGAAGAACTTCACCGATCCGCAGAGCCGGATCATGAAGAGCAAGGACGGATTCGTGCAGGCCTACAACGCCCAGGCCGCCGTCGACGCAGAAGCGCAGATCATCGTGGCGCAAGACGTGACGCAGAGCGCGGTCGATTGCGCCCAGCTGGTGCCGATGACCGATGCGATCGAGACCAATCTCGGCCGCAAGCCCGAGCAGCTATCGGCGGATGCCGGCTACTGCTCGGAGGCCAATATCGAGGCATTGGAGAACCGCAACATCGATGCCTACGTAGCGACTGGCCGGGCCAGGGATGCTGTCGCCGGCACCGTCAAAGGCGAGGCCAGCGCCGCAACGCCGGCCGGCTCGGAGGAGGCCATCCCGACGCGCGTCGAGGCGATGCGCGCCAAGATCAAGGCCGGCGGCCACGAAAGCCCTTACCGGCTGCGCAAGCAACTTCCGGAGCCGGTGTTCGGGCAGATCAAACAGGCTCGCGGCTTCCGCCAGTTCTTGCTGCGCGGCTTCGAGAAGGTGCGCGCCGAGTGGGCGATCGTCTGCACCGTCCACAATCTTCTGAAGCTCGCCCACAGGCGGACTCTATCGAAAGTGTTGCTGGCGCCCGCTGGATAGCGGGCGTCACAGCAAGTGACGCCCGCCAATCAAACTCCGGTCTGGGCTACATCTACCAACCACGATAATCTGGACAGGCTCCTAGAGCATGATCCCGAAAAAGCCTGCCCCGGACTTGATCCGAGGTGGATACCGGTCTTCGGAAAAGATCATGCTCAAACAAAAAAAAGAAGTAGAGCGCGATGGTGATTTGAAGAAAAAATATCCCGCTCTAGTAGGAGGCAATGTCAAATCCGCGCGCACGCAAACGCTCGCGCACAATTCTTTGCACATCCTCGGGCTGCTCGATTTGCAAGAGGTGCCCGGTGCCAGGTACCGGCACCACTTCGATGCCGAATTCCGACCGCAGAGCCTTGCTCACCAAACCGGGCGGATCCGCGTCCGGCGCCTCGTAATCACTGCTGATGATCAGAAGCCTGCCGGCAAGCTCGGGAAGCACGGTCCATGTCGGCGAGCTCGAGTTTTCGAGGTAAATATCCGCTTCAAGCTCCGGGGGACAGACGAGCTCAACGCCGCCGCCGTCGGCGGGTTTCGTAGTCGCGCGGGCCATCAATTCAGTTGCTCCCTGCACCCATCGCTGTGAGCGACGCGTGCTCTTGAAATACAGCGCAAGCTGCTCGGCGGATTGAAAGACACGGGGGCGACGCCGGGCCCAGTTGCTCAGTCCCAATTCGAAACTGCGCGCAAGCGAATGCAGAGGGTGCCCAAACGGAGGGGCGAGCGGGGGATCGAACAGAATCAGGGTGTGCCAGGGAAATGCATGCCGCATCGCATGCAACAGGCTCACCGTTGTCGACAACGAGTGAAAGGCCCCTGCCGTGCAACGCTCGCCGAATTCGCGAGTTACAGCTTGTATGATGGTCTCCATGTCTTCTGCCATTTGCCCCTCGGTGTGTCCGCCGGCGGCATGGCGCGGGTTCCAGCCATGATTGCGTTGATCGAACACGATCACCTCGCAATCGTGCAGAAAATGGCTCCAAAACGGAAAATAGGCGTCGATGGCAAAGCCATTGCCATGCGAGAGAACCAGGCGCGGTCCGCCGGCATGGCCGTGCCGGCGAACATGGATGGTCGCGCCATCGGACATGATCAAGTCGAGGACGGCGAGCGGCCGAGGAACGCAAAACCCGGCGGACGATGTTCTCTGACGGTTATTCGGCGGCGTGCGAAAATCCATAATTTTGGTCTATGTAGGTGTCGGAAAACTTGCCGTTCAATCGGTCCAACTCAATGGCAGCGCGGTTTCGCTCTCGTGGCGGGCCGTAACCGCCGGCTCCCGGCGATTCAACGACGATTGTCTCCCCTGCGCGGAGCGGTACGCCAGCAGGCTTGGTTGGAAGGACAGCGGCGATTCCGTCTTGCGCCACTTTAAGGAAGCGACCCGATGCTCCGCTGCCGCCTGCGAACACGCCCCACGGCCTGTGCGCGCATCGCTCGAGCGCGCCATTGAACGTGCAGTCGTGGCCGATGGGACGGATCGCGCGGCGCAATCCCATCCCGCCGCGAAAGCGTCCGGCTCCCCCGGAATCCTCGACCAAGCTGTAGCTTTCGACCAGCAGCGGATACTCCATTTCGATCGATTCCACCGGCAAGTTGGACGTGTTGGTGATATGAACCTGGACCCCATCGGTCCCGTCCTTCGTCGCGCGTCCGCCAAATCCACCGCCGAGGGTCTCCAGATAAACATACTGTGAGTGACTGCGCGGATCGATGCCGGAGAATACGGCCGTGGTGTTTGCACCGTTTGCCGCGCCGACCGCTTGCTCCGGCAGAGCCGGGGCGAGCGCCCCGATCACGACATCGACGATGCGCTGGCACGTGTTTGCGCGCGCTGCGACGGGGGCAGGAAAGGACGCATTCAGAAGCGAGCCAGGCTCGACCACGATCTCGGGCAGATCGAGCATGCCCTGATTGTTTGGAACCTGCGGATCAAGCAACGCCTTGAGCGTATAGCAGACGGCAGCTTGCGTTGCATTGAGCGTCACGTTGATATTGCCGCTGACCTGCCTGCTGGTCCCCGTGAAATCGAAGCGGATCCGTCCACGGCTGACGTCAATTCTGACGCGGACGGGGATATCGCGGGTTCCCATGCCATCGTCGTCCATCATGTCCGCGAAGGAATAGGTGCCTTCGGGAATGGTGGCGACGGCAGCTTTCATCCGCCGGGACGTGCGCGCTATGATCTCTTCGAATGCCGTGAGCATGACGCGTGCGCCGCAAGCTGCGAAAATCTCGCGCAAGCGCCGCTCGCCAAGCCGGCAAGCGGCAAGCTGTGCGAAATAATCGCCTCGTCGCTCGCGCGGAACCCGAACATTGAGCAGAATGAGATTGAACAGATCCTGTTGCAATCTTCCCCTGCGAAAGAGCTTGATCACCGGAAGGCGCAGCCCCTCCTGATAGATTTCGGACATCCCGCCGGCCATGCTGCCGGGCACCATGCCGCCGACGTCGGCGTGGTGCGCGATATTGCATATGAAGCCGATGAGGGCGCGGCGGTGAAAGACCGGCATGGCCATGTTGATGTCGGGAAGATGTGTGCCCCCTGCGGCATGCGGATCGTTCGAGATGAAGACGTCACCCTCCTTGACGTCGGTTCCGAAATTCTCCAGCAGATGCTGCATCAACCCGGTCATCGACGCGATGTGAATTGGCAGGGATGCATCCGCCTGCGCGATCAATCGGCCACGGCGATCGCAGATCGCCGTGGAATGATCGCGACGCTCCTTGATGTTCGTCGAGTAGGCGCTCTTCATCAGGGCAACGAACGTTTCGTCCGCGATCGAGCGCAGCCCGTTTGAGATGATCTCGATCGTGATTGGATCGATAGCCGCCTGTTGCCGGGTCATCGTCTCACCGAGATGAGGAGGTTGCCGACCGTGTCAACGACAAGGCCGTCCTTGGGGTGGAGAACGCTTGTGGAGTCGAACTGCTCGATCACGGCGGGCCCGGCGATGAAATGGCCGGGCTGCAGCTTCTCTCGATCATATATCGGAGTCTTGACAGGCCGCATGTGCGAAAACCAGACCGGACGATATGCGACCGGCTGCGGACGTGCCGCTCTGACCTTCGATAGTTTTGGCGTCTTAAGCTTGGCGAGTCCCGCGCTTGCGGTCAGCCGGACGTTGATGATCTCGACCGGGTCTGTTTCATTGTGGAAGCCGTAATACCGGTCATGCGCGCGAAAGAAACCCGATCGCAGTCTCTTAACATCCGGGAGTGGGGGCGAACGTCCGCCGATGGCGACACCGACCGGAACTGGCAGCTCGAAATTCTGTCCGACGTATCGCATGTCGAGCGAAATAGCGATCTTGCGATCGCCGCGCGCGACGAATTCGCGCTGGAACCAGTCGTCTGCAGCCGCTGCGAGGTTCTTGAGAATCTTGCGGAGCTCGGGAACGCTTTCCCTTTCCAGTCGCACGCGCGCCGAGCGCACGATATCGTCCTTCAAGTCGGAAGCGATCAGGCCTTGCGCGCACAGTATTCCCGGTGCAGCGGGGACCAGGAATTGGGAGATGCCGAGCGCGCGCGCCACTTCGCTGGCATGCAGAGGTCCCGCCCCGCCGAAAGGCAGGAGGCGGTATTTGCGCGGATCATGACCTCGCTCGACGGAGACGGTGCGGATCGCACGGACCATGTTGGCGACGACAATCTCGATGATGCCCAAAGCCGTGCGCTCGACTGAGAAACCGAGCCGTCCGGCGATTTGAATGAGAGCCGCGCGCGCGGCATCCGGGTCGAGGGGCATGCGGCCCCCGATCAAGCCAGTGGCGGAAATCCGCCCGAGCACAAGATTGGCATCGGTGACGGTCGCCGCTTGTCCGCCTTTGCCATAGCTCGCGGGACCGGGCACGGCCCCGGCGCTCGAGGGACCAACCTTGAGCAGGCCGTCGCGGTCGAACCACGCAATGGAGCCGCCGCCCGCACCAATGGTGTGAATGTCGATCATGGGCAGGCGAATGGGAAATCCAGCGACCGCCCGGTCGAAGGACACGCCGGCTTGGTATCCTCGAATGAGGGCGACGTCGGCGCTGGTGCCCCCCATGTCGAGCGTAATGATGTTGGGGTGTCTCGACGAGCGCGCGACGTGAATGGCTCCGACCGCGCCGGCCGCCGGGCCCGACAGCGCGGTGCGCACGGGAAAGCGCCGTGCCGTCTCGATCGACATCAGGCCGCCGCTGCTCTGATAAACGCCGACCTTGGCGCTTGTTGCTTCTTTGGTCAGCCGCTGCTCCAGATAGGTCAAATATCGTCCCATGACGGGCTGCAGATAGGCATTGAGCACAGTCGTGGAGAATCGCTCGAATTCGCGAAATTCCCGCTGCACCTCCGAGGAGAGCGAGATCATCAGACTTTTGCTTGCGCGCGCCAGCGCTTCGCCGATGCGGCGTTCGTGAGCATCCTCCAGGAACGAAAACAGAAGACAGACCGCGCACGATTCGGCGCCGGATTCCAGCACCCTCGAGACGGCCTGGTGGAGGGAGGCTTCGTCCAGCGGCGTCACGATCCGCGCGCGGTCGGTGATCCGTTCCTCGATCTCGAAACGACGGTGACGCGGTGCCAACGGCTCCGGATGATCTAACTGAAGGGAGTAGAGGTGCGGCCTCGTTTGGCGTCCGATCTCGAGCAGATCACGAAAGCCGCGCGTTGTGATGACGGCAACGCCGGCGCCCTTGCGTTGAATCAAGGCGTTGGTGGCAACGGTGGTTCCGTGACAAAGCCGCGAGATGCTCGCGGCATCAATCGCAAAGAGCTTGCACAACTCCCCCAAGCCGTCGGCAATCGCCGCGGCGGGATTGTCCGGCGTCGAGGGCGTCTTGAACAACCGAACGACATCGCTGCGAGCGTCACAGGCAAAGAAATCGGTAAACGTGCCGCCGACGTCGACCCCTATCAGCCAGCTCACCGCGGACGGTTCCAGATTGCAGTTTTATACAATGAGTATAATAATCATTGCCGGATCGCGCGACCTCGGTCAAGTCCGCGTCCCGGCGACGTTTTCCGGCTGTCTTGAGATGACCGTCGGAAGCCACTACGAGCCTTTTTGATGCATGTCGCATGAAACCGCCCCGTCGGCAGATTCCCAATTCCGCGATGCCCTCCCTGCCCCGCCAAATCCACGTTGGCCAGCGAGTCCTGCGCGTGGAAGATCCGCCGCTGCTGCGAGGACGCGGCCAGTTCATCGACGACCTGCCCGTCAAGAGGGGAACGCTGCATGCGGCGATCCTTCGGTCGCCCCATGCGCATGCCGAGATCGTTTCGATCGATACCGCCACGGCGCTTGCGCAACCCGGCGTGCGCGCGGTGGTGACCGGGCAGGACGTCGCGGCGCGCACCGATCCTCTCATTGTCGGCTTCGCAACCGCCATGGAGTATCGCGGGATCGCGGTTGATCGCGTGCGCTATGTGGGCGAGCCCGTGGCCGTCGTGTGCGCGGCCACCCGCTACCTCGCAGAGGATGCGCTCGATCATATCCATGTCGAATACCGCCCGTTGCCTGCCGTGGTCGATCCGATCGCCGCCGCCGCGGCCGATGCTCCAGTCCTCCATCCGCGCGTCGGCTCAAATGTGGTGTCGTATCGCGAGTTTCACCACGGCGATGCTTCGAAAGCCGTTGCCCAGGCCAAGCGGCGCCACGACATGACGATCAGCTATCCGCGCAACTCCATTACGCCGATGGAAGGCTATGCGGTGGTTGCCGAACATCTGCCGGATAGCGGCGGCTATGATGTCGTTTCCAATTTTCAGGGTCCATTCTCGTTGCACCCCGTAATGGCGCGGGCACTGCGGGTCGCGGGGAGCCGGCTGCGGCACCGAAGCCCGCCAAATTCAGGCGGCAGCTTCGGCTCGAAGCTCGCATTGTTTCCCTACATCGTGGTGCTCTGCATCGCAGCGCGCATCGCCGCTAGGCCCGTCAAGTGGATCGAGGATCGGCTGGAGCACTTGGCTGCGTCGAGCGCGGCTCCAAATCGCGTCACGCGCATTACCGCCGCTTACGACGACGACGGCATCGTCGGCGCCTTGCAACTGACCCACTGGGACGATCACGGCGCCTATCTGCGAGCCCCCATGCCGGCGCCGATCTATCGCATGCATGGCCTGTCGACCAATGCTTACGCCATCGAGCATGTCGATGTTTTCACCCACATCCTGGTGACGAACAAATGCCCGACCGGCGCGGTACGCGGCTTTGGCGGACCTCAGCTCTATTTCGCGGTGGAGCGCATGATGCACTCGATCGCGGTCGAGCTTGGGCTCGATCCTCTCGACGTCATTCGCCACAATTTGATTCCCGCCGGGTCATTTCCATACCGCACCCCGGCCGGGGCCTTGATCGATTCCGGAGACTATCAACGCGTCATCGCAGAAACCGCGCGGCACGGCGGACTTGAAGATCTCAAGCGAACCCGTGCGCATGCGCGCCGGGACGGAAGGTTATATGGCATCGGTTACGCCGTGGCAGTCGAGCCGAGCCAGTCGAACATGGGCTACATCTCGACCCTGAAGACGGGGCGAGAGCGCGAACGCGCCGGTCAGAAGGACGGAGCAGTAGCGGCCGCCACCATCAATATCGATCCGCTGGGAGCGATCAGCGTGATCGCCGATTCAGTGCCGCAAGGCCAAGGTCATCAAACTGCGCTGGCTCAAATTGTGGCCGACCAGCTGGGGGTCGAGGTCGATGACGTCGTCGTCAATCTCGAGACCGATACGCAGAAGGACGGCTGGTCGATCGCCGCGGGCAACTACTCCTGCCGCTTCGCTCCTGCGGCGGCGAGCGCCGCGCATATGGCTGCTGCTCGCCTGCGCGAGAAACTCGCGCGGATCGCCGCGTCGTCGCTTAATGTCCCTGCGGACAAGATCGATTTCGCAGCCGGCAGGGTCTTTGCCCGCGACAATCCCGATAACGCACTCAGTCTGCATCGCGTTGCCGGCCAAGCGCATTGGTCGCCCGCCGGCCTTCCGGACGGCATGGCGCCAGCTTTGCGCGAAAGCGTCACTTGGAGCGCACCTGAATTGACGCCGACGACGGCCCGCGACGAGATCAACACCTCGCTTGCCTACGGCTTCGGGTTTGATTTTTGCGGCATCGAGATCAACCGCGAGACCGGCGAAATCCGGGTTGACAAGTACGTCACCAGCCATGACTGCGGAACTATCCTCAATCCGGGACTCGCCGACGGTCAGATCCGCGGCTCTTTCGCGGCAGCAATCGGCGCCGCTCTTTATGAAGAATTTGCCTATGCCGAGGACGGCAGCTTTCTCTCCGGGACCTTCGCCGATTACCTCGTTGCTACGGCCGCCGAAATGCCGAAGCTCGATATCCTGCATCCGGTGCAGTCGCCGTCGCCATTCACGCGGCTCGGCGCGAAAGGAATTGCCGAGGGCAATCAGTACAGCACGCCGGTTTGTCTTTCCAACGCAGTCGCCGATGCACTGGGTCGGTCCGAAATAACCGTACCGCTGAAGCCGGCAAGGGTGCTCGAGTGGATGGCAGCGGAGGAACCGCCGCGTCGCTCGACAGCGCTACAATCGCAGTTAGCCTCGGCGCGGACGAGGGCGCCCATCATCAGCGGGGAGGGATTGACGCTTGTGCAGGCAAGCCCACAGAGAGCGTGGGCGGCATTATTGGACGAAACCTCGTTGCGGCAGGCGATCCCGGGGTGTCGGCATCTCGAGCGCGTGGGCGAAAATGCGTTCAAGGCAGCCGTCATACTCGGCGTCGGGCCGGTGCGAGGACATTTCGATGCAGACGTTCTCTTGTGCGAGCTCGATGAGCCGCGGTCGGCAGTATTGCGCGGCAACTTGTCGGGTCCGCTTGGCGCTGCCTCCGGGACGGGCCGCCTGGCGCTCGCGGCGCAGGGCAAGGGTTGCCGCATCGAGTACCAGTATGATGTCCACCTCTCCGGCCGCATTGCCATGATTGGAGGGCGAATGCTGGAGGGAGCCACCCGGCAGCTGATCGACGCATTCTTCCGGAGCTTCGCGAGCTCGCTCGGGGGAGCTCTCTCTCCGAATCGATCCGCCCACTCCTGGCGCCGTCGGCTGGCGCACCTGGTCGGAGCCAGGCGATGAAACCTGCAGGCTTCGATTACGCTCGCTGCGAGAGCGTGGATGACGCGCTGGTGCTGCTTGCGCAGCACGGCGAAGAAGCTCGCGTGATCGCGGGCGGACAGTCCCTTGTGGCCATGCTCAACATGCGCCTGTTGCGACCATCGATCCTTGTGGATATCTCCGAATTGGATGAGTTGAGCTACGTGCGGGAAGCGTCCGGCTTTGTGGAGATCGGCGCAGCCACCACGCAGGCCGCGGTCGAGGCCTGGCCGCATCTGCGTTCCCGGCTGCCTCTGATCGCCGCCGCGATGCCGCATATCGGTCATTTTCAGACACGAAACCGCGGGACCATCTGCGGATCGCTGTGCCACGCCGATCCGAGCTCCGAATTGCCGCTTTGTCTTGCGACCTTGGGCGGCGAGGTGGTGCTCCGGTCACGCCGCAAGAAGCGCGTCCTCAAATCGGACGAATTTCAGACCGGGATGCTGTCGACGGCAAGGCAACCCGCCGAGATGATGGTTGCGGCACGCTATCCGATTGCACGCAGCGGCTGGGGCTATGCCTTTCGCGAAATTTCCCGCCGGCATGGCGATTTTGCAATTGTCGCACTGGCCGCTGCGGTGGGTGGCGGCAAGATCCGGCTGGGCGTGGGCGGCGTCGCGGAACAGCCGACCGTGCGTGAATGGGCCGATCTCGACGATCAAGGACTCGCGGATGCGCTCAACGATTTTGCATGGGATCTGGGCGGCGGCGATGACATCCACGCCACCGCCAGGTATCGGCGCGAGATGGTCCGCCGTCTCGGCAAGAAGGCGATCGAGGAGGCGCGCCGATGCACCTGTTGAAACAAGGCGAGCGCCACCGGGTGCGCTTCACTCTCAATGGCGAACCGGTCGAAGGCTTGGCTGAACCGCGCATGCTGTTGACCGACTTCATTCGCCATGAAATCGGCGCAACCGGAACGCATGTCGGTTGTGAGCATGGCATTTGCGGTGCGTGTACAATTCGCGTGAACGGAAAGGCCGTGCGCGCCTGCTTGATGCTGGCCGTTCAGGCGGAGGGCAAGCAGCTTCAAACCGTCGAAGGTCTGGCCGCCAACGATGCTCCCCTGTCGGTGCTGCAGCTGGCATTTCATCGTAACTTCGCGTTGCAGTGCGGCTATTGCACGCCAGGCTTCCTGATGACGCTCGCCGATTTCCTGGAACGCAACCCGGACCCGACCGAACAACAAATTCGCATCGCGCTCAGCGGCAATCTCTGTCGTTGCACGGGTTATGCGGAGATCGTCGACGCGGCTCTGGAAGCGGCCCGCGAGCTGCGGACGCAGGACTCGGCGAAATAAGGAGATGCACATGCGAGCTCTCGTCGTGCACGAGTTTGGGCCGATCCGTTCCCATCGGATCGAGGACGTCCGCGATCCGATGATCGGCGAGCACGATGTGCTCATCGAGGTCAAGGCCATAGGGCTCAATTTTCCGGACACGTTGATGCTTCAGGGCAAGTATCAGACGCGACCGGACCGGCCGTTCGTTCCGGGACGCGATGCCTCGGGCATCGTAACTGCGACCGGGGCCCGGGTGACCCGTGTCAAGCCCGGCGATCGCGTCATCGCGCAGGTCGCAACGGGTGCCTTCGCTGAAAAGCTTGCCGCACCGCAGGCGCGCTGCTTTCGCATGCCCGACGACATGGATTTCGTGACCGGCGCGGGGATGGTGACGATCTACAACACCGCCTACGTCGCCGTGGTCATTCGTGCTCAGGTCAAGGCCGGCGAAACGGTTCTCGTCACGGGCGCGTCCGGCGGCGTGGGACTAGCCGCGGTGCAACTCGCAAAGGCCAAGGGCGCGCGCGTATTGGCGGGCGTAACGTCGAAAGACAAGGGGCAGATCGCGCTGGCGAGCGGCGCCGACACCCTCATCGATCTATCGGTTGCGGATCTGCGCGAAAATCTTCGCCAGCAGGTATTCGCTGTTACCGAAAATCGCGGCGTCGATGCAGTCTTCGACCCCGTCGGCGGCGACGTGTTCGATGCAGCATTGCGAGCGTTGGCATATGCAGGACGGCTGGTGATCATCGGATTTGCCTCCGGGCGAATTCCCGAGATCAAAGGGCACTACATCCTTCTCAAGAACATTGCGATCGTAGGGGCGCCGCTCGATATTCATTTCAAGATGCAGCCCGACGTGATGGACGCCGCTGTCGCCGACCTCTTTCGCATGTACGCGAAGGGGGACATCAAGCCCGAGATCATGGCAACCTACCCGCTCGAGAACATCCACAAGGCAATGGATGTCATTGTCGCGCGTCAAGTCAAAGGCAAGATCGTCCTGACGACAGGCGGGGCATGAGCACCGCCCGCCCCATGCCTACATCAAGTCGATCATCAGCGGGTTGTTGCGTCTGCCCCGTTTGAATTCGCCGAGACGCTCGGCAGCGTAAGGATGATCGAGCGAAGTGAGAATGTTCTGGCACTCGTGCTCTGTGCATTCCTCTAGCGATCGTCGCCAGCCTTCATGGAACGTCTCCTTGACATAGGCCTGCAGATGCGTCGGACCATGCGCGAGCTGGCGCGCTATCTTGCCCACGTTGGAGGAGAATTCCTCGTTCTTGTACATTCGATTGCAGATCTGCCAGTCGACCGCCTCCTTTGCGGTGAGCGTGCGGTTGGTGAGCATCAGTTCCATCGCGCGGCGAAATCCCACAATTTTGGTGAGCGTGTAACTGGAGCCGCCGTCATTGGCGACACCGTTGGCCATCCAAGAGGCGAAAAAGGTCGCGTCTTCGTTGCAGACGGCAATGTCGCTGGCGAGCGCCATCCCGAACCCGCCGCCCACCGCCATACCGTTCACTGCGGCCAGAACGGGCTTCGGAATGCGAACAATCCGATGCAGCATCTGATGCCACCACATTGCCACTTCGCGGAAACCCGCGCGCAGCTCCTCGCGGTCGTCGAGACGATAACCCTTCAGATTGACTCCGGCGCAGAACGCGTCGCCGGCGCCCGTAAGCACGACCGCGCCGACATCCGAACGATCCTCACAGCTTCCCAACGCCGAAAACAGCTCCGATAAAGCCTGCACGTCGAGCGAATTTTTGACATGCGGCCGATTGATCGTGATGGTGGCCACACGATCAGCGACATCGAGCAGAATGGGCTTAGCTTCGGCCATGATCCGTGTCCTTTCCTGGCGCAAGCGGCGATTGTCTTTTAATACTCCGTGTATTTTAATGGCCGGAGCGCTGCAAGCGGGTCCGCCGGCATGATCATCGAGCTTTACCATTTCTGGGATTCATTCTGCTCATTCAAGGTCCGCATTTGTCTGGAGGAGAAGGGGCTTCGTTGGGCCGGACACCACGTCGATCTGATGGCCTTCGAAAACCTCAGCCCGGACTACCTCGCAGTAAACAAGAAAGGGCTGGTGCCGACGCTTCACCACGATGAAGCGGTCATTCCGGAATCTTCCATCATCAACGAGTTCCTGGATGACCGCTATCCGGAGCCGACCCTCAAGCCGGCGGACCCGCTGGCACGCGCGCGCATGCGCTATTGGGTCAAGGTGGAGGAGGACGAGCTGTTCGCTGCCATACGGCCCGCCTCCCTTAACCTGATGATGAAGCAGGCCTTCGCCAGATTCTCCGAATCCGATCTGGACCGGCTGCTGGCGAGGCATCCCCGCCCGCATTTGATACCGACATTGAAAAGGATGTTTCTCGATCCCCCCGACCCGAAAGCGGTTGCGCAGTCGCGCCGGCTGCTGAGCATGACATTGGCCAGGATGAACGACGAGCTGGCACGATCGGGACCGTGGTTGGCAGGAGAATCATATTCACTGGCGGATATTGCGGCGGCGCCGGCGATCGATCGCATTCAGCGCCTCAAAATGGCGGACCTGTGGGACAATCTGCCGGCAGTGACATCTTGGGTCGAGCGCATCGTCTGCAGGCCGGCATACAAGAAGGCCGCGCCGCCCGAGCAATATCGGATGCCGAGCCCCTTTGCGCAGGCTGCCAGCGTAGTGCGGTGAATTTGAAGTCCCGTCACGCCTGATCGCCACGTCATTGCCTGGCAATTCGTCAAGCTCGAGCGGTGGTGGCGCTAGGGTGTCCTGTATTCCATCGCCTGCTTGGCCTGCTCGACCACGGTCGCAGGCGTGGCAAAGATCTTCTCTGCAAGCGCCTGCAACTCCTCACCCGAGATCGGATCGATGACGATGCCAATCTTGCGCGCCTCTGTCAGCAATTCCTTGTCCCGCATTGCGTCCATGAATGCTCTTCGCAAAGCCGCCACGCGATCCGCCGGCACGCCGGGCGCCACCATGTAGGGTCGGCCGAAGGTCTCCGAGCTGTAGATCAGCTCCATGACCCGGCGATTTTCCGGCGTCTTGGCAAAGTCGACCGCAAGCGGCACTCCCATCTTGTTGATATCGGGATGGCCCTTGTCGTGCTCCTGCACAAGCACGCGGATGAACCCAGAGCTCAGCCAGTCCGGACGCTGCGCTTGCAGGCTCGACCAACTGAACCCGCACAGGCCCTTGACCTCGTCCTTCTCGATGGCCAGCGTGATCTCACGCGTGCCGGGATAGCCGCTCACGAGGCGAAGCTTGCTGCCGGTCAGGTTGTTGAGCATCGCCGGATAGTCGCGCGTCGAGGTACCGGGCTGACTGGCGCCGATGATCAATTCCCGACTGAGCAGGTCCTTGAAGGATTTCACCCCCGCATCGGCGCGGGCGATGCACACGTAATGATCGATGGTGGCGGAGCCCAGATGGACGAATTTCGTTGCGTCGTGTCGCAGGCGCCTGGTGTTGCCAAGCAACGCATCGAGCAGCGCATCGAGAACGGCGCTGTTCTGCAACGCACCAATGATGGTCCCGTCCCTCGGCGCCGCATTGTAGACGTGCGCGGCCGCGGCGTTGCTGCCCGCACCCGCCATATTGGTCACCCCCATGCTGGGATTGCCTGGAATGTGTCTGGGCATATGCCGGGACACGAGCCGCGCATAGATGTCGTAGCCGCCGCCGGCCGAGGAGCCCACTATCACCGTGATTTGCTTGCCCTTATAGAACTGTGCGACCGAATCCTGGGCGCGCACGCGCTCGATCGGCGATACGGCCACGCAAGCCACGACGACGCATACCAGCCGCCACCACATCAATTGCTCCATGGCACTCCGCCTGCTGCTCGCTGCCGGGCACGGGCTGCGCGCGGCGTCGCAAGGTGAATTACCACAAGGCTCGGGTCATTTCCGCGCGAGCCGCCTTCGATGGCCTTGTGGCATAAGCGACAATTTGAGCACGATCCTTATGGATGAATTCGGGCTAAGGTCACATTACCGCGGGGAGACCGAATTGCGTTTTCCGGGGAAGGCGTGGGAGGGGCCCCATTCAGGGTATGGAGCAAACAAAATATGCTATATCTCGCATCGCATGCATTGTGATCCTCGGCCACCGGCCCACTATTCCAGGCCCCGCGAGTTCATTGCCATTCTCGGCGGGGCGTGGCGTCCAGGCCGCCCGCGGCCCGCAAGCGGCAGGGCGGCCTTGTGCGACGTGTGGACGCGGCCACGGTCTTGGCACCCGGCGATCCGGATGTGCATCCGCGCATCTCGGTGTGCGCGCGCACGCGAGGTGATCGAGTGAAAGCGCCCTCGACCAATGAGCCCGTTGAGGTGGCGAAGAAGACGCGGACGCGCGGGCGGCTGTTTCGCAAATATGTCGGGCTGTTCCTGGCCGTCGTCTGCATCGCCTTGCTCACCAACGGACTGTCCGAAATCTGGTTTTCCTATCAGGAGCACAAGACGGCGCTCATCCGCATCCAGCGCGAGCAGGCGGAGGCGGCGGCGGCCAAGATCGGGCAGTTCATCAAGGAGATCGAGAGCCAGGTCGGATGGACCACGCAATTGCCGTGGTCGGCCGGCACCATCGATCAGCGGCGCTTTGATGGGCTGCGGCTGCTGCGCCAGGTGCCGGCGATCACGGAGCTCTCGCAGCTCGATGCGACCGGACGCGAGCAATTGCGCGTCTCGCGCCTGGCAATGGACGTGGTCGCGAGCCAGGCCGATTTTTCCAAGGAGCCGAAATTCAGCGAAGCGGTTGCGCGCAAGGTCTACTACGGCCCGGTCTACTTTCGGCGCGAGTCGGAGCCGTACATGACGCTCGCCCTCACCGGCACGCGCCGCGATGCCGGGGTGAGCGTGGCCGAGGTCAATCTCAAGCTCATCTGGGACGTGGTATCGCAGATCAAGGTCGGCAACCGCGGACAGGCCTTCGTGGTCGATGCGCAAGCCCGGCTCATTGCTCATCCCGACATCAGCCTGGTGCTGCGCAACACCGACCTCTCGCGCCTGGCCCAGGTGCAAGCCGCGCGCGCAACCGGAGCCGGGCAGGCGACGGAGCAGCTCCAGGTCGCCGAGGACATTCAGGGCCGCCGCGTGCTCACCGCCTATGCCCATGTGAGCCCGCTCGGATGGCTGGTCTTCGTCGAGCTGCCGGTGGCGGAGGCCTACGCTCCGCTGGTCTCGACCATCGAACGCTCCGGCATCCTGCTCATGGCGGCGCTGGGCTTTGCCTTTGTCGCGGGCCTCGTCCTTGCGCGCAGGATGGTCGGTCCCATCCAGGCCTTGCGCGCCGGCGCCGCGCGCATCGGGAGCGGCGACCTCAGCCAGCGCATCTCGGTCAAGACCGGCGACGAGCTGGAGGCGCTTGCCGACCAGTTCAACGACATGGCCGGACGGCTGCAGGAGTCCTATGCCGACTTGGAGAAAAAGGTCGAGGTCCGCACCCACGAGCTGGCGCAATCGGTGGCGGAGCTGCGCGCCTTGGGCGAGGTCAGCCAGGCGGTCAACTCCACCCTCGACCTCGAGGAGGTGCTCAACACCATCGTCACCAAGGCGGTGCAGCTTTCCGATACCGACGCCGGCGCCATCTACGATTATGACGAGACGGGGAGCGAATTCCGGCTGCGCTCCACCTACGGCATGGACGACGGATTGATCGCCGCGATCAAGGAGCGGCACATCCGCATCGGCGACGCAGGCATCGGCCATGCCGCTGCCCAACGTGCCCCCTTGCAGATCGCAGATGTGCAAAACGAGCCCTCGTCCGACATTCTGGACGTGGTCGTGCGCGCCGGGTTCCGCGCGCTGCTGATCATCCCGCTGCTCGGCGCCGAGCGCACCGTCGGTGCTCTCGTGGTCCGCCGCAGGAGGCCTGGCGAATTCTCCAAGCAGACGATCGACCTGTTGCAGACGTTTGCCGCCCAATCCGTGCTGGCCATCCAAAATGCGCGCCTGTTCCATGAGGTCGAGGACAAGAGCCGGCAGCTCGCCGAGGCGAGCCAGCACAAGTCGCAGTTCCTCGCCAATATGAGCCACGAGCTGCGCACGCCGCTCAATGCCATCCTCGGCTATACCGAGCTCATTCTCGACGACATCTACGGCGAGACACCGGCCAAGATGCGCGGCGTGCTCGATCGCGTGGCGCGCAATGGCAAGCACCTGCTCGGGCTGATCAACGACGTGCTTGACCTGTCCAAGATCGAAGCCGGGCAGCTCACGCTTGCCCTCACCGATTACTCGCTCAAGGACGTCGTGCACAGTGTTTTTTCCGCCGTCGAATTGCTGGCAAATGAAAAGAAGCTCGCCTTGAGGATCGACCTGCCGAACAATCTGCCGGCCGGCCGCGGCGACGAGCGCCGCCTCACCCAGGTGCTGCTCAATCTGGTCGGCAACGCGATCAAGTTCACCGACCAAGGCGAAGTCGCGGTCAAGGCGTCCGCAATGAATGGCGCCTACACGCTCTCGGTGTGCGATACCGGTCCGGGGATTTCCGCGGCCGATCAGGCCAAGATCTTCGAAGAGTTCCAGCAGGCCGACAGCTCGGCCACGAAAAAGAAAGGTGGGACCGGGCTCGGATTGTCCATCGCCCGGCGTATCATCGAGCTGCACGGTGGGCGGATTTGGGTCGAGTCGGAGATCGGCAAAGGCGCCACCTTCTCCTTCACGCTTCCGGTCAAGGTCGAGCAACAACAATTGGAGCGGGTATGACCAAACGAATTCTCGTGGTCGAGGATCAGGAAGACAATCGACAGATCCTGAGGGACCTTCTGGCCAATGCCGGCTTCGACATGATCGAAGCCGAAGACGGCGTGCAGGCGATCGCCGCGGCTTCCAAGCATCGACCGGACCTGATCCTGATGGATATCCAGCTGCCCATGGTCGATGGTTACGAGGCGACACGCCGGATCAAGGCCGATCCGGCGCTGAGCGCCATTCCGATCATCGTGGTCACCTCGTATGCGCTCAGCGGCGATGAGGACAAGGCGCGCGCGGCGGGCTGTGATGCCTACGTGGCGAAGCCCTACAGCCCACGCGCGCTGCTCGCCAAAATCCGCGAATATCTGCCATAGTACCTGGTTTCGCCAATGCTTGAATCGTGTCCCGGATGCAGTGCAGCGGGCGTGCTATCGTTTCGGGGTGCCCTTGCAAGACCGACAGCGCAGTCCACGGCTGAGCCGGGACCGCGGCAAGGTCGGGCTTTGTGCGGTCCCGGGTCTGCAACGCACCACTTCATGCTGCGCTGCGCCCGGGACACATTTCTGTATCAGCTAATGCTCTGAACCATCATCACATGCACACTCCCCCGCGCATCTTGATCGTCGACGACAACGAGATGAATTGCGACATTCTCGTGACTCGGCTCGCCACCCAGGGCTACGAGTTGTTCCAAGCCGTCGACGGCGAGGAGGCGCTCACCGCGGCCACGCAGCAGCTTCCCGATCTTATTCTGCTGGACGTCATGATGCCGAAGCTCGATGGCATGGAAGTGTGCCGGCGGCTCAAAGCCGATCCCAACCTGCCGTTCATGCCCATCATCCTGGTGACTGCAAAGGCGGCGAGCACGGATGTGGTCGCCGGTCTCGAGGCGGGAGCGGACGAATATCTGACCAAGCCGATCGATCAGATGGCGCTGGTGGCGCGGGTGAAGTCGGTCCTGCGCATCAAGGAGCTGCACGATCAGGTGCGAGCGCAGGCCGCCGACCTCGCCTCGTGGAATCGCACGCTCGAACAGCGCGTCGAGCAGCAATTGTCCGAGATCGAGCGCGTGAGCCGGCTGCAAAGATTTCTGTCGCCACAGATCGCGAGCCTCATCCTCTCCTCGGGCGATGATCGGGTGTTGGAGAGCCATCGTCGCGCCATTACCGTCGTTTTCTGCGACCTGCGCGGCTTTACTGCATTCTCCGAATTGACCGAACCCGAGGAGGTGATGTCGGTCCTGCAAGAATATCATTCTGTTCTCGGCGGCCTGATCCACAAATACGAAGGCACGGTCGAACGCTTCTCCGGCGACGGCATCATGATTTTCTTCAATGATCCCCTGCCTTGCCCGGATCCCAGCTTGCGGGCGGTGCAAATGGCCATCGAGATGCGCGAACAGGTGGGGCAAGTTCTGCTCAAATGGCGCAAGCATGGCCATGACCTTGGCTTCGGCGTGGGGATCGCCCATGGATATGCAACGCTTGGTCGTATCGGGTTCGAAGGTCGATTCGACTATGGTGCCGTCGGCACCGTGGTCAATCTCGCGGCCCGGCTATGCTCGGATGCCAAGGACGGGCAGATCCTGATCGAGAGCAAGGTACTTTCTGCCGTCGAAACGTCCGCCAGCACGGAACCTGCCGGCGAGCTCATGCTCAAGGGAATCCATCGGCCGGTGCGGGTGTTCAACGTCTGCACGCTGCTGTCGAGCAGCGCGTGAACGCTTCCGCGAGCCATTGCCCTCAACCGAGCCATTCGCCGCGCGAGCCAAAGGCCGTCGCTTCCGCTACGCACTGTGGGCGACCGGCATATTCTACGCGCTGAACTTCGTCTCGTTTTTGCTGCTACGACGGTGCGCTTGAGCGATGCAGTGTTGCCGCTGTTTCAGGCCGGCGAGAGCACGTGAATGGTCCGGCTGGCGATCATGGGCTTGGTTTTGGCCGCATAAGCGGCCATGTGCGGTGCGGCGGCATGAGCCTTGAGCGCCTCGGCGCTCGTCCATTTCTCGATTGCCACGAAGGTCTCCGGTCCGAATTGAGTCTGGAAGCCTCCGAACCCCTCGGCATCGACCGCGGCACCATATTCGATGCAGCCCTCCTCTGCGCGCACCGCCGCAACGTTGGCACGAAAAGCCTCGAGCACCCTTTCGCGTTGTCCCGGATTGGCGGTGATGACGGCAACAACATGGATCATGAACGCTGCCTCCTCGTTGGCATTGGCGGCAAATGAACCTCTCTTGCTTGAGCTGGATCCGAATGGAAAATTCCTCGCGCGGCGTTGGGTTCCAGCGAAATGCCAGAGTTGTCATTCCCCGGCGTTCGGCTGGTATCAAGGATGTGGTTATCTCCGTTCGCGCCCCATGAATCTTGCGCCGCCATCTGCTAGCGTCGCGGCGCCATGGATGCCATCCGCGCGACAACCGCTCCTGGTTTCGAGCAGGACCCGCCCGGCGAGAATGTCGGTCGGGCCACGCCCGTCATGGAGCAATATATCGAGATCAAGGCCGCCAACCCGGATTGCCTCCTGTTCTACCGGATGGGCGATTTCTACGAGCTGTTCTTCGCCGATGCCGAAGTGGCCGCGCGCACGCTCGGCATCGTGCTCACCAAGCGCGGCAAGCATCTCGGCCTCGACATCCCGATGTGCGGCGTGCCGGTCCATCGCGCCGACGAATATCTCCATCGCCTGATCGCCGCCGGCCATCGCGTCGCCGTGTGCGAGCAGACCGAGGATCCCGCCGAGGCGCGGCGGCGCGGCGGCAAGAGCGTGGTGCGCCGCGACGTCATCCGACTGGTCACGCCGGGGACGCTGACCGAGGACACCCTGCTCGATCCCAGACGCAACAACTACCTCCTCGCCATCGCCCGCGCCCGCGGCTCGGCGGAAGAGCAGAGCCGCTTCGCACTCGCCTGGATCGACATCTCGACCGGGGAGTTCCGTCTGGCCGAGTGCGACCGGGCCGGGCTCGCCGCCGAGATCGCGCGGCTCGAGCCGAGCGAGATCATCGTGTCCGACGCACTCTACGGCGATTCCGACCTGGCCCCCTATCTGCGCACGCTGCCGGCAGTGCTGCCGCTGGCGCGCGACATGTTCGATGGATCGACCGCCGAGCGCCGCCTCGCCAACTTTTTCGGCCTCTCCACGACGCACGGCTTCGGCGCGCTCTCGCGGCTCGAGCTCACGGCGGCGGCGGCCTGCACCAGCTATGTCGAGCGCACGCAGCTCGCACAGCGTCCAGCGCTCTCACCTCCCATGCGCGAGCGGGAAGGCGCGACGCTGCTGATCGATCAGGCCACGCGAGGAAATCTCGAGCTCGTGCGTACCCTCGCCGGCGAGCGCCACGGAACGCTGCTTGCCGCCATCGATCGCAGCGTGACCGCCGCCGGCTCGCGCCTCATGGCGCAACGGCTTGCCGCCCCGCTCACCGATCCGCAGGCCATCGCCCGACGTCATGACGCGGTCGGGTTTTTCGTGACCAACGCCGCGGCGCGGGCGGACCTTCGCGGGCGGCTCAGGGCTGCGCCCGACCTTCTGCGCGCGCTCGCTCGGCTCGTCGTCGGGCGCGGCGGCCCGCGCGATCTTGCCGCCATCCGCGACGGCATCCTGGCGGCCGCGGCGCTTGCCGCAGAGCTGGAGCAGGCGGCGAGCCTCCCCGACGAGCTGGCGCAGGCAGGCACGTCGCTGCGCCGCCTCGATCGCGCGCTCGCTGCCAAGCTTGCGGCGGCGCTGGCCGATGAGCTTCCCCACCTCAAGCGCGACGGCGGCTTCGTGCGCGCAAGCTATGACGGCGCGCTCGATGAGGCGCGCGCCTTGCGCGACGAATTGCGCCGCGTCATCGCCGCCCTGCAGGCCCGCTATGCCGAGGTGACGGCGGTGCGCGCGCTGAAGATCCGGCACAACAACGTGCTGGGATATTTCGTCGAGGTGACGGCGCAGCACGGCGACAAGCTGCTGGCGTCCCCGCTCAACTCGACCTTCATTCATCGCCAGACGCTAGCCGGACAAGTGCGCTTCACCACCGCCGAGCTGGGCGAGCTCGCAGCCAAGATTGCGAGCGCGGCGGAGCGGGCGCTCGGTCTCGAGCTTGCAACATTCGACGATCTCGCAGCCGGCGTGACGGCGGTGGCTCCCGTCATCAAGGACGCGGCCGAGGCACTCGCCGTTCTCGACGTCGCGAGCGCTCTCGCCGAGATTGCCGTTGAGCGGCAATACGTGCGCCCCGAAGTCGATCAATCGCTCGATTTCATCATCGAGGCCGGCCGCCACCCGGTGGTGGAACAGACGCTCGCCCGAGAGGGGGGCCCGTTCGTCGCCAACGATTGCGACCTCTCGCCGCCGCAGGTGGATGGCGAAGGCCGGATCTATCTGCTGACCGGACCGAACATGGCGGGCAAATCGACCTATCTTCGCCAGAATGCACTGATCGCAATCCTCGCGCAGATGGGGAGCTTCGTGCCGGCGCGCCGCGCCAGGATCGGCGCCGTGGACCGGCTGTTCTCGCGCGTCGGAGCCGCCGACGACATCGCGCGCGGACGCTCGACCTTCATGGTCGAGATGGTGGAGACCGCCGCGATCCTCAATCAGGCAAGCACGCGCTCGCTCGTCATTCTCGACGAGATTGGCCGCGGTACGGCGACTTTCGACGGGCTCTCGATCGCGTGGGCGACGATCGAGAATTTGCATGAGGCCAATCGATGTCGCGCTCTGTTCGCCACCCATTTCCACGAATTGACCGCGCTTGCGGTGAAGCTTCCGCGCCTTTTCAACGCCACCGTGCGGGTCAAGGAATGGCAAGGCGAAGTCGTGTTCCTGCACGAAGTGGTCGAGGGTGCAGCCGACCGGAGCTACGGCATCCAAGTGGCGAAGCTCGCGGGTCTTCCGCCAGCGGTGATCGAGCGCGCGAAGACGGTGCTGGCGAAGCTCGAAGCCAAGGATCGCGCCTCCCCGCGGGGTTTCGATGATCTGCCGCTTTTTGCCGTGTCCCCACGGCTGCCGCAGGAGCTGTCGCGAGACCCATCGTGCGATGGCGTCATGACTGCGCTGGCGGCGCTTGATCCCGATGAAATGTCGCCACGCGATGCGCTCGAAGCTCTCTACGCGCTCAAAGCGAAGGCAGCCGCAAAGCATCCATCATGATCCGCCTCGTGCTCACCTTGCTTGCATGCATCTGCAATCCGCGCATTGCGGATGCGCAATCCTATCCGACACGGGCGATCACAATCACGGTGACGGCCGCTGCCGGCGGGGTGACGGACGTGGTGGCGCGCGCCGTCGGCCAGCGACTCTCGGAAAGTTGGGGCCAGCAGGTCGTGATCGAGAACAAGGGCGGCGCCGCCCATGTCGTGGGAGCCCAATCGGTGGCCAAGGCGGCGCCTGACGGCTATTCGCTGCTGCTCGCGGAGGCGGGGACCTTCGTCGTCAACCCGACGCTCTACGGCAAAGGCAGGCTCCCCTATGACGAGGAGAAGGATTTCATTCCAATCACCGGCATCGTTCGCATCAATCAGGCACTCCTTGGCCATCCTTCGCTCGCTGCGGGAAACGTGAGCGAGCTCATGACGCTCGCCAAGAACAAACCGGGCGAGCTCACGTACGCCACCGCGGGCATCGGCTCGGCGCCGCACATGAACATGGTCTTGTTCGAGAGCATGGCCGGCGTGAGGCTCCTGCCGATTCACTATCGCGGCGCAATGCCCGCGCTCACCGACGTGATCGCCGGTCACGTCAATCTGATGTCGGTCAGCGTCAGCCTCGCCCTGCCCCCGTCGCGCACCGGCCAAGTGAGGATCTTCGGGGTCGGCAGCCCCAAACGTCTGTCCCCGGCTGCCGATCTTCCGACCGTCGCCGAGAGCGGCCTGCCGGGCTACGCGGCCAGCACCTGGTTCGGATTGTTCGCGACCGCCGGCACGCCGCGCGATATCGTGATGAAGATCAACGGCGAAGTCGCGCAGCTCTTGGCTGATCCGGCGTTCCGCGAAAAATTCCTGGCGCCGCAAATGTTCGAGCCCATGGCAAGCTCGCCGGACGCATTTGCCGCCTTCATCAAGGAGGAAACGCAGAAATGGAGCTCGCTCATCCGCGAGCGCAAGCTCTTCATCGACAGGTAGCCGTTCACGCCAAGCGCCACCACGCACGGCGCACCAGCCACAGCGCGCCGCTCCAGGCCACGGTGATCGCGAGGCCGGCTAGGTAGGCCCACCATACGCCAATCGACTCGGCGAGATAATAGATGCCTAGAAATCCGAGGAAGAGTCCGATGAGTGGCGGCCGCGTGTGCGCGAGCGCGGCAGCGACCGCTTTGCCGCCGACGTGCGAATGCAAGATCACGATGAAGGTCCCGATCACGATCGGAAACACGGCGAACGTGCCGGAGACAAACGCGCCGATGCGATGGCTCGCGGTCGTTACGATCGCAACGACCAGCGCCGCTGCAGCCGCCCGCAAGGGGAGCTCGTAGCGTGCGCGTTTGATATCGCGTCTCGAGACCGTGATGCGACGAAAGCGGGCCGAGGTGGGGATAGTGACGCCAAGAACGAGGGCGTTGAGGAGGACCGCGCTCGCCGGCGTCCATTCCGTCAAGCGCAAGGCGGCCGCCAGGCAAAACCAAATGAAGATCGCCACCGTGATGCAGATCACGACGCCATGGCGCTGGGCCAGAATGGCGTAGGTGAGCGCGAAGACCGCAACCCCGGCGTTCATCGCGGCACTGCCGATGGCGCTTGCCGCAATGAAGGGCGGCGGATGCTCTATTGCCAGGATGATATACGTCGCACCGGCCGCTGTGGGTAGCGTGGCGATCAGAGCGCCGATGAAGGGTCCGCTGCGCTCGACGGCAGTAGATGCGATCACGACGATCGTCGCCGTCATCGCCATCTTGAGGACGAGCTCAAACCAGAACAGGAGCTCTGGAGACATTAAACGTAGTGCCGTCCTACGCCGCGCGGAGCTCAGCTGCGGCTGAGCCTCGCCTCGATGGGCGGGCCGCTCTTGATCGTCTGATAAACCACGCAGTATCGCTCGGTGAGCTTGAGCAGAGAATTCGAGCTTGTCCTGCGAGGCGTCGGTGTCGATGTCGAAGTGCAGGCGGATCCGCGCGAAGCCGACGGGGGCGTCCTTGGCCACCCCGAGCGTGCCACGGAAGTCGACATCGCCTTCGGCCGATACCGTGCCGGACTTGAGCGGAACATCGAGCGCAGTAGCGACCGCCTTCAAGGTGACGCCGGCACAAGCCACCAGCGCCTCCAGCAGCATGTCGCCCGAGCATAGTTCGAGGCCCGAACCGCCGGTCGCGGGATGCAGGCCGGCGACGGCGAGCGCGCGGGAGGTCTCGACCCTGCAGGCAATATGCGCATCATCGAGCGTCCCTTTCGCCTTCAAGGTGATGAACGCCGATTTCGGATCGTCCTTGTAGCGGTTCTTGAGCGGGCTCTGCATGGCGCGCAGGGCGGTCGAATCCATGACGAAATCCTTCTTTCAGACAACAGGCGGCGGATAACGGACGACGGGTGCACGGACGCCAGGCAACCGACATCGGACGCCGGAACGAAGCAAGAGATATTCCTCCGTCGTATATTCACTATCCTCGGTCCTCCGTCGTCCGTCCTCTGTCCTCGGCCACGTTCCGTCCCGCCGTCAGCTCATGGCGAGGGGGCAGACCTCGCGCTTTAGCTGTATTTGATGAGAGCCCGCAAAGCCGCTTTGCTCAAAGCGGCGCTATGTTTATTCTTTAGATAGGCCGATCAGGGTCGCAAATTAGAAAATGCCCGTCAATCTTCGTGCGAAAATAGAATGATTTTCCATGGGGAAGGTCGTGCGCAGACGATCGCTCCGGTGAAGAGGACATTGCGCCGGCGACGCATCGATGACACAGAGGTCGTGCTTGGCTATCGGGTCCCGACATGCTGATCCCGAACAAAGAGGCCGTGCGTGAGCTCGAAGTCTTCGACGCCGCCACCATGGCCGGCGAGCTCGAGGAGCTTGCCCAGGCGCACGCCGGCAACGAGCGCGAGCTCAGGTTAGTGATCGCGCGCCATCTCAAGGCGGCTCTGCTGGAAGGCCGCGCCGCGGCCGAGCGTCTGCTCATCAAGGACCGCGGCGGCCGCCGCTGCGCCGAACGGCTGTGCTTCATGCAGGATGAGATCATCCGCTTGCTGTACGAATTCGCGCGAAAGCATCTCTATCCGGCGCAGAATCCCTCGGAAGCCGAGCGCATGGCCATCATCGCCACCGGCGGCTACGGCCGCGGTGTGCTGGCCGCAGGATCCGACATCGACCTCTTGTTCCTGCTTCCGTACAAGCAAACTGCCTGGGGCGAATCGGTCGCCGAGGCGATCCTCTATTGCCTCTGGGACATGGAACTCAAGGTCGGCCATGCCACGCGCTCCATCACCGAATGCATCCGGCAGGCCAAGGCGGACATGACGGTGCGCACGGCAGTGCTCGAGGCCCGTCATCTTCTCGGCGATCGCGAGCTTTACGACGAATTGGTAGCGCGATTCGACAAGGAGATCGTGCAGGGCACCGCAGCGGATTTTGTCGCGGCCAAGCTTGCCGAGCGCGAGGAGCGCCACCGACGGGCCGGGCAGTCCCGCTACCTGGTCGAGCCCAACGTCAAGGACGGCAAAGGCGGGCTGCGCGACCTGCATACGCTCTACTGGATCGCCAAATACGTCTATCGCGTGCGCGAGCGCGAGCAGCTCATCGACCGTGGCGTCTACGATCCGCGCGAATACCGCCGCTTCCGCCGCTGCGGCGATTTTCTCTGGGCGGTGCGCTGTCACATGCATTTCCTCGCCAGACGCGCGGAGGAACGGTTGTCCTTCGACATTCAACGCGAGATCGCGGTGCGGCTCGGCTACACCGAGCATCCGGGCTTGCGCGAGGTCGAGCGTTTCATGAAGCACTACTTTTTGATCGCCAAGGACGTCGGCGATCTCACCGCCATTCTCTGCGCCAAGCTGGAGGACAATCAGGCCAAGCCGATGCCGGTGCTGAGCCGAATGATGGCGCGTTTTCGGCCGCGCACCCGTTCCACGCTCAGCGAAAGCGATGATTTCGTCGTCGACTACAACCGCATCAACGTGGTCGACGAGAACGTTTTCAAGCATGACCCTGTCAACCTGATCCGCATCTTCCATCTCGCGCAGAAATACAATCTGGCCTTCCACCCCGACGCCATGCATCTCGCCACGCGATCGCTCAAGCTGATCGATCAGACGCTGCGTGAGGACGTGGAGGCCAATTGCCTGTTCCTCGAAATACTGACCTCGAAGAACGACGCCGAAACCGTCCTGCGGCGCATGAACGAGGCCGGCGTGTTGGGCCGCTTCATCCCCCCCTTCGGCCGCATCGTGGCGATGATGCAGTTCAACATGTATCACCATTACACGGTCGACGAGCATCTATTGCGATGCATCGGCGTGCTCTCCGACATCGACGCGGACCGCAGCGAAGACACCAAGTTTGCCAGCGAGCTGATGCGCACGATCCAGCCGCGCCATCGGGATCTGCTCTATGTCGCGCTGTTCCTGCACGACATCGCCAAAGGCCGCATCGAGGACCATTCGATTGCCGGCGCGCGCGTCGCTCGCAATCTCTGCCCGCGGCTTGGTTTCTCCCCCGCGGAGACTGAAACCATCGCATGGCTGATCGAAGTGCATCTCGTCATGTCGATGCTCGCGCAGTCGCGCGACCTTTCCGACCGCATGACCATCGAGAATTTCAGCGCAGTGATGCAGTCGGTCGAACGCATGAAGCTGCTCACCATCCTCACCGCCGCCGACATCAAGGCGGTCGGTCCCGGCGTGTGGAACGGCTGGAAGGCGCAGCTCATCCGTACTCTCTATTACGAGACTGAGCCGGTGCTCACGGGCGGATTTTCCGAGGTCAACCGCGCACAGCGCGTCGCCGCGGCACAGGCGGAGTTTCGCGCCGAGCTCAACGACTGGACCGCGGCGGAGAGCGATGCCTATATCGGCCTGCACTATCCGGCCTATTGGCTCAAGGTCGACCTGCCGCACAAGATCGCCCATGCCCGTTTCCTGCGTGCGGCCGCGCAGGCTGGAAAATCGCTCGCGACCACGGTCTCGTTCCCGGTCGCACGCGGCGTCACCGAGCTCACCGTGCTCGCACCCGATCATCCGTGGCTACTCTCCACCATCGCCGGCGCTTGCGCGGCCGCTGGTACCAACATCGTCGATGCGCAGATCTTCACCACCACCGATGGTCGCGCGCTCGACACGATCGCGGTCTCGCGCGAATTCGAGCGCGACGAGGACGAGGCGCGGCGCGCCGCACGGGTCACCGATACCATCGAGAAAGCGCTGCGCGGAGACCTCCGCCTGCCCGAGGTGGTTGCCAAGCGCGCCGGCACCCGGGCTCGCCAGAGGATCTTCGCCCTGCAGCCCGAGGTCACCATCAACAACAGCTGGTCGAACCGCTATACCATGGTCGAGGTGGCCGGGCTCGATCGGCCGGGGTTATTGTTCGAGCTGACCGCCACCCTCTCGAAGCTCAATCTCAACATCGCATCCGCGCATGTTGCCACCTTCGGCGAGCGCGTTGTCGACGTCTTCTACGTCACGGATCTTTTCGGAGCGAAAATCACGTCGGCCACGAGGCAGGCGGCAATCAAGCGCGCTCTGATCAGCCTGTTCCCGTCGGCACAAGAGGATGCGGCGAAACCTCCGAAAAGTCCGGCGCCCAGAGCTGCCGCCGAGTGAACGCGG
The DNA here is from genome assembly GCA_963820365.1 of uncultured Alphaproteobacteria bacterium. Lineage (GTDB taxonomy): Bacteria > Pseudomonadota > Alphaproteobacteria > Rhizobiales > Xanthobacteraceae > VAZQ01. The sequence continues at coordinate 142,413 of CAWFZR010000027.1, read as the reverse complement.
GCGGTAACGCCGCCTTAAATCACCCTATTTACGCTGCCTCCAGGCCGGCGGCTTCAGCTCGGCCGCTCCGGGCCGGCCGGTGGGGAGATGAGATGGGGGGACGAACAACGCGCCGCGCGAGCGATGCCGATGCCGCGGCCGATCCGACGGACGGGATGTCCGCGGCTCATTCTCGCGCCAGCCGACCGAAACAAGGAGGCAAGCGCCGCAGCCGCGGCAATGGACGCTCGATCCTCTCGCGCTTCATCTATTGGACCTTGGTTCTCGGTCTGTGGATTATCATCGCCGCAGTCGGCTCCCTCGTCCTCGTGGCCGCGACGCTCCCTCCAATCCAATCGCTTGAAGTGCCCAAGCGCCCCCCGACCGTCGAGATCGTCGGCATCGACGGCCGGCCGCTGGTGACGCGAGGGGAGATGAGCGGCACCGACGTGCCCATCAAGGAGCTTCCGGCGTACCTGCCCAAGGCTTTCGTCGCGATCGAGGACCGCCGGTTCCACAGCCATTTCGGTGTCGATCCCGTTGGACTGATGCGCGCCACGCTCGCCAATGCGCTTCGCCGGCAGGTGACCCAAGGCGGATCGACCATCACCCAGCAACTCGCCAAGAACCTGTTCCTGACGCAGGAACGCACGCTCTGGCGCAAGATGCAGGAACTCGTGCTTGCGCTTTGGCTCGAGCGCAAGCTCAGCAAGTCGGCAATTCTCGAGCTTTACCTCAACCGGGTTTATTTCGGCTCCGGCGCCTACGGCGTCGAGGCTGCGGCCCAGCGCTATTTTGGCAAGTCCGCCGGCCAGCTCAAGGTCGCCGAAGCGGCAATGCTCGCAGGTCTCGTCAAGTCGCCGTCGCGGCTGGCGCCGAGCCGCAATCCCAACGGCGCCGAACGCCGCGCGCAGGTTGTCTTGATGGCGATGGCCGACCTCGGCTTCATCACGGAGACCGCAGCCAAGACTGCGCTGGCACAACCCGCCCGCGCCTTGAAGACCATTGCAGCGGGCTCGGTCAACTACGTCGCCGACTGGATCATGGACGTTCTCGACGATCTGGTCGGACGCGTGGAGAAGGATCTGGTGGTGGAGACCTCGATCGATCCGCTCCTGCAGGCGACCGCGGAGAAAGCCTTGATCGACGAGCTCGCCCTCAAGGGTCAGAGGCTCGACGTCTCGCAAGGGGCCATTGTCGCCGTCACGCCGGAGGGTGCGGTGCGCGCCCTGGTCGGGGGGAAGAGCTACGCCGAAAGCCAATACAACCGCGCCGTCGCGGCCAAGCGACAGCCGGGCTCGGCATTCAAACCTTTCGTCTATCTCACCGCATTGGAGCGCGGGCTTACACCGGAGACCGTCCGTGAGGACAAGCCGATCGCGCTCAAGGGTTGGAAGCCGGAGAACTACAGCCGCGAATATCACGGACCGGTGACGCTCACCCAGGCGCTTGCGCTCTCGCTCAACACGGTCTCGGTGCGGCTCGCGCTCGAGTTCGGTCCCATCGCGGTCGCGAGGACCGCTTACCGGCTCGGTGTTGCCTCCAAGCTCGACGCCAACCCGTCGCTTGCGCTCGGCACCTCCGAAGTCTCGCTCATCGAGCTGGTCTCGGCCTATGCATCGTTCGCGAACGGCGGCAATGCTGTCGCCACGCATGTCGTCGAACGGGTGCGCACCCACGACGGCAAGGTGCTGTTCGCGCGCAAGCCGCAAAACTTTGGCCGCATCGTCGAGCCTCGTTACGTCGCCATGATGAACGCAATGATGCGGGAAACCCTCGTCATCGGCACCGCCCGCAACGCGCAGCTTCCGGGTTGGCCCGCCGCGGGCAAGACCGGAACCAGCCAGGATTTCCGCGATGCATGGTTCGTCGGCTACACCAGTCATCTCGTGGCCGGCGTCTGGCTCGGCAACGACGATTCCTCACCCATGAAGAAGGCGACCGGCGGCGGCCTGCCGGTTGACATATGGAGCCGCGTGATGAAGAGCGCGCATCAGGGAGTGCCGGTCGCAAGCCTGCCGGGCCTCAATGGTGGGCTGTCGCTGGCGTCCGCCGTGCCGCCGGCCGGCATTGCGCCCGCAACCGTCGGCCGTGACGCACCGACGCCGCAGCGCATTGACCGCGGGCTGGATGGCTGGTTTCTCGACCGGTTGTTCGGACGGCGCTGAGAGAGACGTCGATGGCCGCCAATCGCCCGCCGGCTCTGGACACAATCGACGTGAAGATCCTCGCGGCGCTTCAGCGCGACGGGCGCTCGACCATTCAGAAGCTGGCGGAGCGGGTGGGATTGTCGGCGCGCGCATGCCTGGAACGCGTGCGCCGCCTGGAAGCAGCGGGCATCATCGCTGGATATCAAGCGGTGGTCGAGCTTCGCCGGCTGACACGACCGGTGAATGTATTTGCGGAAATCATTTTGGAGAAACAGGCCAATCGAGGCCGTTTCGAAAAACGACTTGCCGCCATCGATGCGGTGGTCGAGTGCTGGGAGGTCAGCGGCGCAGTCGACTACATCGCGCGCATCGTTTGCGCCGATCTCGCCGGCTACGAGCAGTTGACCGGCGATCTCATCGACGATCCCGGTCTCGGCGTCGCGCGCATCGTCAGCCATGTGGCGCTGCGCCCGGTGCGCCGTTTCGCCGGTTATCCGGAGTGGCTGCTCGCGCCCAAGCCGCATTGACTGAGGTCAACGCGCCGCAACGACGCGGATGCCATCGCGTCTGCACAGCCTGGTGGACTGCCGTTTCGGTCGCGGCAAGCGTGAGCGAGCGCCGATTTCCGCCGTCGTGCGTATGCACTTCCGCCGCCGATGTTGCAGCCGCGACATACATTCGAGTGGCCGAATCAGGCGAAGCGCCAGGAGACGTGCCATGAACGCCATGCAGCTCGAGAACCTCTACAGCGCTCGCAATTACGAGCCGCTTGCGGTCGTGCTTGCGCGCGGCGAAGGCGCGCATCTCTGGGACATCGCGGGGCGGCGCTATGTCGACATGATGAGCGCCTATTCAGCGGCAAGCCATGGCCACGCGCACCCTCGAATTCTCGCGGCGCTCAATGCGCAGGCGAGTTGTCTCGCCGTGTCTTCGCGTGCCTATTTCACGGATCGTCTCGGGCCGTTCCTCGCGGAGATCTGCAAGCTTACCGGCCTCGACGCCGCCCTGCCGATGAATACCGGCGCCGAAGCGGTCGAGACGGCAATCAAGGCCGCGCGCCGCTGGGGCTATCGCGTCAAGGGCATCGCCCGCGACTGCGCCGAGATCATCGTCGCGCAGGGCAATTTCCACGGCCGCACCACGACGGTGATCTCGTTCTCGAGCGAGGGCGATTATCGCGACGGCTTCGGCCCCTTCACGCCGGGTTTCCGCTCGGTGCCTTTCGGCGACCTCGCCGCCGTCGAACGCGCGATCGGACCACAGACCGCAGCCATTCTGGTCGAGCCGATTCAGGGCGAGGCCGGCATCATCGTGCCACCGGCAGGCTGGCTCCTGGGGCTGCGGCGCCTGTGCGATGCCCACCGCGTGCTGCTCATTCTCGATGAGGTGCAATCCGGGCTGGGGCGCACCGGCGCCTGGTTTGCTTACCAGCACGAGGGCATTCGTCCGGATGGATTGATTCTTGGCAAGGCGCTCGGCGGCGGCATATTGCCGGTCTCGGCATTCGTGGCCCGGCGCCAGGTCATGGATGTGTTCACGCCGGGCTCGCACGGCTCGACGTTCGGCGGCAATCCGCTCGCGGCCGCCGTCGGCCTCGAAGCGCTGCATGTGATCCGTGACGAAGGCCTGGTGGAGCGAAGCGCGATCCTCGGCGCCCATATGATCGAGCGCCTGCGCGCGTTCGAGCGCCCGGCGCTCAAGCATGTGCGCGGGCGCGGCCTGTGGGCCGGAGCCGAGATCGACCCCGACATCGCGAGCGCGCGCGAAGTCTGCGAGCGGCTGCAGGCAAAGGGCGTGCTGTCGAAGGAGACCCATCGCATCGTGGTTCGCTTGGCGCCACCGCTCGTCATTGCGCGCGACGATCTCGACTGGGCTCTCGATCGCTTCGAGGACGTGCTGGACGAGATTGACGACACGCGCCGGCGCCGCAGGGCCGCCTGACTCAGACGATCTCAGGAGTAATCGACATGCAAACCATGAGCCGCCCGAGCGCACGCTTCCTGATGTGCCGGCCCGAGCATTTCGCGGTGAGCTATGCCATCAATCCCTGGATGGACCCGAAGAGCTGGGCGCGCGACAAGCGCGCGCATCTTGCCGCCGCGCGGGAATGGCAGGCCCTCCATGCAACCTTGCGGGAGCTCGGTGCCGGCATCGAGCTTGTTGCGCCCGCGGCCGGCCTGCCGGATCTCGTGTTCACCGCGAACGCGGGCGTGGTGCTCAATCGCCAGGTACTGTTGGCGCGCTTTCGCCACCCGCAGCGCAGGCGGGAAGAGCCGCATTTCGAGGCGGCGTTTCGGGGATTGCAGGCGCGCGGCCTGATCGACGGCATCACAAGGCTTCCCGCCGATCTGGTGCTCGAAGGCGCCGGCGACTGCGTGTTCGATGCCACGCGGCGCCTGTTCTGGATGGGCTACGGCCAGCGCTCGGATGCCGCCGCGCGCGGCGTGGTGATGGACCTGTTTGGGCACGAGGTCATCGCGCTTGAGCTCGCGGATGAGCGGTTCTATCACATGGATACCGCGCTTTGCCCGCTGTCGGGTGGGGAAGTGATGTATCTTCCGGGCGCGTTTACGCACGCCGGCCGCGCGCAAATCCGCCGTCGCGTCGCGTCGCAGGACCGGATCGAGATCGGGCCCGAGGACGGTGGTCTCCTCGCAGCCAACGCCGTGGGCATCGGCAAGACCCTGATCATGTCCGGCGCCGGAGAGCGCCTGCGTGCGCAGCTCGAGGCGCGCGGCTACCGCGTGGTGAGGACGCCGCTGCCTTCGTTCCTGCGCAGCGGCGGCTCGGCGTTCTGCCTGACGCTGCGGCTCGACCGCCAGTCGGTTCCGCTTGCCGCCTCCGCCCACGCCGCGGTTGCCTGAGATGATTTGACCGGTGGGGCTCCAAATCTTCACTGACAAATGCGGCGAGCTTGACTAAGCTTCCTCCCAATCAGGCACGCAAGGTCGAATCGAGCCGGCAGCTGACGGTTGCGATACAACAGGCAGGCGTGCAGGCGGGAAACGCATGAGGAGGACTGCACAATGCGCAAGAGCAGGATGACGCGCCGGCATTTCCTGGCTGCTGTCGGTTCCACCGCGGCCATTGCCATGCCGCAGGTGCGTGGAGCCCATGCCGCAGGCAGGCTCAGCATCGGATTCTGGGATCACTGGGTTCCCGGCGCCAACAACACGTCCAAGACCCTGTGCGAGGAATGGGCGGCCAAGGAGAAGGTCGAGGTCTCGATCGACTACATCACCTCGCAGGGCAACAAGAACCTGCTTACCATCGCCGCCGAGGCGCAGGCGCGATCGGGCCACGACATCTTCGCTTTCCCGAGCTGGCAGCCTTCCGATCATGCCAACAGGCTGGAGCCGGTCAACGAGATCATGACGGAGATCGTCAAGCAGAATGGTGCAGTCAACCCGACGGTCGAATATCTCGCCCGGGCGAACGGCACCTGGCTTGCGGTGCCGGCGACGGTCGGCAGCCAGATCAAAGGGCCGTGCTCGCGCATCGATCTCTTGAAGCGGCATGCCGGCATCGACGTGGTTGCGATGTATCCCGCCGGCAGCCCGCCGAAGGCGGAAGCCTGGACCTTGGATGCCATGCTCAAGGCCGCCGAGGCCTGCCACAAGGCCGGCTTTCCCTTCGGCATCGGTCTCGGCACGACGGAGGACAACGTCGACACCGCCGGTGCGATCTTCCAGTCCTTCGGCGCCGACCTGGTCGACGCCAAGGGCAACATCTCCGTGAAGACCGACGCGGTGCGCCAGGCGCTCGAGTATTACAAGAAGCTCGCGCAATTCCTGCCGCCGGACGCCCCGGCCTGGGACAATGCCTCCAACAACAAATATTTGATTGCCGGCAAGGGCGCGCTGATCATGAACCCGCCGAGCGCCTGGGCGGTCGCCAAACGCGACGCGCCGCAGATTGCCGAGCAATTGTGGACCCACGGCATGCCTGCGGGCCCGAAAGGGCGCTACTCGCCGTTCCTGCCGTACTTCTGGGGCATATGGAATTTCAGCAAGAACAAATCGGCGGCCAAGAGCCTGCTGCTCCATCTGTCGCAGCCGTCCGCCATCGAGAGGATGGTGGTAGCGAGCGGCGGCTACGACCTGCCCGCGTTCGAGAAGCTCACGACGCTCAAGGTCTGGGCGGAGGAAGGGCCGCCGAAGGGCACGCTCTACCACTATCCGAACCCGCACAATCACCAGATCCTATCGGTCGCGGCGCAACCCGCGCCGCCGAAGATCGCCGTGCAGATCTACACTCAGGCCATCCAGACCAAGATGGTGGTGCGGTTCATGCAGGGCGAGGCGCTGGAAAAGACCCTCGCCTGGGCCGAGTCCGAGATCGAAGGCTTCATGCGGACCTGAGCCGACGCCTGCCGATCTGGAGCGCGTGCCGTGAAGCTCAATCTGCACCATCCTGCTCCTCCCCGACTCGAGTTGGCGGCGGCACGTTGGCGCACACGGTGAGGAGGTAGCGCGTGGTCGACGCGGCACTGGAAACGTCGTCGATCGCCGGCGGCGCCCGCCGGCGCTCCACCCTGCGCAAGGCGATGGCGCGCAAGTCGACCATCGCCTTCTTGATGACGCTCCCGCTGATCCTCCTGGTCGCGCTCCTGGTTCTCTATCCCGCCTTCTATTCCATCCATCTCGCCACTCTGAACAAGTCGATGGAGCGCTTCGTCGGCTTCGGGAATTTTCTGTTCCTGTTCAAGCGCGAGACCTTCTGGATGGTGGTGCGCCAGTCCTGCATCTTCGCCATCACGGCCGTCATCTTCAAAGCGCTGATCGGCTTCGTCGTGGCGCATTTCGTGCACAACATCCCCACGCGCGGGCAACGCAAATGGCGGGGCATGTTGTTGGTGCCCTGGGTGATCCCGCCGGCGATGAGCTGTCTCGCATGGCTATGGCTGTTCGATCCTTCCTACAGCGCGTTCAACTGGGTGCTGGCTCTGTTCGGGGCGGGCCCGGTGCCGTGGACCGGGGACGCCTATTGGGCGCGCTTCTCCGTCATCCTGGTCAATGTCTGGATCGGGGCGCCGTTCTTCATGATCATGTATCTGGCGGCGCTGAAATCCGTTCCCGAGCAGCTCTACGAGGCGGCCGCCATCGACGGCGCCAACTGGTGGCAGCGCCTCTGGTACGTGACGCTGCCGATGATGCGCAACATCATGGCCATCACCGCGCTATTCTCGCTGATCGTGACTTTCGCCAATTTCGATATCGTGCGCATCCTGACCGCGGGCGGGCCGATCGACCGCACCCACGTCTTCGCCACCTGGGCGTTCTGGATCGGCATCCAAGGCAACGACATTCCGCTCGGCGCCAGTGTCTCGCTCTTCATGGTGCCGATTCTGGCGGTCGCTGCGATCTTCATCCTGCGCGATATTCATCGCCGCACGAGCGAAATGTCATGACCGCCGCAACCGTCACGACCGCCGCCGCCCGCAGACCCATGCACGGCAGCATGAGCCGCGACCGGCGCTGGGCACTGCGCTGGTCATATTTTTTTCTCACCGTCTTTGCGGTCTTCTTCCTGATGCCCCCGGTCTACATGCTCATTACGTCGCTCAAGACCAGCGCGGAGATCTCGGCCGCGACCAATCCGTGGTGGGTCTACAATCCAACGCTGAGCAATTACGTCGAGCTTCTCACCTCACAGCAGTATTTGACGTTCTTTCGCAACTCGGCGCTGGTCTCGGTCGTTGTTGTGGCGATCACCATGCTCATCAGCGTGCCCGCCGCCTTTGCGCTCTCGCGCATGCGGTTCTGGGGCTCGGCCACGCTCGCGACCGGGATCTTTCTCACCTACCTGATCCCGGAGACGCTGCTGTTCATTCCGCTGTTCAAGATGTTTGCCGTGATCAACGAATATACCGACATCCAGCTGATCAATCGCTGGTGGGTGCTCCTGCTGCTCTATCCGACGCTCACGGTGCCGTTCTGCACCTGGATCATGATCGGCTATTTCGCCTCCATTCCGAAGGAGCTCGATGAAGCCGCGCTCATGGATGGGGCGAACTATCGGCAGATTCTCACCCGGGTATTCATCCCGGTGGCATTGCCGGGCCTGATCGCCGCCACCATCTTCGCCTTCACCGTATCGTGGGCGCAGTTTCTCTACCCCCTCGCGTTCACGACTTCGGCCGATCAGCTCGTGCTCCCCGTCGGCATCATCACCAGCCTGATCAAGGGCGACGTCTTCAATTGGGGTCAGATCATGACGGGCGCGCTCCTCGGCGCAGCACCGCCGCTGATCATCTACGCCTTCCTGATGGACTATTACATCGCCGGACTTACCGCCGGCGCGACCAAAGGCTGAGCGAGGTCATGGCCGAGCAGCGCCGTGAGGCATTGCAGCACGCGTTGCGGATATCATTCGGGAGTGATTGCAGTCACGTCGGTCTCGACCATCATCTCGCGGAAGGCGAGCGACGCCACTCCGATGAGCGTGTGGGAGGCGGTTGTTGTGAGGCGGCGTGATCTCATCACCCTTTTCGGCGGCGCGGCGGTCGGCTGGCCGCTCTCGGTGCGCGCTCAACGAACGTCACCAGCAATGCCGTCTCCCGACCCGGCCTGGCCGAACCGGCCAGTGCGTTTCATCGTGCCGCTTGCGGCCGGGGGCGGACTGGACTTCGTCGCACGTGTGACTGCCGATTACCTGTCGCGTACCATCGGCCAGCAGGTGGTGATCGAGAACAAGACGGGTGCAGGCGGAACGATCGGCATCGAGACCGCGATCAAGAGCGCCCCGGACGGCTATTCCGTGCTCGTGACGAACGACAACGTGGCGAGTGCGCCGCATGTCCTGAGGCTGAATGTCGACTACCTGAAGGACCTCGTTCCTGTCATCCAACTCGCGCGTCAGCCGCAGGCGCTGGCGGTTCATCCCTCGTTCGATGTGAAGTCGGTCGCGGAACTGATCGCTGCGGTGAAGGCGCGGCCGGGAATGGGCTGTGCGACCTCGGGGGCGGGCTCGAACCAGCACGTGCTCATGGAGTGGTTCGCCAAGATGGCGGGGATCAAGCTCGACCACATCCCCTATCGCGGCGCCGGTCAGGCGATCAACGACGTGATCGCCGGCCATGTCCGGATCGCCTTCCTGGGACCGACGGCCCTGATGCCGCACTACAAGGCCGGAACCCTGCGCCTGCTGGCACAATCGTCGGAGACGCGCTCGCCGAGCCTGCCCGAGGTGCCGACCTTGCAGGAAGCCGGCTTCAAGGGCCTCGCGATCGAGTCCTGGTACGGCGCGTTCGTTCCGGTGGGAACGCCGCCAGCGATTGTCGCTCGCCTCAACGCCGAGATCGACAAGGCGCTCGCCGATGCCGCAACCCGCACGAGCCTGCTGCAGACGGCAACCGAAGCGATCGGCGGCAGTGCGGAGCAGCTCGCTCGCATCGCGCAGCAGGATTTGGAGAAGTACGCACGGCTCGTCAAGGAGCTCAATGTTACGGCCGGTTAGAGGTCGGCTTCGGGGGCATTTCCGGGAATACCATAATGGCGAACAAGCATTGGATTGCCGCAATCGGCATGGCGCTCGGGTGCCTGGTCTTGGGCGGGTCCGCCTGCGCGCAGAGCTGGCCGTCGCGACCGATCCGCATGATCGTGCCGTACACACCCGGCGGCTACACCGACTTCATGGCGCGCACCGTGGGACAGAAGCTGTCGGAGGTGCTGGGGCAACCCTTCATCTTCGAGAACCGTCCGGGCGCCAACAGCGTCATCGGTGCAGACGCCGTCGCGAAGGCTGCCCCGGACGGGTACACGTTCGGCACCGTGATCGCCGCCCATGCCGTCAACGCTTCGCTAAATCCCAAGCTGCCCTACGACGTCCTGAAGGACTTCACCTATGTTTCACTGATGAGCGTCGCGCCGTTGATCATGGTGGCGCATCCGGCGTTGCCCGCCAACAACGTGCGGGAACTGATTGCGCTTGCGAAGGCGAAACCCGGCGAGCTCAACTTCGCCTCTTCCGGCGTCGGTGCGGCCGCACATCTCACCATGGAACTGTTCAAGTCGCGGGTGGGCATCGACATGGTGCACGTGCCTTACAAGGGCACCTCGCCGGCTTTGACCGACCTCATCGGCGGACGCGTGAACGTGATGTTCGATGTGATTGGACCGTTGATGCCGCATGTACGCGCCGGCACCATCAAGGCCCTGGCAGTGACGGCAAGCCAACGCATGCCGGCAGCGCCGGATGTGCCGATCATGGCCGAATCAGGCGTTGAGGATTTCGTCTCCGGCACTTGGGCAGGTCTCCTCGCCCCCGCGGGACTGCCGATCCAAATCGTCGATCGCGTATCAGGCGAAGTTGCAAAGTTCGTGCGTGATGAAGCGATGGGTCAAAGGCTTGCGCGCGACGGCTACCAGGCGATCGGCAATTCGCCTTCCCAGTTCCAGCAGTTCCTGCGCGATGAAGTCACGAAGTGGGCGAAAGTGGTCAAGGACGCCGGCATCAAGATGGAGGAATGACGCGGCCCTGACCTGCTTTCTGTTCAGCCATGCTCCGTACTCGCCGATGTGATAGTCTGGTTGAAGGAACACGGGCACCAAGCCCGATTTCAAACCGACTGAAGGCAGTTAGTCATGAGGCGGCGCGAGTTCATCACGCTTCTCGGCGGCGCGGCGGTCGCCTGGCCATCCGCCCCGCGCGCCCAACAGGCCGAGCGGACGCGGCGCATCGGGGTGCTCATGGCGCTCGCCGCGGACGATCCGGAAGCACAGGCCCGCATCGCAGCCTTCCTGCAGGGGCTGCAGCAATTGGGCTGGATCGTGGGGCGTAACGTCCGGATCGACTATCGCTGGTCCGCAGGCAATGCCGACGACACTCGCAGATACGCGGCCGAATTGGCTGCGCTCATGCCCGACGTCATCCTGGCAACTGGCAGCTCGACTGCGGGGCCGTTGCTGCAGGCGACCCGCACCGTGCCGATCGTGTTCGCGATCGTCCCCGATCCGGTCGGCGCCGGCTTCGTCGATAGCTTGGCGCGGCCGGGCGGCAACGCCACCGGTTTCATCATGTTCGAATACGGCATCAGCGGGGAAATGGCTGGAACTGCTCAAGCAGATCGCGCCGGGCGTGACGCGTGCGGCGATCCTTCGGGATCCCGACATAACCGCCGGGATCGGTCAGTTCGCCGCCATCCAGTCCGTGGCGCCGTCGCTCGGGGTGGAGGTAAGCCCGGTCAATGTGCGCGACGCCGGCGAGATCGAGCGCGCCGTCACGACATTCGCGCGCTCCTCGTATGGCGGCATGATCGTGACGGCGAGTCCGTTGGCGGTGCTCCATCGCGAACTGATCGTCACGCTGGCGGCCCGGCACAAGCAGCCCGCGGTCTACTACGAACGCGTCTTCGTCGCCGCCGGCGGTCTGATCTCCTATGGGCCTGATTTCCTCGACCAGTATCGGAGCGCGGCCGGGTACGTCGATCGCATCCTCAAGGGCGAGAAGCCGGCCGACCTTCCGGTGCAGGCACCGACCAAGTACGAGCTTGTGATCAACCTCAAGACTACCAGGACGCTTGGCCTCGAAATTCCGCCAATGCTGCTCGCGCGTGCCAATGAGGTGATCGAATAGCTTCGCTGGATGACCGCTTCGGGGTCATTTGCCAAAGGTTAAAGTCGGTATTCGGTCCAGGCGCGCGCCAATGCCTCGGGGGCGGATACGCAGGCAAGGTAGGCCCTCAGCCAGGCATCCGCCGACCTTACGCCCCCTGCCGGGTTGTTGCGCCGAGCGTATTGAACCGCGCCTTCTGCTCGTCGCTCAAGCCATTGTAGAAATTCGTGAGCGCGGGCTGCACGGTCCGCACCGCTTCGAGCATGGCGACCAGCCGCGTCTCCATGGCTTCGACACGGCCGGTCGGGGTGAGCGTCTGATACACCGGACAATTGCTTTTCAGCGCCTCGGATGCCTTGGCGGAAGCCGCCCGCAACTCGTCGAGCTGCGCCTGCTGCGCCTCGGTCGGACGCACTGCCTGCGCAATGCGCTCGATCGGCAAATCGGCAATCCCGGCGCCTTGCCTTGTGCACAAGCGCGCGAGATCGCGTTGGTCCTTTCCAACCGCGGTGGACGTGTCGGTGGGCGCGATGGCATTGAAGCGTGCCTTCTGCTCGTCGCTGAGCAGCTGGTAGAGCCGATCGAGGGGTGGACGCACGGTCTGCACAGCCGCAAGCATGACCCCCAGCCGGCTCTCCATCGTGGCAAGGCGTCCGGTCGGGACGCTTGGCAGCTCGCTCGGGCAGGAGGCCCTGAGAATCTCGATCGCCTTCGAGGTCGATCCCTTGAGCTCGTCGAGCGCGGCGCGCTGCGCATCGGTCGGCTCGACCACCTGTGCAATACGCTCGATCGGCCAGGCCGTCAGCTCCGGCGCGTTCTCGCTGCATACCCCGATCACCCGCCGCTCGGAATCGTCCGGCGCCCTGCGGAGCCGGGCAGTTCTCGCGCCAGGATCGACGTAGGCATAGCTCCCGTAAATGCCGTAGTAGACGTCCTCGTAGGCATAGGGCCAGAAGTCGTCATAGGCATAGGGCCAGAAAACATAATCAAAGAAATCGTCATAGGCATAGGGCCAGAATACCGGCCCAATCCAGCCGATCACGATTCCGCTGCGCCACCACGGCCAGTGCGAGCCGTGAAACCTGCCGCTGAAGGCATAAGGTCGTACGAATGAGGAGCGGAAAGCGGGGTTGGCCACAGCCCGATGGCCGAACGCCGCGTTGACGCGGGCAAAGTGCGCCCGATGCCCCGGGCGCGCCATGCGAGCTGGGCGTGCCAGGTGAGGCGGGCGAGCCAGGTGAGCTGGGCGTGCCAGTGCCGCTGCGGTCGCGACCCTGCGGGGCGCGGAAGCTGCGAACCGGCCACCGATGCCGCCCGTGTGCCTCTGGGCGGCGCGGTGAACGTTTGCCGGCCTGGAGAAGCCACCGGCGGAACGGGCGATACCAGCCGAACGAGCTGCGATGCCCGCTCCGCCGATGCGAGGAGCGCTGACGGAGCGAGCTCCTGGCCCGCCGCCGTGCCCGCCGCTCCTGCCGCCTCCCGGTCGCGCGTCTGCTTCGGTCGCGAGCAAGGGAATTGCGAGCAGAAGACTCGCAGCAATGCTCATGCCGGTCCGGCAGAAAGTGCCTTGGCCACCCATCGCGCCCCTCCCCCACGCACTCCTCGTCCCACCATCTGCGAACTCTGCGGCGCTTGTATGAACGCGACGCAAGCGAGGCACGGTATCTGCCTATGGCGCCGGCGAGGTCGGTTGGCCCACCAAACGAGCCGTTTGCACTGACTTTGCTGATGATTTCAGGAAGGACGAGACGGGCGTCAGCCGTCCAGCGCGCTGGCACGACCGGTGCCGAGCCCGCACATGAAGCGATGGCGGATGAGCGGCGGGTCGCGCACGGTCTGGCCGATGCCGGGCGCATCGTCGATCTTCGCCGCGAGCAGCACCGGCCCGCCTGCATCGAACCGGCGCGACGTGAGCTCGTTGAAATGGTCGGTGAGGAGCGGCGAGAGGATGAACACCACCGGGCTCTGGGTGGTGAAGGCCTGCGTGATCGACTTGTCGAGGATGATCGTCATGGTGATTTCGTCGCTGAGCGTGTGATGTGCGACCGCGATGGTGCGGGCCACCGTCACCTCTCCTCTCCGATATTGAACTCGCCCAGCGTCCCGCGCTCGGAAACCACGATGATGGCCGGGATCTGATAGGTAGGCGACGAGGCGCACCTCGTTTTCCTTGAGCGCGTGGAGAAACCGATCCGACCAATTCATCTGCGTCACGTCGTTTGCGGCAATAATAACTCACATGGGAGCCCGCGAGATGCCCAGCCCATCCGCCAGTTGCAAAGACGCAGCGACATGCGAGGATGCGTCGAACCGCACAGCAGACAAGGCCGGCACAAGCCTGATCGAGAATCGATGATCCGAAGGACATCCTGCCTGCTCGCTGCCTGGGCGATGCTTGCATCGCAATCCGCCTTGGCGCAGCCCTATCCGAGCCATCCCATCACCCTCGTTGTTCCGTATGCCCCCGGCGGCAGCTCCAGCACGGCTGCACGCAGTATCACCGACAAGATGAGCGAGACGCTCGGAGCGCAGATCATCATCGAGAATCGTCCCGGGGCCGGCGGCACGGTCGCTACCCGCTCGGTGGCGAGGAATGCACCCGACGGCTACACCATCCTGCTGACCACCAACGCGACCCTCGGGACCGCGCCCAGCCTGTTGCAAAATCTCGGCTACGATCCGCGCAGGGACTTCGCGCCGATCGGCCTCATTGCCGCGACGCCGAATGTGATCGCGGTGCATCCGAGCTTCCCTGCCCGCTCGCTCCAGGATCTGATCCAGATCGGCAAGGCGGCAACGACACCGATCCCCTACGGCTCGCCCGGCGCCGGCACGCTCAATCATCTGACGGTCGAGCTGCTCGCGCTTCGAGCCGGCATGAAAGTCTCGCACGTTCCGTACAAAGGGGCGGGCCCCGCGCTCAACGATCTGCTCGGCGGCCATATCGGCGTTCTCATCAGCGCCGTTCCCAATGCTCACAGCCACATCGCCGTCGGCACGATGCGCGCCCTCGCGGTCACCGGTGCGCGACGGTCGCCACTCATTCCGGCAGTGCCGACCTTGGCGGAAGCCGGTCTTGTCGGCTACGAAGTGCCGCTGCGATGGGGCCTTGCCGCGCCGGCCGGCACGGCACGCACCATCATCGAGGCGCTCAACCGCGCGCTCAATTCCGCGCTGTCGAACGATGACGTTCGGGCGCGCCTTGCAGTCGAGGGCGCCGAGCCGCAATCGACCACGCCGGAGGAATATGCCGCCATGATCGATCGCGAGCTCACGATGTGGTCGGATCTGGTCAAGGCCCTCGACATCAAGCCGGAGTGAACGCGCGACCATCGCGACTGAGCAGAGCACGAGGCAGCGCCCAGGATGGCAACACCGCGGACCGCATTCAACACCCTGCGTGCAGCGGCGCTGATCGCCGGGACGACGGTCGCATCCGCGCAGCCACATCCGGGCCGCCCGATCACCCTGATCGTTCCGTTTCCGCCCGGCGGCAGCGCCACCATCATTGCGCGCAGCATTGCGGACAAGCTCGGTGAGGCACTCGGCCAGCAGATCGTGGTGGATAACCGCGCCGGCGCCGCCGGATCGATCGCCGCGCGCCATGTCGCGCGCAGCGCGCCCGACGGCACGACCATTCTGCTCGCCTTCACCGGAACGCTGGCTGCCAACCCGCTCCTCTACCCCAATGCCGGATACGATCCACGCAAGGATTTCGCCCCCATCGGGTTGATCGGCATGGCGCCGAGCGTGCTCGCGGTGCGCCCCTCGCAGCCTGCTCATTCGGCCGCGGAGCTGATAAACAGCGCCCGGGCAAATCCCGCAGCCATGTTCTATGGCTCGCCCGGCATCGGCACCACCAATCACCTGGCGGCAGAGCTGTTTGCATTCATGGCCGACATCAAGATCGTGCATGTTCCCTACAAAGGCACCGGGCCGGCGGTCAACGATCTCCTCGGCGGCCACATCGCCATGATGTTCGTCCCGATCCCCGCCGCGCACGGCAATGTCATGGCGGGGACGCTGCGCGCGCTCGGAGTGACCAGCCTGCGACGATCGCCCCTGCTTCCCGATGTTCCGACCATCGCCGAGGCGGCTGCCCTGCCCGGCTTCGAGGTGACGCAGAAGTCGGTGCTGCTCGCGCCGGCCGGGACATCACGCGACATCATCGAGCGATTGAACAAGGAGCTCAACGCCGTGCTCGCCACCGACGAAGTGCGCAAACGCCTTGCGCTCGAAGGCGCGGAACCGATCGCGGGACCGCCGGATGACTATGCGGCCGATATCGGCCGCGAGGAACGCAAATGGTCGCAGCTCATTGCGGCGATCGGAGTGAAAGGCGAATGAGAGCGAAGATCATGCCGGCCGTCAGACGCACCATTCTCGTTGCAGCGGCCGCGATGCTTGTCGCGCTCGATGCGTCGCCGACCATCGCCCAGCCTTATCCCAACAGGCCGATCACGCTGGTCGTTCCGCTGCCGCCGGGCGGGACCAACGACATCATGGCGCGCGCCGTCGCCGACAAGCTCAGTGCGTCGCTCGGCCAGCAGGTGGTGATTGAAAATCGCGCTGCCGGAGGCAGCGGCACGGTCGGAACCCGCCAAACCGCCAGGAGCGCACCTGACGGCTACACCCTGCTGCTCGGCTACACGTCCACGCTCGCGACCGGCCCGAGCATGCATCGCGATGCTGGCTACGACCCGCGCAAGGATTTCGCGCCGATCGGCCTCATCGCATCAGCGCCCTCCCTCCTCCTCATCCATCCGAGTCTCGAGGTCCGCACCGTGACGGACTTGATCGGCGTGATGAGACGCTCAAATCCGCCATTCCAGGTCGGCGTGCCCGGCATCGGCACGGTGAATCATCTCGCCTCGGTGCTGTTCGCGCAGCAAGCCGGCGTCGATGTTCAGCAGATTCCGTACAAGGGCTCCAATCCATTGACCACCGATCTTGCCGGTGGCCACGTCAAGGCCGGTTTCAATCCAATTCCGGTCTCGCGCGCTGCGCTCGAAGCCAAGCTGATCATCGCGCTCGCGGGCACATCCCTGCGGCGTTCGGCGGCGCTGCCGGATCTTCCAACCATTGCCGAATCGGGATTGCATGGATTCGACGCAGTGTTGACTTATGGGGTCGTGGCGCCGGCCGGAACGCCGCGCCCCATCATCGAGCGGCTCAACAGTGCCCTGCGGGCGGCACTCGCGACCGACGAAGTCAAGAAACGACTGCTCCAGGAAGGTGCCGAGCCGATGCCCACCACGCCCGAGGAGCATGCGGCGGTGATCGACCGCGAGGAGACGAAATGGTCGGCTATCATCAGGTCGGCCGGGTTGAAGGCGGAATGACGAGTCCATGAAAAAAATCGCGCTGATCACGATCCTGCTTGCGGGTGTCGCCCAGCCTGCGGCGGCGCAGGACTATCCAAGCCGCCCCATCACGCTGATCGTTCCCTATGCCGCCGGCGGCGGCAACGACGTCATGGCGCGGACCGCGGCGGAGAAAATGAGCAAGACGCTCGGGGCGCAAATCGTCATCGAGAATCGCGGCGGCGCCGGCGGCAGCATCGCCACCCGCCAGGTCGCCAAGGCCGAGGCCGACGGCTACACGCTCGGCCTCGGCGGCACCGGCACGCTGGCCATCGATCCGACGCTCTATGGCAATGTCGGCTACGATCCGCGCAGAGATTTTGCGCCGATCGGCCTCATCGCCACCAGCGCGCTGGTGGTCTGCGTGCACCCGTCACTGCCCGTGCATTCGATTGCCGACCTCATCGCGCTTGCCAAGAAAGAGCCCGGCAAGCTCAATTACGCCTCCGCCGGCACCGGCAGCGGCATCCACCTCGGGACCGAATATTTCGCCACCATGGCGGGCATCAAGCTCACGCATATCCCCTACAAGGGAAGCGCGCCCGCGCTGACCGATCTCGTCGGGGGTCACGTCGCGATCTACTTCAGCTCGCTGCCGCCCGCGATCGGGCTGGTGCGGCAGGGCAAGGTGCGGGCGCTCGCGGTGACCAGCGCCAGGCGCTCATCCGTCTTTCCCGACCTGCCGACCGTGGCAGAAGCGGCATTGCCGGGATACGAGGCCGTGCTGCACTATGGGATCGTGGCTCCCGCCGGCACGCCGCGCGCGATCGTCGAGAAGCTCAACGCGGCGCTGACAACGGCGGTCATGTCCGAGGAGTTGAAGGCGCGGCTTGCCGACGATGGCGCCGAGCCGCTCGCCAGCACGCCGGAGGAATACGCCGCCGATATCGACCGGGAGGAGACCAAATGGTCGGCGATCGTCAAATTGGCGGGGGCAAAGGCGCAGTGATGACGAACGCAGCAGTCGAGGCGCAACCCAAGACCGGTTGGCAGCACGATCTCTATGATCTGCTGCGCCGAAATGGCATCAAGCAGTTCTGCTATGTGCCGGATGCCGGCCACAGCATTCTCATCGACCGCTCGCTCGCGGACGGCGACGTGCACTCCATCGCCTTGACCACCGAGGAGGAGGGCGTGGCGCTCATCGCCGGCGCCGATCTTGGCGGCGAGCGCGGCGTGTTGCTGATGCAGTCGAGCGGGGTGGGCAACTGCATCAATATGCTGTCCTTGATCAAGGGCGCGCGCTTTCCATTTCTCACGCTCATCAGCATGCGCGGCGACTTCGGCGAGGGAAATCCGTGGCAATTCGCCATGGGTCAGGCCACGGAGCCGGTGCTCGCGGCCATGGGCGTGATTTGTCTGCGCATCGAGCGGCCCGAAGACGTGATCCCGACAACCAACGCGGCGCTGACCATGGCGTTCAAGAGCGGTCAGGCGGTCGCCGTGCTGCTTTCGCAACGACTGATCGGCGCCAAGCCTTTTTGACGGGAGTCCCGAGGTGACCGCATGCCCGGCAACGTGAAACCGGCCCGCCCCGTGTCAGCGGCGGGAGGCTTCGTGCTGGAACGGAGCGAAGCGGTGCCGGCACTGATGGGGCGGCATGAGGATTTCCTGATCATTACGGGATTGGGCGGCACCGCCTGCGACGTCGGCGCGGTGACGGGCGACGGCGCGCACGTCTATTCGCTTGCCGGCGCGATGGGCGCCGCCTGCATGATGGGCCTCGGCCTGGCGCTCTCGCGTCCGGACAAACGCGTGCTGGTCGTCACCGGCGACGGCGAGCTCCTGATGAATGTCGGCGCGCTCGCCACCATCGCAGTCATGGACCCCGCGAATCTCGCGATTCTCTGCGTCGACAACGGTCACTATGGGGAGACCGGCTGGCAGAAGAGTCACACCAGCCTCGGCGTCGATCTGGAAAAAATCGCCGTCGGCTGCGGCATCAGGCACACACGCACGGTCGCCGCCGCTGCCGACATCGCAGGCGGCGCGCGGCTTCTGCGCGAAGGCAACGGCGCGTCCTTTGTGTGCCTGCGCGTCAAGCCGACCGAGCCCCCCGATTTCAAGCGCAATTTCGATGCCTCCCTCTGCCGCGACCGCTTCCGCGCGGCCCTGCAGCGATGACAGGAGTTCGGGGCGAGTTGCGCGACCGGATCGAGGAGCGCGCGCGGGCAATGTCCGCTGGGACTGTTGTTGGGATCGATACACAACAGCTTCTGCGGGCCGTCTGCGGCGTCGCGTTTGGTCGCGCGCGGATGTCAGCCGTCTACCGCTATCTTCGCGGAGTCGATCCGACGACGGGCGAAGCGGAGAGCAGCAGACGGTTGAAGCTCCTGCGTGAACTCGACGACGCAGCGAACGAATGCATGGAGCCGACGCCATGGCGGGACTACTTGCTTCGCGTGAAGCATGCCGGGTTTGTCAACCAGACTCTCATCGCCTCCAAGAACGCAATCGTGAACGCTTATGCCTTCTACATCCGCGGTCGAAAAGTCGGAGTCGCGAAAAGTCAACTCGACGCGATGATCGCGCGCTGGGTCTTCGGGTCCCTGCTCACGGCACGCTATTCCGGCTCGTCGGAGACCATGTTCGAGCAAGACTTGGCGCGTATTGCCAGACTAGGAGCAGATGACGCCGACGGTTTCGTGCGCACGCTCGACGATGCAATGGACGAAACGGTCACAGGCGACTACTGGACGCACTCTCTCGTCTCGGCGCTGGAGACCCAGAAGGCGCGGGCTCCAGCTGCACTCGCATTCCGAGCGGCCCAGGTCGTTCTCCGAACGCGAGCGCTTTTCTCCGACCAGCTTCTTCAAAACCTGTTCGACCCGCCCGCAGATGGTGGGCGCGCGGCCCGCGAGGCCCACCATCTATTTCCTACAGCGTGGCTCCATTCGCGCGGGATCAGAGAACGTCGCCGGGTTAACCAGGTAGCGAACCTGGCGGACACCGGCTGGCACGAGAACAGCTCGATCGGTGCTCGGAGTCCAGCGGAATACGTTCCACGGCTACGCGAGAAGCTCGCTATTGACGACGATCGATGGGGCCGTCTGTGCGCCGAGCACGCCCTTCCGCTGTCGTGGGAGTTGATGGAGTACGAAGAGTTCCTTCGCGAGCGACGGCGAAGGATGGCGGACATCATTCGTGTCGCGTTCCGCCAGCTCGGGGGCGAACCAGAGGCCCCACCTATCACGCCACCGTGGTTCCTGCCGGGCACCGAGACCGTGTGGCAACGTATTGTGGAGACCGAGCGCGCGCTGCGTGCAGTCGTTCGTGAGGTCTATGTTGCACGCTTCGGCGAGAGCGCCGCACGAAGAATCGAGGAGGCGCTATCCGAGCGCGAACGCGAGGTCCTCGGACGCTCGCTTCGGGCCCGCCCCGCAGGATCGGAACCGCTGAGCATCGTCGACTATCTCTATCTCGGTCAGCTCCCACCGTTGCTCTTCGCAACGGACGTTTGGCAGGATGCCCGTCACCGTTTGGGGGGTGCGCCGGACGGAAAGCAGCGGCTTCAATCTGCCGTCGGTCAGATCGCGCCTGTCCGCAACGAGATCGCTCACGTCCGCGAAGTTGATCGCGACCGCCTTCTTCGCGCGAGCATCGCGTGCGCCGACGTGTTGGAGATGCTGCAAAGCAGGACCTAAGTCAGAATAGGTCTTGGCGCTACTTCGGTTTGCCATTGATGTTATCCGATACCCCACCAGAATGTGCGGCCTGATTGTCGCTCTAACTTTTTGCGGTCACGAATCTCTGATGCGGCCGCACGATGGTCAGCAAAGGTGCTCTGCCCTGAACTGTCTCACTGCCAATGGTTATCGCCAGCCGAGGCGATGGTCGTGCCAGACCGGCAAGCCGCAATGACCAGGGCCCAGCTTCAATACCGACGGATTCGGCCCAATCTCCGCGCAAAAAAGCCCAGTCCTGGTGCCCAACATATTGCTCAGCTCGTGTAACTTGAAGCGGCGCAGATGGCAACGACTTGGCAATCGGAGGTTCCGAAACCCTATCTGTCTTAAGCTCATTGGAAATGGATTGCATCGCCGATCGGAGATCCTCGCGAACGTGATCGGCGCGCTGCTGTGTCTCGCGCCTAGCAGTTTTCTGACCCAGTGTTCCACGCCAGGTCCAAGGGGATGTCCATATCAACGATCACACCTCCCCGTGATAACCCGTCCGCCCCCTCAGGCCGATTCGGTCCCGTCCGGGGTAATCAGCGCGATGCCCGAAAAGTATGCTCTATAGCGGCGGGGATCGCGGGTGAGCAGTGGAAACTGCGCGACGGCAGCGTGGGCGCCGATGAAGAAATCCGACAGCACGCTGGTACGGCTGCCGCCTTTGGCGCGATAGCGCTGAAATACTTTGCCCGCGAGAAAGAGTGCCGCTCGCGGTATCTCCGTGAGCTCAAGTCCGGCATCGGTGATAACTCGGTCAATCTCCTCGATACGCGCGTAGCCGATCGAGAACTCGGCATATACTACGGCATTGATCAGCACCGAGCCGCGGATCGCGGCAGCGTCCAGTTGATGCAAAGACCAGGGCGCCCATCTTGAATCGTTGGTCGCGATGTCGAGGAGAACGTTCGTGTCGATGAGCGTCGTCACGTCCGGCCGCGGGTCAAGGCCAGGATCTCGTCCGTCGTGAGGCCACTGGTTGCGGTGCCTCGCATCCGATCGAAGCGGCTCGGCGGCACGCGGCCCTTACCGATCCTGCGGAGAAACGCCCGACCGTCTTCGGCGATCTCGAAATCCACCTTGCTGCCGGGCTTGATGCCAAGCCGGTCGCGAACCGGTTTCGGAATGGTCACCTGCCCCTTGCGCGTCACCGTCACAGTCACCGCAGCCTCCGTAATACCACTCGAATGACGAGTATTACCTAACATGGTCCGCTCGATTCTGCTAGGTGCTATAGGAACGAGAAGGAATCGCCGTTATGTCATCAACGAAGTTCCGATCACCTTGCCAACGTTGCTGTGGCCAAGTCCGGAACGACTGCGCAGCAAAAATTCGCCTCCGTTGGGTGCCCGTCCCCCGCCTGTCGACACCCTCCACAGACCATTTGTTTTTTTGAGCTACTGTGAGCGATGCCTTCCCTCTCCCCCCTCGCGCAGCCCCTGTTTGCTCCGCGCTCGGTTGCAATTGTCGGGCAGTCCGATGATGCCGGGAAAACCGCCGGGCGGCCGCTCAAATTTCTGCGCCAGATCGGCTATGCCGGCCGCGTCTATCCGATCAATCCCCGGCGCGAGCAGGTGCTCGGCGAGCGCGCCTGGCCCTCGCTATCCGCGCTGCCGGAGGTGCCCGACCACGCCTATATCGTGACGCCGACGGAAGCGGCCATCGATGCGGTCGAGGAATGCGGACGGCTCGGCATGCGGGTTGCAACCGTGCTCGCCGACGGGTTCGCAGAAGCCGGCGCGCAAGGCGTGGCGCGCGAGGCGCGGCTGCGCGATATCTGCGCCCGCACCGGCATTCGCATTGTCGGGCCATCGAGCCTGGGCGTCGTCGACCTGCGCAGCAAGACGATGCTGACCGCAAATGCCGCCTTCGACCAGGCGGACCTGCCGGTGGGTCGCATCTTCGTCGCATCCCACAGCGGCGGCATGATCGGCGCGCTGGCCTCGCGCGGCAACGCCCGCGGATTGGGCTTTGCCGGGCTTGTGTCGGTCGGCAACGAGATCGACTTGTCGCTCGGCGAGATTTGCGAGGCCATGATCGAGGATCCCGACGTCGACGCCTACATGCTGTTTCTCGAGACCATGCGGCACGCCGATGCCTTGCGGCGTCTTGCGGTGAACGCGGCGGCACGGGGGAAACCCGTGATCGCCTATAAGCTCGGGCGCTCCGCCGCGGCGCGCGAGCTGGCAATCTCGCATACCGGCGCGCTCGCAGGCGAGGACGACATCGCCGATGTGTTCCTGAAATCCTGCGGCATCGTGCGGGTCGATACGCTCGAAGGTCTGATCGAGGGTGCCTTGCTGGTTGTGCGCGTGCCCGTTGCCGTGCCCGGCACAGGACGCATGAATGTCGGCGTGGTGACGACGACGGCGGGCGGCGCGACCATGGTCGTCGATCCGCTCGCAAGCCGCGGCGTCAACATCCAGGCGGCAAGCACCGCCACGCTCGCGCGGCTTGCCGCTGCCGGGATCGAGGTGAAGCCGGCGCGGATCGTCGATCTCACGGTTGCCGGCGCGCGCTATGACGCCATGAAATCCGCGCTCGACATTCTTCTCGCCGCGCCGGAATTCGATCTCGTGCTCGCCGTCGTCGGCTCATCGGCGCGGACCTATCCGCACGCGACGGTGCGCCCGATCATCGAGTGCGCCGGAGCGAAAAAGCCGCTTGCAGCCTTTCTGGTCCCCGAGGCCCCGGAGGCGCTGGCGGCGCTGAGCCGTGCCGGCGTTCCGAATTTCCGCACGCCGGAAGCCTGCGCCGACGCCATCGCGGCGGCGCTGGCGCACCGGCCTCCGCTGCCGATCGCGGGGGGTAGGTTGGGTCGAGCAGGGGCGGATCTGAAACCCGTCCCTACAACCGGCGATGTCGCGCCAGACAGAACGAGCGGACGCATCCTCGACGAGCTGGCGTCGAGCGCGCTGCTCGATCGTCTCGGCATCGCAAGGGCCCCCGCGGTTGCGCTCGACGCCGACACCTCGCGCCCGCCCGATTTGCCGTTTCCTTATCCGGTGGCGGCCAAGGTTCTGTCAGCGGAGATCGCGCACAAGACCGATGTCGGCGGCGTCGCGCTCGGGATTGCCGATGGCGCGGCGCTGTTGGCCGAAATCCAGGAAATGCGCGCCCGCGTCCGCGCGCGAATGCCTGGTGGCCGGTTCGAGCGCGTCCTCGTGCAACCCATGATCCTTGGCCTCGGTGAGGTGCTGATCGGTTATCGCGTCGACCGCGACGTCGGCCCGCTGATCATGCTGGCGGCCGGCGGCGTGCTCGCCGAGATCGAACGCGACCGCAGCCTGCGGTTGGCGCCGGTCGATCTCGCCACCGCGCGCGAGATGATCGGGCAAGTGCGCAGCCTCATCGCGCTCTCCGGCTACCGCGGCAAACCGAGGGGCGATCTCGAGGCGCTCGCATGCGCCATCGTCGCGCTCTCGCAGCTCGCGCATGATGCTTCCATCGCAGAGGCCGAGATCAATCCGCTGATCGTGCGCCCGGCCGGCGACGGCGTCATCGCCGTCGATGCCCTCGTGCGCTTGGTGTAGGATCAATGTGGCAGGTAGGGCGGATTAGCGAAGCGCAATCCGCCTCAACAACAGGCGGCGGGTTCCGGCGAAATCGCCGCCCTACAAGCTGGTGCTTGTCGTACGCTGCGCCGATACGAGGACATCCATGTCGCACGCCGAAGCAATTCATCCGCTGCATCCGGCGGCAGGAGCCAGCGAGGCCATCGTCGGCTTCGTCAGTGAGCTGCGCCACGCCGCGTTGTCCGAAGAGGTGCGCCATTATGCTCGGCGGCATCTGCTCGACACCGTGGGCGTGATGATTGCCGGCGCGCGCGGCGAGATCGCGACCCGCGCCGAGGCGATGCTCTCGGCGGTGCGCCCGGCCGGCCACATTCCGGTGCCGGGACGCGCGCGGCGTGCCGACCTCCTCGATGCGGCCTTTCTCGGCGGCACCGCGGCACACGGCATCGAGCTCGACGACGGCTTCCGGCAAGGCTCCGTGCATCCGGGCTGCGTGGTGGTGCCGGCGCTGCTCGCGCTCGGTTATGACCGTCATGTCAGCGGAGCGGCGCTGATTGAGGCGTTGGTCGCCGGCTATGAGGCCGAGATCGCCATCGGCCGTGCCTGTCATCCCGACCTGCGCCAGCGCGGTTTCCATCCCGCCGCGACGGTCGGCGTGCTCGGCTCGGCGATGGCCGCGGGCAAGCTGCGCGCACTGGCGCGCGGGCAGCTTGCCAACGCGCTCGGGATTGCGGCTTCGAGTGCCGCCGGACTGTTCGCCTTCGTCAATGGCGGCGCCGACGTCAAACGCCTGCACGCCGGCCATGCCGCGCGCGAAGGGCTGCAAGCGGCGCTGCTCGCGGAGCAGGGGGTCGAGGGTCCGCCGGGCGTCATCGAGGCGCGTGACGGATTCATGCAGGCCTTCGCCTTCGGCCGCACCGACAAGGCGCCTCCCCTCGCACTCCCGCCCAAGGTGCCGTTCGGCATCACCGATTGCTACGTCAAGCCTTATCCTTGCTGTCGCCACATCCAGCCGGCGGTCGAGGCTCTCATCGGTCTCCTGCATGATGAGAGCATTGCCACCGAGGAGGTTGCGCGGATCGACGTCGCAACCTATCGCATCGCCGCCGAGCATGCGGAGACCGGATGGGATGATTTCGCCAGCGCACAGCTGAGCTTTCCTTATCTGATGGGCGTCGCGCTGAAATTCCGCGGGATCAAGGTCGAGCATTTTGACGCGGCGGTGCGGCGCGATCCCTGGTTTACGGCGAGCGCCGGCAAGCTCAACGTCACGGCGCCGCCGGAGGTCGATCGGCTCTATCCGCAACTGCGCCCGGCGCGGGTGACGGTCGCCACCGCGCGCGGCAGCTTCACGCGGCAGGCCGACGAGGCACTCGGCTCGCGCATCGTGCCGCTCGACGACACCGGGCTGCGGGAAAAATTCTCCGATCTCGTCGCTCCGCTGCTCGGCAGCACTGCGGCCGGCGAGTTGGCCAACCGCCTGTGGTCGGTCGACGAGATCGGCGACATCGCGCCGCTGGTCGAGGCGATGGCGGTGTGAAGGTCATGAGCCGACGAACCGAGACGCTTGCAAAAATCGGCCTGTTTCGTTCGCTCGACCCCGCGAAGATAGACCTTCTCGATACCCAGTGCTCCTGGCATCGGGCGAGCCGCAACCAGTGGATCATCGACTATCAAGACAAGAGCAACGACGTGTTTTTCGTCGTGAGCGGAACGCTTCGCGTCAAAATCCAGTCGGTGTCCGGACGCGAAGTATTGCTGCGGGAGATCAACTCGGGCGAGTTCTTCGGAGAGATCGCGGCGATCGACAATCAACCGCGGTCATCGGGAATCATCGCCATAACGGACGTCAGCTTTGCGCGCATGCCTGCCTCGGTGTTCCGCATTGCCATCCATGCCTACCCCGACGTCTGCGATCAGCTGCTCGAGCTGCTCGCCGGGTATGTTCGCACCATGTCCAATCGCGTCAACGAGTACACGATGCTCGATGCCCGGCACCGGATCTATGCCGAGTTGTTGCGGCTTTCGAGGCCGGAAACAGGTAAGCCGACGCAAGCCATCGTCTCGCCACCCCCCGTGCACGCGGATCTCGCGGCGCGCGTCAGCATCAGACGGGAATCGGTGACGCGAGAGCTCAAGGTTCTCGAGCGCGCCGGTCTCATCGAGAAACGACGTGGCGCGCTGGTGCTGACCGACACGGCGCGACTGCGGCAGATGATTGCGGAAGCTTCCGAGCTGACCTGAGCCCATCAGCAAGCGTCAACGATCTCGGGCGGCTCACTGCATCGGATGGGGACGGAAGCCATTGTCCCGCCCGCTGCCAAGGGCCGGAGCCGACTGCTCCGGCCCTGCCTACATTCGGACAGAGATTCTTGCGTAAGCGAAGTCTGGCGCGAACAGCTGCGGGATACTGATGCCCGAGAGCAATGCAGCGGCGCGCTGACCGGCGACCAGCATGGCCAAATAAGCAGGATAGAAGGCAAACAGCGCGCCAATACCCCACATTCCATGGCCGAGCTTCGCCGTCGCCGCAACCATCAACACGCCGATTACGATCATCAGCGGATGGAGCGGGTGATGCTGCGCGAGTTGCCGCATCGGCGCTAACTTCTTCGTCACGACACTGATCCTCCGGTTTGCTTGTGACCATTAGTAGTCCGAAGGCCGGAACACCCATGTGCGAAAACGCACGGCCTCGATCCGGAAACCGGGGCTTTTGTCGAATTGCCGCGATTTGGTGTGCGAATTCGCACTCTCCTCTGGCGCCAATTGTGATAGCCATCACAACGGGGCGTGCGCAGGAAGGGGACAGATCGCCCGCGCTTGCCTGCGCTGCGGCCCAATGAGCAACCGGCGCACAAAGAAATCGGCTGATTTTGCTGCGCGGGACAACTCCGGCTCGCGCCCCGGCGATGCCCCCGTGATGATTGCAGGTCAAGCAATCATGCTGATGCACATCGCAACTGCGGCCACCGCCATCACGCCGGCCGAGACCCAGCCGACAAATCGCAGCCCTTTGTGCACGCAAAATTTCCCCATGACCTTGGGATTGGCCGTCATATGCATCAGCGTCATCATTACCGGTACCGCCACGACGCCGTTGATCACGGCCGCCCAGTAGAGCGCCTTGATGGGGCTGATCGGGAGGAAATTCAGGCTCGCACCCGCCATGGTGGCGAGCGTCAGGGTTGCGTAGAAGGCCCTGGCCTGCATTGGCTTGCGGGCAAGCCCGACCGGCCAGCGCCGCGCCTCGCCGATGGCATAGGCGGCCGATCCCGCCAGGACAGGCACCGCAAGCAGGCCCGTCCCCACAATCCCGAGCGCGAAAAGCGCAAAGGCAAACGGCCCGGCGACCGGCCGCAGCGCTTCAGCCGCCTGGCCCGAAGTCTCGACGTTGGTGACGCCGCTCGCATGCAGCGTCGCCGCGGTGGTGATGATGATGGCCAGCGCGACCAGATTGGAGAATGCCATGCCGACATAGGTGTCGAGCCGGATGCGTTCGATGGCATCCCGCCCCTGCTCCGGCGCCTTCACCAGCGGCTTGCGCGCACGCACCGCAGCGATATCTTCCGCTTCCTGTGCAGCCTGCCAGAAGAACAAATAAGGGCTGATGGTGGTGCCGAGGATGGCGACCACCGTCGTCCAGAACGCGGCCTCCAGGGTGAATGTCGGGATCAGAAGCCCGCGCACCGCCTGCGCCCACGGAATTTCCACCACCATGACGGTGCCGAAATAGGCAAACAGCGCCAGCGTCAGCCATCTCAGCATGGCGGCATAGCGTCGATATTCCGTGAAGACCTGCAGGAGCGCGCACAGAGCGCCGAACAGGAGCACATACAGAAGGTGCGGCCCTCCCAGCAAAAGCTTGAGCGCGTCAGCCATTGCGCCGAGATCGGCGCCGATATTGATCGTATTGGCGATCAGCAGCAGCCCGACGATGCATTGCAGCAGCCAGTCCGGATAATGCTCCCGGATGTTTCCGGCAATTCCCTTGCCGGTCGTTCGCCCGATCCGGGCGCTTACCTGCTGGATTGCGACCATCAATGGATAGCTGAAAAGCATGATCCAGGAGATGGTAAATCCAAAGTGCGCTCCAGCCTGACTGTAGGTCGCTATTCCGCTCGGATCATCGTCGGAAGCACCGGTGATGAGGCCGGGGCCGAGAACGCGCAGCAGTCGGGACTTGCCTGGATCCTTGCCTCGCCCCCTGCCTTGGCCCGTTGCCGGCATCCCGGTCTCGTTTGTTGCGGCCGATGAGGGTTGCCGTTACGACCATCTGAATGCTGCCCGGCCGGAACATCGAGAATATCCCATCACCGCGCGGCCGAAATTGCGCCGTCAATCTTTCGCCCAACGGCTTGGTCGGA
Organism: uncultured Alphaproteobacteria bacterium; assembly: GCA_963820365.1. Lineage (GTDB taxonomy): Bacteria > Pseudomonadota > Alphaproteobacteria > Rhizobiales > Xanthobacteraceae > VAZQ01. The sequence goes on along the minus strand of CAWFZR010000027.1, from coordinate 113,813 downwards.
GCATTGTTCCAATGTCGTCTGGGAAACTCATTCGAGAAGGCAGTGGGCCCCGGGGAGGTTGTCGCCGGAGCCCAACAGTCCCGCTTCTCACTAGGGGGTTGATTTGGGGCTGCAAGGGCAACTCATGCTCGCCGAATTTGGCAATTCTGGGCTGATCCCCGCTCTCTCTCGCGAAGCGGATAGGCTCTTGCCTTGATCAAATTTCCTGCATTTCCTCCTGCCAAGGCAGGAGCCGGGAGCGCAGCCAAAGCATCAGCCGGTCGAGCACAAACCCTGTCATAAGCATGATCAGTATGTAGACGAAAACGGTCGGGGTCTGGAAAAAGCGCTGCGCGAACATCAGAGCGGAACCGACGCCCCCGCCGCCGGCAATCATTTCGGCGGTGAATGCGATGATGAGAGAGACCGGCAATGTGACCCTGATGCCGCTGAAGACGTAGGGCAGCGCAGCTGGAAGGATGATGCGAGTGAGCAGCTTGCGCTCCGGCGTTCCCATTGCCTCGGCCGACCAGATCACGGTTCGACTGACCGCGGTCGCCCCGTGGTACGTTGCGATGATCATCGGGAATACGCAGGTGAACGCCACCAGCAGGATCTTCGAGAGATGGTCGATGCCGAACCACAGGATGAAAATCGGGACGAAGGCGATCTTGGGCGCGGGAAACGCGATCGAGACCAACGGATCGAGCGCCCAATCCGCCCACCGCGATCGCGCCATGAGGAGGCCGCCGGTCACGCCGGCAATGACGGCCAGCGCAAGCCCGGCGAAGGCGCGATAAAGGCTTACGATGAGCGGCACGACGATCTCGCCGTCGCGCAGGAGAACCCAAAATTGCTCCAGCACCGTCGAGAGGCTCGGCAGGAACAACGGCCGAATCAACCCGGCCGCGGCGACGAGCTCCCACACGAGGAGCACGAGGAGCAGCGGATAGGCGTAGAGGAAGCCCGCCTGCATCGCGGCGCCTGGCGCACTGCCGAGACTTTTTCCTTCAGGCATGCAAGTTCCTTCAGGCACGCAAATGCGCTGCATGAACGGAATCGTGCCAGCGCAGGAAATGGCGCATGCCCGCGAGCAGGATGCGGTCCGCGGCGTAGGCCACGATCACCACCGCCATCAAGCCCCCGAACATGTACGCATAGGCACCATTCTCGCCATAGAGGAATATCAGCTTGCCGATGCCGCTCCTTGCCGCAATCATCTCCGCTGAAATGGTGAGCACGAAGCAAAAGCCGAGCGCGATCCGCACTCCGGTCAGAATCGAAAGCAGCGCGCCCGGTAGCAGGACACGCCAGAGAATCAAGTATGGCGGCGTGCCCATGGCACGTGCGCTCCACACCATCAAGGGCGGCACCGCTTGCACGCCGTGATAGCTGCTGACGATCACCGGCAAGAGGCATGCAAGGACGACGGTCAGGATGTTGGTCACGTCGCCGATTCCGAACCAAAGGATGAACAGCGGGATCAGCGATGATTTCGGCAACGAATAGGTGGTGGCGACGAGCGGTCCGAAGAAGCGGTCGGCGTGGCGCGAGGTCGCCATCGCAAGTCCGATCGCCACGCCGAGAATCGAGCCGATCGCAAGGCCGGCGAGTGCGCGGTAGATCGTGACAGCGAGATTGAGCCCGATCTCCCCGTTGCGACTCATCTCCCACAGCGCCGCAACGGTGGCGGCGAGCGATGGCAGGAACGTGCGGTCGATCAGATCGAGCGCCACCACAAGTTGCCAGACAAGCAAGACTATCGCGACGGGCAGGTATCGCACGATGCCCCGGAGCCAACGCCAATTGCGCCCGAGCGGCAGCCGCATGCGGCCGCTGGCCGGCTCGCTCAAGACGCGCTCCTGGCAGCGGCCTGGTGGCGGACCGCAAGCCACACTTCATTGCGGACTGCATTGAAATGTTCGGTCAGAATGGTCTGCTCCCGCTCACCGGAGCGGTCGAGAGCGATAGGAAATTCCTGCACGATCCGGCCCGGGCGCTGCGACATGACGAGCACGCGCCCGGACAGATAGACGGCCTCATTGACGTCGTGGGTGACCATCACCACCGTCTTGCGCGTGCCCTGCCAAAGCCGCAGCAACTCGTCCTGCATGGTCTCGCGGGTCAGCGCATCCAAGGCGCCGAATGGCTCGTCCAGGAGAAGGATCTGCGGGTCGTAGGCGAGCGTGCGTGCGATCGCCACGCGTTGCTTCATGCCGCCGGACAACTCCCGCGGAAACCGGTGCTCGAACCCTTCAAGCCCGATGGTGCGGATGAGGCGTTCGACAATGGCCTTGCGCTCCTCCCGCGGCACGCCGGTCATTTCCAGCCCGTAGCGGATGTTTTGTGTCACCGTCAGCCAGGGGAACAGCGCATATTCCTGAAAGACAACGCCGCGATCGACACCGGGCCCGACGACGGCCTTGCCGTCGACCGCGATAGTGCCGCCGTCGGCGCCGATGAAGCCGCCCAGAATATAGAGCAGCGTGCTCTTGCCGCAGCCGGAGGGTCCCACAATGGTGACGAACTCGCCTTTCCCGACCTCGAGATCGACACCCGAGAGGGCCGCCACCTCGCCGTCTCAACTCCTGTAGCGCTTATCCAGATTTCGGACGCATATGCTGGTCATGCCGAGCAGGGAAACGGCAGGTACGACATGTCTAGATGCTCGGAAATCCTGACCGGGCGATCGATCAATCCTTCGTTTTGCATCGCGTCGATCGGCGTCTGTATCGTGGTGACGCCGACGCAGCCATTGCGATCACGATAGTAGTCGCGCTCGGTCATGAAATAGGAATCGAGCACATCCGCCGGAGATTTCGTGAACTCCGCGGTGATCTCGACGGCTTTCCTGCGATTGGCGGGATCATAGAACCATTGCAGTCCGCGGACGTAGTCGGCGAGATAAGACCTTACGGCGTCGGAATTCTTCTTCAGGAACTCATTGGTGACGACCTGAAAGATCACCGAATAGGGCCCGAAGGCGTCCCCGCCGGTGAAAAGAGCGCGCAGGTCGCCTTTGCGAAATCTCGGCATTCATGAAGGGCAAGATCAGAATGCCGCAATCGATCCGCTTCTCGCGGATGGCAGCGGCCTGGTTGGGGAATGCGACCTCGACGATCGTCAGGTCCTTGCGCGGATCAATGCCGTCCTTCTTGAGCTTCACCCGCAAGGCGAGATCGACGGCCGAGCCGAAAGCGTTGATGCCGACTTTCTTTCCCTTCAAATCCTGCGTCGAATGGACCGGCAAATCCTTGAGCACGAAGAACGTGTTCTGTGCATAGCCGGGCCGGCCGTCCTGATAGTTGTCAGAGACGATGGTGAGGCCGCCCGGCACGATATTTTTCAATACGGACGTGGCAAAGACCGCAAACGAGAGCGTTGCCATGTCTGCTTGTCCGGCCGCCAGCAGCGTGCCGGCCTCCGGCGTGCCGCGGGTGAACGTCATGTCGACCGTGTAGTCCTTGCCGTATCCCTTGAGCACGTTCTTTTGCATCCAGTCGAGATAGATGATGGTCTCCATCTCGTTGGGGCCAATCCCTCCGCCGGTGGCATAGCGGATCGTGACCGGAGCCGCCTGCGCAACGCGGACACGCGGTCCGAAAAGGCCGGTGATGGCGCCGCCTGCGCCGGCGGCCATGAGCACCCGGCGCGTCACCGTACTGGTTCTTTTGGTCACCATCTCCTCCATATGTTGATCCGCTCTGTGGGCTCGAACCGAGTCTGCCATTCGTATGTGGCTCACATGCATTAGCCCTGCCGTCACTCCCGCACCGGGGCGGCCGCAACCCCCTCGATCTCGATCAGCATGCCGGGATGCGCAAGCGTCTGCACGCCGATCAGCGACCGGGCCGGCGGATTATCATTGCCGAAGTAGCGCTCCGAGATCTCGTTGAGAATGTTCTGGCCATCCATCTGCGTCGTGAAAATAGTCAGCTTGAGCACGTCCCTCATATGCGCGCCCGCCGCGTCGAGGATTTCCTTTATGTGCACGAAGGTACGCTCCGTCTGCTCCCGGAAATCTCCTTCGAGCCATTTGCGCTCCTCATCTGGATCGTGCGGATGCTTGTGATAGGTCGGCACCGTGCAGCATCCGGAGAAGAAGATCAGGCGGCCTCCTTCGATCGCAAATGCGGCCGAGAACGGGCTGCGGTATTCGGGTCGCATCGGGACGTGGTGGATCGGCTCGACCTTCATGCCGGCTTCCTCGCGCGTGACATGGCGATGATAGCGTGATCTGCTGCCGGACTGGAAGGCACGCCGTAGCGTCCCATTGCAGGAAGGAGAGGCATGGTCGACCGCAAGAACCTGTTTCCGGACGCCCTCGCGAAGCAAGTCGTCGGCGGACACCTGCTCTACGCGCCGGTGGTTACGGTCGTGCCGGGGCAGCTGGTGTTCATCTCGGGCCTTCTGGCGCGCAATCGGGCCGGCGAAATCGTCGGCAAGGGCGATATGGGCCGGCAAATTCGCCAGGTCGGCGAGAACCTCAAGGCCGCGCTCGCTGCGGCCGGGGCGGGCCTGGCCGATCTCGTGCGTACCCAGACCTTCACCACCGACATCGACGAATTTTTCCGGCATGTCGAGGTGCGCATGGAATATTTCGGCACGGCGCTCCCGACCAGCACGACCGTGGAGGTGAGACGGCTCTCGCATCCGGATTTTCTGGTCGAGATCGAAGCGATCGCCGTCGTCAAGGCGCAGTGAGCACGAAGGACTCCAGCGGCGATCCGGTATCCCGAGGACGCTCAGCTCTTGAGCCGATATCCGGTCTTGAAAATCCACCATACCGCCGAGAGGCAAGCACCCAGGAACAAGCCTGTCATCGCGAGGCTGACGGCGACGTCCACATCGGCGACCTCGAAGAAGCTCCAACGGAATCCGCTGATGAGATAAACGACCGGATTCATGAGCGTGATCGTCTGCCAGGCCGGCGGCAGTACGCTGATCGAGTAGAAGCTGCCGCCAAGAAAAGTCAGGGGCGTGATGACAAGGAGCGGCACGACCTGCAGTTTCTCGAACCCGTCCGCGACGATCCCGATAATGAAGCCGAGGAGGCTGAAGGTGACGGCCGTAAGCAGCAGAAAGGCGACCATCCAGAACGGATGTGCAATTCGCAGCGGCACGAAAAGACCGGCGGTGAACAAGATGATCAAGCCGAGGATGATCGACTTGGTCGCGGCGGCGCCCACGTAGCCCAGCACGATCTCGAAATACGACACGGGCGCGGACAGGAGCTCGTAGATCGTGCCGGTGAACCTGGGAAAATAGATGCCGAACGAGGCGTTCATGACGCTCTGCGTCAGCAGGGTGAGCATGATCAACCCTGGCACGATGAATGCCCCGTAACTCACGCCTTCGATCTCGGTGATGCGCGATCCGATCGCCGCGCCGAACACCACGAAGTAGAGCGACGTGGAAATCACCGGAGATACGATGCTTTGCAGCAGCGTACGCCCCGTGCGCGCCATTTCAAACGTGTAGATCGCACGCACCGCCCGCAGGTTCATCATCGCTGCCTTACCAGGTCGACAAAGATGTCTTCCAAGGAGCTTTGGCTCGTCTCGAGGTCTCGGAACCGGATGCCGGTGCGATTGAGATCCTGAAGCAGCGCGGTGATGCCGGTACGCTCGCCCTGCGTGTCATAGTTGTAGATCAGCCCGCGGCCGTCGGGCGTCAAGGTCAAATGATGGGAAGCGAGCGCATCCGGTATGGCATCGAGCTTCCTGTGGAGGTGGAGCGTCAGTTGCTTGTTGCCGAGCTTGTGCATCAGCTCGATCTTGTCCTCGACCAGAATGAGCTCGCCGTGGTTGATCACGCCGATCCGGTCGGCCATGTCCTCTGCCTCCTCGATGTAGTGCGTAGTGAGAATGATGGTGACGCCTGATGCCCGCAACGAGCGCACGATCTGCCACATATCCTGGCGCAGCTGGACATCGACGCCGGCGGTGGGCTCGTCGAGGAAAAGCACCTGCGGCTCGTGCGCGAGCGCCTTGGCGATCAAGACCCGGCGCTTCATGCCGCCGGACAGCGTCATGATCTTGCTGTCCTTCTTGTCCCACAAGGACAGATCCTCGAGCACCTTTGCGACATGAGCGGGATTGCGCGGTCGTCCGAACAATCCGCGGCTGAAGGTCACCGTCGCCCAGACCGTCTCGAAGGCGTCCGTGTGCAGCTCCTGCGGCACGAGCCCGATCATCGCTCGGGCGGCGCGGTAGTGCGCTATGATGTCATGACCACCGACCGAAACGGTTCCTTCGGAAGCCGTCACGATTCCGCAGATGATGTTGATCAGCGTGGTCTTGCCGGCACCATTGGGGCCCAGCAAGGCGAAGATCTCGCCGCGGCGGATGTCCAGGTTGATGCTCTTGAGAGCCTTGAAACCGGAGGCGTAGGTCTTGGAGAGATTGCAGATGGAAACCGTCGGCTGCATGCGCATCGCGATAGCGGATGCAAAGCCTTCGCGCTAGGCCCGGAATGCATGGCGACTTGCCGTGGAACAAATGGCGTGATCCGCGTCAACTGCAAAGCTGTAAACGATTCATCGCGCCATCCGTTAAACCTGCTCCGAAAAGCTGCTCCGATCGGCCTCTCGATCCGCTGGGCTGCAGTGTGCTATGCTTCGAGTGCCTCCAAACCCTGGAAAGGGTCATATGCAACGGCGGGAGCTCATCGCGTTTCTATGCGTGGCGGCGGCAGCCTGGCCACGCGCGGCGCGCGGGCAGCCGAAGATGCTGCGCGTCGGGTACTCCGGCATCTTGCCGCACGGGGCGCCGCATTATGCTGCTTTCGAGCGGCGCATGGCCGAGCTCGGCTATCAGCGGGGCAGAAATTTCACGTTTGAGTACATCCAGGCCCCGAGCATTGAAGGTTATGAGCAGACATATCGCGAGCTTGCCGCCCGCAAGGTGGATATCATGCTTGCGGCCGGCAACGAGCCGGCACTGCGGGCCGCGCGCGCCGCCGCAGGCGCGACGCCAATCGTGTTCATCGCGCTCGACTTCGATCCGGTCGAGAAGGGCCATGTGGCGGCCCTTTCCCGCCCTGGCGGGAATGCGACCGGAATATTCGTGAGCCAACTCGAGCTGGCAGGAAAGCGCATAGAGATCCTGCGCGATGCCTTCCCGAAGGCGCGGCGCGTCGGCCTTCTTTGGGATAGCGCCTCTCAGGAGCAAGCCGTCGCCGCGGCGGCCATTGCCGAAAAGCTGGCATTCGAACCGCGGTTGCTTGAAGTGATCGGGCAGCCGCCAAACTACGCCGCAGCGCTGACGCCGATGGACCAATCGCCCGGCGAGCCGATCACGATTCCTGCAAGCCCGCTCTTTCTGCGCGATCGCGCAGTCATCACGCGGCTGCTGATCGAGCGACGCGCACCGTCCATTTGCGCCTTTCGTGAGATCACGGAAGCGGGCGCGCTCATGAGCTACGGCGTCAACCTCGTGGACGTGTTCCGCGACATCGCGGCCTTCGTGGATCAGGTCGCGCGCGGCGCCAAGGCCGGCGACGTCCCGATGCGGGAGCCCTCGCATTTCCACACTGCGTTCAATCTCAAGACCGCAACCGCTCTCGGCCTCGAGATATCGCCGACGCTGCTTGCGCGCGCCGACGAGGTGATCGAGTGAGCGTCACGGGCGCCGCCCGAGCTTCAGCGCCGCATATCCCTCACGCGCTCAGCGTTCCCTGCGTGACGATGACCGCGTCTCCCGCAATCGAGCTCGCGAGGAGCTGCGCGCCGTCCAGCTGCATTTCGAGCTGAATCACGCTCGGTCGACCCATTTCGTGGCCCTGCTCGATGATGATTTCATGGATCCCGGATCCCAGTGCGCCATGCATCGCCAGCACACCTGCAAACGCCGCCGCTGCCGCGCCGGTCGCGGGGTCCTCACGAATGCCGAGCATGGGCGCAAACATGCGCGCACGAAAGGTTGTTGCGGGTAACGCCCCCTGCGGACAGAAAGCATACGCCGCGTGCGGGCCGGTCGTGCCGAAAGCATCTTCCCATCGGGACGTGTCGGGCCGCACGCTGGCCAGAACGGCCGGCGCATTGACCGCAATCATGAACATGTCGATTCCGGCCGACCATTTCTCCAGCCTGAAGCGAGCATCATCGAAGTCATGGGGCGATATTCTCAGGGCGGCGGCAACGGCCGACCTGTCCGGCTCCCACACCATCTTCCGCGGCAGCACCGGCAGCGCGAATCGCGCATGAGCGATCTCGTCGCCTCGCGGAATGACGTGACAACGGATGACACCAATCTCCTCTTCCAGGATCAGATCCAGCGGTCCCTCGGGATTGCTTAGAAGCCCGAGCAGAGCCGCACTGCCGACCGTCGGGTGGCCGGCGAACGGCAGCTCCGATGCGGGCGTAAAAATGCGCAGGCGCGCAGCGTGCGCCGGCTCGGCTGCGGGCAAGACAAAAACCGTTTCCGGCAGACCAAACTCGCGGGCGATTGCCTGCATGAGCTGCCGATCCAAACCGCCGCCGTCCTGGACGACCGCGAGAGGATTGCCGGTGAACCGCTCACCGGTAAACACGTCGAGGGTGGTAAATCGCCGCTTCATCGTTTGGTTCTTGCTTCCCGCGAATTACTTGCGGCGATACTCGTAGGAACGTCAACTCCGCCACCTAGCCACCGTCGCACGTGCATAGCATACTGTCACGAGGACCCAACCGGACCTCCAGCCCGCGACACGCCGGAGATAGCTATGCCATCGATTGAGGCCCTGAAATACGGGCTTACCGGAGCTGCCGCCTTATTTGGCTTTTGGGCTGCGGCCAAGATCAAGGCACAAGGGCAGGCGCCCACGCCGGCCGGCGCGCGCCTCATCAACCGCTTCATGATCTTCTGCCTCGCGCTCATTCTCCTGTCGGGACTCCTCGCAGTCTATGACGGCTACTTTCTCCATGGCAGACGGCAAAACGAGATGCGACAGATCATCGGCAGAATGGACCAGACCATCGGCGAGAAATTGAACATCGAGAGCGATGCGTTTGCCCCTATCGACGCGCATTCGAAGCAGATGATCGACAACATGATCAGGCAGCTTTGTCGGGACGTGGTCGATTTGAGCAAGGCGGCGTCGTCCGACGCAGCACAGAGGTGCAGAGCCCGCCTCGAACGTTCGCCGGCCGACGCGCCGACTTGACGCGCGACGAGAAGCGGATGGCAGACTATACCCGCGTCGTCATGGAGCTTGCCCGCGATCTCGTCACGATCGACAGCCGCAGCTTCGTCTCCAACTACCCGCTCGCCGATCGGATCGAGGTGGCGCTGCCGGGCTTCGAGCTCGAGCGGCTCGACTACCATGATGCCAATGGCGTCGAGAAGCGTGCCCTGGTTGCCCATCGCGGGCCCAAAGGCGACGCGGGCGACGGTGCAAGTGGTGGCCTGGCGCTGTCCGGCCACATGGATACCGTTCCGGATACCGGCTGGCGCAGCGAGCCCTGGAGCGGCCGGATAACGGACGGACGGCTGCTTGGACTTGGCAGCACCGACATGAAAGGGCCGCTGGCCGCCGCCATCGTCGCGGCGCGCGCGTTGCCTGCGCACGTGCCGATCACGCTGCTTCTGACGACCGATGAGGAAACGACAAAGGCCGGCGCGCGTGAAATCGCGCAGCGCTCGGTACTGGCCAAGACGGCGCGTCCCCGCGCCATCCTGGTGGTCGAGCCGACAAGAATGATTCCCATGCGCGGCCACCGCGTGCACGTCCAGTTTACCGCGGTCGCAACCGGCGTTCAGGCGCACAGCAGCACGGGTCGCGGCCGCAATGCCAATTGGGACTTGCTCCCCTTCCTGATGGAAATGCGCGCGATCCACGAGCGACTGCGCAATGACCCCGGCTTGCAGGATCCGGCCTATGACCCGCCATTCAGCGATTTCAATCTCGTGCTGGACAACCACGGCTCCGCCGTCAACGTGACCGTGCCAAAGGCAACCGCCATCATCAAGTTTCGTTATAGCGCCAAGGTAGATCCCCAGCCCGTGATTGACATGGTTCGCGCTGCCGCGCGGCGCACCGGGCTCGCGCTCACCGAGGCGCGGGAAGGCGATCCGCCCGAGCTCGCGCAGAGCCATCCGTTTGTCCGGCTGTGCAGCAAGATAGCGGGTGCCGCGCCCAGCGTGGCTCCCTACGGGACGGACGCCTCCGAGCTGCAGGCTTTGGCGCCTTGCGTGATCCTTGGACCTGGCGATATCGCGCAGGCGCATGCCCCGGAAGAGTTCGTTTCGATTGCGGATTTGGCGGCGGCGGTTCCGCTGTTCATGCAACTCGCGCAGGAGACGCTGCGACAAGACCATTGACCGCGGGGTTGATGCAGCATCTGACCATGTCGACCCGCCTCCTCTCCAGCGGCTGCAGTCTTGTCGCCACCCTTGCAGCGACGCTGATTTTCTCGTGCACGCCCGCACGCGTGGCCGCGCAGCTGAGCGACGTCCGCAGGGCGCCATCCATGACCGGATGCTCCCGCCGGCTCGTCGTCATCGGCTTGCTCGCGAGCAGCCTTGCCGCGACCGGATTGGCGCGCGCCCAGGACAACGCAACTTCGGCATTCACGTTTGGGCTGTTCGGCGATCTCGCCTATACCCCCACCGAGGAGCCGATGCTCGCAAACGTGCTCGCCGATCTCGACCGCACGCCGCTCGCTTTCATCGTCCATGTCGGCGACCTCGCACACCCCCGCTTCGGCTCGTGCACGCAAGAGCTTTGGACCCGCCGGCTCGCGCAGTTTCAAGCCTCGAGCAATCCGCTGATCTACACTCCCGGAGACAATGACTGGACCGATTGTCACGAGAAAGAGGGCTTCCCAGGTGGCGATCCGTTGGAGCGGCTCCCCAAGCTGCGAAGTTTCTTCTTTGCAGCCGGGCAAAGCTTCGGCCGGCGCACCATTGCGCTCACCCGCCAGAGCGACACGCCGCAGCTTGCTAAATATCGCGAGAACGCACGCTGGGATGTCGGCGGCGTCACCTTTCTGACCCTGCATGTCGTGGGCAGCAACAATGGCCGCGGCCGCACGAGCGAAGGAGATTCGGAATTCGCCGAGCGCAACAACGCCGACCTCGCCTGGCTGCAGGCGGGTTTCGAGCATGCCCGGCGCAACAGCAGCCGGGGGCTCATGATCGCGCAGCAGGCCAATATCTTTCCCAGGTATTCGCCGTTCCCCGGAAATCCCAAGCAGGAGCCGGACGGTTTTTCGGAACTGCGCAGCGCGCTGGCCAGGCAGGCCGCAGAGTTCGGCAAGCCTGTCGTTCTTGTACATGGCGACAGTCACTACTTCCGGATCGACCGGCCGTATATGCCGAGGCGACCGAGCACCGAAGATCCCGCGATTGAAAACGTCACGCGCGTCGAGGTTTTCGGCTCACCCTACCATCATTGGATTGAGGGATCGGTCAATGCGGATGACCCGAACGTCTTTGCGTTCCGCCAGCGCATCGTGCCGGCAAATCTGCTCAGGGGAAAATAAAGGCTACCTGGCGGCCTACAACGAGACGGTCGGTTGGATGTACGCAAGTCCCGACGCGGTGCCGCGCTACGTTGCATTCTCCGGCCTGCCGGAAGCTTCCGTGCGGCACATGCTGGCCGGCTTCATTCCGAAGGAAAGCCTGCGGACCGCACGCATCATGGCGCTCGACGAGAGCATGCAGGACGCGATCGCGTTCAAGTTTCTCGCCGCCCCCCTCGGCGAGAACCAGCTCAAGGAGCTGCTACAAATTCCTCCCGGGCTGTAATCGTTCGCCGGGGCGAGGCATGCCTCGCCCCTACAAGCACGGGACGGACCTCTTGGGTTCGTTTGGCCAAACCGCCTGACCGCGCCCGCCGCGAATGCCCTCCCTTGGGTTCGTTTGGCCAAATTGGAGGGTGACGGGCGACCCTGCAATTCCGTCCTGTAGGGGCGAGGCATGCCTCGCCCCTGCAAACACGGGAAAGACCTCTTGGGTTTGTTTGGCCAAACTGCCTGACCGCGCCCTGAATGCCCTTGGGTTCGTTTGGCCAAAATGAGCCCCCACTTCGGCCCTGGGGGGCGACCCTGCAATTCCGCCCTGTAGGGCGAGGCATGCCTCGTCCCTACAGGCACGGGACGGACCTCTTGGGTTTGTTTGGCCAAACTGCCTGACCGCGGGCCTGCATGCCTCATCGGCTTGCCCTTGTCGTCGTTCATATTCCCGTTTTGTTCTACCACGCGCAAATGCCACCTGCAAGCCCAAAGTCAGCCGCGGGGAAGCGCAAAGAACGATGCGCCGTCCGTGGCCATGGTTGGCACCAGCAGATTTCGATCCAAGAACAAATTTCTCATCTCGCAGCTCGTCTCTGCGATGAGCAGGCAGCGCCATGGGTGGCACGGTCACCGCTGCGGTTGTCACCCCGCATATTTCGGGAACAGCGCGAGCGCGTTGGCGCGGTCGATGGCGAAGCGCCTCTCCCCGGACAGGAAGCCGGACTCGTGCGTGCGCACCGCCTCGGCGATCACGCGTGGATTGGCGAACGGAAAATCGCTCCCGAACACGATGCGCTCAGACCGCGCGACGTGATCGAGCGTGCCGAAGGTCTGCTCGCCGGGCGAGAGCGCGTTGTCGTACCAGAAATGCGCCAGGCCGGCGTAGACCTGATCGCGCGACAATTGCGGCAGCCGCTGGTCGATCATGGGCGAGACCGACAGCCGCCAGGCGAAATAGGGCACGAGCCCGCCGGCATGCGGGAGGATGAAACGGATGCGCGGGAAGCGCTCGATGGCGCCGGAGAAGATGAGATTGACCACGGCGCGCGTCGTGTCGAACAGATACTCCATCATGAAGGCGGGCCACGGCAGTGCGAGATCCTTGCTGGAAGGATGCAGGCCGGGATGGACGAACACGACTGCGCCGCGCGCCTCGAGCATCTCGAAGAGCGGATCGAGCTCGCGGTCGCCCAAAAATTTCTCGCCGTAGCTCGCAAACAGCGAAACGCCGTCGAAGCCGAGCACGTCGAGCGCATGGGCGATCTCGCCGCCGGCGCCATCCATGCTCTCCATCGGCACGGTGGCAAAGGCGCCGAAGCGGGACGGCCAGCGCGCGATGAGCTCGGCCGCATAGTCGTTGCAGCGGCGCGCGAGCTCCTGCGCGAGCGCCGGAGTGCCGAAGCCGACACCGGGCTGCGCGAGCGAAGTGAGCGCAACCTCGATGCCGTGCGCGTCCATGACATCGAGCGCGATTTGCGGCGTCCAGTCCGGATACCTGCCGATGGCCGGACCGCGGCCGGCCGCATGGACCGCCTCGCGATAGAACGGCGGAATGTGGTGGAAGTGAACGTCGATCCGGCGCGGTGAAGCCATGCTGTGCCCCAATGACGGCGGGAGAAGGTTTGAACTTTGCCCGCACTCGTGTCTCTATGCTGGTTCCATGCTGCGCAGCAAGGAGACGAGGCCGTGCCCTGGTTGGAAGCGAACGGCATCAGCATCCATTACGAGCTTGCCGGGGCCGGGGCATCGCTTGTGCTGCTGCACGAGATGGGCGGCACGCTGGAGAGCTGGGACGGGATATTTCCGGCGCTGAGCCGGCGCTTTCGCACGCTGCGTTACGACCAGCGCGGCTCGGGACTGAGCGAAAAGGTCCGCCGGCCGATCACGACCGAGTTGCTGGTCGAGGACCTCGAAGCCGTCCTGCAGGGGACCAGGCTTGCGCCTCCCTACCATTTCGTCACCGTCGCCGCCGCCACCATGCAGGCGCTGATCTACATGACGCGGCATGCGCAGGACATTGCAAGCTTCGTGTTCTGCAACCCTTTCACCGGCGCCGATCCGAGCCGGGTCGCGGCGCTCGACGAGCGCGCCGCGCTGGCCGAACGCGAGGGCATGCGTGCCGCCATTCCCCTCACCCTCGACAAGTCATGGCCGCCGCAGCACGGCGAGCGCGCATCCTACGCGACCTATCGCGGCCGCTATCTCGCCCATGATCCGGTGTGCTTTGCCGGCATGAACCGGGCGATCGCACGCCCCAACGTGACCCACCTGGGCAGGGAGGTGCGGCGGCCTACCATGGTGGTCGCCGGCCGCTTCGACCAGGTGCGCCCGCCGGCGGTGAGCGAGCAGTTCGCGCAAACCATTCCCGGCGCGCGCTTCGAATTGATCGATGCCGTGCACATGCTGCCGGCGCAGGCCGCCGGCGCGCTGCTTGCGCTGCTCGAGGATTTTCTCGGTGAGTAGTACCATATGCGATAGCCCTGACATCCATGGCCGGAGCGCACGCTGAACAGCGCATGATCCTCGAGGACGGCCGCACCCTCGGCTTTGCCGAGTACGGCGACCCGGACGGCCAGCCGGTGCTGGAGTTCCACGGCTGGCCGGGCTCCCGCATGGAGGCCTGGAACTACCACGAGGCCGGCAAGAAGATCGGCGCGCGCGTCATCGGCATCGACCGGCCAGGGTTTGGCATCTCGACGTACAAGAAGGGCTACCGCATCGTCGACTGGCCGAGCGACGTCCTCGAGCTCGCAAATACGCTTCGCCTCGAGCGCTTTGCCGTCGCGGGCATCTCGTCCGGCTCGCCGTACGCGCTCGCCTGCGCGAGGTTCATCCCGGAGCGGCTCAACGCCTGCGCCGTCGTCAGCGGCCTCTCACCGCTGAAGGTCGAGGGCGAGAATCTCAATCCCATGGACTACATCGATCCCATGGAGATTTGGATCGCGCGCTTGGCAAACACCCTTGCGCCGGTCGCGGGCATGGCGCTGTGGTACATCTCCCGCCAGATCCTCAATGATCCGGCCAAGGCGATGAAGCAGTTCATGAACGCGCCGCCGTCCGATCTTGCGCTGCTGAAGGATGAGGCCGCCAAGCGCAACTTCCAGCAGACCATCGCGGAGTGCTCGCGCGGCGGCCTGAAGGGTCCGGTCGCCTCGGTCGGCCTCGAGGTGAGGGACTGGGGATTTCGGTTGCAGGACATCACGATGCACGTCAGCCTCTGGCAGGGAGAGGCCGACAACATCGTGTTCCCCGCCGCCGCGAATTACATGGCATCCAAGCTGCCGAACCATACGCTGCACAGGATCCCGGATGCCGGCCACCTTACGGTCGTGGCCCGCCACGCGGAGGAAGTCCTGCGCACGCTGCTGGCGGCGAACTGATGCACTGAGGAGGTGTGAATGCAAGTCAAGGCAAACGGCATCACCATCAACTATGAGGTCGACGACGCCGACGGTGCGCCCGCGGGCGCCCCTTGGCTTGTCTTCAGCAACTCGCTTGCGACCAATCTCACGGCGTGGACGGACCAGGTGCGCGAGCTCAAGCGCGCATTCCGCGTGCTGCGCTACGACCAGCGCGGCCACGGAGCGAGCGAGGCGCCGGCCGGCCGCTACAGCTTCGGCCTCCTCATTGCCGACGCGCTCGCACTGATGGATGCGCTCGCAATCACCAAGGCGCATTTCGCCGGACTGTCCATGGGCGGCGCGACCGCGCTCGGATTGGCCGAGCTTCACCCCGAGCGGCTCGACAAGGTGATCGTCTGCGACTCGGGTTGCCAGTCGACCCCGGCGAGCACGCTGCAATGGGAGGAGCGCATCGCCGTTGCCGAGAAGCAGGGCATGGAGGCGCTGGTCGAGCCCACGGTCGCGCGCTGGTTCCCGGCGGAGGTGATCACGGCCAATCCGCCGTATCTGGACAAGGTGAGGCAGATGATTCGGTGCACTCCGGTGCAGGGATTCATCGGGTGCGCCGCCGCGCTCGCCGACCATGACTACGCGGCCGCGGCTTCGACGGTGAAGCGGCCGGTTCTGTTTCTTTGCGGGGAGAAGGACGGCGTCACTCCGGCAGCCATGCGCAAGCTCAATGCATCGCTGCCCGGATCGCGCTACGTGGAGCTTGCGGGCGCCGGGCACATTTCCAATCTCGACCAGCCGGCAGCCTTCAACCGCGCGGTTGCCGAGTTCCTTCAGGTTGCCTGAAGGGCGTGAGCACGAAACGGCAGGGGCGAGGCATGCCTCGCCCCTGCATGCCCGGATCCGATCAGGCCCTGGATAGGGCGCTCCCGTTTGGGGCATAATGACTTGGATATGGAGAGGGCGACGGCGCCCGTCCGACAGGAGAAAGATGCCATGACGGCTGCAGCAGCCACCACGCAGAAAAAGGCCCCCGCCGGCCTGTCCAACAAGGCGCGCGAGATGATGGAAGCGATCAACGCCGAGGCCGGCAAGCACCATGTGTGGGTTCGCACCCAGGCGAACGCGCCGGCGCAGCGGCCGTGGTTTCGCGATACCGGCGGAGAAGGCAGCGGGCAGCTCGCTTCCGGCCGCGTCGCCGCCAACCAGATGAAGACGCTGCCGCATTTGTGGCGCTGGAGCGAGCTGCACCCTTATCTGCATCGCATCTCCGAGATCGCGCGCAAGGCCGAGGTCTCGCCCATCGAGTTCGCCGACCGCCAGAGCATTCTCCTGCTCAATCCCGGGCTCAACGGCAGGCTGCAGGTCACCAATACCATCCGCTGCGCGATCTCGATCTACAATCCCGGCGACGTTGCGCCGGTGCACCTGCACTCACCGAATGCCAGCCGCACCATCCTCTCGGACAAAGGCGGCTACACCGTCGTCGAAGGCGAGCGCTGCGACGCCTCGCGCGGCGACCTGATTCTCACCCCGAACGGGACCTGGCACGATCACGGCAACGATTCCGACGAGCCGGTGATCTGGATCGACATGCTGGATTGGCCGCTGATGGAGTTCCTCGACGCGGCATGGGTCGACCACGACATGCCGGGGGCGCAGGGCAATGCCAAGGTGCAACCTGCGACCCACAGCGGCGGATATTCTCGCAAGCTCTACGGACGAGGCGGCATCATGCCGGCCTTCGTCAGTCATCAGCTCGGCGTCGGCCGCAGCCCCGCCCCGCTCATCCACTATCGCGGTGGCGACGTGCACGAGACCCTGCACAGCCTGCGCAAGGAAAAAGGCGATCCGCACGAAGGCATCAAGATCGATTTCGTCAATCCGGTAACGGGCGAACCGGTGTTCAAGACCATGAACTATTCTGCGCAGCTCCTGCGTCCGGGCGAGGAGACCGAGCTCAAGCGTGAAACCGCCGGGACCTTCCACGTCGTGATCGAAGGCAGCGGCGCTACCGAGGTCGGCGGCAAGCGCTTCGAATGGGCGCAGAACGACATCTTCGTGGTGCCCAACTTCCTCTGGCGCCGCCACCTCAATACCGGAAAGACCGACGCGGTGATCTATTCCGTGTCCGATGCGGCGCTGATGAAGAACATCGGCCAGTACTACGCCCAGGGCCGCTCCAGGAACGGCCAGGTGACCGAGCTCGCGCACTGATCGACACGTTGGTAGGGGCGAGGCATGCCTCGCCCCTGCTCGACCGGGAAATTCGTGCGATTGGTAGGGGCGAGGGATGCCTCGCCGCTACGTCTCATCGATCACGGTATTGCGCAGGACGCCGATCTCCGGCACTTCGACTTCCACCACATCGCCCGGCTTGAGCCATACCGACGGATTGCGGTGGACGCCGGCGCCCGTTGGCGTGCCGGTCCAGATCAGATCGCCGGGCTTGAGGGTGGCAAACGTGCTGATGTAGTTGATCAGCCAGGCAAAGCCCCACGTCAGACGGTCGGTGCTGTCCTCCTGGCGAAGCTCGCCGTTGACGCGCGTCCTGAGATTGAGGGGCTTGCCCGGATCGAGCTCGTCAGCCGTCACGATCCAGGGGCCAACGCTGCCGGAGCGATCGAAGTTCTTGCCCTGGGTCACATTGAGAGTGCCGTGGCGCAGCCAGTCGCGCACGCTGCCTTCGTTGCCCAGCGTGAAGCCGCCGATCCAGGAGAGTGCGCTCTCGCGCGGGACATGGCGGCCCTCCTTCCCGATCACCATAATGACCTCGCCTTCGTAGTCGAACTTGTCGGACACTTTCGGCCGTACGATCGGCTGCCCGCTGCCGACCAGCGAGGTGGGAAACCGGCAGAACAGGTTGGGATATTTCGGCGCCTCCCGGCTGTCCTTGTACTCGGCGCTGCGGTCAGGATAGTTGATGCCGACGCAGATGTTCTTGTCGGGCGCCAAGACCGGCGGCAGCATCTCCACGTCATCGAGCCGATGATCCGGCGGCCCGCTCGCGGCCGCGCGCGCCTCGGACATCGCCTGCGCGCGCAACAGGTCGAGCAGCGTCGGATATCTGGAGAGCCTGCGGCCGAGATCGATGATGCCGGCGCCGGTCACCGCGCCATAGCTGGTGCGGCCGTTCGCCTTGAAGCTTGCAAGTCGCATGGGATCACTGCCTCGTTGAAATCATTGTGTTTTCATTGCGTGGGTTGGTTGGCCGAAATGCCGGCTGCGCTCATGCCGCTTGCGGCGCACCGGGCTGCCGCAACGGATGGGCACGGGCGAAGGCGTCGTTCTGCATGCAGGCATCGGCGATCCGGCGCACCGTCGGAAACGGCGCCAGGTCGTATTTGAAGAAGCTCGCGCCGGTCGCCTGGCTCACCAGGCAAATATCGGCGATGGTGACGGCATCGCCCTGACAATAGCGGCCGGTCTCGTTATTGCCGACGAGATTGGATTCGAGCGCCGCCAGCGCCTCGCCGATCCAGTGATGAATCCACTTGAGACGCGTGGGCTCGTCAAGCTTGAGCTCGTGCTCGAGATATTCGCGCACGCGCGGCACCAGGAGCGGATGGGAATCGCAGGCGACGATCTGGGCGAGCGCCCGCACGCGCGCACGCGCCCGCGGCGCGGACGGCAGCAGCGGCGGCTGCGGATGGGTCTCTTCGAGGTATTCCATGATCGCGAGCGATTGGAACAGCACCGGCCCCGCGCCGTCGACCAGAGCGGGAAGCAGCATTTGCGGATTGACGGCGCGATACGCGGCGTCGCGCTGCTTGCCCTGGATGAGATCGATGTCGACCACCTCCTCGGGCACAAGACCCTTGAGGTTGAGCGCAATGCGCACGCGGAACGTCGCGAGCGAGCGCCAGAACGAAAACAGCTTCACGCGGTCCCCCTTGCATAAATTGTGACGACGCTGCTCCTACCATGCCTGCGTGCATGAAGACATGCTCGAAATGCCGGCCCCGCCGCACTATCCGTACCGGGGCACCGGTCCCATACGCTCCAGCGTGCGGGCTGCCATTACGCTGACCCGCATTGCACTTCGCTGCATGCAGGCTACCGTAGTCCGGATTGAGCGAATCGCCATCCGGGGAGAACACAAATGCCTTCGACCCACGATACTCCCGACACGACGCCCCTCGACAAGACGCCTCCCGCCAAGACGCCTCCCGACAAGACGCCGCGCACCCGGACGTCCCGCCCCAAGAGTTCCCAGGCCAAGACGTCCAGCGCCAAGACGTCCAGCGCCAAGACGTCGATAGACCAGATGCCTGGCGACACGGCGCCCGGCGAGAAGACGTCCGGCAAGCCGGCGCCCGGCGAGAAGACGCACGAGCATCGGAGCGAAATCCGCGACGGCATGCGCATCGACTGGGACGTTCCGATCGCCATGGACGACGGGCTCGTGTTGCGCGCCGATATCTTCCGTCCGGTGAAGGAGGGACGCTATCCCGTCATCCTGAGCTACGGTCCCTACGGCAAGGGGCTTGCCTTCCAGGACGGCTATCCCAGCGCCTGGAAGCGCATGGCCGAGCAGCATCCCGACGTCACCGAGGGCTCCAGCAATCTCTACCAGAGCTGGGAAGTGGTCGATCCGGAGAAATGGGTGCCGCACGAGTATGCCTGCATGCGTGTCGATTCGCGCGGCTGCGGCTGCTCGCCCGGCTTCATCGATCATTTCTCGCCGCGCGAGAGCAAGGATTTCCACGACTGCATCGAATGGGCCGGGACGCAGCCGTGGTCGAGCGGCAAGGTCGGTCTCAACGGCATCTCCTACTACGCCATCAACCAATGGCACGTGGCGACGTCGCAGCCGCCGCATCTCGCCGCCATGTGCATCTGGGAGGGCGCCGCCGACTGGTACCGCGACATGACGCACCATGGCGGCATCGCCTGCACGTTCTGGGAAAACTGGTACGACATGCAGGTGAAGACCGTGCAATACGGCGCCGGCGAGCGCGGCAAGCGTTCGCGCGTGCACGGCGAGCTCGTCTGCGGACCGCAGGTCCTCTCGGACGCGGAGCTTGCGAAGAATCGCAGCCCGCTCGGCGACGACATCCGATCCCATCCGCTCGACGACGACTATCATCGCGCACGCGCGCCGATCTGGTCGAAGGTGAAGACGCCGTTTCTCTCCGCCGCCAACTGGGGCGGACAGCCCTTGCATCCGCGCGGAAATTTCGAGGGCTTCGTGCGCGCCGCCGCCAAGGACAAATGGCTCGAGGTGCACGGCATCGAGCACTGGACGCATTTCTATACCGACTATGGCCGCAAGCTGCAGCTGCAGTTCTTCGATCATTTCCTGCACGGAAGGAACAATGGTTTCGAGCGCCGACCGCGCGTGCTGCTGCAGGTGCGCCACATCGACAAGTTCGTCGAGCGCGGGGAGAACGAATGGCCGCTCCAGCGCACGCAATGGACCAGGCTCTATCTCGATCCCGTGGCCGGCGCGCTCACGGCGAACCCAGCCTCGGCACAGGGCGTGCGCAGCTTCGAGGCCATGGGCGACGGTGTGACGTTCCTGACCGCGCCGCTTGCGCACGAAACCGAAATAACGGGACCTTCGGCGCTCAGGCTGTTCGTCTCGTCCTCCACGCGGGACGCCGACCTGTTTGTTGTGCTGCGCGTGTTCACCGGCGACCTCAAGGAGGTGGTGTTCCAGGGCGCGATTGATCCGCACACGCCGGTCGCCCAGGGCTGGCTGCGCGCCTCCCATCGCAAGCTCGATAGCAAGCTCTCGACGCCGTATCGGCCCTATCACAGCCACGACAAGAACGAGCCGCTGCGCGCGGGCGAGGTGGTCGCGCTCGACATCGAGATCTGGCCGACCTCGATCGTGGTGCCGCGGGGCCATCGGATCGGGCTGACCATTCGCGGCAAGGATTACGTCTATGCCGGCCCGAGCGGCGGCAAGCTGTCGAACTTCAAGAACGAGCTCACGGGCTGCGGGCCGTTCCTGCATGACGACCCGCGCGACCGGCCGAGCGACGTGTTCGGCGGGGTCACCAGCCTGCATTTCGCGGGCGACAAGCAGCCCTGCCTGCTGCTGCCGATCATCCCGCCGAAGAAACCGTAAACGCAGTGCGCCTGTAGGGGCGAGGCATGCCTCGCCCCGACCTGCAGGGCAATCGCATTTGACCGTTGCGCAAGCGCCGTAATACCTCCCCTGAAAGGACCTGAAAGGGGAGGTCGGCGAGCAAAGCGAGCCGGGTGGGGTCGGCTGCAACAATCCCGCGCGCCGAAGCGCCCCCACCCGACCGCCTGTCGCTTTGCGATTCCCCTGCCCCTGCGCGCAATGGTGCACGCGCAGCGTTGCGCCGCAGGACAAGATCGCGCCGGGCATGTAAGGATGGAATCAGATCAGAGGGAGAAGAACGCGCCATGGCCATCAATCGTCGCAATGTCATAAAGGCAGCGCTCGCCGCCGGCGCGGCGGCACACGTGCTCAAGGTGCCGGCGGCACCGGCGCAGGCAGCGCCCATGCGGGTGGGGTTCTTGACCATCAAGACCGGGCCGCTCGCCTCCGGCGGGCTGCAGATGGAGCAAGGCCTCACCGTCTTCTTCAAGGAGCGCAACAACATGCTCGCCGGCCGGCCGGTCGAGCTGCATACCGCCGACACCGCCGGCAATCCCGCCCAGGCGCGCACCAAGACGCAGGAGCTGGTCGAACGGTTGAACGTGGGGGTGCTGATCGGACCGCTTGCCGCCTTCGAGGCACTCGCCATCGACGACTATGTGCGTTCCTCGCGCACGCCCATTCTTTCGGTCGCCGGCGCCGAGGACATGACCCAGCGCAAGGCGAACCCCTGGTTCGTGCGCCCGAGCTGCACGTCGGCGCAGCCGAGCCATCCGATGGCCGACTACGCGGCCAAGGAGCTCAAATACAGGCGCGTGGCGACGATCGGCGACGATTTTGCGTTCGGCCATGAATGTGTCGCCGGCTTCCTTCGCGTGTTCGAGGACACCGGCGGCAAGATCGTGCAGAAGCTGTGGACGCCGTTGAACGCGCCGGACTACGGCACCTACATCTCGCAATTGAAGGGCAACCTCGATGCTGTCTTCACCGCCCATGCCGGCTCGAACGGCTTCAAGTTCATCCGCCAGCTGCGGGAATACGGAAACAAGGTCCAGGTCCTCGGCGGCTTCACCCCGGTCGACGAGTTGCTGCTGCAACAGATGGGCGATGATGCGCTCGGTGCCATGACCGGCTGCTGGTACTCGGCCGAGCTCGATTACCCCGTGAACAAGCGATTCGTCGAGGCCATCCGCCGCGACTACAAGGGCGATCCCGGCGTCTATGCCGCCGAGACCTATCTGTGCGGCGAAGTGCTGGAACATGCGGCCAAGGCGATCAACGGCAAGATCGAGGACAAGGACACCTTCATGAAGGCGCTCAAGGAGGCCAAGGTGCCGGATACCTTGCGCGGCCCGGTGCGGTTCGACGAGCTCGGCAACGTGGTCGGCAACATCTACATCCGCAAGGTCGAGAAGAAGAACGGAAAATATGTCAATGCGGTCATCAAGACCTATCCCGACGTGAGCCAGTTCTGGACCTACGGAAAGGACGAGTTCTTGAAGAACCCGGTCTATTCCCGCGACTACCCGCCCGCCAAGAACCTGGAGCAGTAGCTCGCGCCGGCGCACCGTGTGTAGGATGGGTCATAAGGACGTTGATGCCCGTCTTTGCGGGCTATGGCGCCTGATGTGATCGAGAACATGTTTCGATGGAGATCGACGCAGCCGCTCTTCACCTCTCCTCGCTGGGGAGAGGTCGGAATGGGCGCGCGTGCGCGTACATTCCGGGTGAGGGGGGCAGGATCGAGGCGCAGGGCGGAGGCCCCTCACCCGGATCGCGCAAGCGCGATCCGACCTCTCCCCTCCGGGGAGAGGTGACGGTAGCGACCCCCCCGATGCAGTGGCAGTTCTGGATCATCCAGACGCTTAACAGCGTCGCGTTCGGCGGCCTGCTGTTCCTGCTCTCGTCGGGATTCTCGCTCATCTTCGGCTTGATGCGCATTCCCAATCTGGCGCACGGCGCATTCTTCATGCTGGGCGCCTATTTCGGCTACACGCTGCTGCAAATGCAGCTGCATTTCTGGCCGGCAGCCATCATTGGGGGGCTGGCCGTGGGTCTCATCGGCATCGTGCTCGAGCGCTTCGTCCTGCGCAGATTGGCCGGCAACGAGCAGGGCCAGGTGCTGGTTACGCTCGGCATTTCATTCATCATCGCCGATATCTGCCTGCTGGTCTGGACCGGCGACCCGATGCCGCTCGCTGCGCCGCAGGCGCTGCGTCCTCCGTTGCGCATTGCCGGCTACGCCTTTCCGACCTATCGGCTGGTGGTCCTGGCAATCGCGCTCGTCGCGGCGCTCGCGCTTTATCTCCTGATGGAGCGCACGCGGCTCGGCGCCATGATTCGCGCCGGCGTCGACGACATGGAGATGGCGCGCGGCGTCGGCATTCCGGTCTCGCGCCTGTTCACCACCGTGTTTCTCCTGGGCGCAACGCTCGCGGGCATCGGCGGCGTGCTGGGCGGACCCATCCTCAATGCCTACCCCGGTCTCGATACCGACATGCTGCCGCTCGCCTTGATCGTGGTGATCCTGGGCGGAGCAGGCAGCCTGCTCGGCGCTTTCGTCGGCAGCTTCATCGTCGGCTTCATCTACAATTTCGGCATCGCACTGGTGCCTGATCTCGCCTATTTCGTGCTCTTCCTGCCGATGGTGCTGGTGCTGGTGTTCCTGCCGCAGGGATTGTTCGGGCGGGTGCAGATATGACGCGCGCGGCCGCGCTCGCGCTGTGCGCGCTCGTCCTCATCGTCCTGCCGTGGATCATCGGCAACGAATTCTACGTCAACATGGCGAGCCAGGTGCTGATCTATGCGCTGTTCGCGCTCTCCATCAACATGATGCTCGGCTATGGCGGCATGGTCTCGCTCGGCCATGCCGGCTATCTCGGCATCGCCGGCTACGCCTGCATCCTCGCCACGCTCGCAGGCTACAACCAGCTCGCCGCGGCGATCTTCGCGATCGCGGTCTCGACCGCCGCGGCGGCATTCTTCGGCGTTCTCTCGCTGCGCGCGCCCGGCCTCGGCTTCATCATGATCACGCTTGCGCTCGGGCAGATCGTGTGGGGGGTCGCCTATCGCGCCAACGATCTCACCGGCGGCGACAACGGCATCCGGCATCCCGCACGGCCGATGCCGTTCGGCATCGACATCCGGGATGCGCCCAGCTTCTATTATTTCACCCTGGTGGTGTTCGCGGTCGCGCTGTTCTGCATCTGGCGATTTTCCCGCTCGCCCTTCGGGGCAAGCCTGATGGGCGCGCGCGATCAGCCGCGCCGCATGCGCATGCTCGGGCACCACGTCTGGCTGGTGCGGTTGATCACCTTCGTCATGGCCGGATTCTGGGCCTCGGTTGCGAGCGTGCTCTATGTCTATTACAACCTTTTCCTCAGCCCGCACGCGATCTCGCTGCAGCAATCCGCCGAAATCCTGCTGATGGCCATCCTCGGTGGCGCCAGCACGCTGACCGGCCCGATCGTCGGCGCCGCCGTCATCACGCTCGTCAAGAACGTTGTCTCGACCTATGTCGAGCGCTGGAACACGCTGCTTGGCGTGATCTTCGTCGTGGTGATCGTGTTCATGCCATACGGCCTCGTGCCGGGATGCCGGCAGTTGTGGCAAGGCCTGCACGGCCGCCTCAAGCGCCGCAAGGCGACAAGCGCCGCCGCTGCGGAGGGCGCGCCATGATCCCGCCCGCGCTCCAGGTCGAGCATCTCAACAAGCGTTTCGGCGGGCTGCCGGCCACCCAGGACGTCTCGCTCACGGTCATGCCGGGCGAGCGCCGCCTGATCATCGGCCCCAACGGCGCGGGAAAGACGACCCTGTTCAACCTGGTCACCGGCGACCTTTCCGCCGATGCCGGATCGGTGCGGCTGTTCGGGCAAGAGCTCCTGGGCATGCCCACGCAGGACCGGGTGCATCTCGGACTCGCGCGCACCTATCAGATTCTGACGCTGTTTCCGCGCCAGAGGCTCATCCACAATGTGGTCCTCGCACTGCTCGGCCTCGACCGGCGCCGATGGAATCCGTGGTCGATCCTGTTGGCCAACCGTGACCTCTACGACGCCGCGCACGAGGCGCTCCGCCGCGTCGGGCTCGGCGACAGTGCGGAGCGGATCGTGATCGAGACCTCCTACGGCGAGCGGCGCCGGCTCGAGCTCGCCATGGCGCTCGCGCAAAAGCCCAAGCTGCTCCTCCTCGATGAACCCCTCGCCGGCCTCTCGCAGGCGGAGCGCCAGGCGGTGCGCATGCTGCTCGAGAGCATCCCGCGCGACGTCACCATCGTCATGATCGAGCACGACATGGACACCGCGCTCGCGTTCGCCGAGCGCATCACCGTGCTGCACTATGGCGAGGTCATTGTCGAAGGCACGCGCGCCGAGGTGGTCGCCGATCCGCGCACCCGGGAGGTCTATCTTGGCGACTGAGGCGCTCGCAGTTGCCGGCATCGACACGTTCTACGGCGACAGCCACGTGCTGCACGGCGTGTCGTTCTCGCTCCAGCCGGGGCGGCTGCTGGGCCTGCTTGGCCGCAACGGCGCCGGCAAGACCACATGCATGTCCACCATCATGGGTTTTCTCCAGCCGCGGCGCGGCGAGATCAGTCTCTACGGCGAGGCGGTGGCCGGTCTTGCTCCCGATGTCATCGCGCGCAAAGGCATTCGTCTCGTTCCGCAGGGACGGCGCATGTTCCGTACCCTGACCGTGCGCGAGAACCTCATGGTGGCGGCGCAATCGCGCGGGAACGGCAGCCGTGCAGGCTGGTCGATCGAGCGCGTGTTCCGGCTTTTCCCCAGGCTCAAGGAGCGCCATGCCCAGGTCGCAGGTTCGCTCTCCGGCGGCGAGCAGCAGATGCTGGCGGTCGCGCGGGCGCTCATGGGCAATCCGCGCGTGCTGCTGATGGACGAGCCATCCGAGGGACTGGCGCCGCAGCTCGTGGCCGAGGTCGGGCGCACCATCGCGCAGCTCAAGGCGGAAGGCCAGTCGATCGTTCTGGTCGAGCAGAACATCAAGCTCACGCTCGATCTTGCCGACGATGTCGTCATCATCAATACCGGGCGCGTCGTCTTTCGCGGAGCCGCCCATGCGATCAGGCTTGACGATGCCATCGTCTCGCAGCATCTCGGCGTCTTCTGACGTCAATCGACGACGGTGGATATGATGTGGGGGCGGGTTTGAAACCCGCCCCTACGCGTCACGACAACCGTGAGGAGAGTGATCCCATGCCGGCACAATGGAACAAGTACGGACCGACGGCGGCGCGCAGGCACGGCCGGCCGGGACGCGAGATCAGGCCGGCGAGCACCACCATCGACATCCATTCGCATGTGGCGATCCCCGCCGCGGCTGCGTTCGTCAGGCCGCATCTCGACCCGGCGAGCGTGCCGCTCGCGCATTTCGCCGACCCCGGGACCAGGGCGCTCAACCAGAAGCAGGATGAGGATATCCGCACGCGCATCACCGCCTACGACGAGCGCCTCGCCGACATGGACGCCATGGGCATCGACGTGCAGCTCGTCCTGCCGCCGCCGAACCAGTGCACCTACACTGTCCCGCTCGATATCGGGGTGAAGGCGGCGCGAATGGTCAACGACGGCCTTGCGGAATACGTGGCGAAGAAGCCCGACCGCTTCGTTGCACTCGGCACCGTGCCTTTGATGGACGGGACGGAAGCCGCCAAGGAGCTCGAGCGCGCCGTGACGTCGCTCGGCATGAAAGGCGCGGAAATATTGACCAATGTCGCCGGCCGGGAGCTCTCGGAGCCGGAATATGCTCCGTTCTGGAAAAAGGCCGAAGAGCTCGGCGCGCTTGTCGTCATCCATCCCAACGGATTCACGCAGGCGCAGCGCCTGACGCGCTTCTATTTCAACAACGTGATCGGAAACCCGCTGGAGACCACCATCGCGCTGCATTACTTGATCTTCGACGGCGTGCTCGAGCGCCATCCCGGTCTGAAGATTCTGGCGGTGCACGGCGGCGGCTATCTGCCGGCCTATTGCGGCCGCATCGATCATGCCTGGGGCGCGCGCTCGGATTCGCACGACGATCTGCCGCAGCCGCCGACCAGCTATCTCAAGAAGATCTATTTCGACACGGTCGTGTTCACGCCGCACCAGCTCGCGCAGCTGGTGCGCCTGTTCGGCGCCGATCACATCATCATGGGGACCGATTATCCCTTCGACATGGCGGAATTCGATCCCATCGGCCATGTCGCATCGGTCGCAGAGCTCGATGCTGCGACCGTCGCCGCCATCGCCGGCGGCAATGCGCGGCGCCTGCTGGGGTTGTGACCTGTCTCATGCTCGACCCGTGATCCGCGGCCTGAATGCGACCGTCGGCTTCGGCATCAAACGACCAACAGACGAATGCGGTTGCCGATGCTCCTTATTTGTCCCCACGGCTCCGTCGGAAACTCGGCAAGCCACTCGTCGGGAATGTGCCGCACCGCCTCCGAGACGGTCTGGACCGCATAGGCAGCGGCGCGGCGCGCGATCGGGTCACTCCGGAAGTCTTGAAGCGTCATGCACGCGGCTATCTTTTGCAGAATTGCAATCTCCACCAGACAATCCCGAATGGCGATCGTCGGATCCTTCGGCATCAAGTGACCCGAACAGCGTCACGCTCTATGCTTTCCTTCATCAACGGGTGAAGTGCGTCCCGCGTCGTGATGGTGACCGGAATACCGAGAGCCTCCGAAATGTCCTCCTCAATTTGCATGAGGCGGAACATGTTCGGAATTTTCGCTGTCGGATTATAGTCGATGAAGAGGTCGAGGTCGCTGTCTGGTCCCCCGGTGCCGCGAGCCCGCGGCCCAAAAACAAAAACAGCCGTTGCGCCGTTCTCGCGCAGAGCAGCATCATATCTCCTCAATATCTCGATTAGATTGGCTTGTTTCATGGAGCTGAATATTGGCACAATCTGCGCTAAATGGCGAGACTCGCAAGTGAGGTTTGCCGGGCGCGGCAAAGGCAAATCGGGCGGCTATCGTGTTGTGACCTATTTTGCCGCGGACGATGTGCCGGCGTTATTGCTCGTCTTGATCAACAAGGGGGAGCGCGCCGATCTCTCGCAGGCCGAGCGACTTTTGCAGGGGTTTGCTGACGACTACCGCGCCAGCGTAAAAGCAAGAATTGCCGAGCTGAAAAAGGGACGTAGACGATGAGCAAGCTTGGAAAGCGGCTACTTCGCGCCGCCAAAGAGGCGCGCAGCATCGCGCGAGGTGAGGCGAAAAGTTCAACCTATCGCGTTCACCTTCCCCGCGATATCGATGTGCAGTCGATTCGCAAGCAGCTCGGATTGTCGCAAGCCGAGTTTTCCGCGCGTTTCGGCATTCCGGCCGGGACGCTGCGTGATTGGGAGCAGGGCCGCCGTGTGCCGGATGGGCCGGCCCGCGTCCTGCTGAAAGTGATCGAGCAC
The DNA here is from genome assembly GCA_963820365.1 of uncultured Alphaproteobacteria bacterium. Classification (GTDB taxonomy): domain Bacteria; phylum Pseudomonadota; class Alphaproteobacteria; order Rhizobiales; family Xanthobacteraceae; genus VAZQ01. The sequence goes on along the minus strand of CAWFZR010000027.1, from coordinate 85,285 downwards.
GATCCCAAGGCTGTCGAACGCGCCCTTACCGCGGCGTAATGGCTGTCCATTTGGTCACATCGGTCGTGGACCGCGGCGCGCCAGCAGCAGCCGCCTGCCGCTTCACTCCCCCTGCACCTTGGCGTCGCGGATCACCTTGCGCCACTTCGGCTCGTCGGACTTGATGTGGCTCGTGAGCTCTTCCGGCGTGCCGGCGATCGATTCGAAATATTGCCGGTCGAGAAAGTTCTTCTTGATGTCGGGATCGGAGAAGGTCTTGCGCACTTCACCGTTGATCTTGGCGCCGATCTCGGCCGGCACGCCGGGCGGGCCGAACAGGCCGAACCAGGATACCGCTTCATAGCCCGGCAGCCCGCTCTCCGCTACCGTCGGGATTTCCGGCAGCAGCGTCATGCGCTTTGCCGCGCCCACGGCGATGAGATTGACCTTGTCCGCCTTCCACTGCGGCACCGCGCTGCCCACGCTGATGAACATCATCTGGATGTGGCCAGCCATGACGTCGGTAAGCGCCGGAGTTGCTCCTTTGTAATGGACCGCCTGGAATTTCGCGCCAGACAGCGCCTGGAACAGCTCCATGTTGAGATGGCCGCTGGAGCCGACGCCAAAGGTGCCATAGTTGATCTCGCCCGGCTTCTCCTTGGCGCGCGCGATGAGAACCTTCACGTTGCGCACGGGCAGCGCGGGATTGACGATGAGCGCATGGTTGATGGTGACAAGACCGGAGATGGGCGTGAAGCCTTTGATCGGATCATACGGCAGCTTGGGGTAGAGGCTCGGATTGACCACGAAGGTGGTCTCCGGCCCGATGAACAGCGTGTATCCGTCGGCCGCGGATTTGGTGACGAATTCCGCGGCGATCTGATTGTTGGCGCCGGGCTTGTTCTCCACGACGACCTGCTGGCCCCAGGCTTGCGTGAAGCGCTGCGCAAGCGTGCGACCGAGCGCGTCGGTCACCCCGCCGGGCGCAGCGGGCACGATCACCGTGATCGGCTTGGCCGGATATTCCGTGATTTGAGCCGCGGCTGCATCGAGGCAGACAATCGCCATCGCAACGGCAAGCCATGTCCGCATGCACCGGCCTCCTCGCAAGTCCTTGCCTTTTGCCGAACTATCGCTGATTTTCATGCTCCTGCCTACGACGGGAATCAAATGCAGTGGCGGGTTTGAAACCCGCCCCTGCCAATCAAACACCGTGATTGTGGTCGCTGTCGATATCGGACGTCGAGAGAAAATAATTACGGGACGGTGCTGGCGAGCCGGGAAACGCTTGCGCCCGATGCTTTGCCGCATTTGCTCGCCGAGCCTCCCCTTCGCCTTGCAGCCGACCTATGCTGCTCCGGCGTCAACCCCAGCGAGGCCTCGCAATGCTTGCAGACGGGCCGGCAGCCAGAAGCACGCTGCGTCTCGCGAGCGGCCTCGTGATGCTTGCCTTCGTCATCTGCCACCTCGTCGCTCACGGCTTCCTGCTGGTCTCCCTCGATCGCGCCGAAAGCATCCTCGAAGTCCTCATGCGCCCATGGCGCAGCGGCATCGGCACCACCCTTCTGGCGTCGGCCGCGCTGATTGATTATGCCAACGCGCTCTGGTCGATTTATGCGCGGCGTTCGTTGCGACTTCCCGCCTGGGAATGGTGGCAGCTGGCTCTCGGGCTTTGCATTCCGGCCCTGTTGATCCACCACGTGGTCTGTACGCGCGTCGCGGAGAGCCTGCTGCAGGTCAATAGCGGGTACCAGTCCATCCTGGTCATCCAGTGGGTGATTTGGCCCTGGCTGGCAGTCGTGCAGGCGGCCGCGGTGCTCACCGTCTGGGGTCACGCTTCCATCGGCATTCATTTCTGGTTGCGTACGAAGTCCTGGTATCCGGCGTGGCGGCGTTTCTTCGTGATCTTCGCCCTGCTGCTGCCGACCTTGGCGCTGGCCGGCTTTGTTGCCGGGGGCAACCAGGTCTTGCGCGCGACGCAAACCCCATTGTTTGCTGAAGGGGTCCTCGACGCCGCGCACTTCACGGAGCAGGCTCGCGTCGAGATCGGCAGAATCGCCGAAATGGGTTGGTCCATTCACCTCGGTCTGGTGCTCGCGGCCTTCGCCGGGCGGGGGCTGCGCCACTTCGCCCATCGCCTTCGCTCGGCCCCGAAGCTCGTGCACTCGAGTGGGCGAACCGTTTCGATAGTGCCGGGAGCGACCGTTCTCGAAATGCTGCGCGCAAACCGCATTGCGCACGCCTCGGTCTGCGGCGGACGGGCGCGCTGCACCACCTGTCGTATTCGGGTCACTCGGGGATTGGCGGGGTTGCCCGCGCCTGCGGCCTTGGAGGCCGAGGCGCTGGCGCGTATCCACGCTCCGGAAGGCCTGCGCCTGGCCTGCCAAATTCGGCCCACCGTGGACATCACCATCCTGCCGCTTCTCACGCCGGATGCCGGCGCCGTCGATGGCACGGTGCGCGGGGGATTGGAGGGCACTGAACGGCTGATCACAGTCGTCTTCGTCGACCTGCGAGGCTTCACCACCTTGGCGGAAGCCAAGCTGCCCTATGACGTGCTGTTCATCCTCAACCGGTTCTTCCACGAGATGACAGGGGCACTGACCGCAAGCAACGGCCATTTCTCGCAATTCACCGGCGACGGGTTGATGGCGCTCTACGGCCTCCATGCCGAGGACCCGGCCCGCGGAGCCGCGGATGCGCTGCGCGGGGCGCGCGACATGTTGGCGCGGTTGGAGCAGCTCAATCGCCAACTCCGTGCCGAGCTGCCGCAACCTTTGCGGATCGGGATCGGCATCCACTTCAGCGAGGCGATCGTCGGCGCAATGGGACCACCCCGCTCGCAAATCATCACCGCGATCGGCGATACTGTGAACACGGCCGCACGGCTCGAGGGCCTGACCAAGGAATTCGATTGTGCGCTGATCCTGTCGCGTCCGGCAGCCGAGGCAGCCGGCATAGACCTTGGCGATCGCAAGCTTCACGAAGCAGCCGTGAAGGGCCGGGTGCAAACCGTGCAGTTCTACGCCCTGGAGACGGTGCCTGAACCGCCGGCGTGAAAGTCGCCATGAAGGGATATGGATGACACCTCTCTCCTGCGGCAATGCGGTTCGGTCTCTCGATCCGGCCCCGTGGACAAGATCGCCGGCGAGACCGACGCCTGCCTTTCCATCGCGACATGCGATTTTGCCAACCTTGCGAGGCAGGCGTTCCCGCCGACGCATGGCGAAGCGATGACGGGAGAGGCTGCAATCCGCATCAGGGGTGTCTCGCATCGCTTCGGCGAGGCGGGCGATGTCCGCAACGTACGGGCGCTGCGCGATACTTCGCTCGAAGTCGTGCGCGGCGAGCTCATGTGCCTGATCGGGCCGAGCGGGTGCGGCAAGTCGACCTTGCTCAACATCATGGGCGGGCTCATGGCGCCCACTGCAGGCGAAGTAGAGGTGCTCGGCAAGCGGGTGACCGCTCCGATGCCGCGCGACATCGCCTTCGTGTTCCAGGAGAATGCCCTGTTTCCCTGGAACACAGTGCTCGAGAACGTCGATCTCGGCATGGTGTTCCAGGGCGTGCCGCGGGCGGAGCGCGCGACGCGTGCCCGCCGCTCGCTCGAGGCGGTGGGCCTCAACGAGTTCGCACAGCACTACCCCGCGCAGCTCTCCGGCGGGATGCGCCAGCGCGCGGCGCTTGCGCGCGCGCTCAGCCTCGAAACCGGCATCCTGCTGATGGACGAGCCGTTCGGGGCGCTCGACGAGCAGACCCGCATGATCCTCGGCGAGGACCTCTCGGTGCTGCTGTCGCGCACCGACAAGACGATCGTGTTCGTGACCCACAGCCTGGGCGAAGCGACGTTCCTCGCCGATCGTGTCGCTGTCTTTTCCGCCCGTCCCGGAACCATCAAGGAACTGATAACGGTCGACGAGCCGCACCCGCGCAAGCCCGAGTTCGTGACTTCGGCAAAGTTCACCGCCATCCGAAACCAGCTCTACGGACTTCTGCACGACGAAATTCGAAAGACAATAGCCGAAACCGTGATGCCTTCCAGCTCGGAGCCCGAATGAGCGACGGCGGCAATGTGCGCGAGCGGCGGCTCGCCAGCCGAGCCGTCCAGGCGGCGTTCCTGATCGTGCTCGTTGTGCTGTGGTATCTCGCGACAACCCGTTGGCGCGTGTCGCCGCTCCTGCTTCCCAATCCCGTTCCGGTTGCGGCCGATTTCTGGGACATCCTCACGAGCGGGGAATTCATCGGCGATCTGCGCGTCACCTTGGGCGAGCTCGCTGGCGCCTTTGCGATCGCGGGGTGCAGCGGCGTCATCGCCGGCTATATCGTCAGCCGCTCGCATTATTGCATTGCGGTCTTCGAGCCGCTGTTCGCCGGCATCTACTCCATCCCGATCATTCTCTTCCTTCCGCTCTATGTCCTGTTCTTCGGGCTTGGGCCGGCCTCCAAGATCGCGCTCGGAGCGACCATCAGCTTCTTTCCCATCGCGCTGAACACCATCGCCGGCTTCGGCTACGTCGACAAGGTGCTCGTGGTTGCCGCGCGCTCAATGGGCGCCTCGGATTATCAATTGTTCCGACATGTGCTCCTGCCCGCGGCGCTCCCGGTCATTCTGACCGGCATGCGCATCGGCTTTACCGTCGCGCTGCTTTCCATCATCGGCAGCGAGACCATCGCGTCGCTTGCCGGGCTCGGCCATCGCATCGTCCATCTCGCCGAGGCGATGGAGATGGCGCGGATGTTTGCCTACATCCTCTTCGTCGTGGCCATTGCCGCAATCCTCAACGCGCTCGTGTCGGCGCTCGAAGCGCGGGCGAGACGGTCGCGATGACATCGGTCGCGACCACGTTGCGCGGATGGCTGCGCCGACCGTGGCTGGCGCGCGTCGGCGTGATCATTGCTCTGTTCTGCCTGTGGGAGATCGCCGCGCGCTGGTGGGTCGATCCGATGTTTCTCAGCCCGCCCTCGCGCGTCTTCATGTCGCTCAAGGCGGTATTCGAGACCCGCGGCGTGCCGGCGGCCTTGCGCATCACGTTCTGGGAGCTCGGCGTCGCCTTCGTGCTCTCGGTCGCGATCGGGCTTGTCATCGGGCTCGCCGTCGGCCTGGCGCCGTTCGCGCGCAGGAGCTTCATGCCGATCATCCTTCTCCTCTACGGGACGCCGCAAGTCACCATCCTGCCGCTGTTCATTCTCTATTTCGGCATCGGTCCCGCCTCCAAGATCGCCTTCGGCGTGAGTCACGGGTTTTTTCCCATCATCGTCACCATCGTGGCGGGCGTGCAGAACATCAAGCCGATCCTGTTGACCAGCGCGCGCTCCATGGGGGCAAGCCGCCGGCAGATCCTGCGTCACGTCGTCTTTCCGCACATGATCCCGAGCTTCTTCGCCGGCATGCGTCTCGCCATGACCGGCGTGCTGCTGGGCGTGCTGCTGGCCGAGCTCTACGTCTCGACCGCGGGCATCGGCTATTTCACCACGCTGTTCACCCAGAACTTCGATCCCACCCGGCTTCTCGGTCTGATCGCGGTGCTCGCCGCCATGGCCATTGTGCTCAATGAGACTGTGCGGCGCGCGGAAGTCCATTTCAGCAGATGGCACACTGACTGAGAGGCATCCATGTCGGAGAAACTCAGGCTGACGGTGGCTTGCGGCGACTACGAGATCGTGCGCGCGCTCAAGGAAGGCGCCGTGACCGCCGACGGGCTCGATCTCGTCATGTTGACCGACATGGGCCCGCGCGAGCGGCACTGGCGCATGGCGCGCAAGGCCGAGTTCGACGTTTGCGAGGCCAATGTCGGCGCCTATTTCATGGAGCGCGACCGGGACGCGCCGCTGACCGCCATTCCCGTCTTTCTCCACCGCCGCTTTGATGAGCTGTTCGAGGACACCGATCTCGGCGATGCGGGTGGATCGAATGCCATATGAGACGAGCGCGCTCGATGCGCTCGGCAGCCATGTCGCGAAATGCGAGCCTCCTTCCGATGACCTGCGCGGGTTGCTGGAGCTTCACGTCATCGACACCGTCGGCGCCTTGCTCGCGAGCACGCGCACGGCCGAAGGCTTGCGGCTGCTGCGGTTTCGGGCCGACACGAGCGATGGCGCAGAGGCCGCCAGCCCCTTGGCGCTTGATCTGGCGATCCGCTGCGCGCTCGCGCGATTAAGCGAGATCGACGACATCCACCTGTCCTCGATGACCACGCCGGGCGCCATCGTCATCCCCGGCGCTCTCACCCTGGCCGCCGCGATGCCGACCGTCACGCCTCACGGCGTCACCTTGCACGACGTATTGGCGGCGATGCTTGCAGGCTATGAGGCCATGACCCGCTTCGGCCGCGCCATCGACGGTCCGGCGGTTCTCTACCGCGGCATCTGGCCCACCTATTTCGCCGCCCCCTTTGGGATGTCCGCCGTCGCCGCCCGCCTCTTCAAGCTCGATGATCAGGCAAGCGCGAACGCGCTCGCGCTCGCGCTCGCGCTGGCCTCGCCCGGCGTCGGCCACCACAATGCGGAAAGCACGTCGCGCTGGTTCGCCATCGGAGCCGCCGCAAGCAACGGACTTGCCGCGGCACGCGCTGCGAAGGGGGGCTTCACATCCGATCGCAAGCTCATGGAAGGGAATTTTCTCTCCGGCATCTACGGCATTACACCCGATCTCTCGGCACTCACGGACGGACTCGGCGCGCGCGCTGCCTTGAGCGAGACGTCCTTCAAGCCATGGTGCGCGGCGCGCCAGACCATGGCGGCGACGCAGGCGCTGCGGGAGATCGTCCAAACCGGCGTCCGGCCGCAGGAGATGGATCGGATCGAGGCTTTCGTGCTGCCGCCGCACTGCAAGATGGTCGATCACGGCGTCACCAGCGGCGACCGCGCCTCCCATCTCACCAGCCTGCAGCATTGCATGGCGACGGCCGCGCTCGGCGGCGACATGACGGCCGATGTGGGCCAATCGCCACCCGATCCCCCGCCGGCCGTTCGCGAGCTCATGAGCAAGATCGAGGTCGCGGCCGAGCAAAGCCTGCTAGCCGATTATCCCCGCAGCTGGCCGGCGCGCGTCGTGGTGACCGCCGGCTCCGCCCGGCACGAGCGGCGGGTGATGCATGTTCCGGGCGATCCTGCGCGCCCATTCGATCGCGCCCAGGTGCGGGAGAAATTCACCCGGTTTGTCGCGCCGGCGCTGGGGAAGGAAAAGACCGCGAAGATGCTGGCGCACATCGACGACGCGCTCGCGCGCGGCAGTTTTGCAGCATTGGCGGCGGAGATCGAAAAGGTTTGCAGCGATGCGCTCGTTCGATGTGCGTAGGGGCGAGGCATGCCGCCCCTACAACGGCGGCAAGAACTCCTCCGTGTACAGCCTTGCCGGATCGGGCTGTGCCGGCAGGAGCTGAAGCTCCACGAATGACTTCACCAGCGTCGTCATTGCGTCGGGGTTTCAGCCCAATTGTCTTCGCAGCAGCCGCTCGGCATTGCCGGCAAAGATCTTTCGCCGGTCACCTTCCGAGATATCGAGCTCTCTGATCGTCTCGATGGTCGGGGCGATCGGACCGAGCGGCGTGTCGGTTGCGAACACCACGTGATCCGCCCCGAAGAATTCAAGTCCGCAGCGCACCGCCTGAATGCCGCCGCCGAACAGCGCCGTATCGCCGTAGAAATCGTGCAGATAGTCGAGGTGCGGACGCTTGAGCGAGGGCAGGATTTGCGAATAGTCCTCATCGAGCGTGCGGCTGCCCAGGACCGCCAGGCCGGGACCGATGCGTCCGTCATAGAACGGGATCATGCCGCCGAGATGGTGCGTGATGATCTTGAGCCCGGGATAACGGTCGAGCAGCCCACTGAGCACCATGCGCACCATGGCCACCGAAGTGTCATAGGGCCAGCCGAAGCACCACCACATCTCGAAGCGCGACTTCGGCTCGGCGGCATAATCCGCCATGCCGGCGGTGCGCGCCGGATGCAGCCAGATGGGGTGATCGAGCTCGGCCATGGTCGCGAAGATCGGCTCATAGGTGGGATCATCGAGCGGCCGGCCGGCGACATTGGTGAAGATCTGCACGCCGCCGGCGCCGAGCTCGGTGACAGCGCGCCGCGCCTCTTTGACGGAACCCTCGACATCGGTCATGGACAGCGCCGCCACGAAGGTCGGGAAGCGCGCGGGGTGGCGCGCGCACAGCTCCGCCATGGCATCGTTGCCGATGCGCGCCAGGTTGAGGCCAACCTCCCCGCTGGCGAAATCCTCGATCGGCGGGTTCGGCAGCGAGATGATCTCGCGATAATCGCCAAATTGATCCATCTCGCGAAAACGCTCGTCGAGATCGAACAGTTTCTTGACGCCGCGCAGCCGCGCTCCGATGTTGCCCAGGCGCGGTGCGATATGGCTCATCTCCTGGAAGAACCGGTCCGGGAAGATATGACAGTAAAGATCGACAATCGTTTCGCTGGCCATTGCAGGTCACCTCGCCTCAATGGATGCAGTGTCATGCCCGCGAATGCGGGCATCCAGCAAACATTGCTGCCGCGATCGGTCCCGACGGTGCATCACATGCCGGCCGGCGAGTACTGGATCGCCTGCCTTCGCAGGCGATGACAGGCGAGAGATCATTGCCACCCTCCGCTGTTGTCAAAACTTCACGCGATCGGCACCCTTGAGACCCAGGATCTCGCGCGCTTCTTTCGGCGTCGCAATCTGATGGCCGAGCTCCTCGATCAGGCGGCGCATCTTGGCGACCTGCTCGGCATTGCTCTTGGCCAGCTGGCCGCGCCCGATATAGAGGCTGTCCTCGAGCCCCACGCGCACATTGCCGCCCATCATCATCGCCTGAGTGGCAAACGGGATCTGGAAGCGGCCGGCGCCCAGCACCGACCACTGATAGTCATTGCCGAACAGCTTGTCCGCCGTGCGTTTCATGAACATGAGATTGTCGACATCGGTGCCGATGCCGCCAAGAATGCCGAAAATGAGCTGCAGGAAAATCGGCGGCTTGAACATGCCGCGGTCGACGCAGTGGGCGAGATTGTAGAGGTGCCCGGTGTCGTAGCACTCGTGCTCGAACTTGGTGCCGTGCCCCTCACCCATGAGCTTCGAGATCTTCTCGATGTCGCGGAAGGTGTTGCGGAAGATGTTCTGGTCGGAGGACAGTAGATACTCCTCTTCCCAATCGTGTTTCCATTTCTTGAACCGCGCCGCCATGGGATAGAGCGCGAAATTCATCGAGCCCATATTGAGCGAGCACATTTCCGGAGAAAATTCTACCGCCGCCGCCAGCCGCTCCTCCACGGTCATGATGACGGAGCCGCCGGTCGTGATATTGACCACCGCATCGGTCGCTTGCTTGATGCGCGGCAGAAACTGCCGGAACACCGCGGGATCGCCGGTCGGTCGTCCATCCTGCGGGTTGCGCGCATGCAGATGAAGCACCGCGGCGCCCGCTTCCGCCGCCGCAATGGCCTGTTGCGCGATCTGGTCGGGCGTCACCGGGAGCGCATCTGACATGGTCGGCGTGTGAATGGAGCCCGTGATGGCGCAGGTGATGATGACCTTGTCGGATTTTGCGGCCATTGTTCTCTCCCGATATGCCTGGGCGGCGATTGATCAAGGGTCTGCTTTTGTGCGGGCATCCGCGGCAAAGCGCAAGCGCCGCTCGAGCGGCAGGAGCTGCCAGCCGAAGCGTCCGGCAAGAAAGCCCCAGATGCCTTTCGGCGCAAACAGCATGACCGCGATGGCGACGGCGCCGAGCATGAGGAGATAGAGGCTGCCGAGATCGGCGAGCGTCCGTCGCAGCAGGAAAAATACCAGGGTGCCGATGATCGGCCCCTCGACGCGTCCGATGCCGCCGATGACGGTGATGAAGATGACAAAGGCGGTCCAGTCGTTGACGCTGAACGCGGTATCGGGCGAGATGCGCAGCTTCTGCAGGAAGATGAGCGCGCCGACCATGGCCGTTCCGAACGCAGTGATGATATAGATCGCGAGCTTGCTGCGCCACACATCGACGCCGTTCGAGCGCGCGGCAAGCTCATTGTCGCGGATTGCCGTGAGCGCCAGCCCGTAACGCGAGCGCAGGAGCAGCACGATGGCGCCGAGCACGATGACCACCAACGCGAGCGAAAGCCAATAAATCTCGAACTCGCGCATCTGCCGGCTCGCCGCCATGGATGTCACGATCCCCGCCGGCAGGCTGATGCCGGAGCCTCCGCCGAGCGGGGAAATCTGCGATGCGATCAGCCGGAAAACTTCCGCCACGACCCAGGTCCCGATCGCGAAATAGTGGCCGCGCAGGCGAAACATCAGCCCGGCGACCGGCAGCGCCACCGCTGCCGCCATGATCCCGGCCAGCGGCACTGCGAGGAGCGGATGAACGCCTGCCAGGATGGTCGACGCGAACAGCACATAACCGCCGAGCCCGACATAGGCCTGCTGGCCGACCGAGACCAGGCCGGCATAGCCCGCCAGCAGATTCCACAAGCTCGCAAGCGCGACATAGGCGAAGATTTCAGAGAGCAGCCGCAGGTCATCGCGGCCGGCGAAGGCGGGCGCAGCGGCAAGCACGAGGAGCGCGATGGCGAGGCCGGCGGTGCCGACACGGCTCGAGCGGGTCGCATGCTCGACATGGAATGCTGCGCTCATTTGCTATCCCTGCACCTTCGGAAACAAGCCTTGCGGCCGCACCACCAGAATGAGCAGAAAGGCGAGATGCCCGGCCAGGAGCTGCCAGCCTGGATTGATCTGCGCGCCGATGGCCTGCGACACCCCGAGGATGATGCCCCCCGCGAGCGTTCCCCACATGCTGCCGAGGCCGCCGATGATGACGGCTTCAAAGCCGAAGATCAGGCGCGCCGGTCCGATCGCAGGATCGAAATTCGTGCGGATGGCAAGCAGGATGCCGGCCACCGCGATGACGGCGAGCGAGATCGCCATGGCCAAGGCGAAGACATGGCGGTTGTCGAGGCCCATCAATTGCGCAACGGAGGGGTCGTCCGATGTCGCCCGAAAGGCGCGACCCAGCGCGCTGCGATAGAACAGGATTTGCAATCCGCCAATGACGGCAACGGCGGCGACGAATTGGACGAGCGGCAGGACGCCGATCCAGACCCCTTCGACCAGCGCAAAGCTCGCAACTTCGATCGCGCCGGCGTTGAGCCGCCTGCTGTCGGCGGTGAACAGCTCGAGCAGCCCGTTCTGGATGATGACGGAGAGACCGAAGGTGACAAGCAGCGGCGGCAGGAGATCGTCACCGAGCGTACGGTTGAGCAGTCCCCGCTGCAGGGCGTAGCCGATCGCCGCCATGACCGGCGCGACGATCACGATGGCAGTCAACGGATTGAGCGCGAGCGCATCCGTCGTGATCAGCGCCAGATAGGCCGCGAGCACGATCAGATCGCCGTGCGCGATGTTGACGAGCCGCATGACGCCGAAGATCAGCGCGAGCCCGGCGGCGAACATGGCATAGAGGCCGCCGATCAGCACGCCCTGGATGATGATGTTGACCCATTCCATGTCCACTCATGCTCCGAAATAGGCGGCCGAGATGGCCTCGCGCGACAGCGCTGCGGAACGGCCGGCGAGGGCGACACGGCCTTCCTGCAGACAGCAGACTTCTTTCGCCGCGTTGAGCGCCTGCACGATGTCCTGCTCGACAATGACGAGGGAGATACCTTCGGCAACGATCGACGGCAGCCGGGCATAGAGGTCGCGCACGACGATCGGCGCGAGGCCGAGGCTGAGCTCATCGCACAGGAGAAGGCTCGGATTGGACATCAGCGCGCGCCCGATCGCCGCCATCTGCTGCTGGCCGCCGGAGAGCGCGGGGCTCGGCAGGTGCCGGCGCTCGGCGAGCGCTGGAAACAGCTCGTATATCCGCGCCAGGTTCCATGGGCCCGGGCGTGCGAGCTGCCCGCCGATCAAGAGATTCTCCTCGAGCGAAAGCGACGGGAACAGCCGGCGCCCTTCGGGCACCAGCGCTATGCCGCGGGCAACGACGGCATGGGCGGGCAAATCCCCGATCGGCTCCCCGCCCAGGATAATGGCATCGCGGCGGGACCTGATGGCGCCGGCAATGCATTTGAGCAACGTCGACTTGCCCGCGCCATTGGCGCCGATGACGGCAACGACCTCACCCGCTCCAACCGCGAGCGAGACCCCGAACAGCGCCTGGAAGTCGTCGTAAAACGCATCCAGCGAGCGCACTTCGAGCAGAGGCTCAGGCATCGGCGGGGATTCCCATGTAGACCTCGCGCACCGCGGGCGATCGCACCACCGTCCCGGGATCGCCTTGGGCGATGAAGGCGCCGGCGTGCAGCACGAGCAGCCGGTCGACGAGCGCGACGAGCGCATGCACCACGTGCTCAATCCAGATGATCGACACTCCGCTGCGGCGGGTATCGCGGATCAGCTCGACCAGCGCCGCACATTCGTGCTCGGTGAGACCGCCGGCGACCTCGTCGAGGAGGAGCACGCGCGGATCGGTCGCCAGCGCTCGCGCCAGCTCGAGGCGCTTGCGGTCGAGCAAGGTGAGGCTTCCCGCCATCCTGTTGGCCTTGTCCGCGAGCGCGCAGTGCTCGAGCAGCTCGACGCAGCGGGGATAGACGTCACGCTCGCTGCGGTCGCGGCCGAAGGCGGCTGCGACGACGAGGTTCTCGAACACGCTCATGCCATGGAACGGCTGCGGGATCTGGAACGACCGCCCGATGCCCAGGCGACAGCGCCGCTCCGGCGCCAGGCGCGTGATATCGACTCCTGCGAGCGTGACCCGCCCGCTGTCCGGCCGCACGGTACCGCTGGCAATGCCGAACAACGTGCTCTTGCCGGCGCCGTTCGGACCTATGATACCGAGCGCCTCGCCCTCAGCGAGTACGAGGTCGATCTCGTGCGCCACGACCACCGCGCCAAAGCGCTTGCAGATTTTTTCGAAGGCGAGCGCCGGCGCCACGGCCCAGGCTCAGAAGCTAAGACAACAGCTGCAACTCTCCAGCCACCGGAATCATCGGCGCCGTCTTGTTGGTGGTGATGACGAGATCGAACTTGTCGCCTTTGCGCTGCCATTGTCCGGCAACGAGCGGCGTCTTGCACACGTTCTTCACCGGTTGCCCCGTCCATTTCACCGGTCCCACCATGGAATTGTAATCGGTGGCAACGATTGCATCGAGGATCGCCTTTGGCTGCAATGCCGTCGCCCGCTTGAGCACGTCGATCGCCACTTCGAACAGAGCATGCTGGAAGCCGATGGGCTGCGTCCACGGCCGCCTGGTGGCGCTGACATAAGCGTCGGTGAGCTCTTTTGCGCTTTGACCGGTGAGGCCGGACTTGAACGGATGATTGGGCGTCCACCAGATTTCCGTCGTGAGACCGTTGCCGCGCGCGCCGAGCGAATCGATGACCGAGGGAAACAGCAACGCCTTGCCGATGGTGACGATCTTCGGCCGATAACCCTGCTGTGCGGCCTGCGACCAGAAGGTTGCGAAGTCGGGCGGGATCATGTTGCCGGTGACGATCTCCGCCCCCACCGCCTTGAAGGCGGAGATTTGCGAGGTGAAGTCGTTGTTCATGAGCTGGTAGCGGCCGGGATCGGTCAGCTTGTAGCCGGCCTGGGCAAGCGCCGGCGGCAGCCCGCGTTGTGGATCGCCCCAGGCATTGCCGTCCGCATCGTTGGGAAACAAGCCGCCGACGACCTTGTTCGTGCGCGCCGAATCCCACAGCGCCAGGAACGCGCCGATGACGTCCTCGAGCCCCCAGAAAAAATGATAGGTCCAGGTGAAGCCTTTGGCCGGATCGCCCTTGCGCCCGAAGAAATAGGGCTGCCACGGGCAATTGGTGGTAATGCAGGGGACCTCGTTGACCTCGGCCTGATCGGCGACCGGATTGGTGGTATCGGGGGTTGCCGAGGCAACGATGAGATCGACCTTGTCGCCGAGGATGAGCTCGGAGGCGACCTCGGCGGCTCGGCTTCCGCTCGACTGACTGTCCTTGCTGATGAGCGTCACGGGATACGTGCGCCCGCCGTTCTGCAATCCGCCGGAGAGGATTCCCCGCACCTGGTCGAGAATGAATGCGTCGGCCTCGCCGAAGCCGGCGAGCGGACCGGTCTTGGGGCTGACATGCCCGATCTTGATGACCCGGCTTTGCGCGTTCGCGGGAAGCGTGCGCAGCACCGCCGGCGCGGCGATTGCGCCAAATCCGAAGCGGGCAGCCGCGCCGATGACCCCTCGTCGCGAGATGCCGGAGCGCAGGCGAATTGTCGATGTCGTATCGTTGCTTGGCATGTGAAACCTCCCTTGCATCCGGTCATCCATATCTGTCTTCACTGTAGGGGCGAGGCATGCCTCGCCCCTGCCAACAATCGAAGAAAGACGTGGATGTCACGGCCATGACGAATGCTCCTCCTCAGTCATTGCTCATGCGCGACTTCTTCAGATGCTGGAGCACTTTTGCCCGCAGCGCCGCCTGCTCCTCGGCATTCCACCTGCGGAATCCTTCGCTCGACTTGAAGCCGAGCTTGCCGTCGGCAACGAGTGCCTCGAGATAGGGAGACGGTCCGCGCCGGCTCTCGATATCGGGCAGCACGGTGCGGTGAATGGCAAGCGTGAGATCGGTGCCGACGAGATCGGCGTTCTCGAGCGGGCCGAGAACGGCAAGGCGGCGTCCGAAGCTCGCCTTGATGACGGTGTCGACGGTCTCGGCGTCGCAGATGCCGTGCTCGACCAGCGCGATGGCCTCGCGCCACAGCGCGTGCTGCAGGCGGTTGCCCACAAAGCCCGCGACGTCCTTCTTCACGTGGACCGGCATTTTCCCCGCCGCCTGGTGCAATGCGATGGTCGTCTCGATTGCCGCCGGCGATGTCCACTGCGTGCCGATCACCTCGACCAGCGGTACGAGGTAAGGCGGGTTCCACCAATGGGTGCCGAGCGCGCGGGTGCGGTCACGCAGCGCTTCCATGATGCGGGTGATCGGGATGACGGAGGTATTGCTCGCGAAAATGGCGCCCGGCGGGGCGTATTGTTCAATCTCCGCAAAAAGTCTCTGTTTCAGCGGCAAGTCTTCCAGCACGGCTTCGACGACGTAGTCGGCATCGCGCACGGCGGCGGCAAGCTGGGCGGTGGGATACACGCGCTCGACCGCCGATTGATCATCGCCGAGCTCCCTGAGATTGGCCAGGATGCGCGACTGCGCGCTGTTGAGGTTCGCCATGACGGAATCGTGGATGCGGACCACGTGACCGGCGAGCGCAAAAACCTGCGCGATGCCATGTCCCATGAGACCGGCGCCGATGACGGCAATGCGCGCATTGGCCGGCACCTTCATCCCGCCGTGTAGCCGCCATCGGCGTAGAGAACGTGTCCGGTGTAGAAGTCAGATGCTCTGGAGGCGAGAAAAAGCAGCGGGCCGGCGAGATCGGAGGGCTCGCCCAGGCGGCCTTTCGGAACGCGCGTCAGAAAGCCCTTGCGCACGTCGCGAGAGCGCTCCGTGTCCTCGAACATCCATTGCGTGAGCGGCGAGCGAAACACCGTGGGGCCAAGCGCGTTGACGGTGATGCCGGCCTCGCCCCATTCGCAGCCGAGCGCCTTGGTGATCCCGTCGATGGCGGACTTGGATGCGCAATAGGCGGTGTAGCCGGCGGGATGGCCGAGCAGCCCGCGCGCCGACGACATCAGGATGACCTTGCCGCCCTGCCCCTGCTTGAGCATCTGCCGGCCCGCGGCGCGCGCGATCAGCCAGGACTGGGTGACGTTGGCATCCATCACGTCGAGGAAATCTGCCGGCTTCTGGTCGACGATCTTGGAGACCTTGTTCTGCCCGGACGCCACCACGAGAATGTCGACGCGCCCAAATTTCTTGACGGCCTCTTCAACGATCGCATCACAGTGTGCTTCCGAGCTTGGGCGCCTGGCGACGATCTCGACCTTGCCGTTGAGCTCTTCGCATTCCGCCGCGACCTTCTTGAGCTCGTCGACCTTGCTGGCGCAGACGACGACATTGGCGCCGGCGCCGGCGAGCACCTTCGCCGCCAGCGCGCCGAATGCGCCGGTTGCCCCGGTGACAATCGCGGTCTTGCCGTGAATATCGAACAGCGAGAGGGGATTTTTCAGGAAGTCTTCCGACATGACACTACCCGCAATAGGAACAATGCCGCCATTGCCCGGCCTGACCCGGCAATCCATCCCATCTTCGCAGGAAAACGGATGCGCGGGTCAAGCCCGCGCATGACGGAGCATGTTGCACGGCCTCACTTCGGCGGCGTCGAAACCGCGACCAGCATGGTCACGACATCGTTGCCGCGATTGACGATCTCGCGGCTTTCGTTCGGCCCGATGAAGCAGGAATTGTTCGCCTTGAGCACGCTCTCCTTGCCGCCGGCGATCAGCGTGAGCTCACCGGAGAGCACGTAGTAGACCTTTTCCGTGGGCGAAGCGTCGGGACCGGCGCCGCCGCCGGGCAGAAAATGCGACAGGCCGACGGTGAATTGCTTCGGCCCGCCGGCGTCTAGCCCAAACAGCCGCAGCGAGCAATAGGCGCGATGGTTGGGCGCCTCGTAGGGCTTGGCTTCGCTCAAATGTTTGATTTGCATCAGAGCTTCTCTCCGCGCTCCATCCGATAGGAGCCTTTGGGATCGATGATGGCAACGAGGCGTATGATGCAGCCGTCGCCGCGATCCCAATTCCACGGGAACAGCGCGAAGGTGCAGCGCCGGCCGGTGACCTTGTCGATGTCGCCGCCGACATTCTCGATACCGAGAATGCCGTTCTTGAACAGAATGCGGTGGACCGGCTCCCAGTCCGGAAAGTCGTCTTTCCAGTCGCGTCCGCCCGACCACTCCTTGTATTCCCCGGCGAGATGCGGATGCAGCGGACCATTGCGCTGCGGTCCGATCGCGGTGGCGAGCGGATGGTCGTTCGCCTGGGTATCATGGCCCACGACCTTCACCTTCTTTTCGACGAACCACTCCCCGGCCGAGGGCACGAATCCCGGCGCGCGGCAGAAATAATCCTCGCTGTCCTCGTAGATCTTATGCCAGCCGGTATTGACGATGACGACATCGCGCGGACGCACCGACGAGCCGGCGGCCTTTTCCAGATCGTCGTAGGTGATCTGCTCCCATTTCTTTTTCGGGATCGAGACCACGATGCCGGAGCCGAAGAAATGCGGCAGCGGGACCTCGTCGATGAACGGCGTGCCCTGCACCACATGCGCGGGCGCGTCGATATGGGTCGTGTTGTGCATGCTGGTGGTGATGCGCTGCGAGAGCACCCCCGACTTGGCATGGTAATGGATGCGCTCGATCTTCACGTCCTCGAAATAGGGCCAGTTCGGAGATTGGTAGCCGAAGCGATGGGACAGATTGTAGAATTCAAGCCCCATGCTGTTGTTGAGGTTCTCCTCGAACGTGACGCCACGGATTTTCTTTGTCACTGCAACCTCTCGCACTCTCGAGATCAAGACGGGCGCAACTTGCTTGCCGGCACATCCGTTTGATACGCTTGAGGGAGCCTACGGTACAGAAAACGGTGGCGACGAACAACTCGGGGGGCGCGCGCGCACACACGTCATGGTCAGGAAGATCGCCATCGAGGAGCACTGCCTGTGTCCCGGCTTCGAGGAATATTGGGCGCCGACCGTCGTCGACCTGCCGGCCAAGAGGCGGGAGGATTTCCATGCCCGGCTCACCGACTTCGGCGAGATGCGGCTTGCGGCGATGGAGCAAGCCGGCGTCGAGCGGTGCGTCCTCTCGATCGCCGGACCCGGCGTGCAGGCCGAGAGGGATGCAGGGGCCGCGTTGCGCAAGGCGCGCGCGGCGAATGATTTCCTGGCGGCGCAGATCGCCAAGCGCCCGGACCGCTATGGCGGCTTCGCGCATCTTGCCATGCAGGACGCCAACGGTGCCGCCGATGAGCTCGAGCGCGCCATGCGTGAGCTGCGGTTCTGCGGCGCCATGATCAACGGCCATACCAACGGCCAGTATCTCGATCACCCCTCGCTGCATCCGTTCTGGGAACGTGCGCAGGAGCTGGGCGCGCTCATCTACCTGCATCCGGCCGATCCCGTCACCCCCGCGCCCGTGCTGGAAGGCCACAAGGGCCTGCGGCGGGCGACCTGGGAATGGACCTTCGAGACCGGGTCACACGCCTTGCGGCTGGTGTTCGCAGGGGTGTTCGATCGTTTTCCGCGGGCGAAGCTTGCGCTCGGGCATCTGGGCGAGACCCTGCCCTTCCTGCTGTGGCGCTTCGACAGTCGCGCCGGGCCGGATTTCTATGCGGTCAAGCTCGCAAGGCTCCCCTCCCAGTACATCAGGCACAATATCCTCGTCGCCACGTCGGGCATGTGCTCGGCGGATCCGCTGGCTTGCACCATGAGCGCGCTCGGCCACGAGCGCGTGATGTTCGCGGCCGATTACCCGTTCGAATCCATGGATGAAGCCGCCCATTTCATCGACGGCGCGCCGGTGGACGAGCGCGTGCGAAACGACATCTGCTTCAACAACGCCGCACGAGAGTTGAATTTGCCGCGCGGTTGATCGTGACCCGCCACGCGCCAGGCCAGTGTTTCCATGATTCGAATCATATGGTCTAGGTGCGGGACTGAGGAATCATGAGCGATGTCAGCTTGCCTTCGCCGGTCGACCGCATCGTGGCGAGGATCGAGCGGCTGCCGACCTCCTGGTGGCAGATCAAGACCCGGATCATCGTGGGCATCGCCACCTTCTTCGATGCCTTCGATGCGCTCGCGATCGCATCGGTCCTGCCGGTCATTGCTCCGCTCTGGAAGCTCTCGCCGCCGCAGATCGGGGTGTTGATCTCGGCCGGCTTCCTCGGCCAGCTGCTGGGCGCGCTGCTGTTCGGCGCCATCGCGGAGCGTCATGGACGGATGACGGCGATGATCTGGTCGATCGCGCTGTTTTCGGTGATGAGCCTCGTCTGCGCGCTGGCCTGGGATTACAATTCGCTGCTCGTCTTCCGCACCATCCAGGGCATCGGGCTCGGCGGCGAGGTGCCGGTCGCCGCGGTGTTTATCAGCGAGCTGGCAAAGGCGAAGGGCCGTGGCCGCTTCGTTCTCCTCTACGAGCTGGTATTTCCGATCGGGCTCGTGGCGGCGAGCCTCGCAGGACTGTGGGTGGTGCCTCATCTCGGTTGGCAGTACATGTTCGTGATCGGCGCTCTGCCCGCCCTGCTCGCTCTGGTGCTGCGCCGCCTCATTCCGGAATCACCGCGCTGGCTCGCGGTGTGCGGCCGCCACGCCGAGGCGGAAGCGGTGATGGCGCGGATCGAGAGCGAAACGCAGAAGGCGACCGGGCTGCCTCTGCCGCCGCCAAAGCCGGTCGTCTCCACGCAGGACAAGCCGGCCTCGCTCGCCGACCTGTTCGGTCCGCTCTATTTGCGGCGAACGCTGGTGGTCTGGGTAATGTGGTTTTCCGCCTATTCCGTCAACTACGGGCTCGCGATCTGGCTGCCGACAGTCTACCGCACCGTGTTCAAGCTCCCGCTCGATGTGTCGCTGCGGTATGGGTTGATCACGCAGGCGGTCGGCCTTCTGGGAACGTTGATTTGCGCACTGGTCATCGACCATGTCGGGCGGCGGCCGTGGTTTGCATTGTCCTTCGCGGGAGCCGCGCTGGCTCTGGCGACGCTTGCCCTGTACCCGGCTCCCACCGCCGAGCAGGTGCTGACCTCCATGACAATCGCCTATTTCTTCATCAGCAGCGTCAATATCGGCGTCTATCTCTATACGCCCGAGCTCTACCCGACACGGGTGCGCGCGCTCGGCGTCGGAACGGCCACCGCTTGGCTGCGGTTTGCCTCCATGATCGGACCCACGGTGGTCGGAACGATGATCGCCTCGGGCCTGCCGGCGGTCTTTCTGACATTCGCTGCCGTTGCCGGCATCGCGGCCGCGGTCACCGGCCTGTTGCCGTTGAAACCAAAGGCCGCGTGCTGGAGGAAGCCTCACCGTAGCGTTGGCGGCAAGGACACAGACAGCCGACACACGAGGATCGCGGCAAATCGGCGCTTGCCAAGGCCGTCGCCGCTCTGCAACGTGGCGGCAAAATCAGCGCGGGCATTCGACAATAGTCCGCGACGCCCACAGCAGGAGGAAACTTCGATGCGCATGCCGAAATTGATGCTCGTGAGCGTCTTCGCGCTTTTCGGCGCGACCGCCGCGCACAGCGCCGATCCCGTCAAGATCCGCCTTTCCTGGGTTGCGCCGGTCACCAACTGGGCGTCCATCATGCTGGAAAAGAAGGAGCTGGCGAGCCATCTCGGCAAGTCCTACACGCTGGAACCGGTGCGTTTCCCCGGCACGCCGCCGATGGTGACTGCGCTCGCCAACGGCGAGCTCGAAGTCGCCAACCTCGCCTATTCCACGCTGGCCATCGCCATCCAGAACGCCGGGATGGACGATCTGCGCGTCATTGCGGACGAGTTCCGCGACGGCGTCGAAGGCTATTACTCGCAGGAATACATGGTGCTGGCGGACGGCCCGATCAGGAAAGTCGAGGACCTCAAGGGCAAGGTGGTGATGAGCAACGCCGCCGGCAGCGCGATCGACGTCGCCATGCGCGCCATGCTGCGCAAGCACGGGCTGGAGGACAAGCGCGACTTCACCGTGGTGGAATCCCCTTTCCCGACCATGCGCGCCATGCTGTCGGAAAAGAAAGTGGACATGATCCCCGCTGTCGTGCCATTTGCCTACGATCCGGAGCTGCGCAAGATCGCCCGCACGCTGTTCGTTCAGCGCGATGCCATCGGCGTCACCGACATGATCGTGTGGACCGCGCGCAAGCCCTTCATCGACAAGAACCGCGCCGCCTTGGTCGATTTCATGGAGGATACGCTGCGCATCACGCGCTGGTTCACCGATCCGAAGAATCAAAAGGAAGTCATGGAGATCGCCGGCCGCTTTACCAAGCAGCCGCCCGAGCGTTTCGACTGGCTGTTCACCAAGCGGGACGCCTACCATGATCCGAACATGCTTCCGGATCTCGCGGCGCTGCAGAGGAACGTCGACATGACGCGTGACCTCGGTTTTGTCAGATCGACGCTCGATGTCAGGAAACACACCGATCTGAGCATGGTCGAAGAGGCGGCGAAGCGGCTGAAATAATGCCGGCCGGGATCGAAGCGGAAATCCGCATCGAGAGCCCGACGCTTGCGGAATTTGTGACGGCGCTGCTCGAAGGCGCCGGCGTAGCGCGGCCACTGGCGTGCGAGTGGACGACGCCGCTCATCTGGGCCAACCTGCGCGGCGTCGACTCGCACGGCGTGCTGCGCGTTCCGCGCTACGTCGAGCTGCTGAAAAGAAAGATCATCAACCCCTCGCCGAGCATGAAAGTGGAGCGGCGCGCGGGCGCGATCGTGGTGCTGGAGGCCGATCGCGCGCCGGGTGCAATCGCCATGGCGCGCGCCATGACGGAAGCTATCGCCTGCGCGCGCGAGGCCCATGTCGGCTGGTGCGCGGCCCGCAACATCACCCATGCCGGAGCGGTCGGCTATTTCGCGCTGCAAGCCGCGCAGGCCGGAATGGCGGGCATCGTGATGACGGCGTCCGGGCCGCTCATGGCCTATCACGGAGCACGCGTGTCCGGCGTGTCGACCAATCCGCTTGCGATTGCATTCCCGGGCGGCAAGCGGCCGCCCTATCTGATCGACATGTCGACTTCCACGGTCGCGATGGGCAAGCTGATGAGCGCACGCGACGCCGGCCGCGACGTTCCGCGCGGCTGGGGCATCGACGCGCGAGGCCATGACACGACCGACTCCGCGCAGGTCGCGACGCTCCTGCCCATGGCCGGTCCGAAAGGCTCCGGGCTTTCCTTCATGATCGAATGCCTGTGCAGCCTGACCGTGCACAATCCGATCGTGGCGAGCGCGCTCGAAGCCGGCGGAACCCTGGACAACCCTTTCCTCAACGGCGTCGCCATGGCGATCGATCTCGCCGCCTTCGGCGACGTCGAGGCTATCCGTGCGCAGGCCGACCGGCTGGGTGACGCGATCGTCTCGCTGCCGACGGCGGCGGGGGTGGATCGCATTTTCCTTCCCGGCGAGCGCGGAGACAGCGTCTTGCAGGAGCGGATGCAGAACGGCATTCCGCTACCGCGCGGCACCTGGGCGCGATTGCTCGCGACTGCAAGAGCTCTCGGCATAGCGGCGCCGGAACCATTGAAATAGAGTATGCTGTTGCGGCGGCGGCGAGTTGCTCCGGCCGATTCGAATTGCAGAATGTTACTATTGCGGGAGACAACCGCATGGCCAGTCCAGGCACGAAGCCCCCGACGGGGGGCACTGCGGACAAGTTGGCTCTTCTGCGCAATCATTCGCTGTTCGGCCAGCTTCCGCCGGCCGCCATCGAGCATCTCGGCTCGTACATGCAGCGACGCACGCTGCCGCGCGGCGCCAGCATCTTCGCCAAGGGCGATCCGGGAATAGGCCTGATGGGCGTTCTTGCCGGCGCGGTGAAGATCAGCGCGCCGTCGGCGGATGGCCGCGACGTCGTGCTCAACATCATTTCCGAGGGTGAGATTTTCGGCGAGATCGCTCTGCTCGACGGCCACCCGCGCACTGCCGACGCCACGGCGATGACGGATTGCGAGCTCATGGTGATCGAGCGCCGGGACTTCATCCCATTTCTGCGCAGCCAGCCGGATCTGACCATCCAGATCATGGAGACCCTCTGCGCGCGCCTGCGCCGAACGACGGAGCAGGTGCAGGATTTGACCTTCCTGGATTTGCCGACCCGGCTCGCGAAGGCTCTGCTTCGACTGGCCGCCGATGGCGAGGGGACCGCTTCGACACGGAAAGTCACGATCACGCAGAGCGAGATCAGCCAGATCATCGGCCGATCGCGCGAGAGCACGAACAAGCAGCTGCGGGCCTGGGCGAAGCACGGATGGATACGGCTGGAGCGCGGCGCCGTCACGGTCGTGCGGCGGGACAAGATCGCCGCAGCCGCTGCCGAAGGGTCCGACCTCAATTCCTCGTGAGGCGGCGTGCCGAGCGGCTAGGCGAGCAACAGTCGCCTTGCGCCCAATGGGCGGAGGTCAATTTTAGACGCCGATTGACGGTCTCGTCGCGCAAATCCGCGATGTAATTTTCGGGCGGTCGAAATCGCGACTCGCCCGCCTGCGCTCGCCGGCAAGCTTGCCGCCCGCACAACGTGGGCCAAGAGGCGCTATGCTCCCAGCGATGGAAGCGCAGTCTCAGGAAATCCCCATGGCCATTCACTCCGGGTCCCCGGGAAGCTACCCGCGCCGAATTCTGCTCGCGGTGACAGGCCTTTCGCCGCAGATCGTCACTGAGACCCTCTACGCACTCGCCGTGGATCGAGAACCCGCTTGGACCCCGACGGAAATCCACGTCGTCACGACTACCCGGGGCGCGGAAAATGTAAGACATGCCCTCCTGTCGGACGACCCGGGCTGGTTTCATCGGCTGTGCTCCGACTATCGTCTGTCTGAGATCGCATTCGGGATCGAAAATATTCACGTCGTGACACGGCCGGACGGAGTGCCCCTCGACGACATTCTGGACGACGCCGACAACAGGGCAGTCGCAGATTTCATCACCGAGCAGGTGCGCGCGAGGACCTCCGACCCGGTGGCAAGCGTTCATGTCTCCATCGCCGGCGGGCGCAAGACCATGGGCTTCTACATCGGTTATGCGCTGTCGTTGTTCGGACGCGCTCAGGATCAGCTCTCGCATGTCCTGGTGTCGCCGCCCTTCGAATCGCTGCCCGAATTCTTCTACCCCGCCCCGCGCACGCGGGTGATCCGCGACCGCAGCGGCCGCGAGGTCGACGCGAACGAGGCCCGCGTGCATCTGGGCGACATCCCTTTCGTCCGGTTGCGCGACGGCCTGCCAAAAAGCTTCCTTGAAGGGCGAGCGCGCTTCTCCGACGCCGTCGCAGAAGCGCAGAAAGCGTTGCCCCCCGTGGCGCTTCATCTCGATCCAGGCGCACTCACCGTAACCGCAGGTGGCGAATGCTTCTGTCTAAAGCCTTCGGATTTCGCCTTCTACCTGATGCTCGCCGAGCGCAAAAGGAAACGCCTCCCTGGCGCGCATTGGAGCGACAAGGATCTGCAAGCCGAAATCGCCAGATGTTACGCGCTTGTGGTTAACCCCAACTCAGGTGATTACGAGCGCTTCGAAAGCCGCGGCATGAGCAAGGATAATTTCAACGCCCGTAAATCTCACATCAACTCAGCGCTTGTGCGTAGGCTGGGGGACCGTCGCGCCAAGTCCTATCTCATTGAAGTGCTTGACCCGTTGCCTGGAAAAGGCCGCTGCCGGCCGTACGGACTCCAAATATCGCATGAGGCGATCACGATCGCCCCGGCAAGCTTGCCGGCCCGGAAAGTACGCATGAAGAAAGCGCATATTCCGTCATCGAAGATTGCACCGGCGCGGAATCCACGATGAACGAGCCATTGATCACCTGCCCCAGCTGCGGAACCGAGATCGAGCTGACCGAGGCGCTCGCTGCGCCCGTGCACGCCAAGCTCGAGGCCGCACATCGGGCCGAGCTCGCGGAGATGCAAGTACAACTTCGCCGCGATGCCGAAGCACGCCTGAAGGCGCTTGTGAGCCAGGCAGAAAAGAAAGCGCGCGCGGACTCCTCGCTCGAAAAGCAGATCCTGGAACGCGAGCTTGCCGACGAGCGCGAAAGGCGCGCAGCCGCCCAGCAGGCCGAGCTGGCTCTGCGCAAGGAAAAGAGCGCATTGCAAAATCGCGCGCGGGAGCTCGATCTCGAAGTGGCGCGCCGGGTGGACACCGAGAAGCAGCGGCTGGAGGAGGTCCTTCGCCGAGGGTTCGCGGAGCAACAGGATCTGAAGCTCAAGGAGAAGGAGAAGCTCATCGACGACCTGCGCCGCGCGCTCGAAGAGGCGAAGCGCAAGAGCGAGCAGGGCTCGCAGGAGCGTCAGGGCGAAGTGCTGGAGATCGATGTCCAGGCCGAGCTGGAGCGACGTTTTCCGCGGTCGGCAGAAGGGATTACGACGGAATGACGCGATGCGGGATACCGCCGATCCTCTGAGTTTGAACGAATGCCCTGATGCAGAAGGGATTACGACTGCCACATCGGAATGACGCGATGCGGGATACCGGTTTGAACGAATGCCCTGATGCAGAAGGGATTACGACATCACACATTCACCCGCTTCTTGATCGAGCCTTGGTTTGAACGAATGCCCCTTCTGCATCAGGGCATTCGTTCAAACCGCGACCGTCTCAAGAAATACTGGATCGTTTGAACGAATGCCCTGATGCAGAAGGGATTACGACGCCGTTTCCAGCTGCCGACTGCCTCTTGCACAGGTTTGAACGAATGCCCTGATGCAGAAGGGATTACGACTGTGGCATATTTGTTGCGGCTCACTACCTGCCGGTGTTTGAACGAATGCCCTGACCTGTAAAGGCGGCGTTTCACTGGACTTGCTCCGCAGCGTTTGAACGAATGCCCTGATGCAGAAGGGATTACGACGGTTAACGTCGCGCTAGACTGCGCTTTGTTGGTCTTGCACTTAGTTACGACACCATGTTTGAACGAATGCCCTGATGCAGAAGGGATTACGACGCAGTGACAAAAGCGGCTTCGTCAACCGTCAATCGTTTGAACGAATGCCCTGATGCAGAAGGGATTACGACGCCGTTTGCAGGATCATTGCAGCGGGATCGAAGCGTTTGAACGAATGCCCTGATGCAGAAGGGATTACGACCGAACGTGCGCCCACACGGTTTCCCTTCTGAAAATGTTTGAACGAATGCCCTGATGCAGAAGGGATTACGACGTCCCCCACTGCATCGAGGCGTTCGTATACGATGCGTTTGAACGAATGCCCTGATGCAGAAGGGATTACGACGTCTTTCCAGCTGCCGACTGCCTCTTGCACAGGTTTGAACGAATGCCCTGATGCAGAAGGGATTACGACTGTGGCATATTTGTTGCGGCTCACTACCTGCCGGTGTTTGAACGAATGCCCTGATGCAGAAGGGATTACGACAGCGCGATAAGTTCGCTGCGGACTGCCTCGCTGGCGTTTGAACGAATGCCCTGATGCAGAAGGGATTACGACTGCCCGAGAGCGGCATCTTGCGCCGCTGCCCGGGTTTGAACGAATGCCCTGATGCAGAAGGGATTACGACCTTGAGCCGGGAGCGCCAACGCTTGATCTTGGCGGTTTGAACGAATGCCCTGATGCAGAAGGGATTACGACCCATAGGGCGCCGATCATGAGCGTGACGTGAGCGGTTTGAACGAATGCCCTGATGCAGAAGGGATTACGACAGCACGATGCGCCGCAATGACCTGATGTTTTGGTTTGAACGAATGCCCTGATGCAGAAGGGATTACGACAACGTCGGTCATCAGGTTGCCTCGGTCGGTGTGTTTGAACGAATGCCCTGATGCAGAAGGGATTACGACTCTTGTGGGCCCTGGTGCCCTCGCGCCGGGGATTGTTTGAACGAATGCCCTGATGCAGAAGGGATTACGACCGGAATACTTTAGCCACATAAAAGGACTAACCGGTTTGAACGAATGCCCTGATGCAGAAGGGATTACGACGCGTCAAACGCCCTTTAATATCGCTTGGCCAGTTGGTTTGAACGAATGCCCTGATGCAGAAGGGATTGGGGATGCCCCGGCCGCTGTTGAATTAGGGAGGGAGGCGTTGCCCGCCTTGAGCCGCTAGGCTCGGGGTGTCGAATCCGCAAAGGAGAGCAACGCCATGACGAGTATTACCACGCCTTCATCGCCTACGCGCGTGCCCAGCCTTGAGACGGCTTGGCAAGATGTGACAGGTCTTTCGAACGCTTCTGTCTGACGGCCGGATCGGAGCCATCGAGCAAATGCTATGCGAGGACGCGCAGCAGCTCGCCGGCGCGCCGCATAGCCGCGGCGGAGGTCGCGTCGGCCACCGCTGGGGCAGGACCCGGGGCAAGATCGGCTTCCACGGCGGCAAGGTTGCCGTACATCGCCCGCGGGTCCGCAGCTACGACGGCCATGAGGTTGTGCTACCGACCTGGACGACGGCGCAGGCCGAGGACTGGCTTGGTCGCTGGGCCATGAACCTGATGCTGATCAACGTGTCGACGCGCAAGCTCAGGCGTGCTGTGCGGCTTCCTGAGGGTGATTTGCCAGCTTTTGTCGGGGACGGCACCTCGAGTCGGCGGCCTCGCGCCGGTTCGTAGCATTGTCGGCCGAACGGCTGGCCGAGTGGATGGCGTCTGACCTGTCCAAGCTGGACCTCCTGGTCATCCAGATCGACGGGCTGCATATCGGCAACGACCTGGTGCTCGTCGCAGCCCTGGGTATCGATGGAAGCGGCCACAAGCATCCGCTCGGCTTGATCGAAGGGGCAACCGAGAACGCCGCTGTCGTGCAGGCGCTGATCGACAACCTGATCGAGCGCGGGCTCGACCCGAAGGTCTGCCGGCTGTTCATCATCGACGGCGCCAAGGCGTTGAGTAAAGTCATCCGTCGAACCTTCGGCGCCCACACGCCGATCCAGCGCTGCCAGATTCATAAAGCCCGCAACGTGATCGAGCGGCTGCCGAAGCCGCTGCATGCAACGGTGCGCCGGGCGCTCCGGCACGCCTGGGAGCTCGACGATGCCGATAGAGCCGAGCGGCTGTTGCGCAATCTCGCCCGCAGGCTCGATCAGGAGGCGCCTGGTGTCGCTGCCAGCATTCTCGAAGGGCTCGATGAGATGCTGACAGTCAATCGCCTTGGGCTCCCGACGCAGCTCCGGCGCTCGCTCGCCTGCACCAACTCGATCGAGAACATGATGGGGACCGTGCGCCGCGTCTGTCGCAACGTGAAGTGCTGGCGAAATGCCGCGATGGCGCTACGCTGGACGGCCGCCGGTATGATGGAGGCAGCAAAGGGCTTCCGTCGTTTGAAAGCCTACAAGCAGCTCCCGATCCTCAGGGCTGCACTTGTCGCTCATGCGGCCAAGCACGTCGTCAGAAAGAAGATTGAACCGCAAGCTGACGCCGCATAGCATCATCCACGGCGATGCCTGCTTCGCCTAGCTGGTCTGAACGAAATGCCCTGATGCATCCCCGAAGGGATTACGACGAACACCTTAGCAGCGTCGCGCACGCGCTAGCTCTTCTGGAACGACACGACAGGCGAGGCTCATTATGCAGATACAGTCACAACCGATCATTCCGCCCGCGCCGAAAGTGCACGCCAAGGACCTCCCAGTGTGGCGGTTAGTGCCAGCATTCAGCCGCAACACGATATCCACACTGCCGGACCATGCGTTCGATGTGTTGATCAGCCGGAGCAGGGTTCTCGGCCTCGAATCGCTGCTGGTGAGCGATCCCGAAGGGATACGGCACGTGCTGGCGACGGCGGCCGCTAATTATAGGCGGCCGATGTCGAGCTTTCGCGTATTCCGTCCCTTCGCAGGCAATGGCGTGCTATTGGCCGAGGGCGCCGAGTGGCGTCGTCAGCGCCGTATGCTGGCTCCGATCTTCACCCCAGCCAGCGTTGGTTTGCTGCTCCCGCACTTCGCGGCAGCGGCCACCGACCTCATGCACCGGCTCGAAAAACAATGCTCGCGAACATAGCGGTAGCCTTCCAGGAGGCTGCGCTCGACGCCGTGTTGCGGGCCCTGTTCTCTCTGCCCGACGACCAGTTGCGCGGACGCATTGCCACGCTGGTGCGCGGCTATCTCGCCGGTCCGGGTCGTCCCAACATTTTCGATGGACTGGCACGGAGCGAAGCCACTTTCCCTTTCGTGACGAGGCGACGACGGCAGTTCCAGAGCGCCTGGTTCGTGGCGGTCGATGACGTGATCGCCCGGCGACGCAGCTCCACGGCATCGGCCAGCCACCGCGATCTGCTCGATTTGCTCCTGGCGGCGCGCGATCCGGAAACCGGAGCGGCGTTGTCCGACACCGAGGTTCGCGATCAATGCGGGACGTTTCTCGCCGCGGGCTACGAGACGACAGCGCGCCTGCTGTTCTGGGCCGCGTACCTGCTGACACTCGCCCCGGCCGAGCAAGCTCGGTTGCGCACCGAGATCGCCGGCTTTCCGCCCGATCGCGTGAGCAGGCTCGACGACCTCTCCAATTGGCCGCACGTGCGCCAGACGCTGCTCGAGGCGCTGCAACTCTACCCACCAACCGCCTATATCACCCGCGAAGCGATTGCCGACGACACCATAGTGGGCGAGTCGGTCCGGCCCGGAACGCAGATCTGGATCAGCCCGTGGGTGCTGCATCGTCACCGCAAACTCTGGAAAGAACCGACGGCGTTCATGCCTGAACGCTTCTCCGACAAGCCGGCCTCGTGGACCAATGACGGCGCGTTCATACCATTCGGAGCCGGTCCGCGCATTTGCATCGGCGCGACGTTCGCACTAACTGAAGCCCAGATCATGCTTGCGACCCTGCTCTCGCGTTTCAAGATCGCGCTTGATGACCGGCGGCCGGTGCTCCCCGTCGCGACGGTGACGACGGCTCCAAACTATGAGCCGTTATTCCAGCTCGAACGCGTATGATTCAGGATCGTTCTCAGCGTATGGATGGAGGAACGCGACCCGGCGCAAGCCTGTCGTCTGTTGCACGTACGCAGCGAGTGGCCACGCGACGGCCGCGCCGCCGAGCAATGTGATGAACTCGCGCCGTTTCAACTTTCCGAAACACGTCTGCTGCCTCTAACCAAGGTAGCAGCATAGCGGATTGGCGAGCATCAAGTCAGGGCCTCGCTGCACTGCGAGATTTCGACCCGGCTATTGTCCGAGTTGGGTCATAACCCGCCCCGCCTCGCCCCCTAGCCGTGTCAGCTTCCGCCAGCTGCGGACATTGGTCCGCTCGAACAACCGTTGGTCAAGCCGTCCAACTCTGCTTAGGCGAGCAACAGCAGCCTTGTGCCAGATGGGCTGGGCTCAATTTTGTAATCTTCGGGGGGTCGAAATCGCGACTCGTCCGCCTGCGCTCGCCGGCAAGCTTGCGGCCCGCATGGGAATGGGGAAGTATTCGCTCATATGGTGACGCGCGAGGAAATCGATGCGGCGGTACGCATCTTGGCGGAGACCGCCCGGCCGGCGCGCATCATCCTTTTCGGTTCGCATGCCCGCGGTGACGCGCGCGAGGACTCGGATATCGACCTTCTGGTGATCGAGCCGCGGGTCGAGGACCGCGCTCGGGAAATGGTGCGTCTGCGACGGCTGCTGCGACCGTTGCGCGTTCCGGCTGACATTCTCGTCTACTCGACGGAGGAAGTCGCGCGCTGGGGTGACCAGCCGGGCTCGGCCCTGTACTGCGCGTTGCGCGAAGGGACCCTCGTGCATGGCTGAGGCGAGCGTTGCCAGCCTCCCGCTCGCCGCGGTCAAGCGCGACCAACAGGCGTTTTGTGCGCTCGTCCTCATGCCGGAAATGAACGACCCCGTGATCGGCTTTCACGCGCACCAGTGCATCGAGAAGGCGTGTTCATGCCTCGCTTTCGCACCCGCCGAGTGCTCCTACCGTTGGCTGCAGTCGAATTCCAACCGATGCCCTGATGCAGAAGGGATTATGATGCCGCGATTCGCGGCCCCACAGCTGCTCGCGGCTTGCGACAGCCACGCAGGGTCGATCTGCCGAGCGAACCATCAGGCCGCTTCGATGAAGCGATGCCGCTCGTACAGAAACTCGAGCACGCGCTGCCGGCATTTCAGGTAAGTCTGATTGGCAGCAAGCTCGAGGCGCTTGCGCGGCCGTGCGAGCGGCACTTCCAGCACCTCGCCGATGCGCGCGGCCGGGCCGTTGGTCATCATCACGATCCGGTCCGACAACAGGACCGCCTCATCGACGTCGTGGGTGATCATCAGCACGGTGTTGCCGAGCTTCTCGTGGATTGCCATGACCGAGTCCTGCAGATGCGCGCGCGTGAGCGCGTCGAGCGCGCCGAACGGCTCGTCCAGCAGCAGCACCTTGGGCTCCATGGCAAGCGCGCGGGCGATGCCGACGCGCTGCTTCATGCCGCCGGAAATTTCCGCCGGCCGCTTGTCCCTGGCATGCGACATCTGCACCAGGCCGAGATTGTGCATGGTCCAGTGATGCCGCTCGGCGCGCGACTTGCGGCCGGCGAACACCTTGTCGACCGCCAAGCGCACGTTCTCATAGGCGGTGAGCCAGGGCAGCAGAGAGTGGTTCTGGAACACGACGCTGCGGTCCGGCCCCGGCTCATTGACCTCGCGATCCTCGAGCAGGACGCCTCCCGTGGTCGGGGAAAGCAGCCCGGCGACGATATTGAGCAACGTCGACTTGCCGCAGCCGGAATGGCCGATGATGGAGATGAACTCGCCGCGCTCGAGCTTCAACGAGATGTCGGTGAGGACTTCGGTCCGTTGCGAGCCGCGCTCGAAGCTCTTGCAGACCAGCTCGATCGACAGATAGGCCTTCGGCATTGCCTTCTTTCCATCAGCTCGCGGTGGTGCCGCGCGTGACCGCCGTCCCCGCCACCGCCACCACGCGATCGAGGATGAAGCCGATCAACCCGACATAGAGGAGCGCGAGAATGATCTCGCTGATGTGCGAGGAATTCCATGCGTCCCAGATGAAAAACCCGATGCCGACACCTCCGATCAGCATCTCGGCGGCGACAATGGCGAGCCAGGAGAGCCCGATCCCGATGCGCAGCCCGGTGAAGATGTAAGGCGCCGCCGAAGGCACCATGATCTTCCAGAAGAACTCGAAATGGTTGAGGCGGAGCACCCGGGCGACGTTGCGGTAATCCTGCGGAATGTTGCGGATGCCGACCGCGGTGTTGATGATGATCGGCCAGATCGCGGTGATGAAGATCACGAAGATCGCCGACGGCTGCCCGTCGCGGAACGCCGCCAGCGAGAGCGGCAGCCAGGCGAGCGGCGGGATGGTGCGCAGGACCTGAAAGATCGGGTCGAGCCCGCGCATCGCCCAGGTGGACTGGCCGACCAGGGTGCCGAGCGCGATGCCGCCGGCGGCGGCAAGGGCATAACCCATCGCCACCCGCTTGAGGCTGGCGAGCAGGTGCCAGAACAGCCCTTTGTCGAGACCGCCGCGATCGTAGAACGGGTCGACGATGAGCTCCCAGGTTTCCGCAAGCACGCGCGAGGGCGGCGGCAGCGTCGCGCCCTGCTCCCGGCAGAGGAGCTCCCAGATCAGCAGCAGCAGCGTCACGACAAGGAGCGGGGGCGCGACCCGCGCGGCAACGTCTCCGAGCACGGCGGCGACGCGTGTGCGCAGCAGCGGCCTTTTCGGCGCAAATGCCAGGAGCTCGGCCGAGGCGGCGACCGTGGCCGCGCGCTTCATCGGCTTGGGTTTCGGGGTGCGCATGTTCATGCGATGAGAGCTCCTGACGGGGTCGAGCCTGCGCAAAACGCAACTTCAGACGATGCGCTTGATGTCGAGGCTCGCGAGATAGGCGGCGGGATTCTCGGGGTCGAAGACCTTGCCGTCGAAGAAGGTCTCCTTCCCGCGCGAGGTCGATTTCGGGATCTGGTCGGCGGGCACGGCGAGCTCCTTTGCCGCCTCGCGCCAGAGATCCTCGCGGTTGACCCTGTCGACCAGCGCCTTCACGTCGAGCGTCGGCTCGAATTTCCCCCAGCGGATGTCCTCGGTGACGAACCACTGGTCGTGGCTCTTGAACGGATACGACGCATAGTCGCGCCAGTATTTCATGATGTGCGGACTGTTCTCCTCCACGCGGCCGGTGCCGTAGTCGAACCTGCCCTTCATGCGATCGGTGACGTCGGCGACCGGCACGTTGATCCACTGCCGCCTGGCGCAGATGGTTGCGACCTCCGCACGGTTCTCATCCTTGTCGGCCCACATCTGCGCTTCCATGGCCGCCATCAGCAGCGCCTTGGCGGCTCTGGGATATTTGTCGACGTAGGCGGCGCGCATGCCGAGGGCTTTCTCCGGATGCTTGTTCCACAGCTCGCCGGTGGTGATGCCGGTATAGCCGATGCCCTGGTGGATGAGCTGCAGGTTCCACGGCTCACAGACGCAGAAGCAGTCCATGGTCCCGACCTTCATGTTGGCGACCATCTGCGGCGGCGGAACGACGATCGTCTCGATGTCCTTGTCCGGATCAATTCCGCCCGCGGCAAGCCAATAGCGGATCCACAGGTCATGCGTGCCGCCGGGAAACGTCATCGCCGCCTTCACCGATTTCCCGGATGCCTTCTTTTTCTCCAAGGCGGCTTTGAACGGCCGCGTGTCGAGCCCGATCTTGAGATCGAGATATTCCTTGGCGATCGAGATACATTGGCTGTCGAGCTGAAGCCGCGCCAGGATGTACATGGGCGTCGGCTGATTGTTCTGCGTCACCTTGCCGGACGAGATCAGGTACGGCATGGGCGTGAGGATGTGCGCGCCGTCGATGCCGTTGCCTTCGGAGCCCAGCACGATGTTGTCGCGGGTCGTGCCCCACGATGCCTGCTTCTGCACTTCGACGTCGGGCATGCCGTACTTGGCGAATATCCCCTTCTCTTTCGCGACAAAGAGCGGCGCCGCGTCGGTCAGCGCGATGAAGCCGAGCAGCGCCTTGGTCACCTCGGGACCGGCGGCTTGCGCAACGTGAGCACCGCCCGGGAAAGCCAGCTGCGCCGCCTGCGTCAGCGCGAGCGCTGATGCGCTCGCCGCCGCCTCGCGTAGAAACCGGCGCCGCGAGATGGTGTGCGTCGTCGTCGTGCTGTTCGCCTTGGCCATGACATCTCCGTCGTCGACATGCCGACCCCGTTCGCCCGCGGGCACGAGCGCAGAGGGATTGCTCCGCCTTTTTCGAACGGTTTCCTTCAAGTCGCGTGCCAGACCCGGACGGACGCGATTTCCATCGCATGGTCAGTGGCTTGAACTCAGGGCTCAGGCAAGGCCGCGCAGCTTGCAAATGCCGTCTGCCGCAGATGCGAGCGTAGCCCGCCTGCATTTTGTGCACTGCACAGAGGAGGCGGTCAGCGACTTTTTAGTCCGCCGCCCGCAGGCGGTAGCCGATCCCGGTTTCGGTCAGAATGTATTGCGGACGTTCGGGATTGGCCTCGATCTTCTGTCTGAGCTGCCGCACATAGACGCGAAGATACTGGGCATCGGTCAGATCATCCCACAGCTCTCCGAGCAGGAACTTGTGGGTGAGCACCTTCCCGGCATGCTGCACGAGCATGCGCAGAAGGTCATACTCCTTGGGGGAGAGCTTCACTTCCCTGTCCTGCACCTTGACGATGCGCCGCACGAGGTCGACGGAAAGACCGCCACTGCGAAAAACCGGCCGCTCGCCGTGCACCTGCAGCTGGTGACGCAGCGCCGCCCGCATGCGGGCGAGCAGCTCCTCCGTGCCGAACGGCTTGGTGACATAGTCGTCGGCGCCAAGGTCGAGAGCCGCAACCTTGGCGGCTTCATCGCCGCGGCTCGACAGCACCACGATCGGGACCTGCTCATTGCGTGCGCGTATGGTCCGCAGGAGGTCGAATCCCTGCACATCGGGAAGACCGAGATCGAGAATGACCAGATCGGGGCCCTGCGCCACGAGCTCGAGTGCCGTTTTTCCGTTGGGCGCCTCCAGCACCTGATAACCCTGCGCCGTGAGGCCCATGCGCAGAAGCTTGCGTATCGGCGGCTCGTCATCGACGATCAGGACGCGGAGAGGCGCGGCGCTCATGCGGCGGTGTCCAGCTGTGCGCGCGAAGCCGGAACCGGCAGCCGGATGGTGAACACCGCGCCGGTGCGATCGGTGCGATTCGCCCCGGCGATCGTTCCATGCATGGCTTCGACGAATCCGCGCGAGATCGCAAGGCCTAGTCCGGTGCCTGCCCGCACATGATCGATCTTTCGCGCGCGATAGAATTTATCGAAGATATGCTCCAGGTCGCCGGCCGGAATGCCCTCGCCTTCGTCCAGCACCTGCAGGCCGACGAAATCCCCCTCCTTCCAGCTCTGGATGCGCACAGTGGTGCCGGCCGGAGCGTATTTGGCCGCGTTATCCAGCACATTGAACAAAACCTGCTCGAACAGGACCGGGTCGATCTCCACCATGGGCAGGTCCTTGGCGAGCTCCACCTCGATGCGGTGCTGTGCGAGGATCCTGCTCGCGCGTTCAAGGGCGCTGCCGACCACCTCGCCCAGATCATGCAGGGCGGAGTTCGGTACGACCGCGCCGGACTCCAGCTTGGTCATGTCGAGCAAATTGGCGATGAAACGGTTGAGCCGCTCGGATTCGTCGATGATCGTGGTAATGAGATCGGCTTTCGCTTCCTCGTCCAGTGTCCCTGAAAAGCTTCGCAGCGTGCCCGCCGCTCCGAGAACAGCGGCAAGCGGCGTCTTGAGGTCATGGGAGATCGAGGTCAGGAGCGCGGAGCGCAAACGATCCGTCTCGGCCATGCGCTTTGCCCGCTCCAGGTCCTCAACCAGACGAACGCGCTCGATCGCAAGCGCGCTCTGGTCCGTCAAGGCATCGAGCAGACGCCGCTGATCGGGGGTGAGCAGCGGTCCAGGCTTGTCGCTGTCTATTCCCACCATGCCGATGGCGCCGCGGCCGGTGCGCAAAGGCAGGAACAGGCGTTTGGCGCCCGGAAGCGTATCCGAGCCGCGGCCGGCGGAGCGATTGTTCTCCCACGCCCACCTTGCCGCGGCGAGATCCGCCTGGTCCAGGGTATCCTCCGGCGGATAGCCGGCCTTGACCCCGATCGTCCCGTTTTCCGGCAGAAGCAGGACGACATGAACCTTCAGCATCAGAGCGGCCTGGTAGGCCGTCGCCCACAGAACATCATCCATCGTGCCGACACCCGCCAGCTTGCGGCTGAAAGCGTAAAGCAATTCCACCGTACGCACGCGTTCATGCGCCGCCACCGTCTGCGCGCGGCCGCGTGCGGCAAAGTGCGACACGACGACCGCGACGATCGTGAAGAACACGAAGGCAGCGACGTTGGTCGGATCGGTGATGGTGAAGGTGTAGATCGGTGGAAGAAAGAAGAAGTTATAGCAAAGAGATGCGACGACGGTCGCGAGCAGCGACGGCCATAACCCGTAACGTACAGCTATGCCGACCACCGCGGTCAGAAAGACGAGATCGACGTTCTCAATTCCCAGGAACGGCAGGATCAGCTTGCTGACGCCGAGAGCCGCGGCAACCGCCAATAGCGCGGCGCCATAGGGCCATGGATCGAAGGGCGCAGAGCTCTCGGCCGTGCGTACCGTCTTCCTCGGGATTTGGTCACGCGCAAGCTCGTCGCCTGCGATGACATGGACGCTGATGTTGCCGGACCGACGGACCAGGTCATGCACGACGGAGCCGTGCAGGATCTCGAACCAGCGGGAACGGGTCGATTTCCCGGTGATGATCTGGGTGACATTGTTCGCCCGCGCATAGGCAACCACATCATCGGCGATGGAACGATTTGCCGTCGGAATCGTAATGGCTTCGCCGCCAAGCGACTCCGCCAAGCGCAGTGTGTCGGCAATGCGGTCGCGCTGCTCCTCGGTCAGCTGCAAGCTGCGGCGGCTCTCGACGTAAAGCGCCGTCCAAGGGCCATGCAGCCGGTCCGCCAGACGCTTGGCATAGCGCACGAGGCCGGCCGCACGCGGATCCTCGCTGGTGCAGACCAGGATGCGCTCGCCGGCCGCCCAGGGACCGGGGATGGCGTGCGCCTGCATATGCGTGAGCAGCTGCTCGTCCACGCGCTCGGCGGTGCGGCGAAGCGCCAGCTCGCGCAGAGCCGTCAGGTTGCCGGGTGAAAAGTAATGCTCCAGCGCGCGCTCGGCCTGCTTCGGAACGTAGACCTTCCCTTCCTTCAGCCGCTGGATCAGGTCATCGGGGGTGAGGTCGACGAGCTCGATCGCGTCCGCGCGGTCGAAAACGGAATCCGGCACGGTCTCGCGCACGCGCACATGCGTGATCTGGGCGACGACGTCGTTGAGGCTTTCGATGTGCTGGATGTTGACGGTGGTATAGACGTTGATGCCGTGGTTGAGCAGCTCCTCGACGTCGAGATGGCGCTTGGGATGACGGCTGCCGGGCGCGTTGGTGTGGGCCAGCTCATCGACGAGCACAATCTGCGGCCGCCGTGCGATGACGGCGTCGAGATCCATTTCCTCGAGCCACTGCCCCTTGTATTCGAG
This sequence comes from uncultured Alphaproteobacteria bacterium, assembly GCA_963820365.1. GTDB lineage: Bacteria > Pseudomonadota > Alphaproteobacteria > Rhizobiales > Xanthobacteraceae > VAZQ01. The sequence continues at coordinate 48,250 of CAWFZR010000027.1, read as the reverse complement.
GTGCCGGCGGGGAATGACCTCGAGCCCGTCGAGCAGAGCCTGGGTCTCCTTGCGCCCGTGCGTCTCGACGACGCCGACCACAACGTCGTAGCCGTCCATTTTTCTGGCGCGGGCCTGCTGCAGCATCTCATAGGTCTTGCCGACGCCTGGGGCGGCCCCGACGAAGATTTTGAGCCGGCCGGACGGACTCTCCTCGCGCCGGGCGGCCTCCAGCAAAGCCTCCGGCGACGGTCGCTGGTCAGAGTCTCGGCGCTGGTCCGCCATCAGGAATCAAATTCTCAGTCCCCGAGCCAAGATTCTCATGCCAAGGATTGCTCATATTAACGGTTGACCGCGCGATCAAGCGCCAAGTTGAGCGCCAGCACGTTCACCCGGGGCTCGCCAAAGAGGCCAAGCGTGCGACCTTCGACGTGCTCGTCGACCAGCCGGCGAAGGCCATCTTCCGGCATGTTGCGCGCTTTCGCAACTCGCGGCACCTGGAAAAGCGCGGCCGCGGGAGAAATATGCGGGTCGAGGCCGCTGCCGCTGGTCGTCACCAGATCGATCGGGATGGCAGCAGCGGGATTTTCCCGCCTGAGCTTGTCGACTTCGCCCTGCACGCGCTCGACCAGGGCCTTGTTCGTGGGACCCAGATTCGAGCCGCCGGAATTTGCAGCGTTGTACGGCGCGGGGACGGTCTTGGTGGAGTCAGCGGGATCGGCCGCAGTCGTCGCGGAGGGCCGGCCATGGAAATACTTGTCACTGGTGAATGCCTGCCCGACCAGGGCTGACCCAACCAGTTTCCCATCGCGTTCTACCGTGCTGCCTTGCGCCTGGCGTGGAAAAATGACTTGGGCAATGCCGGTGACGGCGAGCGGGTAGGCCAGACCGGTGATGAGGGAGAGCGCAATGATCAATACGATTGCCGGGCGGATTTCCTTCAGCATGAGCTTCTCTCCTCAGACGAGATGCAGCGCGATGACCACGAGGTCGATCGCCTTGATGCCGACGAACGGAATGATGATGCCTCCGACGCCATAGATCAGCAGGTTGCGACGCAACAGCGAGGCCGCCCCGATCGGACGGTAACGGATACCCTTCAGGGCCAGTGGAATGAGGGCGATGATGATGAGCGCGTTGAAGATGATTGCCGACAGGATCGCGCTCTGCGGGGTCGCCAGGCCCATGACATTGAGCGTTCCCAATTGCGGGTAGAAGGCCACGAACATTGCCGGGATGATGGCGAAGTATTTCGCCACGTCATTGGCGATCGAGAACGTGGTCAGCGCGCCGCGCGTCATCAAGAGCTGCTTGCCGATCTCCACGACCTCGATCAGCTTGGTCGGATTGGAATCGAGATCGACCATGTTGCCGGCCTCGCGCGCGGCCTGCGTTCCGGTGTTCATGGCGACACCGACATCGGCTTGCGCGAGTGCCGGCGCATCATTGGTGCCGTCGCCGCACATGGCAACGAGCTTGCCCTTGGCCTGCTCGTCGCGAATGAGCTTGAGCTTGTGCTCGGGCGTCGCCTGGGCGAGGAAATCGTCGACGCCGGCCTCGGCTGCAATCGCCGCCGCGGTCATCGGATTGTCGCCGGTGATCATGATGGTGCGGATGCCCATGCGGCGCAGCTCGGCAAAGCGCTCACGGATGCCGCCTTTGACGATGTCCTTGAGATGGATGATGCCGAGCAGGCGGCCATCCTTGGCGACCGCAAGCGGCGTGCCGCCGGATTTCGAGATCGCTTCGGCGATGGCATTGATCTCGCGCACTGCATCGGCGCTGACCGCGGGCTGCATCGAGCGAACGGCACCCGTGGAAGTGACTGCGGAGATTGGCGCGTTGAGATAGTTCAGGACTGCCTCGACCGCACCCTTGCGAACCCAGGAATTGCCCACCATGACGCCGCTCATGCGGCTCTGCGCCGTGAACGGAATGAAATTGGCGCGCATCTCAACGAGATCGCGGCCGCGAATCCCGTATTTCTCCTTGGCCAGCACGACGATCGAGCGCCCCTCCGGCGTCTCATCGGCAAGCGAGGCGAGCTGGGCTGCATCGGCCAGCTCCTGCTCGTTCACGCCGCTGATGGCCCTGAATTCGGTCGCCTGCCGATTGCCGAGCGTGATGGTGCCGGTCTTGTCGAGCAGCAGCGTATCGACGTCGCCGGCCGCCTCTACCGCGCGACCCGACACGGCGAGCACGTTGAACCGCACGAGGCGATCCATGCCCGCGATGCCGATAGCCGAGAGCAGCGCGCCGATTGTCGTTGGAATGAGGGTGACGAAGAGCGCGACGAGGATCACCACTGAGATGGCGCCTCCGGCATAGGTCACGTAGCTCGGGATGGTCGCCGTTGCGAACACAAAAATGATGGTAAGCCCAACCAGAAGGATATTGAGCGCGATCTCGTTCGGTGTCTTCTGGCGCTCGGCGCCCTCGACCAGCTTGATCATGCGGTCGAGGAAGGTCGAGCCGAGTGCCGCGGTGATGCGCACCTTGATCCAGTCGGACAGCACCTGCGTTCCACCGGTGACGGCGGACCGGTCGCCGCCTGATTCCCTGATGACCGGGGCGGATTTGCCTGTGATCGCGGCCTCGTTCACCGAGGCGATGCCTTCGATCACCTCGCCGTCCGAGGGAATGGTGTCGCCTGGCTCGACCAGCACCACGTCGCCCACCTTGAGACTGGTGCCGGGAACCAGCTTGTAGGTGCTGCGGCCGGGGCCCATCAGCAGCTTGGCCTGCGACTCCCTGCGCTGGCGCCGCAGCGACTCGGCCTGCGCCTTGCCCCGCCCCTCCGCAACTGCTTCGGCAAAATTGGCGAACAGAACGGTGAACCACAGCCACAGGATGATCTGCAGCTCGAAGGCGATGTTTGCACCTCCTATGAAGAGGTCCCGAATCAGGATCACTGTGGTCAGCGCCGTCACGATCTCGAGCACGAACATGACTGGATTCTTGATCAGCGTCCGGGGATCGAGCTTGACGAAGGCCGACCCGATCGCCGGCACCACGATCTTGCGATCGAACAGCGCCGAGACCGGCACCTGCTTGCGGATGGTGGAGGTTTCCATCGATATTGCTCCGGCTAATCCGATCCGAACAGAGTGCCGGCGGTCATCGCGAGATGCTCGACGATAGGACCGAGCGCGAGCGCCGGGAAGAAGGTGAGCCCCCCGATGATCAGGATGACGCCCACGACAAGGCCGATGAAGAGTCCACCCGTGGTCGGGAAGGTGCCCGCCGACGGCGGGACCGATTTCTTTTCGGCAAGCGATCCCGCGATCGCCATGGCCGGGATGATCATCCAGAATCGCCCGACCAGCATCGCAATGGCGCCGGTGAGATTGTAGAAGAGAGTGTTTCCGCTCAGGCCGGCGAATGCCGAGCCGTTATTCCCTGTTTGCGAGGTGTAGGCGTAGAGCACCTCGGTAAAGCCATGCGGACCAGGGTTTGCCATGGAGGCGACCGCCGTCGGGATCACCACGGCGACGGCCGTCCAGCCGAGATACATCAACGGCAGGATCAGGATGGCGAGCATCGCCATCTTGACTTCCTTGGCCTCGATCTTCTTGCCGACATATTCCGGCGTGCGGCCCACCATCAGGCCGGCTACAAAGATTGCGAGAATGACGAAGAGCAGCATGCCGTACATGCCGGCACCGACACCGCCCACAATGATCTCGCCGAGCTGAATGTTGATCAGCGGGATCATGCCGCCCAGCGCCGTGAAGGAGTTGTGCATGGCATTCACGGCGCCGCAGGACGCGGCGGTCGTGATGACGGCGAACAATGCCGAAGCCACGATACCGAAGCGGACCTCTTTTCCTTCCATGTTGCCGCCGCTGAGACCGAGCGCGGTAAAGGCGTCGTTTCCGTGAGCTTCCGCCCAATAGGCGACGCTGACCCCGGCGATGAACAGCACACCCATCACGGCGAGGATCGCCCAGCCCTGGCGCTGGTTCCCGACCATGCGGCCGAAGACGTTGGTGAGCGCCGCCCCGATCGCGAATATCGAGATCATCTGCACGAGGTTCGTCAGCGCGGTCGGGTTCTCGAACGGGTGAGAAGCATTGGCGTTGAAGAAGCCGCCGCCGTTGGTCCCGAGCATCTTGATTGCGACCTGCGAGGCGACCGGGCCGACCGCGATGGTCTGCTTCCCGCCTTCGAGCGTGGTGGCCTCGACATACGGGCCAAGCGTCTGCGGCATCCCCTGCCAGACCAGAAACAGCGCATAGATGATGCAGATCGGCAGCAGGATATAGAGCGTGCAGCGGATGATATCGACCCAGAAATTTCCCACCGTCTTGGCCGAGGCGCGCGCGAAGCCGCGTATCAGCGCCACCGCCAGCACGATCCCGGTCGCCGACGACAGAAAATTCTGATTCGTCAGGCCGAGCATCTGCACGAGGTAGGACATCGTGCTTTCGCCGCCGTAGTTCTGCCAGTTGGTGTTGGTGATGAAGCTCACCGTCGTATTGAAAGCGAGGTCTTGCGCGACTGCAGACTGCCCGGCCGGATTGAGCGGCAGCAGTGCCTGCAGGCGCATCACCGCGTAGAGGATGAGAAAGCCGCCGACATGAAAGAACAGCATGGAGAAGGTATAGGTGACCCAGTGCTGCTCGCGTTTCTCATCGACGCCGCCGATCCAATAGAGCGCCCCTTCGACCGGCCGCAAGACGGGGGAAAGGAAGGTGCGCTCGCCGTTGAAGACGCGCGTCATGTAGGAGCCGAGCGGCAGGACGAGTGCGACGACAATCGCGCAATAGAGCAGAATTTGAATCCAGCCGATGAAGGTCATGGCGTGAACACTTTCAGAACCGCTCGGGCCGCAGCAGAGCGTAGGTGAGGTAGAACATCAGCCCCAGCATGACGAGGGCGGCGAGCGAATAGTCGAAGCTCATGAGATCCTCCTCACAATCGATCGCAGGCAATGGTGTAGCCGACCGAGAGCGCGAAGAAGCCGAGCGCAATGGCGATCATGATGAGGTCCAGCATGAGATGCTCCTGCGACGCCGGGTGCGTCATGGTCGGCAAGCGCCTTGTTGCGGAGCAATTCGAAGTCGGAATCGCTATTTTGAGGCGTACCTCTGCCCCGCGCAGGCGGCAGCTTACGTGCCACTCACGCCATATGTTTTCGAGGGGGAGCCTGGGGGCGACGTTATAGGAATTTCATAAAGACCGGCAGATGAACGGTCACCCTGCCAGTGGGCTTCAGGCGTTATTCGCTGCATGCACCTTCTCATCCCGGCGGCAGGAGCGGATAAAAGACGCGCACCGGCTTCATATGACATTCCTATAGCTCGGGCTCATCATCACGCCCGCTTCTCTATGGCGTTTCGCCGACCTTGGGGATGTCCCCCCACGATCGTCTTCGACATGCGCTAGGCACCTGTCTGCGATCCTTATGCCGCACCTATGAGAAGGGGCTGGCCCCCATCTCGAATTCATATGCCCTCATGAGCACATTGCCCGCGCGAGTCAGGAGATTCGCGCGGACAACCAGAACTCCCGTCCGCTGATCGCAAGATCGTAGAGCGAAGGAGATAGTGTCATGGGTCAAACCGAGCCTCCCTCGAGGTCCTGTTGACATTTCATCGGAGCCAGATCATGGCCCCGACCAGGAATAGCATGGATGCAAATGAGAGCGCAGTTTTCTCGTAACGGGTTGCGATGCGGCGAAAATGCTTGATTTTGTTGATGAACCGCTCGACCAGATTGCGTTCCTGGTAGATGTGCTTGTCATACGGGATGGCTTGTGATCGAGAGCGGCTCGATGGGATCACAGCTTCCGCCCCGCCTTCTGCTATACGGGTGCGAAAGCGATCGGAGTCAAAACCCATATCAGCGAGCAACTTCTCGAAAGAAAAACCGCTGATCAGGTCTTCGGCCTGGAGGATGTCGTGCACCTGGCCTGCGGTAAGGATGAAGCGGACGGGATTGCCGAGAGCATCCACGCTAATGTTGATCTTCGTACTCAGGCCGCCGCGCGAACGCCCGATCGCCTCATCTTCGCTCCCCCTTTTTGGCACCGGCCGCATGTTGGTGCGCCCGCACAATGGTGGAGTCGATGATCAGGTACTCGAAGTCTGGATATTCAACCAACGCATTGAAAATACTCTGCCAAACGTCCTTCTTTGCCCACCGACGGAAGCGCTGGAACACACTATTCCAGTTGCCAAACTCACTCGGCAGATCGCGCCAAGGTGCTCCGGCACGAGCCAACCAAAGCACAGCATCCACGAACAATCGATTGTCCTCGCCGTGGCGCCCTCTGTCACCTTCCTTACCCGGAACAAGCGGCTCGATGCGCCGCCATTGCGCATTCGTAAGTGTTCGCCAAATCAAGATCGACCTCCTCAGTTTCGATCTTAAATCACATTCGCAGAGTCCGAGGAAATCCCCTATATGTCAACGGGACCTAGTCGTTTATCCACACCGTCGCGCCTTTTCCGCATCGGCAGGGACAGCCACGGCAACTGGGTCGCACAGGACCAGCAACGGCTGTGCGGGGGATTTTTCGCCAATCGCGTCGACGCGTTGAAATTTGCAATGTTCGAGAATGGAAACAGCCCGCAGGCCGTGATCATGGTTCCAGGCATTCTCGAGCTCGACATGAGCAGCAAGCCGCACGCACAGCCTCTTCCCATCGGCACAAGAGCCGCTCAACAGCGCGCTGCTTGACGAGCCCTCGTTCGATTTCCGACAGAACCTCGTTTGATTTCCGACAGAATTTCAGTGTGAAACGAGCAAATCATGTCCATGCTCACTGCCATTGCCTTTCGGCGTGCCGGCGCGACGCAGTGCACATTGCGGCTGCCGCTTGAGCGACGTTCGTTTCAGAAGAAGCTCATGGAGGCGAGGTCTGTCGCGGTTCAGCGGGCCACTGCTTTCGCCGGTGCCTCAGCCGCGTGAGGTCGCTGAATTGTTTGCCTTGTCAAAGGGCGATCTCGCGTCCCTGAGCATGCTTCTCGCGCCACCGCGGCCCGGGGCCGCGCATGTAATGCGCTTCGGGGTGATAAATGCCGGGTCGCTCGACGCTGCAAAGCGAATCCATGACAACCCTCCAGGCCCGCACCGCCGTGGATGCCAGAACGGATGCCAGCGTTGAGAGTTGCTGTCCCATATGAATTTCCCTTGCCCGACTGATTAAACCGCCAGGCGATAAAAATTCCAGATGATCCGAGCGGCATCGTTATAAAGGAGAAATAAGCGTCGGTCTCCCTGTCCCGTAGAAACGACGGTCTGATCACAGGCTGATGCCGTGGTTCCCGCGTGAAGCCGGATCTCGCGGCAATCTTTATCTCGCATTTATAAAATCGACTTGGGTTCCATCTCGAAATCATATTGCACCAGAGGATATTGACGGTGCGGCGCGAATGCGCGGTTTGCGTATTGTCGCCCGCGGCACGCCCGCGGCAGAAGTCAGGACGAATGCCGCGAGAATGCCCGCCCGCATCTGATGCAGGAGGAATTTCCATGACCGGCACGACCTATGATGTTGCGATCGCCCGTACCAATGCAGGCCTGGGGCGTGTCAAGAGCTTGGTTATGCGTCTCCACGCGACCTTCGTGGACGCGCGCACGCGCGCCCTCCAGCGTCGAACCGAGTGCCAACGCCGCTTCAATGAGCAGCTTCGCCACACGCACCGACTGATGTATTAAGCAACAAACGCTGCTCAACGCCCGGAGTAGGCAGGCCGCGCGCGTGTCTTGTTTGCGGCCTTGCCACCCAGCTGCATCGATTTTGAAATGCTGCCTCTTGGATGCGCATTCATTGTCGCTGCGAGGGCAGGGCTGTCGCATGTGGCCGTTGCGCAAGCGCCGTAATACCTCCCCTGAAGGACCTGAAAGGGGAGATCGGCGAGCAGAGCGAGCCGGGTGGGGTCGGCTGCAACCTCGCGCGCCGAAGCGACCTCACCCGACCGCCTGTCGCTTGGCTCCGGCGCATAGCCGACGTTCCGCGTCGGCGTTCTTGGCACTAAGAATGGCGGCCGATGGCCGCCTATGCACCCTTAACGGAAATCGCACGGCTTACCGAGTATCGGCAGGCGCTGGACCATCACGCGTTCTGAGAGAGCTCGGTTGACGTCCCGCTCGAACTAAACCCGAAAGAAGCGCTTCGGGTGGCTCGCACGTCCCGCATGGAAGGCGGTATGATCCCTTTCAGGGTGGTCGCTATCCCATCCTCCGGGATAGCATCTGGCCTGTGCCCGGTCCTCCGGAACAATATGAAGCCGGCTGTGATGCTTCCCGCCAAGACCCTCCTAATGGATGCGGATCATCATCGGCGGCGTGATGTTACAAATGAACCTTGACGATATCTGCCCCGTTGTCGACACCGTTACTGGCCTCCCGCTCCATGACAAGAGGGGAGTGCTGCGCGATCTCGCTCACCGGGCGGCGCACGTGCTGAACATCGATGATGATATTGTTTTCGACGCTCTTCTGAAGCGCGAGGAGCTCGGATCAACGGGAGTCGGCAACGGAGTGGCGATTCCGCACGTGCGGCTTGAGCAAGTAAAGAAGCCATTCGGAATAATGGCGCGATTAAAAGACCCGATCGACTTCAACGCTGTTGACGGACAACCGGTTGATCTTGTTTGCCTGGTCCTGCTGTCAAAAGGAAACGAGGGAGCCCAACTCAACGCGCTGGCCGGCATCGCCAGGAGGCTTCGAGCTCCGGAAGTCCTGGAGGAGCTGCGCCGCGCGCCCAATCGAGCGGTACTCTATAACGTCATGATTGGGAGAGCCGGTCGGTCGAAGTGAGACGATCTTCATAGATGGCTGCCCCTGCGTATCTCCATACCGCAGAACCGGCGTCCGCTCACGAATGGCTGCTCTGGGTCCATCGCGATCGAGTCTCCATGCTCAAAGTCTTCGATGTCGGGTCGGCGGTACCTTGGTTCGCGTTTCCTTGTTCCACTCTGAGTCGCACGCCGGAATCGTCCAGGAATTCCACTCCATATCGTTCCAGTGCCGCTTTGATCGCTGCCAGACCGTGTTCGTGCGTGGTCGGGCGGCCCTCCGCTGTTTCGGCACGGTGGATCGCAGATTGCGAGACGGTTGACCGCTCCGACAGCTCACGCGCGGACCAATTCAGCAAGCCGCGCGCTGCCCGGATTTGCGCCGAAGTAATCCTGGTTTTCCTGTCCATCGATCTTCGCGTGCGCCCCTGCCGGCCTGGGAAGTTCAAGCCATCGCCCGATCGCCCGCGCCGCTCGTCCCATCCCTGCCGTTCCCCGCCGTGATTATGAGCGTCGCCGCATATGAATTCGATGAGGACGAAGCCGCTTTCTCATAAACACGGCATAAAGGAACTGCGATGGCCCCTCGCGATACCTCCTGACGCCAGGGGGGTCAGGACACGCGTCGAGGTTGTCGCGCGCGGTTGGCGGCCACTTGCTGGGGAACATCGCACCTCTGCGTGCCGCCCCATTGCCGGGGGCCCGTCGAGGGACAACCTGAAAATGCACTCAACCCATGATGGGAGGGGAAATGGGGAAAGGTCAATGCGAAGGGCGATCCGAATCAGGTTGATTTTCCATACCATCGGCGCACTGCGACAACCGACCAAACGGCCTCGATCACGCCAAAGGGCCACGCGCCTTGCAGAAAGCCGTAAATCGATCCCAACGCACACGCGCCCGCAAATGCCAGTATGAACCAACGGCTGCAATCCTCCAGCGCGTAGAAGATCAGCATCGCAGTAACGGCACCCAAACCAAAGAGCGAAAGTCCGTCCATTCAAGCCGCGTTTTCCGCGATAAGGAGCCCGAATGCCATAATCGTCGCCTCGCGCGATTTCATCGTGTTCCGCCGCGCTCGGCTCAACTCGCGCCCAAGGATCAGTAGCCGAAACGATAGTTCAATCCGACGCGCAGGACATTGGCGGTATATCTGAGGCTTTCGGGGAAGATCACTCCGGCGACGTTGTCATTGAAGATCGCGCGGTTGCCGAAATCCATATACAGATATTCCGCCTTGGCCGTCCAATACCGGGTGAACATTGCCTCTATGCCGAGACCGGCCGTCCACCCGACAACCGTTTTCGTGCCCGCACCAAACGCGCCGTTGGCGGCGACGTCGCCGTCCTCGCCGTGCAGCGAGCCCACCGCAAGGCCGCCGGTCACGTACGGCAGAACATTGTCCATTGCGAAGCCGGCGCGGGCGCGAACGGTCGCCAGCGACTGAAGGTTTGAGAAGCACCGCGGCGGCGCGCCGCCGCAGTTGCCCGACAATGGATCGGTGCCGATAGTGCCATCTTTGATCCAGGAGGCAGACCCGTCGGCCTCGAGCCCGAGCACGACATGATTGTACTGCACGTTGAAGCCCAGGGTGCCGCCAATCACGCCACCCGTACCCTGATAGGTATCGCTGCTGAACGGCCTGGTGTCAGTCTGGACCACGCGACTCCAACCGGCGCCCCCTTGAATGCCGACATAGAACCCGGTCCAGCTGTAGACGATGAACGGCGGCTCCTTGGGCACCTTCGTCTTGACCACCGACATGTCGGCCGCCAGCGCGGGCCCTCCTACGAGCGCAACAAGTGCGATGCCTCCAGCAAGCAGTCTTTTCATGACACACCCCGTTTATTTCGTTCCATCGACAATCCGATGCAAGCTGCCCTTCGATACCTGATCCCGTGCTCAGAAATGCCAGATGACGTCCGCCGCAAACAGCCACATGTAATACTTGTTGGGAGGGATCGGGACCGGTGTCGCGTTGAAATTACCGTTGAATGCGGGTGCGTTGTACGACTTGTAGTAGGTCACTTCCGGACGAATTCGACCTGCGGCGAGAACCAGTGCTGCCAACCGAGCCCGGCTGAGGCGTAGCGAGTTGCCGTGCCCGTCCGCTGACCCTGCTCGTCGTGATAATACTCGGTACGGAGCGTAAGATTATCCAGTGGCGTCAACTTGTAATTCCAATACGCCAGGGCGGCGATCGCGCGCGCGGTGCAGGTGACCACATTCGGGTCGCTGCAGCGCGCAAAGTTCGGTGCGTTGAACTGGACGATTCCTGGCGCGAACGGATAGCCGCCGTTGGCTATGATCATTGCCGGATCAGTTATGTTCAGCACGTTCCTCTGGCCGAGAACGTAAGTTTCGAACGAAACATGAAACCGCTCATTGAACTTGTGGTACCAGGTCATCCCATACCATTGCAGATTGTTGTAGCCCCAGGTGCCGTCATTGAGGGCGTCGGCAACCACATAGATGCTGTCGTAGCCGCTGTCGCTTTGCCACCGGACGCCGGCGGTGATGGACGGCTTGGCGCCCGGGTTCTTTGGCATCGTGGTATCCGGGAACACCTGGTTCGGGAACGGATTGGGGATCTTCTGACCCACATGCCACGGCATCGCTTCGGTGCCCACGGTGAACCCCAGTTGCACGAACCAGTTCTTGGTCAGGGCCAGCGTGCCCTGCAAGCCGGTATTGGTGTAGTTGTCGAAGGTGTAGGTCATTGAATGCGAGTACATGTAATTGTTGGGCGCCAGCTGTGCCTCGGTGTCCGGGATCGAGATGAAGCGGCCGAAACGGAGCAGGAGCCCCTCGGCAATGAACGGGATGTAGAGCTCCCCGTACACCATCGGGAAGTCGTAACCGTTGACGAGGTTGTGGTTGAGCAGCTGATAGCTCGCCAGCCCATAGGCGGTGGTGTAGCGGTAATTCTCGCCGTATATCGCGGAAACCCGGAAGCCCCAGTCGATGTGGTCCTTCTGCACCGTATCGGGCAGCCGCTCGATATAGATCACGGCCTGGTCGAGCTGCGCCGTGTTCGGCGTATACATGTAGGCCGCCGGCCAGTTGCCGCCCGGCTTCACGGTGTTGGTGCTTCTGTTGCCGCCGAAATTGACCCAACCATAGATCTGGACGTGGGCCTCGTTCAGCGCCTTGCCCACATAAGTGTTGGCAAGCGCCACCATCAGCGGGCTGTCCACGGAATTGGGCCTGGTCACGCCAATGGCGGTGGCGCCGCCATAAGGCCATTCCGTGAATGGATACGGCGGCGTGCTCTGCGGCGCCGGCGTCCAGCCGGGTCGGCGTGCCGGTGGGGCCTTCGGGTCGGGCGGCGGCGCATCATGGCCCCATTCGAGCGCGTAGTAATTGACGAGGCGGGTCCAAAAATCGTAGCCGATGCGCTTGTCCCAATCCTTCGGATAAGGCGCGGTATATCCCCAGGCGTACGGTGCGGCGCTCACGGGCGCGAGCAATGAAACGTCGGCTGCCGGTGCTGCATTCGATGCAAGCACTGCAATGAGCGGTACGCTTGCGAAGATGCTTTTCCTGTTCATGACACCCCCATACGACCTTGCGACTGCAAGAGCGTCCCAGGGACGCTCAGTCGCTTGCCTGTTCTGGGAGCAAGTAACGTTATGCCAATGCACCCAACAAGCGGAGGCTGGGCGAAAGTGACATCGTTTTTATCGAATCCAGTCGCCTTTGATCAAAAAATTCCGAGCGTGACATCCGGACCACATCATTGATGAACGTTTGTCGCGAACGCCCCCGAAAGCCTTGGGTCTCGCGGACAGTTCAACCCAGCCCGGGGGTCAGGCTCGAGCCGCCGACCAGCGGACGCGCGCGCCGAGAGTTGTCAGTAGAGCAGGATCACATCCGCCGCCAGGATCAATTGATCCTTCCTGGTGGCATGGTTGTAGGCCGCAGCGTTATAGGAATGCTCGTATCGCAGCTCCGGGCGGAACAATCCGGTGTTATCCCCCCAGACATTGAACCAGTGGCCCCACCCGATGCTGTGCGTGCTGTACTTCGTCTGCGTCCCCGTGCGCTGGCCGCGGGTGTCATCGAAATATTCATTGCGCATTACCAAGAAATCGGTCTTCGATATCTTGAAGTTCTGATAATTGACGATCGCCCAGGCCGGTGCAAAGCAGGTGATCTCGCCCGCGGGGCAAACCGCTCCATTGGTGTTCGGCTGGATCGGAAGCGGCCCGAAGATGCTCGGCACGTCCCGCTGGTAGGTGTAATACGCCTCGGTCTGCATGCTCCACTTGTCGCTGAACTTGTGAGTCCAGGTGTTCACGAACATCTGGATGTTGTCGTAGGCGTATTTGCCGTTGTTGATGGAATTGATGCAGGGATAGATGGAGTCCCTGTTGTCCTGCGAGGTCCAGCGAATGCAGGCCATCGGCGTGAGCTTGGCGTCGCCCTTTTCCCACGCCGCCACGTCGTTTCCGGCATGTGCGCCGAACTGGATCAGCCACTGGCTGTTGAGCTTCACCGTGTTGACGATGCCCATCTGGGTGAACGGGTCAAAGATGTAGAGCAGGGAGTGGGTGTAGAGGTAATTGCCGGGCGCCATTTGTGATTCGATGTCGGGGACGGAGAGAAATCGCCCCACCCTCACGTTCATTCCCTCGGCAATCTGGGGAAAGTAAAGCTCGCCGTAGAATGTCGGCACATCGTATCCGTAGGAGCGATTTTGCCCAGAAGCTGATTGCTGAAAATGCCCTTCATGATGGTATAGCGATAGTCGAGGCCATAGATATTGGTGACATTGAATCCCCAGTCGACATGATCCTTCTGAACCGTATCGGGCAGCCGCTCGATGCGGAAAATCAATTGATTGAGCTCGACCTTGTTGGGATGGATTGGATAGCCGGCCGGCGCCAGCGACCGCGTCGAGTTGCTGGCGTTGGCGCCGACTTCCGCCCAGCCGTAGATCTTGATCCGGCTGTCCTTCCAGGCCTGACCATTCGGCCCGTCGTAGAGCCACTTCATCACCGGACCCACGGCCGTGTCGGGCACGCCGATCAGCTGGCTTCCGCCAAGCGGCCAATCGCCCGACGGGAACGGCGGAGAATCGAGCGGCGCCCCCAATCCCAGGCGTTTCGGCTCGGGCCCGCCCGCGGCCTTGCTTCTCTTCGGCGGAAAGAGCGGCGTCCAATTGCTTGCATTGAACAGATAGTTGAGTCCGAGCTTCACCTCGTGCGCTTTCTGCCGCACCGTGACATTCTCCGCAAATGCCCCGGTTGCGATGTTGCTCATTGCGAACGAGCGGCTGCCGAACTCCAGGTAGTCGTACTCCAGCCTGAGCGTCCAGCTTCGCCAGAGCGCGTATTCCATGCCGGCGCCGACGGTCCAGCCGTTCCTGCGGCCGCCCGCGCTCTCGTCCAAAGCAGAAGTCAACCTGGCCGGTCTTGAAATGGTCGGCATGAGTGAAGGCAGCGCCGCCCTTGAGGTAAAACAGCGCGGGATCGAACGCATAGCCGATGCGGGCCGTTACCGTGGCCAGCCATGTCTGCCGGGTCCAGCACGTATTGGTCCCGTCCGGGCACAGGCTTTCGTCCTTCAGGTTGCTCCAGGACACGTCGCCTTCCACGCCCACCACCCATTTCCCGAGCTGATAGTTCAATCCGAATTGCCCGCCGATCATCGCAGCAGCGCCAACTTCCAATGTCGAGCCATCGACAAGGGTCCAGTCGCGATGGGAAAAGCCGGCGCCGATGTGCCCGCCGATATAGATGCCGCTCCAATCATAGGCGGCGGCGGGCGCGGGAGCCTTGCGCGCCAGGACCGAAACATCGGCGGCGACTGCCGCGCTCCCGGCCGTCAACACCGCAAGAAGGGCGGATCCGATCAGACGCCTGCACATGAGGCTGGCTCACATTCCGCCGGTGCATCACGCACGCGGGCCGTTCCGTGCGACCACGATCGACTTTACCTGCGAGCGATCCGGCGGCAAGGCGCCCGCCTTTGGGAGTGCCTTAATTTTTGGCCCAGCCCGAGATGGAATGGTCGATAATTCGCAGTTGTTGCGGCTTTGTCACATCCCATTCGTGCTCGCGCATCGCATTTGCTGAAATTGCAGATGGCGACGAAGGTCAAGGGACACGGGAAAAGGTCATGCGCATCCGCACGGGCGACCGACTCGCAGCGCTGTAGAGCCTGCGCTCTCAGAATTCGCCGTGCAGGCGCGCGGCGAAGAACGAGATCGGCCCGCGATCGGCGTTGTAGGCGGGGTTTTGCATGAACTGATAATCGAATGTCAGTATCAGACCTTTCATGATGTACAAGGAATAAAAGGTCTCGAGAATTAACTCCTGACGATAGTTGAGCGCACCATCGCCGATGAGAATTGCGAGGCCGCCCGCCGCGAGATAGGCGCGATGATCCTTTGAAAGGCCGTTGATTGCGGTGGCGACGCCAATTTTGTCATCGGGACGCCCCCACCCCTTCCCTGCAATCGAAGCGCCGAATGACAGGCTGGTGTCGATATCGGTGAAAACCGCAATCTCGTTCCTGCCATCGTTCCAGCTCCAGCGCCCGAAAACCCCGATCTGCTCGGTCAGCGACTGCTCGAGATTGAGATAGTAGCCGTACTTGGTGCGACCGGTGCGAGTTTGGACGATGGCCGCCGTCGGGTCGAGCGTTGGATCCAGCGCCACCAAATCGAGCGCGCCTCTGTAGCTCCCGGCAAAATACATATTGGCCCAGATGCCCACGCGAAACTTTCCGGCACGAGAGCCTATCCAATAGCGCGTCTCGAGCTCGGTGACGTAGCTGCCTCGTTGAAACAGGTTCATGTCGAATTGGTTCGCGTTCGGCTCGTTGGGCATCAGGAAATAGCCCGTGCGCAATGCCCAATATTTCTGGTTGAGCTCCGCCATCCCGCCGTAGGTGAGCCCAACCCTGTCGGCGGAATAATCGAAGGCGCCCGCGGCCCAGATCGACCAGTTCATAAAGTCCGCGCGCAGTGTCCGTGGCGTAACGGTTGTTGTCGAAAACATCGTGCACGGAGAACTTGCCGACCTGAAAGGTTAGCCGCGAGACATCCTTCTTGCCGGCCATCTGGCCGTAAGCGCTCTCGACGGTCTCCTGTTCGCCTCCAAGCCCGACCGTCTGCCGCAAGAACAGGCGCGATGTGTTGTAGCGCGGATAGGCGAAATTCGACTTCTGCGCCTCGCCGTTGGGATAGCCCCCCGCGCCCGTCGTATCGTGCAGGCCGAAGCCCTGCAGCAGCTCGGGATTGTAGTAGAGCTCGCCGCCCTCCCATGTCCGCAGACCAATGAAAACGCCGCTCGACCAGGTCGCTCGCGCCTGCGCCCACGGCGTGAAGCTGTTCTCGCCGAGATAGGGCGACCGAAATGCGGGGTAACCCTGCTGGACGTAGGTCGTCTGGCCGTGGATCTCCCAGTTGTCGAACTGGGTTTGTCGATGCGGCGGCCGAGCGGCGCGAACCGGCGGATGGCGCGGCCGCGCCGAGCTTGTAGTTGAGCCCGGCGCGAACGGTGTGCACATCGAAGGCTGACGCGGCGGCCGTGCCGGATGGGAACAGAACCTCGGCATGGCCGAAATTGTGATAGAGATACTCGATCCTGGCGGTCCAGCTCCGCGCAATTGCAACTTCGGCGCCTGCGCCAAGCGCCCATCCCGTGTGCAGATGCAGGAGCTTGTCGATATCGTCGGTGACGCCCGGGTTCTGAAGATAGCGTCCCAGGGACCAGGCCCAACCGCCCGTCACGTACATCATCCAGCGCGGGAAAGCGTAGCCGAGGCGGCCGCGCAGCGTTGCCATGTAATCGATCTTCTCGGCAGTATCGGCGACGGGTGTGAGCCGCGACCACGCCACATCGTCCGCAGCGAGAGAGTTCAGGAACGACATATCGGCTTCGACGCCGAGGAGAATGCGCGAGGGCAGCAGATAGTTGTAACCGAGCTGCACGCCGCCAGTCAGGCTTCCGAAGGAGCTGGCAAAATCAGTCGAGGCCGGATCGGCAAGCGTGACCTGAGCATTCCCGCGGCTGTACCCGACATGGCCGCCGACATACATGCCGGTCCAATCATAGCTGGCCGGCTGGTCCGCAGCCTTGACGGGCCGTCTGCCGGAAGCATCGGCGGCCAGGCCAGTGCTGCCCAGCACGAGCATGGCGAGCGCAATGCTCACACCCAAGCTCTTCGTCATCGTTACGCCCCCGCCCCTTTCTACCATCAGTCGCACGACGCCACGATGGATGTCCTCGAAACCAGGCATGGTCGACGCGCTGTGTGGCATCTCGGCCACAAATTTCTTTCCCAACTCGGAGCAACAGGGTAACTTTGCGAGGCGTCCTGGTTTCAGGGCGACCATGGGACCCGAAAGTTGGTGTCCAGTAGGAGTACGGCGTCCATGGGCAGTCAAAGCAAAGTGCCGACAGCAAGACGCCTTCAGTACGGAGCGTTGCCCTACCGGGTGAACAGCGGCTCGCGTGCGGAGATCATGCTTGTCACGTCACGAGAAACGCGACGGTGGATCATTCCAAAGGGCTGGCCCAAAAAGGGCAAATCGCCGCATCATTCGGCCGCGCGTGAAGCTTTCGAGGAGGCCGGCGTGGTCGGCGCGGTGGGCAGCCGCTCCGTAGGCTCGTTCTCCTATGAGAAACGATTGAAGAGCGGCGGACTTGTCGAGTGCGAAGTGCGCGTCTTTCCCCTGGAGGTGAAGCGCCAGAACAAGCAATGGCCGGAGAAACAGGAGCGCAAGATCAAGTGGCTCTCTGCCTCGGAGGCGGCCGAGAAGGTCAAGGAGCCGATGCTGAGCAAGATCATACGGCGCCTGGCGCGTCGATACGGCTGACGCCAGAGCAGATAGGATCCACTACGGACCCGGATGCAGGGGCGAGGCATGCCTCGCCCTGTATCAATGCAGCCGGATGAGCATGAGCCCGCATACGATCATCAGCGCGGCCATCACCCGCAGCGGACGCAGGGGCTCCTTCAAGAAGACGACGGCAAGCGCCGTCCCGAACAGAACGCTTGTTTCGCGCAACGCCGCAACGATTGCGATCGGCGCGACCGTCATCGCCCAGATCGCGATGCCATAGGAGACCAGCTGCAGGGCGCCGCCGGCCAGCCCGATCTTCCAATGCGCCGCCAGCGCGGCCCATGCCTGGCTTCCTCGGCGTGCGATGCCATAGCCGGCAAGCGCGACCGCATTGCCGATGAACAGGCTTGCCGTATAGGCATTTGCGCTGCCGGCAAGCCGGGCGCCCACGCCATCCACCAGCGAATAGGCGCAGATCGTGGTGGCGGTGAACAATGCCAGGGCGGTGGCATGGGCATCGAAGCGCGCAAGCTCGCGCCCGCCGCGCGCCGAGAGCAGCAAGACGCCGCCGGCGAGCGCGATGATACCGAGCCATGCCGGCAGGCCGAGCGCTTCGCCGATCAAGGGCGCGCTCAAGGCCGCCGTCATCAGCGGTGCCGTGCCGCGCGCTATCGGGTAGACGTGGCCGAGATCGCCGACGCGATAGCTTTCGCTCAAGCCGATGAAATAGAGGAGATGAATGACAATCGAGGCGATCACCCAGGGCCACGCCGGCGCGAGCGGCAAGCCGACGAAAGGCAGGACCGCGAGGGCGACCACGCCGGCGCCGATCGCGATGAGCGAAGTCGTCGTGACGGTGTCGATCCCGCCCTTGATGGCGGCGTTCCAGCCGGCATGGCAGGCGGCGCCGAACAGGACGGCGGCGAAGACGAATGAATCCATCAGATTTCGGAGAGATCAGCACGGGCATCAGCCGACCAATTGATCGGTGGCCTACGACCGGTC
This sequence comes from uncultured Alphaproteobacteria bacterium, assembly GCA_963820365.1. Classification (GTDB taxonomy): domain Bacteria; phylum Pseudomonadota; class Alphaproteobacteria; order Rhizobiales; family Xanthobacteraceae; genus VAZQ01. The sequence goes on along the minus strand of CAWFZR010000027.1, from coordinate 29,722 downwards.
ATACCGTTCGTTCTGCTGCCGCAGAAAATCCTCGATGTCGAGCGGCTTGCCGTCGCCAGCGTCGAGGGAACGGACACCTTTGTCGATTTCGACCCGGAGCTGGCGGAGTTTCTCGACGTGCGACAGCAGCCGCCGGCCAATCTGCTCCTGGTCCGCGTCGGGAAGGTTTGCAACCTCCTCAATTGCCATTTCGAGCGTTCTCACCATAGGCATGGATTTAGCACGTCACACTTTTCGTGACCATCATTTCGGGCCTCTATAACGTCATATCGCCCCGCTGTCATGCCCACAAGGTGCATGCGGGACCGGAGGATGCGATCAGGCTGTGGCGAGACCATCACGCGTTCCGAAATCTAGCCGATTGAAGTTAAACGGTGCTCGGCGCCAGCGCTTCCTGATGCCACAGCAACAGGCGCCGGCGCAGGATGCTCATGCCTTTGACCAGGGCATAGCCGATCACGGCGATCTCGACGATGCCGGCGAACACCCCGCGCGAGTCCGCAAAGCGCGACGCGGTGTTCATCGCGCCGCCGAGGCCATACCCGCCCATGAACATCTCGGTCACGATCGCCACGATGAGCGCGATCGGCAAGGCGACCTGCAACCCGGTGATGATCTGCGGGAGGGCGGCGGGAAACGCGATCTGCCACAGCAGCTCCCGCTCGCCTGCCCCCATGTTGCGTGCCGACCAAAGGAGCTCGCGCTCGACGCCGCGGATGCCCACGACCGTGGCGGTGACCACGGGGAAGATCGCTTCCACCGCGACCATGGTAATCTTCGACACGTCGTAGACCCCCAGCCAGAGGATGACCACCGGCAGAAAGGCGATCTTGGGCATGGGAAAACCGACCGAGATGATAGGATCGAAGAACCAGTGCGCGAGACCGTTGCGCGAAATCGCCATGCCCAGCACGATGCCGGCGATGCCCCCGATCAGGAAGCCCGCCGAGGCGCGGTAGAGCGTCACCGCGGTATTGAGCAGGAGATCTCCGGCGACGAGATCATTCCAGATCCGCTCGACGACGGCGCTCAGCGCCGGCAGCATGAAGGGCGTCACCGCGCCCGAGCGCGCAAACAGCTCCCAGGCGGCGGCCAGCGCGATGACGGAGATCACCCGCGCAATGGCCCAACCCGCGGCGCGCAGCACGCGATATGCGGCGGGCTCGCCCCGCTCGCGGGGGGCGCCGGCAGAGGATCCGCCGGGAGCATCGCGCGTTAAGCCTGCCACCGCAGCATCCTTTGCACCAGGAGGAGATAGATGCGGTCGGCAATGAAGCCGAGCAGCGCGACCGTGAGCACGACGGCAAACATGGCATCATAGCTGCCGCTGGCGCCGAGAAATCCGATCAGGTGGCCGAACCCCTGCTGGGCGGCAATGAGCTCGGAGCTCACGAGCAGGATGAAGGACAGGGCCAGCGCGGTGCGGATGCCGTTGAGCAGTTCAGGCAGCGCGCTCGGCACCACCACATCCCACAACATGCGCAACCGGTTTGCTCCCATGCTGCGGGCGGACCAGACCAGGACCTGCTCGCTCGAGCGCGCGCCATTGAAGGCGCCGATGGTGACGGGCAGCATGCAGCCGAGGAAAATGAGCAGGATCTTCGAGCCGTTGCCGAAGCCGAGCCACAGCACCGTCACCGGAATCAGCGCCGATTTCGGCATGGGATAGAACATTTCGACCAGCGGGCTGAGCAGCACATTCACCGGCCGCCACCAGGCCATGAAAATGCCGAGCGCAGCGCCGATCGCAATCGACAGCATCAGCCCGGCGCCCGCCCTCCACAATGACGCCGCGCCGTTGGTGATGAGCTCCCCGTCCCTGACGAGATCGATCCACGCCGCCATCACGGCCGTCAACGGCGGCAAGGCGAGCGTGGAGACGATGCCGGTGCGCGCTCCGATCTCCCATGCGAGCGCAAGGATGAGAAGCGGGAGATAGCGCAGGAAGGCTGCCTTCATGGCGCGCGCTTCTCCTGCGCCTTGATTGCCTCGATGCGCACCAGATTCCAGATCTCGTCCACCTTCTCGACGAACTCCTTGGCCTTGAAGATGCTCCGATCGTTCTTGTCGAACTTGGTGTCGACGATGGCCTTGATGCGTCCGGGGCGGGCGGACATCACCGCGACCCGCTCGGCCAGATACACCGCTTCCTGCACGTCATGGGTGACGAAGATCACGGTCTTGGGCGTGCGCTGCCAGATGCCCAGCAACTCCGATTGCATCAGGCTGCGGGTCTGGGCATCGAGCGCACCGAACGGCTCGTCCATGAGCAGGATCTTCGGATCGAAGGCGAGCGTGCGGGCGATCGCGGTGCGCTGGCGCATCCCGCCCGAGAGCTGCGAGGGATAGCTGTCCTCGAAGCCGCTCAAGCCGACGAGGTCGATGAAGAACTGCGCGCGCTTCTCGCGCTCCGCCCGCGCCAGCTTCATGCGCTCCAGGCCGTAGAGGATGTTCGAGCGCACGGTCTTCCACGGAAACAGCGCAAAGTGCTGGAAGACAATGCCGCGATCGGGACCGGGCGCGCCGACCGGCGCACCATCGATGAAAATCTTTCCCGTCTCGGTCGGGAAAAAGCCGCCGATGAGATAGAGCAGAGTCGATTTGCCGCAGCCCGACGGCCCGAGCAGCGCGACAAATTCCCGGTTCCCAACCTCGAGCGAAACCTCCTCCAGCGCCAGCACCGGGCGTCCGCTCGGCGGCCGATAGAGGTGGCTCACGCCCTCGATGACGATTTGCGCCTGGGCCATCACCCTCCCCGCGCCTTGTCCGGGCACGCTATCACACCGGGGTGAGGAGCGGGCGGCCGGCGAAATGCGCGCTCAGATTGTCGATCATGAGTTGACCGATGGCGGTGCGGGTCTCGACGGTGGCACTGCCGTGGTGCGGCTGCACGATGACGTTGGGCAACTTCAGCAGGTCGGGCGACGGATCGGGCTCGCTCTCGAACACGTCGAGCGCGGCATGGCCGAGACGCCCTTGCGCCAGCGCCGCAATGAGCGCGCGCTCGTCTACCACGCTGCCGCGCGCGACGTTGACGAGGGTGCCTCGCGGACCGAGCGCCTCGATCACCGCGGCCGACACGAGGTGGCGTGTGTCCGGTCCGCCTTTGCAGGCCACCATCAGGTAATCGCTTTCGCGCGCAAGCTCGACCGGGTCGGCAATGTAGTCATAGGGCGTGTCGGGCTTGCGGCGCGGACCGTGGTAGACGACGCGCATGCGCAACGCCGCGCCGCGATCGGCGATGGCGCGGCCGATCCCGCCGAGACCGAGCACGCCCATGGTCTTGCCACCGACGCTGCGGCCGAGCGGGATGGGCCCTTGGTGCGCCCACATTCCCTCGCGCACGTAGCGGTCGGCGAAGACGATCTGGCGGGCCGAGGCCAGCATCAGGCCGATGGCGAGGTCGGCAACCTCGTGCGTCAGAATGCCGGGGGTGTTGGTGACCGCAACATTCCGCTCGCGCGCGGCGGCGAGATCGATGGAGTCGGTCCCGACCCCGAAGACGCTGATCAGCTCGAGCCTCGGCAGCGCCTCGATCAACGTGCGGTCCGCGCCGCGATTGGCCTCGGTCGCAATTGCCCGGATGCGTGCTCTGAGCTCGGCGCCCAGCACGTCCGGCGCCGGCGGCTGGAAATAGTGCGTGACCGCGAACCGCTTCGCGAGCTCGACATTCGTCGCGTCCGGGAACGAGCCGACGCTCAGCACCTCGATGGTCATGCTGGATTTGGCGTCACAGCTCGAACACCTGTTTCGGCGTCTTGTGCAGGCAGGCGCCGGGGCCGCCGGACCCGATGAAATAATTGTCGCAGATCACGGCAAAGATCGAAGGGGTCTCGTAGCCGGGATGAACGGCGAGGTTCATGTTCTCCTCGATGGTCATGGTCTCGTCGGCGCGCAGCAAGGGCCGCTCGACAAGGTCATAGCCCTGGCCATGGGCGTAGAGCCGAAGCTCCGGCGGCAGCCCGCGCGTGCGCATGTAGTCATCGTGGCACCGAGCAATCTCGGCGCAGGCAGCGCCCGGCTTGAGCAGGCGCAAGGTATGCGCCTGCGCCTCCTTCATGCATTCAAAGCCGTCGATGAGCTCGTTGGATGCCTTGCCCAGGACGATGGTGCGCGCAATCTCGGTATAGAAGCCGCCGGGACCGTTGTTCTCGATCAGCAAGGTGAAATGCTCGCCGGGCCTGATGCTGCGCGCCTGCAGGTGGCGGTCGATGAAACGCGCAGCCTGTCCGAGCGGCGCCGAGGAGCCGAGGAAGAGGCCCTGCTCGCTGCCGAGAAGGCGGCCTTCGTATTGCGCCAGCGCGGTGACATCGTTGTCGGTCATCCCGGGGCGGATTTTCTCGAGCACGCGGCCGAAAATCTCGTCCTGCATCTGCGCACATCTGCGGATGAGATCCTGCTCCTCCTCGCTCTTGACCGCCTTGATGCCGTCGATGAGCTCGGTGGCATCGACGAAGCGGGCGCGGCCTTCCAGCTCGCGCTCGATGCGCAGCACGAATTTGTGCGGCATCGCGCCCGCCGCAACCCAGCCGATGCTGCGGTATCCGCGCCGCTTGAGCTCCTCGACGACCAGCTCCGCCTGATACTCGTCGGTATAGGCGACCGACGTGAACGCAGGCGTGAAGATCATCTCGCCGACGCCGCGGTTGGCATCATCACCGGGGTCAATATTGCGGCGCCCGCCGCGCGTGCCCATGTCGACCACCGTCATGCGGTCGGATGCCGGGAAGATGACGCTGCGGGGATAGCCGTTGCTCAGCGGCGTATCGGTGAACCACCGCACATAGCCGCCGAGCCAATCGTTGTTGTTCTGCATGACGAGGGCGTCGATGCGGCGCTCCGCCATGGCCGCGCGCACCGCGGACCACCGGCGCTCGAGCTCACGCGTGGAGATGGGATTGAGCAGCCGTTCGTCCATGATTGCGCTCTCTACGTCAGGCCGAGCAGCGCCGCCGCATTCGGACCGAGTATTTTTGCTTTCTGCGCGCCCGACAAGGCATCGGTGCCGGTCACGAATTCCACCGGCTTGGCTTCGCCGACGGGATAATCGGAGCCGAGCACGACCCGCTCCGCGCCGACCTTGTCGACGAGATGCGCCAGAACTGCGCGCTCGTAGACGCAGCTATCGAAATAGAGCATGCGCAGATAATCGATCGGCGGCTTCTTCATGTTGATCCGGGTATTGGCTTTCTCAACGTAGTTCCGCTCGATGCGGCCCATGTAATAAGGCATGTAGCCGCCGCCATGGGAGACGCAGATCTTGAGCTGCGGAAAGGATTCCAGCACCCCGTCGTACATCAGCGAGGAGATCGCCATTGCCTCCTCGAACGCCTGGCCCACGCTGTTCCAGAGATGGAAGCGCTTGAAGCGGCGGTCGCGATTGCCGCCGGGGTGGATATACACGACAGCGCCAAGCTCCTCCGCCCTTGCCCAGAACGGGCGAAGCGCCGCATCGCCAAGCTCCATCGCTGCGGCCGTGGTCGAGATCGCCACGCCTTTGAGCCCCAGCTCGCGCATGCAGCGCTCGAGCTCGGTGACCGCGAGCGCCGGCACATGCAGCGGCAGGGTACCAAGCCCGATCAGCCGTTGCGGATGGGCTGCGACGGCCTTGGCGATCCAATCATTGGTGCTGCGAGCGAGGCGCAGGCTCGCCTGCACGTCGGCCCATTCCAGACCCTGATGGACCAGGCTTGCGCTCAGCACCTGCACATCGACGCCCATGGCATCCATCCTGGCCGTGCGCTCGCTGATGTCGCTCATACGGTGGAGCACCTCGGCGGCGCGCGCCTTGATGCGGTCCCGCATCTCGTCGGTGACGCCGGGATCCGTCGGCAGCTCGGAAAAGACGTTGTGCTGCGCCGCCACGTCATAGACCTCCGGCACGATGACATGGGCGTGAAAATCGATGGTGCGTTCGCGCGCACGGCCCGACGAGTTGCTGCTCATGCTCCGATCCTGTCCGGCCGCCTCTACCGCCTGATTTGACCGCATCGTATCATGCGCCGCCGGTGTGGATGGAAAAAGAGAAAGCCGCGCAGGCGGATGCTGCCCGCGCGCAGCCGAAGGTTTCCCGGGAGGTTCACGTGCACAGGCTCGCTTGCCTATTATCGCTCTTGTTGCTCGCCGCGGCGAATGGCGCGCAGGCGCAAAGCTGGCCGGCGCGGCCGATCAAGTTCATCGTGTCGCAGGCGGCAGGCGGCACGCCCGACATCATCTGCAGACTGATCACGGACAAGCTGTCGCGCGCGCTCGCCCAGCAGGTCGTGGTCGAGAACCGGCCGGGCGGCGGAAATATCATCGGTGCCCAGGCTGCGGCACGGTCGGCTCCCGACGGCTACACCTTCTTTTTTGCAACCGCGGCGGCGCTGGTCACCAATCCCCACACGTTCAAATCGCTTCCCTACGACCCCGCGCGCGATTTCGTGCCGGTGTCGATGGTGGCGAGCAATCCGTTTTTTCTTCTCGCCCATCCCGGCGTTGCGGCCACGACGCTGTCCGAATTGATCGCGCGCGACAAGGCCGAGCCGGGGAGGCTCACGGCCGCAACCGACGGGCAGCGCAACTTCTCCGGCATGCTCATCGCCTGGCTCAACAAACGCGCCGGCATGGGCATCGTCCAGGTGCCCTATGCCGCCATGCCGCAAGGCGTGCAGGATGCGATTGCGGGCCGTGTCCAGCTGGTCGTGCTGGCGGTGCCCTCGGCTGCGCCACTGATGCAGCAGGGCCAGCTGCGCGGGCTCGCGGTAAGCTCGGCCAAGCGGCTGCCGGGCTTCGAGAGCATGGCGGCCATCTCCGAGACCCTGCCGGGCTTCGAGTTCACCGGCTGGTTCGCCGTGGTGGCGCCGGCGGGAACGCCAGGCGCAGTGATCCAGCGCATGAACCGCGAGGTCGATGCCGCGCTCCATGACGCCGAGATCGCAAAGCGCATGCGCGATGCCGGCATGTATAGCGAGGGAGCCGGCACGCCCGAGCAGACCGCCGCCTATGTGCATGCACAACTCGAGGTCTGGGGCGCGATCGTGCGCCAGATCGGCTTGCAGCCGGAGTGACCAGGCACCGCAATCGTTTTGAAGGAGCACCATCGAACCGGTCGATCACCTCGACGGCTTCACCGCGGGACCAGCAACCATGTCGCCCTACAAGCTCGCAACCTACCAATCCGCGCAAGGACCGCGTGCGGGGCTCGTGGTCGAAGAAATGGTATACGACGTCGCGACCGCCACCGGGCGTGCCTCCTACGCAGAGGTTCTCGATGTGCTGCGCGATTGGGACGCGGCGCAGCCCCTGCTGCAGGAGGCTGCCCGCTCGGCCGGCAAGACAACGGCGCCGGGGCATCCGCTGCGGGACGCAAAGCTTCTTCCTCCGGTACCGGCGCCGGCAGGGATCTTCTGCGCGGGGGCCAACTTCAGCGATCACATGCTGGAAATGGCGCAGGTGCAAAATCTCGCGCCTGAGCCCGATCCGCATAGTCTCGGCCTCAAGCCCTGGCATTTCCTGAAAGCCGCGCATTGCCTGGCGCCGCCGGACAGCACGGTGAAGCTGCCGGCCTACTCGGCCATGGTCGACTGGGAGGCGGAGTTGACCGCGGTGATCGGCCGCCCGGCAAGAGATGTTCCGATCGCGAACGCGCTCGACCACGTCGCGGGCTACACCGTCGCCAACGATCTCTCCGCGCGCGATTTCACCAAGCGGCCGCATATCGCCGACAATTCGCCGTTCAAATACGACTGGCTCGCGCAGAAATGCTTCGAGGGTGCGTGTCCCCTGGGACCGTGGATGGTGCCGGCGGACGCCGTTCCCGACCCGCAGAATGTCGCCATCAAGCTGTGGGTCAACGACGTGATCAAGCAGGATTCCCACACCAGCAGGATGATCTTCACCCTGGCGGAGCAGATTGCGCATCTCTCGACGCGGCTGACGCTCAGGCCGGGCGACCTGATCCTGACCGGCACGCCCGCGGGCGTCGGGCTCGCGCGCAAGGAATTCCTGCAGCCGGGCGACGTGGTGAAGGTGTGGATCGAGGGCGTCGGGACGCTGGTGAACCGCTGCGGCTAGGGCGACTTCGCATCCAGAAACTCCTTTGCCGCAGCGAGCGCGCCATGCGCGCCGAGCTCGTTGTGCCCGGCGCCGGGAAATCGCACGAAGCGCTTGGGCGCCTTGATCAGTGCATAGAGCCGCTCACCGAGCGCGATCGGCACCAGGCTGTCGCGCTCGCCGTGCAGAACCAGCACAGGTGCGGTCACCTTGCCGATGCGCAGATCCGAGCGGAACGAATCCTTGATCAGCAAGCGCACCGGCACGAACCAGTAGACTTGGGCGCCGATGTCGGCCACCGAGGTGAAAGGCGATTCGAGCACCATGCGGGCGACCGGTCTTTCGGCCGCGAGCGCAACGGCAACGCCGCTGCCGAGCGACTCCCCCCACAGCGCAATCCGTCCGGCGGGATAGCGTGCCGCCGCGAAGGCATAGGCGGCAAGAGCGTCCTCGATCAGCCCGGTTTCCGTCGGCCGGCCGCTCGAGCCGCCATAGCCGCGATAGCTCAGAGCCACGAGGCCAGTGCCGTCGGCGGTGAGCGCGCGCAGGCGATCGACGCGCCAAGCGAGCGAACCGCCATTGCCATGAAAATACAGCAGCACGGGCTTCTCCCCGCGCGGGGGAATATGCCAGACAAGCACGCGCTCGCCATCGGAGGTGTCGAGCGCAATTTCCTCTGCCTCCGGCAGGCCGGCGGCGGCGGGCGACGTGCGAATGCGCTCGGGAAAATATTGCAGCGACCGCTGGCCGACATAGAGGAGCGCCACCAGGCCGCCGTAGCCGGCAAGCGCAGTGATAATGATCAGGAGCCATTTCAACATGGTCACGGCAGATGGTTATCATTCCGACCGCGAAAGTTCGAATGGAGATTTGCGCATCCGTCCCGCCGCCGTGCAGGATGACCATGGGCTCTGGCGCGTGATCGAGCCGACGATCCGCGCCGGCGAGACCTATCCGCTCGCGCGCGACCTCGGCAAAGCCGATGCCCTCGCCTACTGGCGCTCGGCGCAGCACGAGGTGTTCGTCGCCGAACGAGAGGGTGCCATCGCCGGTACCTATTATCTGCGCGCCAATCACCAGGGCGGCGGCGCCCATGTCGCGAATTGCGGCTATATCGTCGCGCCGCAAGCGATGGGGCGCGGTGTGGCGCGGGCGATGTGCGTGCATTCGCTGGAGCGCGCACGCGCCCGGGGCTTCCGTGCCATGCAGTTCAATTTCGTCATTGCCAGCAATGAGCGAGCGGTGCGGCTGTGGCAGGGCTTCGGCTTCGCGATCGTCGGCCGCCTGCCCGGCGCGTTCGAGCATCCCCGCCTGGGCCTGGTCGACGCGCTGGTGATGCATCGGGTGCTGTGAAGAGGCTCGCCAAGAAACTCATGGCGGAACTGGTGAAAACCAGTCGAGCGCAGGTTGATCGCCTGCTCGATCCCGATAATGGCGGCGCGACAATTGAGAGCCTTCAGCGTGCTGCCAGAATCGTCGGTCGCGATCTGAGGATGCACTTGGTGTGAACATGAATAGATGGAACATCCGCTCGCCTTGGAGAACGGGTTGCCACACATCCGCAATGGTAAAAGAGCTGACGTGGATTCAATCCTTTGCTGCGCCGCGGCGAACCGCCGTTTAGTGACAGGAGGAGACATTGTGGCGTTTCCATAACAAACCCTGCGGAGCGTAGTGCGCTGACGTGCCGTCAAATTCGACGAGCGGCATTCGGCATTAAACCGCTGCTTGCCGGTGCGCAGCGCCAATGCGTCTAGCCAGGATCTTGTCAATGCGACGGCCATCGAGATCGATGACCTCGAAACGCCAGCCTTGACGATCAAAGCTTTCGCCAATGGTCGGCAGCTGACCGAGTTGATCGAGAGCGAAGCCAGCAGCCGTATGATAGTTGCGCTCCGGCGGCAGGGCCATGGACATCCGGTCAGCCATCTCATCGACAGGCATGCTGCCAGCGATGAGCCATGATCCATCGTCGCGCTGCACGGCATCGGGTTCGATCGGGCCTTCATCCGTTCGGAACTCACCGACGATCGCTTCCAGGATGTCAGCGTTCGTGACAACTCCTTGGAAGTGACCGTACTCGTCGTGGACAAGTGCCATATGGACCGGTGATCCTTTTATGACATCCACCACGTCAAGCGCATCAGCGGTATCCGGAACATTCTCAGCCGGCCGCACTTGCGTCCGTATGTCCGGACGTGCGTCGCGGAGATACGCGTCGAGCAAATCCTTTGCCTGAATGACGCCGAGCATCTCTTCCGGCGTGCCAGCGTGAACGGCAGTCTCGAATGAATGCTCCCCACGATCATCCTACGGATGTCCTCCGGATCAGCGGTAACATCGATCATGTCCACTTGGCGGCGCGGCGTCATGACCGCTCGAACCGGGCGATCACCCAGTCGCATGACGCCGGCGATCATTGCGCGTTCGCCTGGTTCGATCACACCGGCTGTTTCCGCTTCCGCGATCAAGGTCCGGATCTCTTCATCCGTGACCCGTTGCGCGGCTTGTTTCTGATATCCGAGTGCCCTCAGAACCGCGCGTCCTGAAATATCCAAGAGCGAGACAACGGGTGAACCAATCCTTGCGAGGGCTATCATGGCAGGCGCCACTCGGACGGCGATTTTTTCCGGATTGCGCAGCGCAATTTGCTTCGGCACAAGTTCGCCGATCACCAAGGAAAAGTAGGTAATAACGGCGACCACCAAGCCAACCCCGACAGCCTCCGCAACACCGGTGGGCAGGCCCAGCAGGGCAAACCATTCCGCAAGACGCAGCCCAAGCGTGGCTCCGGAAAACGCGCCAGACAGGACGCCGACCAAGGTAATACCAATCTGGACGGTCGACAGAAACCGACCGGGATCGCTTGCCAGTGCGAGGGCGCGGCGCGAGCCAATGACTTCGCGATCGACCAAAGCCTGCAACCGAGCGCGTCGGGAGGACACGATAGCGAGTTCCGCCAGCGCGAGGAGGCCGTTTATGAGGATTAGGTCCTGTTGACATTTCATCGGAGCCAGATCATGGCCCCGACCAGGAATAGCATGGATGCAAATGAGAGCGCAGTTTTCTCGTAACGGGTTGCGATGCGGCGAAAATGCTTGATTTTGTTGATGAACCGCTCGACCAGATTGCGTTCCTGGTAGATGTGCTTGTCATACGGGATGGCTTGTGATCGAGAGCGGCTCGATGGGATCACAGCTTCCGCCCCGCCTTCTGCTATACGGGTGCGAAAGCGATCGGAGTCAAAACCCATATCAGCGAGCAACTTCTCGAAAGAAAAACCGCTGATCAGGTCTTCGGCCTGGAGGATGTCGTGCACCTGGCCTGCGGTAAGGATGAAGCGGACGGGATTGCCGAGAGCATCCACGCTAATGTTGATCTTCGTACTCAGGCCGCCGCGCGAACGCCGATCGCCTCATCTTCGCTCCCCCTTTTTGGCACCGGCCGCATGTTGGTGCGCCCGCACAATGGTGGAGTCGATGATGAGGTACTCGAAGTCTGGATCTTCAACCAACGCATTGAAAATACTCTGCCAAACGTCCTTCTTTGCCCACCGACGGAAGCGCTGGAACACACTATTCCAGTTGCCAAACTCACTCGGCAGATCGCGCCAAGGTGCTCCGGCACGAGCCAACCAAAGCACAGCATCCACGAACAATCGATTGTCCTCGCCGTGGCGCCCTCTGTCACCTTCCTTACCCGGAACAAGCGGCTCGATGCGCCGCCATTGCGCATTCGTAAGTGGTTCGCCGAATCAAGATCGACCTCCTCAGTTTCGATCTTAAATCACATTCGCGAGTCCGAGGGAATCCCCTATATGTCAACGGGACCTAGAACGATGATGATCGCTAGTTCGATGTAAAGCATTGCCAGAATATAGCATGCGTGCCAATCGTTGTGAGGTCCGGTTGAGTAGGCGCGACCAGGGGGGCGACGATGCAAGCGCGAGTGCCCTGCGAGACCCAATCACCGGTGGGCGCTCGGCATCCAAATCTGCCAACTATGCTCGCGCGCGCCGACGACGTAATCGAATGAAGCGAGCGATGCATGACCGGTTTGGGTCATTTGCCGGCCGAGACGGTCGATAGCAGTCGACGCCTCACAGCGGGAATGGTCCGCAGCCCGTGTAGGGTGGGCAAAGGCGCGCCCTTGCGCGCCGTGCCCACGCGTCTTGCAGCCACGCAAAGCGATAGATGATACTCTCATGCCGCCATGTCGCGATACCGTCGTGCATACGTCGAAGGCGGCGTCTTCTTCTTCACCGTCACTCTCGCCGACAGGTCGAGTGACGTCCTCGTGCGGCATATCGACAGGCTCCGGCGCATCTACGTATCAGTTCAAGAACGGTATCCATTCCAGACAGTCGCAATTTGCGTATTGCCGGACCACCTGCATGCCGCATGGCAGCTTCCACCGCTATGTCGCGCGTGGGGTGCTGCCGCCAGACTGGGGCGGCCGCGTCCGTGAGACGACAGGCGCGTTCGGAGAATGATCGCAGTCGCGTGGGCACGGCGTGCAAGAGCACGCCTTTGCCCACCCTACTTCCTGAAGATCGACTTGACCGACAGGAGCGTCGAGCGCGGGAGAAGCGGCACTCTTGGCCGGCGTAAGGATCCCCCAGCGTTTTTCCGGCAGTTCAGTCATTGTCGGAACAGATAATGTACGTCAAACCAGAAGCTTGGAGGAAAGTCGTGACGCGAAGGTCCAATTCGCAAAACTGCAACTATTACGTGCTATGAGTAGATATTCTACCAGAGGTTTATAATGCCTTCACGATCTCCTCCGTCATCTTCTTGGCGTCGCCAAACAGCATCATGGTGTTGTCGCGGTAGAACAACGTGTTGTCGATACCGGCATAGCCCGATGACAGCGAGCGCTTGCTGAACATCACCGTTCCGGCTTTCCACACTTCCAGAACCGGCATCCCATAGATCGGCGAGGTCGGATCCTCCTTTGCCGCCGGGTTGGTGACGTCGTTTGCCCCGATCACAAAGGCGACGTCGGCTTGCGGGAACTCGGAATTGATGTCTTCGAGCTCGAACACTTCGTCGTAGGGAACGTTGGCCTCGGCGAGCAGCACGTTCATATGCCCGGGCATGCGGCCGGCGACGGGGTGAATGGCATATTTCACCTCGACCCCTTCCTTCTTGAGCCGGTCCGCCATTTCACGCAACGCGTGCTGGGCTTGCGCCACCGCCATGCCGTAGCCCGGCACGATGATGACCTTCCCGGCATTCTTGAGAATGAAGGCGGCATCCTCCGCCGATCCCTGCTTGACCGGCCGTTTCTCGGTTCCGGCACCCGCCACCGCAACTTCGCCGCCGAAGCCGCCGAGGATGACGGAGATGAAGCTCCGATTCATCCCCCGGCACATGATGTAGGAGAGGATCGCGCCTGAGGAGCCGACGAGAGCGCCGGTGATGATCAGCGCCGAGTTGCCCAGCGTGAAACCGATGCCGGCCGCCGCCCATCCCGAATACGAATTGAGCATGGAGATCACGACCGGCATGTCGGCGCCACCGATCGGGACGATGATGAGCACGCCGAAGGCGAATGCCGCCAAGGTCAACAGCCAGAAGGCGAGATGACTTCTCGGCGCGCACGAGCCAGACGATCAAGACGAGGATGGCGAGCGCGAGCGCGATGTTGATGGCATGGCGCGCCGGCAGGATGATCGGCGCGCCGCTCATGCGGCCGGACAGCTTGAGGAACGCGATGACGGAGCCGGTGAAGGTGATGGCGCCGATGCCCAGGCCGAGCGACATCTCAATGAGGTTCGATTTTGGAATCGCGCCGACACCGCCGAGGTCGAAGGCCGCCGGCGCATAAAGCGCGGCGGCCGCCACCAGCACTGCCGCCATGCCCACGAGCGAATGGAATGCGGCGACCAGCTCCGGCATGGCCGTCATCGGCACGCGCCGCGCAATCACGGCGCCGGTCCCGCCGCCGATTGCGATCCCGAGTAGAACCAGCGCCCAGCCGGAGATCCCGTTCGGCGGACGCGAGGCAAGCGTGGTGAGAATGGCAAGGCCCATGCCGACCATGCCGAACAGATTGCCCCTGCGGCTCGTTTCCGGGCTCGACAGACCGCGCAATGCCAGGATGAACAATACGCCCGCGGCCAGATAAAGCAGCGCGACGAGATCGGCGCTCATCGCTCGCTCCTGCCTTCCTTCTTCCGGTACATGCCGAGCATGCGTTGCGTCACCAGGAAGCCGCCGAAAATATTGACCGAGGCAAAGACCAGGGCGATAAAGCCGAACGCGCGCGCCCAGATCGATCCGGAATCATTTGCGATGAGCGCGACTCCGACCGCGAGCAGCGCGCCGACGACTATCACCGACGAGATCGCATTCGTCACCGACATCAGCGGCGTGTGCAAGGCCGGGGTCACCGACCACACCACGAAATAACCGACGAACACCGCCAGCACGAAAACCGAGAATCGAAACACGAAGGGATCGACTGCGCCGCCGCTTACGGCGTGCATCGTTCCTCCACTCGCCGCGGCAATGATATCAAGCTGCGCGAGGATGACGTCACGGCCGGCGCCGCCGCTCGAGGGACCTGCGGCGATGCTGGCGAAGCTGCCGGAGGGGATGAAGGTCACCATCGATATCTCCTCTCCGGCTCCTCAAGTGATGGCCAGGGCGCGTTCGTTCAGGCCGCACTCTTCGATGCAAAGCTCGGGTGAATCACCGCGCCATCGCGCGTGAGCGCGGTCGCCTTGACGATCTCATCGTCCCATTTCACGGCAAGCGCCTTCTGTGTCTTGTCCACCAGGGTCTCGAGAAAGGCAAAAAGGTTGCGGGCATAGAGGCTCGAGGCGGACGCTGCGATACGGCCGGCAACGTTGAGATGACCCACGATCTTGACGTCGTTCACGGTCACAACCTCACCGGCTCTTGCGAGCTCGCAATTGCCGCCGCGCTCGACCGCGAGGTCGACGATCACCGAGCCTGGCCGCATCGAGGCGACCATTTCCTTGCTGATCAGCCGCGGCGCCGGCCGGCCGGGGATCAACGCGGTGGTGATGACGATGTCCTGCTTCGTGATGTGCTCCGCGACAAGCGCCGCCTGCTTGGCCTGATAGTCCTTCGACATTTCCTTGGCGTAGCCGGCTGCGGTCTCCGCCTGCTTGAACTCCTCGTCCTCGACCGCAATGAACTTGGCGCCGAGGCTCTCCACCTGTTCCTTGGCTGCGGGACGCACATCGGTGGCGGTGACAATGGCGCCGAGCCGGCGCGCGGTTGCGATCGCCTGCAGGCCGCCGACGCCCGCACCCATGACGAAGACTCGCGCCGCCGGCACGGTGCCCGCCGCCGTCATCATCATGGGCAACCCGCGGCCATATTCGGCCGCAGCATCGATGACCGCGCGGTAGCCCGCGAGATTGGCCTGGCTCGAGAGCACGTCCATGGTCTGCGCCCGCGTAATGCGCGGCATCAGCTCGACGGCAAAGGCCGTGATCCCGGCATCGGCCATGTCCCTGACGGCTGCATCCTGGCCGTAGGGATCCATCAGGGCGATGACGAGCGCCCCTTTCTTGTAGTCGGCGAGCTCGGATGTCGTAGGTCGACGCACCTTGAGCACGACATCTGACTGCCTGACCGCGTCGCGTGTGACAGCGGCGCCGGCAGCGGTGAATTCAGCATCGGGAATGCCCGACTTCGTGCCGGCGCCCGGCTCGACGCTGACGTCGGCGCCGAGGCCTTGCATTTTCTTCACTGTTTCAGGAGTGGCGGCCACCCGGGTCTCGATCGGATCGACCTCGCGCGCTACCGCAATGCGCATTCACCCGTCTCCTCGTGCTGGCGGGGACGCCCCTATGATGCACTTCCACCGCCGGCGGTGAGTGCAAGTGCGAGCAGCGAAATTCCCACCATCACGCCACTGGACGCCCGCGCCCCGGTCATGAAGCCATGCACCGCGACGATGGTTGCAATCACGAAAATACCGAAAGCCACCAGCCAATGGCCCGCGACGGCACCGATCGCCAAGCCAAGAAGGATATTGACGACGTGGGCGCCGCCGACGAATACCAGGTGCACGAACCGCTCGTACATCGCCTCGTGCGCGGGCAGGTCATTGCCTTGCGCCGTTGCGTATTCGACATGTCCGTGATCGGCCATTCGGTCCTCCAGATGTCGGTCGGCGAGGCGGGATTAGCCCAATTAACGGGGGAGAGCAACGCCACCTCGACGCCCACAACAGCAGGGCTAAGGCTTTGGGCGGTAACGGTCTCACGCCGCCTGCTCAAGTCCCGCCGCGGAGAGCGCGGCGCTTTGCCGGCGGGTGACACGAGCGAGTGAAAAATTCCCGATCGCTTCGTTGAACAGCCGATAGAAATTGAGCTCGGCGCGCAGATGCAGGAATACGGCGCCGAGACCGATGGCGGCGCGGTCCATGAACACGAATTCGCGCGGCACCGTGACCGGGCCTTGCCGCTTGAGCGCCTGGTGCACACGGAACGCCTCCCGCCGCCCGTATTGCGACGGCTTTACCCCGTCGGCGAGGCTGCGCACCCGATCCTCCAGCAGCGGACCGTAGATGAACCTCGCCCAGATGTTGAGCGCCTCGATCAATTCGCGATTGAGCCGCCGAAATCCCCAGGTCTCGTAGGCGTGCACAACGAGGTCATCGTCTCCTCGCAGCAGCCCATGGTAGAGATCGACGACGCCACCCACGAATTTCGCGGCAAAGATGCGGATGCAGCCATAGTCGAGCAGATTGATCCCTGCCGGCCGCCCGCCGACCTCGAACACGGAATAGTTGCCGAGATGGGGATCGCCGTGGATCACCCCATAGCGGCTGAACGACGACCACCACGCCGTGAACATCGCGGTGCCGAGGACATTGCGTGCGGCGAGATCGTCATTCTTGTGCGCGAGCAGCCGGTCCCCCTCAAGCCAATCAAGCGTGAGCAGCCGCCCGGTCGAGAGCTCGGGCCACACCCGCGGCACGCGGATCTGCTCGATGCCGGAGAGCATCGCGCGATAAAGCATGACGTGCTTGGCTTCGCGGTGATAGTCGAGCTCCTCGCGGATGCGCGCGCCGATCTCCTTGGCAATCTCGGTGGTATCGATCGCCGGGTCCATGCGCCGGTGGATGGCAAAAAGGAGTTGCAGCTGGCGCAGATCCGCCTCCACCGCCGACTGCATGTCGGGATATTGCAGCTTGCAGGCCAGATCGCTGCCATCATGGGCACGCGCGCGGTGCACCTGTCCGAGCGATGCGGCCGCCGCTGGATGATGCTCGAAGCTCAAGAATTTCTTGCTCCAGTCGCCGCCCAGCTCAGCGGCCATGCGCCGCTTGACGAAGGCCCATCCCATGGGCGGCGCGTCGCTTTGGAGCTTCATGAGCTCGGCCGCGTAGTCCGCCGGCAGCGCATCGGGAATGGTCGCCATGAGCTGGGCGACCTTCATGATCGGCCCCTTGAGGCCGCCGAGCGCCGCCGCCAGCTCGGTCGCGTTCTTGCCGCGATCGAGCGCGAGCCCCAAGAGGCGCGCTCCCGCAATGCGCGCAGCCACGCCACTCATGTTTGCCCCGACGCGCGCATAGCGGGCGGCACGGGCGGTAAATCGGTTGGCTTCGCGATCAGTCACGAGTATGGCCTCCGACCCAAATTCCTGGTCATCGGACTTGAGTTAAGCGCGATTGTCCCGCACGAAAAGATGGAGCAGGGTCATGCGGTCGGCCAGTTATCACGAATCCAGCGCGCAAGGCTTTCCTCGCTGACCTCACCAGCCGCGAGAGCAAGCATCATGGATGCGGCCTCCGCTTCGGGCACGATGAAATCAATGCCGTTCACACCCAGGAAGGTATAGATCGCGAGCAAAGAAGTGCGCTTATTGCCGTCGATGAACGGATGATTTCGCGCAATGCCGTAGCCGTACGCGGCCGCAAGCCCAGCCAGCTCTGCGGATTCGTAGGCCCATCTGTTGCGCGGACGATCAAGCGCGGACGCGAGCAGGCCGGCATCGCGCGTCCCAGGCGATCCGCCATGGATTGATAATTGCTCGTCGTGAATGGCAATGACCATGTCGACTGTGAGCCATGACGGCTCCGTCACTTTGCGAGCTCGGCAAGGGCATTCCGATAGATTTTCATGCCTCGCCGCGCCACCTCCATCGCCTTCTGAAAATCAGGATCATACGGAGTCAAGCGGATGCCGCCTTCGGGGGTGAGGGTCGCGTAAAACTTGTCGCCAACGCTCAAGTCAAGTCGCGCCATGACCTCCTTCGACAGAATGATGCCGGTGGAATTACCGATCTTCTTCAACTCGACCGTTGCAACGACCTGGCCTCGCGGATCGCGTTCAACCTTCTTTTGCACGGTCATGACGAGCCTCATCTTTGTTGTACCAAATGTACAACAAAGCCCGGCTCCGTTCAACATTTGTATTACGAGCCAAGATCCTCGTTCTCTTCCGGCAGCGAAGGGGCGGGTTTGAAGCCCCCCGCTACAGCCCTTCCAGCTCGACGATCATCCGCTCGATCACGCCGAGGCCTCCCTGCCAGAAAGCGGGCTCGCGAGCGTCAAGGCCGAAGGGGGCCAAAAGCTCGGAATGATGCTTGGTGCCGCCTGCCGCGAGCATCTCCAGATAGCGCCTCGCAAAGCCTTCGTTGGCCCGCTCGTAGACCGCATAGAGCGAGTTCACGAGGCAATCGCCGAAGGCGTATGCATAGACGTAGAACGGCGAATGGACGAAGTGGGGGATATAGGCCCAAAACGACTCATAGCCGGGCTTGAGCTCGATGGCGGGGCCGAGGCTTTCATGCTGGACGTCGAGCCAAAGCGCATCCAGCCGCTCGGCCGTGAGCTCGCCGCTTCGCCGCTCCGTGTGCACGTTGCGCTCGAACGTATAGAACGCGATCTGACGCACGACGGTATTGATCATGTCCTCGACCTTGGCGGCGAGCATAGCCTTGCGCTGCTTCTTGTCCGCATTGGCCAGCAATTTTCTGAAAGTGAGCATCTCCCCGAACACGCTCGCGGTCTCGGCGAGCGTAAGCGGCGTCGGCGCCATCAGCGCGCCGTTCGGCGCCGCAAGCACCTGGTGCACGCCATGGCCCAGCTCGTGCGCGAGCGTCATGACGTCACGCGGCTTGCCCTGGTAATTGAGGAGCACGTAGGGGTGCGCGGACGGCACCGTCGGATGCGAGAAAGCTCCCGGCGACTTTCCCGGACGCACGGGCGCGTCGATCCAGTCATTGTTGAAGAACCGCTCCGCAATCGCCGCCATTTCCGGCGAGAATGCGCCATAGGCGGTCAGAACCGTTGCCTTGGCCTCGTTCCATCCGATGGTGCGACTGGCGATCTTGGGAAGCGGCGCATTCCGGTCCCAATGCGCCAACCGCTTTCTCCCGAACCAACGCGCCTTGAGCGCATAGTAGCGATGCGAAAGCCGGGGATAAGCCGCGCGCACCGCCTCGACCAGCGCCGCCACCACTTCGGGCTCGACGCGATTCGAGAGATGTCGTCCATCGGCGACGTCGGCAAAGCCACGCCAACGATCGGAGATCTCCTTGTCCTTGGCGAGAACATTGGTGATGAGCGCGAAGGTCCGCAGATTCTCCTTGAACGTCTTGGCGAGCGCTTGTGATGCCGCCTTGCGTAGCTTCTGGCTCGGGTCGTGCAGCAGATTGAGAGTCGGCTCGATCGCGAGCGACTTCGTGCCGACCTTGAAACGCAGGCTTGCAATGGTCTCGTCGAACAGCCGGACCCAGGCGGAATAGGCCGTCACCGACTTTTCGTGAAAGAGCTGCTCGATACGATCCTCGAGCTGATACGGCTTCTCTTTCCGGATGTCTTCGAGCCATGGACGATAATGCCCGACCGCCGGATCGCCCATGGCAGCCTCGAGCTGAGCATCATCAAGCCGATTGAGCTCGAGGACGAAGAACAAAAGATGGGTCGAAGCGGCGGTGACGCGTTCCTGCACGTCGGCGTAGAATTTGGCGCGCTCGGGATCGACGGTGTTGCCGGAGTGGACGAGCCCGGCATACGAGACCAGCCGCCCGAGGAGATCATCGAGCGCCTCGTAGCGCTTGATCGCGTCGGCGAGCGCGCTCCCGGCTGGCGGCTTGCCCGCGAGCGCCGCAAGCTTGCCTTTATAGTCCTGCTCGAAGGCCACGCTTTCCGCATCGGAGCGATCGAGATCCCGCTTCACCTGCGGATCGTCCATTGCGAGATAAAGATCGGCCAGGTTCCATTCCGGCAGCGCACCGAGGGGGGCAGCGGAGCGTGATCCAGCGGGGCGGCGGACTGCGCGGCGTTTTCCAGGCATGAGCTTCTTGAAGCGTTGGCGACTAGTGCGGCGAATTTGAAGTTCCTATCATATCGCGGCGCATTCGTTTAGGAACTTCAAATTCAAAAGCCGCACTAGAATCATAGAGTTGCTAGTGTCCTTCGATTCCGAAGTTCGCTCCCGAGCTTGCCGCGAACTGTGGCGAACTTCGGAATCGGGACACTAGGCAGGCCACGATCCATATCGAAAAGCGTGCCGCCCATCCAGGGCCGCGCCGTCTTATCCAAGCATTAACCCAACTCGGTCACAGTGCCCCAAATCGGCACACGGGTCGCGTCGGTACGAGGTTGCGTCATGAGTGAGTGTATTCTGGTCGTCGATGACGACCCTGTGCAGCGCCGGCTCCTTGACAACATGGTGCGCAAATTCGGCTACGAGCCTCTCGTCGCCGAGGGCGGCGATGTCGCGGTCGCCCTGCTCACCGGTGAGGACGGCGCGCGCATCGACGCAGTCGTTCTCGATCTCGTCATGCCCGACCTCGACGGAATGGGTGTGCTCGCAAAAATGCGGGCAGCCGGCCTTGCCACTCCGGTGATCGTGCAGACGGCACATGGCGGCATCGACAATGTGGTCACCGCCATGCGCGCGGGCGCGATGGATTTCGTGGTCAAGCCGGTCGGTGCCGAGCGCCTTCATGTTTCTCTGCGCAACGCTCTGGCCACGAGCGCGCTCGAGGGCGAGCTTGCGCGCATCAAGAGGAGTCGCACGGGTACCCTCGGCTTCAAGGACATCATCACCAAGAGCCCCCGCATGCGCTCCGTGTTGCGCATGGCCGAGAAGGCGGCCAACTCGGCCATTCCGGTATTGATCGAGGGCCGGTCCGGCGTCGGCAAGGAGCTGATTGCACGAGCGATTCACGGGTCCGGCGAACGGCGGGCCAAGCCGTTCATCGCGGTCAATTGCGGCGCCATTCCCGACAATCTGGTGGAGTCGCTGTTGTTCGGCCATGAGAAAGGCGCTTTCACCGGCGCGACCGAACGCCATGTGGGAAAATTCGCCGAGGCCTCGGGCGGAACGCTCTTCCTCGACGAAGTCGGCGAGCTGCCCGCTGCTGCGCAAGTGAAGCTCTTGCGCGCCATTCAAGAAAACGAAATCGAACCGGTCGGCGCCCGCAAGCCTGTCAAGGTCGACGTGCGTCTCATCTCTGCCACCAACCGTGACCTCATCGCCGACGTCAAATCCGGACGCTTTCGGGAGGATCTGTTTTATCGCCTGCACGTCTTTCCGATTGTCGTGCCGCCGTTGCGCGAGCGGGCGCAGGACATTCCGGAGCTCACGCGGCATTTTCTCGTCCGCTTCGCGGCAGAAGAAGGCAAACGCGTAGGCCGCCTGAGCCCGGAGGCGATGTCGCTCCTGTGCGCCTACCATTGGCCGGGAAATGTGCGCCAACTCGAAAACGCCATCTTTCGCGCGGTTGTGCTCGCTGAGAGCGATACCATCGGTTCAGATGAGTTCCCGCAGATTGCGGCGCTCATTTCAGGTTGCGCCACGGGCGCAAATATAGCTCCGGCGCTGGCCACGTCGGAAGCGATCGCGCACGATTTGCCGCCCATCGAAGAAGAAATAGTCATTGAGCGCGCCAATGCCGCGCCGCCAGCGGATACGACGCCGAGCGGTGCCCTCGATTTGCTCGACGACAAGGGTGACGTGCGACCACTCGAAGACATCGAAGCAGACGCAATTCGCTTTGCCATTGCCCATTACCGCGGCCAGATGTCGGAAGTCGCGCGCCGATTGCGCATCGGTCGTTCAACGCTCTACCGCAAGTTGGATTCACTCGGACTGGCCGGCCATTCCTCGGATGAGGAGGCGCCCGCGTTGTAATCGGGTGACAGCGCGAGAAAAATCCGCCCGAGCGACCTTGAGCACGTTGTAAGCATGTGACAGCGCGGCAAAATTGTCCAAATCCGGTTGCAACCCTGATGCTGCCTGTTGCCTCGATGTGGAGATTGGCGTCTGCTTGCGACTGCGCGTTGCAGTCGGGCCTGACGCGGGGACCTGCGGGTAGTCCGCAGCGAGTCCGCCAGAACTTTGGAGAACGACCCATGAGCGGGCCCCGCTATGACGGCATCCTGGCGAGCATGGCGCTTGCCGTCATGCTTGCCGCCCCGCTTGACGGGCTCGCCCAGGACAGCGGGAAAACCGATCCTGCGACAGTCGCGACTGCAGTGCCCGCAAGCGAGGCGTCGACCGCGACCGAGCAAGCGGCGGCGCCCGATGGCCTGGCCTTGCTCGATCCGGCCGATCGCGTGATCGCGGAAAGGATTCGCGACCTCCTGACAGCGAAGTCGGACAGAATTTTTGCCGGCAAGAAGGAGCGCACGGCGGCCCAGGCGTTCTATCAGAATCGCAATTACGCGCCGGTTTGGCTCGACAAGGGCATCGAGAACGCGCGCGCGAGGTCGGTCATCGCCCGGCTCAAGAATGCCGATGCAGACGGCCTCGAGCGCAGCGACTACAAGACGCCGAATTTTCCCGCCTCGAGCGCTTCCGGGCTTGGCGCCGACGCGCTGGCGGAGGCCGATCTCAAGCTCACCCAGACCGTGCTCACCTATGCCCGTCACGTGCAGGCGGGGCGTTTCCCCTATAACCGCGTCAGTCACAACGCTATCGAGCTGCCGCAGGCGCCACCCGAGCCGGCAGAGGTCCTCGCCCGGGTGTCCGATGCCGCGGACGCCGGCAAAGCGCTCGATGAGCTCAGCCCCCAGCATGAGCCTTATCGGAGGCTCAAGGCGATGCTCGCGGAGATACGTGGCAAGTCGGGCGGTGCAGGCAGCGAGATTCACGAAGGACCCGTGCTCACGCACAACCGCAAGACCCCAATGGAGGACCCGCGCGTGCCGGCATTGCGCGACCGGCTCAAGCTGACCGGCGAGGCGTCCGATCTGCAATATGACGCCAGGCTGGCCGAGGCGGTGAAGAAGTTCCAGCGTACCAATGAGCTGCCGGCGACGGGCAATCTGGATGCACGAACGATCAGGGAGCTCAACGGCTCCACTCACGACAGGCAGATCGACACGATCATCGTCAACATGGAGCGCTGGCGCTGGTATCCGCGCGATCTCGGCACGGCGCATGTGGTCGTCAACCAGCCCGACTTCACGCTCAAGGTGATGCACAACGGCGCCCAGGTCTGGACCACCCGCATCGTGATCGGCAAGCCCAGCATGCAGACGCCGCTGCTGAGCCAGACGATGAAACACATCACCGTCAATCCGACCTGGAACGTGCCGCCGTCGATCGTGCACAACGAATACCTGCCGGCGCTAGCGCAGGATCCGACGGTGCTCGCGCGCATGGGCTTGCGCGTGAGCTACAGCGGCGGCGGCGTGCACATCTCGCAGCCGCCGGGCGACGGCAATGCGCTCGGGCGCATTCGGTTCAACTTTCCGAACCGGTTCCTGGTCTATCAGCACGACACGCCGGACAAGCATATGTTCGGGCACGATGTCCGTGCCTACAGCCACGGCTGCATGCGCGTGGAGGATCCGGCCAAATACGCCGAAGTTCTCCTCAACATCGCGCGTCCGCAGGAGCACTGGGCGGCTGAGAAGATCAAGGGCATGTTCGGCCACGCCGAGCAGGACCTCCAGCTGCAGCCGGCGCAGATCTGGGTCCACCTCACCTATCAGAGCGCCTTCGTCGACGATGCCGGGAAGTTGCAAACCCGCCGCGACGTTTACAATCTCGACAGCCGCACCCTCGCGGCGATCAAGAGCGAGCGAGCGGTCATCGAGCCCGCAAGCGCACCCGAGCGCAAGCGCGAGCAGGAGATTGCTACCGGATCGGGCCGCAGAACCGCTCGTTCCTCGCGCAATTCCTTCTTTCGCTCGACGTTTTACGGCGGCCCGAGCTATGCCAGACCGCGCCCGCCGCGAGGCATCTACTACCGCTGAGCATCCGATCATCCGAGACGGGATCGGCCTGCACGCAGCCGCGCGCCGCGCGCGTTAAAGGAATCTTTGCACTGCTGACAAGCGCAGCAAGTTTTCGCCATAGTCGCCTGTCACCGTTCCCGCATCGGGGGGGACGGGCGACGCTAAACCTCGCGTTAACCCTTCCCTAGTTAACACTGCGTTAGCCGTTGTTCCCCGCCCCGTCAGGGCGGCGGATGACGGAGCTTGCAGCCTGCGGTACTCGCCGCGGGTGGTCTTGGCACTGACGCACTTGACATGGGTCGGCACGTGACGGTCAAAGTCGCGCACGAGAATCCGTTGCCGTTGCGTTTGACCCGGGCGGGCTATTGCAGCAGCCTTGCCGCTCTCCTCATGTTTTTCGGTTGCGAGAGCCTGCAGAACGCCATCGCCGAAGGCGAAACGCGCACAATCTCGTTTCACCACATCCACACCAACGAAGACCTGACGATCACCTACAAGGTGAACGGCCGCTACGACGAAAGCGCGCTGACGAAGATCGATAATGTCATGCGCGATTGGCGCGAGGACAAGCCGATCCGGATGGATCCGCACCTGATCGATCTCTTGTGGGAAGTACACCGCGAAGTCGGGGCCAAAGAGCCGATCTGGATCGTCTGTGGATACCGCTCGCCGTCCACCAATACCAGCCTGCGCCGTCGCTCGAAGGGAGTCGCCAAGTTCAGCCAGCACATGAACGGCAAGGCCATCGACTTCTACATTCCCGGCGTGCCGCTCGAGCAACTGCGTGCCGCAGGAGTGCGGGGGCAGCGCGGCGGCGTGGGCTACTATCCCTCATCGGGTGCACCCTTCGTGCACATGGATACCGGCAGCGTGCGCCATTGGCCGCGGATGCCGGAGGCGCAACTTGCAAACGTGCTGTCGAAGGGTCAGCTGAGCAGCCGAGCTGCCTCCGATCCCAGGGGCACCGCCCTGGCGCGTGGCGAGATTCAACGTCCCGACCGCAAGCCTGGCTTGCTCGCGAAGCTGCGCGGCAGCGGCAAGGACGCGGACGAAGAGGCCGATGCGGCCGCGGCCGAAAAACCGGCGCCATCCGCAAAAACCGCCGACGCGACTCCCCGGACGGCAGTCGTCGAGCCCAAATCGGAGATGACGCCGGACAGGGCAGCTGAGAAGCAGCGCGCTGACAAACCGGCGGCGACCGCCCGCCCGCCTGAGCCGCGCAGCGTCAAGCTCGCGGCCGCTATCCCGCTGCCGACGGCAAGACCCATCAAGATCGAGACATATCAAGTGGCGTCGGCGACGACGAAACCGGTCGCCGCGCCGGAAGCGGACAAAGAGATCGCCAAAGACGTCGGCATCATCGAGTTGAAATCCATTGCCGCTCCGGTGGCGGGCTATGAGATGGCTTCTGCGGGCACGAAGCCGGTGCGCCTTGCCCAGGCAGGAAACCCGCCCAATAAGGTCAATGCGCCTGCGAATGACGTCATCAACGAGCGGGGGTTCTGGCAGGGGCTGCCGAGCGCCGAGCCCGTCGAGGTGCCGGTCAACAATTCGCGCGTGATGCCGTCTTCATCTCCGACTCCCCGGCGCGCCGTTACAGCCGCCAGCGCCGATCCGGCGGCGACCCCGAGCGTCGCTCGCTGGCCGCTGGCCGAGCGCGGCGCAAGCGAGCCAATGCCGAATGCCCTCGCCTATGCGTCGCAGCCCACCCCCATCGCGGCAGCGCGGGCGATGCCGATGGGAACGGGCACGCCGCGTGCCACTCCTGCCACCGTCCCCGGCGACACCACCATTGTCGTCAAACGCAGCGACGATCGCTTGCCGGATACGTCCGCAAGCAACGACGATCAAGCTTCAGTGATGCCGTCCAAGAAACCCGGCAGCAGTGCCGTGCGCGTCGGCGATCGTTTCAATGATCCTTGGATGCGCGCCATGATCGTGAGCCCGAGCGCGCAGAGCTTCATGGCGACCACGCTGTTCGGAATGCCGGACTTCCGCAACCTCGGTCCCTACATGCAAAAGCCGGGCACCGCGCTGACCATCTCGTTCACCGACGATCCGCAACCCGGGGTGGCGAGCGAGAAATTTGCCGGCAGCGCCGTGACCTTCATCTCGAGCGTAAAGTTCGCTGCACCGCGTCCGCCTGCGCGTTGATCGGATCACAGACGACAGCTCGTAGGGCGGATCAAGCGTCTTCGCCGGATATCCGCCGAAGGTCGTCGATGGCAGATTACGCTTCGCCAATCCGCCCTACGAGACTCCGGCCATGCCCCTACAACATCCCCAGCGCATGCATGTAGGTCTCAAGAATCGTCTCGTGCTCGCGCCGCTCGTCGGCATCCTGCTTGCGTAGCTGCACGATCGCACGCAGGGCTCTGATGTCGAACCCATTGGCCTTGGCTTCCCCATAGACGTCGCGAATATCGTCCGCAATCGTCTTTTTCTCCTCCTCCAGCCGCTCGATGCGCTCCACAAAGGCCTTCAAGTGGTCCTTGGCAAAGCGAGCGGCGGGCTCGTCTTGTTTTGCGACAGCGACAGTGGGCATCGAAATCTCCTCCGGCGACTTCGAACGGGTGCGTTCCGCGAGAGGAGGTTCTACCGAGGCCAAGGTCAAGACGGCGCGCGCGTCATCCCCGGAGTACACAGGCAGCAGGAATTAGTGCTTGTGGCCGGCTTTCTCCAATCCTGCCTGCTGATCTTGGGAGGCCTCCTTCTGGTGCCGGGCCTTCCATTCCTCGTATGACATGCCGTAGATCAGCTCGCGGCTCTCGTCCTTGGACATCGGCACCCGACGCGCATCGGCTGCGTCCTTCATCCAGTTCGAGAGACAATTGCGGCAGAAGCCCGCCAGGTTCATCAAGTCGATGTTCTGCACGTCGGTGCGCGCGCGCAAATGCTCGACCAGACGTCGAAAGGCGGCGGCCTCGAGCTCGGTTCGAGTTCTTGTCATCAAGCGCCATGAACGCGTCCTTTCACCAGAATGAAGTCGCAACCTCGGTAAAGCCAAGAATAGTGATGGTGCGCCCCGCTTTCCAGCGGGGTCCGCCCGAACGAACCCAATCCGGCCGGCAGGCTCGAATTCCCTGCAAGACCTCGTGAGAAAACCAAATGCGAGAAGACAAATTGGGCCATCCCCCGAAAACCCGCGCCGAGCAGGAACCGTGATCGCCTCCCCGCGCGCCTTTCTCGAATCATTGTTCCGCACAGCGGTTGCGGCGGCGCACCCTGCGGGCTGTCTGCCGGCGCATCTGCCCGCTGCAGAAGCTTCGGGACGCCTGCTCATACTGGCCGCCGGCAAGGCCGGTGCTTCCATGGCCGCAGTCGCGGAGCGCTGTTTTCTCGACGAACGCGGCGTGCCGGCGAGCCGCGTCAGCGGTATCGCCGTCACGCGCCGCGGCTACGCCTGCTCCACACGTCGCGTGCGCGTCATTGAAGCGGGTCATCCCGTGCCCGATGCCGCCGGACTTGCCGGGACGCTTGAGACCCTCGCGATTGCCGACACCGCCGATGCCGGCGACATGGTGCTGGTGCTGGTTTCCGGCGGCGCCTCGGCCAACTGGATCGCGCCGGCTGCGGGTCTCTCGCTCACGGAAAAGCAGGCGGTCACCCGCAAGCTCTTGGCCTGCGGGGCCTCGATCGTCGAAATCAACACAGTGCGCAAGCACCTCTCTCGTATCAAAGGCGGGCGGCTCGCCGAGCGGGCGCATCCGGCGCGGGTGGTGACAATCGGCATTTCCGACGTGCCTGGAGACGATCCGGCAGTGATCGGCTCGGGCCCCACGGTGCCCGATCCGACCACCCTCGCCGAGGCGCGAGCGATCGTGGCGCGCCACCGGCTGGAATTGCCGGCGGTCGTGACACGTGCCCTTGCGGATGCCGCCAACGAGACACCGAAGCCCGGCGCGCCGGTGTTCGACCACAGCTCGTTCGCGTTGGCGGTAAGGCCGGCCGAGGTGTTTCGCGTGGTTGAAGATGCGGTGCGAGCCGCCGGCTATGAAAATATTCTGCTCGGCAGCCAGATCGAGGGTGAGGCGCGCGAGGTCGCTGCCGCCCATGCCCGCCTCGCCTGCGATCTCAAGGCACAGGGCCGCCGGGCCGTGATTTTGTCGGGAGGCGAGCTTACGGTTACGCTGCGCGGAAAGGGTCGCGGCGGCCCAAACCAGGAATACGCGTTGGCGCTGGCCATTGCGCTTGCGGGCACAAGGTCCATCGCAGCACTGGCCGCAGATACCGATGGCACCGATGGGGGTGCCGGCCAGCCCGAGGATCCCGCCGGCGCCTTTATCGATGAGACAACCCTGTCGCGCGCCGCCGGCCTCAACCTCGACCCCTCGCAGCATCTTGATGACAACAATTCGACCGAATTCTTTGAAAAACTCGGGGATCTGCTGGTCCCGGGTCCTACCCTGACCAATGTAAAACGACTTCCGGGCCGTCCTCGTTGACAGTCCTTAGGGGTCACGCGATATGCATGGCCCATTCCGGTCGTGGGATGGGTTTGGGGGTCGGCGTCATGAAGCATCGGGATGCGAGAATGACAATCCGCCGGCGTGGGTGGCTCTCCCAGATGGTCCGCGCAGTCGGCAGCAGCGCCGCCCTGCTCTTGATCGCTATTGGATTGACTGTCGGACCCGCCAAGGCTGATTTCCGCCTCTGCAACAATACCAGCAACCGGGTCGGGATCGCAGTGGGCTACAAGGAGAATGAGGGTTGGACCACGGAGGGGTGGTGGAATATCGCCGCCCGCAGCTGTGAAACCGTTCTGCGGGGCTCCCGGTTGCGCGCTTCTATTACATCTACGCCGTCGACTATGATCGCGGCGGTGAATGGTCGGGACAGGCCTTCATGTGCACGCGCGAAAAGGAATTCACCATCCGCGGCACCGACGATTGCCTCGCGCGCGGCTATGATCGCACCGGCTTCTTCGAGGTCGACACCGGCGATCAACCTTCGTGGACTGTCCAGCTTACCGAATCGGCAGACCAGGTGCCCATGCAGGCCTTGCAATCGCGCGTTCCGATGCTGCCGACGCCGCCCGCGGCCGGCCGCCCGGGCGTGGCACCACCGGCGTCCCGAAGCCGAAACTGATGCCCTGATGCGACGTCTGCGCCGGACCAAGATCGTCGCCACTCTCGGTCCCGCCTCCTCCGACCGAAACATCATCGCGACCTGTTTGCCGCCGGCGCCGACGTTTTCCGCATCAACATGAGTCATACGACGCACGAGCGCATGCGCGAGCTCGTAGCCGCGATCCGCGCGGTCGAGACCGAGCACGCGAGGCCGATCGGCGTCTCATTGACTTGCAAGGTCCCAAGCTGCGGGTCGGCAGCTTCGCCGCCAATCCGGCGACCCTCGTCAAGGGTTCATTCTTTGCGCTCGACGCCGATCCCGCCCCCGGCGACGCCAGGCGGGTGCACCTGCCGCATGCTGAAATCTTCGGCGCCATCGAGCCGGGCCACACGCTTCTGCTGGATGACGGCAAGATCCGGCTCGTCGCCAC
>CAWFZR010000026.1:0-104854 GCA_963820365.1 uncultured Alphaproteobacteria bacterium | reverse complement strand
CTACCCGTTGCGGAAGTCCGGTGGGCCAAAATGCTGTGATGCACAACAGCGTTCTCACTCAACAGTGTGGTAACGTGCGGCCCCTGGCCTGAGGAAGGGAGCCCATGAGACGACGCGAGTTCATCACGCTGCTCGGCGGTGCGGCGGCCGCTTGGCCGCTCGCGGCGCGCGCACAGCAGCCGGCGATGCCGAGGGTGGGTTTCCTGAGTCCCGCTTCGAAGGAGTCTTATGAACCGCTGTTGCAAGCCTTTCGTAGGGGCCTTGGTGAGCGGGGCTTTGTCGAAGGGCGGAACGTTTGGATCGACTATCGCTGGGCGGAGAACCAGTACGATCGGTTGGCGCCGATGGCGGCTGACCTGGTTCGGCACGAAGTCGTCGTGATTGTTGCGGTGCCGGGTATTCCTCCAGCCGTGGCAGCAAAGGGCGCGACCAAGACAATACCAATCGTTTTCTTCACTGGCGGCGACCCGGTCGCGCTTGGCTTTGCCGCAAGCCTTAGCCGGCCCGGCGGAAACCTCACTGGTATCACAACGTTGGGTGTCGAGTCGGGCCGAAGCGGTTAGAATTGTTGCGTGAACTGATGCCGGCCGCGACCGTCTTCGCGCTTCTTGTCAACCCGACCAATCCCGCCCTTTCCGAGCCGCATGTTCGTGACCTGCGAGCGGCGGCGCGCACGATGGGGCTGCAAATAGAAGTCCTGAGGCAAGCACCGAGCGCGATTTCGGTGCGGTCTTTGCGATGCTGGCGGAAAGGCGAGCGAGGGGGCTCGTCATCGCGCCGGACCCATTCTTCATCGGTCAGAGCAGGGAACTGGCCGCACGCTCGATCAGGCACGGCGTGCCGGCCGTCTATCAATATCGCGACTTTGCGGAGGCCGGCGGTTTGATGAGTTATGGCGCCAGCAATACGGAGCAAACGGAGCAATACCGACAGATCGGCGTTTATGCCGGACGGATTCTGCGGGCGAAAAGGCGGCAGAGCTACCGGTGCAGCAGTCCACGAAGGTCGAGCTGATCATCAACATGAAGACCGCCAAGGCGCTCGGCCTCACCGTGCCGATCTCCCTGCTCGGCCGGGCGGACGAGGTGATCGAATGAAGCGACGCGAGTTCATCACGCTACTTGGCGGCGCGGCAGCGGCGTGGCCGCCGGCGGCGCGGGCGCAGCAGCGAGCGATGCGGGCGATCGGTTTCCTCCACACTTCCACTCCGCCCGAGTACGCCAGGCGTGCTTTTATTGAGGGCCTGAGCGAAACCGGCTATGACGAGGGCCGGAACATCGCGATCGTGTACCGTTTCGGAGAAAGTCGTCCCGATCGGCTGAAGGGTCTTGCCAATGATCTTGTGCAGCGGGGCGTCGAGGTCATCGTCACGGTTGGCGGTAGCCTCGCGACGCAGGCGGCCAAGAGCACCACGACGACGATTCCGATCGTGTTTATAATGGGAGACGCCGATCCGGTGCAAACCGGCGTCGTCGCTAGCCTCAGCCGACCGGGCGGCAATATCACCGGCATGAGCCTGCTCGGCGGCGCGCTCGGGCCTAAGCGCGCAGAGATACTGCGCGAGATCGTTCCCGGCACCGGTATCATTGCCGTTCTTGTCAATCCCGCCAATCGGAACTCCGCACCCCATGCCGAGGAGGTAGAGAACGCCATTCGCGCGGCCGGGCAGCGGGCCGTCATTCTGCGAGCGGCATCGGCAAGTGAATTCGAGCAGGTCTTTGCACAGCTCCTGGAGCAAAAGGTCGGCGCACTGATCGTGACCGCCGACAACATGTTCACCCGAGAGGCCGCGCACCTGACGGCGCTGGCTGCGCGTCATCGCGTCCCCGCCATCTATCAGTGGCGCGATTTCGTCACGGCCGGCGGCCTGGCCAGCTATGGAGCGAACCTGGCTGAGGCAAACCGCCAGATGGGCATGTACACCGGCCGCATCCTCAAAGGCGACAAGCCCGCCGATCTGCCGGTGATGCAGCCGACCAAGTTCGAGTTGGTGATCAACCTCAAGACCGCCAAGGCGCTCGGCCTCGAAATCCCGCCGACGCTGCTCGCGCTCGCCGACGAGGTGATCGAATAACGGTGCGGCTTTGCTGCACTGCATATGTCGGCTTGTGGCTAGAAGCTGACGCCGCATCCCCGACGCATCCGTTGGCCAATCGATAAAACCCTGCCTAACCCTTGAGCAGTCCCGGTTCATCCAGATCGAGCGCGAGGATCGGGAGCTCGAAAAAGGATGAGCGCGCGTCCTGCTCGTCGAAGAACAGGACGCCGATATATTCCTGGCCGACATAGACCTCGGCCGAATCCTTTTTCTTGAAACGCGGTACGACGCGAATGCGTTCATTGTCGAACTTGCGCTTGAGATACGCGTCGAGCCTCTTGATGTCGGGAGCGGTGGTGGCTGCGTCGCCCAACGTTATCTTCATCTCGAAATTGTAGGAGCGCTCGTCGTCGTCCTCGTCCTCATCGAGAACCAGCGCGCCGATATGCTCCTCGCCGACGAATACGTCGGCGGAATCATTTTTCTTCGGCACGACGCGGATACGGGGGTTGCCGAAAAGCCGCTTGAGATAGGCATCGAGCTTCTTGACTTCTTGGACGTCCAAGACCGCGCTCCTGTGTGCTCAAGCGTCGAGGAAAAGGTGGTCCATCAAAAGTGACGGCTCCCGGCAGCCCGCCTCGCCGATCTCCTTGGCCGGTACGCCGGCGACGGTCTTGTTGTTGGGTACCGACTTGAGCACGACCGAGCCCGAGGCGATGCGAGCGCAATGGCCGATCTCGATATTGCCGAGGATCTTGGCGCCCGCGCCGATGAGCACCCCGTGACGGATTTTTGGATGGCGGTCGCCGGCCTCCTTGCCAGTTCCGCCGAGCGTCACGCCATGCAGCATCGAAACGTCATCCTCGATCACCGCCGTCTCGCCGACCACCAGGCCGGTGGCATGGTCGAGGAAGATGCCGCGCCCGAAGCGGGCATTGGGATGAATGTCACACTGGAAGACAACGGAAGAGCGGCTCTGCAGATAGAATGCGAGATCCTTGCGTCCCTGGATCCATAGCCAATGCGCCAGCCGATGCGTCTGAATGGCATGGAAGCCTTTGTAATAAATAACCGGCTCAAGCAGGCGGGTGGTGGCGGGGTCGCGATCGAGCGTGGCCAGGATGTCGGCGCGAAATGCCCCCCTGATCGAGGGCTCGTTCTCCAGCGCATCGGCATAGGCCCGGCGGATCAACTCGGCCGGCACGTCCGGGCTGTCGAGACGGCCGGCGACGCGATGGACGACCGCCGTCTCCACACTGTCGTGATGCAGAACAGTGGAATAGATCAACGTCGCCAGCTCAGGCTCTCTGCGGACGATGTCCTCGGCTTCCCTGCGAATTTGGGACCATACCGGATCCACCTTCTCGATAGAGCCGGTCGCTCGCACCTGTTGCGGGGCCATGGCCATCTCTCCTGCTCGCCTCATCCGGGCTCGCTAGCTTAGCACGAGGAACATGTACGGAGAAAATAGGCTCCGGAGCCCCAACCCGCGATGCCCGAACGCGCCGCCCCGATGGGCGCAGCTGCCATGAAGGTACAGCCGGGCCGCATGCCTTCAAGGCTGCGCAGCGAGGAAGCTCAGCACCGCCTGCTTGAATGCCTTGTCTCCGACCGCGAGCATGTGGTCGCGCTCGGGGATATCGAGCGCGCGGCCGCAAGGCATCAGGCTTGCGAGCTCATGGGCCGAGCCGGCAACGACGTCCCGCGTGCCGACCGCAACCAGCACCGGCGCGCGGATCAGGCCCAGTTGGCCGGGCGTGAGGGTTTGGCGCGAACCGCGCGCGCAGGCAGCGAGTGCTTTGAGGTCCGATTGGGTCTGCTCGGCAAAGGCGCGAAACATGCGGCCCGTGGGATCATGAATATTGGCGAGTGAAGGCGCCTCGAGCGCCTCTGCAATGCCTTCCGGAAGCCCTGCCCCACGGACGAGATGAATGCCCAATCCGCCGAAGATGGCCCGCTGCAGTCGCTGCCCATGGGTCATTGCGAAGAAGGCCGCAATGCGGGCGCCCATGGAGTAGCCCATCACGTCGGCACGGCCCAGTGCCAGGTGATCGAGGAGGGCGCGGATATCGTCAGCCATGCGGGCGCTGTGATAGGCGGCCGGGTCGTAGAGCTTGCCGGAAGCACCGTGCCCGCGATTGTCGAGCGCGATGACGCGCCGCCCAGCCCGGGTCAGGGTCGCAACCCAACCGGGGTGAACCCAATTGATCTGGGCGGTCGAGGCGAAACCGTGCACGAGAACGATCGGCTCGCCTTGGCCTTCATCGAGGTAA
This sequence comes from uncultured Alphaproteobacteria bacterium, assembly GCA_963820365.1. Taxonomy (GTDB): domain Bacteria; phylum Pseudomonadota; class Alphaproteobacteria; order Rhizobiales; family Xanthobacteraceae; genus VAZQ01. The sequence continues at coordinate 100,543 of CAWFZR010000026.1, read as the reverse complement.
GCGATCTCCACGCCGTCGTGCGCGAAGCGCCTCATGCCGGCCGGTTGAATGGTCCAGCCAAGCCTCCCCCATCGCCCACGGGGAAGCGGTTCGCCAGCCAGTCGAGCTTTCTTATGCGCCGAGACCTATGCACACTTGGCCACTGCGGCGCGGCAGGATGCGACCGCCTTTTCGAGCGGCTCCAGGTCGAGCTCCGATCCACGCCGACGCGGAACCGCGAGCCCGGGCCAGGCAGGACGCCGGATGGGGGTGTGATCGGCCCGCCCGAGCTTTGGCGCCAGCGCCGGGGCGCTGGAATAGATCAGCGTCGGCTGCTCCTCTGAGGCGGCGAGCGCCGCCAGGCGTTGCTCGCCGGCGCAGCGTTCGCGCTGCGCTCGCTCGTGCTGTGCGCGGACACGCCGAAGCTTGCGGCGCGCGCAGTAGCGCTCGGTCGCCCTCTCGGTCATGCGCTTGAGCGAGGAGACGAAACCGAAGATCGTGAGCACCGCCCAAAACATCCACATCGCCAGGTTGAAGGTGCCGAGCGTGAGCAGAATGGCGCCGCGGCCGGCAAGCTTGAGAATGGCGCGGGTCTTGCCGCCTTTTGTCGCCGCCAGTCGGGCAATTCGCGACATGTCGCGCGGCCCGTGCGCGAGCTTAAGGCCATCGAGCGCTGCTTGCGTTCCCGCACGTGCCTGCACGCGACCCACATCGCCGACTAACCGCACGAGATCGTGGGCCTTCTCGACCTTGACCGCCTCGCGCGCGGCGCGCACCGCCACCGCGGGTTCCGCGATGCTGGCCCCCCTGGCGGCGCGCGAAAGCGCGCTCCAATCGACGATCTCCCGCAGCGATCGACCGATCCATGCCGTCATGCGGCCGCCGATGCGGCCGGTTTTGCCGGCGGCCTTGACTACCGTGAGGCCCGCCCGCGCAGGAGCCGCCAAGCCGACGGTGAGATAGGTGCCCGCAGTCACGGCCAGGCCAACGCAGGCCAGGCCCAGGATCAACTCGTCGGCCTCTTGGCCGCTGGCCAGCCGGGTGCCCTCGCGCACCGCGTCGCGAATGTCGCCGAACACGAACAGGTCACCGACGGCGGTGCCTGCGAGCCCCGAGAGGTCCTGCGGCTCACCCGTCACCAGGCCGCGCGCGAAGCTCTCGATGGAGCGCGCGGCACTCCCGGCATCGGCGTTGGCCACCCTGACCTGCTCGGAAAGCGCAGCATCGACCGGCACCTTGTGATCACGAGCGAGATCGAGGAAACTCTGAGCGAGGTCGGCATCGTTGGCGGCGAGCGCGGCCTTGATCTCGCGGTCGGCCACGGCGGCGGTCAACGAATGCGCGACCGCATGATCGGCGAGGGCAGCCGGATCGTCCTGCGCGGCAAGCAGCCATTCGGCTTCGTAGGCGCGCGGCGCGAGGGTAAATGCGGCAATTGCCAAGGCCACAGCAAGGCCGAGCGGCACAGCAACCCGCGCTCCTGACATTTGATTCCGTCGCTCCTACGCGCCCGCCCCTGCTGCAATCTCCTTCAGCAGCATTGCAGAGGCAAGATGCGAACAACAAGGCATGAGCCGAACCTCATATGGAGGATCGGACCGGCCGGCGCAAGTTCTGAAAACGCGAGACTTGCCCGCGGATTAGCACGTTTACCCTGGAAATTGGTTATTGCCATCGCTATGGTGCGCGGCGCCCATGCGACAGCCGGTCGGCATTGTTCGATCGATGCCCCGGTTCGACCAAAGACGCCATGGTCGGCCCGCCTTTCGACACGAGGCAGAGTTCCGCGAATGCCATGACGGATACGATAGTTCCGCACTTCCACAACACCGCCGGCGTGGCGGTCATCGAGATCGGCGCGCGGGAGTTCATGTGCGTCGGCGAGCTGCCTCCGTTCGACCACCCGCACGTGTTCCTCGACATGGGCGACGCCACCGAGATCATCTGTCCCTATTGCTCGACGCTGTTTCGCCACGATGCCGCTCTCGCGCCCAGTGCGGCACGACCGGCGGAATGCGCGCTCGCGGACCAGATGACCGGCTGATACGGCGGGAGCTGAACGGATAGTGGCCTCCTCGCGCACCGTCCTCATCGCCGGAGCGGGTATCGGCGGCCTTGCCGCAGCCTTGGCGCTCGCTCAGCGCGGGTTTCGCGTCGTCCTGTTCGAGCAGGCGCGACGACTGGAAGAGGCCGGTGCCGGAATTCAGCTTTCGCCGAATGCGTCGCGCATCCTGATCGCGCTTGGTCTCGAACCGCAGCTGCGGCATTACGTCGTCGCACCGCAAGAGCTCCGGGTGATGAACGCACGCACGGGTCGGGCGCTTGCGCGCGCGCCGCTCGGCAGCGTGGCGGAGAAGCGCTACGGCGCACCCTATTGGGTGATCCATCGCGGCGACCTGCAGGCAGCGCTCATCGATGCGGTCCGCGCCCATCCGGACGTCACCATTCAGCTCGGCACCAGGGTCGAGGACTTCGCGTTTCATCCGAACGGCGTGACCGTTTCCACGGCCTCATCCCAGCGCGCCGGGGAGGAACGGGGCATGCTGCTGATTGGTGCCGACGGGTTGTGGTCGAGCCTGCGCAGGCGCCTCGGCCAGCGCCGAGAGCCCCGCTTTGCGCGCCATACCGCCTGGCGGGCATTGGTTCCGGCCGACGCGGTGGTGCCAGATCTGCGAAGCCCCGCGGTCAATCTGTGGCTGGGGCGCCATGCCCATCTGGTGCACTATCCCGTGCGGGAAGGCGGCCTCGTCAATATCGTCGCCATCATCCGCGATGATTGGCGCGAGCCCGGCTGGAACGCGCCCGGAGATCGGTCCGAAATCCTCGCCCGCTATCCGGCCGGGATGTGGCAGGCGCCCGCGCGCGCCATCCTCACGGCGCCGCAAAGCTGGCGAAAATGGGCGCTCTACGACTGCGCCGCGTTCGCCCCCTGGGGCAAGGGACCCGTCACCCTGTTGGGCGACGCCGCTCATCCGATGCTGCCCTACCTTGCCCAGGGTGCCGCGTCGGCCATCGAGGATGCGGCCGTGCTGGCGCGGGCGCTGGCAGAGAGGTCCGACGATCCTGCAAGCGCGATGCGCCTCTACGAACGGGAACGGAGGCGGCGAACGGCGCGCATGCAGCGCGCTGCACGACGCCACGGCATGGTCTACCACATGGGTGGTACCGAGGCGTTCCTGCGCACGCTCGCGCTCATTGCGATGAGCGGAGCGCGCATGCTTGCTCGCTACGACTGGCTCTATGGCTGGAAGCCGGCGTGAGCTGTTAGTATCCTCCCGTCATGCCGCTGTTTCCAACCACCATAGCCGGCAGCCTGCCGAAGCCCGCGTGGCTGGCGGAGCCGAACAGGTTATGGCCGCCGTGGCGGATCTCCGGGGCCGCGCTCGACGAGGCCAAGCGCGATGCGACCCTGCTGGCGCTCAAGCTGCAGGAGGATTGCGGAATCGACATCGTGACCGACGGCGAGCAGTCACGCCAGCACTTCGTCCACGGCTTTCTCGAGCTCGTCGATGGCATCGACTTCTCGCGTCGGGTCGAGATCGGGATCCGCGCGGACCGCTACAAGGCGATGGTGCCGACAGTGACCGGGGCGCTGCGTCTCAAGGGCCGCGTGCACGCGGCCGAAGCGCGGCTCGCGCGGGCTCACACGAGATGCAGGCTCAAATTCACGCTGCCTGGTCCAATGACCATCGTGGACACGATTGCGGATGCCCATTACGGCGATCGGATCGCGATGGCGATGGTGTTTGCCGACCTGCTCAATGTCGAGGCGCGGGCGCTCGAAGCCGACGGCGTCGATATCGTTCAATTCGATGAGCCCGCCTTCAACGTCTATATGCGCGAGGTCGGGGAATGGGGAATCGCGGCACTGCACCGCGCGATCGATGGGCTCACCTGCACCACGGCCGTTCACATCTGCTACGGCTACGGGATTAAAGCCAATATCGACTGGAAGGCGACGCTCGGCAGCCAATGGCGACAATACCAGGAGATATTTCCGGCGCTCGCCAAGAGCCGCATCGATCAGATCTCGATCGAGTGCAGAAATTCACTCGTCCCCCTGGAATTATTGAAGCTCGTCGAGGGCAAGGACGTGCAGGTGGGGGTGATCGACGTCGCCACCGATGCGATCGAGACTCCCGAGCAGGTCGTCGCCACGCTTGCCGAGGCAGCAAGATATGTCGCCAAGGAAAGGATCATTGCCGGCACGAATTGCGGCATGGCGCCGATGCGGCGCGACATCGCGCTCGCCAAGCTCGCGGCGCTCGGCAAGGGGGCGCAGATGGCGCGCAAGACCCTATTCACCTGACGACGGAATTGCTCCCCCAATTTGCCGGCGTATCGCAATTCTTGGAACGCGCGGCGCGCTCGAGCACCTTGAGCTCCTCGCTCGCCGCCACGTAATCGGCCTTGTAGGCAAGCACGTTGACGATGGCTCCGCCGGTGCTCTGCTCCGCCTTGTCCATCAGCAGTCGCAATTCCTCCTGGCGGGAAGACCAATTCTTTCGCTGGCCTGCCAGCTGCTCGCAGGTGGAGTACTGATACTTTCCGGGGTCGGCGAAGAGGGTCAACGAGCTGTCGCCGATTGTCGAGCAGCCGGCAAGGAAAGCGCCGGCCAGGCACACGCCCGCGAAGCGCGCAGCGATGGTCGCGCTCGACGGCCGGTCAGCGACCCTGTCCCGCATCGGCGGGCACCCCTCCCACGCCACTCCCGCACGTCCGAACATTGCACTTGCACCCTGGTGCATGATCCCGAAGAGTTGCGGACCCTTCGGGTAAGATCATGCATCAGAACCGGAACTTAGGGCAAAGTCGCCAATCGACTTTGTGGACCGGGTCTCATGAGCGCGGAATATGCCCTAATCGTGGTGTCCGGGGGTCTGTCCGCACCCGCTCAGTTGACGTGGACGAGCGCACCCCCGTCGACCGGAAGGGCGACCCCGGTGATGAAATTGGCCTCATCGGAAGCGAGAAACAACGCCGCGTTTGCCACGTCCCACGCGGTTCCCATCTTGTGGCGCAGCGGCACCCGCGCGTCGCGGGCGGCCGCGACCTCGGCGCGGCTCTTTCCGGCTGCCCGGGCCCGCGTGTCCACCGCCATCGGCGTGTCCATCAGCCCCGGCAGAATAACATTGGCCCGGATGCCGAACTGGGCGTTCTGGATCGCGACCTGCTGCGTGAAGGCGATCATCCCCGCCTTGGTCGCCTTGTAGACCACGTTGGGATACTGCTCCCAGGCCGCGACCGACGAGATTGTGATGATGACCCCGGAGCGCTGCGCGCGCATCACCGGCAAGACGTGCTTGCAGGCCATGATTGCCCCACGCAGATTGATCGCCGCGATGCGGTCGAAGGCCGCCTCCGTGATTTCTTCGAGCGGAGCGTCGCCTCCGGCGATGCTGACCCCGACATTGTAGTGCAGCACATCGATGCGGCCCCACCGCTCCCGTGCGGCAGCGGCCATGGCGGCAAGCGTGCTCTCCCTGCAAACGTCGGCTTCGAACGCCACGCATTCCCCGCCTCGCGGCCTCGCCATGGCGACCGTCTCCTCGGCGGATGAAACATTGCTGTCGACGGCGAGTACCTTCGCTCCTTCCTCGACGAAGCGCAGCACCGTCGCGCGGCCATTGCCCATGCCTTCGCCCGGTGACTGGCCTGCGCCGACGACGATTGCGATCTGATCCTTGAGACGCGACGCTTCCCCGGCATTGACTGCGGATGGCGCAGCTTATGGGGAATTCGCACGGAAAACGAGGTGGGACACTGCGCCGAGAAAACACGCGCGCTTTCGCAATCTCGGCAATGAATGATAGAACGCTCGCGCGCGGCCGCGTGGTGGAACGGTAGACACAGCAGACTTAAAATCTGCTTCTGGGAAACTGGAGTGCCGGTTCGAGTCCGGCCGCGGCCACCAAAACGTCAATCAGAATAAGGATTTTAGGCGATACAGGAATTTGGCCTCGCCAGTGGTCGCCGCGGCCAAAGCGCCCGTGTCATCATTGTGTCAACAAAGGTGTAATTTCAGGTTTTCGGCCTTCTGCCCCATGCGTTCGCTCATGCGGTGCGGACTCAACTCCCCTTGGCCACAACCAAAATGAAGCGGGTAATGTCATCGCGTTCGCGCATCCGAGAGCCGGCCAAAAGGAAGGCAGCCGCAGCCCGCAGCTGGCGCGTCGTCATCATCCGGCAGCGTGGGCAAGTGCTCGGCGACGTGAATGCTCCTTCCCGTCAAGCTGCCGAAGCCGCTGCTGTGAAGCAGTTCGGGCTCAGCCCCGAGGATAGAAACCGGATCGTTGTCCGAGAGCACGCCTAAAGCAGGGTGCGGCGTCAGCTTTCACCAGCAGCGGACAAACCGCCGCCCGAGCCCTGTTCTGTTAAGTGCCATTAACGTCCGATTTGCGTCTCGACGCACCGCAGCAAAGTTTGCTTCGCTATTCGATGAGGCCGGCGGCGGCGATATAGTGAGCTAGATTATGGTCGCTGCTGAACGAGCCGGCTCTAACCTTCAATGCGTACCACTTAGGCAGGCTAGGACAGGGCTCACGAGAGGAACTCGATGAACACAGTCAAAGACGCTCTGGCCCAGAAGAGTGGCGCCCTGATCCATGTTCGTTCCGGCGACATGGTCGTCGAAGCCTTGCGCCAGATGCGCGACAACCGGGTCCGGTCGGTGCTGGTCATCGACGACGACGTACTGGTCGGTATCGTGACCCAGGGTGATTGCGCCATAAAAGTGCTGCTGCCCGGGCTCGATGCGAAGCAAACTCCGGTGGGCCAAGTGATGACGGGCGACCCGGTGACGGTCAAGCCGGACGACCAACTGAAAGGCTGCATGGCAATGATGTCTGCGCGCGGCTTTCGCCATCTACCAGTGCTGGACGCGGGCAAGGTCGTGGGCGTGATCTCGATCGGAGACGTCGTCAAGGACATCATCCGAAATTTGGAGCACAACCTGGGCGACCTGATTGGCTACATCATGACGGACGGCCCCGGGGGCTGACAGACGAACCGCGGTGCTGTCGCCCGGCGTCCGGGAGGGAAAACGGAGGGGCACCGTTAACGGGCCACCCTCCAGCTGCCGAGGAGACTGCATCGTACCGGCTCAAGCAAATGTTTTGATAGAGCTGCGCGCTGCAACATAAAACGCCAGCCAATGTCCGCTTCGTGCCATGGCACTAAATCGCTTGCGCGATAGCCTGCCGCCCCAGCTGCATGGCCGCAAGCATTATCCCCAGGGGTGAGATCGCGGGTAGCGGGGGAAGCACCCTGTCTTGAAGATCGAGGTGTCGTGAACCTCACCCAAGACAGGAGTTGCCTATGACAACCGACGCTATCACCCCGCTGCGTCAGCGTATGATCGAGGACATGAGCTCGCGCAAGCTTGGTGCGCACACCCAGCGCAGCCACATTTACAGCTGCAAGCGGTTTGCTGCGTTTCTCAAGCGCTCGCCTGATACCGCGACATGCGAGGACATCCGGCTCTTCCAGTTGCAGCTGGCCGAGACCGAGATGAGCATCTGCAACCGCAACCGCATCATGACCGGAGTACGATTCCTGCTTCGCGTGACGCTGCGGCGGCTCGATCTTGTTGCCGAGATCTACCACCTCCGCGAGCCTCAGAAGATTCCGCAGGTGATGAGCCCTGACGAGATGCGCAGGCTGTTAGCCGTCGCCAGCAGCATCAAGGTCCGCCTCCTGCTCAGCCTCGGCTATGGCTGCGGCCTGCGCGCCGGCGAGATCGTGCGGCTCAAGGTCAAGCATATCGACAGGGCGCAAAAAATCATTCGCATCGAGCAGTCCAAGGGCCGCCAGGATCGCAACGTTATGCTCTCGCCCGAGATGCTCGACCTGTTGCGGCAATGGTGGAAGGTGCGGCCATCTCGCCGCGATGCGGGCATGCCGGTGCAGGAACGCTGGCTATTCCCTAGCAGAAAGACAGCCAGCAAGCCGATAACCACCCGCCAGCTGAGCCGGCTGTTTCATGCGGCGACCGAGGCGGCGGGGATAAAAAAGAGCGTGAGCCTGCATGCGCTGCGCCACAGCTTTGCCACCCATCTTCTCGAGCGCGGCACCGATATCAGAGTCATCCAGGCGCTGCTCGGGCACGACAAGCTCGATACGACGGCACGGTATAGGCGCGTCGCGACCGGCATGATCGCTAATATCGAGAGCCCGCTCGACACACTGGGTCAGCCAGGCACGAGGCGCAAAACGGCCAAACCGAAAGTCCCGCAAGGCAACACTGAGACGACCAGCACGGAGCAGCCGCCGGCGTAAACGCCTGCAGCCGTGTCCCGCCCAAAGCTGGAGGTCGCGGATATCTTCCGCGACCACGGGCCGGCGTGGCGCGCTGCCAACCCGGTCACGTCCGCCTCGACCAGTTGAAGGTGATGTCGGCCATCGAGCGCTGTCGTACGGCAGCGCTCGGCGGGCACGTTGAGCGTTGCGAGAAGTGCTCGCACACCATCATCGCCTACAATTCCTGCCGCAACCGGCATTGCCCGAAGTGCCAGGGCGCGGCGGCACGGGAATGGCTGGCCGAGCGCGAGGCGGAGCTGTTGCCGGTCCCCTACTATCATGTGGTGTTCACCCTGCCGGCTCGGATCGCCGATATCGCCTATCAGAACAAGGCCGTCATCTACGACCTGCTGTTCAAGGCCTCATCCGAGACCATGCTCACCATCGCCGCCGATCCCAAGCATCTCGGCGCTCGAATTGGCATCTTGTCCGTCCTCCACACCTGGGGCTCGGCGATGACCCATCACCCGCATGTACACATGATCGTGCCGGGCGGTGGGTTCTCACTCGACGCAAGGCGCTGGGTCTCATGTCGACCACGCTTCTTCTTGTCAGTGGAGGTGCTGTCAGTCTTGTTCCGCGGTTTGCTCATGGAGAAGCTCAGCGCCGCTTATCGGGCCGGTGAGCTGCAGTTCTTCGGTAAGCATGCCCGACTTATCAATCCGCGAGCATTCGCCGCCTATCTGGCACCGGTGTGGAACACAAAGTGGGTGGTCTACTGCAAGCGCCCCTTCGGGGGACCGAAGGAAGTCTTGCGATATCTCGCGCGCTACACCCATCGCGTCGCCATCTCCAATCGCCGCTTGATCGCATGTGATGAGAAGGGTGTCACCTTCAAGTGGAAGGACTACAGGCGCGAAGGCCGTGAGCGTTACCAAGTGATGACCCTCGCGACCCACGAGTTCATCCGCCGCTTCCTCATGCACGTGCTGCCCGCAGGCTTCCATCGCATCCGCTACTATGGCCTGCTCGCCAGCGGCAAACGCGCCGACAACATCGCGCGCGCTCGCGAGTTGCTCACGCCGCCAATAATTGCCTTTGATGCCATAAAAGCGGCCAACACCAACGCCGATCAACCGCCAACACCAGAGCATCACTGTCCCTGCTGCGGCGGCCGCATGATCATCATCGAGCGGTTCGAGCGAGGCTCAATCCCGCGCTATCAGCCAAGTCCGCCAACACCAGTGCTCAGGATCGACACCTCATGATCATCATGTCCATCCGATCGCCATCCCTCAATGCCGGTCATCTTTGTCGTCGCCGCTCCGATGAGCACGCGTCAGCTCGCACAAATTCTTCTCTCGCCCAACAAATAACCGCTCGATCCTCGCTTTTCTGGCCTCGCAGCGCTCAGCGCAAGCGCGCCAGCATGCTGTGCCTTGCGCAATCAATCTACCTCTCGCCGCGCGCTCGCACGCACGGGGTATGTTCGCCGCTCAAATCCCCATAGCTGAGCACGCGGCACGGCCGACCGAGCGTACCTCCCGCGATTTCGTGCCTTGGCGCTTTTCGGACGCCGGCCGCCGCAGCGCGCAGCTACATCGTCGTCGCCGGCGTCCGAAAACCTGCACAGAACAGCCCAAAGGAGTACATCCGCAGCGAGTCCGCTGCTCATTCGATAGCAGTCGTAGGGACATCGAGGGTGCCCTTACACTTTGTGCCACTGCACTAAATCGCTTCGCGATAGTGGCGAGGTGTGGCTCGTCCTGAGCGCTATCCTCAGGGGAGAGATCGTGGGTAGTGAGGAAGGTGGCCTGTCGTGAGGATCAAGCTGTCGTTGACCGTCATCGAACATAACTGCGCCACGAATGATTGGACACATGACGATCCGCAGCTTCACACCAAAAACTCCGGCACGAATGCAGCATGAGCAGATGTGATCACCTGCGACAGAACGACAATTATCTTGCAAATCTTGCCGGTATAGACGCCGACGCGGCGGTAGGTTCATTTCCGACACAATTGAACCGGTTTGCCGGCGAGCGCGACTAACGAATGGCGCCCGCTGGGTGGTTAGTCGGCGGCGGCGCTGCTTCTCGCATGCCGTCCGCTGAGTGGGTCACCCTGGGAGAAACCTATGGAGGCCCGGATGAGTATGGCTTCAATTTCGACGGCGGATGGAGCGACGGCCCGGCCACGATTGAGTTCGATCATTGCGAACGCCGTGGTCGTGGTGATTGCGACCATCGGCTTTATGGGCGTCTTTGCTAACACCGCTCAGGCTCAAGTACCCACCATCGACATCCGAGAAACCTGCCGGGCGGCCGCCGGCGTGATGCTCAACTTGAGCGGCTCGTCCAGCCAGAACGACGTGGACATTTGCCTGGAGTCCGAAAACAAGGCGCAGCAACAGATGATCAAGGACTGGTCGACTTTTGAGCCTTCCGACCGGACGGGTTGTATTGAGCCCAACGTCTATCTGCCGAGCTATATCGAATGGCTCACCTGCTTCGAAATGAACAAAGTAGTGCGGCAAGCAAGACAACAGGGACAGGCGATGAAAAGTCTTATTAATCCGGACCGTTCCGTCACGCTGCCACCTGTATGCAGCCTCGGAATAATGAAGAGCAGCTGCTTGCAGGCAAGAGGGAGAGAATAATCAGCTCGCGGTCCGCTACAGCGTTCGCAAGCTGCTCCAGCAGTACGGGCGCGACGGCAGCATGATAAAGTGGCGAAAGCAGCTCAGCGTCGGCTGCCCGAAACGGGACGCGCCTCAATTGCACGATCGCTGCGACCTGATCTGTCCCGATCTGCCGAAGGTAATCTAGGCGGGCTAAGCAAGGGTTTTATCGATTGGCCAACGGATGCGTCGGGGATGCGGCGTCAGCTTTCACCAGCAGCGGACAAACCGCCGCCCGAGCCGGAGCAGTTCGATGTCCACCCCAATCAGATCACATCGTGGTAGGCACAGCTTCGAGGAAGGAGCAGCCGAAGTGCTCGGTCCTATTCCACGATCTGTTTCACCGACGGTGATGACATGGCTCATCGAGGACTGATCGGCGCTGTGCTGTATGCGAAGGATGATCTGCACCAGCTGGTGCAGTTTTACACTGCTGTGGCTGGCCTTGATCTGCAGAAGATCGAAGAGGGATTTGCAGTCTTTGGTCGTGAGCCATCGCAATTGGTAATCGTCCGGATTCCCAAACGTATCGCGGCCCCTAATCAAATCGCAACGCCTCCCAAGCGTCGCGAAGACACACCGATCAAGCTCGTATTCGCGACTGAGGACATCGCTGGCGCGCGAAGTCGGGCAGCAGAGTTGGGAGGCACTATGAACGCTGTCGAACGAGAATGGGAGTTCGAAGGCGCCAAGGTCTGCGATGGCTGCGATCCCGAGGGCAATGTTTTTCAGATCAGGCAGGCGGGTTGAATTGTTGCCTCGGTAGGTCCGCAGTGGGTCATAACCCGCCCCGCCTCGCCGGCTAGCCAGATCAGCTTTCGCCAGCTCCGGACATGCCGCTGCATAGGAATAAGACAGAGCACATGGACCTGGCACGCGCCGGGTTGATCTCTCGTCAAGTTACTTTTCGACGGTGCGGATGCCCGCGGGGCCGCCCGGGACCTTGATCTGGCCGATCACCTTCAGCGAGACCAGCTTCTCAAGGCTTCGCCCGGCGGAGCAGGGCGCAATCGGAGCTCTCGGAATCGACAAGCTCAATGCCATCAAGGGTCCGCCGCCTGAAGGATGCGACCCGCGGAGTTGGAGCCCGGCGCGAACGCACACGGCCGGAGCAGTTCTTAAAGTTGGACTTTTCTATGCCTTCTGCAGTCGATCAGCGAAGAGCACTCGGAATCTTTGATCGTATTCGAGCAATTCAAGATTTGCAGGCCAAACCAACACGGAGCTGGATAGCATGCTTCCGGCGATTATCGACAAGGCATTCAAAAGCGCAACTGTGAGCGGCACTCTAGGAAGTCGTGAGCGTGTCTATCCTGCGCTTTGCACCATCTGAAATGGATTGGGTAACAGCCGCGGGAAAACCGTGCGCAAGCTTCGCCACGGTCTGATCGATCTTGGCCTTCCCGGTATCGCCGATTTCTTCAATGATGGCCTTCAGTGTGTTCGCCGGCAGCCCGCACGCGGCTGCCGTCTGCTCAAAGTGACGGCCGAGGATCGTGTGAACGACGTAGTGGCGGTTCTTGCCGACAGCCATGGCGAGCTTCATCTGGTTTTGACTGATCTGCCCGGCGTCGAGACTCGGTTGCGCGGAGACGATGTCGTAGAGCGGCGTCAGCCGAAATCGTCCGCCCGGCGCAAGCCTGATGCTGAAATTCTTCGCATGACCATCGGTCGCGCCAAGCAGCCAGAACACGATCTGCGCCTTGAAAAGGATCTTGTGATCTTCGTCGGGAACGTCGCTTCCCTTGAGCAGATCGTAAATAGCGCGAATGCCAGGACCGCCATCGGACTCGTATTTGCGGGATGGCGGTATAGAGAGCGCCTGACAGCAATCTTCCTGCGGCACGCGCAACAGCCGTCCGTCCCGCGTTCGTGTCCGGTCAAAGCGTTCGATCGACAAGACGCGTTTGCCTGCGAAATCAACAATCTGCGATCTCGCGACAGGTAGCCCGAGCGCCGCGACCAGTTCAAGGCAAAAATGTTCGTTTTCGACGCTGTTCGAGAGATCGATTCCATTTGAAAATCGACCGATTTGGGGCTTGAGGATGTGGGTAGTTGCAGTGGTGCCGTGCGGCACCTGCCATTTGCCGTCCCAGTACAGCAGGGCGGTTTTTTCCTGCGCTCCCGCAAGCGAAATCCTAAACTCCTGATCCTCGCCGACGCCGAGCGGACTTCGCGCGAGGTTGCTGACGATTTTCGCAATCTCTTCGTCGGTCACCAGGCGGGCATCGATAACGCCGGCCTGGCCGGCGGCGACGCCGTCGGGAAGAAATTGCAGCGCGCCGATGCAATCGCGTCCAACAGCCGAGAGAAGGCTATAAGGGTCGGAGCCCTTCGGCCTTCGCCCGTTCGGCAAGGCGGCGTCGAATGTCGTCATTGTCCGGCAGCAGGTTTTCAAAGACCGCAAGGACCGGATCGCCGATGTACCGATCCTCGCGCAATGGCAACGAGACGGAAACCGGAATGGCGTTTTCCCAATCGAGCCAGCTTTGTCGTACAGGAAATCGATCGCGCCGCTGCTCTCCCGGCGAAGACGGCCGACAAGCCGTCCATTGAGGTAGACATTCAGCGGGACGTGGGCTGGACGCCGTGGCCATCAGAACAGCTCTTCAATTTGATCGGTCGAGGCTTTGCTGCGCGGACGGACCACAAGCTCAAGGTTCAGCGCCGGTCAGGGCATCAATCAGAATCCCCAATTGCACCCCGGACTCGCCGCTTTCCAGCTTGGAAACCGTCGCCTGCCGGGCATGCATGAGCTCCCCCAGGCTGCGCTGGGTGAAGCCTTTTTGGCGGCGAAAGCGCCGGAAGGCGGCTCCCACTTGCTTGGCGGTGCGTGCGATCGTGTCCATGCGAGAAAATATACGCGATCGCGTATATATCTGTCAATATACGCGATCGCGTATCATGGTGGAGATATAAGCGATCGCGTATCAAAAGGAATTATGCGCGATCGCGTATCAACCTCAAATTATGGTAGAAAAGCCCCTTGGCACGCGCCGGGTTGATCTCTCGTCAAGTTACTTTTCGACGGTGCGGATGCCCGCGGGGCCGCCCGGGACCTTGATCTGGCCGATCACCTTCAGCGACTTGCCGTCGAAGCTCAGCACGTCGAGCGCCTGGTCGAGCATGGATTGCGCCAGCAGCGTCTTGCCGTCCCTGCTCCACACCACCCCTTGACCCCAACCTCCCACCTTCGCCTCGGCGGCAAGCGTGAGCTTTCCTCCCTCGGCTCGGTAGACCATGACGACGCCATGATCGTTGTAGGACTGGTGGGACTTCGGCTTGCTCGAACCGTTCTGGATCGTCACCGCCACGTGCGAGCCGTCAGGCGAGAAGGTGGCCCCTTCGGGAATCTGTCCGACTGAGTGCGACTCTACGACACGAGGTGGATTCTTCTTCAGATCGATGACAGTGATGATGTCGGTGTCACCCTGGCCGCCACCCTGATTGGTAAGCACTGCGAGGTCGCCCTTTGAGCTGATCGAGATGCTGTAGGGACGGATACCGGCGACCATGTAGGCCTTGGTATCCTCCACCTTTGAGCCGTCGACCGATAGCACGGAAATGCGGTGATCACCGTCGCGAGTGACGAGCGCGCGCTTGCCATCGGGGAGAAAGGCCACGTGGCTCGGGCCGGACTTGGCGTCCCCGAGCTGAATCTTGCCGGTCGGCGTTACGGTCTTGCCATTGACGGTAAGGACCGACACCGTGCCATCGCCGCGGTTGGTCACCAGCGCCAGCTTGCCGTCTGGACTGAACGAAACACCCGAGGGTGAGACGCCCAACTCTAGCGTGCCAATCACTGCCGGCGGGGAGGCTTTGAGGTCGATGACGCTCAGCCTGTTGTCGGGGACGGTCTTCTTGGGGTCGGACGGATCGATCTTGGTCGAGGCGGCCACCAGGGCAATGCCCTCGTCGGGAGCAACGGCCACGCTCTGCGGCGGGCCGACCACGGAGCCCGGTACATTGATCTGGCCGACGACCTTGGGTGGCGAGACGCCGAGATCGACAATGGTGACGTTATCGGATGCAGGGTTTTCAACAATTTTGTTCACGCCGTCGACGTTGATGACCTTGGTGTCGTTCGACGACACGGCGAGTTGCGCGTTCGCCGCGGGTGCCACAGCGAAGGCGGCGAGACACAGAGCGGGAACGCTGAGCCTGCTGTAGGGAATGCGTCGGGTGCGAGCTTTCATCGTCATCCTCCCTTGGCCGCCGATCCGACGTCGGCCGTGAGGAGGCATGGTATACGAGGTGCCCTCGTCTGACGACAGTCAAAACCTCTGCTAGCGGCTCGTTACCGTCACGTCGGTCTTGACCGAGCTGGCAATGAAACAATTCTCGTGTGCGGCATGGTGCATTTTGTCAAGCTGATCTGCACTGGGCGTTCGATCCCCGCCCCATTTGATCTTCGGGCGAAGCTCGACACGAGTGATGGCCATCTTGCCTTCGGCATTTTTCTCCATGTGGCCAACCGCCTCGTCATCGTACGAATCGAGCACGAACTTCTGCTTACACGCAATCGCCAGAAACGTAAGCATATGACAGCTTGAGAGTGAAGCGACGAACGCCTCCTCAGGATCGACATTCGCCGGATTACCGAGATAGGCCGGCGCCGCCGTCGCCGTCATCGTATGGCCGCCATCGAATCTCCAGGTATGATCGCGCGGATAGTTCTGATACGAAAATTCGGCGCCGCCGCGCTCCCATTTCAAAATCACTCTGTGCTCGGACATATCGTTTGTATAGAGCGCGCACGACCGCGCCGCAACCGCCGGGCAAGAGGCAAGGTCCGGGAAAATTGAGTTTGACAGCGCGCGAAAACGTCTTTGCGTATCAAAGCTGCTGCCGGGCTTGTCTTGACAGCCTGAGCCATTGAGCTTGTTGATTGCTGACACTCCGGCCGCGGCCACCATCGCGTTCAATCCCCGTTAACCATATGGAGCTTGCGGCGCCGGGCGCGACCGCGGTCGTCCACAGCGAAACCTGCGCGCTTGCGCGCTCATCGGCGTTGGTTAATATGTCCTTAATCGGGAGGGGTCGGGTTGAGTGCAGGAGTAGCGGCGATGGCGTTGGGCGCTTTGGAGCCGGCCCGTTCGTCCGCGGCCATTCCTAAGAGTTTCACCCGTCCCGCCCGCACGAGGCGTCTCGAGCATCTGCTGACCACAAGATCGATTGACAGCGACGACGTGGACGGCTTTTGCCAGGCCGCGGAAGCATTCGAGCTTGGAAGCAGGTCGGCTCCGTCGGCAAGACGGTCGCCCTCCTGTTTTTCCAGCCCAGCACCCGGACCCGCATGGGCTTCGAGGCGGCAACCGTCGCGCTCGGCGCCTATGCGATCGGCATGGACGACATGTCGGCCTCCCGCTCGAATGCGCGCAGCAGAGAGTCGCTCGAAGATTGCGCTGCCGTCATCTCGCGCTTGTGCGACGCCCTCGTGGTTCGTCATCACGAAGGAGGTGCCGCCGAGCGCATGGCGGCCAAATCGCAAAAGCCCGTCATCAACGCCGGGGACGGCTGGAATGAGCATCCGACCCAGGCGCTTATCGACATCTTCGCGCTACGACGCGGCCTCGGGACGATCAGAGGCAAGAGCATCGCGCTCGGCGGCGATCCGCGCGGGCGCACGGTTCGCTCGCTGATCGGTCTATTGCGCTACGAGGGCCCGCGGGAAATCGTTTTCTGCCCGCCGTCGCAGTATGCAGTGCCCGGCGATATCTTGATTGCGATCGATGAAAATCAAATCCGTCACCGCAGTGTGCTTGATATCAGTTGCGCGCTGACCGACTGCGACGCGATCATGATGGCGCCGTACGACATGTCGGACATCGGCGAGGCCGCCGCATCGGCTTACGTTTCACCGAATGCCACTCCGGAACGTTACGTCATAACGGCTGAAAAAATCGAGCTGACCAACTCGAAGACGCTGCTCTACCATCCGCTGCCTCGACAGGATGAGATCCATCCGTCGTGCGACGACCTGCCCAATGCGATGTACTTCGAGCAGGTTCGACTGTCGAAATTCATGCGCATGGCGGTGCTCGACCGCATGCTTGCCGCCAACTAGAGCAGCTTCCGCGAAAGGCCTTCCGCGCACTTGATCCTGGGCGGTTTTCCCCGCGCAACCGGTCAGGACGCGGCTTGACGCGCCCACTCGCTATCCCTGCCGGCGATGCGTCTTGGATAGGCAAGAGACGGGATGATCGGCTTGCTGATCAAGCGTCGCAACTCAAGGGCGGGCAAGGGGCCGCTGAACAGGAAGCCTTGTATCGCATGAATTCCGAAGCTTCGCATGTGCTCCAGCTGGTTCTCGGTCTCGATGCCTTCCGCAACAAGCTCGATTCTCAGATCGCGCGTGATCTTCGCGATGCCGCTGATGATGGCCGACGTGCGTGCCGACTGATCGATGTTCTGCGAAAACTTGCGATCGATCTTGATCTTCGAGAATGGGAAGTCGTTGAGGTAGGCAAGTGAGGCAAATCCGGTTCCGAAATCATCCAGGGACACGCCGACTTCCTTGGCCCGCAGCTCCTCGAGAATGGCAAGCGCTGCGGCACTGTCATCGATGAGAATCGATTCGGTGACCTCCAGATCGAGGCGGCTGGCTGCCAGACCCACGCTGCGCAGCGTGGCCATGACGGTTTCCACCAGCTCATGGCCTCGTCTGAACTGGACCGGCGAGAGGTTGACGGAGAGCTTCACGTCGGCGGCCCAGCGCGTTGCTTCCGAGCAGGCAGTGGCAAGAACCCAAGCGCCGATCGGGACGATCAGCCCGGTCAATTCGGCAATCGGGATGAATTCGGCTGGGTTGATCAACCCATGCACCGGATGGTTCCAGCGCAGCAACGCTTCGCAACAAATTGCACGTCCGGACCGCGGATCGACGACCGGCTGATAGAGCAGCTCCAGCTCGCCGTTGCGCATGGCAAATTGCAGGTCGTGCTCGAGCGCCATGCGGTCGTCGTAGCGCTGCGCGATCGCGGCCGTGTACCGGACGACCTGTCCACGACCCTGTCTTTCGCCTCGTAGAGCGCGAGATCGGCGTTTCTGAAAAGCACTTCGAGCGTCGAGCCGTCGATCGGCGCAATCGCATAGCCTATGCTGGCGCCGCAACAATTGTGTCTTGTATTGACCATGAACGGGCTGGCAAAAATCGCCAGAATGCGTCTGGCCGCAGCGTCGACTTCCAAGATATCGGGGGCAACCAGTAAAACCAGAAATTCATCGCCGCCGATCCTGGCAACCTCGTCAGCCGGGCCAACTGCGGATCTTATGCGGTTTGCGACCTCCTTGAGGATCGTGTCTCCTACCGGGTGGCCGAGCGTATCGTTGACGTCCTTGAATCGATCGAGGTCGATCGAGATCAAGGCGATGGTGTTGCGCGTGTTCTTGATGCTCTGCAGCTGCCGTTCGAGCAATTCGAGAAAGGCCGCGCGGTTCCACAAATCCGTCAGGGCGTCCCGCTGCGCGATGATCTCGATTTTCTTGAATGCAATTTGGCGAGAGACGATGTTCTCGAAGACGGACCGGCAGATCACGATGGTGCTGACATAAAGAATGCTGATGAAGATCGCCAACACCAGGTGAACCATGTCGGCGCGCGCCAGGAGCGCGATGGTGAATGGAATGCAGGTCAAGGTGATCTGGCCGATCGCTATGATCGGTCGGCTGGCGTTGCGGGACGAAATCCCGGCGATGTACCCCATGACGCAACAGCTGATGAGAATCTCGATCTCGCTGTTGGGATGTGCGGTCAACGTATATGCGCCGACGCAGCCGACGAGGCACGCAAAAGTCCACGCGCCGAGCAGCGCGCGCAGCTCCCAGCGCTTGATGGAAACCAGGTCGTTCGGGTCGTGCTGGGCGCGCCGGTAAAGCACGATTGTTGCGGCTCGTGCGGCTCCGACGATCAGAAAGCCCGCCTGAAACAGTCCATATGCATGATCGCCGCTCAAGCCGCCAGCGATTGCGATGATGGTTGTGGCGACGACGACCGCAATCAATATCGACTTTGGCGTGCCATAGAGAGAGCGGACCAGCTCGAAGTGGAACCTTTGGTCAGGAATGGAGAGATCCAGCCAATTGATGAATGCCGTTTCGGCGTTGTAAATCCTCATATCCCGCTTCCGACAGGATCACGGCCCGCGCACGGTCTGGATTTCGCCGCATTATTTCCAGCATTCGTTAAAGAACAGCTGTGATTCGATGGTAAAGCGAAAGTAACCAAATAATGAAGTCGCCGCGTCAACGGATCCCCAGCCGGCGCGCGGCGCCCAGAGCCGCCAGGCTGACCACGGCCGCGAACATCAGATAGAATCCGGGTGCGAGCTTGCTGCCGGTGGCCTCGATCAGCCACGTATTGATCGCAGGCGCAAATCCCCCGAAGATTGCGACGCCGAAGGCATAACTGATCGACAAGCCGGTCGTGCGCATGCGCGTCGGAAAGAGCTCCGACATCAGGGCAGGAAGCGCCCCCATGTAGCCGGCAACCAGCACGCCGATGATCGCCTGGAAGAGCAGCAGGGTTCCCAGGGTCGGCGCCGCCGCGAGCCAGGCAAACATCGGGTAGATCGCGAGCAGGATGGCGACTGCGGCGGCGAAGGTTAGCGGCAGCCGCCCATATCGGTCGGAGAGCGCACCGACCACCGGGATCAGGACTATCTGAATCGAGCCGGTGAGCAGGGCGGCCAGGTAGCTGCCGGAGGGCGGCAGGCCGAGCTGGCGCACCGCGTAGATCGGCATGAACAGGATCGTATACATGGCCACCGTGCAGAGAACGATGGTGCCCAAGGCGATCAGCATGCGCTTCTTGCCGTCCGCGAATGCTTCGCGCAGCGGCGCGCGGCCGGTCTGCATTGATTGGAACTCGGCCGTCTCTTCGACGTGGTTGCGCAGATAGTAGGCGACGGGCGCGATCAGCAGCCCGAAAATGAACGGGACGCGCCATCCCCATGCGTCCATCTGATCCACGCTCAGCGTACCGGCCAAAGCGGCGCCGAACGCGGTCGCAAGAACAGTCGTCAGACCCTGGCTGGCAAATTGCCAGCTGGCGAAGAAGCCGCGCTGTCGCGGGTTTTGCTCCGCGAGGAAAGCGGTGGCGATGCCGAATTCCCCGCCGGCAGAGAAGCCTTGGATCAACCGCGCCATGACGATCAGCACCGGCGCCGCGGGCCCGATGGCCGAATATGTCGGCGCCACCGCGATGATCCCTGTTCCGAACGTCATCAGGACAATCGCCAGCGTGAGCGCCGCCTTGCGTCCGTGCTGGTCCGAAAAATTGCCGAGAACGATCGCGCCGAGCGGGCGCATGAAATAGGTCACGCCGAACGTTGCCAAGGCCACGAGGAGCGAGACGGTCTCGTCTGCTGCCGGGAAGAACAGCTTTGCAATCGTCACGGCGAAAAAGCCGTACACGACAAAGTCGAACCATTCGAGGGCGTTCCCGATCGATGCCGCCGCAACCGCACGCCAGCTGTGAGATCGCACCGGCAATTGCGTTCCCGCCAATGTCGTCATCGCACCCACCTTCCGTCCTGGCCGCCAAACCCGGCCGCCTCCTTCCCTTTCGGGCCGGCGGCAATGTTCAGGGTACACCAGGGGTGGTGAATCAATTCTGATTCCGGCTGCAGGACATGATGGTCCCTCGCCACGGCCATGGCCGAAGCGCAGGTCCAGTCCTTCAGCCGCGCCGCGCCGCCTCGATCGCGGCGATGTCGATTTTCTTCATTCCCATCATCACATCGAAAGCGCGCTTCGCTTCATCGCCGCCAGCCGCAAGCGCGTCGGTCAGCACGCGCGGCGTGATCTGCCAGGAAATTCCCCACTTGTCTTTGCACCACCCGCACTGGCTCTCCTGCCCGCCATTACCGACGATTGCGTTCCAGTAGCGGTCCGTCTCTTCCTGATCTTCGGTCGCGATCTGGAACGAGAAGGCTTCGTTATGCTTGAACACGGGACCGCCGTTGAGGCCGAGACAGGGTATGCCGAGGACCGTGAATTCCACCGTCAGCACGTCGCCCTCCTTTCCGCCGGGATAGTCGCTGGGCGCATGGTGCACGGCACTGAGCGCGCTGTCGGGAAAGGTTGCAGCATAGAAGCGGGCAGCAGCCTCGGCATCCTTGTCGTACCACAGGCAAATTGTGTTCTTGGACATTGCTTGGCCTTTCGCTTTGGAAAATATTTACGCCCCACTCTGCAACGGTTGGTTGGGAAGACCGTTCCCATACCGACCCCGGCCCTTTAACGCTGACAGGGTGCAGCCTATAAAGGAAAGTGTAGTCCGAACTTCGTGGCGCTCGCGCCTTCGGAATAGCACGACCGCTGGATCACGACGGTGGCCCCGAACGGGCTATGCAGCCTCCCTGAAATCACCAATCTGTGCATCGAACGCTCGCTTGAAGGCAGGCCGCGCGGTGCAGCGCCCGACATAGGCGGCGAGGCGCTTCTCGCTTTTGACGATGTCGGTGTGCTTCAGAATTCGCAGCACGGTCGTCATCATCAAATCACCCGCAGTGAAGCGGTCACCATCGAGGTAGGGTTTGTCGCCGAGCGACTTGGAGAGCGCGGACAGGCGCTTCTGCACAAACTCCACCGCCCCGGGGCGGCGTAGTTTCGCCCATTCCTCATTCTTATAAAAGAGATCGATCAGAGCGACGTTCATGACGAACGGCTCGATGGAATTGAGCGCCGCGATTAGCCATTGCGTCGCGCGTGCGCGTGCGCTCGCGTCCTTCGGCAGGAGCATCTCGCTCCGTTCGCCGATATGCAGCACGATGGCCCCGGATTCGAACAGCACGAGGCCGTCTTCCTCAAGGATCGGCACCTGCCCGAAGGGCTGCAGCGCGCGATAGTCCGATTTGTCCTGATCGCCCAGTTCCAGGAGGCGCGTCTTGTAAGGCAGACCAGCTTCCTCCAGCGCCCAGCGCGCGCGCAGATCGCGCACCTGGCCCTGGGCAAACTCTGGAACCCATTTGAAAGCGGAGATCGTGATCATGCGATGTGCTCCTTTGCGATTCTCGTGGCGTTAGGCTGAAGCTCGTCGAAGGCTTCGTTCGCTTGGTTCTGTGGCAGATACTTGGTCACGGAAAGCTCCGTTCGGTTGCAAGAAAATGGCGTTCGAGCTTGTCGAGCGCTCCGTTCCAGCCTTCCTCGTGGCTGCGGCGACTCTCCTCGTCATGCAGGCGCGAATGAGTGAATGTGAGCTCGGTCCCCTCGGCAACGGCGCGAAGCCTGATCTCGACAAGCAACTCGCCGGGATCTTCGGCGCCGCCCGTCCAGCGCCAACTCATGCTCAGCCGCTCGGGCTTCACGACTTCGAGATATTCGCCGCTGCTCTCATGCTCGCTTCCATCGAGCATGCGGAAGCGTACCCGAAAGCGGCCACCAACCTGCGGGTTGGTCTCCGCCACAAGCACGGGGCCGCCGTCGGGGCCCCACCAGCTGGCGATGCCTTCCGCTGTGGTGAGCGCATCGAAAACAATCGACGGCCGCGCCTTGATCCGGCGCACGAGCGTTAGACTGGTCATCGTCTGTTCTTCCTCGCTTCGGCTTCCTTGCTTTCGGCATAGGCCGCGAGCCGATCGAGGCTGTTCGACCAGAAGCGTTCGTAGCGGCGCAGCCAATCCATGGCTTCCCTCATGGGCTGGGGCCGGAGCCGTACCGTCACGGTGCGCCCGACTTTCGACCGGGTGATGAGGCCGGCATCGTCAAGCACGTCGAGATGCTTCATCACGGCCGGCAGCTTGATCGCGAAGGGCTGCGCCAGCGCGCTGATGGATGCGCCGTGTTCGCGCTCGAGCCGAGCGAGAATTGCCCGCCGAGTCGGGTCGACGAGCGCCGCAAATGTCCGGTCGAGCCGTTCACTATAGTTCACCATGTAGGAAAGTATTGGTCAGAAAGGGCTGGCTGTCAACCCCGGCATCACGGACCACGCCAACTCGCTCGCCATCTCGTCCTCAGTTGCAGCGATTTCTCTTGCGCGTCGCTCTGCGCCTGGTCGTGGTTGACCCAAAGCTGCCCGTTGCTCCGCGTCAGCAAGAGCTGACGCTGAGAATAACGCACCTCTTCAAACCCTCGGTAGCCGGACGCGAGGGACGGACACACTGCACTCAATCATCATTTGCAGTCACACCGCGGCCTTCCTAAAGCAGGGTTTCATTGATTGGCCAACGGATGCGTCGGGGATGCGGCGTCAGCTTTCACCAGCAGCGGACAAACCACCGCCTGAGCCTTATTCTGTTAAGTGCCACAACCTGAACTCATGCAATGCAGCAAAGACGGTGGTTGCAATCCGTTACTTGCAGATCACCCTCCCCGTAGAGATAGGCCATACCCGGCATCAACTGATAGGTTCGAGCCTTCGCGACTTTGCCTGGCTGGGTCGCACGTCCTAGTAGGTAGCCGTCTCGGGGACCGACCTCGACGATCTTGACTTGTCGCGCTTGTATCATGACACCGTCCCTTCCTCGCGCAATTTGCTGATCTCGTCCGCGCTCAGGCCGAGATCGTCACGCAGTATTTCATCCGTATGGGCGCCAATCGGCGGCCCGGTCCAGCGAATCGCGCCGGTGTCATCGGGAAAATGCGGCACGATCCCGGCATGTAAAACCTTGCCGAACTGCGGATCTTCCACTTCGCGCACCATGCCGCGCATGCGCAGCTGCTTGTCCGCCGCAATCTCAACCGCCGTGTAGGGGACGGTCGCGGGGATATCCGAAGCTTCCAGAATCCGGTTCAGATCGGCGGAGCTGTGGTTGATCGTCCAGGCGCCGATGATCTTGTCGAGTTCGGTTACATTCTCGAGTTGGTTGCGGTTGCCCTGGAAGCGCGGGTCTGCCGATAATTCCGGCGCTCCCATCAGTTTCGCGAGACGAGCGAAAATCGGATCGGAATTGCCGGCAATCAGAATCCACTTCTTGTCGGAGGTTGGATAAGCGTTGGAGGGTGCGGCGGTGGGGAGGCGCGAGCCGGTCGGCTGGCGCACGGCGCCGAGTACGCCGTATTCGGGCAGCAGGCCCTCCATCATGCTCAGGATCGATTCGGTCAACGCGACGTCGAGCGTGCAGCCGCGGCCGTCGCCGCCCTTGCGATCGCGCGCCCAAAGTGCCGCGGCGATGCCGAAGGCGGCGTAGAGACCAGCGACGGAATCACCGATCGAGATGCCGGCGCGCACAGGCGGCAGTTCGGAGGTGCCGGGCGGATGATCGGTGAGGTGCCGTAAGCCGCCGATCGCCTCTCCGATGACCCCGAAGGCGGCGCGGTCGCGATCGACGCCGTCCTGCCCATAACCGGAAATCTGCGCCACGATCAGGCCAGGCCGAGCGGCTTCCAGTCTTTCGCGCGAAAGACCCATCTTGGCCAGCCGGCCCGGCCGGAAGTTTTCGACCAGCGCGTCGCATTTCGATACGAGGCGGAGAACGAGTTGGGTCGCTTCCGGCTTCTTCAGGTTCAGGGAGATGCAGCGTTTGTTGCGCGCATGCATCGACCACCACGGCGCGCCGGCGCCCTCGACTTGCCGTCCCCACTGCCGCACTGGATCGCCGCCGGGCGGTTCGACCTTGATGACATCGGCCCCGAGGTCACCAAGGATCCGCGTACAGAACGGCGCGGCGACGAAATGGCCGAGTTCGATAACACGTACGCCGGTCAGCGGTCCGCCCGCAGACGCCGTTTTGGTCGTGCTGCCCGCCGAGACCAGCATCTGTGCGAAGGCTCCGTAAAGTGAGCGGCAGCACGGCGGAATTGGCGAGGTTCTGCCAGTAGAAATACGTCGTCGCATCCTGAGGGCCACGCCCTCTGAATTGCTGATTGCAGCATGATACTGGGGACATGGAAAGGGCACTTACCAGTACCCGTCCCCGTGAGCCGCGTTGGAGAGGGGGACCAGGTCAGGCGAGAGCACAGCGCAATGTTCTGCGCCGCTTCCTCCAAATTGGGTCATTCCGTCACGGCATCGATCGGCAGCTGGCATGGGTGCGTTTTGTTTTTCGCGTCGAAGAGATCGCCGTAAGATCACGATCGTGGCGGTCGTGGGCACGAAGTTCTCGCCGGCCCGAGGCCGTGCCCCGGGCGATGCCAGTCGCCCCAGGACCAGAAGCGTGCTAATTCCCATACTTCTGGAGCGCTACCATGCGGTGTCCACGGTGCCAGGCTGCGAACCCCGGGGGAGCGAGGTTCTGCGAGGAGTGCGGCGCACGGCTCACCCGAACCTGCCCGCACTGCCGAGCCGAGGTTTCCTGCGGGAAGAGTTTCTGCTGGTCGTGCGGAGGGCAGCTTGTCGACCCTGCCACGGACCGAGGTCCGCCCCCCGTCGCCTACACCCCCAAGCATTTGGCGCAGCGCATCCTGACGTCGAAGGCCGCGCTTGAGGGTGAGCGAAAGAAGATCACGGTCCTCTTCGCCGACATGAAGGGTTCGATGGAGCTGCTGGCGGACCGTGATCCGGAGGGAGCCCGGAAGCTCTTGGACCCGGTCCTCGAACTTATGATGGAGGCGGTCCATCGCTACGAGGGCACGGTCAACCAGCTGGCGGGGGACGGGATCATGGCGCTCTTCGGGGCGCCACTGGCCCACGAGGACCACGCGGTGCGTGCCTGCTACGCTGCCCTCGACATGCAAGCCGCGATACGGCGCTACGCCGAGGAGGTGCGACGTACGCATGGTGTCGAAGTGCAGATCCGCGTCGGGCTAAATTCGGGTGAGGTCGTGGTCGGCACCATCAGCAGCAACCTCCGCATGGACTACACCGCCGTGGGCCAGACGGCGCACCTGGCCGCGCGGATGGAACAGCTCGCCACGCCTGGCACTGTCCGAGTCACCATGGGCACGCTGCGCCTCGTGGAGGGATATTTCGAGGTGAGGTCGCTGGGCCTGGTGCCGGTAAAGGGGCTGCAGCAGCCGATGGAAATCTTCGAGCTGATCGGCTCGCTCCCCCGCAGGGCTCGGTTCCAGACCGCCGCCGCGCGAGGGCTCACCCGGTTCGTCGGACGAGAGTATGAACTCGAGGCCCTCAGCCAGGCGCTCGCGCGTACTGCGGCGGGCCGCGGGCAGGTCATCGCCATAGTGGGGGAACCCGGCGTGGGCAAATCCCGCCTGGTCTGGGAAGTCACCCACTCGCATCGCGTGCAAGGCTGGCTCGTCCTCCAGGCCGGTGCGGTCCCCTACGTCAAGGCGACGAGCTACTTGCCTATCATCGATCTCCTCAAGGGGTACTTCGGCATCGAAGACCGCGACGGGCCTGCGACAGTGCGCGAGAAGGTGACGGGGAAGCTCTTGACACTGGATCGCGCGCTGGAAGGCCATTTACCTGCGCTCCTGTCGCTCCTCGACGTGCCGACCGATGATATGGAGTGGTCGACGCTCGATCCGCCCCAGCGGCGTCGGCGCACATTGGACGCGGTGAAACGGCTCCTGCTCCGGGAAAGCCAGGTCCGCCCGCTGCTGGTCGTCCTCGAGGACCTCCACTGGATCGACTCCGAGACCCAGGCCGTGCTCGATGGGCTGGTTGAGAGCCTCCCGGCCGCACGACTCCTGCTGCTTGTCAACTACCGGCCGGAGTATCAGCACGCTTGGGGGAGCCGTACGTACTACGGGCGTCTGATGCTAAATCCCCTGCCAGCCGAAGGGGCCGAACGGCTCCTCGGGGCGTTGCTGGGATCCAACGCCGGCCTCGAGCCCCTCACACGCGCGCTCATTGCCCAGACCGAGGGGAACCCGTTCTTCCTGGAGGAGAGCGTGCGGACACTCGTCGAGACGGGAGCCCTTACCGGTGGACGCGGCGCCTACCAGCTGGCGCGTCCCTTGCCGGCCATCCAGATCCCGGCGACGGTCCAGGCCGTGATCGCCGCCCGCATCGACCGGCTCTGCGTCACGGACAAGACGATCCTGCAGACGGCTTCTGTGCTCGGGAAGGACGTGCCGCTTGGCTTGCTGCAGGCAATTGCCGAGGTCTCCGAGGATGAGTTGCACGCCGCGATCGGACGCCTCCAAGCCGCGGAATTCCTGTACGAGTTCGGGTTCTTGCCGGATATCGAGTACACCTTCAAGCACGCGCTGACCCACGAAGTGGCCTACGGCAGCCTGCTCCAGGACCGGCGGCGCAGCCTCCACGTGCGGATCGTGGAGACCATCGAGCGGACCTATCCGGACCGGTTGGCCGAGCATGTCGACCGGCTCGCCCACCATGCGTTTCTCGGCGAGGACTGGGCGAAGGCGGTCACCTACCTTCAGCAAGCCGGTGCCAAGGGCTTCGCTCGCTCGGTCCACCGGGAAGCCGTCAGGTGCTTCGAGGAAGCGCTGACGGCGTTGAGCCACCTACCCGAGACTCGCGAGACCCTGGAGCAGGCCATCGATCTTCGCTTCGACCTTCGAAACGCTCTGCTCCCGCTGGTAGAATGGGGAAGGATCGAAGGGTATCTCCGGGAGGCTGAAGCCCTCGCCAGGAAGTTAAACGATCAGCGCCGGCTGGCATCGGTATCGGGCTACATGAGCGGCCTTCACCTGAACACGGGTGGTCGCCCGAGCGACGTGCGTGCGTTCGCCGAAGAGGTCGAGGCCATCGGCGCGTCTCTCCGCGATGTCCCACTCCAGGTTGCCGCCCAGTACTACCACATCTGGCTGCGCACTCTCTCGGGCGACTATCGTGGAACCGAACGCCTCTGCCGGACGCTCATGGACGTGCTGCCCGGCGATCTGTCTCGCAAGCGTTTTGGCCTCGTTGCGTATCCGGCGGTAGTGGCGTGCGCCTTCCTGGCGCGCGCCCTCGCCGAGCTCGGAGCGTTCGACGAGGGACGCGAGCATGGAGGGGAGGCTGTCCGGCTCGCCGAAGCGGTCGATCACCCCTTCAGCCTCATCTGGGCCTGCTTGAACCTCGGACACCTCGAAGGGACTCCGCGGAGAATTCATGCGGGCGATCGTGCTGCTCGAGCGTGCGGTCACTCTCTCGCAGGAGTGGAACATCGCGTACTTGACACCGATCGCGCTGGCGGCTCTGGGGCACGTCTACGCGCGCTCGGGTCGCGTCGAGGAAGGCGTCGCATGGCTGCAGCAAGGCTTGGCCGGCTATGCATCCGCCGGGATCGGATATCTGCGCTCGATGAGCATGGTGCAGCTCGGCGAGGCGCACCTCCTCGCGGGTCGGGTGGAGGGGGCGTGGGACTTTGGCACCCGTGCCGTGGCGCTCGCCAGCGAGCACGGGGAACGCGGTCACGAGGCTTGGGCCCATCGCCTCCTCGGCGAGACGGCGTCACAACGCGACGGCCCGGATCTGGCGGCAGCCGAAGCCCACTACGCCACTTGCACGGGTTTGGCCGTGGAGCTCGGCATGCGCCCGCTCGTCGCTCACTGCCACTTCGGCGTCGGCAAGCTCCACGGGCGAGCAGGCGATCGGCGGGCGAGCGAAATCTCGCGACGGCGATAAGCCTGTTCCACGAGATGGGCATGCGGTTCTGGTTCGAGAAGGCCGAGGCCGAGAGGCAGGCGCTGGAGGTCGCCGTGGTCCCCACGGGCGCCTCTTCCCTCTCTCGCGGTTGACATCGCTGTGTCGCCCTCATAGCGTCCATCGCGCGCCTGATAAATGCCGAGCGCGACATGGTTGATGCGCCCGGCCCCAAGAGAGGGAGGGTTCATCCGATGGCTAAAAGAAAAGGAGCGAAGACTCGGAGCGCCAAGTCGGATGAAGGTATGAAGGTGGTACTAGAGTTCGGTCAGTGGAACCCTGATGACACAGGTAAGATCGACCTGGGAAAGCTCGAGGAATTGAAAAAGAAGTTGGGAAAGACGGGCTGGAAACGGGTTCGCTTCGTAGCGCTCAATGCGCCGTTCAAGAGGCGATCGCCAATCCTCCCCGCCTAGAAGTCCGCGCTATCAGAGCGGGTTTGTGAACATCGCCGCCGAGCTGACCCTGGAAGCCCTCCGCGTGCACGGCGGAGCGGCGTGGCCTCACTATCGCGACGCGCTGATCACCGCTTGCCGGAAGGCACCGCCGCCGTTCGGGACCAAGGACTACGGCAAGATCTACCGCGACGTGGCCAGGGACCCGAGCTGGATGGCGATCTCGCTCATTCAGAATGCCCAGGGGGAAGGCGAAGGCTCCGGGCACCTGTGGGACCTGGCGGCCTGCACGCCGGATGTGCGCGTGGCGGCCCAGGTCAAGGCGCACGCCATCGATAAGTCGCGCCACGCCAAAGCGTATGTTGCGATGCTGGAGCTCACCTTCCCGGACGCCGTCGACGACGCGTTTCACGCTCAGCTCACTGCGCTGTCCCCCGGCTACACCCAGCGAAGCGCGCTCGAGGCCCATGCGGGGTCCGCGTACGCGAGCGCGATCACCCTGGATGATCTCATCCAGATGAACATCGCGGAAATCCGGACGCTCGTGCACCACCTCCTTCAGCGGCCGATGCTGCTCCGACACTGCGCCCCCGAGCGGCGGCATCGCTTGACGCGCCTGCACGACCGCCTGCGGCTCGACGAGGTCCGCCACATCGCGTACACCGCCGCGCTGATCGAGGAGTTTGCGCAGCGTGGCGAGGCCGGCGCGGTAAAGCGGCTCATGCAGGAACGGATGAGCGACTTCAACGCGATCACGAATGAAGACCTTGGAAGAGGCCTCTTCGACTCGAACTCGAGCCTCTCTGATCGTCGCTCGACAGGGCGTGACATAACGCTCCGAGCTGTGAGACGGTGGGCCCGGCAGCGCCGGATCAGCCGGGCACGGCTCAACCAGACCTACGAGACCGCGTTTCTCGTCGCGGTGTCGCGGCTGCTGCAAGCGATCTTCCGGGAAGGCCACGCGCCGCACGCGCGGTTGTGGCAGAGCGACGTCGGCCAGTGGTTTCTCGATCTCGGCCGCGAGCCGATGCTGCGGGCGCCGGTGAGTGGCCCGCTGCCGTTTCGGCGGCTCGACCTGACCGGATTTCCGTGGAAGATCGTCGCGGGCAGACGGCGCCTGCTGCGCAGCACCGGGGCCTTCCTGAATGCCCTCCGCCCCTGCATGAAGCCCTCGGAGCTCGCCCAGCATTTCGATCGGCTCATCGCGGATTTCGACAACAGCTTCGCCAATCTGGTGATGAACCGTCTCATCGGGGAGCGGCTCGATGCCGGCGCGCAGGCGATCGAGCCTGTGTACGAGGGCCACCATTACTATCCGTTCCCGGCGCTCCGGCTCGGGCCGTCGCTCCGGCAGGTGGTTGAGTGCTCGAATCTCTCCCGAGAGGCGATCGATCTGACGTTGGTCGCCGCTCGGCCGTGCCTCTTCGATTCCACGGCGTACGCGGATCATCGGGCGTGCTTTCGCGCCTGGGCCGGCATTCCCCTTCCTCGAAACGCCGATGTCGTGATCCCGCTGCACCCCTGGCAGCTCGAGCTCTCGCCGGTCGTCCGTGAGCTGCTGAAACGGCGATGGATCGCGGTCCTCGACTGGCGCGTCGAGGCAATTCCCCTCGCGTCGCAGCGGACGTGCCGGATTGTGCGATCCGGCTTCGACGTCAAGCTGCCGATTGCGGTCACACTGACGGGGGAAGACCGGCTGCTCTACCCTCTAAATCGCGCGAATGCGACTGCTTTCTCCTCGCTCGCCTCGATCCTTTTGCGGGCCAGCGGAGAGAGCACTCTCGACTTCCAGTGCGACGTGGCTTCAATCGCCCATGCCGATCCATTCATTGGCACGCATCTCGCCGTGATCGTCCGGGCGCCGGTGTGCCCGCGCGCGGCGGAGATTGTGGTCCCAGCACTGAATCTCTGGTGCGGGCCGCGGCAGGCGCGCACGATGTTGGACCTCCGTCGTCGGGAGCACGCACACGCGTTCTTCCGCGTCTACTGCCGTGTGCTCATGCGCGGCATGGTCGACTTCTATGCGCGCTGGGGCATGGCCTTCGAGCCACACCTGCAGAACGTGTACGTCGCGCTGCGTGACGGGATGCCGTCACGCATGATCCTGCGCGACCTCGACAGCACGATCCTCGATCCCTCGCGGATCCGCCCAGTAGCGCGGGCGAACGGAGTGCGGCTCGCGCTCGGAACGTGGAAGCACATGCCGGACTTTGCCACCGGCGGTCGGCGACTGGCTCACGCCATGATGTATGGACACCTCGGCCAGGTGATGTCCTATCTGGCCGGGGCTGCGCAGGCCGACATGGCCAGGTTGAGTGCCGCGGTGGAAGAGACGTGGGACGAGCTGATCGCCCAAGCGCCGTCGCCAGCCTGCCGGCGGCGCGTGCGCGACTTGCGCAAGCAGGCGGACACTGTCGGGGCTGTCCTATGGCGCCGGATCACGAGGGCGGACCACATTGCCTTCCGCTAGCGCCCGCCTGCCGATATCGCAGGGCCTGCGAGTGTCGCAGGGAAGATGTAACCTCTGCTTTCCTCCGATCTCAGGCGCTTCGCCGGCGGCACGGACGGCGCACCTTATCCATCCTCGAGGCCGAGCCGGCAAACCGGCAGGCAAGGCTCAGCGACGCCAACTTCGCAGCGGACGCTACCCCAAATCATCTGCTTGGCACTGCAAAATCGTCTTCCTGCCGTTTATCCATTCAAAACATTTGCTATCGACGGCGGCTTGATGAGCTTCGGAGTCGATGCGGTCGATCAGCACCGGGTAGCGGCTTCATACGTCGATCGCATCCTCAAGGGCGAGAAGCCAGCTGACTTGCCGGTGCAGGCGCCGACCAAATTCGAACTGGTGATCAATCTCAAGACAGCCAGGGCGCCTGGTCTCAATGTGACGCCGATGCTACTCGCGCGCGCCGACGAGGTGATCGAGTGGGACGCCGCGAGTTCATCACGTTGCTCGGCGGGCGCGGCGGCGTGGCCGCTCGCAGCGCGCGCGCAGCAGCCAACGAAGCTACCTACCATCGGATACTTGGGGGCGGCAGTCCCTTCGGCCTGGAGCCCATGGACCGCCCATTGCCGACATGCCAGTGAGGTTAGCTCCGGGGAATGCAAGGCTGCGGACTACAGCATGTCCCGGCCGGAGTGAATCGGGATTCCCAAGGCGCGTTGGAGGAGCGAACCTAACTAAGGCATTGATTCGCCGGAGGTTGACCAATGCATGGACCATATCCTGGTGAGCTGAGAGTGCGAGTCATTCGCTTCGTGGAAGGAGGAGGATCACGACGTGAAGCGGCCGAACAGTTCGATGTCAGCGTCAGTTCTGCGATCAGGTGGCTGCAACGCTTTCGCGACGACGGGACTACCGAACCAGCGCCCCGTGGAGGGAGTACTTCGCCATTGGAGAAGCACTCGCAGCGGATTCTCGCCCTCGTCAATGAGCAGCAGGACTTCACGCTGCGTGAGATTGTTTCCGCACTGCACAAGCGGCGGATCCCAGGAAGCCGGAGCGCACTCTCTCGGTTCTTTGCTCGCCACGGCATCACTTTCAAAAAAAAGTCTGTCGGCAGCAGAGCGCAAGCGCGCCGATGTGGCTCGGGCGCGCCGACGCTGGGTTCGCGAGCAAGGGTTGCTTGACTCCGCCCGCCTTGTATTTATCGACGAAACTGCAGTCACCACCAACATGGTGCGCCTCAACGGTTGGAACCCGCGCGGAGAGCGCTTGGTCGGGGATGTGCCTATGGGGAAGTGGGAAACGGTGACGTTTATCGCAGGCTTCCGTCAAACTGGTATCGTGGCGCCAATGCTGATCAAGGGAGCCATGAACGGAGAAGCCTTTCTGGCTTAAGTCGCGCAGGATGATCGCCGCGCTCGCTCCTCCGTCTTAGAGAACTTTGAGAGCGGGACCTAGATCGGCTTTTGATCGCGCTTCAGCGCCGATGACCTTGATCCCGCTGTTTGCCGCAGCGGCCTCGATTTCTTGCCGCTGATACGTATGGGTCGCATTAGCTGGATTGACGAGCACGCCGATAGCGGTGCTCCTCGGGAACAGCTCGCGGGCGAGCTGTGATGGCAGCGCCACCGACCAGCGATATGAACTCGCGCCTCCTCACTCGATCACCTCGTCGGCGCGCAGCAGAAATTCCCGACCGACTGTCAGTCCGAGAGCTTGCGCTGCTTTGAGATTGACGACGAGCTCGAATTTGGTGGGCTGCTCGATCGGCAAGTCGGCGGGTTTCGCGCCCTTCAAAATCTGATCGACGTAAGTGGCGGCGCGCAGGAAGAGATCGGGCAGGCTCGGGC
This sequence comes from uncultured Alphaproteobacteria bacterium, assembly GCA_963820365.1. Classification (GTDB taxonomy): domain Bacteria; phylum Pseudomonadota; class Alphaproteobacteria; order Rhizobiales; family Xanthobacteraceae; genus VAZQ01. The sequence continues at coordinate 67,518 of CAWFZR010000026.1, read as the reverse complement.
CATACGAGACAAGGCCTCCGGCCTCCACGAAACCAGTCTCGGGATACACGCCGGCAAGCCGGTTTCTCGCGCCAGCATGACGACGCGCTCCCGTTGGCTATAAAACATCCCATCGTTGAGGGTGATCACGCCGTCAGCGCCCCACTCGACCATCGCGGCGAAGGCAGCCGGCAAATCGCCTGGGCTTTGTGCATCGAACGGTCGCACTGTGAGACCGAGGACTTTGGCCGCCTTTTCCGCCTCACTTAAAGAGGGGCTGGAGGCTGGCTGGTTGGGGTTTTTCAGCACCGCCAACCGGGCAAGGTCGGGCTTGATATCCTTGAGCAGTTCAATGCGCTTTCCAGCCAACTGGTAACCTACCGATAACGTGAGCCCGGTGAGATTTGCGCCCGGCCGCGCCATGCTGGCCACCAGTCCGTCTGCAACAGGGTCGACCGCCAGCGTGAAGACGATCGGAATGCCGGCTGTCGCCGCCTTGGCCGCCTTTGCAGCCGGCGGGCCGTCCACTACGATCACATGCATCTTCAGGCGGACGAGTTCGGCGGCAAGCTCGCCAAGACGGTCATAAGCACCCGCCGCGTAGCGTTGCTCGATGACGATGTTCTGGTCCTCAACGTAACCGAGCGCGCGCAGGCCGCTGCGGAACGCATTGAATTCCTTTTCATTCGGACCGGCTGCCCGCATAAATCCAACGCGGGCGATCTTGGCCGGCTGCTGCGCGCGCGCCACGAGCGGCCACCCAGCAGCCGCGCCACCGAGAAGGCTAATGAACTCACGTCGCCGCATATCCGAAACCCAAGCTCAGAGGCCAGCATTGTATCGGCTCAAACGAGCACTTTGATAGGGGGCCGAAACCGGCATCAAAACCATTGCTGCAGTGCACATCCAATGTCTCTTGAGGGTCATAACCCGCCCCGCCTCGACCGCTAGCCACGTCAGCTTCCGCCAGCTGCGGACATTGGTCAGCGCAAGCAACCGTTGGTCAAGCCGTCCAACTCTGCTTAGGATCGAGAAAAATGGCCGGGCAAGCGAAACCCGTGTCAAGCGAAGGGAGGATTCGTGCAGGAGGCCGCCTCGATTGCGCAGCGGTGGGTGGGCGAGCCCGTCCCGCGCAAGGAGGACGAAGCGCTGCTGACCGGGCGGGCGCGTTTCATCGACGATCTCTCGCCCGGTTCCCGGCATTCGCTTCGCGGCGATCCTGCGCTCGCCGCACCCGCATGCGCGCATCGTTCGCATCGATGCGCGCGCGTGCCCGCGCTGCGCGGCGTGCTGGACGTCGTCACCGGAAGCGATCTGGCCGCGCTGATCGGGCCGGTTCCCAGCGTGGTCAAGGCGCCGATCGCCTATCTACCCGATCGCGATCGACCGCATGCGCTATGTCGGCGAGCCGGTTGCGGTGGTGGTCGCCGAGACGCGCTATATCGCGGAGGACGCCTGCGACCTGATCGACGTCGACTACGAGGCGCTGCCGGCGGCTGCCGACCTCGCCGCCGCGCGATCGCGCCGGCGCGCCGGTCATCCACGAAAAGGCCGGCTCGAACGTCGTCAGCCGGCGCAGCTTCCGCTACGGCGATCCGGATGCGGCCTTCGCCGCGGCCGATCGCGTGTTCGAGCTCTCGTATTCCTATCCGCGCTACGCCTCGACGCCGATGGAGACCTTCGGCGTCATCGCGCATTTCGAGCGCTGCGCCCGACCGCTACACGGTGTGGTCGAACTTCCAGGGGCCGTTCGTCGCTCCAGCCGCTGATGGCCGGCGCGCTGCGCGTGCCGGGCACCGGCTGCGCCTGATCACGCCGCCCAGCAGCGGCGGCAGCTTCGGCATCAAGCAGGCCGTGCTTCCTACATCGTCCTGCTCGCGGCGGTGAGCCGCAAGACCTCGGCGTGCCCGTCAAATGGATCGAGGACCGCGCCGAGCATCTCACCGCGGCCTCCGCGTCGAGCGATCGGATCGGCACGATCGCGGCCGCGTTCACGCACGACGGCGAGCTCACCGGGCTGCGGTTCCAGAACGTCGCCAACATGGGCGCCTACATCCGCCGCCCGGAGCCGGCCTCGCTCTATCGCATGCACGCCGCCTCGAACGGCTGCTACCGCGTGCGGCAACATCGCGATCGAGAACGAGCTCGTCGTCACCAACCGGACGCCGGTCGGGCTCAACCGCGGCTATGGCGGGCCGCAGTTCTATTTCGCGCTCGAGCGCATCATGGAGATCGCGGCGCGTGGGCTCGGCATCGATCCGGCCGAGCTGCGCCGCCGCAATTTCATTCCGCCGCATGCCTTCCCCTACCATGCGCCCGCCGGCGCGGTGCTCGATGCCGGCGACTACGAGGCGGCGTTGGCCGAGCTTCTGCGCCTCGCCGACTACGAAGGCCTGCAGCGGCGGCGCGAAGAGGCGCGCCGCGCCGGACGCCTGTTCGGCATCGGCTTTGCGGCCGGCGTCGAGCCGTCCGGCTCCAACATGGCCTATGTCTCGCTCGCGCAGACCGCGCAGGAACGCAGCCGCACCGACCGCAAATCGGGCGCCAATGCGAGCGCCGTGATCTCGGTCGACCCGAGCGGGCAGGTGACCCTGCGCCTGTGCAGCACGCCCAACGGCCAGGGCCACGCGACCGTCGCGGCGCAGATCGTCGCCGACGCGCTCGGCCTTGCATCCCGACGACATCGACGTCGTCACCGAGATCGACACGCTCGACCAGCGCCTGGTCGATCGCGTCGGGCAACTATTCGAACCGCTTTGCCGCGATCGTCGTCGACGCCATCGCGCAAGTCGGCGCGACAGGTCGCGCACAAGATCAAGCTGCTGGCCGCCGAGGCGCTGGACGAGCCGCCGGAGGACATCGAGCTGCGCGACGGCTATGCGCGCGTGCGCGGCCAGTCCAACAAGGGACTGCCGTTCCGCAAGGCGGCGGCGCGCGCGCACTGGGATCCGGCGGGCCTGCCGCCCGGCGTCGCGCCCGGGATCCATCGAGACCGCGATCGTGTCGCCGCCGGTGCTCGGCTCGCCCGATGACGAGGACCGGATCGCGTCGGCCGCGACCTTCGGCTTCGTCATCGATCTTGCGGCGGTCGAGATCGATCCGCAGGACCGGCGCGATCCGCATCGACAAATACGTCTCGGTGCACGACGTCGGGCCGCAGCTCAATCCGCGGATCGTCGAAGGCCAGGTCGCACGGCGGATTCGTGCACGGGCTCGGCGCCGCGCTGTTCGAGGAGCTGGCCTATGACGAGCGCGGCAATTTCCTCTCCGGCACCTTCGCCGATTATCTCTGCCCGACCGCGGTCGAGGTTCCGCCGCTCGAGATCGGCCATGTCGAGACGGCGTCGCCCGTGAATGCGCTCGGCGCGAAGGGCATGGGCGACGGCAGCTCGATGCTCACGCCGGCCGCCATCGCGAATGCGGTGGCCGACGCGCTCGGGCGCGACGACATCGCGCTGCCGCTCACCCTGCAGCGCGTCTGGTCGCTGGCGAACGGTCGTCGCCCGGATCTCGAGCGAGGGCGGCCGACGCAGCAGGACCAGACGGAGCGGCGCCGGCGGCGCGGGAGCGCTCACCGGCGACGGCGAGGTCATTCTTTCGCGCGCCGGTCGACGAGGTGTGGCGGCGGCTTCATCGATGCCGAACGAGCTCGCGGCGATCGTGCCGGGATGCCGCAGGCTCACGCAGGACGGGCCGGACCGCTATTCGGCCGAGGTGGTGATCGGCGTTGCCGGCATTCGCGGCAGCTATGACGCGCGAGATCGAGTTGCGCGACAAGCGGGAAGGCGCATTCGCTCCGGCTCGTCGGCAAGGCGTCCGGGCGCTCTGGGCTTCGGCGCCGGCGACGGCTTCGTGACGCTTGCAACCCGCAGCCGACGGCCGCACGCGGCTAGCCTACCGCTACGAGGCCGACGTCGGCGGCAAGGTCGCGGCCGTCGGCCAGCGCATGCTCGGCAGCGTGACGCGCCTGCTCATCGCGCAGTTCTTTCCGCGCGCTGGAGCGGCGGATTGCGCCGCCGCGGAGCACGGGACTGGCGAGGCTGGCTGTCGCGGTTGCGCTGGCGCGCGCGAGAAGGACGCCAGCCGTGAAGCCGGTCGCGTTCGACTACTACCGGCCGGACACCGTGGCGGACGCCGCCGCGCTGCTCGCCGAGCTGCGCGAAGAGGCCGCGTGCTCGCCGGCGGCATGACGCTCGGACCGATGCTGAACCTGCGCATGGTGCGCCCGCGCGCCGTGATCGACATCTCGCGCATGCAGGCGCTCGACAGATCGATTTCGCGCGACATCGGGTCGTGATCACGGCGCCGGCGTCGTCCAGGCGCGATGCGCTGCGCTCCGACATCGTCGCCCGCGAGGTGCCGCTTGCTGCGCGCTGGCGCTGCCGTGGGTCGGGCATTTCCAGACGCGCAACCGCGGCACGCTCGGCGGCTCGGTCGCGCATGCCGATCCGAGCGCCGAGATCCCGCTCTGCCTCGTCGTTTGCGGCGGCACCGTCGTGCTGCGGTCGCGCCGGCGCGAGCGCCGCGTGCGCGGCGCGCGAGTTCTTCCTCGGCGCGCTCACCACGCAGCGCCGGCCGGACGAGATCGTGACCGCGCTGGAATGGCCGCGCGGCGCCGCCGACGCAGGCCATGCGTTCGCCGAGATCGCGCAGCGCCACGGCGATTTCGCGATCGCGGCCGCCGCCTGCCAGCTTCGCCTCGACGAGCGATGACCGGCTGGAGGACGCTGTCGCTCGGGCCTCGGCGGCGTCGAGAGCCGGCCGGTCGCGCATCGACGCGGCGACGTTTCGTCGGAAGCCCGGCCGCTGAGATCTGCGACACGGCGTGGCGGAGCACGCGGCAGCGAAGCGTCACCGCCATGGAGGATCACGTCGGCCAGCGCCGATTACCGGATTGCGCTCGACGCCGGGTCTCGCCGACGCGCCGTCCACGACGCTGTCGCGGATGCACGGCAGCGCAGGAGCGCGCTGCAATGACCATGCTGCATCGCGCAGCGGGCGAACGCTGCCGCGTCGAGCTGACCCTGAACGGCCAGCGCCGCTCGGCTCAGGCCGAGCCGCGCATGCTGCTCTGCGATTTCCTGCGCCACGAGCTGCAGGCATTCGGCGTGCATGTCGGCTGCGAGCACGGCGTGTGCGGCGCCTGCACCATCCTGGTCGACGGCCGCGCGGTGCGCAGCTGCACGCAATACGCGGTGCAGGCCGACGGCACCGACATCGTCACCGTCGAGGGGCTCGCCGGAGCCCGGCACGCTCAATGCGCTGCAGCGTGCCTTCGCGCGACCACCACGCCCTGCAATGCGGGTTCTGCACGCCCGGGCATCCTGTGCTCGGCGACGCATTTCCTGCGCGAGGTGCCGGCGCCCGACGAGGGCGAGGTCCGCGACATGCTGTCGGGCCACATCTGCCGGTGCACGGGCTATGCGTCGATCGTCGCCGCCATTCTGGATGCGGCGGCCGGATCGCCAGCAAGGGTTCCTGACCATGGATCTCGGCAGCGCCTTCGCCATTTCGGTTCTCCGCCAGCCCCGGCAGGAGGCGATCGTCGAAGGCGGCCGGCGCCGCACCTACGCGGACTGGTATGGCGAGATCAGGGCTGTCGCCGGCGGCGCTGCAGGAGATGGGACTGAAGGCAGGCGATCACCTCGTCGTGGTGATGCGCAACCGCTACGAGATGGCGACGCTGTACTGGGCCTGCCATCTCATCGGCCTCATCTTCACGCCGGTGAGCTGGCGCGCCAGCGCCGAGGAGATCAAGCTATTGCCTCGAGGATGCCGAAGCCGCGGCGGTCGGCGTTCGACGGCGCATCGCGGCATGCGGCGGCCGAGGCCGCGGCGGCGCTCAGCATCGATCCGCGCCGCGTGATCATTGCCGCCGACGGCAAGGGCGACGGCCGGCCGTTCGTCCGACTGCTCGAGACGCCCGGCCCGTCGCCGGCCCCGCGGCCGTGAGCGAATTCTCCACCTGCCTGATGCTCTACACGTCGGGCACCACCGGACGCCCCAAGGGCGTGCCGCGCAGCCATCGCAACGAGCTCACCGCCGCGATTTCCCACATCGCGCAGAACCAGTACCGGCACGGCGACTCCTGCCTGGGCGTCATGCCGTTCTTCCATACCATGGGGGTGCGCTCCTGCTCGGCGTCCGCGCTGCTCAACGGCCGCTTGGTGTGCATGCCCGACTATTCGCCCGAGCGAGGTGCTGCGGCTCATCTCCGCCGAGCGGCTGACGACGCCTGTTCCTCGTGCCCACCATGTTCCATGACGTACTGCGACACCCGAAATTCGGCGACTACGACCTGCGCTCGCTGTCGCGCGTCGGCTATGCCGGCATGACCATGACGCCGGCGCTGATCGAGCGCTGCCTGGAGCAGCTCAAGCCCGACCTGTTCGTCAACTATTACGGCTCGAGCGAGATCTACACCTTCACCTATCTGCGACCATCTGGATCGCAAGCCCGGCTGCGCGGGCCGCGCGGGCATGAACCAGATCATCCGCGTCGTGTCGCCGTCGCGCGACGACGATATCGAGATCGACCTGCCGCCCGGCGACTCCGGCGAGATCGTCGCCAGCATGGAAAGTCCTGAAGCTTTCACCGGCTACTGGAAGCGCCCGGACGCCGATGCCAAGGCCATCCAAGGCCGCTGGTATCGCACCGGCGACCTCGGCAAATTCGACAAGGACGGCGAGCTCTATGTCGTCGGCCGCGTCGACGACATGATCATCAGCGGCGGCGAAAACATTTTTCCCGAGGAGGTCGAGGACACGCTGGCGCGCAGCACGCTGGTGGCGGGATGCGCCGTGGTCGGCATGCCGGACGAGCGGCTCGGCGCGAAAGTGGTCGCGTTCGTCGAGCCGGCCATCGCCGATCTCTCTCCCGAGCAGCTCGACCAGGCGTGCCTGCAGCAGCGGCCTCGCCCGTTTCAAGCGGCCGCGGGAATACGTCCTCGTGAAAGCGATCCCGCGCTCCGCGTCCGGCAAGCTGCTTGCGCCGCAAGCTGCGGACCGGAGAATATGAGCCGTACGACCGGACTTCAACGTGATGGGAAACCCATGCGCGAAGGAAAGCCGCTAACGCGAAGGAAAGACTAATGAGCAAGGACTATGCAGAGCAACGTGCGTCGGTCCTGCGCGATCTCGACGGCCTGCACTACGAGGTCGATGCCGAAACGCAAGGCCGGGTTTCTGTGGCTCGACCGGCCGCCGCTCAACGTCGTGTCGTATCGCGGCCGCAGTCAGATCGCCGCGATCATGGAAGCGTTCGGCCAGGACCGGACGTTCGCGTGGTCGTGATCCGCGGCAACAACGGCGTCTACACGTCCGGCGGCGACGTGAAGGCGTTCCCGCAGATCGAGCGCGACGGCATGTCGCATCTCGCCTGGAACATCGCCGCGCCGCGAGCGCTGCCCGAAGCCGGTGATCTGCGTCGCTGGAGAAGATATGCCATGGGCGTCGGCCTCGAGCTCGCCATGGCGTGCGACATCCGGCTCGCCACCAAGGAGACGGTGCTGGCGCTCCCGGAGGTGACGCTCGGGCCAAATTCCAGGCAGCGGCGGCAGCCAGCGCATCGCCCGCATCGCCGGCCTCACCCGCGCGGTCGACATGATGATGCTCGGCCGCCGCATCCCGGCGCCGGAGGCGCATGCCTGGGGCCTCGTCACCCGCGTCGCCGACGACAGCGCCGGCGCTCGATCAGGATTCTCGACGAGATGGTCGAGACGCTCACGAGCATGTCGCCGCTCGCGCTCAAGACCATCAAGCGCGTGCTTAACACCGCCTACGACACCAGCCTCAGCGTCGGGCTTCGAGGTCGAAGGCCATGCCTACGAGAAGCTGCGCGAGAGCGGAGACTACAAGGAAGGCATCGCCGCGTTCAGCGAGAAGCGTAAACCCAATTTCACCGGACTCTAAAACGCTCGAATGCAGAGGAGAAAAGATGTAAGAAATCGACTTGTTGTCGGTCATGGCACGACCGCGGCTCTGGCCGTCGGCTCGCCTCCAACGTATACGCCGCCGATCCGATCAAGGTCGGCGTGGTGACCCCTCTTTCCGGCAGTTACGCGCCGATCGGAAAGCAGGTGCGCTGGGGTGCCGAGCTCGCGGTCAAGGAGATCAATGCCGCGGGCGGTGTGAAGGGACGGCCGTTCGAGCTTCTTTTCGAGGACGAAGAGGCCAATCCGCCGGTCGCGGTTCGCAAGGCCGAAAAGCTGCTGCAACAGGACAAGGTCGATCTGCTCACGGGGACCGTCAACAGCGGCTCGACCCTGGCAGTCGGCCAGGTAGCGGAACGCAACGACCGCATTCTGGTTACGACCGTCTCCTACGCGCCATCGATCACCGGCTCGCAATGCAACCCGAACGTCTTCCGCGTGAACGCGAATGCGTTCATGCAGTCGAACGCATTGACCAATTGGCTGACGAAGAATGTCGCGGGCAAGCGCTATTTCTTCATCGGCCCGGACTATGAGATGGGACGCAGCACCATCTCCGCGTTCCAGGACGACATCAAGCGCCTCGGCGGGACGGATGTCGGCAGCAGCTTTCCGCCGCTCGGCGCGAAGGACTTCACGCCGTATGTCGGACAAATCCGTGCCGCGCGTCCCGACGTCATCATGACCGCCACGGCGGGCAACGACACCGTCCGTCTGCTCACGCAGCTCAAGGAGTACGGCATCCTTTCCGACAAGCTGACGCTTGCCGGCGCAGCCGGCGCGGTCACCCAGGAAAATATCGGCGCGATGGGCGGCGCGGGCGAGGGATTTCTGAGCGCGGCCGGCTATTCAACCGACATCGATATGCCGGCCAACAAGAAATTCGTCGCAGCATTCAAGAAGGAGTTCCAGTCCGATCCCGGACCTGTTCGCAGCCGACACCTACGGGCTCTTCTATCTGTTCAAGCAGGCCATCGAGAAGCCGGAGGCGCGGATACCGCCAGGCTGCAGGGCAGCGATGGAAGACGCTTCCTGGGAGACGCCCCAAGGCACAAAGAAAATGCGCAAGGGCGATCATCAGGCGATCGTCGACATGGTCGTCGTCAAGGTGAAGGGAAACGATTTCCAGACCGTCGGCAGGGTGCCGGGCCAGGAAGCGGTCGGCCCGGACAAGTGTGAGAAGTTCTGAACGCGACCGGCGCGAAGGGCCCGATGGAAGGCCTGCTGAGCTATCTCCACTTCGTGGTGCTGCCCCAGATGATCGATGCGTTGATCATCGGGGCGGCGCTTGCGCTCGTGGCGTTGGGTCTCACCATGATCTTCGGGCTGCTCGACGTCATCAATCTCGCCCATGGCGACCTCTACATGCTGGGGGGTTATGCCGCATTCACGCTGCTGGGATGGGGCGCCGGCTACTGGGGGGCCCTCGTGCTGGTGCCGTTGCTCGTCGGTCTGGTCGGATGGGGCTTGGAAGAGATCGGCATTCGCCCGCTCCTGGCGCGGGCGGACCGCGCCATCGTCACCTTGTTGCTCACGTTCGGCGTGAGCCTGATGCTGCGCGACGTCGCGCAAGTGGTGTGGGGAACGGAGACCCATGCCGTCGCACCGCCTTTCGCAGGTATCGCCAGTCTCGCGCAGGTCTTCGTGCCGACCTATCGCCTGTTCGTCCTCGCGGCCAGCATGGCCGCCATCGTCGCGACGTGGTGGCTGGTGTACCGCACGCGCGTCGGCGCCGTGTTGCGCGCAACCGCCGTCGATCCGTCCATGGTGGCGTCGCTGGGAATCCCGATCCGCTGGGTCTATGGCTTCACCTTCATTTACGGCTGTGGTCTGGCCGGTCTCGCCGGCGTGCTGCTGGGCCCGATCTACGCCGTGTTCCCCACGATGGGGCATGATTTCCTGGTGCTGGCTTTCGCCGTCGTCATCGTCGGCGGCATGGGAAGCATCGTCGGTGCGGTGATCGCTGCCTTGTTCCTCTCCCAGGTTCAGGGACTCGCGAGCCTGTGGATCCCGCCGGTCTGGGCCGAGACGCTGGTTTATTGCGTAATGCTTCTCGTGCTGCTGCTGCGGCCGAGCGGCCTCTTCAACCGGATCGGAGAGGCCTGACGTTGCAGACCAGCGCCCCGCACATTGGCGCGAAGCCGCTGCCAAAGCCCGCCGCGGGAGGCGCAATCGCACGCCGTCTCATGCAGGCGCTGCAATCCGCGCCGTCCGAGCCGCGCCAGCTGCGTTGGCTCGGTCTCACGATGCTCGCGCTCGCCGCCGTATTTCCATGGCTCGGCGGCTCGTTCTTTATCCGCCTCGCAATCGAATCGCTTCTGCTCGGCACTGTGGCGCTCAGCGTGGATATTCTCCTCGGCTACGCCGGCTTGCTGTCGCTTGGACAGGCCGCTTATTTCGGACTGGCGGCATACATCTCGGCGTTGATGTACCTGCACGTCACGCCGTCGTTCTGGCTGGTATGGCTCGCAGTGGTGGCAATCGTGGCCGTGCTCTCCCTTGCGCTTGGCGCAGTCGCCATTCGCGCCAAGGGCGTCTATTTCGCGCTGATCACGTTCGGCGCGGCGGAAATCCTTTCCAAGATTGTCCACAACACCCGAGCGATCGGCGGGTCTGATGGCCTCATCGGAATTCCGGTCCCGCGTATTCCACTGTTGCCCGGCGTGGCAGTGGATCTGCACAACAACATGGTCTTCTATTACGTCGTGTTGGCGGTCATCGTTTTGATCTATGTCGGCACGCGCCGTGTTCTCAATACCGGCTTTGGCAGCGTGCTTCGCGCCATTCGCGACAACTCGGATCGCGTTCCATATCTCGGCTACAACCCGTTTTGGTACAAGCTGCTCGCCTATGTCATGGCGGCCCAGATCGCGGCATTTGGCGGGCTGATCTATCCGCTCTTGCGCGGCTTCGTGGCGCCGGATCTTTCGGCTTCGAAATTTCCACCAAGGCCGTGGTGGTATCGCTCGTCGGCGGAATTGGCACGCTCCTTGGGCCTCTCGTCGGCAGCGTCCTCATCACCTTTCTCGAATTGGTTGTCGGCAGCTACACCGAGCGGCATCTCTTCGTGTTGGGCGCCATCTTCGTGGTCTTCGTCATGTTCTTGCCCGACGGCCTGCTTGGGCTCGCGCGCCGCCTGGCCGCGCGCCGGAGGGCACGGTCGTGATCAAGGTAAGCGCGCTCAGCAAGGCCTTCGGTGGGCTGCGGGCGGTCAGCAATCTCAGCTTCGAGGCCGCCCCCAATCGGATCACCTCGATCATTGGACCCAACGGCGCAGGCAAGAGCACCGCATTCAACCTCATCTCCGGAAGCCTGCGGCCGGATTCCGGGACGGTCGAGCTGGGCGGCCGCGACGTCACCGGGCAGCCGCCGCATGCCTTGGCCCGTATTGGGGTCGCGCGCTCCTTTCAGATCACGAACCTGTTCTTCGGGCTCAGCGCATTGGAGAACGTACGGCTCGCATGCCAGTCTCGCGAGCGGCGCAGGAGCTACCTCGCTCGATTGGACCGGCCGTCGCGTCCGCACGACCGCGCGCAGGCAATCCTGGCGGAGTTTGGATTGCAGGATCGCGCCGGTGAGCTCGTGCGCAATCTGTCGCATGGCGATCAGCGCCGGATCGAGATCGCCGTGTGCATGGCACTCGATCCGAAGCTGCTGATGCTGGATGAGCCGACGCAAGGCATGTCACCCGCGGAAACCGCGGAATTCGACGCGTTGATCAAATCGCTGGCGGGACGGGTGACCATTCTCCTGATCGAGCATGACGTCGATCTGGTCATGAGCCTGTCGGATCATGTGATCGTAATGCACCAGGGCGAGAAGCTGTTCGAAGGCAGCCCCGAGCAAGTGCGAGCGAGCCGGCGCGTGCGTGAAGCCTATCTGGGGGTCGATGATGCCGCTGCTTGAGATCGACCGGCTGCATGCGCGCTACGAATACGCGCCGATCCTGCAGGGCGTTTCCTTTGGCGTGGATTGCGGCGAGATCGTCAGCATCTTCGGGCGCAACGGTGCCGGGAAAACGACAACGTTGCGCACTGTCATGGGGTGGCTGCGCCCGACCGAGGGCAGCATCCTGTTTGATGGCGAGGCGATCGGCGGGCTTTCACCGGACCGCATCTTCCGCAAAGGGTTCGCCTTCATTCCGGAGGATCGCCGCATCTTCGCGACGCTGACGGTCGAGGAGAACCTGACGCTCGGCCTCTTCACGCGCTGGCAGTCGGCCGCGCCAGCAAAGCCGGGAGCTCGATCGCGTCTTCGCTCTCTTTCCGCGCCTGCGTGAGCGGCGCCTGCAGCTGGGCAGGACGCTTTCCGGCGGCGAGCAGCAGATGCTTGCGATCGGCCGCGCTCTGGTCGGCTCGCCGAAGCTGCTGTTGGTGGACGAGCCCTCCGAAGGTTTGGCGCCGATGGTGGTCGCAGAGATTTTCGAGGCGCTTGCCCGCATGCGGGACGCGGGAATTGCGCTTCTGCTTGTCGAGCAGAACGTCCGCCGGGCCGGCCATCAGCAGCTCCTGCTACGTCATGGAGAAGGGGCGCATCATCAGGCATGGCGCACCGGCGGATGTGCTGGCGGACGAGGCGATCCGGCAAAGGCTGTCGGTGTGAGAGGACAGGCGGGATCGCGCGCGGGTGCGGGAGCGCGCCTGCCCCGCGGCTCCCAATCTTGCCAGAGTTCCTGAATTTGTGTAGCGTTTTGTGTGGAGGTTCACACATGGCAACGAACCTCTCGATCGATCCCGAATTGATCGAACGCGCGCTTGAGGTGAGCGGCGAACGCACAAAAAAGGCCGCCGTCACCAAGGCGCTCGAGGAATTCATCGCCCGCAGGCGGCAGAGACGCCTCCTCGATCTCATGGGCAAACTCGACTGGCAGTCATCCTATGACTACAAGGCCGAGCGCGCCGCGAGTGAGCTTTTTCGTCGATACTAGTGTCTGGTCGCTCGCCTTTCGGCGCGATTCGCCCCTCTGCGGGTGAAGTGCAGGCGCTTATACGGGCCATCGAAGCGGCGAGCCGATCCTCACGACCGGCCTCGTCCTGCAGGAGCTTCTGCAAGGCTTTTTGGGACCGAAAGCTCGGAGCAGATTTTGGATCGATTTTCTGCCGTACCGTTTTGGTCCCGGATCGAAACGATCACATCGGGGCGGCGGAGTTGAGAAATCGCTGCCGTCGTGCCGGCACGCAAATCGGAACGATTGATGCCTTGTTGGCCCAGCTTTGCGTCCATCATGATCTGACCATGCTGACAAGCGACAACGACTTTAAGCGCATTGCCGGCTCCTGCGCATTGAAGCTCTGGAAAGAGCATTAGCCTTGCGCAAGTAACGCGTTTCTCGCCGAGAGCGGTTCCCTGCCGTCGGCATGCGCCGGGAGGGCGCTGCCTGGCGCCGCCCCTACCGCTTCAGCGCGTGGGCCCCAGACGCTTTCCGGAGGCACCAGGGTGTTGTGATGTCCGGAGTCAGAATATAACCCGACACCAGATGCAAGGAGTACGGGCATCTCAACACGGTAGCGAATGACCCCGAGCCGACATAGGCCGGATGGAAATCCCGCAGTGCAGCACCTCCTCCTGCCATAACGTTGTGCTATCCTTTAGGTAGCCCTGGCCTCGCCGACAGCCTGCCGACATGGTGCCCGAAATGAACCGACGCGAGTTCATTACGCTGTTTGGTGGTACGGCGACCCTCTGGTCGTTAGCAGCGCGCGCGCAGCAAGCGGATCGAAAGCGTCGGATCGGCATCCTTATGACGATCGCCGCCAATGATCCGGAAGCGCAGGCCCGCATCGTTGTGTTTGCGCAGGCCCTGCAGGCGCTAGGTTGGACCGACGGTCGCAACGCCCGCATTGACGTCCGATGGTCAACGACCCGCAGCGATACTCTCAAATATGCCGCGGAATTGGCTGCGCTTTCGTCGGACGTGATCCTCGCCGAGGGCTCGGAGGCCGTGGGGCCTTTGCAAGCAGCGACTCGCACCATTCCAATCGTGTTCGTTTTAGTGCCCGACCCGGTTGGACAAGGTTTTGTCGATAGCTTGGCCCGCCCTGGGGCCAATGTCACTGGATTTACGCTCTATGAGTTCGGCATGGCCGGGAAATGGCTGCAGCTGCTCAAAGAGATTGCGCCGCGCGTAATACGAGCGGCCGTCATTCGGGATTCCACGACCACTGGCGGCGTCGGTCAGTTCGCCGCGATTCAGTCCGTGGCGCCATCGCTAGGGGTCGAGGCCATTGCCGTTAATGTCCGTGACCCTGGCGAGATCGAGCGTACAATTGCCAACTTTGGCCGCTTTGCGAGTGGCGGGCTGATTGTGACTGGAAGCGGATCGGCGATGGTTCATCGCGAGCTGCTCGCGACGCTGGCGGCTCGGTACAAATTGCCTGCCGTCTATTGGGATCGCGCGCCCGTCTCCGCCGGCGGGTTAATTTCCTATGGAGCTGACCTACGCGACCAATTCCGGCAAGCGGCCACGTATGTCGATCGTCTGCTCAAAGGCGAGCAGCCGGTCAATCTTCCTGTTCAAGCACCGACGAAATACGAGCTAGTCATCAACCTCAAGACTGCCAAAGCACTCGGCCTCGAAATTCCGACTACCGTACTCGCCCGCGCCGACGAGGTGATTGAGTAAGGCGGGGCTTTATACGTGCAATTTTGCTGCATCCGCTCACGGCCGCTTGTGTGCTGTGTGCAGGTTTTCGGACGCCGGCGACGACGATGTAGCTGCGCGCTGCGGCGGCCGGCGTCCGAAAAGCGCCAAGGCACGAAATCGCGGGAGGTACGCTCGGTCGGCCGTGCCGCGTGCTCAGCTATGGGGATTTGAGCGGCGAACATACCCCGTGCGTGCGAGCGCGCGGCGAGAGGTAGATTGATTGCGCAAGGCACAGCATGCTGGCGCGCTTGCGCTGAGCGCTGCGAGGCCAGAAAAGCGAGGATCGAGCGGTTATTTGTTGGGCGAGAGAAGAATTTGTGCGAGCTGACGCGTGCTCATCGGAGCGGCGACGACAAAGATGACCGGCATTGAGGGATGGCGATCGGATGGATATGATGATCATGAGGTGTCGATCCTGAGCACTGGTGTTGGCGGACTTGGCTGATAGCGCGGGGTTGAGCCTCGCTCGAACCGCTCGATGATGATCATGCGGCCGCCGCAGCAGGGACAGTGATGCTCTGGTGTTGGCGGTTGATCGGCGTTGGTGTTGGCCGCTTTTATGGCATCAAAGGCAATTATTGGCGGCGTGAGCAACTCGCGAGCGCGCGCGATGTTGTCGGCGCGTTTGCCGCTGGCGAGCAGGCCATAGTAGCGGATGCGATGGAAGCCTGCGGGCAGCACGTGCATGAGGAAGCGGCGGATGAACTCGTGGGTCGCGAGGGTCATCACTTGGTAACGCTCACGGCCTTCGCGCCTGTAGTCCTTCCACTTGAAGGTGACACCCTTCTCATCACATGCGATCAAGCGGCGATTGGAGATGGCGACGCGATGGGTGTAGCGCGCGAGATATCGCAAGACTTCCTTCGGTCCCCCGAAGGGGCGCTTGCAGTAGACCACCCACTTTGTGTTCCACACCGGTGCCAGATAGGCGGCGAATGCTCGCGGATTGATAAGTCGGGCATGCTTACCGAAGAACTGCAGCTCGCCGGCCCGATAAGCGGCGCTGAGCTTCTCCATGAGCAAACCGCGGAACAAGACTGACAGCACCTCCACTGACAAGAAGAAGCGTGGTCGACATGAGACCCAGCGCCTTGCGTCGAGTGAGAACCCACCGCCCGGCACGATCATGTGAACATGCGGGTGATGGGTCATCGCCGAGCCCCAGGTGTGGAGGACGGACAAGATGCCAATTCGAGCGCCGAGATGCTTGGGATCGGCGGCGATGGTGAGCATGGTCTCGGATGAGGCCTTGAACAGCAGGTCGTAGATGACGGCCTTGTTCTGATAGGCGATATCGGCGATCCGAGCCGGCAGGGTGAACACCACATGATAGTAGGGGACCGGCAACAGCTCCGCCTCGCGCTCGGCCAGCCATTCCCGTGCCGCCGCGCCCTGGCACTTCGGGCAATGCCGGTTGCGGCAGGAATTGTAGGCGATGGGTTGCGGAAGTCGGGCTGGCAATCTTGCTGTGATGCACAACGGCTCATCCAGTTATGTGCTAGGCTGGAGACATAGACGACGGGACTTCATCATGCTCATGGGCGGCGCGGCGGTGGTATGGCCACTCGCGGCGCAGGCGCAGCAGGCCGGCAAGGTCTGGCGCATCGGCTTTTTTGGCCCTCCACTCGATGTGCCTTCGATCTCCGCTCAGTAACATCGACGCTCTCTCAAGAAGCTGTAGCCATATTCGCGCTAATGTAATTATAAGCCCCTTCCTGGGTGCCAGTTCGAGGAGCGCTACCCGACCGATTTCGTGCGCGCATTCATGCCTGCGTAGCCTGCGGCTTCGGCACGAACAGGTCGCGCGCGCCGGGCTTGAGCACGACATAGGAGCGGCGCCACGGCTGATCATCGATCAGCCGCCACCGATGCCCGCTCCCGGCGTCGTCCGTTGCCACCAGGACGTCGCCCGGATGCACGACAAACATTTCGCCATCGCGGGTGATGAACTCCAGCGTCCCCGAGAGCGTGATGACATACTGGCGCTCCGGCGCGTCGTGCCAATCGAAGGCGGATTGCGGCGGCGATTCCTTGAAATGCACGGCAACGACATCGGTACGGTCATCCACCGCCACCGTTCCTTCCATGACGTGCGAAGCATTGTCTGGTCCGCTGTAGAGCTTGAAGGCACGCAACATGAAGCGACCTCATGCTTTGGCGGTCATCGTAAGCCACCGGGCCTGGAGCCGTGCGAATTCCCCGTTGTCGCGTAACGTCCCTATCGCTGCATCGACCGCGCCGCAAAGCTCGGCGCGGTCCTTGGCGAAAGCGATCCCGAGCTTCTCGTGCGTCGGGACCTGCATCGCGACGGAGAGTTGCGGCCGGTCCTTGACCAACCAGGAGATCACCGGGAACAGCTTGATGATGAGCCCGATGCGCCCGGCCTCGAGGTCTTCGAGAGCTGCCGCGATTCCGTGATACGGGTAGTACCGAATGCCGCCAATGTCGCCCTGCGCCAACAAGCGCCTTGCCACCAGGTCCGACGTATTCCCCGACTGGATGCCCGCCGTGAGGCCGCGCAGCTGCGCAGTCGAGGCCACGTCCGGAGTTCCGCCGCTTGTTGATCGCGATGCCCTGGTTGAATTCGAGGTATGGCTGCGAGAACAGCACGATGGCGGCGCGTTCCGGCGTGATCGTGGTGCCCGAGATCACCGCGTCGCAAGTCCGTTTCGCGAGGCCGTCGAAGATGCCGTTGAAATCGTCGCCCGAATAGGGCATCGGCCGCAGCGCAAGCTCGAGCTGCCCGCAGACCGCCCGCATCAGCTCGATGTCGAAACCTGTCGCCGTCCCATTCTCCATGACGTCGAATGGCGGATCGGGATAGGCTGACTCGACAACCAACGTGCCGGGGGTCAGGGTGAGCGACATCTGGATGGCTCTCCTGCTGCCGTTGGTCCGCAGTATGCGATCGGCCCGACCACGTTGAGGCAATCAAGATATCGCAGATCATGACCTGCGGTCAGGCCCATCTGATTCGCCACGCAGAGACGCATGATTTGCTGATTTGCCGAGGGGTGCCGCCCCTTGCTGCACAGCCCGGGAATGAACCCGCTCATGCGGCGATGGCGGTCCCGCCGTCGTGGAGATGGCAGGCGACAAGTCCGTGCCGGTCGCGGAGGGTGCGCGGCGCCTCGATGCGACAGCGCGCCCCGGCCTGCGGGCAGCGCGGATGGAACACGCAGCCGGGCGGCGGCGCCAGCGGATTGGGAAAGGCAAGGCCGAGCCCGGTGTCGGGAACGCCGAGCCCGGGCTCGGGGGTGAGCACCGAGGCGAGCAGCGCCTTGGTGTAGGGATGGCGCGGTGCGCGAAACAGCGCGTCGCGCTCCGCGGTCTCGACGATGCGGCCGAGATACATCACCGCGACGCGGGTCGCGATATGCTCGATCACCGCGAGATTGTGGCTGATGAACAGATAGGTCAGGCCGAGGTCGCGCTTGAGATCCAGCAGCAGGTTGAGGATTTGCGACTGCACCGAGACGTCGAGCGCTGAGGTCGGCTCGTCGAGCAGCACGATCTGCGGCTCGACCACGAGCGCGCGCGCGATCGCGACGCGCTGGCGCTGGCCGCCGGACAGCTCGCTCGGATAGACGTCGGCGTAGCGCGCCGGCAGGCCGACGCGCGCGAGCATGTCGATGGCGCGCGCGCGCCGCTCGCGCGCGTTGCCGATGCCGAGCACCGCGAGCGGCAGCGCGACGATCGAGGCCACCGACTTGCGCGGGTTGAGCGACGAATACGGGTCCTGGAACACCGGCTGGATGCGGCCGGCGAGCGCGCGGCGGCCGATCGCGTCGCGATGTCGACGCCGGCGATGCGGATGGTGCCGCTGTCGGGCGCGAGCAGCCCGAGCAGCATGCTTTGCCAAGCGTCGACTTGCCGGAGCCGGATTCGCCGACGAGGCCCGAGCACCTCGCCGCTCTGCGACCGACAATATCGACGTCGACGACCGCGCGGAGCACGCGTCTCGCTGGCGAACAGGCCGCGGCCGACGCGAAGCTGCGGCTGACCGCCGCGCGCCTCGATGAGCGCCGCTCATGCCGCCTCCGCCGGCGCGCTGCGCCAGCACGCAGCGCCAGACGTGGCCGGCTTCGCGAGCGCGGTGCGATCGGCTCGGCGCACACCGCCGTGGCGTGGGCGCAGCGGTTGCGGAAGGCGCAGCCGCGCATGTCGCCGATCAGCGACGGCACGTGCCCGGAATCGCGCCGAGCCGCGCGCCCGGGCGGCGTCTTGCCCGGCACCGGGATCGAGGCCATCAGGCCGCGCGTATAGGGGTGACGCGGCGCGGCGAACAGCGTCTGCGGCGCTCGCCGTCTCGACGATCTCGCCGGCATACATCACGGCCACGCGATGCGCGACGCGCGCGACCACGCCGAGATCGTGCGTGATGAGCAGGATGCGCGATGCCGAGGTCGCGCTGCAGGTCGACCAGCAGCCGCAGGATCTGCGCCTGGATGGTGACGTCGAGCGCGGTCGTCGGCTCGTCGGCGATCAGCAGCGCCGGCCCGCACATCAGCGCCATGGCGATCATCACGCGCTGGCGCAGGCCGCCGGAAAGCTGGTGCGGATATTGCCGCGAGCCGCTCGGCCGCGGCCGCTGATGCCGACCTGTTCCAGCAGCTCGACCGCGCGCGCGCGCGCCGCGCGGCCGCGTCGAGCCCTGGTGCCGGCGATGCACCTCGGCAAGCTGGTCGCCGATGGTGTAGGACGGGATTGAGCGCCGTCATCGGCTCCTGAAAGATCATCGCCATGCGATTGCCGCGCAGCCGCGCGAGCCGCGCGCGGCGCGCGGCAAGGTCCTCGCCGTCGAAGGCGAGGCGGCGCGCGCGGCGCGTGGCGGTGCGCGGCAGCAGGCCCATCAGCGCGAGCGCGGTCATCGACTTGCCGCAGCCGGACTCGCCGACGAGGCACAGCGTCTCGCCGCGCTCGACGCGGAACGACACGTCGCGCACCGCATGCAGCGTGCCGCGCGGGCGTCGCGATGTCGACCGACGAGCCCGTCGACCTCGAGCAGCGCCATCGTCACGCCCTCCCGCCCGGCGCGGTGACGTCGCGGATGCCGTCGCCCACCATGTTGATGGCAAACACGAGCAGCGCGAGCGCGGTGCCGGGAATGGCGATCAGCCAGAACGAGAAGAACATGTAGAGCTTGGCCTCGGCGATCATCAGGCCCCAGGACGGCAGCGGCGGCTGCACGCCGAGCCCGAGGAACGAGAGCGCGGCCTCGAGCAGGATCGCGCTCGCCGCTTCGACGCGTCGCCACCACGACGAGCTGCGGCAGCACGTTCGGGCAGCACTTCGCCGAGGATGATGCGCGGCGGTCGAGGCGCCGGTCGCCTCCGCGGCGGTGACGTAATCGAGCGCGCGCACCTGCTGGGTCGCGGCGCGCATGACCACGGCGAAGCGGTCCCACTTGAGCAGGCCGAGCACGAGGATCACCACGACGCAGCGAGCCGCCGACCATCGCGACCGACCGCGAGCGCGACCAGGATCAGCGGCATGGCGAGCCGCACCGTGATGATGAACGTCACCAGCATGTCGACGCGGCCGCCGAAATAGCCGGCCGCAGCCCGAGCGCCGTGCCGATCAGGCCCGAGATCAGCATGACCGCAGAGCCCGATCAGCAGCGAGATGCGCGCGCCGTAGATCGACGCGGGAGAGATAGTCGCGGCCGAGATTGTCGGTGCCGAGCACGTGCGCCCAGGTGCCCTTCTCGTACCAGATCGGCGGAATCAGGCGGCGCGTCGAGGTCCTGCGCATAGGGATCGTAGGGCGCGAGCAGCGGGGCGAGCAGCGCGAGCAGCGACGATCAGCGCAAGCAGGCCCGCGCCGATCATCAGGCCGGCATGGCCGAACGCACGCGCCGGCGCAGCAGCAGCGCGGCGAGGCGGCGCGGCGACATCGAGACAGCGGCAGACGGGACGTCGCTCATCGCGCTCGCTCTACCCGCATGCGCGGATCGAGCCAGGCATTGACCAGATCGGCCGCGAGCGTGAGCCCGACATAGACGAACGACAGCAGCGTCACGATCGCCTGCGTCACCGGCAGGTCGTTGTGGCGTGATCGACTGGTAGGCGAGATAGCCGAGCCCATCGAGCGCGAAGATCGTCTCGATCACCACCGAGCCGCCGAGCAGGAAGCCGAGCTGCACCGCCGCAAGCGCCACCACCGGCACGAGCGCGTTGCGCAGCGCGTGCTTGACCACGACGCTCGGCGCCCGACAGGCCCTTGGCGCGCGCGGTGCGGATGTAGTCGGAGGCGAGCACCTCGATCATGCCGGCGCGCACGAGCCGCATGAAGGCAGGCGCCACGTAGTAGCCGAGCGCGATCGTCGGCAGCACGAAATGCGCCCAGCGTCTCGCTGCCCGAGACCGGAAGCAGCTGCCAGGTCACCGCAAGCACCATGATCAGGATGAGCGCGAAGAAGAAGTTCGGCAGCGCCTGGCCGACGACCGCGAGCAGCGAGGCACAGCCGGTCGATCCAGCTGTTGGGATAGACGCGCCGCGAGCACGCCGAGCGGCACCGAGATCGGCGAGCGCGAACAGCGAGCGAGAACACCGCGAGCATGGCCGTGGTCGGCAGCTTGTCGAGCGACGAGGTCGAGCCACGTCGGTCTTGAAATAGAGCGACTCGCCGAAGTCGCCGCGCAGCATCTTGCACGAGCCAGTCGAGATACTGCACGAGCAGCGGCCGGTCGAGCCCGTAGACGCGGCGGATGTTCTCGATGTCCTCGCGCGCGCGCGCCTTCGCCGGCGAGCGCGATGGCGACGTCGCCGGAGGCGCGCAGCAACAGGAACGCGAGCGCCGACACCGCGAGCGCGACCAGAACGGCGAGCGCCAGGCGTTTTAGCGACGAAGGCGAGCATCGCGCGCACCTCGCCGGTTGCCGGGGCAATCGACCTCGCACGTCACTTCCAGCTCATCTCCCAGAACCGCGGCATCTCGTCCGGGATAGGCCGTGAACACCAGGTCCTTGGCGGCGACGTAGTACGGTCGGGAGCGAATAGAGCGGCAGCCGCATAGGCGCGCTCCTGGATCAGCGCCAGCGCCTTGGCATAGGCCTGCCTTGCGCACCTTCGGGTCGACGGAGATGTCGCCGCGCTCGAGCAGGTCGCGCACCTCCGGGTCGCGGTTGACGTCGTCAGCCTGCGAACTTGTGGATACACCGAGACCGCGGCCGAGACGTCGTTGACCGAGAACGAGCCCCAGGTCTGGTGCGCCATCGGCGCCTTGCCGGCGCGCACGGCGTCGCGCATCGCGGCATATTGCATGAAACGCAGGTTGGCCCTGATGCCGACCGCGCGCAGATAGCCGATCATGGCCTCGGTCTGGTCGCGCTCGCGATAGGCATAGAGGTCGATCTCGAAGCCGTTGGGAAATCCGGCCTCGGCGAGCAGCTGCTTGGCCTTGGCCGGATCGTAGGCATAGCGCGGCGCGCCCTCGTCGGTGCAGCCGAACTGCGACGGGAAGCACACGCGTGTGCAGCACGCGCGCGCCTTCGCCGACGATCGACTTGACCATGGCGTTCGCGGTCGATCGCATGCATGATCGCCTTGCGCACGCGGATGTCGCGCAGTTGCGGCGCGGGCGTGCTGCTCGGTCGTGTTCAACTGCAGGAAGACGTAGCGCATGGTCTCGCCCGACACGACCTGCAGGCTCGGCACCGTGCGCAATTGCTGCGCCTGGTCGGCGGCGACGTTCATGATCAAGTCGAGCCCGCCGGAGAGCATCTCGGCGACTCGCGTCTGCCGCGTCCGGGAATGAAGCGGATCTCGATCTTGTCGATCTTCGGCTGCGGCTTCGGGCTGTCCTTGAAATAGTCGGGGTTGCGCTCCAGCCGCATGATATTTGCCGAGCGCGTGCTCGACGACGCGATAGGGCCCGGACCCGACCGGCTTTTCGTTCATCCCTTTCGGGCCGGCCTTGGCATAATACTCGTGCGGGTGGATGACGATCGGGCCCGCGAGATACTCGATCGCCGCCGGGAACGGAGCGCTTGCGCGACGATGCGCACCTTGTACTTGTCGAGCTTCTCGGCGCGATCGATCCAATCGACGTTCTGTTGGGTGACGACCTTGTTTTCCGGCTTGGACACGAAATTGAGCGTGTAGACCACGTCGTCGGCGTCGAACTCGGCGCCATTGTGGAACTTCACGCCTTGGCGCAGCTCGAGCTCGAGCGTCTTGTCGTCGATCCATTTCCAGGCCGTCGCAAGCTGACCCTTGTACTCGTTGGTCTCGGGATCGCGATAGATCAGCGTGTCCCAGACCTGGTGGCCGATGATCACGCCGATGCGCACGCTGTTGAAATAGGGATCCACGTTCTCGAGCACCTGCTCGTAGGCGAAGCGGAGCGAATTGTCTCTCTTGCCGGCCGTCGCCGGCGTAACCGCGACGACGGCGGCGAGCAGTGCTGCAGCAAAACCAAATCGCACCGCGATCATGATCCCCTCCGTCGTCAGGATGCTGCTTGCCGCTGTTGGGCGTCTTTGCGATTTTTCCGGTGATTTCGATCTCGCCCACGATCAGTGGAAGCCGCCCCCTCCCCGCTGTCAAGACGATTGCCCACACGACACGGACATTTCTTCCTCTGACAAACGCTCGATCATTGCGTTATTCTTGCGCGCCATTCCGAAGCAGGTACCAGGCCGACATGTCATCCTTTCTGCACGACCGTGTCGACAGTGACGCCATTCTCGAAGACATCCGCAGCATCGTCGAGATCGAGAGTCCCTCGCGCAACGTCGAGGGCGTCAATCGTGTGCTCGGCGCGATCATGCGCTTCTTCGAAGGCACCGGGGCCATATGCGAACGGCAACCAACAATCAGTACGTTTGGCGACATCTTGCGCGTGCGCTGCGATCCGACACGCAACGAGCCGGGAATCCTGGTGTTGAGCCACATGGATACCGTGCATCCGGTCGGCACGCTTACCGGCAAGCTCGCCTGGCGCCGCGAGGGCGACAGGGTCTACGGGCCCGGCATCTACGACATGAAGGGCGGACTGGCGATCGCGGTCGCGGCATACCGGCGGATTGCGCGGGCGCGGCGGCGCACGCCGCTGCCGATCACGTTCCTGTTCACCCCGGACGAGGAATTGAGCAGCCCAGCGTCGCGCAGCTTCATCGAGCGGGAGGCGCGCGGCCATCGCTACGTCCTCGTCACCGAGCCGGCGCGTGACGGCGGCAAGATCGTGACGGCGCGCAAGGGCATCGGCGTCTTCATCATCCGCACGCACGGCCGGCCGGCGCATGCGGGTGCCAACCCGGACAAGGGGCGCAGCGCGATCGCTGCCATGGCGGAGCTGGTGCTCGCGATCGAGCGTTTCAACGACCGCCCGCGCGGAATCACTACCAATGTCGGGCTGATCAATGGCGGCACCACCCGCAATACGGTTGCCGAGGATTGCATGATCGAGGTCGACCTGCGCTTCTGCGACCGCCCGAGTGCCGACGAGATGGAGGCGAAGATCCTGGCGCTCAAATCCGTGCGGCCGGATGTCGAAACGACGGTGACCGGCAAGATCACGCGCCCGGCTTTCGCGCGCGACCGGGGCATTGATGTCGTCTTCGACAAGGCCGCCGGGATCGCGAACGAGATCGGCTTTGCGCTCGCAAGCGCACCGCTCGCGGGCGGCGGATCGGACGGCAACTTCACGGTCGCGATGGGCATCCCGACGCTCGACGGGCTCGGCGTCGACGGTGACGGTGCTCACACCAACCACGAGCATCTCCTGTATTCGTCGATCGAGCCGCGGACCCGGCTGATGCAGGGACTGATGGAGCGCTTGCAGTGAAGCCACGCCACACGGGTCGAGATCATGTCACATTCGGATGAGCTCTTGGCACTGTCGTCCGTCGAACTGCGGCGGCGGATCGGGAGCAAGGAAATCTCGCCGGTCGAGCTCCTGGAGGCAGCGATCGGGAGCATCGAAGCGCTCAATCCGGCGGTCAATGCGATCGCGGCGACGGACTTCGCACGTGCGCGCAAGCTCGCGGTGAGCGCGGAGACCGACGCGCGCAAAGGCGAGCGGCTCGGAGCGCTGCACGGGCTGCCGACCGGAATCAAGGACCTGCACGAGACCGCGGGCCTGCTCACGACCTACGGCTCGCCGCTCTATCGCAGCTTCGTGCCCGCGCACGACGCGGCCATGGTCGCCCTCGTACGCAAGGCGGGAGCCATCATCGTCGCCAAGACCAATGTGCCGGAATTCGGCGCCGGCGCGAATACGCGCAACCTGGTCTGGGGCGCGACTGGAAACCCGTTCGACCCGCAGCTCAATGCCGGCGGCTCCTCGGGCGGCGCGGCGGTCGCACTCGCCTGCGACATGCTGCCGGTATGCACCGGCTCCGATACCGGGGGGTCGCTGCGGATACCGGCGGCCATTTGTGGGGTGGTGGGCTTCCGGCCCTCGCCCGGGGTCGTGCCGGCGGACGGCCGGCCGCTGGGTTGGACACCGATCTCGGTGCTGGGCCCGCTCGCACGCAGCGTTGCGGATCTGCGTCTGTTGTTCTCGGCACAGGTTGCAATGGACGATCGCGAGCCATTGGCGTTCCCGCTCGATCCCGAAGCAATCGCCGCCGCGCGGACGGTCGATCTCGGGGCGCTGCGCGTGG
The DNA here is from genome assembly GCA_963820365.1 of uncultured Alphaproteobacteria bacterium. Classification (GTDB taxonomy): domain Bacteria; phylum Pseudomonadota; class Alphaproteobacteria; order Rhizobiales; family Xanthobacteraceae; genus VAZQ01. The sequence goes on along the minus strand of CAWFZR010000026.1, from coordinate 42,356 downwards.
CCTTTACCGAGGACTTCGGCCAGTGCCCGGTTGCGAGCGACATCCGCCGGGTTTTCCGCAGCCGGATCGCGGCCGTACGGCATCTCTTCCGCGCCTGCGACGAGGTCAGCTTCGATCTTGGCGAAGCCGACCGCTGCTTCGACATCGTGCGCGCACAAAGCTACGTCGACCGTTACCGCGACGCCTACGACAAGGACCCGGACTTACTCGGCGCCAATGTGCGCGGCAATTACGAGATGGCAGCCGGCATGACGCTCGCCGACATGGCCTGGGCGCACGCCGAGCAGACCCGAATCTTCCGGCGCTTCCAGGCGCGCTTCCGCGATTATGACCTGGTGATGTCGCCGACCACGCCGGTTTCGCCGTTCCCGTGGACGCAGCTCTATCTCGAATCGCTCGAAGGCACGCGGCTGCGCAACTACTATCACTGGCTGGCGCTGACCTATGTCATCACGCTCGTCACCAATCCTGCAATCTCGCTGCCGTGCGGCGTGGATGAGCACGCGATGCCGTTCGGATTGCAGGTGATCGGCCGCTTCCGCGGCGACTGCGATCTCCTGGACGCGGCCGAAGCGATGGAGCATGCCTTTGCGGGCATCCCCCGTCTGGGACGCCCGCGGCCCGATCTTGCAAAGCTCGCAAAACCTACGGTCGACCTCAAATCCATCGCGACCCATCCACCCATCTTGCAGTAGATGGTCTCATGCTTCGCCTACGGCCGCCGAAATGGCCGCGGGTTGAAGGGGTCGAGGACGGGCACCCCTGTCGGCTCGAAGTCTGACACGTTACGGGTCACGACAGTGAGGCCGTGTTCAAGTGCTGTCGCGGCAATGGCAAGGTCGAGCCCCTTGTTGCCGATCCGGTGAGACAGACGACCCCAGCGGCGTGCGACGGCAACATCGACAGCAATAATCCTGCCCTCATATGTACGCAAAATCAAATCCAGCCAGGATGCGATGATGTTGGCGAATGGCGGGTTAAGCTGACGCTGCCGTTCGATGCCGCGCTCAATTTCGCCAAGGGTCAGCACGCTGACGAAAAGATCCTGTGATGGCACCTCGCCGATCCATTTAACGAGATTGCGGTTGCGTCGCCGAGGAGGTTTGCGCAGTTCCGAAAGAATGACGGTATCGAGTAGAAACATCAGAACCCGGGATCCCGCATGCGCGCCTCAAGACGCTCGAATTCCTCGCCGTCAGCGGGCATAGCGAGAAGCAGGTCAGCAAAGCTCGGAGCCTTCAGATGTTGCAGTTTGCGCAAGCGCTCGTACTCATCCGCAGCTACCACTACCACCGCAGGCTTTCCGTGCTTGGTCACGGTCTGAGGCTCGCGCTGCGCCGCCTCAACGACTTCGCTAAACCGGTTCTTCGCGTCCTGGACCGACCACCTGGGGTGCGCCATGGCCCCACCTCTTCTAGCTAAAGATTTTAGCTAGAATAGGAGCGTGTCCATCGCTTCGTCAACGCTTCCTTCCGCATTTGTTCGGGGCCTGTAAACCAAAATCCCCATAGCCTTTGTGCGGCACCGCTCCCTGCGGCACTGGCGGCATACCATCTCCCGGCGCGATTTCGTGCCTTGGCGCTTTTCAGCCGCCGGCCGCCAGAGCGCATGGAAAGTTGTGTGCTTGCCGGCGGCCGAAAACCTGCACACAACCCGACATATGCAGTGCAGCAAACGAACTGGCTATTCTATGACCTCGTCGGCGCGCGCGAGCAGCGTCGGCGGCACTTCGAGGCCAAGCGCCTTGGCGGTTTTGAGGTTGATCACGAGCTCGAACTTGGTCGGGAAGGCGACCGGAAGATCGGCCGGCTTGCTGCCCCTGAGAATCTTGTCGACATAGACCGCGCTCTCTCGCCACAACGCGTTGTAGTCCGCGGAGTAGGACGCAAGACCGCCCGCGACCGGCACCAGGCGAGCGGTCGAGAGCAACGGCAGGCGATGTTTGATCGCCAGATCGACAGCCTCCTTACGGAAGATGGTGGTCATGGTGATGACCGCGTCCACCTTCTTGCCAGCCATCGATTCGAACACCGGCTCCAAAGGCTGCGTCGGGTAGACCGCGACCGACTCCATCGCCAGGCCGAGATTGCGCGCGCCGGCGCCGACGCCTTCGACGAACAGCTTGCCGAATGGATCACTCGCGTTGGCGAGCGCCGCGACGCGGCGCACCGCCGGCAGCATCTCGCGCGCCAGTTCCACAACTTTGCCGGCGATTTCCGCGGCCCCTCCCGATAGCCCGGTGACATTGCCGCCTGGCCCGGCCAGGCTCGCGACGAGGCCGACCGCAACCGGATCGCCGACCTGCGCCATCACGATCGGGATTTCGCCTGTCACCTGTTTCGCTGCCATGGCGGCCGGGGTCTGGAGCGCGACGATGATATCGACCTTCAGACGAACCAACTCCGCGGCCTTCTCGGCGAGCAGGCCTTGCTGCCCCTCGGCGGACCGGACTTCCAGCCGAATGTTGCTGCCTTCGGCATAGCCGCGACCGCGCAATCCATCGCGCAACATCTGCAGAAACGGCTCAGGATCGGGCAGCCCCAAGACCAGAACGCCGACCGTCGGCGCTCTCGCACTCTGGGCACGCGCGGCAGACGGCCACGCCGCCGCGCCGCCGAGCAACGTGATGAACTCGCGTCGCCGCATATCGGCTCCCACGTTCAGGAGACAAGATAGTATCCGCTGAAACAGGAGCCTTGATAGGGGGTAAAAACCATTGCTGCGGTGCACAGCCAATGTCTCAGTTGGGTCAATTGCCCGCATTACCGCGCCGCAGCATCGCTGTCTGCTTCACCTCCGATTCCGGCTGAGCTTCTAACAACAAAGGGGGGTACGACCATCTGAATCTCATCGAGAATAGATCAATCCGACAGGTCGGACCGCCCGGGATGCCGAGGCTCGACAGGCTTGTGATCAAGTCATTCAGCCCGCAAATCGCAAAGGCGCGCCGCCCTCTAGCTACGCGACCAGCTTGGCGCGAAGGCGTGTGAACTCCTGATCCGTGATCGATCCCGATTTCTGGAGTCGATCGAGCTTCTCGATCTCGCATACCCCCGCCGGTCGTGTCGCCGGTTTCGGGACGGGGAGGAAACGAAGCCGCACGGCGCATGGCCAGCGCGCGGCGTGCCGCTTCGATATGCCCTGTGCTTTGAACTTCTGCATGCGGCTGATCTCCTCACCCGTCCCCACTATCGCTCCCGTTTGGTAGGCGCGGATGCATGCAGCCAGCGCGACGTTGGAGAGCGCGGTCGGGCTTCAATACGCGAGTGGTTAAAACAGTCACCGCGTGCACTTACGGCAGCAGTGGGGGATCATTCGCTGATTGTGCGCACGACGCTGGAAGTAGGACGGCCGTCGACGCTCGACGTCTTCATCTGTTTCAGGATCAACTGATCGTATGAGGCGATCGTCGTCACAGGGAACCTGGGTTGCATAAAGACAATCTTATAGCCGGCGGCTTTAAGGTCCTTGAGCAAATCAGCGACCGCCTCGGCCGTCGCGTGCTGGAAATCATGCATCAGGACAAGTCCTTTGCCATGTTACTTCAACTTCGCCAACGTCACCTGCCTAACTTGCTCCGGCTTGCGCATTTTAAAATCAAACGAATCGATGTCAGCGGAGAAAATACCTATGTTGCGCTTGCCGAGATACTCGATGAGTTCCGGCGGGTGCCGCAATGCCGGAAATCGGAAATACGGCGCGGTCGGTCCGCCGACTGCCCAACGCACTGCGCTGATGCCCTTCTCGATTTCGTCCTTCGGGTCGAACTCTAAAGACTCGCGTTTCCCCTTCACTAAACATGTCCCCTTGGTCTTTGATAAATCCTGATGACACCAGGTATGCGAGCCGATTGCATGCCCCGCTGCGGACACCTGCTTGAGAATTACTGGCTCATAGGTGGCATGCAGCCCAATCGGGAAAAAGATCGCCTTGGTGCAGTGCGCCGCGAGTGCGCTCAACACGGCTTGAGTATTCTTGGGCCAGGGTCCATCGTCGAAAGTGAGCACGACTTCACCTTCCCGCAGGAAGTCATGGACCTTGAAATGTTCAGAGCCGAACCCGGGGCCTCCTGTCGTGTCGATCTCGACCACGCGCGAGATACCGAGCGCGTCGGGATTACCCGGGCATGATGACCCCGCGCGCGCCACAGTAACGGGAAATTGCCCCAGTGACTCGGGTACGGCGGCTATGGAAGCTTGCGCAGGCGCAGCCGTCGACACCGCCGCAATCACCGGCGAGCGTTTGGCGAGCGCACTCTGAGCACTGGGCTTTACGCCGGAAGCGAAAGCGGACTTCGCTGCCAGTATCTCATCAGAATCCACTGTCGCCACGACTGCTCGGCCAGAACTCTCGGTAGTAGCTACTGGGGTCGGCGACGCTGAGCCAATCGGCGGGGAGGCTCGTTGCGAAAGAATGGCGCCAAATATCGCCACGCACACAACAATCGCAAGTGCGCATGCCATTGTTGCAAGATGCATGGCAAATTCTCTTGTTTTAACGGCGAGGTCCTATCCCTCGGCGTCACCTCACATTGCAAGCCCTAAAATTAATTTCAAAGAAATAGAATGCAGTGTATTTGCGCGCCGATCGGGCTACGACGGAGCGTCATCGTGATCGATGCAACTTTACATAAGTTCATGTGCCTAAGAATGATATCAAAATGGATTGTGGCGACAACAGGGATATTTGCTCGTGGTAAAACGTTGGTGGCGGTTCGCCAACGCCGACGCATGACGCTCCTCGGCCTTTCGCTGTTTCGCCCAGTCCTTCGTGACGTTAAGCACTACGTCCTTGAGGCGCTCGGCCATGGTCTTGGCGGGATCACTCATCGCCCCCGTCCTCAAGATCCGCGTCCTCGCAGCTCCCTGGGATGACGACTGCCGTCTTGCCGTGATCGGTGTACTCGATCCGCGGGCGGGCGAGATGCAGGACAAAAACGATAGGTTCGTCGCTGCCAGAACGTTGCGCGGCAAGAACGCTGTCGAGACTCTCACCGTATGGGCCCAAAGAGCGGAACGGGCTGCCGATCGCGGGCGACCAGTTCATCCCCGTGATAATGCGGCGCTCGTTCGTACCATCTGGGCACTAGCCGAATGCCGTTTCGATCACGTCCGGCACACCCGTCGCTCACGCCGAAATTGCGCTGGTACTTCAATGTCGCAAGATGGCGCCGGCTGCTTTGAACCGAGCCGCGAGATGATCCTTGCCGATAAAGCCGAGGTCTTTGGACTTTAGCGGCCGACTCTCGCGCTGCATCGCGATGAGCAGTCGACCGAAGCTTGATGCCGCAACCTGGCATAGCGCAGGCGAGCGAGCAGGCGCCGGTCACGCCGATAGCTGACCTCCTGATCGAGCAACAGGGCGAGCCATTCGGGATGGGTGAGCATGGTGGCTTCAGCGGATACTTCGATCTCATCGAAGGCCTTGGCCATGCCGTTGAGTCCGAGCTGATGAAGCAGATCGAACCGCTGGACCGTTATCTCAGCCTCGAACTCTTCGAGCCGCGCCGCATCGCGCAGACCCGCACGATTGATAAGAACTGTGGTGCCCGGATAGCAATACGGATCTACGTCCACCTTGTACATGCCAGCGGAGTTCAGCCCTTGCGATAAGCGCGGAGAATGGCCCGGCGCCGCTCCTCGGGAGAAAGGCCAAGGCGATCGAATTCCTCGGCGCGCCGTTTTGCGGCGGGCGACAGCTCAATACCTTCGACGGCGCTTACCCTCTCACCCCATTTCCGGCCGATGAGCACACTAGCGCGGCTACGGCGTGCGATCGGGTTTCGGGGTCGAACCGCTTTTCTTCATCAATAATCCGGCCCTCGCCTACCCGTTGAGCACGTGGCCCCAGACGCTTTCCCAGTCCTGGCCGCCCAGGTCGGTCACGCGCCCGTCGCGCTCATGGAATTTGTTCGGGATCTGAAACATGGCCAGCATCAGCCCGCCCTCGGGCGTGCAGGCGACATGGCGGCTTCCCGGCTCGCGCCAAACGAATTCGCCGGGGTTGACCTCGAGACCGGCCGCCGGACCCTCCTTGTCCACCAGCTTGCCTTCGAGCACGTAGGTCTGCTCGATCTTGACGTGCTCATGATCGGGCAGCACGGCGCCGGGCGCGAACCGCATCAGGGCCGTGACGAGGCCGCTATCGGGATCGAACAGCAGCGTTTTCACCTCGCAGCCGGGAAACCGGGTCTTCTGCCACTCCATGCTGGCGGGACGCACGACATGGGAATGCGTGCCGGCTTGATCCTTCGTCTTGGTCATCGCGTCCATGGTTGCTTCCTCCTGATATCCAACAACCGCAGGGGGGATGACGCTGACGCCAATCCGCCCTGCCCGCGGGTCATCTACAGATCAACGTCCCGGATCGGCGGCTGGAACGCAAGCCCGGTATCCCACGGAAAATAGATCCAGGTATCCTGCGATACCTCGGTGATGAACGTATCGACCATCGGCCGGCCCATGGGCTTGGCATAGACGGTGGCGAAATGCGCCTCGGGCAGAATATCGCGGACCACCTTGGCGGTCTTGCCGGTATCGACGAGGTCGTCGACGATCAGCACGCCCTTGCCCCGCCCGCCGCCTATGCCCACGATGCTGCGGGCCACGTCCTTGAGCACCTTGAGCTCGCCCTGCGTGACGTGGCTGTAGCTTGCGACGCACACCGTCTCGATCAGCCGGATGCCGAGCTCGCGCGCGACAATGCCGGCTGGAACGAGACCGCCGCGACTGACGCAGACGATGGCGAGGAACGGGCCGGCGCCCGCGAGCCGCCACGCCAGCGCGCGCGCGTCGCGATGGAATTCGTCCCAGGAGACGGGAAACGGCTTTTGCGGTTGCTGCTGCGGCTGAGCTTGGGGTTGCGGCATGAGCATGTTCCCGGCCGCTCTTTCGTTACCGCATGTCGAGGATAAAATCGAATTGCGCCGAGAGGCCGTCCGCAGTCTCTCCCATGCGCATCACCAACTCGCGACGAAACATGCCATCGCGCCGGTTTGCGGGCTCGTCGGGAAAATAGAGCTGCGTGGTGAGCACCGGCTGCTCGGGAGCCTGCACCTTGACGTGAAAGTGACGCGTGCGGCCGGAATAGACCGCGGGCAGGACGGTGCGAAAGCCATAGCGGCCCTCGCCATCGCAATACAGGTGTCCGCGGTAGCGGAAGCCGGCACCATCGTATTCGCCGCGCTCATCGGCGTGCCAGAGATCAACCAGAGCCCGCGCGACCGGGCGGCAGGAGCGGGTCAGCACCTGACCCCTGATCTCGATCAGGCGTCCTTTGGTGGGGGCCTCGACCAGATCGGCGCGCAACGGCGAGCTCGGCTTGAAATATGGCCCCTCGCCCTGGCGGACAGTCGCGACATCGCCATCGCGACATTGCGGGGTGGGAGCCACACCCTGCGCGAAGGTCCGAGCGGGATGGCCAATGGCGAGGCCGATGCCGCTCGAGGCAAGCGCGCTGCGCAGAAGCTCGCGGCGTGATGGATGGACGAACATGCTTTCTCCTCCGGCTAAAGTAGGGCCGACTATCATTGAAAGGTAAGTCGCGTTCAATGAAGCGTCGGCAAGCTCCGCTCGGCTCCCTCTCCCATTGGGACCCATTGGGAGAGGGATGGGGTGAGGGGTTTCGGTCTCCGATAAGTGCCCCCCTCACCCCAACCCTCTCCCCGACGGGGAGAGGGAGCGCACCGCGACTGCGGCGACTTCGATGAATCCGACGACTAAGCATAACTCCGTATCGCCGAATTATGATTTCAGGTGCTACGGCGGTGGATTTGAAGCTCCTTATCAGGATTGCGGCGAGTCCGCATAGGGACCTCAAATCCAAACCCGCACTGGAATCATGCTATTCGGAATCCCGACACCGGTCATGCCTTGCTGGTTTGCGCCCCGCGCACCCGTGTCAACATCTCGTCGACCGCGGCTTTGGCCGCGGCCAGCTTTCCGGCATCACGGGCGCGCAACACCACGTTGGTGTTGGGCCCGCGCTGCGGGTCGAAGAAGGGATAGCTGCCGATTGCGACCTGCGGATGCGCCTTGGCGATCTCGCCGAGCTGGGATCCGATGTCGCCCTCGCGCGCATCGGCGCGCATCGTCTCCGCCAGCATGCGCACCCCGGTCTTGAGCCTCGGTGCCACTTCGTCAAGCATGGCCTGCATGATCGAGGGCACGCCGGCCATGACGATGACGTTGTCGATCCACATTCCGGGAGCGCCCGATACCTTGTTGAGGACGAGATCGGCCCCCTTGGGAATGCGCGTCATGCGCAGGCGCGCGTCGTTCATCTCGGTGCCGGTCGCGGCGAGACGCTCGTGCATGATGGCGAGTGCCCGCGGATCGACGTCGATCGACACGCCAAACGCCTTGGCGACGCAGTCGGCGGTGATGTCGTCGTGGGTCGGCCCGATGCCGCCGGTGGTGAAGACATAGGTATAGCGACGGCGCAGCGCATTGAGCGCATCCACGATGGCCGCCTCCTCATCGCCGACGATGCGCACCTCCACGAGGTCGATGCCCAGCGCCGTGAGATACTCGGCGATGTAGCCGATGTTCTTGTCCTTGGTGCGCCCGGACAGGATCTCGTCGCCGATCACGAGCAGCGCGGCGGTGACGAGCTCTTTTGCGGCGGGCGAATCGGCAATGCTCATGCTGACCTGACTGAAATCCGATAGGGCACTGGGCCGTCCCTACCCTGCCATTGCAGGTCAGCATCCATCAAGCGCTTGGTTCGCGGCGGCCGCGCTGGGATCTGAAGCTCTCGGGCGCCGAGCAAGCCGCTCTCGGCGAGATTGTCATCGGTCGCGCCGCAAGCTTTTCAGCGAAGCCGGTGGCGAAGTCCCCGACGGAGCTGCCGGGGGGACCTTGGCCAGCTCGAGATCCCGCACGTACTCGGTGTATGCGATGTGGTGCCCGCGCCGACGGAAGTTGTAGAAGTGCGCAATGTCGTCTTCGGTGAAGCCATAGAGGCGGCCGAGATCGACCGGCGACTGCGCCTCGTCGAGATCGGAATTGCTCGGGATGAAGCGATCGTCCTCCGTATGCAGCCGACCTCGTGCGGCCATCTCCTCGAACTCTTTGCGGGTTGGGACGCGCTGCGACATGGCCGCAGTGTGAACCTCGCTGGCCTGATTGACAAGCTGCCCGCGCTGTCTGTCGCATGCATGAACTTGTTCAACCACTTCCTCGGCGCGAGGGGAGCAGCGGCTCACTTCACGCCATATCCGGCAAACCGATCAGCGATGTCGGCTCGAAGCGCTCTTCCTGCCACGATATCGGCATCCCCGTCGGACCCCTTCATCTGCTTGGCGAGGCCGCGGCCGTAGAGAGCGGACGCGAACCTGGGATAGAGCTTGAGTGCTGCGTCGTAGTCGGCGATGGCGTCGTCAAGCTGACCGAGCTTGAGGTTGGTGAGACCGCGGGCATCGAGAGTTGCCGCGTCGTTCGGCGAAAGACGCAAGGACTCGTTGCAGTCCGCAAGCGCTTGCGGCAATTCGCGGCCGATGATGGCGCGCGCGAGGCAGCGCATGCCATGGCGCGCAGCGCTCGGTTGGAGCTTGATGGCATCGCTGTAATCCGCGATCGCGCGCTCGTAGTCCTTCTTGTCATAATAGGCGTCGGCGCGTTTGCTGTAGGCGCTGGTGTAACGCGGATCGAGCCGGATCGCCTCGCCGTAGTCGGCGATGGCGCGGTCGAGATCGCCCTTGGCCCGGTGCGCGATGGCGCGGTCGTAGTAGGGTATGGCGTTGCTCGGATCGAGCCGGATCGCCACGTTGTAGTCGGCGATGGCGCGGTCGTGCTCCTTCTTGTCGTCGTAGGCATCGCCGCGGTTGTTGTAGGCCACGGCGAAATTCGGGTCGAGCCGGATCGCCTCGCTATAGTCGGCGATGGCCCGGTCGTAGTCCTTCTTCTGGTAGTAGACAAGACCGCGGTTGTTGTAGGCTGTGACGTCCTGCGGATCGAGCCGGATCGCCTCGCTGTAGTCGGCGATGGCGCGGTCGTAATCCTCCTTCTGGTAGTAGATAAGACCGCGGTTGTTGTAGGCGTTTGGCCCCGTTCGGATCGAGGCGGATCGCCTCGCCGTAGTCGGCGATGGCGCGGTCGTAGTCCTTCTTCTGGTAGTAGATAAGACCGCGGTTGTTGTAGGGGATGGCGTCGTTCGGATCGAGCCGGATCGCCTCGCTGTAGTCGTCGATGGCGCGGTCGAGATCGCCCTTGGCTCGGTAGGCGAGGCCCCGATTGTTGCGGGGACGCGCGTCCTTCGGATCGAGCCGGATCGCCTCGCCGTAGTCGGCGATGGCGCGGTCGAGATCGCCCTTGGTTTCGGTACGCGAGGCCCCGATTGTAGTGGGCCGCGCATGCTCGGATCGAGCCGGATCGCCTCGCTGTAGTCGGCGATGGCGCGGTCGAGATCGCCCTTGGTTTGGTACGCCCTGCCTCGGTTGTAGTAGGTCGACTGCGAATTCGGATTGAGCCGGATTGATTCGTTGAAATCGGCCATTGCACGGTCGTGGTCCTGCTTCTGGTGGTATATAAGACCGCGGTTGTTGTAGACGTCGGGTTCTTTCGGATCGAGCCGGATCGCCTCGCTGTAGTCGTCGATGGCGCGGTCGAGATCGCCCTTGGCTCGGTAAGCGATGCCGCGGTTGTAGAAGGCCATGACCTCTTTCGGATCGAGCCGGATCGCCTCGCTGTAGTCGGCGATGGCCCGGTCGACATCGCCTTTGGCTCGGTGCGCTATGCCGCGATTGTTGTAGGCCGTCGCACGATTTCGGATCGAGCCGGATCGCCTCGCTGTAGTCGGCAATGGCGCGGTCATGATCCTCCTTGGCATGGTGGAGATCACCGCGGGCAAGATAGGCCGGCGTATATTGCGGAGCGAGCTTTATGGCTTCATCGCAATCGCTCAGAGCCTTGTCGAATTCGTTCTTTCTACGGAACGCGTCGCAGCGATGACTCAACGCACTTGCTCGCTGTCCAAGCGGGGGTCGTGAGCAACAGGGCCGCAACTGAGGCGAAGAGCGCGATCCGCATGGACATGGGTTTGTCTCTCCTGGAAGATTGAGCCTGCATGGAAGCTTATCCTCCCCACCGATCCTCGACGGGTACATTGCATCGATCAAGCTCAATGAACAAGTTGCTGTTACCGACCCATGGAAAACACGACGGCGGAGCTTGACCGCCGGCGCGAGACCTTCCCCGTTGCGGGGAAATGGGAATAAGGAGCTCGCATGTCGCAGGCGCTGCCGCTGCGCTCCATTGCCTATGGGACGCCTTGCGTCGCATGCGAGCAGATGCCCGACGGCAGCATCCGGTATCGCTCGACCGAGCCTCTGGCGCCGTACGATCGCAGCCTCGCCCGGCTCTTCCGCTCGGCTGTGGAGCGCAATCCCGCGGGCGAGTTCTTGGCGGAGCGCGACGCGGGCGGAAGCTGGCGCAGGCTCACCTATGGGGCGGCGCGTGGATTGGTGGATGCGCTCGCGCAGGGCCTTGTCGAGCGCGGCCTCTCGGCCGAGCGGCCGGTGATGATCCTGTCCGGCAACAGCATCGAGCACGCCCTGCTCACCCTTGCCGGCCATACCGCCGGCGTTCCGGTCGCCCCCATCTCGGTCGCCTATTCCCTGCAAAGCCAGGACCACGCCAAGCTCAAGCACATTTGCACATTGCTCACGCCCGGCCTGATTTACGTCGCCGACACCGGCCCGTTCGCCAAATCGCTCGCCGCCCTCGACCTCGCTCGCATCGAGCCGAAGGTCGAGGTCCTCGCCGGCCGCAACGGCGCAAGCATCGACGGCGTCACGGCCTTCGATGCGATGGCGCGCAGCCGTCCTGGTGCCGCATTGGAGCAGGCCGCCGCGTCGGTCGGCGCCGATACGATCGCCAAGTTCCTGTTCACCTCGGGCTCGACCGGCCTGCCCAAGGGCGTCATCAACACCCACGGCATGCTCACCGCCAACCAGCAGCAATTGGCGCAGATCTGGCCGTTTCTCGACGAGCAGCCGCTGATCCTCGTGGACTGGCTGCCGTGGAACCATACCTTCGGAGCCAATCATAATTTCAATCTGGTGCTCCGCCACGCCGGCACCCTGTTCATCGATGGCGGCAGGCCGGTGCCCGGCATGATCGAGCAGACCGCGCGCAATCTGGCGCAGATTTCTCCCACCATCTACTTCAACGTCCCCGCCGGTTATGCTGCTCTCCTGCCGTTCCTGGAACGCGACGAGACGCTCGCGCGAACGTTCTTTGGCAGGCTGCGCCTGATCTTTTATGCCGGCGCCGCGCTGCCGCAGGACCTATGGCAGCGGCTCGAAGCCGTGTCCGAGCGGGCGATCGGCAAGCGCGTGCCGATGACCTCGTCCTGGGGCACGACCGAGACCTCCCCGATGTCGACGGCCGCCCATTTCATCCTCGAGCGCGCGGGCCCGGTCGGCGTGCCGGTGCCCGGCGTCGAGCTCAAGCTCGTGCCGGCGGGCGACAAGCTCGAAGTGCGCGTGCGCGGACCGAACGTGACGCCCGGCTATTGGAAGCATCCGGATCTCACCGCCGCAGCCTTCGACGCGGACGGGTTCTACATGCCTGGCGATGCGGTTCGTTTTGCCGATCCGGCAGACCCCGCAAAGGGCCTCGCGTTCGACGGCCGTCTCGCGGAAAATTTCAAGCTCACGACCGGCACCTGGGTCCCGGTGGGCGCGCTGCGGGTCGGCTTGCTCGCCGCCGCCTCGCCGGCGCTGCTGGATGTCATCGTTGCCGGGGAGAACCGGGAGTTCATCGCCGTCCTGGCCTGGCTCAACGCCGCCGGTTGTCACAAGCTCGTCGGCGGCGAAGCTCCGCTCGCCGAGGCTGCCCGCCATCCGGCCGTGCGCGCGCATGTCGGTGCGGCGCTCGCCCGCTGGAATACGGAGCATCGCGGCTCCTCGGAGCGCATCGTGCGCATCCTGCTTCTGCCCGATGCCCCCTCCATCGATGCCAACGAGATCACGGACAAGGGCTACGTCAACCAGCGGCTCGCCCTCGAGCGGCGCAAGGCCGATGTGGAGCGGCTGTTTGCGGCAGAACCCGACAGCGATGTGATCGTCGTCTAGAGCACGGGAGGAGAGCACGCGATGGACCACCGTCTCACCAGGATTGTCGTCTTTGCGCTGCTGATCGTTCTTGGCGTCTACATCGCGCAGCCCTATATCGACCGGCTCCTCTACTCGGCATCGACGCCGCGCGCGATCGAGCCGCGCGCGAGCTTGTCCGACCTCGAACGCTCGACCATCGAGCTGTTCGAGCGCGTGTCACCCTCGGTGGTGCAGGTGGTGGGCCGCGCCGGGGGGCTCGCATCCCGGCAGGCGGAAGGCGAGGGCATGGGGGCGCAGAGCGGAACGGGGTTCGTCTGGGACAAGGCCGGCCACATCGTCACCAATGATCACGTGGTCGAAGGCGCCGATGCGATAGCCGTTCGCCTCGCCTCGGGCCAGGTGCTGCGCGCGCAGGTGGTCGGCACCGCGCCCAACTATGACCTCGCCGTGCTGCGGGTGGACTCGACCCGCGGGCTGCCGGCACCGATCGCCGTCGGCACCTCCGACGACCTCAAGGTCGGGCAATCCGTGTTTGCCATCGGCAATCCCTTCGGCCTCGATCAATCCTTGACCACCGGCATCATCAGCGCGCTCAAGCGCCGGCTCCCCACGGCCAGCGGCCGCGAGATCACCAACGTGATTCAGACGGATGCCGCCATCAACCCCGGCAATTCCGGCGGCCCGCTCCTCGATTCGGCCGGCCGGGTGATCGGCGTCAACACGGCGATCATATCTCCCTCCGGCACCAGCGCCGGAATTGGCTTCGCCATACCGATCGATGCGGTCAATCGCGTGGTCCCGGAAATCATCAGCAAGGGCTACGTGCCGACGCCGGGAATTGGGATCGTCGCCGCCGACGAGGCGGTGGCGACGCGCGCGGGCGTGGAGGGAGTTGCCGTCGTGCGCACGGTCCCGGGTTCATCGGCGGAGCGCGCCGGGTTGCGCGGCGTCGATCCCGGCACGGGGCGGCTGGGAGACGTGATCGTGGGCGTCAACGGCAAGCCCGTGCACAGGTTGCCCGATCTGATCGAGGAGCTCGAGCGCGTCGGCGCGGGAAAGCGGGTGGGATTGCAGGTCAAGCGGGACGGACAGGCGAGATCGCTTGATGTCGACGTGATGGATATCGGGCGCAAGCCGTAACGGCCGCAAAGCTTGAGCGCGCAGCTTCTACCATCGCGCGGCAATTTCCGGTCGACGTTACGCGCCTTTCCGGCTACTGACGACGCCGAGCGCGCGCCTGGCGCAATAAGCTCCTCGCCGGAAGCACCACTCGCGAGCATTGAAAGGAAAACCGTGATCGATCTCTACACCTGGACCACCCCGAATGGCCGCAAGGCCTCCATCATGCTCGAGGAAATCGGCCTGCCCTACACGGTGCATCCGATCGACATCAGCAAGGACGAGCAGTTCAAGCCGGAGTTCCTCAAGATCAGTCCCAACAACCGCATCCCCGCAATCGTCGACCGCGACGCCGGGATGAGCCTGATGGAATTGGCCGCGCTCATGATCTATCTCGCGGACAAGACCGGAAAGCTTTTGCCGAAGGAGGGTGAGCCGCGCTACCGCGTGCTCGAATGGCTGATGTGGCAGATGGGAGGACCGGGTCCGATGTTCGGCCAGGTCCACCATTTCGTGAAATACAACAAGGGCAAGGCGCCCTACGCCGAGGAACGCTTCCTCAAGGAGGCGCATCGTCTCTACGGCGTGCTCGAGCGGCGGCTCAAAGGCCGCGAGTTCGTCGCCGGCGATTACTCCATTGCCGACATCGCCATCTGGCCCTGGGTCTCGCGCTTCGAATGGCAGACCGTCGATCTCACGCAATATCCCGAGGTCAAACGCTGGTACGTGGCGATCGCCGGGCGCCCGGCGGTGCAGAAGGGCTACAAGGTGCCCAAGGACGTTGGTAGTATCCCAATACCGTAAGGGCGTCTCCGATCCTACCCCCTATCCAGTATTCGGCCTGTTTTTACTGGCGCCTGCGTCGTCTGCGCCCTGTTGCATCGCTCGCCGCTCGCGGCGGCGCAGCTGGCCGACATCATCGCTCGCCCGATCAACATCTATTCTCACCAGGGACATTGGTCTTTGCAAAGATCTGGTGGGGCGGATCTATGCAACCCCGCGGCCCGTGGTCGAGCGAGTGAAGAGGCTATTCGCGCCGTAGAAAGGTCGATTCTCGTCATGCGCTCCCAATTTCCAGCGTCCGACTTCGCGTCGTCCAACAAGCCGAAGTAAAGCCGGCCACTTCATCAGTTGTCGCCCAAAACTTGAGCAAACCGCCGATCCGGCCGACTTTGCGCGACCGAGAACTCTCTTGGGTTGGCGCGAGGCTTGCAGCTAGGATCGGGCCGCGCGCGGTTCGCCTCCTCGCCAAGGCGCGCGATCCGGGACAAGCAATGGCGGTCGCGTTCGATGAGATGACAGGTGTGGACGGGACGCTGCGGCCTGCCTATGGCGAGCTGGCCCGCTGGCTCGCCAAGATTCCGCCCGACATCCTCGATTTTCGTCGGCGCGAGGCAGAGGTGCTGTTCCGCCGCATCGGCATCACCTTCGCGGTCTATGGGGAGGCGGATGCGCAAGAGCGGCTCATTCCATTCGATGTGCTGCCGCGCATTCTCGCAGCCTCCGAGTGGGACATTTTGCGCGCAGGGCTCGAGCAGCGTGTCAACGCGATCAACCACTTTGTCCGAGACATCTATGGCCGGCGCGAAATTCTAAAGGCTGGCATCGTTCCAGAAGACCTCGTCTTCCAAAATCCCGTGTTCAGGCCGGAAATGAACGGCCAGAAGGTGCCGCATGACCTCTATGTGCATATCGCCGGCATCGATGTCGTTCGTATCGATCCGCAGACCTTCTATGTGCTCGAGGACAATGCCCGTACTCCGTCGGGTGTATCGTACATGCTGGAGAACCGGGAAATCATGCTACGGCTGTTTCCGGAATTGTTCGCTCGACATCGCGTGGCCCCGGTCGAAAACTACCCCGACGAACTGCTGGCCACGCTGAAATCCGTGGCGCCAGCGAGCAGCAGTACGGATCCGACCGTGGTTCTGCTCACGCCCGGTGTGTACAATTCGGCGTATTACGAGCACTCATTCCTGGCGGACAAGCTTGGCGTCGAGCTGGTTGAGGGCCGTGACCTGTTCGTGCGGGATGAGCTCGTCTACATGCGAACGACGCAAGGACCTAAACGCGTCGACGTGATCTACCGGCGCATCGATGACGATTTCCTCGATACGCTCGTGTTCAGACCGGATTCCACGCTCGGCGTGCCGGGGTTGATGTCGGCATATCAAGCCGGAAACATAACACTCGCCAATGCGGTGGGCACCGGCATCGCCGATGACAAGGCCGTCTATAGTTACATGCCGCAGATCGTCAGATTCTATCTCGGGGCAGAGCCGATTCTCAAGAATGTGCCGACTTGGCGTTGCCGCGAACCAGAGCACCTCGTCTTTGTGCTCGATCACCTGAACGAGCTTGTAGTCAAGGAGGTGCACGGCTCCGGCGGTTACGGCATGATGATTGGACCACAGTCCGACAAGAAAACCCTCGCAGCCTTCCATGCCAAGCTCAAATCGAATCCAAGCAACTTCGTCGCACAGCCGACGCTTGCGCTCTCAACCTGTCCTACATGCGTCGAGGAAGGCGTGGCCCCGCGACACGTCGATCTGCGGCCCTTTGTGCTCACCGGACGCGACCGGATTCGCATCGTGCCCGGCGGTCTCACCCGTGTTGCATTGACGAAGGGATCGCTTGTGGTCAATTCCAGCCAGGGTGGTGGAACGAAGGATACCTGGGTGCTGGATCGATGAACGCAGCCCAAGTCGTGAGTGCGCGCTGATATGCTCTCCCGCACCGCCGACAATCTCTACTGGCTCGCCCGCTATGTGGAACGCGCCGAATATCTCGCCCGCATCCTCGAAGTCACCCAGCGCCTGGCCACCCTGCCCCTCGCTCATGCAGGATCATCCAACGAGTGGGAATCGGCACTCGCCACCGCCGGGTGCGCACACGCGTTTTCGGTCGCCTACCCGGAGGCGAGCGAGGAAACGGTTACCGACTTTCTGTGCTTCTCGAGCGCCAATCCCTCCTCCATCCGCAATTGCTTCGAGATTGCCCGCAGCAACGCACGCGCCGTGCGAACTGCACTGACCGTTGAGATGTGGGACGCCATTAATGGCGCTTGGCTTGAGCTCAAGCGATTCGGCAACGGCGCGAGCTCGCGGGAGGAATTCATGCGATTCCTGCGATGGGTGCAGGAAAACTCGTTGCGATTCGACGGCTCCGCTTACCGCACCATGCTGCGCAACGACGCCTATTGGTTCTCCCGCCTTGGAGTTTACATGGAGCGCGCGGACAATACCGCGCGCATCCTGGACGTGAAATATCACATGCTGCTGCCGGCGCATGAACGGGTCGGCGGGCCGCTCGATTATTTCCAATGGGCGGCAATCCTGCGGTCGGTCTCCGCGCTCACCGCCTACCATTGGGTCTATCGCGAGAGCGTCAAGCCGTGGTTGATAGCGGACCTCCTCATCCTGCGCGATGAAATGCCACGCTCGCTTGCGAGCTGTTATCAGAACCTTGTGCTATATCTCGACCATATAGCGCGTGCCTATGGTCGTCAGGGACCAGCCCAACGGCAAGCACGCGCGATTCGCGCGCGGATTGAGAACAGTCGAATGGAGGAAATCTTCCAGACCGGACTGCACGAATTCATCAGTGAGTTCATCTTGGACAACAACCGCTTGGGTGTCACAATCGGCGAACAGTACCTGATCTGAGGGTGGAGGGTGGAGGGTGGAGGACAGATGACAGATGACGGAGAAGAGAAAAAGAGATTCATTGCCTAGACTGCTGCCACTGGACCGTGCCTGAAGAATCTGTCTTCTGTTGTCCGTCCCTTCGTATGCGCCTTCGCATTTCGCATCTGACGACTTATCGCTATGAGACGCCGGCTACCAGCGTCATCCAGATGCTGCGACTCACTCCGCGAAATCATGACAGCCAATACGTCGCTCGCTGGCGGATCGATCTCTCGACCGATTGCTGGCTGCATCAGCATGAAGATGCCTTCGGCAACATCACTCATGCCTTCACCGCGGACGGCTCATTTCGAGAGCTCACCGTCATTGTGGAGGGCGAGGTCGAGACACGGGATATCCAAGGCGTCATGCGCGGAACCGTCGAACGGTTTCCCCCAAGCTTTTATCTGCGCGAGACGGTATTGACGCGCGCGGATGCGAGCATCGCAGGGCTCGCCGCCGCCTGCCGCGACACAAGCGGGGATGACGCGCTGAAGGTTCTGCACCTCATGCTTGAGCGCCTGCATGAGAATATGGTTTATGATACCGATCCGACCCATGCCGCGACGACGGCGCCGGAGGCCTTTGCTCTCAAGCGCGGGGTTTGTCAGGACCTCACCCATGTCTTTATCGCGGCGGCGCGCAATCTCGGCATTCCGGCGCGCTACATCGGCGGCTATTTCTGCCGCGGCGACGGCGTCAGCGAACAGGAGGCCGGCCATGCCTGGGCAGAGGCGTTCGTGCCGGAGCTTGGCTGGGTCGCCTTCGATGCGGCAAACGGCATCTGCGGCACCGACGCTCACGTGCGCGTCGCGGTTGGGCTGGACTATCTCGGGGCGGCCCCGCTGCGCGGCGCGCATTATGGCGGGCGGGGCGAGGCGTTGTCGGTGAGGGTCCGCGTCGCCCAGGCGGCGCAGCAGGTGCAAAATTAAGCCAGCATTTGCCGGCTTGCCGGTTACATCGCTATAAAGGCCAAGCCGAGATTCGCCATGTGATCCCGACGGCATGACCTATTGCTGTGGCATTCTCGTTCGCGACGGCCTTGTCATGTTTGCCGATACCCGCACCAATGCGGGCGTCGACAACATCTCCACTTTCCGCAAGCTGCACCTATTCACTCAGCCCGGCCAACGCATCATGGCGATCGCTTCGGCCGGAAATCTCTCGATCAGCCAATCCGTCGTCAGCATGCTGCGGGAGGGCTGGGAAAATCCCGAGACCGGCGAAACCGAAACGCTGATGAACGCCCCGACGCTGTTCCAGGCCGCACAGCGGGTCGGGCGCACGGTCCGCCAGATTCACCATGTGGAAGGAGGGGCGCTGGAAGAATCGGAGGTGAAATTCGACGTCTCTTTCCTGCTGGGCGGTCAGATCAAAGGTGAGCGGCCGCGGCTGTTCATGCTTTATTCCGCCGGCAACTTCATCGAATGCACGCAAGACACACCTTACCTGCAGATCGGTGAGCACAAATACGGCAAGCCCGTGCTCGACCGCGCCATCACGTACGACATCGACCTTTATGACGCACTCAAGGTCGGGCTCGTTTCGGTCGATTCTACCATGCGCTCAAATCTCAGTGTCGGGCTGCCGCTCGATGTTGTCATTGCCCGCCGCGACGCTTGCGATGCCGAGCTCAATTACCGCATCGAGCCTGGTGAGCCGTATTTCCACGATCTGCGGGAGCGTTGGTCGGCTGCGCTGCGCGCGGCGCACGCGGGGATTCCCCGTCCTCCATACAAGAACATCCGCTAAGTAGCGGACTTGGACAATTCCCGGAAATTGAGCGTTGTTCTTAATCGATGATTAACGTCGCCGGGCGAAATGCGGCCTTCAGCCGGCGCGAAGCAGACAAGAACGTGTAACGCAAGCGAAATGCAATCATTACAACCTATCATAAAGCCCAAAATATTCTCGAGGAGGATTTTTGACTGGAGCCTGGTCCAGCGCCGGCGCAGCACCCAAAGTTGCTCGCAACCACATACGCCTGAGCGCTGTGGTTCCGATTGGCGTGATCGTCGTCGTCGCGATTGTCTGCGCAGTTATCGCGGTGCTCAGTGCGGCACACCGCGCGGATGATGCTGCGCTCGAAACAGAGCGGCAACTATTTACACGCGCACTTGCGGGCCGCGGCCATCGTTTGCTGCGTGAGATCGAGAGCGTCTCCACCTTCGCGGCCGCCAAGCGCCACGTACTTGCCAATTTCGATCCGCAATGGGCGCACAATTCCGTCAGCTCGAGGTTGCAATCGGATTACAAGCACGATTTCGTCTTCGTTGCAGATGCCGCTGATCGCATCATCTACGCCTCCCCCGACCGTCGCAGCATGGATCCGGACTGGTTTGTATCGATCGGATTGGAGCTTAAGGGAATTCTTGACGCCGTTCGGGGCCGCACCAGCTCAGAGGCGACGCGATTCGATCTCGATCGTGGAAGCCAGGGTGATTCCGGGCCGGGGCGTGCCTTTCATGTCCAGATGTTTCTGGGCGGCGTCGCGATTGTCGGCGCTGTGGGCCTCGTCGAACCCGGCCAGATTGTATCCGACCCGGATAACGAGGTTCCGGTTGTTCTGAGCGCAAAATTCATCGACAATGACATGTTGGCGGATATTGCATCGCGATTGCAGCTACGCAATCTGCGCAAGCTCGACATTGAGCAGCCCCGCGCAGGCGAATACGTCCTCGATATGACAGGCAACCAGGGGGCTTTGCTCGCTCACTTTGCGTGGATGCCAAAGCAACCCGGTGCCGAGATCATCCACCGGGTTGTTCCTTTCATGGGTGTTGCGCTCGCTGGATTGGCGCTGCTTGCAGCTCTCATTTTCGGCCATTTGCGCAGCAGCGCGGCAACGATCGCCGCGGGAGAAAAAAGGCTGCGTTATCTTGCCCTGCATGATCCGCTATGCGGGCTGCCCAATCGGATCTTCTTCGGCGAGCGACTCGAGACCATGATCGAGAAGGTACGGCAAGGTGGCGTGACCGCCGCCGTGTTCTATCTCGATCTTGACCATTTCAAGGACGTCAACGACACGCTTGGCCACCCGGTCGGCGATGAGCTCATTCGCAGCGTGGCCCAGCGCCTTGCCCGCACGCTGCGCGACGTGGACCTCGTCACGCGTCTCGGCGGAGATGAGTTCGCCGTTATCATTCCGGGCGAGTTCGATCACGGCACGCTGCAGGCAATGGCGGCGCGTATGATCGCCGCGATCTGCTCGCCCTATTCCATTGCGAACCAGTCAATCGTGATCGGCGCCAGCGTCGGTATCGTCGTGATCAACGAGCAGGTCCGGGGTGCCGCCGACGTCATGCGCCATGCCGATATGGCGCTCTACCGAGCGAAGAATGAGGGTCGCAACCGGGCCTGCATTTACGATTCGGCGATGGATGCCGATCTCGTCCAGCGCAAGAATTTGGAACACGAGCTGCGCGTTGCCATCGAAAATGACGGTCTGCACGTTGCCTACCAGCCCATTGTCAACGCAAGCGGCGAAATCGTTGTCGGTGTCGAGGCGCTTTGTCGCTGGACTCATCCCGAACGCGGTGAAATTTCGCCCTCGGAGTTCATCCCAATTGCGGAACACAGCGGACTGATCTTCGCGCTTGGCGAGCAAGATTCTGCGCCAAGCCTGCCTCGATGGAAAGGCATGGCCCGGGCTCACGATGGCGGTCAATGTTTCGGCAATGCAATTCCGTCGCTCGGATTTCGTCGACGTGGTCGAACGCATCCTCGCCACCACCGATTTTGATCCCGCCCGGCTCGAGCTCGAAGTCACCGAGAGCACCGTCCTTGGCAATGCGGATACGGTAGAGCTCGCCATGTTTCGCCTCAAGGCGCTTGGAGTGCGGCTTGCACTCGATGATTTCGGCACCGGCTATTCCAGCCTCCTCTATCTGCGACGTTTTCCGTTCGACAAGCTCAAGATCAATTCGAGCTTCGTGCGCAACATCGAGCGGGCGGCGGACGCAGCGGCAATCGTTCATGCCGTAGTGAGTCTTGGTCGCGGTCTCGGCATGAAGGTTACGGCCGAAGGGGTAGAAACGGCGGACCAACAACTCTTTCTGCGCGCAGCCGGAGTTCACTGCATGCAGGGATACCGTTTCGGCCGGCCGTGCTCTGCCGTCGAGATTAGCGCACGCGTGACGAGGCCGGATACCTTCCGTATCCGCGACAACGAGAGCGGACTTGCGATGGCCGGCTGAGAGCATTTTCCACCAAACGGACGCCGGCTTTCCGCAAAAAAATGCACCACCTCTCGGCCCCACGTTCAAATCGAGCCGAGCATCCGGCATCGAGAGCGGACGTCGGCTCGTGCAATTTCGCGTCATTCGCTTTGAACCGGATTTCGTAGTCGAACCCGATTGCCTCTCTCCCGCCCGAGCGACGATAATGGAGCGCGTTGCAGAAGGAGGAGGTAGCCATGGCTGGGGTGCAAAAGGTCGCCGTTGTCACCGGCGCTGGAACCGGCATCGGCAAAGCGGTCGCGTTGGCATTGATGCGGGAAGGGTACGCCGCCGTTCTCGCCGGCCGGCGAAAGGAAAAGCTGGAAGAGACCGCGGCCGAGGGCCGCTCGACCGGCGGGAAATGGTTTGTCGTTCCAACCGACGTGAGCAGTCCTCAATCGATCAAGACCCTGTTCGCAAAGACCAAGGAAACGTTTGGCCGGCTGGATCTTCTGTTCAACAATGCCGGAATTGGCGCGCCGGCCGTCCCGCTCGAGGAATTGCCGTATGAGACGTGGCAAAAAGTCGTCGATATCAATCTCACCGGGATGTTCCTTTGCACACAAGAAGCCATCAAGATCATGAAGGCACAGGACCCGCGCGGCGGGCGCATCATCAATAACGGCTCGATCTCCGCGCATGCCCCGCGGCCACGCTCGGTCGCCTATACAGCGACCAAACACGCGGTTACCGGGCTCACCAAGTCGACCTCTCTCGATTGCCGGGACTACGACATCGTCTGCGGCCAAATCGACATCGGCAACGCCGCGACCCCTCTCACCGAGCGCATGGTGCAGGGGCAAGGTGTCATGCAGGCCGATGGTCGAATGGCGATCGAGCCGCGCATGCGGGCTGACGACGTCGGCCGTGCGGTGGTCTATATGGCCGGCCTGCCGCTCGACACCAACGTGTTGTTCATGACCGTCATGGCCAATCTGATGCCGTTCGTCGGTCGGGGATGAGCGGGCATGCCGGCAGCTAGCAGCTCAATGCTCGTTCTATCCAACCTTGGACACTTTGACGAACGTCCCTTCTCTCACCTTTGCCAAATCCTTCACATCACCGATCGCCTGCGCGAAAATGTTGCACGGACTTGCAAGCCGCGTCTCGTTGTCCCGGCTGATCGGGGTACGGCCGTAGCCGAGCGCGATGCAGTGGCCCTCCGGCCAGTAGGCGATCTCACCCGGGGTGATCACCGCGCGTGCCTCTTTCTCGGCGGGAACTTTGACCGCCACCTCGAAATCAGACTTCCTCGCCCCAAGTGAGGGCCGACGATGAAATCGGCAACGCTCCTGCGATCGCGCGCGCGGTTGGCGTCTCCATAAGCTCGGCATCGAGCGTGAGCGTTGCGAATTCGAAGCGAATGCGCGCCATTCTCGTCTCCGTTGACCGGCGAAATCTCCTGGCGCATTTTTTGGCCCGCCGGTGATGCATTGGCAAGGAGGTTGGACATGGTGAAGCGACAGGGCCTGGTATCCAAGTTGAGCTACGAAAGCTGATACCTTCGCATCGTCGGTCGTCATCGTACATGCAGAATTTGCAATCGCTGCTGGGCATTTTTGTCCTGCTTGCCCTTGCCTGGATCGTGAGTGAAAACCGCCGCGCGGTCGCATGGAAGCAGGCCGCCATCGCGCTCTTTGTGACATTTTCGACCGCCGTCGTCATGCTCAAGATGCCGGGAGCAGCGCGGTTGTTCGCCGCCCTCAACGGCGCGGTCGATGCAATTGCAGGCGCGACGCGCGCCGGCACCTCCTTCGTCTTCGGCTATCTTGGCGGAGGACGGCTTCCCTTCGAGCTAAAAAATCCCGGGGCAGAATTCGTGTTGGCCCTGCAGGCGCTTCCGATCGTGCTGGTCATGAGCGTCTTGACAACTCTCTTATTCTACTGGCGCATCCTCCCGCCGATCGTGCGCGGCTTTTCCTGGTTACTCGAGCGCACGCTCAATGTGAGCGGCGCGGTTGGGCTTTCGACCGCGGCCAACATCTTTCTCGGCATGGTCGAGGCCCCCCTGTTCATCCGACCTTATCTCGCAAGCCTCACGCGCAGTGAGTTGTTCATGGTGATGACTGGCGGGATGGCCGGAATCGCCGGGACCGTATTGGTGCTGTACGCCACCATACTGGGCGCGGTCATTCCCGATGCTGCAGCGCATTTCATCATCGCCTCGGTGCTGGGGGCTCCGGCAGCCATCCTCGTCAGCCAGATCATGGTGCCGGATCGCAGCGAAGGCCATCTCGCCCGCACACGGATTGAAATTGCCCCGATTGCATCGAGCACCATGGACGCGATCGTCAAGGGAACCGCCGTCGGCCTCGAGCTCCTGCTCAATATCTGCGCCATGCTGATCGTGATGGTCGCCTTGGTGCACCTTGCGAATGCGATCTTCGGGGTGCTGCCGCCAATTGGCGGCGGACCTATCACGCTTCAACGCCTCCTCGGCGCCGCCATGGCGCCGGTATGCTGGCTGATGGGCATTCCCTGGGAGCAAGCGGTGACGGCCGGCGGTCTCATGGGACTGAAAACCGTCCTCAATGAGTTCATCGCCTATTTCGAGCTTTCACAGCTGCCGGCCGACGCGCTGGATGCACGATCGCGCTTGATCATGCTCTATGGGCTGTGCGGCTTTGCCAATTTCGGTT
This sequence comes from uncultured Alphaproteobacteria bacterium, assembly GCA_963820365.1. Classification (GTDB taxonomy): domain Bacteria; phylum Pseudomonadota; class Alphaproteobacteria; order Rhizobiales; family Xanthobacteraceae; genus VAZQ01. The sequence goes on along the minus strand of CAWFZR010000026.1, from coordinate 17,638 downwards.
CGCTCGAAATCATGATTGCGGGGCTTGCCACCATGGCGCCGGAGCGGCGCAATGACGTGGTGTCGCTCGGCATCAAGTCGATCGTCTCGGGCACACTGGCGACCTGCTTGATCGGCGCCATGGTCGGGCTGCTGATGACAGCCGATCAGTGACCGGACTATCGGTCTGGAAGCAGCCGGTCTCAATGATCGAAATCAGTGGAGCCGGAACTCGCCGTTGATCGGACGGATCTCGGCTGGCCTGATCAGCCGCGAATGTGCAACCGTCACCGAATGCAGCGGTCCTTCGAGAGTTTCGAGCCAAAATGCCAGAAACCTATTGAGGACGGGGAATTTTGGGCAGAGATCGTAATCCTGCCAAACAAACGTCTGCAGCAAGGAAGGATGATCGGGAAGCCGATAAAGGATTTGGGCTGTCGTGAGACCATAGCCTTCGAGCTGGCGTCGAAAATCTTTGCATGCCATAAGATGCCCTCCGATTCCCGGACATCAGTTTGCTTGTCACCTCCCGCACACACAAGCATAAAAATTGGAAATAGTTCCTAAATTCAAGGCGTTAGCAGCATTCTCACGAGAGTGCTGACAGCTTAGAGCTTCCGGCCCTCTTCGGGGCGGGGGGCGCGTATCGTTAGCAGTCTGGCACTCGCGAATCTGGAGTGCCAAAAACTATTGGCACTCGCTCCCAATGAGTGCTAATTAATTTCCTGGCGCCTCTTGTGGGTCGAAATTGAGCCCCTATGTCGCGCCTGGATCGTCGGCAAACGTCCTTTGCCAATTCCATCAACGCACAATCTGCAATCTTATCAATCGTTTAAGGAGGTACCTATGAAGTTTCGTCCGCTTCACGACCGCATCGTCGTCAAGCGCATTGACGCTGAGGAAAAAACCGCTGGCGGCATCATCATTCCCGATACCGCGAAGGAAAAGCCCTCGCAGGGCGAAGTCCTGGCCGTGGGTCCCGGAGGCCGTGACGAGGCAGGCAAGCTGATCCCAATCGACGTCCGGGTCGGGGACCGCGTCCTGTTCGGCAAATGGTCGGGGACGGAGGTCAAGATCGACGGTGAGGAACTCCTGATCATGAAGGAGAGCGACATCATGGGCGTCATCGAGGAAGGCGTGGCCAAGAGGAAAGCGGCCTGACGACCCGATCGCTCAGCTGACAACATTTCGGAGAAAGCAACTATGGCTGCCAAGGAAGTCAAGTTTTCCGTCGAGGCACGCGACAAGATGCTGCGCGGCGTCGATATCCTCAACAATGCGGTGAAAGTCACCCTCGGCCCCAAAGGCCGCAACGTGGTGCTGGACAAGTCGTTCGGCGCTCCCCGCGTCACCAAGGACGGCGTCACCGTCGCCAAGGAGATCGAGCTCGAAGACAAGTTCGAGAACATGGGCGCTCAAATGGTGCGCGAGGTTGCCTCGAAAACCTCCGACATTGCCGGTGACGGCACCACTACCGCGACCGTGCTCGCCGCCTCTATCGTCAAGGAGGGCTCGAAGGCGGTCGCCGCCGGCATGAATCCCATGGATCTCAAGCGTGGGATTGATCTTGCGGTCGACGCCATCGTCGAGGACCTGAAAAAGAATTCCAAAAAGGTCACCTCGAACGATGAGATTGCCCAGGTCGGCACCATATCGGCAAATGGCGACGCTGAGATCGGTCGCTTCCTGGCGGAGGCCATGAAGAAGGTCGGCAACGAGGGTGTGATCACGGTCGAAGAGGCAAAGTCGCTCGAGACCGAGCTCGATGTCGTGGAGGGAATGCAGTTCGACCGCGGCTACATTTCTCCCTATTTCGTCACCAATGCCGACAAGATGCGGGTGGAGATGGAGGATCCCTATATCCTCATCAATGAAAAGAAGCTCTCGGGCTTGCAGGAACTCCTGCCGCTGCTTGAATTGGTGGTCCAGACCGGCAAGCCGCTTCTCATCATTGCCGAGGATGTCGAAGGCGAGGCGCTCGCCACGCTCGTGGTGAACAAGCTGCGCGGTGGCCTCAAGGTCGCGGCAGTCAAGGCTCCGGGCTTCGGCGATCGCCGCAAGGCGATGCTGCAGGACATCGCGGTCCTCACCGCCGGACAGGCGATCTCCGAGGACCTCGGCATCAAGCTCGAGAACGTCGCCTTGAACATGCTCGGCCGGGCCAAGAAGGTGACCATCGACAAGGAAAACACCACCATTGTCGGCGGCAGCGGCAAGAAGTCCGAGATCGAGGGACGAATTGCCCAGATCAAGGCCCAGATCGAGGAAACCACCTCCGACTACGATCGCGAGAAGCTGCAAGAGCGGCTTGCCAAGCTTGCGGGCGGCGTCGCGGTGATCCGCGTCGGCGGCGCAACCGAGGTCGAAGTCAAGGAGCGCAAGGACCGGGTGGATGATGCCATGCATGCCACCCGCGCCGCGGTCGAGGAAGGTATTCTTCCTGGTGGCGGGGTCGCCCTGTTGCGGGCGGGCGAAGCGTTGAAGAAGTTAAGGACCTCCAATGACGACCAGAAAACCGGCATCGAGATCGTCCGCAAGGCGATCCAAGCTCCGGCGCGTCAGATCGCCATCAATTCCGGTGAAGATGGATCCGTGATCGTCGGCAAGATCGTCGAGAAGGATCAGTACAACTTCGGTTTTGATGCGCAAAACGGTGAATACGTCGACCTCGTACGCAAAGGCATCATTGATCCGACCAAGGTGGTGCGTCAGGCCCTGCAGGGAGCGGCTTCGGTTGCCGCGCTTCTGATCACTACCGAGGCGATGGTCGCCGAAGTGCCAAAGAAGCAGGCGCCTGCCATGCCGCCCGGCGGTGGTGGCGGAATGGGTGGCATGGATTTCTGATCGCTCTGCCCTCCAGCAGCATTGCAAGGCCCGGGCGGCTCTCGGCCCGGGCCTTTTGCTACCCTCCCCAGGACTTGATGCTTGACGGCCTGACGCGCCTCCGCCGTCCGATCGCTTCGCTACCAGTACAGGAGGTTGCTGAAACAGGTGACGAATCCGCACTGCCATCCGGCTCGCCCTGATAGCCGTGTTCTCTACGAAATGTGTTTGACGACGAGCACGGCGTTAAGGCCACCGAACGCAAACGAATTGGACAAAGCCGCTTGGATCGGCAATGGCCTTGCCGCGTTTGGAACGCAATCGAGATCGCACGCCGGATCCGGCCCGAGATAATTGATTGTCGGCGGCACGATCGCATCCTTCATGGACATCAGAGTCGCCACCAGCTCGATCGCTCCGGCGGCACCCAAGGCATGACCAAGCATCGACTTGTTCGATGAAATGGCGAGTCGGGCAGCATGCTGGCCGAAGGCGCGCTTGATGGCGCTGGTTTCGACCTCGTCATTCGCCGCCGTCCCGGTGCCATGGGCGTTTACGTATTGAATGTCTTGCGGCAAGAGCTGTGCGTCGGTGAGCGCACTCTCGATCGCGCGGACCATGCCGCCCTGATCGGGGCTGGTGAGGTCGTTCGCATCCGAGCTCATGCCGAATCCAACGATTTCGCCAAGGATCGGGGCAGAACGTTTCTGCGCATGCTCAAGGCTTTCAAGCACCACCGCCGCTGCCCCCTCGCCGATGACAAGTCCCTTCCGATCCCTGGAGAAAGGTCGACACGTGTCGGGCGCCATCACCCGCATCGCTTCCCACCCCTTCATGGTGCCAAGCGTGATGCAGGCGTCTGCCCCCCCGGTGACGGCGCATGGCACGGCGCCGGAGCGCACCAGGTGAAATGCTATTCCGATGGCGTGGGTTGCCGAAGCGCATGCGCTTGCGACCGCGAAAGCAGGGCCGCGCAGGCCGCAATGCATGGAAACCTGACTTGCCGGGGCGTTCACCATCAGCTTTGGAATCGTGAGAGGGTGGAGGCGCTTTGCTCCCTCGCGGTAGAGCCGCTTGTAGCTCTCGTCTTGAGTCGTCTGTCCCCCTACCCCGGTCCCGATAATGGTTGCGGTATTCTCGGACAAGCGGTCATCGAAGGAAATTCCCGCATGCGTCACGGCTTCGCGCCCCGCCACCACTGCAAATTGCGAGACGCGGTCGAGCATTGCGACCTGACGATCGTCGAAGTGATTGCGCGGATCGAAATCCTTGACCTCGGCAACGATTTTTGAGCTCAGCTGGTCCGTCGGGATGATGGTCGCATCCGCAATTCCGGAGACGCCCCGCACCAGATTCGACCAAAAAGACGCGGCCGTATGTCCGATCGAAGACACGACACCCCAACCGGTGACGATGACACGGTGAGCCATTTCACGAATTTCCAGCGACCAGTTTTCTGATCGCCTCAACGATGTCCCCCACAGTTTCAAATTCGGGCCGGGGATCATTGGAATTGTAGGAAATTTGAATATCAAATTTTTCTTCCAGATCGAAAATCATCTCGACGGCACTGAATAAATTGATACCTAAATCCTCCAAGCGATCGGTCAAGTTGAGGTTTCGCTTCTCCATAGGAAGTCTTTTCGCGATAATTGCCATCGTGTCCGCTGCCACGTCATTCATCTTTCGACTCGCTTTGATCGGGATCGCATGAATGGCACTCTTGGAGCAACGCAAACGGATAGCAGATTGGAGCAACCGTTGCGAACACTGGCGTAGCTTGTCGATAGCCTCGACGACACGGCCGATGGAGCGATCAGCACCGCGATCTCAGTTGTTGACCTTTTTTCCTTCTCCCACCCGCTTGCGTAGCGCGGCGGTCGCGCGAAGAAATTCGCGGCCAGGCCAGGCCGGAAATCCCAACCATTTCTCTCCGGCGGGTACATTCGACACCACGCCGCTCTTGGCTCCGATCATGGCCCCCTCACCGATGATCAGATGGTCCGCAATTCCTACTTGGCCGCCCAGGATGACATTGTCGCCAAGCACCACGCTGCCGGAGATCCCGCACTGGGCGACGATGATGCAATTGCGGCCCACCGTGACGTTATGTCCAATCTGAACGAGGTTGTCGATCTTGGTTCCCTCGCCGATTACGGTGTCGCCGCTGGCGCCGCGGTCTATGGCGGTGCCGGCGCCGATTTCCACATTGTCCTGAATGATCACCCGACCGAGTTGCGGAACTTTGGTGTGCCCATTCGTGCTCATGCGATAGCGAAACCCATCCTGCCCAATTCGGCAACCAGGATGAAGGATCACGTTGTCGCCAATGAGCGCATAGGTAACCGAGGAGCCGGGCCCGATCGAGCAGTCGCGGCCGATTTGCACGTCCGGGCCGATTGTCGCGGTGGCGCCGATCACTGTTCCTGCTCCGATTGCGGCGCGTGGTCCGATCACTACGCCTGGATCGATGGTCACTGCGTTCTCGATCCGGGCCGAGGGATGGATGATTGCACCTGGCGATACGCCTTTCGCCCCGAAGAGTGAGACCGGGCGCAAGGCGTCGGGGTAGAGCTTGCGTGCCACGGTCACGAAGGCACGATAAGGATCCTGCGTGCGCAGCACGTTGAGGTGACTCGGCGCCTGAGTTGCGAAGCGTTCGATCATCAAGCAGGCGCCGGCACAGGTCGAAATCAGGGCATCGGCATATCTTGCGCTGTCGAGAAAGGCGAGGTCGTGCGGACCCGCCTGGTCGAGCGGCGCAATGTTGGTGATGACGTGATCAAGTCGAGCTCCCGAACGGACCTCGGCCCCCGTGAGCTCCGCGATCTCGCGCAAGCTGAGCCCTGACGGACTGTCGAAGAATTGTGTCTCGGTCATGCTGCCCTTCCCCACCTGCAACAACTGTAATGACAATCCCGATCGAGGTGGCCGAACCTCGATGATAGCAAATTTGGCTTTCAACAGGATATTGCCGATGGTGGGACTGTTTCGTCACCGTTTTGGGACGCCTTCTCCCTGTGAGCGAACTGGTCGTGATCCCGTGGCCGCGGTATGGTCGTAGACGGGCATTCATTCGGGGATTGATCTTCACGACGCGCAAACGTCAACGACCACGAACAGAAGGTGCGCGTACATCCGGCGTCACCTGCTTGATCGTGGTCGTCCCGGCGATGGAGCCTTGTGAGCTACCACACCGCCTATCGCTGACAATATGGGATTGCTGAACTGGTTCCGCAAGGGGGCTACTCCGCCGGCGCTCCCGCCGGCGTTTTCTCTTTTTCGACGGTGTTGACAAGAAAAGCGATCACGGCAGTTGCAAAGACGAAGCCGAGCGCGATGACAGCGGTCGTCGTGAGGACAAGGCCGAAGCCTCCGCGGCCATACAGGATGGCGATCGCTGAAACCGCCGCACCTGAGACCAGAAAGGTGAGAAAGTAGCGCACCGCATAGACCCGCCCGCGCCAAGCATCCGCCGTGTAGCGGGCAATGACAAGGTCATTAACGGTAACCTGCGCATAGATTGCCGCCATTGCCACCGCGAGCGCGAGGATGAGCAACTTTCCCGTCGCCTGTGAGGCGCAGAGCACCCCGAGGAACTGCAGGGTTGCAACAACGGCAAATAGAATATGGGGTGGGAATCTCTCGACCAGGCGGCCAACGGCGACCTGGGCGATGGCGCCACACATGAACACCGCGCTGGCAATCCCGCCGACCCAGATGAGCGGCACATCACCACCGAGACGTTCGTCCACGATCTTCGGCAGCGCGATAGAAACGATGTTGAACACCAGGCCGGCACTCATCGCGATCACAATGAAAAGACCGAAGACGGCGGCTGCCATCCAGGCAGCGAGCGGAACCTCGGCGACGGTGGTGCGGTGCGCGGCCTTTCGCCCCTCATGCGGAACAAGTCGCAGATAGCAGAGGGCCGTCACGACGCAGACTATTCCCGGCAGCACGAAAGCTGCACGCCATCCTAAAACCGCGATGAGCGCCGCCGTCATGCCCGCTGCAAGCGCCGCGCCGAGGTTGCCGCAAACTCCATTGAAGGCGAGGGAGCGGCCGCGCGAAGTCGCCTGCTCGATCAACATCGAGGTGCCGACGGGATGATAAATGGCTGCGAAAACCCCGAGGGCAAACAGTGCACCTGCGAGCGCGATCAAGTTGGGCGCAATTCCCGCGGCCAGCAGAGAAAGGCCACAGCCGGCATAGAACAGCACCATCATGTTGCGCCGGCTCCAGCGATCGGCGAGCCAGCCTGCCGGCAGCGAGAAGACCCCGAAGGCGATGAAGGAGGCAGTGCCGAGCGCGATCAGCTCCGCATAGCTGCGCCCATAGATCACTTCGAGGCTGATCACTACGGTCGGGAATATCAGCATCACGTAATGATCGAGCGCATGCGCCCAATTGATGAAGCCGATGGAAAGTCTGGCTCGGCGCGGGTCGTCGGAGAGAAGCTGCGACATGGGTCCTATGGCGTCGGCACTCGTTTCAGGTTTCACTCGTATAGCGCGGCTGTCGCCCGCCGATCCATGCCGGCAACGCGGAGCAACCCTGCGGCAATTTCATCATGACGTTCCGGCTGCCGCGCTGCAACCTAGGGGGTCGCCTGCTCTCGTCTGCCATCCTCATGCCGATCTCTCGACCAGCGTTTCGCGTTGCCGAATCAATCCAGGGTTCGGCGAAAACGGGTGATCGCGATGGTCATGGCTACGAGCATCAGACCTGCGAGCGCCCAAGTGTCAAAGCTGAGGTCCGAGAGCGTCGCCCCCTTGAGCATGATGGCGCGCACGATGCGAAGATAGTGAGTAAGCGGCAGCGCCTCACCGATCCATTGCGCCCACAGCGGCATGCCGGCGAATGGAAACATGAAGCCCGATAGCAGGATATTCGGCAAGAAGAACATCATGGACATCTGCACCGCTTGCAGCTGGTTTTCCGCGATGGTGGAGAATGTGTATCCAATCGATAGATTGGTCGTGATGAAGAGGGTGCTCAAAAGGGCCAAGAGCAACAGGCTTCCCAGAAGCGGAATGCCGAACAGCCCAATGCCGATACCGATGATCAGGGCCGCCTGCACGAAGCCGACCATGATGTACGGGATGATCTTGCCCAGCATGATCTCGAGCGGCGTGATCGGCATGGACAGCAGGCTTTCCATGGTTCCGCGCTCGATTTCGCGGGTGACGGACAACGCGGTAAAGATCAGCATGGTCATCGTAAGGATGGTGCCCACGAGACCCGGCACAATATTCAAGGACGTATTGGCCGCCGGATTGTAGCGGGCGTGGAGGCGAATCTCGAACGGCGGCGTCGCGCTCTCGGGAATTGCACGGTCATGCCGGAGCGCGGTCTGCAACAGAGTGCCGAGGGCGGCCACCGCCGATCCCGAGGCCACCGGGTCGGTCGCATCGGCCGCCACCAGAAGCGCGGGACGATCGCCGCGTCGCACGGCGCGCTCGAAATTTGCCGGGATTTCGACGGCAAACAGCACCGCGCCGGAGGCAAGCAGACGATCGAATTCGGCTTCGCTTTGGATCACGTGCGTCACGTCGAAATACTTGGTGTTCTCCAGGGCTTTGATGATCGAGCGTCCGAGATCGGTCTGCTCCTGCAGCAGCACCGCGGTGGGCAGATGCCGAGGATTGGTGTTGATGGCATAACCAAACAACAGGAGTTGCAGGAGCGGGAGCATGATGATCATCGCGAAGGAAACACGATCGCGCTTGAGCTGGATGAATTCCTTGATCAGCATCGCCCAGGTCCGACGCCAAAAGAAACGACGTGGGAACCCGTACGCGGGGCGGGCAGGCGCGCTCATTGAAATCGGCGTGCTCATTGATAATTGTCTCTGGCCCCGCTCATGAGGTCGATGAAGACGTCCTCGAGCGAAGGTGCGGACCGGATCCACGTCGAGCCCGGCCGGTCGCGGTAGGATGCGATGGCCGCTTCGAGCGCGGCTTCGTTGCGCCCCGATACGTGCAGGCTGCTGCCGAAGGGTGCAATCATGTCGATGCCGGAAGACGCGCCAAGCTCCTCGGCGAGCTTGGCCAGGCCCTCGCCATCGGAAGCAGTCACCGTGTAGGTGACGAGATGCGAAGCCCCCACGACTTCCGCGACGGTGCCGTGCGCCAGCAATACGCCATAGGCGATATAGGCGATCTCGTGACAGCGCTCGGCCTCGTCCATGTAATGGGTCGAGACCAGCACGGTGAGACCGTGAGCAGCGAGCGCGTGGATTTCATTCCAGAATTCGCGCCGTGCCTTCGGATCCACGCCCGCCGTCGGTTCGTCGAGGAGGAGAAGCTGCGGGTTCGGCAGCGTGCACGCGCCAAGCGCAAGCCGTTGCTTCCAGCCGCCCGAAAGCTCGCCGGCAAGCTGCCGCTCGCGGCCAGCAAGCCCGAGCCGCTCGATCATTGCCCGTGCGGACGCTCTAGGACTTGCAAGCCCGTAAAGACGTGCAACAAACTCCAGGTTCTCGGCGACCGAAAGATCCCGGTAAAGGCTGAAGTGCTGCGTCATGTAACCGACGTGCCGCTTGATCTCGTCGGCCTCGCTGCGGATGTCATAGCCAAGACAGGTGCCGTGGCCCTCGTCGGGCGTGAGCAATCCGCACAACATGCGGATGGTGGTTGTCTTGCCCGAGCCGTTGGGACCGAGAAATCCGTAGATCTCGCCGCGCTTGACCTGCATCGACAGGTTGCGCACGACCTTGCGGCCATCGAAGGATTTCGTCAGACCTTCGACATCGATGGCGATCTCCGGATTCATCGTGACGGCTGACGTCATAGCGGCCGCTCCCCCAATGCGATGCTGACCGGCTGGCCGACGCGCAGCCGCTCCGGCCGATCCGCTCGCGCCTCGATCAGGAACACGAGCTTGGAGCGCTCGTCCAGGCTGTAGATCACGGGAGGGGTGAATTCGGAGCTGCGAGCGATGAAGCTGATCTTGGCTGTGATGCCAGCATCGCAACCGTCGCAACCGACGGTAATGGGATCACCGAGCTTGAGCTTTGGCAGCGTCGCCTCGTTGACGAAGAAGCGCAGCTTGAGATTGCTGGGCGGCAACACCGCGACAATGGGCTTGCCGGAGGGAACCAGCTCGCCCGCGCGATAATAGATTTGCTGGATGCTGCCACCGACCGGGCTGAAGACCTTGCGCCGGGCGAGCCGGGTTTGCGCCGAATTGAGCCTTGCTTGCGCCGTGCGCATCACCGCTTCCGCGTCCTCCAGCGCCTTTTGCGTTCCCGACGAAGTCTTCAAGAGTGCCAGCGCTCGATCATAGGCGAGTTGCGCATTTTTGACCGTGGCTTCCTGCATTGCGACATCGGCAAGCTGCAGATCGGCATCGAGGGTGAACAGGAGGGCGCGTTTCTCGACCAGGTCGCCCTCGCGCACGGTGAGCGTCTCGATGCGGCCCGTCTCGTCAGGGCCGACGAAGATCAGCTCGGCTTCGACCCAGCCTTGATACGTTGGTTCTTTTCCATTGCCGCACCCTGCCAGGGCGAGAGGCAAGCCAAGGACCAAGACGGACGCGAGCATGAAACGGAGAGCGCTCACGTCCCGACCCTTTCACCAAACAGCAATTCGAGATGCGCGCGCATGAGCTCTCGCACGTCAAGCGGGGCAAAGCGCTCGAACAAGCCGGACCAGAGAATGGCGGTCAATGCTGGCGCCACGAGCAGCTGCGGAAAGCGCGCGAGCGCGTCATTCGCGAGCTCTCCGCGGTCGACCGCGTGCCGCAGCCGCTCGCGCACGACCGGCAGCACGCGCGCAATGACCTCGTGGTAGTAGAACTCGGCGAGTCCCGGAAAACGCGCCCCTTCGGTGATGATCAGCCGGATGACATCCTTTCGGCGCGTCCCATAGATCTCGCTGACGAAAGTATCGACAATCAGCTCGGCAAGGGCGCGAATCGGCAATTCCCGCATGGCGGCGGCTTGGATCGCGCCGACCAGCGGGCTCAGCATTGCACGCACGAGTTCCTGAAAAAGGCTCTCCTTGTCGTGAAAATAGAGATAGATCGTGCCCTTGGCGACGTCCGCGCGCCGGGCAACATCGTCCAACCGCGTACCTGCAAATCCGCGCGCGGCAAATTCCTCGAGCGCGGCATCGAGAATGGCTTTGCGCCGTTCGGCGGAATCTTGCGCGGGTCGGCCGCGTTGGCGCGCATGTCGTCCTGCACGCGCCTTGCTGGGCTTTCCCGGGCGCATGGATAACCCTCCAACACGGCCAGGAATTGTATGACTGACCGGTCAGTCAGCACCTTACCCAGGATGACTAGAATGCGCAAGCCTGTTATTGCAGGTCGATCAACCCTTGGCGTCGCAGGCCCAAGCGCGAATGACGCAGTCCTTGCCGCCAAACTGGTAGCACTGCCGCAACGCCAGATTCTGCGCCTGGCCCAGCCGCGCAGCCACCGCGTAGCCGTGCGCGCGGCAGGCATTCTTTCCGTCAATGGCTACTGCCCCGCAGGCGCGGCTTACGGGCACCACCTTGCACCCCCCGGCGCATTTGCTGAGGGCTGCGCGGTTTGCAGCCGCTTCGCGGGAAAAATCGTAGGCAAAACCATAAGCACCGCATTCGCCGACCGCGAGCGCTCCGGCGGCATGTGCGACGGCAACATTTGCAATCAGCGCGCCCGCGGTCGCACCCGCCAACATCCAGCGAAAGCCTGGCATGAAGCCCCTCCCCTGAGGAACGGCGAAAGGTTAATGCAAAGCCGTTTCCATTTTGTGAACATGGTCCGCCCAGTCGCGGCGACAGCCGAAGTGGTTCTGATACCGACGAAACATCCCAAAAATGCCTGTTAGTGAATGGATTCGTTGCTGGTCACGAACCGGGGAGGGAAATGACGAACGTTGGTTATGGCGATGGTCAGAGACCATGCACTCCCTCGATCTCTGCCTTGATCCCGATAAGCGCTTCCGGAGTGTCCACATCAGCGAACGCAGCCCCCCCGTCGACCGCGACTTCCACCACCGCTTCGCTGTAGCGGCCGATGAGATGGCGTGCGCCCACGTCGCCTTCGATGGCCATGAGGTCGGGAAAGAACCGCCGCGACCACAGCACCGGGTTCCCGCGCTTGCCTTCGAATGTCGGCACGGCGATGAGCGCGCCACGATCCGGGTCAAAGGCTTCGATCAACCGGTTCATGAGGCCGGCATCGACGCGCGGCATGTCGCCAAGACTGACGATCGCGCCATCGCACTCCTCGGGCACAGCTGCAATTCCGACTTTCAATGATGTGCCCAGACCCAGCGCATAGTCAGGATTGACGACGAGGCGCACCGGCAGCCCGGCAACGGCTTTCTCGATCGCCTCGCGCTGGTGACCCGCCACCACAATGACGGGGCTGGCGCGCGACGCCAACGCGCCATCGACGGCAATGCGAACAAGCGGCCGGCGCGCAATCTCGGCGAGAAGCTTGTTCGGCCCCCCCATCCGCGTCGAGCGGCCCGCCGCCAGCACCACAGCCGCGAGGCGCTTATCATGGGTCGCTGTCAATTCCCCGCGCGGCTGCGGCCGCGTGACGATTTCCATGAGGAGCCCGCCGACACCCATGCCGGTGATGGCCTCGCGAGTCACGTGAAGTCCCGCGAGCAGCCGCATGAGCACCCAATCGAAACCGTTTTCCTTCGGCGAGCGGGCGCAGCCGGGAGCACCGAGCACCGGCCGCTCGCGCACGGATCCGATCAAAAGCAGGTTGCCGGGATCAACCGGCATGCCGAAGTGCTCGATGCGACCCCCGACCGCCTCAATCGCGGCGGGGATAACGTCGCGGCGATCCGCAATCGCCGAGGCGCCGAACACGATGACCAGCTCCGCGCCCGCACCGAGCAATTCCTCGATCGCGGTGGCGAGCGCGCCTTGCGCGTGGGGAACGCGCAGCTCCCTGATAATACTGGCGCCCGTGGACGCCAGTCGGTGCTTTGTTACCTTGAGCGTCTTGTCGATGACCTTGACGGCAAGCCCCGGAAGCAGCGTCGAGACCACCCCGACCTTGCGAGTGCGGTAGGGCGCCACGCGCAGGAGCGGCGCTGCCCTCCGCGCGGCCGCGAGCGCGGCATCGCGTTGCGCGGCGGGGACCGCGAAGGGAATGATCTTGACGGTCGCGACCATCTCACCTTCCACCACCGGCTTGTAGGCAGGAAGCGTCGCGAACGTGATCGATTCATCGACCTCATTGAGGCGGTCGATGCCGGCCCGCTCGACCACCAGGATGCCGGCCGTCTCGGCAAACAGATTGGCGCGCCCGGTGAAGGCACGCTCGACCCGCACGCCCTCGCCATGAACCGCCGCGGCAATCTCGGCTGCGGCTGCATCCTCCGAAACGTCTGTAGGCTCGATGCGCGCGACGACGATCTCGGCGATGCCAGCCTCGGCGAGCGCAGCCATCTCGGCCTTGCCGATCAAGGTGCCCTTCTTCAAGACGAGGCCGCCCTTGCGGATGGAATGCACCGCAACACCGCCCTCGGCTTGCGCGAGCGGCACCGCGCCGAACTTCATCGCCGCGCCTCCGGCGACTGACGCAGGCGCGCGGTGATCTCGCCCATGATCGCGACTGCGATCTCGGAGGGGGAGACCGCGCCGATCTCGAGACCGATCGGGGCATGGATGCGCGCCAGCGCGGCATCCGAAAGACCCTGCGCCTTCAGGCGCTCGAGCCGGCGGCCATGCGTCTTGCGCGAGCCGAGCGCGCCGATATAGAAGCAGTCGCGCGCGAGTGCATGGGTCAAGGCGGGGTCGTCGATCTTGGGATCGTGGGTGAGCGCGACGAAGGCGGTGTAGCGGTCGATGCCAAGCGGCGGCAGCGCCACATCCGGCCATTCGGCGATCACCTTCACGTCGGGAAAGCGCTCGATCGAAGCAAACGCGGTGCGCGGATCGACGATGGTCACGTCATAGCCGAGAAGCTTGCCAATGGGTGCCAGCGACTGGCTGATATGCACGGCGCCAGTAATGACCAGCCGCGGCGGCGGCACATGCACGGTGAGAAAGACCTTGCCCCGCGCCGTCTCCTCGGTGCCGCTCTTGCCGCTGCGAATGTGCTGTTCGAGAAGGTCCTTGAGCAAATCGCGACCGACGTCGGCGGCCTTGACCAGCCGTTGCTCTCCGCTTGCCAGATCCGTGACGAGGATCGCAGCGCGACGCGCGGCGCGTTCGGCATTGAGCGTTTGCAGGATGGAAAGCTTCACGTATCAGTCCACCTTCTCCACATAGACCCGGATGGTGCCGCCGCAGGAGAGACCGACCTCCCAGGCGGTTTCATCGGCGACGCCGAATTCGAGCGTTTTGGGCTTGCCGCTCTCGATCACATCCATGGCCTCGGTCACCACCGCGCCCTCGACGCAGCCGCCGGAGACCGAGCCGAGAAAATTTCCCTCCTCGTCAATGACGAGATTCGAGCCGACCGGACGCGGCGCCGAGCCCCAGGTCTCGACCACCGTTGCCAGCGCCACCCGGCGCCCGGCTTTGCGCCACTCCTCGGCCGCTTGCAGGATATCTTCATCGCGCGCACGAGTTTCCATCCGGGGTCTCCATGCCACATGATCCCCGCGTTCGTGCGATCGAAGACATGCGGCGGAAATTGCCGCATCGCTTTGGGCCAAACGTCACGAACGCAACTTGATCTTGACATATTAGATGGCGGCTGGCGGCCGAAGGGGCAATATGCGTCATGCCGCCGTCTCCAGCCAGGCCTTCGGGTTGCCGGTCGGACCGCCACCGGCCGAGAGTGCGCGCACCAGCTCCGCCATGGAATCGAGATTGTGGATCGGTCGCAACTGTCCACATGCGGCACCATGGCGCGGATGCCCTTGGCCTTGGCCTCGAAGCCGGAAAACCGCAGCAGGGGATTGAGCCAGATGAGCCGCCGGCACGAGCGATGCAGCCGATCGATCTCGAATGCGAGCCGGTCGTCGGGATCGCGCTCGAGCCCGTCGGTGATGAGCAGCACGATTGCGCCCTGGGTCAGCACGCGGCGCGCCCATAGCTTGTTGAAGGCACGCAGCGAACTGGCGATCCGTGTGCCGCCGGACCAGTCGGGGACGTTCGCGGCAACCGCCGCGAGCCCCTCGTCCGCATCCTTGGCCTTGAGCGCGCGGGTCACATTGGTGAGCCGGGTGCCGAACAGGAAAGTGTGCACGCGCTTGCGCGCGTCGGTGACCGCGTGCAGGAAATGCAGGAAGAGCCGCGTGTACTGGCTCATGGAGCCGGAAATATCGAGCAGCGCCACGACCGGCGGCGCCTTGACGCGGGGGCCGAGATATTTGAGGTCGATCACCGCCCCGCCCGCCTTGAGGCTCGCGCGCAGCGTGCGTCGGATGTCGATGAGATGACCATGACGGTGGGGCGCAAGCCGCCGCGTCCTCACTTCATCGAGCGAGAGCACGAGACGCTTGATCGCATCCTTGGCCGCCGCGATCTCGCTCGCGGTCATCTGGGCAAAATCCTTCTTCTGCAGCACCTCGCGGTCGGAGACGGTAAGGCGTGCGTCGGTTTCGAGCTCGGGCGGCTTGCGCTCGGGCTCGCCGCGAGCGGCGAGCAATGCCTCCTGCACGCGCTTGGCACCGGGCGGCGGTTTCTCTTTTTCGGGCGCAGGCGCCTGCGGCAGCATGGCGGCGAGCAGCGCATCGATGCCGCCGCGGCGGCGGAAGAAAATGCGAAATGCCTGATCGAAAAGCAGCGAGTGCTCGTGGCGCTTGACGAGCACCGCATGCAGGACCCAGTACAAGTCCTCGCGCGTGCCGATGCCCGCGGTCCCGACCGCCG
This sequence comes from uncultured Alphaproteobacteria bacterium, assembly GCA_963820365.1. Classification (GTDB taxonomy): domain Bacteria; phylum Pseudomonadota; class Alphaproteobacteria; order Rhizobiales; family Xanthobacteraceae; genus VAZQ01. The sequence continues at coordinate 2,061 of CAWFZR010000026.1, read as the reverse complement.
CGAGCGCATCGAGAACCGCGCCCGGACCGACCGGAATTCCAGCAGCGCGCAGCGCGCGTGCGAAGTGGACGAGGTTGTCGGCGAGGCGCCCGCCCTCCCCCGGCATCATTCCGCTGCCCGCAGCTGGGCGCGAACTCCCTCGATCAGCTCCTTCGCCTTGCCGCCCTCGAGCCGGGCGATGTCGTCCTGATACTTGAGCAGCACGCCGAGCGTATCGGATACGGTCGTCGGATCGAGCGCGACAACATCGAGCTCGGCCAGCGCGGACGCCCAGTCGAGCGTCTCGGCCACGCCCGGCGCCTTGAACAGGTCCTCCTTGCGCAAGGCTTGCACGAAATGCACGACCTGATCCGACAGCGCCTTGGCGACGCCGGGCACCTTGGCGCGCACGATCTTCAATTCCCGCTCGGCGGTCGGGTACCCGACCCAGTGATAGAGACAGCGGCGCTTGAGCGCGTCGTGGATCTCGCGCGTGCGATTCGAGGTGATCACCACGATGGGGGCGTGCGTTGCCTTCACCGTGCCGAGCTCCGGTATGGTGACCGCAAAATCCGCGAGCACTTCGAGCAGGAACGCCTCGAACGCTTCATCGGCGCGGTCGAGCTCGTCGATCAGCAGCACCGGCGGCCCGGACGGATCTGGCTCCAGCGCTTGCAGCAGCGGCCGCTTGATGAGGAAGCGCTCGGAGAACACGTCGTGCTCGAGCCGCTCGCGGTCATGCGCGCCTTCGGCTTCGGCGACGCGGATCGCGATCATCTGGGCGGCGTAGTTCCACTCGTAGACCGCCGCCGCCACGTCGAGACCCTCGTAGCATTGCAGGCGGATGAGGCGGCGCCCCAGCGTCGCGGACAGCACCTTGGCAATCTCTGTCTTGCCGACGCCGGCCTCACCTTCGAGGAACAGCGGCCGGCCCATCCTGAGGGCAAGAAAGAGGACGGTCCCGAGCGCCCGGTCGGCGAGATAATCCGCCCCTGCGAGCAGATCGACGGTGGCATCGATCGAGGCGGGCAGCGCGCGTGCTGTCGAAGGCTGCTTCATGTCGCCGAGCTTATAGCGCGCCGGCGCGGCGGTTGTCGCCACCGAATTGGCCAGTCGCGAGCGGTCCGGACGGGCTCGGGTGGCCATCGTCGGGGCAATCCCGTATAGTTCATGCCGTCGACGCTTTCGTTGCGAACCGCCGCTCGGATTTCGAGCGCGAGCAACGCGATCGCTGATTCGAGGACGAAATCACCGCCCCAGAATGGAGAAGATCATGCAGTTCGCGACGGATATGTCTGCTCGCATCATCGTAGCCGCAGCGGGCATCGCCGCGGTCGGTTTCACGGCGCCGGCGGCCAGCGCCGCCGACGTGATCAAGATCGGCGCGCCACTTGCGCTTACGGGTCCTCTTGCCGACGAAGGCAAGAAGCAGGACATCGTCTGGAACATGTGGCTCGACAAGGTCAACGCCGCGGGCGGCCTCAACGTCGCCGGCAAGAAAATGAAAGTCGAGCTCGTCAAATACGACTATCAGTCTGACGGCCAGCGCTCCGCGCAGCTGGCCGAGAAGCTCATCACCGACGACAAGGTCGACTTCGTGCTGTCGCCATTCGGTTCCGGGCACACGAAGATCGTGGCGACCGTCGCCGAGCGGTACCAGACGCCCTTGCTCGCCTGTGCTTCGTCATCCGAGTCGGTGTTCGACCAGAATTTCAAATATCTGTTTGGGACGTTGTCGCCCAACGGCGGCATGACCACCGCCATGGTCGCGTTCTTCAAGACCAAGATGCCGTCGCTCAAGCGCGTCGCCGTGCTGGGACGCGACGATGTGTTTCCGAAATCAATGGCGCAAGGCATATCGGCGGCGGCCAAGAGCGGAGGTCTCGACGTCGTCTACGACCAGCTCTACGCGGTCGGCACCATGGATCACTCCGCGGCGGTGTCCGCGATCAAGGCGGCAAATCCCGACTGGGTCTATGTGACCGGATATACCCAGGACCTGATCCTCGCCCGCAAGCAGCTCTCCGACCTCGGAGTGAAGGCGCCGATCGTCACCATGGTGGCCGGTCCGGCCTACAAGGA
>CAWFZR010000025.1:0-276033 GCA_963820365.1 uncultured Alphaproteobacteria bacterium | reverse complement strand
CGAACCAGACCGTGGTATCGAACCCGGGAACCGCGGTTTCCGCAATGGTGGGCAGTTCGGGCAGCACCGGGGTGCGACGGGGGCCCGCGACGCCCAATACCCGGATGCTGCCGGCCTGGATGTAGCCGAGCGATGTCGACACGCCGTCGAAGGTATAATGGATGCGACCGCCGATCAGGTCCGCCAAGGCCGGCGCGGATCCCCGATACGGGATATGGTTGGCCTGAATATTCGCCATCGAATTGAAGAGCTCGGCGCCGAGATGATTGATGCTGCCGGAGCCATAGGAGGCGAAGCTGAGCTCGCCCGGCCGGCTGCGCGCGAGCGTGATCAGCTCGTCGACGGATTTGGCCGGGAGCGAAGGCGGAACCACCAGGAGAAGCGGCGACGACGATACCAGGACGATGGGCACGAAGTCCTTGACCGGATCATAGCCGAGCCGGGAATAGACGCTGGAATTCGTTCCATGCGTGCTGCCGGTCCCGAACAGAAGCGTGTAGCCGTCGGGCGGCGCCTGCGCCACGGCGGCGGCCCCCAGCATCCCTCCCGCTCCGCCGCGATTCTCGATGATGACGGACTGGCCGAGCTCCTCGCCGAGCCTCGGCGCGATGATGCGCGCCACGACATCGACGCCGCCGCCCGCGGCAAACGGCACGACGATCTTGAGCGTTTGATTGGGATACTCCTGAGCGGTCGCCGACGTCGCGCCGGGCGCGAGCAGGAGCGAGGCGGCCAGACACACTCGTGCAAAGCTCGGCATGTCAATATGGCGTCCTGTCGATCTGACCGTTTGAGCGCACGTACCAGCGCTCGCTCGCGAAGGGCTTGCCCGCGAGCCGCTCGGCCAGCCAATCGGCCACCAGAATAGGGGGGAACGGCCCGAGATTCGCCGCCGGCACATTGCCGACCGAATGACGGGATTCCTGGTACACCACCATTTGCTTCGGGCCCTTGACCGTCCGAATGAGCCGCTCTGAATGCTCGAGCGGGCTGAGCTCCTCGCACTCGCCGGCGACCACGAGGTAGGGCGCGCGGATTTTGTCCGCATGACCTTCCCAACTGATTGTTTGACGGAACTTGTCGAACGCGTTCTCATCGGTGATGCCCGACATGTACATGAAGCGCTTCTTGAAGGTCGGGGATGCCTCCTGAAATATCGTGTGGCAGCCCGGCTCGTGACACACCGACATCGCCGCGAAGGCACGGATGCGCGGCTCGTGCGCGGCGAGGATGGTGCCGAAGAAGGTGCCGAAGCTCGTTCCGGAAGCTGCGATGCGTTCGGCATCGATCTCGGCGCGCTGGCTCAGCCAGTCGACCAGTGGCTTGCCGACAGCCATCCAGTTCTCCATCGAGAAATAGACGCCGATCATGGGTGCTTCGTATTGCCCGGGGCCATCGATCGCGAGCACGGCCATGCCGCGGTTGAGAAACCGGTCGCCATAGAGCGCAACCTGGATTTCCTTGAAGCTGTCCATCCCGGGAATTGCGATCACCGCCGGGATGCGTCCACCCTTGTAGCCAGGCGGCAGGTGCAGCCAGGCGGGGATCGCCCTGTTCTGGAACGGTATCCAGACCGCTTCGACATGATGGTCGGCGAGCGCGGCGTATTTGAGGTAACATTCGCGTTTCTTGTTGTTGCAGGCGATGTTGGTCTCGTTGTTCTGGTCGTACGGCCATTGCGCCGCGCCCCAGTGCACAGCGGCCATGAAATAGTTGTCGCGCGCAGTCACCTTGCGACCGGCTTCCTCCGCGGTCTTTGCCTTCGCCTCGCGCCGGCGCGCCACCGCCTCGAAGGCGGGGCCGATATCGGCCATTTTCCTCACCCGCTCGCGAATGCCCGCGAAATCCGCGTTGGCCTCGCTTCCGCACGGACCGTTCAAATAGAGCGAGCGCGGCTGATCCCAGTCGATGCCGTTCGAGCGGATGATATTGTCCAGGAGCCAACGCTGCTCCTCGAAGCGGCGCACATGCGGCTCGCCGCGCTTGTCCAGAACGGGTTGCGGCGGGTGGATGACGTTCATGACATTTTCCCCTGTTGTCTATCGGTGGCGGTGCTCTGCTTGCTCGCATCCGCGGCGGGCGCGACACGAAGAGATCATTGCGGTCTGGTGCTCACCGTCTCGAGGATCGGCGCCCAGCGCTCGCGCTCATCGCGGAAAACGCCCGCAGCCTTGTCGAGGCCGACATCGAGCACAGGCTCGAAGCCGAGCGTGAGCAGCTCGTTGTGAAATTGCGCATCGGCCATCACCTGCCGGGTGACGGCTCCGATACGCTCGAGAACGCCTCTCGGCGTGCCAGCCGGAGCAAAGATGCCGAAGGTGGTCTGCGCGACCATTGCCGGCAGCCCGGCCTCGATCGAGGTTGGAATCCCGGGCGCGCTGCGGATGCGCGATTGCGAATTGATCGACAGGATGCGCACTTTACCGGCGCGGTCGAGATCAAGAATCTGCGCCGTGGCATTTGCCGACATGATCGCAATCTGCCCGGCGAGGAGATCAACCACTCCTTGCGCGACGCCCCTATAGGGCACGTGCACGATGTCGAGACCGCCGGCGCGGTACTTGAACAGCTCGCCGGCGAGATGGGTGATCGAGCCGTTGCCGGCGGAGCCATAGGACAGCTTGCCGGGATGGGTCTTGGCGTGCTCGATCAGCTCCGCGAGCGTGCGCGCGGACAGCGACTGATTGATCACGATCGACGTGGAGCTCGCGGCAAACACCGTCACCGCGGAAAAATCCCGCACCGGATCGTACGGTGGATGGGCCATGACCGCCGTGAGCAGGGCGTGCGTGGTCGTGCTGCCGAGCAGCAGACTGTAGCCGTCGGGCGGCGCATGAGCGACGTCATTCGCGCCGATCAGCCCGCCGCCTCCACCGCGGTTGTCGATCACGATGGCGCCGAGATGCGGCTTGACTCTTTCCGCCCAGAGGCGACCGATGACGTCGTGCACGCCGGCCGGAACGGATGGAATGACGAGGCGAACCGCCCGGGTGGGATAATGATCGTCGGCAATAGCCGCCGATGCCGCGGGGCCGTTTGCCGCAACCAGGCCGACGAGCCAAGCGAGCACCAGCACATCCCGCCGCCGCATTGCGTGTCCACTGCCTCTTTTCGTGCGTGCCCTTATCTCGCGCGCGGTTTGCGATTGTCGTGAATGGTAGTCAATGTCGCCCGGCGTGCCAATGTGCTTGCCCTTGCGGCCTGGATCGCTCTCCAGACGTTGTACGGCGTCGCCGGCATCTTGATATCGCTCAGCCCGTGGTCGCGCAAAGCATCCACGATGGCGCTGATCACCGCCGCGGGCGCCGCCGTCGTGCCGCCTTCGCCACCGGCCTTGATGCCGAGAGGATTGGTGGGCGAGAGCACTTCAGCGATCTCGGTCGCAAACGGCGGCACGCCATCCGCGCGCGGCAGGCCGTAGTCCATGAGCGAGCCGACGAGCGGCTGACCGGAGTCGGGTTCGACGTAGCACAACTCCCACAAAGCCTGGCCGATGCCTTGCGTGATTGCGCCGTGAGTTTGTCCGTGCACGATGAGCGGATTGATGCAACGGCCGACGTCGTCGACCGACGCATAGCGCGTGATGTGCGGCGCTCCGGTATCGGGATCGACCTCGACCTCGCAGACGGCGCAGCCATTGGGGAATACCGGATCGTGCATCTCATTGTCGGTGACGACGGCGATACCCTCCTCGAGATCGTCGGGAAGATCATGGCGAACCGCTTCCTTCGCCAGCTCGAGGAAATCGAACGTCCGATTGGTGCCGCGCGCGCCGAAGCGGCCATCGTTGAACTCGATCTCCGCAGGCGCCGATCCCAGGACGACGGCAGCGATTTTCTTTCCCTTTGCGACAAGCTCAGGCAGCGCCTTGGAGAACACCGTTGCGGCATGGCGCATGGAGCGGCCGGAATGCGAGCCGCCGCCCGCCTGCACAATGTCCGTGTCGCCGAGGATGATCTTCACGGTCTCGGGCGCAATGCGCATGAGCTCGGACACGACCTGCGCAAAGCTCGTCTCGTGGCCCTGGCCGCTCGGCTGAGTGCCGATCACGACCTCCACGCGACCTTCGGGCCGCACCGCGATGCGCGCCTGCTCGTTGGGCGCCCCGATCGAGGATTTCGACGTAGTTCGCGAGCCCGCGACCGAGCAGCCTGCCGCGCTTTGCGGCCGCGCGCCGACGTTGCTCGAACCCGTTCCAGTCGGCGATGACCATCGCCCGATCCATGTTCTCCTCATAGTGGCCGCTGTCGTAATTCATGCCGACGGCGTTGCGGTACGGCATCGCCTCGCGCCGGATGAGGTTCTTGCGCCGCAGCTCGATGCGATCGAAGCCGAGCCGCGCTGCCGCAACGTCGATCAGGCGTTCGATTGCGAACGTCACCTCCGGTCGGCCCGAGCTGCGATAGGCCTGGGTCGGCATGGTGTTGGTGAAGACTGCCACGGCGCGCAACGCGGCGAGGGGTATCGCGTACGAGCCTGGAATGAGACCCGCGCCTTTGGATAGCGGCGACAACGACACGCAGCGCGCTCCGACATTGCTGATGTTGGTAGCGCGCATGGCAAGGAAGCGACCGGCCTTGTCGAGCGCCAGCTCGACCTTGGAAACCAGGTCACGGCCCTGATAGTCGCTCAGGAAGGCTTCGGAACGGCTGGCGGTGAACTTGACCGGCCGCCCGAGCCTGCGCGATGCCCACAGCACCAATCCGAATTCGACGAAGACGCGATTGCGAGTGCCGAAATTTCCCCCGACGTCGTAGGAAAGCACGCGCAGGCACTCGGGGCGGATGCCGAGCACGGACGCGAGCTCGCGCTTCTGGCGCACCGCGCCGCCGCTGCCGGCATGGAGCGTGTAGCGCCCGCTCGCCGCCTCGTAATGGCCGAGCGCGGCGCGCGGCTCGAGCGGCACTCCGGTCACGCGCTCGACGTGAAAGCTCATCGCAACGACATGATCGGCTTGCGCGAAAGCCCTCTGCGTCGCCGCTTGATCGCCGAACGAGGTGTCGACGGGAACATTGTTCGGCACCTCGTCCCAGACCGCGGGGGCGCCGGGCCGCATGGCATCCTCGGAGTGGAACGCTGCAGGCAGCACCTCATATTCGATCTTGACCGCTTCAGCCGCGTCGAGCGCCTGCGCCAAGGTTTGCGCCACCACCATGGCTACGGCCTCGCCGACATGGCGTGCTTTGTCGGTCGGCAGGAGCAGGTGAGGTCCGATGAAAACCGCGCCGCCGCCTGCCGCATGCAGCTTCATATCGTATCGGGTCTTCGGCAGCGGATCGTGTGGGATCGGTGCCAATCCGTCGGCGAGAGCGTCGGCGCCGCAAAAGACACGGAGCACGCCCGGCATCGCTGCGGCGCGCGCGTGATCGATGTTGAGAATGCGCGCGTGCGGATGCGGCGAGCGCACCATCACTGCGTAGACCTGGCCATCGAGGAAAAAATCGTCGCTGAAGCGGCCGCGACCGGTCACCAGGCGGGCATCCTCCGTGCGCATCAGAGGCTTGCCGATGACCGCAAAGCTCGCCGGGTCCGGTAGAATCGTGGTGTCGGTCATCGCAACAGCCAGAACAGTGTTTCCACGATTCGAATCATATGCGTCCTCATCCCGGGGCGAGGCCAGCGATCTCGGGTAAACCCGAGATCGCCACCAAAAATTGCCCAAGTCGGCAACAGCCGACTTGGGGTGTCGGCTACGCCATCGATGGCGCGTGCGACGGCTACGATGTTGGCGGCCTCCGCCGGCACCAGGCTGCCGAAGGGGATATAATGCACGTGATCGTCGGGGAATGGTTCCCAGACATAGCTCTCGGGGCGGTCATGCAGCTCGATCGGCCAGGCCCTGCGCGCGCCGGCATCAGGAAACCTGGTGCCGGCGCGCACGGCGGCGAGCGTGAGCTGGTGGCGGCCGGCGATCCGTGTCGCCGTCGAGAATCCTGACTGCTGTGCGCCCATCATCACCGATGTTGCACCACTACGATCAGGAATGACATGGCTCACGACACACCTCATCGGGTGGCGGCGAAGCGGGCCGTGCTGATCGCAGGAGCGACCGCGAGCGGCAAGTCGGCGCTCGCGCTCGCGGTAGCGCAGGAGCTTGGCGGAACCATCATCAATGCCGATTCCATGCAGGTCTATCGCGATTTGCGCATTGTCACGGCGCGGCCGACGCCGCGAGAGGAGGCGCGCGCGCCCCATCGCCTCTACGGGCATGTCGATGCGGCGGAAAATTATTCGACCGGCCGCTGGTGCCGTGATGCGAGCGTGGCGTTGCAAGAGGCGCAAGCGGCCGGGTGCCTGCCCGTCGTGGTCGGCGGCACCGGCCTTTATTTCAAGGCGCTCACGTACGGGCTTGCGGAGGTCCCGCCGATTCCCCTGGAATTGCGCTCGCAGGTCCGTGGTCGCCTGCAAGCGCAAGGCATCGCCGCGCTGCATGCCGAGCTCAACGAGCGCGACCCCGAGACCGCGCATCGCCTGATGCCGGGCGATCGCGCCCGGATCACGCGTGCGCTCGAAGTGGTTCTGGCAACCGGCCGCTCGCTCACGGATTGGCAGCGCGCCTGCATGACGCCCGTGCTCCATGCGGAGAGCGCAGTGCGTATCTTTCTCGATGTGGATCGAAAGGAGCTCTACGCGCGCATCGACGCGCGCTTCGATGCCATGCTTGGCGCGGGCGCGCTGGAAGAGGTGCGCGCGCTTCTCGGCCGCGATCTCGATCCGGCGCTGCCCGCCATGAAGGCGCATGGCGTGCCGTGGCTGATCCGGCATCTCAAAGGCGACATCGACTTGGCCGCGGCTGCCGAGGGGGCAAAGCGCGATACAAGGCGCTATACCAAGCGCCAAGCCACGTGGTTTCGCCATCAGCTGCGGGGTTGGAGTTGGGTTGCGCCCGATCAGGCGCTCGGCGAGCTCCGGCGCGCACTCGGGCGCTGATGCCTGATTGCGGGGAAACGCGCCCGAGGAATACGAGCATGCGCCGGAGGCCCTGCTCTCCGACCTCCACAGCTCCTTGCGTCAACACACCTGCATTTGTGACCGCCCGATCACCATCCGCTGTCATGCGTTTGGCCAGGACTGTTGTGATTCGGTCACAGGTAAATCGAAATCGATAGCGTGCAACCCGAATGTTCTGGATTGCGGTGCTCTGTGTCCAAATTCGAACACGTGCGAGGGGGAGCCTGAACCGGTCAAACATAACCGGTCAAACATGATGAGGGGAGTTCGTCAATGGGGATCAAGACTGAGCAGGCGCTGGCGCCTTTGTGCGACTTGGGCAGCCGGCAGATCGCCCTGATGGGGGCAACCATCCTGGGCATTTCCTTGGCGTCGCTGATTCTCTTCGGCTAGGAACCCGCGGCGCCGGCGCCGAATTTCTTCAGCGTGAACGGCCTGCCTGCTTGGCGGCTTCCAGACGGAAGCGCCATCCCTGCAGATTTGTCCGCTGTCGAGCGGGACCTCGAGTCAATTCGCAGGCTGATATGCTAGCTGCATTCCAGAAAAAGAAGCCACCGGTCGTAATCTGTCCGGGCTGCCACAGGCCGATGACCCCCGGCAAGCCCGAGCGGATTTTGTTCGCCAAGGATCTCGCGGACATCACCTACGTTTGCGAAAGGTGCGGCACCACGACCAAGCGCACGATCAAGGAGAAGTAGAGGGCGCCGATCAGGGCAAGCAGCGGGCGAAGATGCCCGAGAGTCATTTGCTCGATGCCATCGCCATCTCGCTCGCCGCTGTCCTGGCGTACCAGCTGCCACGAACGGTGAGCTGCGCCACCGCGTTCTTCCCCAGCACGGTGACCGTCATCATGCCCTCACGGCTGAGGTCGGCAACGGTCACACCGAAGATGGGCTTCTCACAAGCGTCGCCGCAAGGCGATTTCCACACGCCCCGGTACTTTTGAAGGGTGCCGTCGCCCTTGACGCAAGCAATGAGGGCGGCGCGTTTGGTCGGTGACAGATTAGCGATCGGCGCGGGCGCCTCGTCGGGCGCAAGCAGCGCGACGCTCGTGCAGAGAATTGGTTCGCTGCATGAAAAAGAATGCCCAGCCCTGTCCTGGTTCATCAGGTCCCCCGTCACAAGCAAATGGTAGAAGCAGCGCAAGCGTGGATGGCACCCAAGTCGCCCTACGCCGCGACAATCTTTAATGACGGATCGGGATGAAGTAAGTCGAGGATCGCCGCCATCCACAGCATTCACAGCCGTCGCTGTCATTCGGCAGCTGGACGCTGGCCGAAATGTCACAGCGGAAGATTTTCGCAACGCCGGTGTGCCGAAGACCGAAGAGGAGGTTAAGCTTGCTTGCCAGCGAGGTCAGGTGTGATGCCCGGCTATACGGACAAATCCCGGAAGTATTTGCGGATCGCGGACGAGCACACGCATCGCGCGGAGGCCGCGCTCAGCCCGCAATCGAAATCGATGTTCCTCCAGCTCGCAAGGCAGTACCGCGACCTGGCCCAGCAGATCGACAATCCCGCGCAGTGGCGTTCTCGACCCGTGCCGTTGGAGAAATCCAAGAAGGGCAGCAATCCGACAACACCCAGGACGGACTAGCGGTCGCGGGTGAGGTAGCGCTTATCGAGCATCACGTGGATACCCTTGTTGCCGTTGACGACCTGCGTCACGCGCAGGTCGGCCGCGAGGCTCGCAAGCGTATAGGCCTGGTAATGGTCGAGCCCGGCGCGCGCGCAGATCAGTTCGAGCATCTGGCGAAGCGCGATCACCGTGCAATCGTCCAGATCCGGATCGAATGCCATGGTCAGCATGTGGGTCGGTGTTTCGGCGAGCGGCCATTCAAGCCGCATGTCGTCGCGCAGGGTGAGCCGGAAAGTGCCGGTAAGCCCGGTCTCCACGGCATTGACTGAAACTTCGCCGTCGCCCTGCGCGCCGTGGCCGTCCCCCACCGAGAACAGCGCGTCCGCGACGAAGATCGGAAGATAAAGCGTCGTGCCGGCCACGAGCTCCTTGTTGTCGAGGTTTCCGCCATTCTGACGCGGCGGGAGAGTGGAGATGACGCCCCAGGATGGTGGCGGCGCCACGCCCATGACGCCGAAGAAGGGGGCAACCGGCACGTCCTGACCCCAGGGCAGCCGCCACCTTCCGCGCGCGCGGTCGAGCACGACGTGGAAGACCCGATTGTCGGCAAAATCGTGGGGCAGCGCTCCGGCGAGCGGGCGCACAGCGCTGTAGCCCCAATCATAGAGCACATCGATCGCCTCGATATCGACCTGCAGCACCTGTCCCGGCCTGGCGCCGTTGATCGCGACCGGTCCGGTGCAGATGTGCCCAGGGACCATCTTGCGGGTCACCTTTTCATGGATGGCGGTGAGCGCCGGAGGAATGCGCAGCGGCGGCGCCGGCATCATCTCGGGTGTCCCGGAGACGGTCGAGATGGTCACCCTTTGCCCGCTGTCGACGGCAAGGCGCGGGGAAAGGCGAGCATCGAAATAGCCCCAGTGCACCGTGTCGGGTCCGGGATCGAGACGATGATTTGGCATGAATGCCCTCACAAGGCGGCGACGGTCTGCACCTCGATCAGAAATGCCTCCTGGACCAGACGGTCGACAATCAGAAGCGTATTTGGCGGATAATGGCCGTTCGCGAACATGCTCGGGAACTCGCGCAGCCGGAAAGCCATGAAGCGCGCGATGTCCTGCGAGTGCACCAGATAGGTCGTGAACTCGACGACATTGGCAAAGCCTGCGCCCTGCGATTTGAGCGCGGTGTCGATATTGGCAAAGACCTGTCGGCACTGGGCGTCGAAATCATCCAAGCCCACGGGCTTGCCGCTCGCGTCGGTCGCAACTTGGCCGGCGATGAACAGGAATTCGGACGCTTTGACGCGGGCGATCTGCGAGTATTGGCCAAGCGGCTTGCCCATGGCGTCGGGGTTGTGGATCGTGATCGCGGGCATGGTGCTGGAATCCTTCATGCGTTGGGAATGACCGGAAGCAGCAGATGCGACGGATGCTCGGGATCGTGGAAGATCCGGTGCAGAACAGTCTTGCTGCTGCAGATATGGTACGGAATGTACTCGACGTTGGTGGCGCTGCCCACCCCGGTCGCGAGATCGAGGCTCGTGATCTCGACGCAAATGCGATGGCCGCGCTTGAATTGGTTGGCAGTCGCCATGATCTCGATCGAATATTCGTTGATCTCCCCGGGAACGACCGCCTTCTGCGCTGCTCGCGTCAACGGATGCCAGGGACGCCCTGGCAGCGATCGCGTCTCGTCCAGCGCCCGATGCGAAGCCTTGAGCCAGCCGCGCGTGAGCTCGCGCTCGTGCAGGCCGGCGGTGATGTCACGCTCGCCTTCTCGCGCGGTCTGCACGCCAACGTCCGGACCAACGTCCTTGAGGATGACGATCCAATTGGTGTCATCCTGATCGATGGCGGCGTGGAGATTAAGCACGCTCGGCCCGGCAATGGTGAGCTCCTCGGCGAGCGGTTCGCTCAGATACCGCAGCTTCTGGATTTTGCCGGTCTGGCTTGCCGGCATCTGTGCGAATGCGTCAGGGGCCTGGTAGTCGTCGGCGCTTGCGGGCACGAACGGTTCGGTCGTGAGCCGTTCCCAGCCTCGCAGGTAGAATTTGACCCACGCGGTCTCCGGCAATGGCCAGTCGCTGCCGCTGCGCCATTCGTTCGCGCCCATGACCCAGAAGCGCACCGGCGCCTCGTCAAGAATGCCGGTATCGATTCCCTTGAGCCATTGATCATACCAACGCAGCATCTCGTCGTGGAACGCCTTGACCGGACGATCGAGATGAGCGGGGCCGGCGAGGAGGAGCTTCTTGTGCGGCGCCTTGATGTTGCGAAACCAGTTCTGTGCCCCGTTGAGATGTGTCTTGTAGGTGTAACCGTACCAACCCGAGCCGACGTAGGTCGGAATGTTGATTTTGGAGAACTCGGCCTCGCTCTTGCGGACGGCCTCGTCCTTGTCGTACGGATCGATAAGGATGTCGAAATAGGCCGGGAAATGCTGGCCCTTGAGCGCGAGCACGTTGTAGACGTGCGGATACATCTTGAAGTCCGGATTCGACATCGCCTTCTGCCAAAGCTTCTCTTTTTCCGGCGCAAGCGCTTGCGGCGCTCCCTTCTGCTGGTGGGCGGAAGCATAGACCTGCAGCAGAAAACGAAAGAGATGAATGACGCCGCCGGGATATTCGTCGCGAAAGCCGCCGGCCTCGCCATAGGCGCCGCGCGGATCGAACGGAAAGATCGCCTTGAGATGGGGCGGCTGGAGCTTTGCGGCCATGAGCTGCTCGGCGCCGAAACCGGAGATGCCGACCATGCCGACATGGCCGTCGCACCAGGCTTGCGTCGCGATCCATTCGATCAGGTCGTAGCTGTCGAAGGCGCGCGAGCCGCCGGCTTGTGATTTGCCGACGCCGCGTGGATTGCCGATCACGTGCGCATAGCCGCGGGCCACGAAGAAGCGCATATCCCCGGCCTCCGCCGGGCCGGTCCACAGCATCGACCAGGCCGGGTGCGTCAAGGACGCCTGCGCGACATCGGGTCCCTGCAAATCCTTGTTGTGGATCGAGAACGCCAGCAGGGCGGGGACCCGCTCCGCCGTTTCGGGCCGATAGATATCGACGGCAATCTTGACGCCGTCGCGCATCGGCACGAGCACATCCCTCTCCGCGAGCATGGCGTGATCGCCCGGTGTGCGGTCATAGTCGATCGGCGCGCGCTGGCCGGAAAGGGCGAGGCGAAAGGAAGGCTCGCTCGTCTTCATCATCGTTTCCTCGATGGGGAACTTAGACTACATAGCAGCATGCTCATGTCCTATCCTTTCCGGTCCGAGGTGGAATCTCCGTTCGCTTGGTTCCGGCTGGCTGTAGCGGTGATGCTTGGCACCATCGGTACGGTCGGCATGTGGTCGATGCCGGTGGTGCTGCCGGCCGTGCAGGCCGAGTTCGGAGTCGCGCGCGCCGATGCCTCCCTGCCGTTCACGTTCGCGATGCTCGGATTTGCAATCGGCGGGGTGCTCATGGGCCGGCTCACCGACCGCTTCGGCATCGCGGTACCTGTTGCATGCGGCACAGTCGCGCTCGGCTTCGGTTTTCTCGCTGCCGGCCTTGCTTCCAGCCTCATGCTGTTCGCCGTCATGCACTTACTGATCGGCTTCGGCACTTCGGCGACGTTTGGGCCGATCATGGCGGACACATCGCGCTGGTTCACGCGCCGGCGCGGCATTGCAGTCGCGTTGGCCTCCTGTGGCATGTACATCGGCGGCGCGATCTGGCCGCCGGTCCTGCAGCACTTCATTGCAAGCGACGGCTGGCGGGCGACCCTTCTCGGCGTCGGCGTGTTCTGCACCGTCACCTCACTCCCGCTGCTGGCGGCGTTGGTGCGACGCCCGCCGGATGCGGAACCGGCGCAATCGGCCGCGTCCGCCGGCGGATCAATGGTGGGGCTCTCACCCAATGCGGTGCAGATATTGCTGTGCGTCGCGGGGCTCGCCTGCTGCATCGCGATGGCGATGCCGCAGGTTCACATCGTGGCCTATTGCGGGGACCTCGGCTACGGCGTCACGCGCGGCGCCGAGATGCTCTCGTTCATGCTGGGCTTCGGGCTGATCAGCCGCGCCGGGTCCGGGCTGGTGGCCGATCGCATCGGCGGCGCGGCGACGCTGCTTCTTGGCTCGACGCTGCAGGCCGTGGCACTATTTCTTTATCTTCTGTTCGACGGGCTCGTCTCGCTCTACCTGATCTCGGGCCTGTTCGGCCTGTTTCAGGGCGGGATCGTGCCGATGTATGCCGTGCTCGTGCGCGAATATTTTCCACCGCAGGAAGCTGGTACACGGCTGGGCGTTGTGCTGATGGCTACCTTGTTCGGCATGGCGCTCGGCGGCTGGATGTCGGGCATGATCTTCGATTTCACCGGCTCCTACCGCGCGGCATTCATGAACGGTCTCATCTGGAATCTGCTCAACGTTCTGATCGTGCTCTGGCTGCTGATGCGACCCGGCGGGCGCCTGGCGCGGGTCCCGGCGCTTGGGCGCTAGCGCCGTCCCAAACGCACAATTGCGGGAAAGCGGTTCGTTACGACCATTGCCGTAATCCATTCTGGATTCCTGAAGCCGAGCTTGGTCGCGATGCGCAGCTTGAGCGGATATTCATAGCGAGGTGCGAGAACCTCGAAGATGCTGCCTCGATCGATCACTGCGCGTGAGCGCGCCAACCCCCGTTGTTGCGTGGCCTCAAGCGTCTTGTGGCAATTGCCACCCGCGCGAAGGTCGCCGTGATGCGAATACCGGCCTTGATCGATCCGAGCAGGCTTCCGGCGACCTTGGAGCTGCCGCCGGTGCGACAATGATAGTCGACAGGAACCTCGAGAATGCGCAGCCCAGCTGCCGCGGCGCGCATCTGCATCTCGATGTTCCAACCGTACGTCGCCTCGCGCAGCTCGAGGTCCAGCAGCGCATCGCGCCGGATCGCGCGCAAAGCGCACATATCGGTGTAGCGCACCCCATAGAGCAGCCGAATGGCCAGACCAATGAGCCAACCGGCCGTAAGCTGATGCCAGGCAATGCTTCCGGGCGCACGCTTTCCCCGCGCGCGCGAGCCAATGACAAACTCCGTTCCTCCGACGAGGATCGGTTGCACGAGCCCGGCAATGGCCTGCGGATCGTCGGCGCCGTCGCCATCCATGAACACCACGATGTCGCAGCCCGCGGCGGCCAGCGTCCCAGCCAAACACGCGCGGCCGTAACCGTGGCCGGCCGCGATGACCTCCGCCCCCGCATTCCTGGCGCGCTGTACGGTGGCATCGCGGCTGCCGCCGTCCGCCACGATGATGCGACCCACCAGATCGCGCGGAATGCGCCCCACCACATCGGCGATGGACTCTTCCTCATCGAGAGTCGGTATGACCACGGCAATGCCGCCAGGCGCGCCGTGCCGTGGAGCAACCCTAATTTCGGCCGATACCGCATCCATGACTCAAAGGCTCCAGCGCAGACCGCAGCCGGCACACGCGGCGGGCGGTCGGTCGGACAGCAGCGCTTCGCGAAACGCGCGATAGGCGGGCCCATTCCAAATCTCTTGCAGGGTTTGCTGCGTAGCGTCTCCCAGGGTGTAGTTTTCGTAGCCGCGTTGCGAGAACGGCGCGATGCAACACGGCAGGGCGCGACCGTTGGCAGTGAAATACATCAGTGTCCAGGGACGCCGGCACAGCGACCAGGGTGAATCGGCCTCGGGTCGCTTGAGGCTCAGACCGGGCTCCGAAGCGGCGCCGGACGCGCCGAATGTCATTCCGTAGGCGCGCGCGAGCTCGGTGGCTTCTTGCAGATAGGCCGCCTCGTCGCGGTTCATGCGCTCGTACAGTGCTTGATCCGGCCGCGCAAACCCGATCAACTCGTTCTCGAAATAAACCAGGCGCTGCAGATACACCTCCCGCACGCCGATCTCGCCGGCGAGCTTCACGAAGGCGGGCAGCTCGGCGACGGTCTCCTTCAACCCCGTGAGCCAGGCCGAGACGCGCGGCCGGTCCTCGCCCTCGCGCTCCTGCAGGCTGCGAAACGAACGCACATTGCGCAGGATGCGGGCGAAATAGTCCTTCCCTCGAATGGCGCGAAAAGTCTTGGCGTTCGATGCATCGAGCGAAACGCGAAGCTCATCGAGCTTCGCCGCGATGAGGGCTCGGCCGTTGCGCTCGTTGAGGAGGGTACCATTGGTGTTGAACAGCACGTAAACGCCGCGTTCCTTGAGATAGCGCACCATGTCCGGCAGCCTCTTCACCAGCATCGGCTCGCCGACGCCGTGCAGCACGGCGCGTTGAAGGTTGGGAATCTGATCGACAATGGACGTGAACAGCTCCCAACTCATGTCGGCAGGAGGCTCGAGTTCCTCATAGGTGCGAGGGCAGGTCGTGCACAGGAGATTGCAGCGGTTCGTCGTCTCGAGATAGACGCAAACCGGGGGCTGCGTGGCGCTGTCGCTGCGCGCGTCCTTGACGCTTTCAAAATAGCGTCGCGGATCAACCTTGGTCTCAGGCCGGTACTGCGTCTGCATGACGCTCCTCCCGTTTTCGCCGGCGACGGAATGCGAATTGGGCAATGAAAAGAAGAACACAGGGACCGTAAATTACCAGTCCTTCCGAGACGGTGGGAGGCCAATGCGCGAAGTAGAGATAGCCCACCGAACAGGTCAGATAGATCACGGCGACGATCGGACAGAAGCAGAGGAACGGCACCAGCCAGACGAAATACCACGCGTAATGCGGCGAGAACAGGATGGTGAACGTCACGGCGAGCAGCATCGCGCCCGCAAGGTCGTCGCCCGGCCTGTGCTTGCGCACGATGACGAAGAGGGCAAGCCCGATCATGATCATGGCGGCGGCCACGAGATAGAATACCAGCGCTTGTTCCCGCAGCGGCATGACCGCAGCGAGAAGCTGCCAGAGGAAAATCCCGGAGCCCTGGTCGATCTTCTCCTCGGAGAAGTATCCGTCCAGGAATCCGAGCACCTTCGCTCCGGCGCCGATATAGGGCACATAGAGAAGGGCGACGGTCGCAACGAAGGCGGTGGGAAGGCGCCAATCCCAGCGCTTGTAGAGCGCGGGTCCCGCGATTGCGGGGAAGTATTTGACCAGCACGCCAACTCCCAGCGCCGCACCGGCAAGCAGAGGGAAGCGCCGCTCCCGCGCGAGAAAGGCCAGCATGAGAAAGGCGATCGCCACGATATCGACATGGCCGCTGCGTGCGACTTCCCATAACGGCAATGGATGCCAGGCATAGAGCAGGACTTCGAGATCGAGAGAGACCGCGCGCTGCGAGCAGCTGCACCAGCGCCCAGATCGTAATTCCTTCGAACGCCAGCATGGCAGCCTTCATCACAATCGGCGTCTCGGATATCCGCGTGATGAGATAGAAGACGATCTGTGATGCCGGCGGATAGATAGTCGGGGCGTAATCGGCGCGATTGATGTAGGGATATATGTCGCCATCGCGCAGCGCGGAAAGGGCCGCGTCCGCCGGCACATGCAGATAAGGATTGATGCCGGCAGCTTGTACCCGACCGTCCCAAATGTAGCGATAGAGGTCGGTCGAAACCGCCGTGCCCGGCAGCAGCATGAGGCGCATGGTGAGCGCAACGAAGAGAATTGTCACAAGCGCTCGTCCGCTTTCCGCGTCGTCCTGACGCGCGCCGACAATGATCCAGGCCGACAGCGCATAAGGTACGGCCTGCAGCAGGAGGACGTAGCCGACATTCGAGTCGTCGAAGTGAGTGATCCAACTGGACCCGACGGCGCAAAGTGCGAGCAGACCGGCGGCAATCGCCAAAAGCGGCCAATCGAGCCCGGTAATTCGTTTCACTCCGCTGCCCTTCCGAACGCGTCATGGACGGCGAGGCGGTTGCGCAAGTCCGAAATCCTCGATCAGCGACCGGATCACGGCACGCGTGTGCCGCGGCAAGTTGGGACGCAGATTGGGAGCGAAGGTCTGCCCTTCAAAGAGCTCCGCCACCAGCAGCTTGAACGTTTCAATGTCGTCCACGTCGTACCACTCCGGCAGCATGTGGACGGGGAGACCCAACTGCGCGGCCCGAGCGAGAGTCTGGCACGCCACCTGCTCGGTGCTCCACGCGATATCCTCGAACAACCGGTGATGCCTTGCCTTCAAGCCCAACAGGTAATAGCCACCGTCGCTGGCGGGTCCCAGCACGACCCGGTCGCCGGGTCGCGCGAGCACGCCGGCGGTCTCGACCAGAAGGGACGTGGGCAGCGTCGGGCTATCGCAGTTGAGAACGACCGCGCTGTGATGATGATGCCGGTCCAGGAGTTGCGTAATGGCGTGCAAGAGGCAGTCGCCAAAATACGGGTGCCACGCCTCGATCAGCCCGATCTCGCTCGGGCAATTGGCTCGAAAGAACGGCACGGATTGCGGCGGGCCGAAAGCCATGTAGCCGGCAATCGAGGCCTCGGCGCGCGCCGCGAGAATATTCTCCGCGATGTCGCGCAGGAACGCCGTATTGCATTGCGCCGCCTCATCGAATGTCAGCGGGGGCACCAGTCTCGTTTTCGTGCGGCCCGAGATGGATGCCTTCGCCATCACGGCGATGCCGCACGCCGGGACGGAAGACTGCTCGTTGCGAGAAACTGCTTTTCGCATCGTCTCTCCCCACCTCCCCACGCCAGCATGCTCGTCGTGCGCGCTCCTACAGCAAAATGCCATTCACGCCGCTTGACCAGCCTTCGGGTGTCGAGAAGGGAGCGCGACGGCGACGCGCTCACGGCCCCGTGAACGCGAGTTGTCGACGAAAGTTCCGCAGCTTAGCCCGGTTTGTGGCCGGCGTGTAGGCGTGCAGGAGACGCCGCCTTCAAATCTTGCTCGCTGGAAATAGCGTGCTTCCCCCGGCTGTCCGTCGAACTCTTCAGCCAGCCTCAGGGCCGGTGGCGCAACGCCACTAGCGCTCTTGCAAACGGCTCGACCCCAGCATGACTCGCTATGGCTCGCGCATAAGGCATGTCGTGGTAAATGAACGCTTCGCTTGGCGCGCGAGGATGGACGAGGGGAGGGCGTGCCTACCAGCTAAAGCAGTCGGCATAAAGACCCAAACTCGCCGGTCGAGTTCCTACCGCCTCGCGCATACCGGGGAGGGTGAATGAAATTTTACCTTAGCTGTTAGCTTTTCATTGTCTTACCAATCTCTTACGCCATCCCGTGTGTAAGAAGATCGAAATATCGGACAGGTATGCTCGACTTGTAAAAAGTCTGAAGCTCGGCCGATGGACCTCCACCTCCTGAAATTGCCAAAGCTGATTGCTGAGCGTCGAAGCTCGGCAATATTCGGCATGGTGATCATCGCCATGCTGTGGGCGGGGCTCTCCTGAAATATTCCGAGGACGTGCAGGCTGACGGGCGCGAAGCCGAGCGAGGCAATCATGAACTTCGCAATGGTGTTCGAAGAGAATGTGCTTCGCTCTATCGGCGAGATCGACAAGGCACTGCTCTATCTGCGCCGCAGCATCGAGACCCGCAAGGATACCACCGATTTCAATACCATCGCGAACACCACGGACGTTCTGAGCGAGATCATCGTTCAGGTCGCAATCATCGACTCGTCAAGGGCATCATGCGTGCCTCCAATGTCGGCCCGCAGCCCGCTCCGCCGATTGGACCTGAGCGACCGCGAGCACTTCAAGGTCCACGTGAACAGCAGCGAGGACAGGCTGTTCATCAGCAAGCCGGTCATCGGCCGCGCCAGCGGCAATGGTCGGTGCAGTTCACGCGGCGCTTTCTCGAATAGCGGACAGGACTTTGGCCGGCGTCGTCGTGGCCTCGCTCGATCCCGAGCACCTGACCAAATTCTACAACAAGATCGACTTCGGAGCGTCCGCCTCGATTTCGCTGATTGGCAGCGACGGCGTCGTCCGGTCGAGTGGAGGAACAGCCGGCGGCTTCGCGCTCGGTCAAGATCTCAACGCGAGCACGCTGTTCGCCCACATGCGCGCAGGTTCGAGCGCCAACCGACCTTCGAGGACTCCGACCGGTCACACGGGAAGCCGCGCCTGATGACTTTCCGCAAAGTCGAAGGCCATCCGCTCTGGGTGAGCGTCAGCACCAACCAAAGCGAGATCTACAAGAGCTCCTGGGCCGACCTGCAGGTCAACATCTTGGCGGGGCTGGCGCTGACGCTGTGATCCTCGCAGCCATGGAGCAGATCCTGCGACCGAGGCCAAGGCAAGGCAAAAAGCCGAACAGCTCCAGCTCACGCTCGAGAATATGAGCCAGGGTATCATGCTGGTCACCAAGGATCTCCAGATCCCGATCATCAACTGCGCTGCGGCGAGCTCCTGGACCTTCCTCCGGAGTTCATCAAGTATCCGCCGCGTTTCGATCAACTCGTCGACTTTCAGGCGCAGGAACGCGAGACACTGTCTAGCCAGGCTACGTCGACCGACGCACGAAGCTCCGAACACGCCGGGGCGAACGATGCCGCGGGCAAATTCACGATCTGCGAACGATCGATGCCGAACGGCACCGTCATTGAGGTTCGCAGCGGACAGCTTCCCGACGGCAGCTTCGTGCAAACCTTCACCGACGTCACCAAGCGGCGCGAGGCAGAAGCCCATGTTGCTCGGCTTGCGTCCGAGGATCCGCTGACCGGGCTTCCCAACCGGCGCGTGTTCCGGTCCACGCTCGATCAAATGTGCGCACGCAGCGGTTCCGACAGCGGGCGACGCCGAGGCGATATGGAATTCGCGGTCCTGTTTCTCGATCTCGACCGCTTCAAGGTCGTCAACGACACGCTCGGCCACCGCGTCGGCGATCTGCTGCTGCAGGAAGTCGCCACACGCCTGAAGCGGATCACTGGGGCCGACGGATGTGCTGGCGCGGCTCGGCGGCGACGAATTCGCCGTCGTCGTGCCCGCCGTCGAATCGCGCAGCGCGCTTGAAGCATTGGCGAGCCGCGCTCACCGAGGCGGTCAGTCAACCCTACGAGATCGACGGCCACCGCATCCGCTCCAGCATCAGCATCGGCATCGCCATCG
The DNA here is from genome assembly GCA_963820365.1 of uncultured Alphaproteobacteria bacterium. Classification (GTDB taxonomy): domain Bacteria; phylum Pseudomonadota; class Alphaproteobacteria; order Rhizobiales; family Xanthobacteraceae; genus VAZQ01. The sequence continues at coordinate 256,540 of CAWFZR010000025.1, read as the reverse complement.
GTCCGCAGGACGGCGAGAATGCCGACGATCTTCTCATGGCCGCCGATCTGGCGCTCTACGCCGTCAAGGCGAGCGCACGCGGGAACCTATCCAGTTCTATCAACGGTTCATGAACGACGAGCTCAACGACCGGCGCAAGTCGAGATGGATCTGCGCGAGGCTATCGAACGAGGCGAGCTCGAGCTGCACTATCAGCCGATCATCGATCTTGCAGCGCAATGTCGTCACCGGCTTCGAGGCGCTGGCACGCTGGCGCCATCCGGTCAAGGGCATGGTGCCTCCGGCGGTGTTCATCCCGGTGGCGGAGGACAGCGGGCTGATCCTCACCGCTCGGAACATGGGCGCTGACGGAGGCGTGCCGCCAGCCGCGAAATGGCCGGACGATCTCAAGATCGCGGTCAATCTGTCGCCCGTGCAGTTCTCTGGCACCCAATCTGTACGACATGATCGAAATGATGCTGTCGAGACGGGACTGGCGCCGCACCGGCTCGAGCTCGAGATCACCGAGCGTATCTTCATGGAGGATAGCGAGAAGACGCTGTCGACCCTGCAACGGCTCAAGCATCTCGGCGTGCGCATCGCGATGGACGATTTCGGCACCGGCTATTCCTCGCTCAGCTATCTGCGAAGCTTTCCGTTCGACAAGATCAAGGTCGATCGCACCTTCGTGTCCGATCTCGCGGCGGGCACCGAGCACGTCGTCATCGTGCAGGCGGTCGTCAGCATCGCACGTGCGCTCGGCATGACGACCACCGCGGAAGGCGTCGAGACCGTCGGTCAGCAGGAATTTCTGGCGGCGCTCGGCTGTGACGAAGCGCAGGGCTATCTGTTCGGCGCGCCGGTCCCCGATCGAGAAGGTTCGCCGGCATCATTGCAGCCTGGGCGGCCAGAGAGAACGTTGGCCGCCTGACCCCCGGTTCAGTCCCCATTCTCAGCCGTCATCGCCCGATCTAGGCGGCGATCCAGTCATCCCGCTCATGCGGGTGCTTGGCTCGCCGGTCGACCATCGAGCTTCACCTCATCGGCCGAGATTGCTGGATGCCCGGGTGGCTGGCTCGCAATCACGCCCGATACGGCTTGCTTCGAGCGCCGTCCGCGCCGGTTTCGTGCCAGAGCAGGAACAGCCCGGACGCGACCACGATCGCCGAGCCGATCAGCAGCCCGACGGTCGGCACGTCGCCCCACACCACGAAGCCGATCACCATCGCCCACACCAGCAGGAAATAATAGAACGGCGACACCGCTGTGGCGGGCGCCAGCAGAAGCGCCCGGGTCCAGGCATATTGCGCGACCGCATTGGCGACGCCGCTGACCACCAGCATCGCGGCGTCGCCGGGCGTCGGCCAGCGGAAGCCGAACAGCAGCAGGAACGTGTGGAAGACGGCGATGGTGACCATCTGCCACATCAGCAGCGTGTTGGCCGATTCCGTCGCGGTCATGCCGCGCACGGCCACCGTCACGCTGCCGTACATGATCGCGTTGGCGAGCGCGAACAGCGCGCCGATCTGAGCGAATCCGCCCCGGGTTGGCGACGATCAGCACGCCGCTGAAGCCGGTCAGCAGCACGGTCCAGCGCGCCGGGCCGGCGCGCTCCTTGAGCCAGATGATCGAAAGCAGCGCCGCCCACAGCGGCGCCGAGAAGTTGATCGCGATGGCGCCGGCGAGCGGCATCAGGCTGAAGGCGATGACGGTGAAGGTCTGCGAGATCGATTGCGACAGGCCGCGGGCGATGTGGGCGCCGGCCGCTGGTCGCGAACACCGCAAAGCCGGTGACCGGCAGCACCACGACGGCGCAGACGACCAGCGACGAGAACGAGCGGAAGAACATCACCTCGCCGACCGGATAGATCGCGACCTGCCATTTGGCGATCGCGCTCGAGACCGCGAACAGCACGGTCGCGACGATCATGTAGAGAATGCCGAGCGGCACGTTGTCGGTCGGCTTGGCGAAGGCGGCCGGTCGGGCTGCGCCGATCTCGAAGAATGCGCCAAAGCGCGCTCCGGAAGTCGGCAGCTACCACCGCGCGCCGCAACGCCTGTGACAGGCCAGGAGCTTGCATGGCGATCGCGGCCGAGTCGTGCTACATGAGCCAGCTGCGCGCGTCGACGACGCCGCTGATGAGATTGCATGCGTGCAGCCGCGGCACGATGTCGGCGAGCCGCGCGCCGAGCGGCACGATCCTGTCGTGGATCGCCGTCGAGCTCGGCGACATGCTCGCGCCGCGCGGCCTCGGCCGCCTCGACGGTGACCGCCTCGAATGCGATCTGCGCGCCGATCGGCAGCCGGCCGAGCGCCGGCAGGTCGGCGGAGATGACCGTCGCGATCTTCGGATAGCCGCCGGTGGTCTGGCGGTCGGCCAGCAGCACGATCGGCTGGCCGTTGCCGGGCACCTGGATCGAGCCCGGCGCGATGCCGTCGGAGGCGATGTCGAAGCCGCGGAGTGCCGGAGCCTGCGGCCGGTCAGCCGCATGCCCATGCGGTCGGCCCTCGGCCCGACCGTATATTCGCCGGCGAAGAAGGCCGCGATTTCCTCGCTCCGGGAAATAGTCGTGCTGCGGGCCGGCGATCGCGCGGAAGCGCGGCGGCGGGCGGAGATCGAGGCCGTCGAGCCGGCATCCTCGCGGTCGCTCGCGCTCGCGCGCGGCGCAGCGGCAGCCGGTCGCCCGCGATCGAGCGCGCGCCCGTGCCAGCCGCCGATGCCGCCGCGCATGATAGGTCGAGACGCTGCCGAGCACGGGCGCGATGTCGAAGCCGCCCTCGACCGCGATATAGAGCACGGCGCCGCCGGTCAGCGCGCCGATGCGGACGACTTCGCCGCGGCGAAGAGCCGAATGCTTCGCATGCCTCGACGCGGCGGCCCTCGGTCGCAGCGTCACGTCGGCGAGAATCTCGATCGGCGCCTGGGCGCCGACAACCGCGATCCGCACGTCGTCGGCCTCGACCGCCAGCGTCGGGCCGAGATAGGCGACTTCCAGCGCGCCGGCACCGGGCGGATTGCCGACCAGCAGATTGGCGGCATGCAGGCTGACCGGATCGAGCGCGCCGCTCACCGGGACGCCGAGGTGCTGATAGCCGGGCGGCCGAGATCCTGGATCGTGGTCAGCAGGCCGGGCGCCACGACGCGCAGCGCCGGTTTCATGCGGCCGCGTCCCCGGTGTCGTCGCCGGCAGATCGTCGAGCGCCCGTCGGCGGCCTGCGCCAGCAGATCCTCGTATTCGCGCAACGACACCGGCGCGAAGCCGACCTTGTCGCCCGGCGCAAGCAGCGCGCGCGGGCGCGGCCGCGTCTCCCACAGCGGCACCGGCGAGCGCCCGATGAGATGCCAGCCGCACGGCGTCTCCAGCGGGAAGATGCAGGTCATGGTCATCGCGATCGCGAGCGAGCCGGCGCGGGATCGTCATTCGCGGAGTCTCGCGCCGCGGCAGCGCGAGCTCGGCCGGCACGTCGCCCATATAGGCTTGGCCCGGCAGGAAGCCGAGCATGTAGACGTGATAGGTGGCGCGCGCTGTGCCGCTCGATCACCTGCGCCGGCGAGAGGCCGGTCCGCGCCGCGACGTCGTGCGAGATCGGGCGCGACGCTCGCGTCGTAGCAGACCGGCAGCCGCCACGTGCGGCCTGGCCGCTCGCTCCGGCGCAGGTCCCGCATCAACTCGTCGATATGCGCGCAGCACCGCCGTCGGGAGCACCAGCGGATCGTAGTACACCATCAGCGACCGGAACGTCGGGACGGTCTCGATGACGCCGTCGATCTCGCTTCGTCGAGGCGGCGAGCGAGCGCCAGCACCCACGCGCTCAGCCGCCGATCGATCCGTCGCCGAACTCGACCACAAGCGCGGTATCGCCCGCCGGAAGCACCTTGTATTCGGTCATGACCGTCGTCCCGCCGAGACATTGGCTGATCGAGGCCGGTCACCCGCTCTGCATCGAGTGCCCGCAGCTGCAGGACGAGTCGGTGCACGGCGTTGCGGCGACGGGAAGAAACCAGGGCTTTACGCCCATGCCGCGGCGCAGCGAGTACATGTAGAAGATCGGCATATGTTCCGGAAACAGGCTGCGATATTCGCTGCCGTTGAAGGTGATGAAGATCGAGCGGGGGAACGCGAGCTCGACCGCGCGCTTTCGACCATGTTCATCTGGTAATAGACGAGAGCGCCTTGCTCGGGACCGCCGTCGCCGCGAAACCATTTCCTGGCGCTCGCAATCAGCCGCGAAGCGTGGCCTGATGCATGCCTCGTCGACCGGGTTCTCTGCGGCTGCGTTTCCGGCGTGCGTATGAACTCGCCGAGCCAGCAGGTCTCGAATCCCCGTTCGCGGGCCGCGACCTCCACCGCGGAAAAGTACTTCTCGTATGCCGCGCTGTGAGTGGCCGTTCAGTTGCGCGTGCGTATCGGTGAAGATCAGCTTGAGTGCCGCGCCGGGTTGATGCGCTTGCGTCACCCGACCGGCGAGGAGAGCGAGGTAATCCAGGCACGGACATCCGGCTCAGCGAGAGTGCAACGCGGGCCCTTGCCCCAATAGAGCGCAAAGGATAGTGGCTCGGAACGTCTGATCGCGCGCAATATGGCCTGCAGCATCAGTTGCGGGTCTGTCGGGCTGCTCGCGCTTGAAAGCCCAGGTATTGAATGACCGCAAGACTTTCTCGGCGGAAGCCCGTGTATGCGGTGGGACTTCTGTGGCTTGCGGCTTGCGCGGCAATCTGCTGCCGGGGCTGACGATGTCGGCATGCCCCCAGCAACGATGGTTGCCGTGATCGCCTCGCGCATCGCCGAACACGTGCTCGCGCGCAAGCTCGATGCCCGCTGGATCCCCAGCGAGCAACAAATCATGTTGTTGCATAGTGGCCCCCCGACCGACAAGATTAACTGAGCGTTAATACTAGCACTACTTTGGCAGATTTACTCATGCCGCTGCTTGCTGCGGATCCATTTTCGGCAGTGTGGGCATCGTTGCGGTGGTGGCCGAGCGATGAGTTCGAGGATGGCCTGGCGCACCGCTGGTAAGGTTGGTTGAGGTGGTGGCCCGTTGATTCTTTTTTTTCCACCTTGCTGTTGCGAGCCGGCGATGCTGGAGGAAAGCGTAGGCGATCATTGTCATGAGCACATGACGATGCAGGCCCTGCCAGGAGCGGCCCTCGAAGTGATCGAGACCCAGTTCTTCTTTTAGTTGCTGGTGAGCCTGCTCGCAAATCCATCGCGCCTTGATGGTGGCCGCCAAGGTGCGCAGGCCAGTTTTTGCCGGCAGGTTGGCGAGATAGTATTTCTTCTCCCCCGAGGCTCTGTGTTCACCGACCAGCCAGACCTCATCCCCGGGCAGATGTTGCTGGCCTTTGTCCCTGATCCGCTGCCGTGGTCCGTCGGCGACCCGCACGCGGACCGCAGCAAAACGAGCCTTGAGCTTTCCTTTCGTGCCGGTGCGCCAACTGATGGTGTGCCATTTGGCTTTGGCCAGCATGTCTTCGGCCGGTATCGATAGAATGTCCGGGACCTGCCGCCGACGGCGACGACCGCGCTTGGCAACCGGCCAGATCATCCGCACATCGGCAGGGTAAACCTTGAGGTGGCGTGGAATTCCGACCGCCCAGGTCAATTTGCGAGCCGTGAGCCCCTGGCGGAACGACGCGCTCATCCCGTAACCGGCATCCGCCAACACGCAGCCGAAGCGCACACCGGCGGTGATGACACGATCGATCTCCGCGAGGGCGATCTCCAGCTTCGTTCGCGCCGTTCGATACTCGGCCGGAACGCCCGCTCGCTCCAACCGAGCCCGATTGCTTGTCCAACTCTCAGGGAGAAACAACCGCATAGCCAGCATGACCGGGACTTCGCCTCCGGCCAGCGTCAGCGATACCAGCGACTGGCAGTTGGCGGTCTTGCCGAGCGCCGAAGCATATTGCGCGGCGACACCCACCGAATGCGTGCCCTTCTTGGCAATCGCGGTGTCGTCAATCACCAGAACTGCATCGCTGCCGCCGACGAGCCTATCTGCTTGGACAAGCAGCTCTGCTTCCAAAGGCGCTGCATCCCAGACCCCGGCCGCAATGAAGTGGTGCAATTGATCGCATTCGCCGAGCGCAAGCCGCCTCGCCATCGGCTGAATGCTCTTGCGATCGCCAGGGCCGATCAGCCCCGATACGTAGAGCGGACACATCTGGCGCCGCGCCTTGTGCCCCAACCGATCCAGAAATGGCTTGAGCCAGCGCGCAAGCTCGTTCTTCCAGTCCAACGTCCTGCTAATCATGGTCGGCCCCTCCAAAAGCCGACCACCCATGAGTCACAGAAAAAGTGATTTGGGAATCCCCTGCCCGCTAATAATCTGCCAAAGTAGTGCTAGTTAAGCAGGGCCTTGAGGTCAATTTTTAAACCATAATCGACCCGATCAAACAAAAATTAAGGTTAAGAGGGAAAACGTCAATGCGTTGCCTAGCGTGAAAGCCGCGCCAGGATGCGCGGCGTCTCGCGCACGAGTTGAGCCATCAAAGCGGCGGCGTCGCGGTGGCTGAGCAGGGGGGCGATCTGACCTGCTTCCAGCGGCATGAGGTCACTGCGTCCGCGCTCGATTGCCGCCTTGCGAAACGTGTCCGTAAACCAGTTTTGCAGCGGATAGGGCAGCGGATCGGTCACACGCGCCGTCATTTCGTCCATGAGACGATTGCGAATGCCTCGCGCCAAACGCCCGCTGAACACCCGGCTGAGCGCGGTGTCCCTGGCTGCATCGCTGAACAGTTTGTCCCGATGCTCGGCCGGTGCGCCCGATTGGTTGCAGGCAAGAAACGCCGTGCCGATCTGCACCGCTTGAGCCCCCAGCGCCAGCGCGGCGACAATTCCGCGCGCATCCGCGATCCCACCGGCGGCGACCACCGGCAGCTTGACCGCGTCAACGACCTGCGGCAGCAACGCCAAGGATCCAATGAGCGACGTCTCGGAAGCATGCAAAAATGACCCCGAGTGACCACCTGCTTCGAAGCCCACTGCTACGATCGCGTCGACCTGTGCTTGCTCCAGCGCGCGCGCCTCGTCCACCGTCGTGGCGTTGCCGATCGTCACAATGCCGCGACTGCGGCACTCCTTAAGAATCTGCGGGGAAGGTATTCCGAAAGCGAAAGTGAACACGTGTGGCCGTGCGGCGAGAATGGCTTCGACCTGCGCCCCGTAGTCTTGCCCGATCTGTTTCGGAAACACGGGCGGCGCAATTGCGAGCTCGCGGTAATACGGCACGAACCAGGACCGCTGCGCTCGAACCGCTCCCTGTCGAGCGTCGGCGCGGCGTCCTGATCCTGGTCCACCCAGAGATGGAGAGCGAATGGCTTGTCGGTGTGGGTGCGGATCTGCGCGGCGACGTCTTTGATCTGCGCCGGTGCGAGCGTGTTGGCGCCATAACAGCCGAGACCGCCGGCGCGCGAGACGACCGCCGCGAGCGAAACGGAAGACAGCCCACTGCCCAACGGGCCCTGGAGGATCGGATAGGCAATGCCCAGCCGCTTGCTGATCTGCGTGTCGCTCCACATCGCGTACCTGCCGATGCCCGATCCCCGGGATGCTAACAGCTTTTCCTGCGAAGAGGTCGGGCGTATCGCGTGGGCCTGCGCGGGTGGAGCTTGGCTCGTCTCATGCGTCTTGCTTGCCTGGCCCTGCTTTCGGCTCTTTGCCTGGCTTTCCTGCGCGCGCATGCCAGGCATCTGCAACCAACGGGCTTGATGAAGGCTTCGAAATAATTCCGGCCGTAGTGATACGTGATTTCGTCGCCGGCCTTGATGTTCTTGATGGCCCGGATCTTGATCGCATGCTTGACGAAATAGACTTCTGCGTTTGGCCGGCAGGAGTGATTGATGTAGCGAGCCTTGTTCCTGCGGGTTGCGCCGTCGATGGTCCAGCATGTGTTGACCTCGAACAGATAGCGCGTATCGAGATCATCGGCCGATTTCGGTGCGGATTTTCCGGCCGCTATAGCGGACGATGAATTGCCCTTTTCGGATCGGCACGCGGGCGAACAGACCGAGCCCAGCCTTGGATCGGCCGATCCTGAGATGGCGTGAAGGAAACAATTTCGCAGGCATGAGACTAGGCGGGCATGAGACGACGGGACGGAAGGGCGGGGATGCTTTTGGGGGTTGATGGAGCAACCGTTTTGCGGCTCACTCACAGGTCTATCTATGAGGATCGGCGACCGATCGTTTCCAAGGTCGGGCGATGATGCTCGTGCATCAGGCAAGCCTGCATAAATCGAGGTCGATCGTTCAACTCCTCTCATTTGCGAGTGTGGCTGGAATAACCCCGTCGATGCAGACCTGCGACGTCATCATCATCGGTGCGGGCCACAATGGCCTCACCTGCGCCGCCTATCTCGGCATGGCAGGGCTCAAGGTCAAGGTGCTCGAACGACGGCCGTCGTGGGCGGGGCAGCGGTGACCGAGGAATTTTATCCGGGCTTCCGAAATTCGATCGCGGCCTACACGGTCAGCCTGCTGAATCCCAAAGTCATCGCCGACCTTCATCTCTCGACCATGGACTGAAGATTGTCGAACGCCGCGCGCAGAATTTTGTTCCTGGCGCTCGATGGTCGATATCTCCTTGCCGCTGAAGGCCGCACCGAACGCAATGTCGCGAAGTTCAGTCGCGCCGACGCCGAGCGGTATCAAGCATTCAACCGCGAGCTCGACGCCGCGCCGACCTGCTGCGCGAGCTCGTCCTGAAGGCACCGCCCGAACCTGACGCGCGGGCTTGAATTCCGACGCCATCGGCGAACTAATCAAAGCAGGCCGCTTCGGCAACCGGCTTCGCCGGCTTTCCACTGAATATCTGCGTGCGGTGCTCGATCTATTCACCAAGTCCGCCGGCGACTATCTCGACCGCTGGTTCGAGGGCGAGCTGGTCAAGGCCCTGTTCGGCTTCGACGCCATTGTCGGCAACTATGCCAGCCCTTACACGCCCGGCACGGCCTACGTGCTGCTGCATCACGCCTTCGGCGAGGTCAACGGCAAGAGGCGGGTGTGGGGCCATGCGATCGGCGGCATGGGGGCGATCACGCAGGCCATGGCGCGAGCGGCCGAGAGCCACGGCGTGGAGATCGAGACTGACGCGCCGGTGCGCGAAGTCCTGATCGAGAAGGGCCGCGCGGCCGGCGTCGTTCTCGCGAACGGGCGCGTCATCCGCAGCGCCGCGGTAGCCGCAAACGTCGATCCCAAGCGCCTCTATACGACGATGGTTCCCGCGGGGCGCTGGATGCCGCCTTTCTTCGCCGCATGCGTGCCTGGCGCTGCGGCTCCGGCACTTTCCGGATGAACGTCGCGCTCTCCGAGCTGCCGAGCTTTATAGCGCTGCCCGGGCACGACGTGCAGCCGATCATCACACCGCCGGCATCATCCTTGCGCCCAGTCTCGCCTACATGGATCGCGCCTTTTGCGACGCGCGAATGCACGGATGGAGCCGCGAGCCGATCATCGAGTTGGTCATTGCGTCGACTTTGGACGAAACGCTGGCGCCGCGCGGGGCGCACGTTGCAAGCCTGTTCTGCCAGCATGTCGCTCCGCAATTGCCGGACGGCCGCTCGTGGAACGATCATCGTGAGCAAGTAGCCGACCTGATGATCGAAACGGTCGAGCGCTATGCGCCGGGATTCAAGGCGAGCGTGGTCGGTCGCCAGGCCTTGAGCCCGCTCGATCTTGGAGCAGGTATTCGGGTTCACGGGCGGCGACATATTCCACGGCGCATTGACGCTCGACCAGCTGTTCTGGGCGCGGCCCGCTCTGGGATATGCCGATTATCGCTCCCCGCTGAAGGGGCTCTATCACTGCGGGTCAGGCGCTCACCCCGGCGGCGGGGTGACCGGGGCGCCTGGCCACAATGCGGCGCGCGCCATGATTGCCGACTGGCGTTGGTCCCGTTGGGCGCACGTGTAGTGTAGGCAAAGGCGTGCCCAGCCTTTGTCCCTCGTGTGCGCGGTGTGCCGACGCGTCTGGCGTCGAGGCGCAGCTACTCCGAGCCGGCAATGCCGGCCTGCTGCACGACCGTGGCCCAGCGAGCGATCTCGGAATTGATGAACTGCTGCTGTTGCGCGGGCGGGGGGCTGTCGAGTGGAATGGTGCCGAGCTTGATCATGTGCGATCGGGTGTCCGGCATGGCCACGATGGTCTTGAATTCCGAATGCAGCTTCTCGACGACGGCCTTCGGCGTGTTCGCCGGCGCGACGATCATCACCCAGCCCACCGCCTCGAAATCCGCAACGCCTGCTTCCGCGATGGTTGAGATGTCGGATGCCGAAGGCACCCGGGCGAGCGAGGAGACGCCGAGCACCCGCAGCTTTTCCTCCTTGATCAGGGGCAGCGAGGAGATGATATGAAATGGCTGGATCGGCCGCGAAGAAGAATCAATCGCGCGATGTCCACACGCAAAACTGCTTCACAATTGAAAACCGATTTGTTGAGATGTCGGACAACCGACCATGCGTCTTGAGCGATTGATGGAGAAGCCAAGCCCAGCAACGGAATGCGTCGCTGCCCGTTGGGGGGACTTTGTTGCGCGCTCGCATTGGAACGATATTCCCGCCGCCGTACGCCATGAAGCGAAGCGTTCGATCCTGAACATGATCGGCGCGTCGCTGGGTGCGGCAAACCACCCCGACCTCGAGAGCTTGCTCAAGCTTCTTGCCGCGGTCGCGGGTCCACCACAGGCCACCGTGCTCGGACGCGTGGAGCGCCTGGACATCTTGAATGCCGCGTTTGTCAATGCCATCAGCGCCAACCTGCTCGACTTCGACGATACTCACCTTGATACCGTGATCCATCCAAGCGCCCCAATTGCGCCCGCGTTATTTGCTGCCGCCGAGCAGCGAGGTTCATCGGGATCGCGGCTCATCCATGCCTTCGTGCTGGGTGTGGAGATCGAATGCCGGCTCGGCAGTTCCGTTTCTCCGAGCCACTATGCACGCGGCTGGCACATCACGACGACCTGCGGCGTGTTCGGCGCCGCGGCTGCCAGCGCCCGGCTTATCGGTCTCGACGCCGGCTCGACCGCGCACGCCGTCGGCATTGCCGCGAGCCAATCTGCTGGAATTACCGAGAGCCTTGCCACCGGCGCCAAGAATGTCGGCATCGGCAACTCCGCGCGCAATGGGCTCTTTGCGGCGCTCGTCGCAGAGGCGGGTTACACGGCAGCACCGCGCGCGATCGAGGGAGCTCAGGGTTGGGCGCGCGCCACGGGCGACGAGCTCAAGCGCCATGCACTCATCGCGGGCCTGGGCGAGAGTTGGGAAATCACGAGGAATGCCTACAAGCCGTATCCTTGCGGCATCGTCCTCCATGCGGTGATCGACGCCTGCTTCGAGCTGCGCAGCAAATACCTCCTCTCCTCCGCGGATATCGCTGCCATCATGGTGGCAGGACATCCTTTGTTGCTCGCGCGCGCGGATCGGCCGGTGGGTAATGAACGTGATGGGAAGATCAGCATCCATCACAGCGTCGCCGCCGTTTTTCTGTTCGGCGCGGCGGGCGTGCGCGAATATTCCGACGCCGTGGTCATGGACCCGGCCGTGGCTGCATTCCGCGAGCGGGTGCATGCCGAGGTCGATCCCGACATGGCGGTCGGGGCCGCCCGCGTGCGCGTGCGAACGACCGGCGGGAAACTGTTCAGCGCGCAGGTGATGCACGCCCGCGGCAGTCTTCGACTGCCCATGACGGATGCGGACATCGAGAGAAAAGTCAGGGAGCTCGCATCCATCGGCTGCCCGACCTGCGACATTGACCGCGTCATCGACGCTGTTTGGGAGCTCGATCGGGCGGATGACGTGCGCCCGCTCTTGCGCCTTGTCGCGGCGGCGTGACCCGCCCGGATGCGTCAAGACGGTCGAGCGGACGAGACCTACGTGTCTGATACTTGCATGACCTCCGGAGAATGCCCGGCGAGGGCGTTTGATCTTTCTGCCGAGCCATCCGCGCGACCGGTCATTCTCTCCGCCTTCCTCGCTTGCCTCGCAAGCTTCTTCGCTTGTTTTTTCGCCAGTTGCGCCGCCGCGACTTCTTTGATCGTTTGGACCTTTTCAGGCTTCTCTTTCCCGAACCTCTTGAAATAGATGTCTTCGATGAAAATCGGCAGCGGCGCTTTCCAGCGCTGTTGGCGATGATTGGCGAGCTTTCCGAATTTCTTCGGATTCATTCCAAGCTCGCGCGCCATCTGGATATGCATATGCGACAAATGAAACCGTTCGCGTGCCTCGATCCAGGGGGAGAGATGCTCCGGAATCCGTGCTTTTTTTGCCATCGCCAGTTTCCGTAGCTGCTGTCGGTGCTGTGAGGATCTCGAATCTTAACTTACGCTACTCAACTGCGCCGCAGCGCGGACATGATGCCGGTCGGCACGCACGGCACCAGGCCTTGCCGCAGGATGCACAAGGCGCCTGTCCGGCAGGATCGGTGAGGTGGAGACGCTCGTCGCAGACAAGACGGGTGCGCTCGAGGCCGAGACCCATGATCGATCGGCGGCGGTTCGGCGAGACGAACCGCCGCATGCCAGTCGAGTTGCACAAGCTCTCTCGCCTTTCCGGCGCCTGAGCAGGACTTGATAACGCTGGACCGGCACGAACAATTCCAGCGCTTGCATCCATTCCACCGTCACGCGCAGGGCATAGTTGTGGCGAAGGTCATCGACCTTGGCTGCATATTCCCGCTCGATCGCTGCAATCCGCATGGTCTCGCGCTTGCGGTCCGCCTCGGCCTTCTCGCTCGAAGCATCAGCCAGCGTCTGGAGCCTCTTCTGTGCGGTGAGACGCAGGTCCTGTGGTAGTCATGGACGCGCGCACGATCGCGATCGAGACGTCGCCGCATGGCGCGCAGGAATGGTTCAAGCTCGCGCCGGACGGATATACGAGGCGCGGCGAAACCCGCGCCTCAGGGTTGCTGCGTCCAAACCAGGACCGGCCGCGTGGCGCATGTTGGGCTCTGGCGCTCGCCAATCGCAGTCCTGTGCGAGCAACAGCAGGCGCAGTCGTGGGAGAATGTCATTCAGGACAGCGCCGGTGCTTTGGTTGAAGCCGAGCCAGACGAGCCCATCGCGTTTCTCGTCCGAGACGGCTGTATAGCGAAACGCCACCAGCAAGCAGCGCGCCCAAGCCGGTGCCGAGCCGCGGCAGCGCCATGTCGCATTGGGCAAGTCGAAGACCCGATCGAGCAGCGCGTCGGGGTCGCCCGGTGGCATGAAAGGGGAGGCGAGCACGAGCGCACGCTCGGCCCAGCGGCCGCGATCTCCAAGCAGCGCGCCGAAGCGGTCGAGCCAATCGCCCTCAAATCCGACTGGCGTTGCGCCCGGCGGTAACGTCGTCCCGAAGCCGAGCCGTGCCAGTTCTGGCCACCCCATGGCGGAGCGCAAGCGGACCTGGCGCCAGGACGTCGAGGCCATCGGGATCGACCGGCTCTATGGCCGCGCCTTCGATCTCCAGCACGTCGGCGACGAAATCGCGCAGCGCTCCCATCCCGTTCACCCCTCATGCCGTCTCGAAGTCTTCGCCGAACAGCGTCTCGTCCAGCGCCTTGGCGCCTTCGTGCTGCGCCCGCGCTTGCGTCGAGCCGCCGGCCCAGCGCGTCGAAGGCCGCAGCGCGGCGGCTCTCGGTCGCATCGAGCCACGCATCAAGCACCAGCTCGGAGAAGTCGCGCTCCTCTTCGAGGCCGCCGAGGATCGCGCCGACCTCGCCGACCACCAGCTCGAACATGGAGATCTTTTCGTCCAGCAGCGCGAGCACCTGCTCCTCCAGCGTGCCGCGGGTGACGAGATTGAAGACGAACACTTCGCGACTCTGGCCGATGCGGTCGATGCGGCCGATGCGCTGCTCGATCGCCATCGGGATTCCACGGCACATCGAAATTGATGAGTGTGTTGCAGAACTGGATGTTGCGGCCCTCGCCGCCGGACTCCGTGCACAGCAGCACCGGCGCGCGGTCGCGGAACTCGACGATGGCGGCATCCTTCTCCGGCCCGCTCAGGCTGCCGTCGAAGCGCGCAAAATCAATCCCGCTTTGTGCGAGACAGCTCGCCGAGGCGAGCGAGGGTCTCGCGGGAATGGACGAAGACGAGCTTCTTCTCCGCCGGAGTTGCGCCGCAGCGAGATCGATCAGCGCCGCCTCCTTGCCGCCGCGTGGCGATCGCCGCCCAGCGCGTCGGCCAATGCCTGCCAAGCCGCGTCGTCCGGATGGCGCGCCGCGAACCGCGCGAAGGCACGCCGCAGCGGCGTCGGCGAGGAGCCCGCCGCGCTCGAGCAGATGCTGCAGCGCCAGCCGATGGCGGCGGTGCCGTGCGCTCGCGCCGCGAACCGGCGCGCCGCGGCGGCGAGCTCGGCATAGGCCGCGGTCTCGGCCGGTCCGCCGTCGACCTTGAGCGTGGCGCGTGGCGGCGCGGCAGCTTGAGGGCGACGACGCGCGCGCGTGTTGCGGATCATTGCGCCGCGCATCAGCTCGCGCAGGCGCTCGGATTGGCCGGTACGGCGCGGCTTGCCGGGCGTCATGTAGGCGGAGCGGAATTCCTTCAGCGTCTTGAAGATGCCGGGCTTGAGCAGCGTCAGCAGATTGTAGAGCTCGACCAGGTCGTTCTGCACGGGTGTCGCCGAGAGCAGCAGCAGGAAGCGCTTGTTGAGCGCGTCGACAAGCTTCCAGCTCTGGCTCGAGCGGTCGCGCAGATGATGCGCCTCGTCGACGACGACGAGATCGAAATTGTGCCCGCGCAGGCGCTCGGCGTGCTCGCGCCGGCGCGCGGCCGCGATCGACGCGATGATGCGCTTCTGCGTCCAGAACGCCTGCGGGTCCTCGCGCAGCAGCGGATCGTGGGTCGTCGCGAAGCTCGACGCCGAATTTCGTCTCCAGCTCCTCGCGCCATTGCCCGACCAGCGAGGCCGGCGCGAGCACCAGCACGCGCTCGGCCATGCCGCGCAGCGCAGTATTCCTTGAGCACCATGCCGGCCTCGATCGTCTTGCCGAGGCCGACCTCGTCGGCGAGCAGCACGCGGCCGCGGAACTGCTTGAGCACTTTGCGCACGGTCTCGACCTGGTGCCAGCAGCGGCTCGACGCCGACGAGATGCGGCAGGCACAGGAGCTCGTCGAAGCCCTGCGCGAGGCCGAGATGGGCGAAGCGCTCGCGCAGCCGCCACCAGCGGCCGTCCTGTTCCGGCCGGCGCGTCGTGGCGGACATGAGCGGCGTCAGATCGAGCTCGACTTTGAAGGGGATATCGATCGCGATTTGCGGAAGCGGGGCAGGCAAGGGAGCGAGCTCGCCGACTGCCACCGCCGCTGCAGTTCGGCGGGAACGGTCCACCGGGCGCGGTTGCCGCGTTGGCTTCGTTCTGGTCGCCGGCATCGCCGCCGACCGGCGAAAGGCCGGGTTGCCGCGGTCCATGATGCCGTCGATCTGCTCCACCAACCAGCGAAACCGCGCCTGTCGAGCGGGGAATACCTGGAACGCGTCGTTCCACTGGGTCAGCTTGTTGGCCCTCCAACATTGCCCGGGCTGCAACTGTCTTCTTGCTCTGGAACAATGCGAGCGCCAAAAGCAGGTGCTCGGTGCGCCTTGCCTTATAGCGTTTGTGAAATCGCTTCAGAAAGACGAGCGCCCGGTCCGGCCGTTGCTCCAGCAGTGCCGACGTGGCAGCAAGCATGAGGATCATCCCATCGCCGGGACACGCTTCAACGGCGGATTCGGCCTGCGCCAGGAAGCCGGAGTGTCGATGCGGATCATCGAGAGCCTGTGAAAGTGTCTCGATCCATTTGTCGGTGGGATTCGGCAGATCGAGAGGAAGCTGAACTCGGGAGGATGCTGGCATGATTTCATCGGATCTTGAAACGGAACGCCGAATTCGGCACCGATTCGATGAAGGCTAGCCGGGGGTGCGGCAGGATCAAGATGCAGGAGCTTCGGAACGGCGAGTTCTCCGACGGAAAATGAAAGCCGATCAATAGGCCTTAGCCCCTTGTCTCACCCCTCTCCGACACGAGGTCGGGGTTATGCGAGTTCGTCACTATTGAAGTGGGATACATCCGACTTCGGCTGTGGGACAGGGAGCCCGCCGAGCTTGCCGACAGATCACCGGCGCAATCACGAGCAACTCACGCTTCAACGAAAGGGGGTACTGGTCGTGGGTGCGATGAGCTTGTTAGTCTGTTCGCCACCAAGGACGAGTCCGGTCGTTGGGGCAATGGGCGGGCATGCGGTTTGTGCAACGCGTCCGGGCAGGATGGAGGAGGGAGGAAAATGCCGGGGCTTCTCGAGGAACGCATTGCGGTTGTCACAGGTAGCGGGTCTGGCATCGGCCGGGCGATCGCGCTTGGCTATGCGAGGGAGGGAGCACAGGTAGTTGTCCTCGACGCCGATGGCGACGCCGCGGCCGCGACCGTCAAGGCCATCACAGGAGTCGGCGGCAAGGCCTGGAGCTTCATGCTGGACGTGACCGAGCGCGACAAGTGCCGCGATGTTGCCTTGCAGATTGGCGAGAAGATCGGCCGGGTCTCGATCCTGGTCAACAATGCTGGCATCAACCGCCGCAACGCTTTCACCGCGGACCCTGAAGCAGTGATCAAGGACTGGCAGGACATCATAGCGGTCAACCTCAACGGCGTTTTCAACGTGACGCATGCCTTTCTGGGGCAGCTCCGCGCGACCAGGGGCCGGATTATCAACATTGGCTCAATCCAGTCTTTCGTTCACGTCAGGACGCCCAACTCGCCCGCATACACCACCTCGAAGCACGGCGTGCTCGGCTTCACCCGCGCGCTTGCGGCGGAACTCGGCCAAGACGGGGTGCGGGTCAATGCCATCGGTCCCGGCCTGATCGAGACGCCGCTCAATGAGAAGGTGCGCGCCAGCAACCCGGAGCTTGTGAAGATCTTCATCGATCACACGCCGCTCGGCCGAGCCGGAAAGCCCGAGGACATCGTCGGGCCGGCAATCTTCCTTGCCTCCGACCTTTCGGCCTATGTCACCGGCTCGATCATCATGGCTGATGGCGGCTACCGGACGATATAGGCCCCCCGTCACGGTAACGGCAGATATCGGCATGCTCCGGCCAATCAGGCACCCTGGTATTTTCCCGCTCCATCAGCACGCCTCGCCTGATGCGTGAAACGCTCGCATGCCCGCCGATGAATCTTGCACCCGTTCTCACACCGCACGGATTGCTGACCCTCGATCAGACGGAATCGCAAATTGGGGAAGCGTTGGCTCTGGCTTCTGACCAGAGCTCACGTCTGGAGCAGGCGTTTGCGAAAGGGTCCGGACATGGACTCTTGTGTCTGGCGGCCGATGAAGCCGGAACGGTTCTGCCACCAATCCTGTCGTATTGGCGCGAGCTGGGAACCCGCTACGTGAGCGCCGTATGTGCGCTTCCGGATATCGGCGAGGCATCCTGCATACCGCCGGTGCCAACTCCGACAGTGGGTGAGTTGGAAAAAATGGCGTCATCTGTTCCGCCCATGACTGGCGCGGAATATCTGACCGCAGGTGTCTTGGGCGATCTTTGGCGAGCAATGGATGTCGCCTTCAATGCCGAGTTGGCGCAGTCCGAATTCTCCGTGCAGAATTTTCTCAAAGCCCGTAATCCGGCCTGGAATCTCGTCGGACGCGTGCATTTCAATCTTGCAGAAAACAGAAAGGACGAGAGCGCTCCGTTCGCATTTCTTGCGACTTACACAACCAGGCTTTCAGCTCAGGCCAAGGCTCAGCATTTGCCGCTCGGCAAGGCATTGCAGGAATATGCCGGTGCGAAAAATCGCGAGCGGTTGCTCTCGCTTCTGACGCCGGTGCAGCGGGCGGCGGAGAGATGCCCATGGCTGAAATCGATGGTAGACGGCGGCGCTATTTTTCACCCGTTGCGCTGGAGCCCGCAACAGGCGCTGCAATTCCTGAAAGACGTTCCTGCACTTGAAAGTGCCGGTGTGATCATTCGCATGCCGGCGCAATGGCGGATGAATCGGCCGGCGCGGCCGCAGGTGAAAGCGACTATTGGCGGCAAGGCGCCGTCAGGGCTCGGAATGAGCGCACTGCTCGACTTTCAAATGGAGATCACGCTCGACGGCGAAAGGCTTTCGGCTACCGAGATCAAGCAGCTGCTCGCACAATCCGACGGCTTGGCCCTGATCCGCGGAAAATGGGTTGAGATCGATCATGCTCGGCTGAACCGGACACTCGAGCAATTCGAGGCTATTGAGCGCCGTGCCGCCAACGAAGGCCTATCGTTTGGCGAGGCCATGCGCATGGTGGCCGGAGCCGGGATGGACGGTGATGGCCCGACGGAGGAAGCTAATGCCGCGTGGGGCCAGACCGTGGCTGGTTCGTGGCTGGCGCAGACGCTGGCCGCCTTGCGCCGACCCGAAACGCTGTCGCGCACCAACCCTGGCAGATCGTTGCACGGCACATTGCGACCTTATCAGCACGCGGGCATGCAATGGCTTTATCTGCTCACCCAGCTGAGGCTAGGGGCGTGCCTCGCCGATGACATGGGGCTTGGCAAGACCATTCAGGTCCTCTCGCTTCTGCTGGTTCTAAAAGACGAGGCAAGCAATGGACGCAAGCCAAGCCTGTTGGTGGCGCCGGCCTCGCTGCTCGCGAACTGGGGGGCGGAGATCGCGCGATTTGCGCCCAGCGTGAAAGCGGTTCTGGCTCATCCAGCGGCGCCGCCCGCGGATAAATTGAAGATGGACGGATCGGACGATCTCGCCGATGTCGATCTCGTCATTACCAGCTACGGTTTTTTGACGCGTACCCCCTGGTTTTCCACCAGGCCGTGGCGGCTGTTGGTGCTTGACGAAGCACAGGCCATCAAAAACCCGGCCTCCAAGCAAACGAAGTCGGTCAAGAAGCTGCAGGCCGAGACCCGCGTCGCGTTGACCGGCACGCCCATCGAAAATCGACTAGGTGATCTCTGGTCTATTTTCGATTTCATCAATCCTGGTCTCTTGGGTTCGTCCAAGGAATTCGCAGCCTTCATCAAACGACTGGCCGACCGGCCAAATCCCTACGGTCCGCTGCGTGAACTAGTGCGCCCTTATATTCTGCGTCGCCTTAAAACCGACAAGAGCATCATTGCCGACCTGCCGGACAAGACCGAAGTCAACGTCTTCTGCCCCCTGAGCCGAAAGCAGGCGGCGCTTTACCAGCAAGCCGTAGGAGAGCTCCGCAGCCAGCTGGACGACGTCGAGGGAGTGCAGCGCAGAGGCATGGTCTTGGCATTCCTGATGCGGTTCAAGCAGATCTGCAACCATCCATCGCAGTGGCTCGGGGATGGCGCATGGTCCGAGCACGACAGCGGCAAATTCGGATGCTTGCGCGACATCGCAGAAGTCATTGCCGCTCGGCAGGAGAAAGCGCTGATCTTCACTCAATTTCGGGAGACGACGGCGCCGTTGGCGGCATTTCTCGGTTCCGTGTTCGGGCGGTCCGGTCTCATCCTGCATGGCGAAACCGAGGTGAAGAAGCGAAAGGATTTGGTGCGCCGGTTTCAGGAGGACGAACGGTGCCCGTTCTTCGTACTATCGCTCAAGGCGGGGGGTGCCGGACTCAATCTCACCGCCGCCTCTCATGTTATCCACTTCGACAGGTGGTGGAATCCTGCGGTTGAGAACCAAGCTACTGACCGCGCCTTCCGAATCGGGCAGAATAAGAACGTGCTGGTTCACAAGTTCATTTGCCGCGGCACGGTGGAGGACAAGATCCACCAGATGATCGAGTCGAAGAAGCAGCTGGCAGGCGACTTTCTCACCTTGGGCACCGACATGCTATTGACCGAGCTGAAGGACGAGGAATTGCTCAAGCTGGTCGCTCTCGACCTTTCGGCGGCGATGAAGGAGGGCGAAGGATGAGCTACTACCACTTCGCCTGGCGGCCCTACGTTTCGGTGGGGGAGAAGCGGCGTCGATCCGAGCTCAAGCTCAAGAAGCTCAAGAAGAAGGGCCAATCCATCGCGCCGGTCAGGATCGAGGGCCGAAAGATTGCCACCAGCTTCTGGGGCCAGTCTTGGTGCGCCAACCTCGAGCGATACAGCGACTACGAGAACCGCTTGCCGCGTGGGAGGTCCTACGTCCGCAACGGATACCGTTCTCGATTTGCAGATCACCGAGGGCGAGGTCGTGGCGATGGTCAGCGGTTCCGATCTCTACAAGGTCAAAGCCACCATCGCGCCGGTCGCGGCGCGCCGCTGGAAGGCGATCTGTCGCGACTGCGCTGGATCGATCAATTCTCTGGTCGAGCTGCTGCAGGGGCGATTGGCGAAGGGCGTCATGGACCGTGTGTGCCGGGAAGGCGATGGCTTGTTTCCGTCTCCCGATGAAATCAGGCTCTCCTGCACCTGCCCGGATTGGGCAGACATGTGCAAGCATGTCGCGGCGGTGCTCTATGGCGTCGGCGCCAGGCTTGATCAAAGGCCGGAGCTCCTTTTCGTATTGCGCGGCGTCGATGAAAATGAGCTGCTCGCAAGCGCCGGGCAAGACTTATTGCCGACAGATGCTCCTGCCGCCGCGCAAACTCTCGATGAGAGCGACCTTGTTGCACTGTTCGGTATCGAGATGGCCGAGCCCGACCAGCCTTCGGCATCTCTCGTTTCGAAGCAGCGAAAATCGAGAGGGGCAGCGAAAAAACCCAAGACGGCGATGCCGACGCCAAGCACCGCAGCTGCGGCAAAGATCCACAATTCGCCTCGCGCAATTCGAACTGCAGCAACTCGAACCGGTTCTGGAGCCGAACCGCGCGCCGCGACGGTCGCTTCAAGCCGGGATGCGCCGCGACGGGTCCAGCGATCCATTTCATGACCTGAAGATGCTCACCCTTTCCTTGGCCCCGGAGGCCGGCGTCCGCATCGACAAGTCAGCCCGCCGCTGGAGGACGAAGTCACGTGCGATCAGTCGCAATCGCGCGAGGTTTTCCGACTCTTTGCTTTGACCACTTTGACCACCTTGCGTCTCTCGGGCGCGGCAGCCGCCTGTTGCTTGGCCGGCGTTGCCGGGGCGGCGACATTCGGCTCGGGTCCAAACATGACGGTGCGGCAGGGGGGACTGAGCTCCGCCTTCTTTTCCACCAGGCAGGTGTTGATCAGCTCCGTGTTCGGCACGAACTGCCGGCATAGCCGCATCACGTCGGGGCCGCAGGCGCGTCGCTCCTCGATGCTTTGTTGCGCCGTGGCTGGCGCCATGCCGGCGGACAGTCCCAGAACCAGGCCGGCGGCGGCCAGGAGCGGCATGCGGACGGTGCCAATGTGGCTCATGATCGGTAACTCCGTTGGTCGGCAGCCATGCGGGCGAAATCCGAATTTCGGCCGCTCTGTGTTGAAGAATAACCAGCGCTCATCGGATCAGCAATTCTTTCCGCTCCGTCGCGCGCAGCGTCCGCATCCGGCCAAGCGGCGCTTGATCACGGGCACATCGCGCGTACGTGCCGCGCGGCATCGTCGATGGACCATTGTGGTATCAAGATCCCACCGATGATAGCGGTGCTTGCAACGTCTCGAACCACTCCGCGCGAATCTCGTCTTTCGAGCGGACCCTGTAGATGCGGTCGTTTATTCGCGCGCAGACGAAGACGCTCTGGGCAGCGCCGCCGCCGTCGTCGAGCAGGATCACCACGTCGGCTTGGCGGGCGAGATCGGTAGCCGTTCTCTGCCCTTGAGAGGCGAAGCCGGGATCACGGCATTCTGCGCGATCGGACCGAACAGGAAGGTCCGAAACACATCAGCAGGAAGCAACCCGATCGACTTGAGGGCGGGGTTGATGGTGACGGCGATCAGCGTGATGATGATGATCCATGCGATGTCGTCTCAGCGCGTACCGACCATGGAAGCGCCTCCGGCAGGTCAAGGAAATCGGGGGGCTTCGCATCAATGGGGTAGAGTAGCATCCGGTCAATCGGGGCGAAACGGAACCAGCGAGAAGGAGATGCCATGTCTTGCCGGCTTGCTAGGCGGCGCGGGAGATCACCGAGAAAGTCCAGGCGGCGAGCGCATCCAGCATCTAGCTCCGCACGTCGGCATCCTTTCGTCCCGTGCGGGCGGGGACGTGAAAGGAATGATCGGCATCCGCGATGAGATGCAACGATGCGCGCTCGCCCAGTCGCGTTGTCACGGACGAAAGGAGCTGCGCGTCCGCCAGCGCGTCGCGGGCTCCCTGCAGAAACAGCATCGGCACATGTACGTCGAAAAGATGCTTTGCGCGCTCGTCCGACGGACGCTTCGCCGGATGCAGCGGGAAGCCGAGGAAGGCAAGGCCGAGCACCCCTGGCAGGGGAGATGCGGCCTGCGCCTGCGAAGTCATGCGACCGCCGAAGGACTTGCCGCCGGCGACAAGAGGGAGCGTGGGCGCGAGCCGGCCGGCTTGCCGCGCCGCGGCCCGAACGGTCGCATGAGCGAGCGTGGGAGGGTCCGGCCGCTTGCCGCGTCCCTCCATATACGGGAACTGATAGCGCAAGGTGGCGATGCCGCGCTCGGCGAGCTCCGCCGCAACGGCATGCATGAACGGATGGGTCATTCCGGCGCCCGCTCCATGCGCGAGGAGGTAGCAGGCGCGTGCCCGCGGCGGCGCCCATAGCATGCCGGAGACGCTGTGCGCATCATCCACGACGATTGTGGCAGGCTCGGCATTCGAATGGTTCATCGGTCGTCCCGACAGGTGCCCTTAAAGGAATGATCTACATGAAGACCGCACTCGACGAGCTCAAGCGTCGTCTGCTCGAAATCAATGACCTTTCCGCCGCGGCTTCCCTTCTCAACTGGGACCAGGCGATCTACATGCCCGCGGGCGGCGCCGGAGCGCGGGCGCGCCAGAATGCGACGCTGCACCGGCTGGCGCACGAGCAGCTCATCGACCCGTCGCTGGGCAAGTTGCTCGATAGGCTCGCATCGCATGCTGACGGCCTCCCTCCGGATTCGGACGAAGCAAGCCTGATCCGCGTCGCCAGACGCGATTTCGAGAAGGCGATCAAGATTCCTCCTGATCATATCGCGCGCGCCAATGCGCTCGGATCGGTCTCCTATGATGCCTGGACGCGAGCAAGACCGGCGAACGACTTCGCCGTCATGCTGCCGTTCCTGCAGCAGGCGCTCGATCTCAGCCGCGCATACGCCGGATTCTTCGCGCCCTACGCTCATGTCGCCGATCCGCTGATCGATAATGCCGACGAAGGCATGACGACAGCCTCAATCCGCGAGCTCTTCGCGGAGCTGCGAAGCGAGCTTGCCCCCATTGTGCGCGCCATATCGGCTCAACCGTCGGCCGATGCCGGCTGTCTTCACGGCTCGTTCGGCGAAAAAGCACAGATCGGTTTCGGGCTCGCTGTGGCCGCGAAGATGGGCTACGACCTCGCGCGCGGGCGGCTCGATGAAACGCTTCATCCTTTCTGCGCCAGGTTCTCTGCCGGCGACGTCCGGATCACCACCCGCGTCTACGAAGGCGACGTCGCCCGGGGATTGTTTTCGACGCTGCACGAGGCCGGCCATGCAATCTACGAGCAGGGCGTAAGCTCGACGCTCGACGGTACCCCGCTCGGCAAAGGGTCATCCGCCGGCGTGCACGAGAGCCAGTCCCGCCTGTGGGAAAACGTCGTCGGCCGCAGTCGCGGGTTTTGGCGACATTATTATCCGACGCTGCAGAGCACATTTCCGCATCAACTCGCAGCCGTGCCGCTCGAAACCTTCTATCGTGCCATCAACAATGTGGAACGGTCTCTGATCCGGGTCGATGCCGACGAGGTCACGTACAATCTCCACATCGTGCTGCGCTTCGAGCTCGAGCTCCAATTGCTCGAAGGGAGTCTGCGGGTGCAGGATCTGCCCGAGGCTTGGCGCGCCGGCATGCAGGAAGTCCTTGGTCTCGCGCCGCCGGACGATCGCGATGGCTGCCTGCAAGACGTGCATTGGTTTTCGGATGGGATCGGCGGTGGATTTCAGAGCTATACCATCGGCAATATTCTGAGCGCGCAGCTCTATGCTGCCGCCCTGAAAGCTCATCCCGAGATCCCGAGCGAGATCGAAGCCGGCGAATTTCGCACCCTGCATGCCTGGCTCAAGGACAATCTCTACCGCCACGGCCGGAAATATCGGCCCAACGAGCTCATCCAACGCACGACCGGGGGATTGAGCGTGCGACCCTACCTCGCCTATCTGCGTGCGAAGTACGGTGAGCTATATGACCTGCCCGTAGTCGGCAGGGCGGATTAAATCTGCGGCTGGCGCACGTTGCGCGAAAGCCACACAACCGCTCGAATTGATGGGGGGAAGCCGATTTGGCCCTAAAAACGAAAGCCTTGAGATTGCCGGCACCGCCGGTCACCATTTAGAAGTTGAGACGCAGTATAAGTCCGGGTCGAAGTCGAGTATGGCGAGTTCGGTTCCGTCGACGGGGATGGACCTGATGCTGGGGGCAGGGGGATATTGCAGGCGCACAACCGCGCTGTGCCGGGGCTTTGCCGCGGCCGTGGCGGCGACGCTTGCCGTCACCGCCGCACAAGCCGCCGACCTCGGCGCGGCACCCTACCGGGCCCCCTCGCAGTACGGCGTCGTCGGGTGGGGGGGCTGGATATTCTATCCGAGCGTCATCCTGGGTGCGGTCTACGACGACAACGTGTTCCGCTCCGAGACCAACCGGGTGCATGACTGGGGCACGCGCATCGTTCCGAGCTTCACCGCGGAATTCAACGACGGGATTCACCGCACCACCGCCTACGGGACGGTCGATGCGCGGTTCTACTCGGAGAACCGGCAGGGCGATGCCGTCGACGCGAAGGCGGGGTTTGCGCACAACTACGAGGCGGAGCGCGATCTCGTCTTCAGGTTCTCCGGCGATTATGTGCGCCAGGCCGACCCGTTCACAGCCGGAATCGTCTCGGCGGTCGGGGCGCCGATCGTGAGCAACAACACGGTCAACAATCTCGCCGGCACCGCATCGGTGCAGAAGGACTTCTACCGGGCGTTCGTGGTGCTGGGCGGCACCGTCAACCAGACCAACTACGACAGTTCGCTCCAGCGCGGGCGCGACGGCACGATCTATACCACCACCGGCCGGGGCGGCGTGTGGATCACGCCCTACGTGAACGCCTTCGTGCAGGGATCGCTCGACTGGCGCCGTTATGCCTTCGATCCGTTCGATTCGAGCGGATATCGGGTGGTCGGCGGTCTTGCCACGCCGCAGGTCGGCCTGTTCCAGGGCGAGATCTATGGCGGCTATCAGGAGGAACACTACGACAATGCCTTGTTCGGGCGTTACGGCGGCAGCGTGTACGGCGCCAAGCTCGCGTATTTCCCGACCCGCTATTGGGCCATCAAGGCGCTCGTCGACCGCACCATCTCAGTTTCCGCCGTGACGCCTGGCGGTGCGATCGTCGCTGCCGGGGGCGGGGCCGTGATTATCGGTCCGGGGGGAGTTGTGCTGCCGGCGCTCGGGACGCCCATGCAGGTGACCCATGTCGCGCTCGAGACGGACTGGGGCTTGTGGCGGGAAGTTTCGGTGTCGGGCCGCTTCGGTTATGACCACGCCGATTACCTCAACAGCATCAGGGTCGACAATGCCTGGTTTGCCGGGGCGCGGCTGAACAAGGACATCTTGCGCGGGCTGGGCGTTTCGCTGGACTATCAGTACACTAGGTTGAGCTCGAACGTGCCGCTCAACAGCTATTATCGCAACATGGTCATGCTGGGGGCGTTGTACCGATACTAGCTGGCGGCTGTTGCGGGGAAACAAGGGTTGGGGGACGGGCGACATGCGGAAGCTTCTGCTCATCATCTGCACGGCCACGTGCATGCTCGCACTGCCGTCGGCCGCCGGCGCCGGCGCCTTCACTGCCCAGGGACAGTTCGTCGGCAGGGTGGACCCGCGCGTCACGTCGTTACTGGCGCAATTCCCGGACGGGGGCCCGGCGCTGCGAGCCGCCATTGCGCTGCTGCTTCAATCGGATCCGAGGCTCGCCGACGACGTGGTGTTCGCAGCGACCCGCGCGACGCCGGCGCAGAGGCAGGCGATCGGATTAGGCATTGCGGACGCGGCGCGGTTCTTCTCCGTGTGCGCGGGGGTGCCGACCGAGACGTGCCGGGCGGCGGAGGCGTCGCTGCGACAAGCCATTCTGTTCGCCGATGACCTCACCCGCATTGCGTTCCTCGAGGGTATCGGCGAGGACATGGCATCCGATATCGCTCCGACGAAGCCGATCTTCATTCCGGGAATCGGCGGGGGGAACTGTGTGAGTCCCGCCGCCCCCAATAGTTGCTAGCTGCCGGTAATTTCCTCATCGACGCCAATCCGTACGTCAATGCCGGCCGCATCGAGGTGCGGGGCACGCCGCTCGACCTGGCCCAGGTGAACCTGGACAGCTACGTCGTCGCCGGCCTGACCGATCACATCACGCCCTGGGAGGGGTGTTACAACACGGCGAAGCTCTACGGCGGGCGCAATACCTTCGTGCTCGCCAACAGCGGCCATATCCAGAGCCTGCTCAATCCGCCCGGCAACCCCAAGGCGTTCTTCTGGAACGGCGCGGCGAAGGCAGCGGGGCCGGAGGCGTGGCTCGAGCAGGCGGCGAAACAATCCGGAAGCTGGTGGCCGCATTGGCTCGAATGGATCAAGGCACGCTCGGCCGAGATGACGTCGGCGCCGGCGGCGCTGGGCAGCGGGCAGAACCCGCCCCTCGACGCGGCGCCCGGCCGATATGTCATGGAGAAATAGGTGCAAATCAGCCTGCACGACGTCGGGGGACATGTGCTGCGCGTCGGAGTCCGGCGCGGTGAGAAGGCGCGCCCGCCGCTCCTTCTCTTCAACGGGATTGGCGCGAACATCGAGCTGGTCGAACCCTTTATCGATGCGCTCGACGGAGCCGAGGCAATCACCTTCGATGTGCCGGGCGTCGGCGGCTCGCCCGCGCCCAGGCTGCCTTACCGTCCGTCGACGCTGGCACGGCTGAGCGCGCAGCTGCTCGACCAGTTGGGACACGAGCAGGTGGACGTGCTGGGCGTGTCCTGGGGAGGAGCGCTGGGCAGCAATTCGCGTTCCAGCACGGCAAGCGTTGCCGGCGGCTCGTGCTCGCGGCTACTTCGCCGGGTCATCTGATGGTGCCGGGCAAGCTCACCGTGATGCTCAAGATAGCGACGCCGCGACGCTACAAGGACCCCGACTACACGATCGTACCGGTCGCCAACGGGCGCATCCTGGCGAGCTTCATTCCGGATGCGCGGCTGGTGACCATCGACGACGGCCATCTGTTTCTCGTCACCAGCGACGGCGAATGCGCAGCAATGATCTCGGAATTCTTGAGCTAGACTCACCTGCCGCACGCGTTTCGATTGAGCCCGCACCGAACTGCAGGTAGGTTCAGACGCCATGGTCGCACGCCCGAATGCCGCGTTGTCGGCGCTGCACACCCAGATCATCTGGAGCCGGCTGATCGCGGTGGTCGAGGAGCAGGCGCAGACGCTCGTGCGCACGGCGTTCAGCACGTCGGTGCGCGAGGCGGGCGACCTCTCCGCCGGAGTGTTCGATGCGTCCGGCCGCATGCTCGCGCAGGCGGTCACCGGCACGCCGGGGCACGTGAATTCCATGGCCAATGCGGTCCACCATTTCCTCGTGGCGTATCCGCTCGAAACCATGCGGCCGGGCGATCACTACATCACCAACGATCCGTGGCTGACCTGCGGGCATCTGCACGATCTCACCGTGGTGTCACCGACTTTCCTGGATGGACGCCCCGTTGGGCTCTTCGCCTGCACCGTGCACGTGGTCGACATCGGCGGCCTCGGCATGGGACCGGACGGCCGCCAGGTATTCGAAGAGGGGCTCGCCGTCCCCATCATGCCGCTGGCGCGCCAAGGGGTGATGAACGAGGACCTCCTGCGGATCGTGCGCGCCAATGTGCGCGAGCCGCTGCAGGTGGAAGGCGACATCTACGCGCTGGCTGCCTGCAACGACGAAGGCGGCCGGCGCCTCGTCGCGATGATGCGCGAGTTCGAGCTCTCCCATATGGAGACGCTCAGCGGGGACATCATCGAGACCTCGCGCCACGCCATGCTGGATGCGATCCGTCGTTTGCCGCCGGGAAGCTACCGCAACGCGCTCACGATCGACGGCTACCACAGCCCGGTCACGCTCGCCGCCGACCTGACCGTCTGCGGCGACGGCATCCTTGTCGATTTCACCGGCACCTCGCCCGCCAGCGCGCATGGCATCAATGTCGTTCTCAACTACACGCTCGCGTACACCGCCTTCGGCGTGAAATGTCTGATCGCGCCGGATATTCCCAACAATGCCGGATCGCTCGCGCCGATCACCGTGAGCGCGCCCGAGGGTTGTCTGCTCAACGTGCAGCGACCTTTCCCGGTCGCGGCGCGACACACCGTCGGGCACATGCTGCCGGACCTGGTGTTCGGCTGCCTCGAGCAATGCCTGCCGGGCGGCGTCCCGGCGGAGGGCGCCTCTTCGCTGTGGAATCCACAGATCAATGGCGGCGGCTCGATCGTCGACGAGCTGCCGGACGGCGTCGATCCGGCGAGCCTGCCGAGCTGGAGCACGGTCATCTTCCATTGCGGCGGCGCCGGCGCGCGACCGGACAAGGATGGGCTCAGCGCCACGGCCTTTCCCAGCGGGGTGCGAACGATCCCGATCGAGGCGACCGAAACCATTGCGCGGGTCTTGTTCGGCCGGCGCGAGTTCCGCGACGGTTCGGGTGGTGCCGGAAAATTTCGCGGCGGGCTTGGGCAGGTGATCGAGATCGGAGGCGCCGACGGAATGCCGATCAGCCTGTTGTGCAATTTCGAGCGGGTCGAGCACCCCGCGCGCGGGCGCGGCGGCGGGCACGCCGGGGCGCCAGGCCGTGTCACCCTGCGTTCCGGCCGGCCCATTGCGCCGAAGGGACGCCAGACCGTGCCGCCGGGCGACATGATCCGGCTGGAGCTTCCCGGCGGCGGCGGACACGGCGACCCGCGCCGGCGCGATCCGGCGCTCGTTGCCGAGGACGTTGCCGACGCGCTGATCTCGCGCGAGAGCGCCGAACGCGACTACGGTGTCGCGCTATGAGGCAGCCACCCGCGATCGTAAAACCGATCGACGAATGCCCGGATCAATCCGGCCTGGCGCCGGAGAATTTGACCACCTTGCCCCACTTCTCGGTTTCCTCGCCGACCAGCGTTGCGAAGTCGGAAGCGGAGCCCGGAAGCAGCGAGGCGCCGAGATCGCCAAGCCGCGACCTTGTTTTGGGGTCGGCGAGAATCGCCTTGATCTCCTTGTTGAGCCTGGTGATGGATTCATCGGGTGTTCCCTTCGGGGCGCTGATGCCATACCAGGCGCTCGCCTCGTAGCCCGGCACGAAATCGGCCACCGTGGGCAAATCCGGCAAGACATCCGACCGCGCTGCGGTCGTCACCGCCAGTGGCCGCAGCTTGCCGGCCTTGATGTGCTCGATCGACGTCGGCACGTTGTCGAACATCACTTGCACCTGGCCGCTGATCAGGTCGGTCAGCGCGGGCGCCCCGCCACGATACGGCACGTGAACCATGTTGACGCCGGTCATCATCTTGAACAGCTCGCCGGACACATGGATGGTCGATCCACTGCCGGAAGAGGCCATGTTGAGCTTGCCCGGGTTGGCCTTGGCGTAAGCAATGAATTCCGGGATCGTCTTGGCGGGAACCGACGGGTTCAGCACCATGACGTTGGGGAAGCGGATGAGACCCGCAACCGGCGCGGTATCGCGGATGAAATTGTAGCTGAGCTTTTCATAGAGCGACGCATTGATCGCATTCGCCGGAGCGACCAGGAGCAGCGTGTATCCGTCCGCGGGTGCGCGCACCACCGCCTCGGTGGCGATGTTCGTGCCCGCGCCCGGCCGGCTTTCGATCACGAACGGCTGGCCAAGCCGCTCCGAGAGCCATTGACCAAAAAGACGCGCGGTCATGTCGGCGGAACCGCCAGGAGGGTAGCCGATGATCAACCGCACCGGCCGCGCCGGATACGCTTGTGCGCGGGCGCGTTGCGACACGCAGGTGAGAGCAGCAGCACCAGCTGCCATTCGTAGAAACCGGCGACGCGGAAGCTTCATGACGTTTCCCTCCTTTCAATTGTGGAAGTCGGAGAGGCTCGTCGCACAGGAAACAAGCCTACCTGATGCCGGCCGCCTTGAAGAGCTGCTCGTTGGCGGCGATCTCGGCGGCAACGAAGCGGTCCATCTCCGAGGGCGTCATCGGCATCGGGTCGAGCGCGAGCTGCCTGAGCCTCTGCGCCATGGCCGGCGCGGCAAGCACTTGGGTGGCCGTCGCATGGAACTTGTCGACGATCTCGCGCGAGGTCTTCGCCGGCATGAACACGGCGTACCAGATGGTCATTTCGGAATCCCTGTAGCCGGCCTCGATCGACGTCGGCACGTCGGGCAGGTCGGAGGCCCGCTTGGGCGTGCTCACGGCGAGCGCGAGGACGCGGCCGTCGCGAACGAAGGGAAGGGCAGTCGAGATCGGGCAGTAGTAGAAATCGATGCGGCCGCCGAGCACGTCGGCGAGCGCCTCGGCGCCGCCTTTATAGGGCACATGGACCGCCTCCATACCGGCGCTGAGACGAAACCGTTCGGCGCTGATGTGGGTCGCGGTGCCGACGCCGGCAGAGCCGTAATTGATGGAGCCGGGCCTGGCCTTCCCCGCTGCGACGAGGTCGTGCGCCGTGCGCCAGCCCTTCGCCGGCGACACGATCAGCACGTTGGCGTTCTGGCCGATCATCAGCGCCGACGCGAGGTCGCGGGCGGTATCGTAGGGAATGTTCGGCACGATCGATGGCGCGATCGCATGCGCCGACGAATTGGCGAGAATGGTATAGCCATCGGGTGGCGCCCGCACCACCGCGCCGACACCGATGGTTCCGCCGGCGCCGCCGCGGTTCTCCACGATGATGGGTTGCCCAAGCTCCGCTGCCAAAGGCTCGAACAGGGCGCGCGGCACAATGTCGGTTGCACTGCCGGCAGCGAACGGAATGTAGGCTTTGATCGGCTTCATCGGCCACATCGCCGATGGCTCGGCAAACGCGGCCGTCGCGCTGCCGATGAGCGCTGCGACCATTGCGAGTGTCCGGCACGCCGTCATGACGGTCTCCGTAGACAACGGGATGCAGTCTGCGCTGGCTTGTGCGCCGCGTCATCTGCGAAATCGCGATTTAAGTGAGAGGCTCAGCCGCCGAGACTTTCGGGGGCGAGCGGGGTGATATCCCGAGAGTATGGCGGACCGCACCGGGGCGGCCCGCCGTCACCGATAGTCAATGATGAGCCCACCGTAGCGTCGGGCTTCTGGATCGCTTGTTCGGCGCCATGTCGCGCGCCGCCAGGCTTTGCTTCGTGAACAATTCGGCGCACCGCAGCCATCTCTCCGCCATGCGCCGCCAAGTCTCCTTGTCCTCCGGCTTGCGGGCAAATTTGGCCATCAGCTCGCATTCAGCTGCATGCTTCAAAAATTCTTCCGGCGGGTTCATGGGGATCATTTACTCTCTTCTCTTTTCTGACGCCCCGATCCCCAATGCCAGAATACAGACATAATCGATCCGAGCAAGCGGCTCCTGCTTGGGAAAAAAGGGACAATTCGTATCAGATCTGCGGCGTCCGCCCGAACAAAACCGGAACTCCACCTCCGGCTCGAACTGATAACAACCTGGGATCGAGGAGCTGCGATGGCTGAGACGATTGGTTTTCGCCTGCAGCGCAATAACCGCTATAGAAACGAAGACTTCGACATGACCGGGGATTGACATCGCCACGACATCAGGCACGCCGCAGGCTTGCGCGGTTGCGTCCAAATGGACGCGGTGGGGCCAACTCGTCCTCGGCATCATCTGCCTGGTGATGATCGCCAACCTGCAATACGGCTGGACGCTGTTCATCGATCCGATTGATCAAAAGTACCACTGGGGCCGGGCGGCCATTCAGGTGGCTTTCACGATCTTCATCGTGACGGAAACCTTGCTGGCAGCCGCTATCGGGGGCTACTTGATCGACCGCTTCGGCCCGCGGGTCATGGTTTGCGGCAGCGGAGCACTGGTCGCGATCGCCTGGATCATCAATTCCGTCGCCGATTCGCTGACACTGTTCTACATCGCCGCGGTCATCGCCGGCCTCGGCGCGGGCCCGATCTTCGGCGCGACTGTCGGCAACGCGCTGAAATGGTTCCCGGACCGGCGCGGGCTCGCCACTGGACTGACGGCCGCCGGCTTCGGAGCGGGCTCGGCCCTGACGGTCGTGCCGCTTGCCAACATGATCCAAGCGAGCGGCTATGAGGCCGCCTATCCTGTGGTTCGGGCTTGGCCAGGGCTTCGTGGTCATGGTTGTCGCGCTGATGTTGCGCGCGCCGCAACCGGCCGAGATCGTGGCTTCGGCAGTCCCGGCTGGTGCAGCAAAGCGGGCGCGACTACGCGCCCGCGGACGTGCTGAAGTCGCCGCCATTCTGGCTGATGTACGCGATGTTCGTCATGGTCGGAACCGGCGGTCTGATGGTGACGGCCCAACTCGCCCCCGTCGCCAGGGACTTCGCAATCGACAACATCCCGGTATCGATGCTCGGGCTGACCATGCCGGCACTCGGTTTCGCGTTGTCGATCGGGCTCGTGCTCAACGGCGTGTCGCGGCCGTTCTTCGGCTGGGTGTCCGACCACATCGGCCGTGAGAACACGATGTTCATCGCCTTCCTGTTGGAAGGCATCGGCATCTTCGCGCTGCTCCTGTTCGCGCACAGCCCGATGATGTTCGTGTTGTTGTCGGGACTGGTGTATCTTCGCCTGGGGCGAGATATTTGCGCTGTTTCCGGCAACCTGCACCGACATCTATGGCAGAAAGTTCGCGACCACGAATTACAGCATGCTCTATACGGCCAAGGGAACGGCCGCTCTCTCCGTTCCCGTTGGGCAACGTGCTGACCACGGCAACCGGAAGCTGGACGGCCGTATTCGTGGCCGGCGTCGGCGCTCAATATCGTCGCAGCCGTATTGGCCTTGGTTGCATTGAAGCCGATGCGGATACGAGCGATGGCGAATGAAAGTCCAGCGCAGGCATACCCCGGCATCAAATGAAACAGAGCTTCCCCGGAACATCCGAAGGCGCATCGCCGTTCGCACTAAACAGATACGTGACTAAATTAATTTAGGGCCCCGATTCCGAAGTTCTTAGCGCGGATCAAGTGCCCGCCGACTGAGGAAGCAAGAATTGTGAGACTTCTCGATCGGCTCTGGAGTTCCATTAGCGAGGCCTTGTTCAGCGACACGCGCGCCTCGGGCGCCGGCACGGAAGGTGCCCGCAAGCGCGCACAGGCGATCGCGCCGGTCGTGTGGCTGCTCGGGAAGACCGGGGCGGGCAAGACCGCGATCATCGCCGCTCTCACCGGCGACCCGCGTGCCCAGGTTGGCGAGGGATTTGAACCGTGCACGCGCACTGCGGCATTCTACGACGTGCCGGCCGAGGCACCGCTGCTGCGGTTTCTCGATACGCGAGGGCTTGGAGAGGCCGACTACGATCCCGCCAACGACATCGCCTGGTGTGAGGGACAGTCGCACCTCTTGCTGGTCGTGATGCAGGTGGCCGATTGGCTCAGCATGCGGTGCTGCGCGCTCTGCAACAGGCACGGGGCCGCCATCCCGACTGGCCGGTCGTCGTCGCACAGACTGGCCTGCACCGCCTTTATCCCGCGGGCATGGGACATCTCCAGCCGTATCCCTATACGGGCGGCGCCGAGGATGAGACGCATGCTCAATTGCCGCACGCACTGCGGCAGGCATTTGCCTACCAACGCCGGTTGTTTGATGGCTTGCACGGCTCCCGCCCGCGCTTCGTGCCGATCGACTTCACCATGCCGGAAGACGGGTTTCCGCCGCACGATTACGGCCTCGAAATGTTTTGGCACGTCCTAGAGGAGGCGGGCCCGCAGGCGTTCGAAGCGCTGCACCTCGCACGCGCCGACGCCGAGAGCGACTTGATTCGCGCGCGGGCCCGTCCGCTGATCTATGGCTACAGTGCCGCCGCGGCGGGTGCGGGTGCCGTCCCGCTTCCCATCGTGGGGGTGAGCGGTCTTGCCGGCGTTCTCGCGATCACCCTGCGTGCGCTGGCAATTCGCTACGGGATGGCATGGACACCCGGCACCTTTGCACAATTCAGCGGCGCCGTTGGCGGAGGTGCTCTTGCCTGGTGGACGCTGCGATATGGTTTGCGCGAGCTGCTCAAGCTTATCCCGGTTGTCGGCACGGTGACCGCCGGTGCGCTTAACGCCGCCGCAGCTTTCGCGTTGACGGTCGGCATCGGGGAGGCGGCTTGCGTGTGGCTGGGCTACCAGCGTCGCGGCCTCACCGCGCCCACCGAGGAGGTGCGCCGCGCATTCGCCGACGGACTTGCCGCGGGGCTGCGGCAGGCCAAAGGTCGAGCCAAGGAGCGGCCGAAGGACGCAACATGAGAATAGACAAATGGCTCCGGCGCTTCTGGCCAGAGCTGCTTCTTTTGCTGGCAGTCCTGCTGCCGTGGCTGTCGCTTCTCGTGCTCGGCATGGTGTGGCTCTGGCAGAGCGGACGGGTTTGGATTTGGGCGATTGCGGCCGCCATTCTGGGCCTGCTGGCCTGGCCGCTCGCAAGAATCGTCCGCCGGCGGGCGAACAGGGAGGCCCGCCTCGCTCTCGGCGATCTGGCAGAGCCGTCGGGCTGGCTGGAGCGTCGTCGAGCAAAACGCCTGGGCGGAGGTGCTCGCTATCGCGGATGCGACCGCGCCTCTTTCCTTCACCGAGCTGGAGCCGATCTTCGACCGCGCCCGTGCCACCATCGAAGTGGTCGCGCGCCGCTTCCATCCCGAGGCGCGAACCGCCTGGGCGCAATTCAGTCTGCCCGAGGTCCTGCTGTTGACTGAGCAGCTGTGTCGGGACGTGCGCCGAGAGGCGCTGCGCCACATCCCGGGGGTAAGGGCAATGCGGCTCAGCCACCTGCTCTGGCTGCAGCATCAAAACGAGCGCTACAGCGAAGTCGCGCAGACCGGATGGCGCGTCGGCTTCGGCCTTTGGCGCATCGTGCGCGCGATGCTCAACCCGCTCCAGGCCGTCGGCCAAGAGACAAGCGGCATGATCGTGGAGAAGACAGTCACCGTCCTCTCCTTTCGTCTGCGCGCCTACGCGACGCGGCATGTTCGTGCTGGAGATCGGCCGCGCCGCCATCGACCTGTACTCCGGCCGGCTTTCGCTGTCGGAAGAGGAGCTGCGTGCTGCGCGCGAGCGTGACATGGAGGACGCCGCCCCGAGCGACCTGGATGTGCCGGTGCGGATCGTCCTGATCGGGCAGGTCAATGCGGGAAAGTCGAGCCTGCTGAATGCATTGGCGCAGGAGAGCCGCTGTGCCGTCGGGCCCGTGCCGACGACGTCATCTGTCGCGGAATTCCTGCTCAAGCTGGAAGATCGTCCGACCGTCTCCCTCGTCGACCTGCCCGGCATCGACGGCCGCAAGGGAGCGGTCTTTGAGCTCCTGGAGCACGCCCAGCGTGCCGACCTCGTCATGTGGGTTGCCGCGGCGACGCAGCCGGCGCGTGGGCCCGACCGGCAGGTCCTCGATGAATTTCGCACCTGGACAAGGGCGCAGCTTACACGCCGGCCTCCGCCCGTGCTTCTGGCGCTGACGCATATCGATGAATTGCGGCCGGCCGCAGAGTGGACGCCACCCTATGACGTCGGTACGCCGGTGCGACCAAAGGCGCGGGCAATCCGCGCCGCCATGGACGCCGCCGCCCGTGCGCTCGACTTGCCGGTCGATGCGGTCGTACCGGTTGCCATGCCTCCCGGACGGGAGCCCTACAACATTGACGCCCTGTGGGCGCGCACTGCGGTCGAGCTCGACGAGGCCAAGCTTGCGCAGCTCGATCGCCTTCGGTTCGGTCAGCAAGGGCTGAGACTGCGCGAGCTAGCGGATCAGCTGGCCCGGGCGGGGGGCACGATCATCAAGGGTATCGTCAGCGCAAGGCCTGACGCTGGAACGTCCGGATGACTTGCGCAT
Organism: uncultured Alphaproteobacteria bacterium; assembly: GCA_963820365.1. GTDB lineage: Bacteria > Pseudomonadota > Alphaproteobacteria > Rhizobiales > Xanthobacteraceae > VAZQ01. The sequence continues at coordinate 220,578 of CAWFZR010000025.1, read as the reverse complement.
CCGTTCCGGCATGAAATTATCGACAGCCGGCAATCGAGCGGAGTTTAAATCCCATGCATGTCTTCGAGCTGCATAAGGAACAGGAGTGGAGCCCCACCCACCACGTGGAGAAGATCCTCGGCAGGATGGACGGGGGCGACGTCACGGTCGCGTGCTGGGAGCCGGGCCAGATCAGCCCGTATCACTGCCATCCGCATGCGACCGAGATCTATTTCTGCTTCGAGGGCGGCGGTAAGATGCGCACGCCGGGCGAGACCATCGACGTCGTGCCGGGCGCTTTCGTGGTGCATCCGCCGGGGGAGTTGCACGAATATGCCAACGGTTCCGCCCGCACGCTCTTGTTCCGCGTGCGCTACGGCGCGGACATGTCGAGCCGCCATCTCGAATGGCGCGGCAACCCGGAGTGGAAGCAGAGCCCGCGCGACGCGCAGTATTTCCGCGAGCATCCGGCGGAGTAGGGGCGAGGCATGCCTCGCCCTACGGGATCGGCAGGAGCGGCTGCTTGCCCTGGTGCAACTGCATGTCCACCGCGGTGAGGAGCGCCGCCGTGCCGGCATAGTTGCCCATCAGCAGGACCAGGTCGATCAGCTTGTTCGGCCCGAATATCGCCTTCGCCCTGGCGAACAGCTCCGATGTCACCCTGTGATCGCGCCAGATTTGCCGGCCGAGCTCGATGACGGTCGCATCCATCGGATCGAGCCCAGCCGTGCTCCTGCGGTATTTGATGATGTCGATGACGCTTTGCTCGACCCCTTCCTTCAAGGCCTCCGGCTCGTGCGCAACCCACTCGAACTGGCTGTCCATCTCGCGCGCGGTGGTGAGAATGGCGATCTCGCGCACGCGCGGGGTGAAGCCCGACTCGAAGCGCAGATAGCGGTTGATGGCGGCGAGATGGGGAGCCGTCCTGCTGCTGTAGAGCTGGATGCCGGCAGGGCCTTGCAGACCGACGATGGTGGCGCCCGGGGTCGTTGCCCGATCATAGGTCCTCTGGCCGGCCTCATCCAAATCTTCGCGCTTGAGAAGCGGCAGGCGGAATCCCGATTGCGGATCGATGTCGGACGGCATGTTGCTCTCGTTGCTCGATGTGGAAGGCTGGCTCTCGGCGCATGCGGGCTGGGAGGCGGTCAGTATGGCGACGCTCGCGAGCACGCATAGCAAAAGGGATCGAGCGCGGGATTCCATGATGGCTCTCCGGCCGCGAACTGTCGCGCAGAGCCGATCTTACAGCGCGCCTGTCGCCGCCATCAACGCGTGCGGGGTGCCGGAGCAAAGGCGTCGCCTTCGATGCTTGCCCCTGCCGCATTGCGTTTCTGCGCGGTTTCTCTTAACTGCCGGTTCACAAAGGCGCCACCGCAGCCCGGATGGAGCGCGGCGAAATCCGGGGCCGAGCAGGGCCGAAACATGCCTTCACCGGAGCACGCGGATCAATTCGCCATCCTTGCCGACGGTGCCAGCAAGCTTTTCCTCGACGGTGCCGTGGTGGCGTTCCACGCGCTATCGCTTGCGATCAGAACGAACGAGATCATGTGCGTCATCGGTCCATCGGGCTGCGGCAAGACCACGCTCCTGCGCGCTATCGCCGGGCTCACCAATCTGAGCAGCGGGACGCTTCTGGTTCACGGCAAGCCGGTCGCGGGGCGTCCGCCTGACGGCGTCGCCATGGTGTTCCAGCATTTTGGCTTGCTGCCCTGGAAGACGGTCTACGAGAACGCAGCCTTCGGACTTGCGATGGCCGGCGTGGCGCGCGCGCAGATCGCAGAGCGCGTCGCGCATTACCTCGATCTGGTCGGGCTCACCGGCTTCGAACGCCATTACCCCTACCAGCTTTCCGGCGGCATGCAGCAGCGCGTGGGGCTCGTGCGCGCGCTAGCCATGAACCCATCGATCCTGTTGATGGACGAGCCGTTCGCGGCACTCGACGCGCAGACCCGCGAGATTCTCCAGGAAGAGCTCCTGCAACTCATGGAGCGGCGCGACGAGCGCAAGACCATGGTGTTCATCACCCACTCGATCGACGAAGCCATCCTGCTCGGCGACAGGATCGCCGTGATGAGCGCGCGTCCCGGCCGCATCAAGGAGGTGCTCGAGCTGCCGTTCGGATGGCCGCGCCAGGCCGATATCGTGCGGTCGGATCCGCGCTTCAGCGAGATTCGCCTGCACATCTGGCGCGGGCTCCATGCCGCCAAGACGACAGGCCTGCGGACGCCGAGGGAGGTGTTTGCGTGACCGCCGTGGGAGAGGCGCAAGGGGGTCCATCCGACGCGACGCGCGAGCTCTCGGGCGAGCGCACGCGCGCCGAGCGGGCGGCGACCGCGCGCCGGCATCGCCGTCAGTTGATCAATCTGGCGATCCGCCTCGTCTCGCTCGTGATCGCATTGGCGCTGTGGGAGGCGGCGGCCGCGAACGTCGATCCCGTCCTGTTCACCTCGCCCAGCAAGGTGGCGGTAGCGGCCTATCGCATGGTGCTCAGCGGAGAATTGTGGACCTACCTGGGACCGAGCCTCGTCGTGCTCGCCATCGGCTTTGTTCTGGCGGTGGTGCTCGGCATTGCCATCGGCCTTCTGCTCGCGCGTTTTTGGGTGCTCGACGTCGCGCTCAACGTCTACATCACGTTCCTCTATTCCATTCCCTCGGTCGCACTCGTGCCGCTCATCGTGCTGTGGGCCGGCTTCGAGACCACCGCCAAGGTCATCATTCTCTTCCTCTTCGCCTTCTTCCCGATGGTGATCAACACCTATCAAGGCGTCAAAAGCGTCGATCCCAAGCTCATCGAAGTCGGTCGCGCGTTCCGCTGCTCCGAGCGCCAGCTGTGGGCGAACATCGTCTTGCCGGCGGCGCTGCCGTTCATCGTCACCGGCCTGCGGCTCGCCCTCGGGCGCGCCTTGATCGGGATGGTGCTGGCGGATCTCTATACCGCAATTTCCGGCATCGGCTACCTGATCGTGCGCACCGCCTCGACCTATCAGGTGGACAAGATGTTCGTGCCGATCGTCACGCTCGGCCTCCTCGGCGTGACGCTCACCGCTTTTTTGCGGCTCGCAGAGAGATACGTGGCGCCCTGGACCGCCGCCTCGCAAGAGGATTAGCGCAGGGTTCCTCGTCATGGCCGTGCTTGTCACGGCCATCCACGTCTTGCTTAACTCCGAGGTATTCCAGAGTGGAGAGACTTGTATGATCAAATCTTTTGAAACCCACTCGACGGTTGGGGTCATCCTTCGTCATGGCTGGAATTGGGCTTGCGCTACTCGTATCGCAAGCAAGAAAGACGTGGATGGCCGTGACAAGCACGGCCATGACGGTTCTTGGATGCGGATGTCAGCTATCACCGCGGTGGCTGCCGCCGCCATCACGCTCGCGCAGGCTTCGGCGCATGACGCCGCCGCACAATCGTGCGTGGCCATGCGCAAAATCAATGTCGGCGTTGCCGTCGCGCCGCCCAACGTAGTGCACACCTCGGCCTATGTGGCCAAGGAACTGGGCTTCTTCGCCAAGCGCTGCATTGCCCCCACCATCGTCCAGTTCGAAGGCGGCCAATCCGCAACCTCGAACGCGGCGGCGGCGCAAGGCTCGGCCATCATCAGCGTGAGCGACGTTGCCGTCGGCCGCGGCATGAAGGTGCAGCAGATCTGGGGTCTGGCTCCGCGCATGCCGCAGGCCTATGTGGTCGCGCCCGACATCAAGACCGCGACCGACCTCAAGGGCAGGCGGCTCAGCGCCACGGGCGGCGGCGTCGGCAGCTTCAACTGGCGCATGGGACGCGAGCTCCTCAAGACCGCCGGACTTGGCGTCGACGACGCGCATTTCATCTCCGCCGCCACCGCCGGCCGCTTGCCGGGCCTGCTTGCCGGCCAGATCGACGGCGTCGCGCTCCATCCCGAGGATGTGTTTCTCGCCAAGGAGCGCAAGCCCTCCCTCAATGTCCTGGTGCAGCTCTCCGAGCTGATGCCGAACTACATGTTCAACGCCTATGGCGCTTCGCTCGATTGGATCAACCGCGATCGTGCGCTGCTGCGTGACACCATCGCCGCCATGATCGAGGCCAACCGCGCCATGTTTCACGACCGGGCGAAGGTCGTGCCGATCATCGAGAAGGCGACGGACAAGCCGAAGGACGCGGTCGAATATGCCATCGACGTTCTGACCAGGAATTGCATCTGGTCGGTCAATACCGGCTTTGATCGCAACCGCACGCAATGGTCGATCGACCACAGCGCCGCGAACGGCGACATCGAGCAGGACAAGAAGCCAAGCGTGGAGCAGGTTGCCAACATCGCCCTCGCCAGCGAGGCTGTCGACGCCGCCGGCGGCGCGGTCACCATCGGCAACTGCAAGGATTGAAGCGAACTCCGATTGAACGCACGAGGATCGAACCTCAATGAACATCCAGGTACCGCAGCCCGCAGGGCACCAGAGCTGGAACGAGGTGCGCACGCGCCTCGATCAGAATACGCCGTTCTCGAACATGTACGACACGCCCTATTATCGCGACGCCGTCTACGACCATTTCTCGAAGGAGGAATATGCGCGCCGCCATGCTGCGCTGCGCGCAAAGATGCGTGCGCACAGGCTCGACTGTGTCATCGTGCCGGGCGGCCCGAGCCATTGGAGCTTCGGCGGCGGCATGCAATGGCTCACGGGCCATTGGGAATGGCACGCGGTTGCCTCCTACGTCGTGATGCCGCTTGTGGGCGAGCCGACGCTGGTTTTCTCCATGGGCGGCACGCACGCTGAAGCCTGCCGGCGCGAATGCGCCAATGCGCTCGCCGACGTCCGGCACAGCCGCAACGGCAGATATGCCGAAGTCATGGTCGAGCGCATCAAGGAGCTCAAGCTCGAGCGCGGGCGCATCGGCCTTGTCGAGATCGACGCGCGTCACAAGGACTACCTGCCGGTCAACCAGTACGACGTGCTGCGAGCGCGCCTGCCCGAGGCGGAGCTCGTCTTCACGCAGGGGTTTCTGCACGAGCTCCTGGTGATCCACAGCGAGGAAGAGCTCGCCTGCGTGCGCAAGGCGGGTGTCCTTTGCCAACGCGCCATGGAGGCGATCGTGGCGCGCGCGAGGCCTGGCGTGCCGGAATATGAGCTGCGCGCGGCGGCCGGCGCTGCCATCCTCGACGGCGGCGGCGACATCGACTTTTTGATCATCGGGACGACGCCAATGGACGACCCGGCAATGGTGTTCGGCAATCCACGGCCGTCGCACCGAAAGCTCAAGCGGGGCGATATCGTCAACATGGAGCTCGCCGCCGGCTACAACGGGCTCTCCGCGCAGATCGGCTCGCCCATCACGCTGGGCGCGCCGAGCGACATGGTACGCAGGTTCTGGGAGGAGATCACGCTGCCCGGCTACAAGAAGATCATTGCCGAAATCAAGCCGGGCAACGCGACCGACAACATGCGGCTCGCGAGCAAGTTCTTCCGCGACAAGGGCGTACAGTCGCGCCCAACTCAGGTGCACGGTATCGACATCGTCACCGACAAGCCGCACGTCTTCGCCGAGCGCACCGAAGCCGATGACGTCGACAAGATCCTCAGGCCCGGGATGGTCATCATGGCCGAGCCCAATCCGATCACTGCGGACGGCATGTTCGGCATCTTTCTCGGCCACACCTTCATTGTGACGACGGACGGCCACGAATGCGTCGACAATTTCCCGCTCGAGATCGCCGTGGCGCGTTGCTGAGATCGTGAACAACCAAGTGCTGACGAAGACCGAGGGCACGCGGCGTGTATCCGCCGCCACATTGCGGGCATTCCTGGTGGATGCCTTGCGCGCCTGCGGGCTCGCAGACACCGATGCCGCCACCGCCGCGGGCGCCATGCTGGAAGCCGATCTCACCGGAGCGGACGCGCACGGGGTGTTCCGCCTTCCCGGCTACGTTGCGGCGCTCCAGCGCGGTGCGATCAATGCCACGGCAAAGGTACGCGTGGTCGAGCGCGGGCCCGCCACTGCGCTCATTGACGGCGACCGCGGCATGGGACACGTGGTGATGACCTTTGCCGCCAAGCTTGCGGTCGAGCTCGCCCACCATGCCGGCGTCGGCTGGGTTGGTGCGCGGCGCTCCAATCATGCCGGCGCCGGCGCCGTCTACGCCGCCATCCCGGTCAAGCACGACATGGTCGGAATTTACGCCGCGGCGTCGAGCGTCAATCATATGGCGCCCTGGGGCGGCACCGAGCCGTTGCTCGGAACCAACCCGATTGCGGTGGCGATTCCCGCGAGCAAGGAGCCGCCGGTGGTCCTCGACATCGCCACATCGACTGCTTCGAACGGCGCGATCCGCACCCATGAGCTGCAAGGCAAGCCTTTGCCGGAGGGGTGGGTGGCAAACCGGCGTGACGGCGCGCCGATCACCGATGCGCGGGCGGCGAGCGAGGGCACCTATATGCCGATGGGCGATTACAAAGGCAGCGGCCTGTCGCTCATCATCGGCTTGCTCGCAGGACCGCTCAACGGCGCGGCGTTCGGCCGCGACATCCCGGATTTTGCCGCCCCGTCCCGCGGCGACCTCAACGTCGGGCAATTTGTGGTCGCGCTCGACATCGCGCGCTTCATGTCGCCAGACTTGTTCAAGCTGGAGATCGACCGGCACATCGGTGATCTCGCATCATCGCGGCCGCTCCCTGGCGTCGAGGCGGTGCGGGTTCCGGGGCAGGGGCGTCTGTCGCGTCGCAAGGAACGGGAGAGGAACGGCGTTCCGCTCGATGCCGTCCTCCTGGCGCAGGTCGACGGTCTCGCCCGATCGCTCGGCATTCTTCCCCTGGGTGCCCGCACATGACCGATGCCGAAGCTCAATCGTCGACGCCGGGATCGTCGTCCCAAGCATCGCCGTTCTGGCGGTTCTCGCTCGGCTTCTATCGTCGACCCGGCGTAGCAGATGCCTGCATCGCGCTGCAGGAGGAGGCGGGAGTCGACGTCAATCTTCTGTTGTTTCTGCTGTGGCAGGGGACGCTCAAGCGGGCGCTTTCGGCGACCGAGGTCGAAGCGCTCGAACGGCGCATTGCCGCCTGGCGGGAGACGACCGTGATTGCGCTGCGCACGGTGCGGCGCGCGCTCAAATCGCCGCCGGAGCTCGTTCCGCCGGCGACGGCCGAGCTCTTTCGCACCAAGATCAAGGCGGTAGAGCTCGAAGCCGAGCGCTTGCAGCAAGAAGCCATGTACGAGCTTGCGCGCGCTTCGCCGTTGGGACGCGAAGCATCCTCGACGCAAGAGGCGGTGCGCGCCAATGTCGCGAGCTATGCGGCGATCGCTCGGGCGCACTTTCCAACGTCGGCAATCGAAACCTTGCGCACCGCTCTTGGCGCATGATCGGAAAAAGTTGCAGACTCATCGGATAGGATCGTGCGCGAGCTCACCTTTAGTTGACGTGAGCACCAGCCGGAGGATGACCATGGACAAGGACACTCATGATCGCGGCCTTACAATGCGTCGAAGAGTTCTTGGGGAGGAATATGTCGATCGCGCGCTCAAGAGCGCCGACGATTTCAACCGTGATTTTCAGCGCATCGTCACCCAGTATTGCTGGGGCGAGGCTTGGGGTGACGACACGCTGACGCCGCGCGAGCGCTCGATACTCAATCTCGGCATGATCGCGTCGCTGGGAAAGATGGAAGAGTTCGCGACCCACGTCCGCGGCGCGTTGCGCAATGGATTGACCCCCATTGAGATCCGCGCGGTGCTCACGCAGATCGCGGTCTATTGCGGAATCCCGGTCGGCGTCGATTGTTTTCGCATCGCGAAAACGGTGCTGGGCGAGGCCAAGAAAGCTTAGTGCAGGCCCCGAAGAGTTGCACACTTTTCGGACAGGATCGTGCGTCAAGACAAAGACTTGGAACAAGTCTTGGAACGAAGTCGCGATTTGGTCTGCCGCGACTTTGCCGTTAAGGGGCGTTCGGGGCCAACCGGGAGAGGTCCCCCGGGCCCCGGATGCAAATCCTCCCTGTAAGCGTTTGAAACAGCGAGAATTCTAACCTTGGGTCCCGTCAACAGGTTGGTTATTTTTACTCCCTATGGTCTTGAATGTGCCTTGTTCGTGGGCGATTTCGTTCATCTAGTGATTGAGTTCTGAGGGGGAGGGGATGAATTTCCGCACAGTTGGTGCCGTGGCGACGCTACTGCTCGGCGTGGCATGGCCGGGGGATCAGGCGACGGCGCAGTATTATCCGCCGCCACAAGCATACCCGCCGCAGAGCTACCCGCCAGCACAGGGTCATCCTCCATATCGGCCGGCTCCCGCGCTCGAGGAGGACGACGATGCCTTCTACGATCCTCCGATGGTGCAGCGCAGGCCGCTCCCGCCAATAGGCGGCGGGGGGGCACAAATGGGTGACCCGCTGCCGCCAGCAAGCGTGCGCTCCGCGCGCGGGGTTCCCGCTTATCCCGAAGACGTGGAACTGCTGCCGCCGCCGCCCGGGTATTTTTATCGCGAGGGGCCGCGGGGCTATGAGCTCTCGGCGGACCCCAACAGCACGCGCCCTGCAGCCCGTCCGAACTATGCCACGCCGTCAGGCTTGCCGCCTGCGCTGCCGCCCGCGACCGCCATTGCACCGGGGGAGCAGGACGCGGTGCGGCCGCCCATGGCGATTGGACCGGCGCACGTGGATCCAGGTCCAACCGGCACAGCCAGGGGCGATGTTCGCATGGCGGCGCTGCCGCCCGAAGTGCCGACCGGAAACCGGTCCCATGAAGGAACTGCCGGCGCAGTTCCGCCGCACGCTGGTCGATTATCGTAGCAAGGAGCCGGCCGGCACGCTCATCGTCGACACCCAGAACACCTTTCTCTATCTCGTGCTCGGCAACGGCAAAGCCATGCGATACGGCATCGGCGTCGGCCGTGAGGGATTCACTTGGAACGGGACCGAAAAGGTCTCGAGGATGGCGGAATGGCCCGACTGGCATCCGCCCGAAGAGATGATCGATCGCCAACCCTATCTGCCCCGGTTCATGGCCGGAGGACCCGGCAATCCGCTCGGCGCGCGCGCGCTTTATCTCGGCAAGACGATCTATCGCGTCCACGGCACCAACCAACCCTCCACCATTGGCACCTTCGTGTCCTCGGGATGCATTCGGCTTACGAACGAGGACGTCATGGACCTCTACAGCCGGGTGAAGGTCGGCACGCGCGTGGTTGTGTTGCCGGGTAAAGCCCCGGCGACCGCGGCGGCGACGCCGATCGGTCCGCCGGCACCGGGAGGTCCGCCTGCCGCAATCAGACCGGGCGCGCCGCCGGTGACAATGGCGCCGCTTCCTCCGCCGCCGTCTGCCATGGCGCGGTAGGATCAACCGGACGCCTGCCAGCGAGCGGTCACTCCAATTCGCGCACGGGCTTGCCGTCCAGGAACGCGCGGATGTCGTCCACCACGCCCGCGAAATACGCGCGATAATTCTGCATCGCGACATAACCGAGGTGCGGGGTAAGCACGACATTGTCCAGCTTGCGCAGCGGGTGATCGATGGGCAGCGGTTCCACGTCGAACACATCGAGGCCGGCGCCGGCGATGGCCTTGTCGCGCAGGACTGCGAGCAGCGAAGCCTCATCGATGATGGGGCCGCGCGATGTGTTGATGATGTAAGCCGAAGGCTTCATGAGGCCGAGCTCCTTCGCGCCGACAAGGCCTCGTGTGCGCTGGGAGAGGACCACGTGGATGGTGACGAAATCCGATTGCCGAAAAAGCTCGTCCTTACCCGCGTAGTCAACGCCTGCTTCCTTGCACCTCTCCGGCGTCAGGTTCTGGCTCCACGCAATGACCTTCATGCCGAACGCCCGCGCGATACGGGCGGTGCGTGCGCCAAGCTTGCCGAGACCGACAACGCCCAAGGTCAGCCCCTCGAGGTCGAGGCCGATGGTGCTCTGCCAAGGGATACCGGCCTTCATCCGCGCGTTCTCGAAGCCGATGCGGCGCGTGAGCTCCAGCATGACGCCGATGGCAATCCCGGAGGTCGGGTTGCCCACTGAAGGGGTGCCGCAGACCACGACGCCGCGCGCCTTGGCGGCCGCGACGTCGATCGAAGCGTTGCGCAAACCGGTCGTGATCAGGAGCTTGAGATCGGGCAGCTTCTCGATCACAGGGCGCGCAAATGCCGTGCGCTCGCGCATGGCGCAGACGATTTCAAAGCCTTGCAGTGCCTTGACGACGTCCTCGGCCCCACCGAGATGCTCCCTGAACACCTTGATGTCGAGATCGTCCGCGACCTTCGACCAATCGGCTGCTTGGAGGGCAACATTCTGATAGTCGTCCAGAATTGCACAGCGGTAGCGGGGCATTGCGAGCGTCCGTGTTTCTGCCGGGGAGGGAACGGGCGGTGAAGGAGCGGGTCGTCACTCCTATAGCACAGCAAAAACCCTACGCCCCGCAATCGGGAGATTGCGGTGCCCCGGCATTGCCAGGGGTCTAATTACATTGGATTTGCGGGTTGAGCCCGCGTTCTGCGCGGTTTCTAAGTTCGCGCCGCGGTCAGCGCTTCGCGCGAACGCGGACGAGACCCGGCATCATTGCGAAATCTGCGGGGGTGCCGTCGTGCTTTGCGTGCCACTTTGGCCCGGGGCCGCGCATGTAATGCAGCTCCGGCCGATAGGGATCGAGCAGGTCTCTGAGCAAGCCTTGCAGAAGACCAGCAGCATCGGCCAGGAAGCCTGCGGTCTCCCCGCGGGCGGAATGCGCAATTTTCTTTCTCGCCATGACCCTCTCCGGTGCTTCCTGTTTTGACCGGTGGTCCGTTCGCTCCTGAGCCATAGAGCGCCCGGGTTCGAACCATCATCGGACCAAATTTGTTAAAAATCATTACGAATTCGCCAGCGATTCCAATTTTGTGAATGACCGTTGCCAAAAAGCTACGGTGAGGGTTAACAACCTGAGGAGTTCAAGTCACACTGGCTGCGATAGTCGCCCGCCAGCGGCTGCATGCGGGCGCCGGGCCCGCCTCAAAGCCCTCGCTCGGCTCGGCGGACGAGCGCCCGGCAACCTTGCCCTCGCGGGTGGGCCTCGTTACATCAGCGTGGAAATCCCCAAACTGGCGATTCGGCCAAGCGTGCTCAGCTGGCACAGGCTTCGGCTGTGTATGCCGATTAGCGAGGTCAGTGCATTTCATGGCCCGTCAATTCATCTATCACATGCAAGGCCTCTCGAAGACCTATCCCGGCCATCGGAAGGTTCTGGAGAACATCAATCTGTCCTTCTATCCCGACGCCAAGATCGGCGTGCTTGGCGTCAACGGCTCAGGCAAGTCGACGCTCCTGCGCATCATGGCCGGGCTGGACAAGGAATTCACCGGTGAAGGCTGGGTGTCGGAGGGCGCGCACGTCGGTTACCTCGAGCAGGAGCCGCAACTCGATCCGTCAAAAAGCGTCCGTGCCAACGTGATGGAGGGCGTCGCGCCGCAACAGGCGATCCTCGATCGCTACAATGAGCTCGCCATGAACTACTCGGACGAAACCGCGGACGAGATGACCAAGTTGCAGGACGAGATTGAGGCCAAAGGCCTGTGGGACCTCGATGCCAAAGTCGATCAGGCCATGGAGGCTTTGCGCTGCGCCCCCGATGATTCCGATGTGGCGACGCTTTCCGGAGGGGAGCGGCGGCGTGTCGCGCTCTGCCGATTGCTCTTGGAGCGTCCGGATCTCCTCCTCCTCGACGAGCCGACGAACCACCTGGACGCCGAATTGGTCAGCTGGCTCGAAGGCCATCTGCGCAATTATCCCGGCGCAATCCTGATCGTGACCCATGATCGTTATTTCCTCGACCATGTCACGGGCTGGATACTCGAGCTCGATCGCGGCCGCGGTATTCCCTACGAGGGCAATTATTCGGCCTGGCTGTTGCAGAAGCAGAAGCGCCTTGAGCAGGAGGGCCGCGAGGAAGAAGCACGACGGCGCACTCTCGCGCGCGAGCAGGAATGGATCGCGGCGTCCCCGCGCGCGCGGCAGGCCAAGTCCAAGGCGAGATACCAGCGCTACGAGGACCTGGTGAAGAAAGCCTCGGAAAAGTCGACCCAGACGGCGCAGATCATCATTCCGGTCGCGGAGCGGCTAGGGCAAAACGTCGTCGATTTCGAGCACTTGCGGAAAGGCTACGGTGACAATCTCCTGATCGACGACCTCGCCTTCAAATTGCCGGCGGGCGGCATCGTCGGAGTCATCGGCCCCAATGGCGCAGGCAAGACCACGTTGTTCCGCATGATCACGGGGCAGGAAAAGCCCGATGCCGGCACCATCAAGATCGGCGAGTTGGTGCATCTCGGATACGTCGACCAGTCGCGTGATTCCCTCGATGGCAAAAAGAATGTCTGGGAAGAAATTTCGGGCGGGAACGATGTCGTCTTGCTGGGAAAGCGTGAGGTGAATTCACGGGCCTACTGTTCGAGCTTCAACTTCAAGGGAGCAGATCAGCAGAAGAAGGTCGGCCAGCTTTCAGGCGGCGAAAGAAATCGCGTTCACCTTGCCAAGATGCTCAAGTCGGGTGCAAATGTGCTGCTTCTCGACGAGCCCACCAACGATCTCGACGTGGACACGCTGCGCGCGCTGGAAGAGGCCCTGGAGGATTTTGCCGGCTGCGCCGTTATCATCAGCCACGATCGCTGGTTTCTCGACCGTATTGCGACCCACATTCTGGCGTTTGAAGGCGACAGCCACGTCGAATGGTTCGAGGGCAATTTCCAGGATTATGAGCAGGACAAGATGCGACGGCTCGGAACGGACTCGACCATACCTCATCGCATCAAGTACAAGAAGTTCAGCCGCTGACCCGCAATCAAACGGCTATTCCTTCGCCTTCACCCGCACCTTGGTCGCAACCGGTCCGGTGTCTCCGATATTCTCGTTGTAGTGGACTTCGTCCCCGCGCGTGAGATGGTCGAAGTCGCCGGACAGAACGGAGTTGCGGTGAAAATAAAGCAGCGCGCCCTCTTTGGTCAGGAGAAATCCGAAATCCTGCTCGGGCGTGACCTCGGCGATCTGGCCCAACGATTGGTTCCGGGAATCATGTGCGGGCGCCTTGTCGCGGTCGTCCCGCTGCTCCTTGATGTCGACGAGACGGCGCTCCGCAATGCGAAAGGCCTCGTTGATCGCCTTGTGCAAGTCGGGATGCTGGTACTTCCGCAACAGATGATCGGGCTCGTGACTTACCACGACGTCGCTGCCGCCGGGAATGCCGAGCTCGATATGCACGACGGGTGGGATGGTGCCGGTGAGGTCCTTGGCGCGCTGATCGATCCGCACCCGGCATGAGATCAGCCGATCGTAGATTCGCTCCAATTCGGAGACCCGGGCGCGAATTTCCCGCTCCGCCTGCGCCGAGCTCTCGATATTGTGGAAGGCGATTTCGAGTGGAACCTGCAGCATCGATGTCCATACCTTTGGCGTCTTTGACGCCTCAATTAACGTCTCGTCGGGCCGAATTGTTGCACCCCTGGCCGCTGGCTGGTCTAAGCCGGGTTTTGCGATACACCGAAAGGAGCCAATGAGGAATGGGTCCAATGCACAAATATGCGGTTCTCTGTCTCTGGCTCCTGATGACCGGCGCGGGCGCAACGCCGGCAAGCGCGGCCGACCCGGTTTTTCAAAGATGGCTGCAGGAGCTATGGCCGCAGGCGCAGGCGATGGGTGTCTCGCGCAGAACCTTTGAAGCGGCGACGCAAGGGGTCGAGCCCGATCTCTCGCTCCCTGATCTGGATCTTCCCGGAAGAGAGGGCGCGCCACCGCGCGGACAGGCGGAGTTCGTCCAAACGCCGGCCGACTATATCAAGGAAGCCAACATTGCGCGGCTGGCCGAGCAGGCGAAGAAGCTCGCAGCAGTGCACAGCCGCACCCTTGCCGCCATCGAGCAGAAATTCGGCGTGCCGGGAAATGTGCTGCTTGCGATTTGGGGACGCGAGACCGCATTCGGAGGATACAAACTGCCGAAGAACGCCGTCACTGTGCTCGCCACGCAGGGCTACTATGGCCGTCGCAAGGATTTCTTTCGTCAGGAGCTGCTCTACGCCTTCAAGATGCTGGAAGAGGGCCATGTCAAGCTCGCAGACATGCGCAGCTCCTGGGGTGGCGCCATGGGGCTGACCCAATTTCTGCCCTCCGAGTTCTATAAATATGCGGTTGATTTCGACGGAGACGGCAAGAAGGACATCTGGAATTCGGTGCCCGATGCCTTGGCATCGGCCGCACAGCAGCTCGTGGGCAAGGGCTGGCAGCGCGGCACCCACTGGGCCTATGAGGTACGCGCACCGCAGGGGATCGACTGCACGCTGGGCGTTCCGGAGGTCACCCGGCCGGTCGGCGAATGGCTCAAGCAGGTTTTACCCCCTTGGGCGCAAGCCCAGCCAGGCGGATGTTGTCGAGCCGGCCTCCGCTCCTGCTGCCCGAGGGGACTTACGGGCCGGCGTTTCTCACGCCAAAAATTACTTTGTCATCAAGGAGTATAATTTTTCCGATCTTTACGTGCTGTTCGTCGGTCACTTGAGCGATCGTATTGTCGACCCGCGCCCGTTCGAGACGCCGTGGAGCAAGGTCACGCAATGAGCACCGCGGACGTCGAAACCATGCAGCACACCTGACAGAGCTGCGCATTACAGGATAAGATGGACGGCAAGGCCGGCATGAAAACCCGCGCCGCGCTTGGCGCGTATCAGAAAGCCAACCGGCTTAAGCTGGACTGCTGGCCGACGGTGGCCGTGCTCGAGGACATGCAGCGGAAGGCCTCGAAATATTAGTCCAAGATGCGGCCTCGCGTTGCCGCACGCCGACAACGCGATATCTGGACAAAGACCAACCCGGCGGGCCAGGGGCTCGCCGGGTTCTTAGCCTGAACCGATTGAGTGCGCTGGGCCCGCTTACTGGCAGACCGCCACCGGGCGACCGCGCCAGCCGATCGGATTGCCGTAAGCGTCGTAGACTGGCATGCGGGTCCAATAACAGTTCGGACCGGGAAGCGGAGCAGCGTATCCGGAATAGACCACATAGCCCGGACCGGGCGCTACCACATAGGCCGGCCGCGCATTCGCGATCGCGCTGCCGACAATGGCGCCGGCGACGAAACCGCCGACAAGGCCGGCGCCTACGCCGCAACCGTGACAGCGGGCGTCCGCCGGCGTCGGCGAGGCGGCTGTCGCAAACGCCACGGCCGCAGCCGCAACTAGAACAGTGAAGTCTTCCTCATCATAGTCTCCCTCAGCGCCGGCTGATTGCCGAACGCGAAAACAGTTGTGATGTGAGATAGCCCCAAAATGACCCATAACCCCCGTTTGAGCCGCAGCAAGTAAGGCCGTTCAATTTGTCGGAATTTCGTCGGAAATGGGTTCTCTCATGTCGACTTTATGGATCTATCGGTGGCCGCAACGGCGGGCCTGCAGTACCAAGCCGGTGTTCTCGAAAGAAGCGCCGGCTCCGGAATGTGCGGCTCGGCAAGGCAGCGTGCTACGAGGCAAGGTGTTACAAGTCAGCGTGTTACAAGTCAGCAAACCCGGTGGCGATATCCGTAGCGCCCCCGCCAGCAGCCATAGTAGGGCCGAGGTCCATAGAAGCCGTAATAGACCGGCGCCGGCCTGTAGTAATCGTAATAGACCGGGGCCGGCGCGTAATACCCGTACGGATACGGCCTTGCGAACGCGCTTCCGACAATGGCTCCGGCGGCGAATCCGCCAACGATGGCGGGTCCCCACCAGCCGCGGCGGGCATCCGCCGTGGTCGGGGTCGCAACCGTCGCGGCGGCAATCGTTGCCACCGCAGCGAGAGCGGTCACAGCTTTCCTCATGGCGTCACCTCAACGTGTATAGGGGATACCAACGTCACCCTTGCGCGCTATGTTCCACACCGGCGCTGAACAAAGGCTGAATGACAGGAACGACTATCCGGAATGCCTTGGCCGGCGGTACGGCGGGCATCACTATGGAACATGAGGCGCACATTTGCCTGGGAGCTCATAGCTGTCGGTGACGGCGCGCCAATCGACGCGATCGGCCCTGCAGGAGCCAGAGAGGTTACGTTTCCATGGAACATCATTTCGCGGAATTGATCGGCGTCGCGGCCGCGGCCGCGAGCCTCTACGCGGCGCATGCGAAGACCATCATCCCGCTGCGCATCGCCGCGATTGTCGCGAATGCCTTGGCGATGGCCTACAGCACGCTGCACGGAACCTATCCGACCGTCATGCTCAATGCGATCCTGTTGCCGCTCAATGTGTGGCGGCTGCGCGCGATGCTGCACCTGATCCGGGACATCGACGTTGCCACCAAGAGCGACATGAGCGTGGATTGGTTGCTGCCCTACACGCGTCCCGCGCATTTCAAGGCCGGCGATGTCATCATGCAGCGCGGCGATTACGCCACCGCCGCCTTCTATATCATGTCGGGCGAGGTCGAGATGGTCGAGATCGATGCCACCGGTGGAAAGGGCACCTTGATCGGTGAAATTGGCCTGTTCGCACCCGACGGCAGGCGTAACATGACGATACGCTGCAAGACCGATGTTGATGCCGCGCAAATCGACTATGATCGTTTCAAGGAGCTGTACTTCCAAAATCCTCAATTCGGGTTCCGCCTGCTGCACTTGATTGTTGCTCGCATGCAAAGCAGCAAGGAGCTTCCTCGGGCGGCGATACCGACCTAGGGCGGGCGCAGAGGTGACGATTGCTGGTGCACCCTTCAGTCCGACGCAATTCGTCTGCCGGAGCTCGGCCCTGTGCATGATCGCCAGCGCAATTTTTTCTGCTCGGCAAAAAGATGCTAGAATGGAGGGAGCTGGAACAGTCACGCTCTGGCCTGCGAATGGAGACGATGTCATGCGAAGTAACAGCGGCCGCAGGAATTTTATCAAAGGCACTCTTGTCATGGCCGGAACGGCGAGCTTGCTCACTTCCTCGTTGGCGCCCTTCGCGTCCGCGCAAGTCGTGAGCAAGCCCGTGCGTAGATCGGATCGCTACGAGGATACGTTCATTTCCGAGAGGAAGCCTTTCACCTGGCCGGATAACAAGACGCTCGCGGTCTGGATCGCCCCCAACGTGGAGGTCTGGAATTACGATTCGCCGGTGGGCATCCCGGTGTCGCCGAACCTGGGAAACATCGTCCCTGACGTGATCAATTACGCTTGGCGAGAGTACGGCATCAGAGTGGGCTTGTGGCAATTCGCCGACGTGCTGGACGCAGCCGGCATCAAGGCCACCGTCGCATTGAATTCGCTGGTATGCGAGCATTTTCCCAGAGCGGTCGACGAAATGAAAAAACGCGGATGGGAGTTCATGGGCCACGGCACCACCAACAGCGAGAGCCTCGCCGGACTCAACCCTGAAAGGAGAGCGCGAAGTCATCCAGTCGGTTCTCAAGACCATCGAGCAGGCGACCGGGCGGAAGCCGCGCGGGTGGCTGGGCTCCGGCCTCGTCGAGACCTACAATACTCTCGACATTCTCGCCGAAGAAGGCGTCATCTACTGCGGCGACTGGAACAACGACGATCAGCCCTATCCCATGAAGGTCAAGAAGGGGAAGCTCTTCTCGATCCCGTACTGCATGGAGATCAACGACATTCCGCTCTTCATCAGAAAGGGCTACACCGGCGAGCAGTATTACAGGTCGGTGATCGATCAATTCGAGACGCTCTACGCCGACAGCAAGAAGCAGCCGAGGGTCATGGGCATTCCGCTGCATCCCATGATCGCAGGTCAGCCGTTGCGGATCAGGTATCTCGAGCGCGCGCATTGCCGAGATGAAGAAGCATGACGGCGTCTGGTTCGCCACCGGCGGCGAAATCATCGACGCATACCAGCGCGCCAATCCGACGGGGTAGGGGAACCTCGCCGCAAAACGCCGCCGCGATCAGAAAAATCGGTTCGCCGGCCGCGGCAGACCGAGATTTTCGCGCAGCGTGCTGCCTTCGTATTCGCGCCGGAAAAGTCCGCGCCGCTGCAGCTCCGGCACCACGCTGGCCGACGAAGTCGTCGAGCCCGCCAGGGAGGTAGGGAAACATCACGGTGAAGCCGTCGCAGGCGTCCGTGCCGAGCCATTCCTCCATCTCATCGGCGATCGTGCGCGGGGTGCCGACCATGGCGAGGCCGGAAAATCCGCCGAGCCGCTGGGCGAGCTGCCGCACGGTCAGGTTCTCCCGCCGCGCCAGATCGATCGCGCGCTGTCGGCCGCTCTTGCTGGCATTGCTTTCGGGAATTTCCGGCAGCGGCCGTCGGGATCGAAGCGCGAGGCATCGTGGCCGAGCGCGATCGACAGCGAGCGCGATGGCGTTGTCGTAATGGACGAGGCTGTCGAGGCGCGCGCGCTTTGCGCGCGCCTCCTCGACCGTCTCGCCGACGACGACGAAGCAGGCCGGCAGTATCTTCATGTGCTCGCGCGATCGACCGGCCTTCTCCATGCGGCCTTTCACGTCGGCATAGAACTCTCGCCCGGCGGCGAGATCGCTCTGCGCGGTGAACACCGCCTCGGCGGTCTCGGCGGCGAGCTGGCGGCCGGCATCGGAGGCGCCGGCCTGGACGATCACCGGCCAGCCCTGGATCGGCCGCGCGATGTTGAGCGGCCCGCGCACCGAGAGGTATTCGCCCTTGTGGTCGAGCACATGCAGCTTGTCGGGATCGAAATAGATGCCGCGATCGACATCGCGGATGAAGGCGTCGTCCGCCCAGCTGTCCCACAAGCCGGTCACCACGTCGTAGAACTCGCGCGCGCGGCGATAGCGCTCGGCGTGCTCGACATGCTCGGTGAGGCCGAAGTTCAGGGCAGCATCGGGATTGGAGGTGGTCACGATGTTCCAGCCCGCGCGGCCGCGCGCTGATATGGTCGAGGGACGCAAACCTGCGCGCGACGTGATACGGCGCGTCGAACGTGGTCGAGCCGGTGGCGACGAGGCCGATATGCTCGGTGACTCCGGCGAGCGCCGACAGCAGCGTGAACGGCTCGAATGAGGTGACCGTGTGGCTGCGCTTGAGCGCATCGAGCGGCATGTTGAGCACGGCCATGTGATCGGCCATGAAGAAGGCGTCGAACTTGCCGCGCTCGAGCGTCTGTGCGAAGCGCTTGAGGTGCCCGAAGTTGAAATTGGCATCGGGAAAAGCGCCGGGATAGCGCCAGGCGCCGGTATGGATGCTCGCCGGCCGCATGAAGGCGCCGAGCCGCAATTGACGTGATGATGGCATTGCCAATCCCTCGTGCGTCTCCGTCGCCATGCGCGCACGAGAGCGCTTCCTATATAGACGCGGAGGAAATTTAGGAAGCCGATGCGTGCTGACCGTGTGCGTCAGCGCGCCGTGTATCACCGCGCCGTGTTGCGTCCATGCCTTGTCATGTTAGATTTGGTCCCATGACCGCGCTGCCGAAACACAGAATGACCGTGGACGAGTACCTTGCCTGGGCGCAGGGCAGGCCGGGACGTTTCGAGCTCTATGCCGGCGTGGTCCACGCCATGACGCCGGAGCGGGCCGGGCATGCGAAGGTCAAGTTCGCGGTGCAGACGGTGCTGCGCAGCGCAATCCAAAGAGCCGGCCTTCCCTGCCACATGCTGCCCGACGGAATGACCGTCCGCGTCGATGCACACACCGCCCACGAGCCCGACGCGCTGGTTTATTGCGGCGAGGAACTCCCCGACAGCGTCGTCGAGGTGCCCAACCCGATGATCGTGGTTGAAGTCCTCTCGCCGTCCACGCGGCACATCGACGCGTCAGCAAAGCTAGCCGGTTATTTCCGCATTCCCCACGTCCACCATTATCTCATCGTCGATCCGGATGAGCACCTTGTCATTCACCACGCGCGGGGAGAAGCCGACATGGTGGCGACGCGCGTCGTGCGGGATGGCGTCGTCCTTTTCGATCCGCCCGGCATCGAGGTCGCGGTCCGGGATTTTTTTGACACCTGATGGATGGCGCCGCTGGCTGGCGAGAGTGCAGCTGATCGTCATTGCCGGGCTTGCCCCGGCAATCAATCCAATAACGAGAAATGCAGCTTGCATTCTCGCGAAGTAGATCGACCACGAACTCGGGTTTATCCGAGCTCGGGCAGTTCAAGTGCGCAAGTCGGATGCATCCGGCTTGCGCGGTCAAACCCGCGGTTGGAGGCGGGATGCAGCGGGAACGGCCGTTGCCCCACCGACAGTCACAGTGCCCGATTGCTCTCCTTCACGGCCTGCGCATCGACGTAAACCTCGCTGCCGAGGTCGCGGAACTTCTGGCTCATCTGCGCCATGCCTTGCTCGGCCGTAAGAGTGCCGGCCGCGGCCGGGTCGTTCAACGTCGCCGCATAGTCGCGCACGTCCTGCGTGATCTTCATGGAGCAGAATTTCGGCCCGCACATCGAGCAGAAATGCGCGACCTTGTGTGCCTCCTTCGGCAGCGTCTCGTCGTGATACTCGCGCGCAGTATCGGGATCGAGCGAGAGGTTGAACTGGTCGACCCAGCGGAAATCGAAGCGCGCGCGCGACAACGCATCGTCGCGCAGCTGCGCCGCCGGATGACCCTTGGCGAGATCGGCGGCATGCGCCGCGATCTTGTAGGCGATGACGCCTTCCTTGACATCGTCGCGGTCGGGCAGGCCCAGGTGCTCCTTCGGCGTGACGTAGCAGAGCATGGCCGTGCCGAACCACCCGATCATGGCGGCGCCGATCGCCGAGGTGATGTGGTCGTAGCCCGGTGCAATGTCGGTGGTGAGAGGACCGAGCGTATAGAACGGCGCCTCGCCGCATTCCTTGAGCTGCTTCTCGACATTGATCTTGATCTTGTGCATGGGCACATGGCCGGGGCCTTCGATCATCACCTGGCAGCCCTTGTCCCAGGCGATCTTGGTCAGCTCACCGAGCGTCTCGAGCTCCGCGAACTGGGCGCGGTCGTTGGCGTCGGCAATCGAGCCGGGACGCAAGCCGTCACCGAGCGAGAAGCTCACGTCGTATTTGCGCATGAGATCGCAGATCTCGTCGAAGCGCTCGTACAGGAAGCTTTCCTTGTGGCGGGACAGGCACCATTTCGCCATGATGGAGCCGCCGCGCGAGACAATGCCGGTGACTCGGTTGGCGGTGAGATGGATGTATGCAAGACGCACGCCCGCGTGGATGGTGAAATAGTCGACCCCCTGCTCGCACTGCTCGATCAACGTGTCCTTGTAGCACTCCCAGTCGAGCTTCACCGGATCGCCGTGGACCTTCTCCAGCGCCTGATAGATCGGCACGGTGCCGATCGGAATGGGCGCATTGCGGATGATCCATTCGCGCGTGTTGTGAATGTTGCGGCCGGTGGAAAGATCCATGACGGTGTCGGCGCCCCAGCGGATCGCCCATACCATCTTCTCCACTTCCTCCTCCACCGATGAGGTCACGGCCGAGTTGCCGATGTTGGCGTTGATCTTGGTAAGGAAGTTGCGGCCGATGATCATCGGCTCCAGCTCGGCATGGTTGATGTTGGAGGGAATGATCGCGCGTCCGCGCGCGACTTCCGAGCGCACGAATTCCGGCGTGACGAAGGCAGGCAGCGAGGCGCCGAAGCTCTCGCCGTCGGCGAGCGTCGCCTGCGCTCGCTCCAGCATGTTCTTGCGGCCGAGATTCTCGCGCTCGGCAATGTAGATCATCTCCTTGGTGAGCACGCCGGCGCGCGCCCATTCGAGCTGGGTCACCGGCGTGCCATTGGCGGCGCGCAGCGGACGATGGGTCGCCGGAAAGCTCCGCGCGAGGTGCTTGCCGCTCGCATTGCCGTTGTCCTCATCCTTGATGTGACGACCCTCATATTCCTCCACGCCGCCGCGCACGCGCACCCAGGCCGTGCGTCCACGCGCGAGGCCTTGCTCGACGTCGATGGTCACGTCGGGGTCGGTGTAGGGACCGGTCGTGTCGTAGACGGGTAGCGGCGGTTCCCCCGCAGCTTCCGTGAGCAGGATCTCGCGCACGGGGACGCGCAGGTCGGGTGCGCCGTCGGGCCGGGCATAGACCTTGCGCGAAGCGGCGAGCGGCCCGGTGGTCACCTTGGGGATCGAGATATTGGGGTCGTGGATGTTCATCTTCTTGCTCCCGCTGGAGGCTATTGTCGCGATCAATCGAGCCGGCAGAAAAGCGCAGCGATCATGTGTGCGCTCCTGCGGAGGCAAGGGCGATCATTTGGATCTGTTGTGCTGGGAAGGCTGTGGTTTGCACGGATCGTCCTGTCCCTTCGCCGGCATGACCCGGATCAGGTTCAAAGGGTTTTCGCGGTATCCCAACCGGGGATCGGCGAACTCTCAGCTCCTTGACCAGAGCTCCCCTCGGAACACCGCTAATGTAAGCGCCAGAAAGGGGGTGTCAACGCTTCGCGCACATCCACCGGTCAAGCGAGGACCTACCGAGCCTGCTCTTTGTGGATATGGCGCGCGAAGCGCCTTCTCAATTCCGCAGCGCGGGTTTCGTCCGACAGCAAGGCCCGGTAGCCCGCGTCGATATTGTAGTACGCCAGCGGCTTGAGCCCCGGCGGCGGCGCAACGTCCGAGCGCGGGGAGAATGTACCGCTGCGGCTCTGCTGCTCGGGCGAAAGGTACCAGTTGAGATAGAGCTTTGCGGCATTGGGGTGCGGCGCATCCTTGAAGATGGCAGCCGCGACCAAAAATACCGGCGTCTTGTCGGCGTGCGAGAACACCGGTTCGATCGGCTTACCCTCGCGCTTGAGCCGAGGCGTCGTCGATGTGGAGTCGAAAGTCGCGAGCTTCTCGCCCGCCGCAATGGCATTGGAGACGGCGGCATGACCGCTGGTGACGAATGTCGGTCGCTGCGCCATGTACCGATCCATGTAGCTCCAGCCGTATTTCTCAACGATCATGCGAAAAGCGGCGAGCGCGGCATCGTCCTCCGTCGGATCGGTGGTGATGAGCTTCTCCTTGAACAGTGGCTTGAGGAAATCGAGCGCCGATCCGGGGATCTCGGCGGGCGGAACCAGCATGCTGTTGTAGGCATAGGTGATGGCGTTGACGCTCACCGTCGTGAACGCGCCGTCCTCGTCCTTGTAGGCGGCATCGATCGTCTCCGAGCCGTCCGGCTTGAACGGGAGCAGCGCAGCCGCCTGCTTCCATTTGACGAAATCCCCAATGGTCTGAAGGATCGCGAGATCGGTTTCCATCTTGCCGCTCGCCCGCTGTTGCTCGATCCTTTGCTTGAGGCCGTTGCTCAAGCCGCCGGTGAAGGAGACGGTCACGCCGGGATAGCGCACTTGGAACTCCTTTATCCAGCGATCGTGCGACCCGGCAGGTCCTGCGCCGTAGAGCACCAGCATCTTCTCAATCTTTGCCCTCTCGTAGAGCTCCTCCGAGGGTTCGGCGCGCGTTTGCGCGACACTGCAGATCAGCAACTGAACGAAAAGCGCAGAAACGCGCATCGCCCGGGTCCCGGACGAAATGCTCATTCGTCTCTCTCCTGTTTTCGCCATGAAACCTGGCCTGGGAATCGATATTCTACTCGTTTGATTGAACCAGCTCGATAGTTGCGGGTTTATGGCTCAGGAGGAGCAGCCATGCCCAGCACGCGCGAGCGCGTCCCAGCCCATACGAGCGAGGAGACCAATCTCCGGATTCAGGAGGCTATCGAAAGCAGCATCCGCTACCATGACCGCCATCGGGATGAAATCCCCGCCCGGCTGCGTCAGTTGGCCGAGGAATGGGATATAGAGCGGGCCATCGAGGCCAACGCGTCAGCTCTGGCGTTTGCCGGAGTTGCTCTCGGCCTCACGAGCGGTCATCGCCGCTGGTTCATTCTACCCGCGCTTGTGACCGCCTTCCTGTTTCAGCACGCAATACAGGGATGGTGTCCGCCGATACCCATTCTCCGGCGTTTAGGTTTCCGCACCTCGTACGAAATTGAGCAAGAACGCCAGGCATTAAAGGCCATACGCGGCGATTTCGATGCCGTTGCGCAAGCCCATGACAGGCCAAGCGCCGCCCTGCGGGCGGCAGAGGCGTGACCCTGCGCAAGAAAGCATTGCTTTGAGAGGGAAAAGCCGCCGCCGCATGAAAGTCGGTTAGATGCAACCGAGGCCGGTGGTGGTGCCGTGCCACATAGGGGAAGGGCATGGCTCGCCACTACCCATGGCGTTCGGCGTGCCAGCCAACGACCGCTTCGGCAACCGCATCGGTCGAAGCAAAATAGGGCTTGATGTCGAGGAGCGGGGTTTGGTCCAGGCAGTCGAGGCCCACTACCGATACGCGGGTGCCGCTCATTCCTACGAGCCGGACGACGCTCAGAGCGATGGGGTTGGGACGCGCCGGCGAGCGCAATGCAAATGTGCCCCGCCCAACACCGTAGTGACGCGGCACCTGTATCACCAGATCGCGCCGTGATCGCCCCATCCAGTAAAGGACGATGATATGGGTGCAGCTCTCCACTCCCTTGAGGGCCGCTACCCATCGTGGGTCGAACTCGAGCGTGCAGACCGCGTCGGATTCGCGCGCATTCTTCGGACAATTCTCGCGCTCCGTCCAGGGCGTGCGGATGCGGCCGATGAAATAGAGCGAAGCGTCGTACGTCTCCGGCAGCGCCGCCGTCATCTCGCCGTCTCGCACATCGAATGCCTTCTCGTCGTTCATGCTCGCTCTTTCATGGGCTGCGTGCCTTGAATTCGCCGCTTGAACGTATAAAGAAACCTTTATATAGCCCGCAAGGACCCTGGTTCCGGGTTGGGAAGGGTTCCCGCCAAAATGACGATATCTGCCCAACTGGCGTTCGAGAGCCTCAATTCCGCGCTCAAAGCCGCCGGCGAGGCGACCCGGCTGCGCATTCTTGTGCTGCTCGGTGAGGCGGAGCTCACCGTCTCCGATCTCACCGCCATTCTTCGCCAGTCGCAACCGCGCATTTCGCGTCATTTACGCCTCATGGTGGAAGCGGGGCTGGTCGATCGCTTCCGGGAAGGCTCCTGGGCCTTCTTCCGGCTCCGTGAGCGCGGTGGGGCCGGCGACCTCGCGCGCGAGCTAATTGCGCGGCTCGATTTCGCGGACGCGACGCTTGCACGCGATCGTGAGCGGCTGGCCGCGGTACGCGCCCGACGCGCCGCCGCTGCGCAAAGCTATTTCCGTCGCCACGCCGCCGAGTGGGACCGGATCCGCAATCTTCAGGTGGCGGACGAAGCGGTCGAGGAAGCGATTGTTGCGGCGCTCGCGAGCGCGCCCGTGCGCACGCTCCTCGACCTCGGGACCGGCACCGGACGCATGCTCGAATTGCTCGGCCCGCAGATTGAGCGCGGCCTCGGCCTTGATCTGTCGCTTGACATGCTGGCATTCGCGCGGGCGCGGCTCGACCGTGCAGGGCTGCGCCATTGCAGCGTGCGCCACGGCGATATCTATGAGCTCGCACTGCCGAATGATTCCTTCGATACCGTCCTCATCCACCAGGTGCTGCACTTTCTCGATGACGGGGCGCGCGCCATTCGCGAAGCGGCGCGCGTGCTGCGTCCGGCCGGCCATTTGCTGGTGGTCGATTTCGCCCCACATGACCTTGAGTTCCTGCGCGACGAGCACGCCCATCGCCGACTCGGTTTCGCGCAGGAAATGGTGGTGCAGTGGCTGAATGCCGCCGGGCTCGAGGTCGCGCTGCACCAGTGCCTCGCGCCGCCGGCGGCTTCTGCAGGCAGAATTGCGGTTTCGCTCTGGCTCGGACGCGATCGGCGCCTTGCCCTCGCTTCGACTGCGACCAAGGAGGTTGCCTGATGCGGGCCGAACCGCGCGCGAGCAGGTTCGTGCATGCATCCGACCAGCGTCCCGTGCGGGTGTCCTTCGAGTTCTTTCCGCCGAAGACCGAGGAGATGGAACGGACACTTTGGGAGTCGATCACGCGGCTAGCGCCGCTGCGGCCCAACTTCGTGTCGGTAACCTACGGCGCCGGCGGCTCGACGCGCGAGCGCACTCATAGCACGGTGAAGCGGATTCTGGCCGAGACCGCCCTCGTGCCTGCGGCGCATCTCACCTGTGTCGCGGCCGGCTGCGACGAGATCGATGCCGTGATTCGCGATTATTGCGCGGCGGGGGTGCGCCACATCGTGGCGCTGCGCGGCGACCCGGTCGGTGGTCTTGGCGAGCGCTATGCGCCGCATCCCGGCGGTTATCGCAACGCCGCCGACCTCGTCGCCGGCATCAAGCGCCTCGCCGACGTCGAGGTGTCGGTATCGGCCTATCCGGAAAAGCATCCCGACAGTCCCACCGTCGAAGCCGACCTCGACATGCTTGCGGCCAAGGTCGATGCGGGCGCGACCCGCGCCATTACCCAGTTCTTCTTTGAGAACGACCTCTATTTCGAGTATCTCGATCGTGTGCGCGCCCGCGGCATCGACGTGCCGGTCGTGCCCGGTATCCTGCCGGTGCAGAATTTCAAGCAGACCAAGAGCTTCGCCGCGCGCTGCGGCGCCTCGGTCCCGGTTTGGCTGGCAAGCCGGTTCGACGGCCTCGATGACGACGCGGCGACCCGCAAGCTCATCGCCGCCGCGGTTGCCGCCGAGCAGGTGCTCGATCTCGTCGACCGCGGTGTCACCGATTTCCATTTCTATACCATGAACCGCGCCGATCTCGTTTATGCGGTATGTCATTTGCTCGGCTTGCGGCCCAATTTAGAGGAGGCAGCGTGCGCTAATCGTGCAACACACGAGGTGTGCTCCCCCCGTTTGGGGAGAGGGTTGGGGTGAGGGGGGCAAGCGGATGAGGAGAGGAAATATCGAACCCGCCAGGCGTCTCCGTCGAAACAATGATGGTGTGCTCGAAAACGTTTTAGGCATCGTTGATCAACAACGAGCCCGGCCCTCTCACCCCCACCCTCTCCCCAGCGGGGAGAGGGAGCACGCCTGAGTCTGCCGCTGATGCCGGCCTCCCCCACCGAGCAGATGCTGCGCCGGCTGGCAAGCGAGCGCATTCTCGTGCTCGACGGCGCCATGGGCACCATGATCCAGGCGCTCGGGCTCGACGAGGAAGGCTATCGTGGCGCGCGCTTCGACGCCTGGAACCGGGAGGTGCGCGGCAACAACGACCTGCTCATTCTCAGCCAGCCCGAGAAGATCCGCGACATTCATCTCGCCTATTTCCGCGCCGGCGCGGACATCGTGTCGACCAACACGTTCTCCTCGACCTGCATCGCGCAGGCCGATTACGGCATGGCGGGCATCGCCCGCGAATTGAACCGCGAGGGCGCCAGGCTCGCCCGCGCGGCGGCCGATCTGGCGCAGCGCGAGGACGGCCGCCCGCGCTTCGTCGCCGGCGCGATCGGGCCCACCAACCGCACCGCCTCGATTTCCCCGGACGTATCAATCCGGGCTTCCGCGCCATCACCTTCGACGAGCTGCGCAGCGCCTATGCCGAGCAGATCGAAGGACTGGTCGAAGGCGGCGCCGATCTCCTCCTGGTCGAGACCATCTTCGACACGCTCAACGCCAAGGCCGCGATCGCGGCAATCGCCGACGTCGTCGAAGGTCGCGGCCAGTCGGTGCCGGTCATGATCTCCGGCACCATCACCGATCGATCCGGACGTCTCCTCTCCGGACAGACGCCGGCGGCATTCTGGAACTCGGTGCGGCATGCGGCACCGTTCTCGATCGGGCTCAATTGCGCGCTCGGCGCAGGCGAGATGCGCGCCCACATCGCGGAGATCGCGCGCGTTGCCGACACCTTCGTCTGCGCCTATCCGAACGCCGGGTTGCCGAACGAGTTCGGCGGTTATGATGAAAGCCCGGCCTTGATGGCCTCGCTGCTCGGCGAGTTCGCGCAGGCGGGCCTGGTCAACGTCGTCGGCGGCTGCTGCGGCACCACGC
Source organism: uncultured Alphaproteobacteria bacterium (assembly GCA_963820365.1). GTDB lineage: Bacteria > Pseudomonadota > Alphaproteobacteria > Rhizobiales > Xanthobacteraceae > VAZQ01. The sequence goes on along the minus strand of CAWFZR010000025.1, from coordinate 192,873 downwards.
CCGAGCACATCCATGCCATGGCGCGCGCGGTCGAAGGCAAGCCGCCGCGCAAGATCCCGGAGCTGCCGCGGCTGCTGCGGCTCTCCGGGCTTGGAGGCCTTCGCGCTCACGCCGGAGATCCCGTTCGTCAACGTGGGCGAGCGCACCAACGTCACCGGCTCCGCCAAGTTCCGCAAGCTGATCACCGCCGGCGACTACGGGGCGGCGCTCGCCATTGCCCGCGACCAGGTCGAGAACGGCGCGCAGATCATCGACGTGAACATGGACGAGGGCCTGCTCGATTCCGAGAAGGCGATGACCACGTTTCTCAACCTCATTGCGGCGGAGCCCGACATCGCGCGCGTGCCGGTCATGGTGGACTCCTCGAAATTCTCGGTGATCGAGGCCGGGCTCAAATGCCTGCAGGGCAAGCCGGTGGTGAATTCCATATCGCTCAAGGAAGGCGAGGCGGCATTCATCGAGCATGCCAGAATCGTAAGACGATACGGCGCCGCCGTCGTCGTCATGGCTTTCGACGAGCAGGGCCAGGCCGACACCCTCGAGCGCAAATGCGCGATTGCGCGGCGCGCCTACGACATCCTGGTCGATGAGGTGGGCATTTCCCCCGAGGACATCATCTTCGATCCCAACATTTTCGCGGTCGCGACCGGGATGGAGGAGCACAACGGCTACGGCGTCGCCTTCATCGAGGCCGCGCGCTGAATCCGCGTGACCTTGCCGCATGCTGCACATCTCGGGCGGCGTGTCCAACCTGTCGTTCTCGTTCCGCGGCAACGAGCCCGTGCGCGAGGCGATGCACTCGGTGTTTCTCTACCACGCGATCAAGGCCGGCATGGACATGGGCATCGTCAATGCCGGGCAGATCGCGGTCTATGACGATCTCGATCCCGAGCTGCGCGAGGCGTGCGAGGACGTCGTGCTCAACCGGCGGCCGGACGCGGCGGAGCGCCTGCTTCTCCTCGCCCAGCGCTACCAAGGGCACGGCAAGGAGAGGAAGGAGGCCGATCTCGCCTGGCGCGATCGGCCGGTGGAGCAACGGCTTTCGCACGCGCTGGTGCACGGCATCACCGATTTCATCGAGATCGATGTGGAGGAAGCGCGGCTCAAGGCCGAGCGCCCATTGCACGTCATTGAAGGCCCGCTGATGGACGGCATGAACGTCGTGGGCGATCTGTTCGGATCGGGCCGCATGTTCCTGCCGCAGGTGGTGAAATCGGCGCGGGTGATGAAGCAGGCGGTCGCTCATCTGATGCCGTTCATGGAGCAGGAGAAGAAGGACAAGGGAATCGACGAGAGGAGCTCGAACGGCAAGATCGTGATGGCGACGGTCAAAGGCGACGTGCACGATATCGGCAAGAACATCGTCGGCGTCGTGCTCGGATGCAACAACTACGAGGTGGTTGATCTCGGCGTGATGGTGCCGGCCGCGAAGATCCTGGAAACGGCGCGCAACGAGAACGCAGACATGATCGGCCTCTCCGGCCTCATCACGCCCTCGCTCGACGAGATGTGCCTGGTCGCCGCCGAGATGGAGCGGCAGGGCTTCGATTTGCCGCTGTTGATCGGCGGCGCCACCACCAGCCGCGTTCACACCGCGGTGAAGATCCACCCGAACTATCGCCGCGGACAGGCGGTTCACGTCAATGATGCAAGCCGCGCGGTTGCGGTTGCCGGCAGCCTCATGTCGGACAGCGCGCGGCCCGGCTATGTCGGGAAAATTCGAGAGGAATACGCCCGGATTGCGTCGGCGCATGCGCGCGGAGAAGAGACCAAGCAGCGGCTTTCGCTCGAGGATGCGCGCGCCAATGCGTTCAAGCTGGACTGGTCCGGCAGCTATCGGCCGCCGCCGCCGAATTTTCTCGGCGCGCGGACGCTCGAGAACTATCCGCTCGCGGAGCTGCGCGAGTACATCGACTGGTCGCCGTTCTTCGCCACTTGGGAGCTGACCGGAAAATTCCCGGCCATTCTGGACGATGCGAAGTACGGCGCGGCAGCGCGCAGTGTATTTGCGGACGCGCAGGCGATGCTCGACCGCATCGTGCCGGAACTCTGTTGCGCGCCGGCGCGGTGTTCGGCTTTTGGCCGGCAAATGCCGATGGCGACGACATCCTGCTGTTCGCCGACGAGCGCGCGTACGTCGCCGATCGCGGTGCTTCACACGCTGCGCCAGCAGCTCATCCGGCGGGAAGGGCGCGCCAACATAGCACTCGCCGATTTCGTCGCGCCGCGCGCAAGTGGGCATTGCCGACTACGTCGGCGCTTTCATGGTCACTGCCGGATTGGGCGACGGAAGAGATTGCCGAGCAATTCAAGGAGGCCGATCGACGACTACTCGGCCATCATGGTCAAGGCATTGGCCGACCGCCTCGCCGAAGCCTTCGCCGAGCGCCTGCATCAGCGCGTGCGCAAGGAATTCTGGGCCTATGCTCCGGACGAATCGTTAAGCGTTGCAGAGCTCGATTGCGGAAAAATACCGCGGCATCCGCCCCGCGCCGGGATATCCGGCGCAGCCCGATCACAGCGAGAAGGCGACCTTGTTCGCGTTGCTCGACCCGAAGGGATGACCGGAATAACGCTCACCGAGAGCTTTGCGATGTGGCCGGGCGCCTCGGTGTGCGGGCTCTATTTCAGCCATCCCGAGAGCCACTATTTCGGCGTCGGCAAGATCGAGCGCGACCAGGTCGAGGATTACGCCAAGCGCAAAGGCTGGAGCGTGCCCGAAGCCGAGAAATGGCTCGCGCCCGTGCTCAATTACGATCCGCATGAGAGCGGCGGCGGAATAGCGCAAGAAGCAAACACCGGCGAAGCGTGCTCGCCGGTGCCGAATTGGCTCGGGAATTGGCGTTATCCTTGGATGCCCGAACTCAGAACGCACCCAGCAGAATAGCGCAGACGAACGCGAACACGGCACACACCGCCAGCACATCGAGCCTCAAAGCAAGGTCCAAGTCACATGCTCCTTGTGGCACCGAGGACCAACTCTAGCAAAGACCTGGGTGAAGCCGAAGCAGCAAATGTCTTGCAGCGCGGCAATCCGAGTGGACAGGTTGGTCGCAATGCTTACGGCGCGTCGCCAACATCCTGATAGTTCGAGATAAAATTAGCGACCACGCGATGTTCGCAGTTGTGTCGCGCCGGCGCTCCGAGCGCGCCCGGCAAGCCTGTGAGCAAGCAGCCAGCGACCCGCCCGCGCCGGGAAGTCACGCGATAATGCGTGGCAAACCATAAGGTTAGGCGCGATGCTCGGGATCGATCAGCGGGACGATGCGCGGCGACCGGCATACCATCACGCTCGACATGCACGAGCGCCAGAGATGAGACTTGGTACAGCGTGACCATGTACCATGTCGCTCGACATCGCGTCTCTTCCAGTCGCTCGGCTGCTTGCACGTTCCTGCCATCGCAGCTCTTAACCATATCGGCAAGCGCGCACCGGCCGTGCGCAGGTTGCCCGAATCTTTGAAGAGTTGTTAACAAAATCCATCGCATTCTCCCCGACCATGGTGTCGGGAGCTCGTTGTTATTTCGTCGGCTCCGCGGTTCTTGGCGCGGTTGCAACGCTGTCGGGCTGCAGCGGCGGCTTCTTTTTTGCGGAACGCGAGCCATGGCGGCATGAAGCGGAGGTGCAATGCCTCAACGCCGGTTTGGTGCCGGAAGGAAGCGGCATCGTTCGCCTCGACGCCATTCGTGGCCCCGGCATATGCGGAGCTGACTTTCCGCTGAAGGTCTCCATTTTGGGCGAGGGCACGCCGACCGCCTTTGCCGATGATCCGCGTCCCCCCGCAGCAATACCGTCCGGGTTGCCGAGCTGGCCGATCGCCAAACCAAGAGCAAGAGAAGGGCCCGCGCTGCAGGATGCGCCGGTACCTTATCCCGGCCGTGCGCGGCCGCGGTACGAAAGCCCCTCCGCCGAGCAGCCCATCTCCCTCAATCCGCCGGGAATTGGGCAGTCTCCCGCAGCGGTGCCGGAGAATTATGACTTTCGCCGTCCCTACGGCGCCGCTGCGCCCAAACATGGGACGGCTCGGCCGGCAAGCTCTCCCGGCGACGACCTTTCGCCCGTCCCTCACGAGCGCCGCCGTCTTGTCGAGGGCGACCGCACGCCGCACGAAACCTCGTCCGCGGTGATGCGTGCGCCGTTGCGCGACCTTGTGGCGGCCGACGCACCGCGAGCATCTGCGCGCGAAGATTTGGCAGACGGGCCATTGCGCCGTCCGCACGTGCCGCCTCTCTTGTCGCCTGGCACTTCTCGCGGCGAGCAGGCGACCGGCGTGCTCACGCCGGTCTCCGTCAGCCCGCCGGCGACGCTTGCGTGTCCCATGGTCTCCGAGCTCGATCGTTGGATCACGAGCGCAGTGCAGCCGGCGGCCCTGCGCTGGTTCGGCTCCCCCGTGGCCGAGATCAAGCAAATTTCCGCCTATTCATGTCGCGGCATGAACGGCAATTCGCGCGCACGCATTTCCGAGCATGCCTTCGGCAACGCGCTGGACATTGCAGCATTCACGCTTGCCGACGGGCGAACCGTGACGGTGAAGAAAGGCTGGCACGGACTGCCGGAGGAGCAGGGTTTTCTTCGCGACGTGCAGGGCGCAGCCTGCGACCAGTTCAGCACTGTTCTTGCACCGGGATCGAACGTCTACCACTACGACCACATTCACGTCGACCTGATGCGTCGCGGCAGTGGCTATCGCACCTGCAATCCGCACGCCGTATCGGGAGATGAGGTCGCCGCGCGCGCGGGCGGAAAATTCGCCGCGCGACGGGAACCCAGGGCCACCGGCTCGCTGGCGCTGCGCCGTCTGCCGCCTCCGTCCAGGCGGATGCTCCCCGATCATGACGACAATGGGCTTCCCGAACGCGCCCTGCCCATGGCACAGCCGGGCGAAGACGGCGAAGATTGAGGCAATAATCCTGATCAGCCAAAGATTTAGGCAGCCCATGGGCGCGACACCATGCGGCACCTCTTAAAATGCCGCGATGGCATACCGATATGCTAGAGTAAAGAAACCGGCAGTCCCGTTGGGAGGAAATTCATGCTCAGCTTTCGTTTTCGTCCGCTGCTCACCGCTTGCGCCATCGCGGCAACAGTGGCGCTTGTTGCAGGCGACGCCGACGCCCGGGCCGGTCGCAGTGGCAGCTCCGGGAGCCGCGGCTCGCAAACCTTTTCCGCGCCGCCCTCGACGGCGACTTCCCCGACCGCTCGGCCCATGGAGCGCAGCATGACGCAGCCGGGGCAGCCGGGCTCTGTCGCGCAGCGTCCGCCGGCAACGTCGCCGGCCGGCGGATTCTTCAACCGCCCGGGATTCCTGGGCGGCATGTTTGCCGGATTCCTGGGGGCGGGCCTGTTCGGGATGCTGTTCGGCCATGGCCTCATGGGCGGGCTTGGCGGTTTTGCCTCGATTCTCGGGCTTATCTTGCAAGTCGGCCTCGTAGCGATTGTTGCGTGGTTGCTGTGGACGTGGTGGCAGCGCCGCAGCCAGCCGGCGCTGGCGACGAGCGGTCCCGCTTTTCGTGATTACGCCCCTGCTTCGTCCTCCCCGCCCATGGGTTTCGGCGGTGGTGGAAGCGGCCCTGCAGCTGCCGCGCGCGCGTCCGGCACCGACGAGGTCGGGCTCACCCCCGAAGACTTCAACACCTTCGAGCGGATCCTGGCCGAAGTGCAAACCGCTTACGGCGCGGAGGATCTGGACGGCTGCGTTCACTCGCCACGCCGGAGATGACTTCCTATTTCTCCGAGGAGCTCTCTGCGAACGCGAGCAAGGGGGTCGTCAACCGGGTTTCCGAGGTGAAGCTTCTGCAGGGCGATCTTGCCGAAGCTTGGCGTGAGGGCGAGGCCGAGTACGCCACCGTTGCGATGCGCTATTCGCTCAACGATCAGACAGTCGATCGTGAAAGCGGCCGCGTCGTCGAAGGCGGTCCGGGCGAAGCCACGGAAATCTGGACCTTCATGCGCCGGCACGGCGGGCATTGGCTGCTCTCGGCAATCCAGCAGACGTAGCTGCCTACTCCGGTTTGCCGTACCCGCCCGCGGTCGGGGTCTGGATGATGACGGCCTCGCCGGCGCCGATCACGGTTGCGTCGCAGCCATTGAGCTGTTCCATGCGGGCGTTCCTGCGTCGTACCCAGTTCTCACCCACCTGACCCGCTTCGCCGCCGGCAAGCCCGAATGGGCGCACCCGGCGGTGGCCCGACAGGATCGTGCAATCCATCTCTTCCAGGAAGCGAATGGCGCGGCGCACGCCATCGCCCGCGTTCCACTTGCCGCGTCCGCCGGAGCCGTTGCGGATGTGAAAATCCTCGAGCACCACGGGATAGCGGAACTCGAGGACCTCAGGATCGGTGAGGCGCGTATTGGTCATGTGCGTGTGCACGGCGTCGGTGCCGGGAAAACCGGGGCCGGCAGGCGAGCCCGAGCAGATCGTTTCGTAATACTGATATTTGCTGTTGCCGAAATTGAGGTTATTCATTGTGCCTTGCGCGGCGGCGAGCGCGCCGAGCGCGCCGAACAGACAATTGGTCACCGCCTGTGATGTCTCGACGTTGCCGGCGACGACCGCGGCGGGATATTCCGGCGACAGCATCGATTTTCTCGGGATGATGATATTGATCGGCCGCAGGCAGCCGGCGTTCATCGGGATATCGTCGTCGACCATGACGCGAAAAACATAGAGTACGGCGGCGCGCGTCACCGGCCCGGGCGCGTTGAAATTGGTATTCTGCTGCGGCGAGGTGCCGGTGAAGTCCACGGTCGCCTCGCGCTTTTGCTTGTCGACCGTGATCTTCACCTTGATCACGGTACCCTGATCCATTTCGTATTCGAACGCCGAGTCGTGCAGCCGGTCGATGACCCGCCGCACGCTTTCCGCGGCATTGTCCTGCACGTGCTGCATGTAGGCCTCGACCACGGGCAGGGTGAACTGCGCCACTACCTTATGGAGCTCCTGCACGCCCTTCTCGTTGGCGGCGATCTGCGCCTTCATGTCGTTGACGTTCTGAAGGGCATTGCGCGCCGGGAATTTGGCGCCGTTGAGCAAGTCGTAAAGGGCTTGCTCGCGAAAACGGCCGCGGTCGACCAGCTTGAAGTTGTCGATATAGACTCCCTCCTGCTCGATCGTGGTCGCATTCGGCGACATCGAGCCCGGCGAAATCCCGCCGACGTCGGCATGATGCCCGCGTGAGGCCACCCAGAACAGGATGTTCCGTTGCGAAAGGTCGAATACCGGCGTGCACACCGTGATGTCGGGCAGGTGGGTGCCGCCGTTATAAGGGGCGTTGATGACGTAGACATCGCCCGGGGCGATCCTGCCCTTGTTCTCGCGAATAACAGTCTCCACTGCGCGATCCATGGAACCGAGATGCACCGGCATATGCGGCGCATTCGCGACCAGGGTGCTGTCGGCGGCAAACACCGCGCACGAGAAGTCGAGCCGCTCCTTGATGTTGACCGAATAGGCGGTGTTCTGCAGGGAGACGCCCATCTGTTCCGCGATCGACATGAACAGATTGTTGAACACTTCCAGCATCACGGGGTCGGCCGCAGTCCCGATCGCGCTTTGTCGCATGAGCGGAACAATGCGCTCGAGCACGAGGTGATTCTTCGGCATGATCGCGGCCTGCCAACCGTCCTCGACGACAATCGTCTGGTGCGGCTCGATGATGATGGCGGGACCTCGCACCTTGTGGCCCGGCGTCAGCTGCGCGCGCAGAAAGACCGCAGCCCGATGCCACTTGCCGCCGGAGTAGAATTGGGTCGTTTGCGCCGGCGCGGGCGGCGGTCCGGCGCTGACCGGGAGCACCGGCTCCGTGAACTTTGCGCCGCCGCCGATTGCCTCGATCGATACCGCCTCGACCACGAGCTCCTTGGTCTCGTCGATGAATCCGAAGCGTGACTTGTGCGCGGCTTCGAAAGCTGACTGCATCTGCGCCAATGCGATGGGCTCCCTGTTATCGGCGGCTCGGATCGAGAATCCTGCAACCACCAGCGCCGTGTCGGTCCCCGCATAGCGGATATGCACGCGCACATGCACGGTCACTGCATCGGCGGGGACGCCCTGGCCAATCACCTCGTTTCTCGCCTCCTCGCCCAGATGGCCGCCAACCTTGATGATGGAAGCCAGTGCCGTTTCCCCGAACGGCTCCTCGATCGCCTGCTGGCGCGTGGCGCGAATGTCGGCGAGCCCCATGCCATAGGCTGAAAGGAGCGACGAAAAAGGATGAATCAGCACTCGGACCATGCCGAGCGCATCGGCGACCAGGCACGCATGCTGACCGCCGGCACCGCCAAAGCAATTGAGCACGTAGCGCGTCACGTCGTAGCCGCGCTGCACCGAGATTTTCTTGATCGCGTTGGCCATGTTCTCGACTGCGATCTTGATGAAACCGTCGGCCGTATCCTCGGCCGACCGGCCGTCCCCGATCTCGTCCGCGAGTTGGGTGAAGGCTGTGCGTACCGCCGAGGCGTCGAGCGGCTGATCTTGCGCGGTGCCGAAGATCTTCGGAAAGAAGTCGGCAATGAGCTTCCCGACCATGACATTCGCGTCGGTGACCGCGAGCGGCCCGCCGCGGCGGTAGCACATCGGACCGGGATTGGCCCCCGCACTATCGGGCCCGACCCGGAAGCGCGCGCCATCGAAATGCAAAATCGAGCCGCCTCCGGCGGCGACCGTATGGATCAACATCATGGGCGCGCGCATGCGCACGCCTGCAATCTCGGTTTCGAACGCCCGCTCGTACTCGCCGTCGAAATGCGAGACGTCGGTCGAGGTGCCGCCCATGTCGAATCCGATGAGCCGCTGGAAGCCCGCCTCGCGCCCGGTCTCGGCCATGCCGACGACGCCTCCCGACGGGCCCGAGAGGATGGCATCCTTGCCTTGGAACAGGTCGGCCATGGTGAGGCCGCCCGACGACATCATGAACATCAGGAACGGGTGCTGCCTGCTATTGCCGTCGGCCGCGGTGTCTTTCGTTACAGGCTCAATCTCGGTTGCCACCTTGGCCACGTAGCTGCGAATGATGGGCGAGAGATAAGCGTCGACCACGGTCGTGTCGCCGCGACCGACCAGCTTGATCAAGGGCGAGATTTCGTGGCTAACCGACACCTGCGGGAAGCCGGTCTCGCGCGCGAGCGCAGCCACGCGCCGCTCATGCTCGGGATATCGATATGAATGCAGGAAGACGATTGCGACCGCCTTGATGCCGCGCGCGAGCGCGGCGCAAAGCATGCCGCGCACCGAATTGAGATCCGGCGTCTTCTCCACCGTCCCGTCGGCGCGCACGCGCTCGTCGACTTCGACCACTTGCTCGTAGAGCATCTCCGGTTTGACGATGTGGCGCGCAAAAATCTTCGGCCGCGCCTGGTAGCCGATCTTGAGCGCGTCGCGAAAGCCTTTGGTGATGAGCAGGAGTGTCCGCTCGCCCTTGCGCTCGAGCAGCGCATTGGTAGCGACCGTGGTCCCCATCTTCACGGTCCCGATAACGCCAGGAGGGATCGGCTCGCCCGCTACCACTCCGAGGAGATCGCGCATGCCCTGCACGGCGGCGTCGCGGTACGCCTGCGGATGCTCCGACAAAAGCTTGTGCGCGACGAGCGTGTTATCCGGCCGGCGCCCGATCACGTCGGTGAAAGTACCGCCGCGATCAATCCAAAAGTCCCAGGTGCCGTCTGTTGCCATGTTTCCTGTCGCCATGACCCTTGCGTCAGTCATTTGCGACTCTATACGGGAAAAAAATTGGCGGGGCCCGGCGGGTTTTTCCGCCAGGCCCCTTCAATGCATCAGCCGGCCTATAAGCCGGGTTCTGTAGGGCGAGGGCGCCAACACCCTCGCGCGACGGCCATTCCTCTGCGACGTCAATTGCCCGACGCCTTGAGCAACCAACCCGGACGGCCCGGATCCGGACATTGACCCCGGAAGGCTCTCCTCCCGCGCCGTCCCTATTCGGTCTTGCTCCCGGTGGGGTTTGCCCTGCCGCCTGCGTTGCCGCAGGCGCGGTGCGCTCTTACCGCACCGTTTCACCCTTGCCTCCCCTCGATCACCTCCCCGCGGGGGAGGGTCGGTGGGGCCCGGCGGTTTGTTTTCTGTGGCACTTTCCCTGGGCTCGCGCCCGCCGGACGTTATCCGGCACCGCATGTCCATGGAGCCCGGACTTTCCTCTCGAACCGACCTTTCGGCATTGGTCCGAGCGGCCGCCCGGCCGGCTGACCGGAGAACTGATGGGGACGCCCCACCGGACCGTCAAGACCCGACGTGAACTTCTTTCCCAAGCGGGGGGGCGCGGCTCGGCCCGTATTTCGCCTGATTTTACAGGGATTCAACCCGGCCAAGCAGCGCCTTCAGCGTCGCCGTCGTCGACACGTCCACCACCCCGTCAACCCGCACCGGACGAAAATGGCGCTGGAACGCGGCAATGGCATCGCGCGTCGTGCCGTCGAGGTAACCGGTGGGTGTCACGCCATAGCCGTATCGCGCAAGCAACCGTTGAATTTCCTCGATGGCGGGATTGGTTTCACCGAGCACGTAAATAGGTCCTGCCTGAGTAACAGGAGCAGGATCGACCCATAGGCCGATCCCGGAATTAGCGAGCACCTTCCAGGGAAACTTTTCGCCCGGATCCTGCTTGCGTGCGGGAGCGACATCGGAATGAGCGAGCACCCGCTCGGGAAGAATCTGGTGGCGAGTGAAGATGCTGCGGCATAACGTGGTCACCGCTGCGATCTGTCGCTTGGGAAAATCCGGATAGCCGTGCTCGTGCCCCGGATTGGCGATTTCTATGCCTATCGAGCGCGAGTTGATATCGGTCTCGCCGGCCCATGACGAGGCGCCGGCGTGCCACGCACGCCGGGACTCTGCCACCAATTGCACGATAAAGCCGTCCTGCAGCACGACATAATGTGCGGAAACCCCGGATGCCGGGCTACAGAGCTGGTTGATGGCAGCTTCATTATCCCGCATGCCGGTATAATGCAGGACGATCATATCGGGCAAAGCACCGTCCGTGCGCTCGGTGTGGTTCGGCGACGGCCTAACCTCCGCGACGACGCTGGAATCTGGGCGCAACTCGGACACAAGCAAAACCATACACAGCGAAACCACACACGCGTTTGCCAAGGGCATACGTGACGAAAGCGAACGGAGAGATTGTCGCGGCGCGACGTTCCCGGATTGTGCAGAAACGGCCGCATCACACAAGGCCCCCGCAAGAGGGTGGATTTCCAAATCAGTGTTGCCCCCCGGCCGCACAGCCTCTCCCCTACACCGTGAATTTGGGCTGCTTTCCCAGATCCGACCAATAGGCGAGGGCCGGATCGGCATGGTCGCCGATCCGGCCCGCCCGACTATCGGACGCTACTCCTACGTTGCGTCAACGCTACTGACTGACCTTTTACTGGCGCGGCGAGGGACTGGGCGCGGGTCGCGGGTTCATGCCCGTCGTCGGTGAGGTCCCTGGTCGCTCAGTAGTGCGCGCGGCTGCCCGGTAGTACTGGAAGTCGGGGGCAGCCTTGAGCTGATCCTTGGTCCAAGACACCTTCAGGTTCACATGGGTCGGATCGTTATCGGACATCACGGCGCTATTGGCACCGGTGCCGGTGGTGCCTGAGCTATGTGGCACGACCTGGAACGCGCTCATGTCAATGGCCACGTTCTTCTCGCCGATGCCCAGAAAGCCGCCGACGCCGACAATGAGATCCTTCAATCTTACCGTGGTGGTCGAACAGCAAGTCGGTGACGCTGCCGACCTTCGCGTTGTCCGGGCCGAGCACGTCCGTACCTTTGAACCTCGAGAACACCCACTTGTCCGTGCCCTGCGTCTGGATGAATTTGGGGCTTTTCATCTCGGCAGCATCGGTCTTCGCTGCCGGCGGATTTGCTGGTGGATTGGCTTGCGCCAGAGCGCCCGAAATCATCAGCGCGCTGACTGCCGCCGACATCATCAAAGTCTTGAGCATTTGGGCCTCCAGATAGGAGTTCAACGGTCAAGGAACAGCAAGTTCCTTGTCTCATACCAACGCGCGAAGGAAATGCGCGTTCCCTTGTTTGGAACCCATCCGCCGGTCGAAGGGACGCCGCGTTGGCAGCAAGCGTAATCCGACCTCCCGTGCGGGCCTGATTTTGCCCGGGCCTGATTTTGCCCGGTCGACCTCAACCCTTCCTTAAGTTTACGCCGCACTAATAAGCCCGAAGATCCGTCGAGGCAGCAGCGTGTACGGCCCCTCCGCGCCGTTGACGCCCAACTAGTCCCATGGTATCCCATGGCATCCCACGCTTGGCCCATGGGCCCCGTTCCACTGCCGGCACCGCTTGCAGGCATGATTCTACCTCGCAACGGAGCGCAGCCGGAACAACCGGACGGGATGCATCAGGGGGGTTATGGAACGATTTGTCTCTCACTTCACCCTGCGTCTCGACGCCAAGGGGAGAGTATCCATCCCGGCTTCGTTCCGTGCGGTGCTCGCGCGCGACGGCTTCGAAGGGCTCTATTGCTATCCCGCTCTCGATCGACCGGCCCTCGATGCGGGTGGCAACGCGCTGCTCAAGGAGATCGAGACCCTGATCGCGCGGTTCGCTCCGTATTCGGAGGAGCGGGAAAAATTCTCCACGGCGCTTTTTGGGACGAGCGAGGTACTCAAGGCCGATGGGGAGGGCAGGGTGGTTCTCACCGAGCCCCTGAAGGTTCATGCCGGCATCAGCGACGAAGTTACTTTTGCCGGACTTGGATACAAATTTCAGATCTGGGAACCGGGACGCTTCCGCGCGGAACTCGCGGAGGCCACCGAGAAGGTCCGCGCACTCAAGAAGCAGCTCGGCTCCCGGGTAGCGGCGGAAGATCCGCATGGAGCACGGGAATGACGGCGAGCAGCGGCAGCAAAGGCGCTGCCGCTGGCGGACTGGCTCGTCACATTCCCGTGCTTGGCCGCGCGGCGGTCCAATTTCTTAGTGTGCGCGATGGCGGCATCTACGTCGATGCCACCTTTGGAGGCGGCGGATACAGCCGCGAAATTCTGGCGGCCGCGAGCTCGCTCGTGATCGGCATTGATCGCGACCGCAGCGCAATCACATGCGGCGCCCAGCTGGCCCAGGCTGCGGGCAGCCGGCTGGTTCTCCTGGAGCGCAACTTCTCCGGGCTGTTGGAGGCAGCGGACAGCGCCGGCTACGCCGCGGTGGACGGCGTCGTGTTCGATCTCGGCGTCTCATCGATGCAGCTCGATGAGGCCGCGCGCGGATTTTCCTTCCGCCATGATGGCCCCCTCGACATGCGCATGGGCGGCGACGGCCCAACCGCGGCGGACGTGTTGGCGTCGGTTGGCGAGCGCGACCTTGCACGCATCATCGCGACGCTCGGCGAAGAGCGCCACGCGCGTGCGATCGCGCGTGCCGTGGTGCGGGCACGCTCGGCTGCGCCGATCCGCAGCACTCGCGCGCTCGCCGAAGCCATCGTCGCCGTCGTGCATGCGCGTCCCGGCGCAATCCATCCGGCGACCCGAACCTTCCAGGCGTTGCGCATTTTCATCAATGACGAACTGGCGGAGCTGACCGCAGGCCTGGCCGCGGCGGAGCAAATCCTCAAGCCGGGGGGCAGGCTGGTGGTGGTGGCGTTTCACTCGCTCGAGGACCGGATCGTGAAATCCTTCCTTGCTCAGCGCGCCAAGCCGCCCGGGTTCTCGCGCCATTTGCCGCAGCCGCGATCCGCCTTGCCGACCTTCAAGCTCGTCATCAAGCATCCGATGGTCCCCGACGCGGCGGAAGTGATGGCCAATCCACGCGCGCGCTCGGCGAAGCTCCGCGCCGCCGAGCGCACAGATGCCCCGGCCCTGCCGACGCGTCTCGCCGGGCTGCTGCCGCGCCTGCCGTCGCTCTCCGACGTGATGGGTCGCAAGCAATGATGCGTCTGCTCAACATCGCCGTGATTGCTGCGCTCGTGCTTGCGGCCGCGGATGTCTACAAGATCAAGTTCGAATTCGACGCGACAGGCTCAGCGTGTCGCCAAGCTGCGCATGGAGATCAGACGCGAGCAAGACGCGGTCGCGGCGCTGCGCGCGCAATGGTCCAAGCTCGACAATCCCGCGCGCATTCAGGATCTGGTGCGCAGGCACTTGGCCTTGCGGCCGGCGGAGGCACGCCAATACGACCGGCTCGACAATCTGCCGGAACGGGCGCCCGATCTCGTGCCGGTCGAGGAAAAAGATCCGATCGGGGTGATGATTGCCCATCCCGAGATTCTCCATGGCCCCGCGACCGGCAGTCTCGGCCCCGCGAGGAGGTAACGTCATGGATGCGTCCGCTGCCGACCGGCCCGCACCCTCGCCCGAGCCCTGTTTGCCCGAGTCAAGTTCTCGCGGGCCGGATTCCCGCGAGCCCCGGCGCCGCCGCTTCGTTCGCGAGCTGTTGTATGGCCGCATCGTCGACCGTGCCGCCAAGACGCGCGCGCGCATCGAACTCGCCATGCTCGTCTTCGCGTTGGGATATTTCGTCATCGCTGCCCGTCTGGTCATGTTCGCGACCACGCCGGAAGGTCATGGAGGGCGGCGTGCCATTCTGCAGGATGCCGTGGGGACTGCGCGGCCCGATATTCTCGACCGCAATGGCCAAGTTCTGGCGACCGATGTACGCACGCCCTCCCTGTTCGGCGAACCCCACCGCATCATTGACATTGACGAGGCGTCCGAGCTGCTGACCGCAGTGATGGGCGACATCGACGCCGCCGAGCTGCGCGAGCGGCTCGCCTCGAAGCGGCGGTTTGTCTGGCTCAAGCGTGAGATCACGCCCAAGCAGCGCGAGCAGATTCATCGGCTTGGGGTTCCCGGAATTGGTTTCTTGCCCGAGAACAAGCGCGTTTACCCGAATGGCGCCGAAGTCTCCCACGTCATCGGCCACGTCAATATCGACAACCAGGGCATTGCCGGCATCGAGAAATGGCTGGACGGACGCGGCCTTGCAGATCTGCACATGGCAGGCCTCGCCACCGAGCACCTGCAAAGGCCGATCGAGCTCGCCATCGATCTTCGCGTCCAGCACGCGCTACGCGACGAGCTGGTCGCCGCTCGCCAGAAGTTCAAGGCGCTCGCCGCGGCGGGCCTCCTCACCGATGTGCGCACCGGCGAGATCATCTCTATGGTCTCGGTCCCCGATTACGACCCCAACAACCCGCGCGAGGCGCTGGATCCCACCCGCATCAATCGGCTGACCACCGGCGTATTCGAGATGGGGTCGACCTTCAAGGCGTTGACGGTCGCGATGGCACTCGATTCCGGCAAGATCACGCTGAAATCCGCATTCGACGCGCGCTTTCCTCTGCAGTACGGCAAGTTCACGATCCACGACTTCCATGCTCAGAATCGCGTCCTCACGGTGCCTGAAATCTTCACCTATTCCTCGAACATCGGCACCGCGCGCATGGCGGTAAGCCTCGGGGTCGAGCACCACAAGTGGTTCCTCAAGAAAGCTGGTCAGCTCGACCGCTTGCGCACCGAATTGCCGGAGAGTGCCGATCCGCTCGTCCCCAAGCGCTGGGTCGAGCTCAATACCGTGACCATCGCCTTCGGTCATGGTCTCTCGGTCGCGCCGCTGCAAGCCATGATGGCGATCGGTGCCCTGATGAACGGCGGCAACCTCATTGCGCCGACCTTCCTCAAGCGCAGCGAAAAGGAGGCGTTGGCGCTCGCTACCCGCGTCATCAAGGCCGAGACCAGCGATAAGATGCGTTATCTGATGCGACTCAATGTCGAGAAAGGCACCGCCACCAGGGCCGACGTGAAAGGATATTACGTCGGCGGCAAGACCGGCACATCCGAGAAGGTGGTCGGCGGGCGCTATTCGAAGACCAAGGTCCTCACCACCTTCACGGCAGTCCTCCCGGCCGATGCGCCGCGCTATGCGCTTCTGATCATGCTCGACGAGCCGCAGCCGCTCCCCGAAACCCAGGGCTTCGCCACCTCGGGCTGGAACGCGGTGCCGATCGGCGGCGCGGTCATCAGCCGGATCGCGCCTTTGCTCGGGCTCGAGCCGCGCTTCGATCTCGCGCCCGCCGACAAGCTGATCCTCGCAAGCGCGGGCAGCCGCTAGCTCCCGGCCCAGTAGGGTCGAGGCTTGAATTCAGTGGGATGTGACAGTAAGTTTGCACGCACTGACAATGCGAACCCTGTTGCAGATCGCAAGCTTCAGACGGACATGTTCCAGTCCGGGGCGCGTAACTGTGTCCGTTCTCCTCGCGTTTGCCGTTTTCTTCTCGTCGCTGCATCACCTTGCATGCGATATCGAAAACGGAGAGCCGCCTCCTGGCGCATTGGTCTGGCTTTCCGCCGGTCAATCGATTTCAGCTGTCCCGACTGATCACCAACGGTTGCCGGCGCACTGTGGCTTTTGCCTTTGCCATGCTGCGCCCCAAGGCTCCACCACGGTAGTCACGCCGGCAGTTTTTGACAAACTCGTGTACCCAGTTCCTCCAGATTATCGCGCAAAATCCGTCGCTGGCCTGCCACTTTTTAAGCCGCCTCGCGTCTGATCGTGGGGCTTTAGGCCTCACAATCGCTGAGCACTGCGAACGCACTGCCGGCGGCTGAAAATCATCGGATCACTAGCGAACCGAAGCACGGGCGGTCTTATGCCCGTTTCCTCCCAATCGGCACGATTGTGTTGGTCGTCACCGTCCGAGTTCCAAATGCGCCGTAAAGTGTAGGCCGCGAAGGCTTGCTGTTTCGCCACGTGCGCAGGATGCGCCGGAACAGGCAGGAGAGCCCACTCCATGGTGATTTTGAATGCAATGCGAGCGTCTTCAATGAAGCGAATTTGGTTTCTTCTCGTTGGCGTCGCGCTTGGGGCCACAATTGTCGGCATGGCTCCCGACCTGCGGAATGGCCTGCGTGCACGAATTCGCATCGGAGCATGCCTACGGACGTCCCAGTCCCGTCACTGATCACGATCAGCACGCCGATGTGGACGGGTTAGTGAAGTTGACCGATGGGCAAGTGGAAGCTGCTGGCATTGCCGTTGCAGCAGTTCGAGACGGCATTCTGAGCCGCCGGTTGTACGTTCCTGGCTCGATCGTCCCAAGCGGCGATCGGATTGCTCGGGTTGCCGTAAAGCTGGTCGGGACCGTTGCGGAGCTGCGCAAGCGGCTTGGTGAAAGCGTCGAGCAGGACGAAGTGGTAGCCGTGATCGAAAGCAGGGAAGTAGCCGAAGCCAAAAGCGAATACTTGGCCACTCGGGTCACCGATGAGCTGCAACAGACGCTGTATGAGCGAACGAAGAGATTGTGGGAATCGAAGGTCTCAACGGAGAATGATTTTCTGCGAGCGCGTCAGACGGCGCAGGTCGCCCGTAACAGGTTCGATGTGGCGCGGGCGAAGCTGTTTGCTTTGGGGCTGACTGAGGAACAGATCAAGGCGCTTCCCGAGCAGCCAATTGCTTCCTTGCGCCTACAGGAATTGCGGGCGCCAATGGCAGGACATATTGCCGAACGGCGTGTTGATCTCGGTGCCCTCGTGGGGCGCGAAGGGCAAGAGAGCGAGCTGTTCATCATCGTCGATCTTTCGCGGTTGTGGGTTGATCTGGCCGTTCCAACCTCCGACCTCGGCTCCATTCGCGAAAGCCAAGAGCTCACTATTTCTTCTGGGACGACTGACCAAAAGGCGATGGCGAAAATCATCTTCGTCAGCCCGCTTCTCGACAAGGAAACCCGCACGGCGCGCGTAGTCGCCTCGCTCGACAACCCCGATGGAACATGGCGGCCGGGATCGTATGTCACTGCTGAGATTGCCGTCACCAGGCAACCTGCGGCGATTGTGATCCCGAAAAGCGCGCTCCAGACAGTCAAGGATGAGCGCGTGGTGTTCGTGCGTACCGAAGGAGGATTCGCAAAGCGGAAAGTGATCACGGACCGCGAGGATGATCAAGCGGTCGAGATTGTCTCGGGGTTGTCCGCTGGTGAGAAAATCGCAATTACCAATTCGTTCATCCTCAAGGCAGAGCTCGGCAAGGCTGAAGCCGAGCATGCCGATTGAGCTCGGCATGATCAGCCGCATCCTTGGGTTCTCCGTACAGCGTCCTTGGGTTGTGGTGCTGGTTTGTCTCGCTGCGGCCTTGTCGGGGGTTTGGTCTCTCCAACGGCTTCCTATCGACGCAGTGCCGGACATCACGAATAACCAGGTGCAGATCAATACAGTTGCACCTGCTCTATCTCCGTTTGAGATTGAGAAGCAGGTTACCTTTCGAATTGAGACGGCGCTTGCTGGCACCCCTGGTCTCGAATATACGCGCTCGCTTTCGCGCAACGGTTTCTCTCAGGTGACGGCGGTCTTTACCGATAGGACCAACATTTATTTTGCACGTCAGCAAATCAATGAGCGGCTGCTTGGAGTGAGAATGAGCCTGCCGCCGGGAGCGGAGCCGAAAATTGGCCCGATATCCACGGGCCTGAGCGAAATCTACATGTGGACGGTCAGCTATACGCAGCCGAAAGGAACGCTGTCGGGACGCAGCGGTGCAGCGGGATGGCAAAGCGACGGCAGCTATCTCACTCCCGAAGGTCAGCGACTTGGAAGCGAAATTGAGCGCGCGGCATATCTTCGAACGGTCCAGGACTGGATTATCAGGCCGCAACTCAAGGGTGTGCCCGGTGTTGCCGGCGTCGACTCGATCGGCGGCTATGTCAAGCAATACCACGTGCAGCCCGATCCGGCGAAATTGATGGCGCTGGGGTTATCATTCCACGACCTCGTCCGCGCAATCGAAGCCAATAATGTCAGTCGGGGCGCAAGCTACATCGAGCGCAATGGAGAGGGGTTTGCGGTCCGCGCCGGGGGGCGCGTCGAGTCTATTGCGGAAATCCTTGCCATCGTTGTGCAGACAAGAGGCAGCGTGCCCGTGCGCGTCGGGGATGTCGCAACGGTTTCCATTGGCGGAGAGATGCGAACCGGGAGCGGAAGCGAGAACGGTCGAGAGGTCGTAATAGGGACGGTACTCATGCTGATTGGCGCAAACAGCCGCAGTGTGTCTGCGGCTGTAGATGCCAAGATGAATGAGGTCAGACGTTCGCTTCCCCCCGACATCGAAGCAAGAACGGTGCTCAACCGCACGCAGCTCGTGGATGCTACCATTGCCACTGTCTTTGAAAATTTGACCGCAGGTGCTCTGCTTGTGATCGCGGTACTGTTCGTGCTTTTGGGCAACTTTCGAGCCGCTGTCATTACGGCCCTTGTGATCCCGATCGCCATGCTGATCACTGCAACCGGGATGTTGCAGGGAAAAATTAGCGCAAACCTAATGAGCCTCGGTGCTCTTGATTTTGGTCTGCTCGTCGATGGCGCCGTGATCATTACGGAGAACACGCTCCGCCGTCTTACCGAACGGCGTCATGCCCTCGGACGCGAGCTTTCGTCATCCGAGCGGCTGCGCGTGGTGCGCACTTCGCGCAGAGGAGATGATTGCGCCGACCGTGTATGGCCAAGCGATCATCATTCTGGTCTACGTCCCTCTGCTCACGTTCAGCGGCGTTGAAGGCAAGATGTTCGAGCCGATGGCGGTCACCGTTATTATTGCGCTCGTGGCGGCATTTGCGCTTTCACTGACACTCGTTCCGGCATTGCTCGCAATCTTCGCGAAGGAGCGGGTGAGGGAGCATGAGATTGGTGCGACCCGCGAGCTAAAGCAACTGTATTCGCTTCTGCTCAACCGTGCGATTCACAATCCGATCCCGGTGATTGCCGCTGCTTTCATTTTGTTTCTCGGAGCGTTGTTTTTGTTTGGTCGGATAGGGCAGGAGTTCATTCCTACTCTCGATGAAAAGAACATCGCGGCTAACGTTCTCCGCATCCCGAGCACCGCGCTTACACAGTCGCAGACGATGCAGTTCGAGGTCGAGAAGACAGTTGGCAAGTTCCCGCAAGTGGCATTCGTTTTCTCGAAGACCGGCACGGCCGAGATTGCCTCCGACCCCATGCCACCGAACGCGTCGGACATCTTCATCATTCTGAAGCCAAATTCAGAATGGCCTGATCCTCATCTGGCCAAGGCAGTCCTCATCGAGCAGATTGAACGCGCCGTAAAACGCCTTCCCGGTAATAATTACGAGTTCACCCAGCCGATTCAGATGCGCTTCAACGAGCTCCTGGCGGGCGTGCGCGGCGATATCGCGGTGAAGGTGTTTGGGGACGACTTCGAGCCAATGCTGCGCGCAGCCAACCAGATTGCAGCGATCCTGCGCAGGCTCGAAGGGGCAACCGATGTCAAGGTCGAGCAGGCGAGTGGGCTGCCGGTTCTTGAGATCAACATCGACAAGGGGGAAATCGCACGACGAGGCCTGAGCCTCGCGGCCGTTCAGGATGTCATCGGCACAGCCATTGGTGGGCGCGAAGCGGGTGTTGTATTCGAGGGCGACCGCTTCTTCGAAATCGTGGTGCGCTTGCCTGATACGGTGCGGAGCGACGTTGATGCCTTGAGACGTTTGCCGGTTCCACTCCCTCGCACCAACACGGGCGTGGCGAGCATCCCGATGCGTGAGCTGGCGACATTCAAGTTTACGGAGGGACCCAACCAGATCAGCCGCGAGAACGGCAAGCGCCGCGTCGTAGTAACTGCCAACGTTCGCGGTAGAGACGTGGGATCGGTGGTTGTCGAAGCGCGTGCGCGTTTCGCCGAACAGGTCGCGCTGCCTGCCGGGTACTGGATGTCATGGGGCGGCCAATTCGAGAATCTCATCGAGGCGCGTCAGCGGCTCTCCTTGGTGGTACCCGCGTGCTTCACCATGATCTTTCTTTTGCTGTTCGGCGCGCTCGGGTCAGCCAAGGACGCTCTATTGGTATTCAGCGCAGTTCCGCTCGCGTTGACGGGAGGGGTGTTGGCCCTTTGGTTACGCGGCATGCCTTTTTCGGTCTCTGCTGCCGTCGGTTTCATCGCCCTCTCAGGGATTGCAGTTCTTAATGGCCTCGTGATGCTGACCTGCATCAAGCAGCTCATGATGCAAGGTCGATCCCGTCGAGAGGCGATCCATGAGGGCGCGTTGGTGCGCCTGCGTCCCGTGGCTATGACGGCGCTGGTCGCATCGCTCGGATTCGTGCCGATGGCGATTGCGACCGGAACCGGCGCTGAAGTGCAGAAGCCGATCGCAACAGTGGTCATTGGCGGGCTTATCAGCGCGACGTTGCTGACGCTGTTTGTCCTTCCGGCACTCTATGCTCGTTTTGGCGGTCCTCGCAAAGCGTTGGCTCCGATGCGAACAAACGAACCCGTAGAACAGCTCAATAGAAGCGAGCTCGGACTATCGAGCGCACAATCCTCCTCGAATTCGTAGGTTGATACGTCGTATGCGTTCCGCCACTGGTATCGATCACCACGCTGGGCATGCTCATGCACCGCGAGACTTCGGACTGGCCTTCGCAATCGGCATCGGGCTCAATACTGCGTTCGTTATTGTCGAGTTCATTTTCGGCTTGATCGGCAACTCGGTCGCGCTGATTGCGGATGCAGGCCATAATCTCTCCGACGTGCTGGGATTGTTGATCGCATGGGTAGCAAGCGCACTATCGAAGCGACCGCCATCGACACGTTATACCTACGGCCTTCGCGGCTCTTCAATTCTGGCAGCGCTGTTCAATGCGATGTTTCTCTTGACGGTCATCGGAGCCATCGCATGGGAAGCAATTTTGAGGTTTAGCCGCCCTGAATACACCGCCGGCCACACGGTAATAATCATCGCAGGCATCGGAATTGCCGTTAATGGCCTTACCGCCTGGATGTTCGCGTCCGGACGCAAGACGGACATCAACATCCGTGGAGCCTTTCTCCACATGGCCGCGGACGCCGCTGTCTCCGCCGGCGTCGTGCTGGCTGGCTGCGCCATTCTGTTCACGGGTTGGAACTGGATCGATCCAGCCATGAGCTTGGTGATCTGCGCCATCATCTTCTGGAGCACTTGGGGGCTACTTACGGAATCTGTCGGAATGTCCTTGAGCGCGGTGCCCCGGAAAATAAATCCGGTAGATGTGCGTGCATATTTGGAGGCTTTGCCTGGCGTTGTGCGGCTGCACGATCTGCACATTTGGCCGATGAGCACCACGGAGACGGCTCTCACATGCCACCTGGTCATGCCGGCCGGACATCCAGGAGACGCCTTTCTTCTTGAGATTGCGCACGAACTTCAACATCGGTTCGCGATCGGACATACGACCATCCAGACGGAGAACGCAAAAGAGGGTGCATGTGCGCTCGTTCCCGATGCGGTGGTATGAGGCTGGAAATGAGCACAATGGGTCCGTTTGCAGGCCCAGGTCTGCACGCAAATCGTCGTTTCCGTGATGGCCATCACATCTTGAAAGCGATGGCTCCATTACCTTTGCACCAGGGCAATGTTGCCCCCCAGAGGAGACGACCATGCGCATGTTCTCTACAATTCGGCAGTTTCTCTATTCGGTGAAAGCGTGCGGCTGTACCTGTCAAGGGTGCAAGCACGGCGGTGCGTGCGCTTGCACCTGCGGCAAGTGCTGCCACCAAGCGTAACCGGCTCAAGTTGAGCTGGTGGTGAGGCGCGAGTACTTGTGCTCGCGCCTGATTTTTCATCGAGGGGTATGAATACGCGAGCTGCGCGAGGTTGCCGGCCGCATGGGCTGCGTCCATAGGTCCGTCCTGCCCCGGCACTAGGGATGATCTCCAGATCAAGTTTGCTGCAAGGAAGGCGTCAGGCGCGTCGACCGGATCGCAGCGCCTTTCACGGCTGCATAGATCGCCGGAATCACGATCAGCGTGAGCAAGGCGGACGACACCATGCCGCCGATCATCGGTACGGCGATGCGCTGCATCAGCTCGGCGCCGCTGCCGTGGCTCCACATGATCGGCAGCAGACCCGCCATGATGGCGCAGACCGTCATCATCTTGGGACGCACGCGTTCGACCGCGCCGGCCATGATTGCGGCACGAAGATCATCATGTGTGAAAGTCCGTCCTTCGGCCCTACAGCGGGTTTGCAGCTCAGTGAGCGCACTATCGAGATAGATCAGCATCACCACGCCGGTTTCGGCGGCAACTCCTGCAAGCGCAACGAACCCGACGGCGACGGCGACGGAGAGATTGAAATCCAGCCACCACATCAGCCAGAGACCCCCGACCAGCGCGAAGGGCACCGAGAGCATGACGATGAGGGTCTCGGTCACGCGCCGGAAATTGAGATAGAGCAGCAGGAAGATGATGAGCACCGTGACCGGCACGACGACTTTAAGACGAGCTTTGGCGCGCTCCAGATACTCGAATTGGCCGCTCCAGGTGACGTAGTACCCAGGCGGAAACCCGATCTGTGCGGCGACCGCCTTCTGTGCGTCCGCCACGTAGCCGCCGAGATCGCGGTCGCGCAGATCGACAAAGATGTAGGCGGCAAGCTGGGAATTCTCGGTGCGGATGCTGGCGGGCCCCTGCGCAAGGCTGACCTTCGCGACCTGGCCGAGCGGCAGAGCGCCCCCATCGGCCATCGGGATCAGCACCTCGGTCGCAATCGCCTGCGGGTCGCTGCGGTAGTCGCGCGGATACCTGATGCTGACCGTGTAGCGCTCGCGCCCTTCCACCGTTGTCGTCACCGGCTCGGCGCCCAGCGCCATGGCGATCAAGTTCTGCAGGTCGCCCACCATGAGGCCGTAGCGGGCAAGCTGGGTGCGGTCGGGATCGATGTTGAGATAGTAGCCGCCGATGACACGTTCGGCGTAGGCGCTCGTGGTCCCCGGCACCGTCCGGATCACGGCTTCGATCTGGCGCGCAAGCTTCTCCATCTCGGCAAGATCGGTGCCCAGCACCTTGACGCCGACCGGCGTGCGGATGCCGGTCGAGAGCATGTCGATGCGCGCCTTGATCGGCATGGTCCAGGCATTGGAGACGCCGGGGAATTGCAGTGACCTGTCCATCTCGGCGATCAGCTTGTCGACCGTCATGCCGGCGCGCCATTCGCTCTCGGGCTTGAGGTTGATCACGGTCTCGAACATCTCAATCGGAGCGGGATCGGTCGCTGTCGATGCGCGTCCGGCCTTGCCCCAGACCGAGGCGACCTCGGGGAAGGACTTGATGATCTTGTCCTGCGTCTGCACCAGCTCGGCCGCCTTGGTCACGGACAGGCCCGGCAGCGTGGTCGGCATGTAAAACAGCGTGCCCTCGTTGAGATTGGGCATGAACTCCGTGCCGAGCCGCATTGCGGGCCAGAGACTAGCGGCCAGTATCGCCAGGGCGGCCACGATCGTGGCGGCCTTGAATCGAAGCGCCACCCGGATCACCGGCCGATAGATGAAGACCAGGAGCCGGTTCACCGGGTTCCTGTGCTCGGGCATGATCCGGCCGCGTACGAAGGCGATCATGAGCGCCGGGACGAGCGTCACGGACAACAATGCCGCCGCTGCCATGGCGAATGTCTTGGTATAGGCGAGCGGCTTGAACAGGCGGCCCTCCTGCGCTTCCAACGCGAAGATCGGCAGGAATGACACCGTGATGACCAGGAGACTGAAGAAGAGTGCCGGCCCGACCTCGATCGCCGCCTCGATCAGCACCTCCGACCGCGGCTTGTCTGGCGGGGCGCGTTCCAGGTGCTTGTGCGCGTTCTCGATCATGACGATGGCGGCATCGACCATTGCGCCGATGGCGATGGCAATGCCGCCAAGGGTCATGATGTTCGAGCTCAAGCCCAGCAGGTGCATGCAGAGATAGGCGATCAGCACCCCGATCGGCAGCGTGATGATGGCGACCAGCGCACTGCGGACATGCAAAAGAAACACGATGCAAACGAGGGCGACGATGGCGCTCTCCTCGATCAGCGTACGCTTGAGCGTCTCGATGGCGCGGTAGATGAGGTCCGAACGGTCGTAGACCGGTTCGATGCTCACCCCTTGAGGAAGGCTGGGCCCGATCTCGGCGAGCCGGTCCTTGACGTTGCGGATCACGGACAGCGCATTTTCGCCAAAGCGCTGGAGCACGATGCCGGAAACGACCTCGCCTTCCCCGTTCATCTCGGTGATGCCGCGACGTTCATCGGGCGTGAGCTCGATGCGGGCCACATCCTTGAGGAGGACCGGGACGCCGCGATCGCTCTTGACGACGATCTGCTCCAGGTCGGACAAACCTTTGATGTAGCCGCGCCCGCGCACCGCGAACTCGGTTTCTGCGAGCTCGACGGTGCGTCCGCCCACGTCCATGTTGCTGCTGCGCAGCGCTTCGCGGATTCTGGCCAGCGGAATGCCGAGCGCCTGCAGCCGCCGTGGATCGATGACCACGCTGTACTGCTTGACGAAGCCGCCGACGCTGGCGACCTCGGCAACGCCTTCCGCCTTCGCAATGCCGTAGCGGATATACCAGTCCTGAATGGTGCGCAGCTCGGCGAGGCTCTTCTGAGGGCCGCCCACGACGTATTGGAAAACCCAACCCACGCCGGTCGCGTCCGGACCCAGGCTCGGGGCAACGCCCGCCGGCAGCCGCCGCGACGCGGAGCTGAGATACTCGAGCACGCGCGAGCGAGCCCAGTACAAATCGGTGCCGTCCTCGAAGATCACGTAGACGAACGAGACTCCGAAGAACGAGAAGCCGCGCACGACGCGGGCCTTGGGAACGCTCAACATTGCCGTGGTCAGCGGATAGGTGACCTGATCCTCGACCACCTGTGGCGCCTGGCCGGAATATTCCGTGTAGACGATCACCTGAACGTCGGAGAGGTCGGGAATGGCGTCGAGCGGCACGCGCGACACCGCATAGATGCCGGCCAAGGTGACGAAGATGGTCGCGAAGCCGACCAGGAAGACGTTGCGCGCGGACCACCGGATGAGCGCGGCAATCATTTCGCTGCCTCCTGCTGCGTGAAGCCCTGCAGCGCCGCCTTGAGATTGCTCTCGGCGTCGATCAGGAACGTTGCCGCCGTAACGACTTCTTCTCCCTTGTTGAGCCCGTCGAGCACCTCGACATAGCCATCACCTCGGCGGCCGAGCTTGATCGCCCGCGGCTCGAAGCGGCCTTCGCCCTTGGCGACAAGGACGACCTGGCGAGTGCCGCTGTCGATCACGGCGCTGGCCGGAACCGCGATCACAGGCTGTTCGTTTGCTCCCGCTTGGAACACGACATCGGCGTACATATCGATTTTCAGGCGTCCAGCGGGATTCGGCAGCTCGATGCGAACCCGCGCCGTTCTCGTCTCGGCCCGCAACTCGGGATAGATGAACGTCACTTCGCCTTCGACCGGCTGCGTCGCATAGGCGCGCACCGTGACGGTGGCGCGGGTGCCGAGCTTGACCGCGGTCAGATCGCTTTCGGCCACGTCGGCGATGACCCAGAGGTGGGAGTGGTCGGCGATCCGATAGAGCTCGTCGCCCGCTTTCACCTTTTGACCGTTGATGATCTTTTTCTCGATCACGTCGCCGGTCGTGGGTGCGGGCCAAACGAGCGACATCGGATTCTTGCCCGCCCGCACTTCACGGATATGGCTCTCCGGAACTCCGAGATTACGCAGCCGCTGATCACCCCCACCCGCGCCGAAGCCGACACGAAGATCGACCTGCGCGCTTACGATGTCGGGGCTATACACGCGAAACAGCGGATCGCCGGCGTGCACATGCTGGCCGGTTTTGTTGACAAACAGTTCCTCGATGTACCCGTCCGATCGCATCGCGACGATCGTCAACCGGGATTCGTCGTGCACCACCGTGCCGACCGCGCGGACCGGACGCACGATGACGCGTGCTTCGACCGCTTCCGTTCGCACCCCGCTGCGCTGCACCTTGTCCAGGCTCACCTTGACGGTCTTGCCGTCGTCCTGCTCCTCGCCCTCGTAGACCGCGATGTAGTCCATCCCCATCCAATCCTTCTTCGGGACCGGCGAGGTGTCGGGCAGGCCCATGGGATTGCGGTAGTAGAGAATCCGCCGCTTTGCCGGCTGACCGGGCGCGCCGGACTTTACGGCGCTGGAATCGAAGCTGATGTCTTCGCTGGCGAGAACAGCGCGAAATGGCCGCTCGTCCGGGGTTTGCTTAGGCTCAAGGGAATAGAACGGCCTGCCGTCGGGATCGCGGTAATAGATGACCGGACCGGACGGTACTGGCGCATTCCTCTTCGCTGCTCCCGTGGTCGCCATGAACTCGGACATGCCGCGTCCATGATGACCCAGCCAATATCCTCCAATCCCCGCTGCCAGGATTGCGGCAAGGATCGGGAGCACCCATCGGGTGCGGCTCATGGCAGCGCCTTGAGCACCAGCTGTGTTGCGACCGTGCCTTCCTCGCCCTGCACCCTCGCGCCGAGAGAAAGCCGCCAACGACCTTGCATCATCAGGTCCGTCTTGAACCGATAGATCCCTGGCTCGGTCGACGGCAGTTGCTCGAGCGGGGCCGTCATCTCCTGCATGGCGTCGGGAGCCATGTCGATCCGCTTGGCAAAGATCACCGCGTCGGGCACGGGCTTGCCGGTCTTCTTGTTGATCAGACGCACGGCTACGATTGCGCCGTCGCCCTTTTTCATTTCACTCTGGACGAGCTGGAATTCGTAGTCCTTCACGTCGGCCAATGCGGCGGATGCGAAGATACCAAACAACAGGCCACACAGCAGCGCGACACGCGCGCCGTTCTTGCTCCACGTTCTCATGTCAATTCTCCCAGGTTCGAATGCTTACCGCTCGTGCCCGTGGGCCAAGCCACGCGCATGCAGCCGACCCAGCCGCGCAAGCGGCGTTCTCCGGCACGTCTGGCGAGCCGGTGCTCGAACCTAGGTGTTGGGAGGTCTTGGAGGCGGACCCTGGCTCAGGTCGGTCGGGTCCGCGTCGTTGCCGGGAAAGAAGACGCTCGCCAGCCCAAGCGGTACGACGAGACCCGCTCCTGTCGCAGCGTTGCAGAGCAACTGCGTCGCGCACATCGCCATGAGGAGGCAATCTCTGACGCAGTCAGGCATGGGCGCTTTCTCGGGGCAACAGGGCATGTCTTCCGGCATCGCCATCGCTGCATCATCGGGCACCGGCTGGTCGGAGGCTCCAGGTACCTGCGCGACGGGCATGGCCATCGCCGGCCTCGCAACCGGGGCAAGCGCAAGCCCGACGATTGCCAGGATGACCAGCAGACTGCGCATGGCGGACAGGGCCTTCACGTCTTGGAGATAAGCACAAAGTGGCTTCGCACAATAGAGCCCTTCAGCCACTCATCCGCCGAAATCCGGCAAGAAATCCGGCCCTTTGGAGCTCCGCCATCACGAGTCCCAAAGGAACAACACGGCATTGGCGGCCAGGAATCCGACGCCGGGTGTCTTCTATGCCTTTCGCAGAGCGTCCAGCCGGAGCGGCAGCATATCGCCGAACCAGACGGCGTGGTCAGTGTGATCAGCGTAGGCATCGCCGGTTCCCGGGTGGAGTAGGATGTTCAGACCGTCACGGTTGAGCATCAGCCACGGCAGGAGCGACGCGAGCAGCGTGGTCGGGAAAGCGATCTGATACATCGATTGCGGATGCGGCCCGACATGCGCGTCGTGCCAGCGTCCAAGCGTCGCGTTGGGGAACGCCGCTGCCACGCGCTCGCGTAGCCGCGCAGCGCGGTCTCGGCTCGATGCCGGATCGTAATAGACGTGAGCATGGTAATGCTGGATGATCTCGAGATTCTCGGGCGAAGCCGAGATTGCCGTTGCGAGTCTCTTGCGCATCAGTCACTCCTCATCCTGCCTTGGTGAGGATATTTCAATCTGTCGAGCGACCTGATCCGGTCATCACCCGCGGCGATGAGCGCGCTCGCATCAAATCTGCTTCATATCGGTCACATCATCAATCAACTTTGATGTGTCGACCCACGAACGCCACCATGCGCTCGAACATGTCACCGGTCTTCGACAGGTCGGGCGAGTGGCCGGCGTGCCCCTCGGCGTCGATATATTCCAGTGTGATCTCCCCGCCGGCCTTGCGGTAGTTCGTGACGAAGCGCTGAGGCTCGTTGCCTGGAAAGCTCGCCTCCACGTCCTTGTAGTCGTGCAGCAGGTCGCCGCGACCCTGGAACCAGACGGCCGGCGGGGTTGCAACCTTCTCGCCGCTTTCGAGCGCCAACATCGGGTTGCCCTCCGCCATGTGGGCCTCGTTGCACCAATAGGCGTCGTGGCGCGGGATGATGGATTTCGGCCATTCCGGCGGATTGACGCCGGCGAGCACACGCCGGGCAAGCCGGTAGCGGCTGAGCGGATTGATAACCGGCCATGACATTACGACACAGCGAACGGTCGCATCGTGAGCGCCGGGACCGGAAGGCAACGGGATCGCCGCATAGCGGGGATCGTGCGGTCGCATGGCAACGAGCATGGCGAGATGCCCGCCACTCGACTGGCCCGACAGGCCCACGAGGTCCGCGCGGGTCTTGAGCGCGCGCGCATTGAGCTTCGTCCAGCGCAGCGCATAGTTGATGTCTTGCACGGAGGCCGGATAGGGGTCGTCGTTGCCGGATCGGAAATCAAGTGCGATCGATACGATGCCATGCATTGCCATCGCTTGGTGACGCAGGCGCTCGGTGGTGCGGTCGCTCAGGCACCAAGCCCCGCCGTGGCATTCGACCAGCGCCGGGAACGGCCCTTCCCCGCGCGGCCTGAACACGCGGGCGAGCAGCGGCTTGTCGCCGTGGCGAAGGTACTCGATGTCCTCCACATCGAATTCATGGGTCTTTACATCGAGGGTTGCAGTCGTCATGGCGAGCCACCCGTTTTACAAAGATTGACCTTCAGCGATCATCCCGCATGCTGCCGACGACGGCAACCCATCCACGCCCAGGCTTCGGGGCACGGCATACCCTGTTGCCCTGCCCATGCCTGCCTGACTCCACCTGCACACTGCCTGCACACTTGCGAACTCATGCACCGCGAAGATGATGGATTCCAAGGAATTCAGATTTGGCTCGGATTCCCGGTCATCCGGAGATGTTCCCCTTATCTTGGGGCCGCCACCATGCCAGCCATGCCGAAGAAATGACTCATTGCCGATTGCATCGGTATAATTCGCGCGATGACGCGCGACCGGCCAATCTCATGAAGCTGAAAGATCTGCTGCAAGCTCTGCCCTGCGTCCATGCCGCAAGCGATGCAAGCTTCGCGGTACCCGAGCTCGCCGGGATCAGTGCCGACAGCCGCAGGATCAAGCCCGGCGATTTGTTCGTTGCGGTGACCGGCGCCAGGGACGATGGCCTGCACTTTGTTGATCAAGCGCTTGCATCCGGCGCCGTGGCGGTCATGGCGGAGCGTGCGCCGCCACGGCCGCTGCCGTATGGAACAGCATTCATCAAGGTGAGCAATGTGCGCCGTGCGCTTGCGCTTGCAGCCGCGCGGTTCTTTCCGCGTGCGCCCGGCGTAGTCGCGGCCGTAACCGGCACCAGCGGGAAAACCTCGGTCGCCGCCTTCGCGCGCCAGATCTGGTCGGAGCTCGGCATCAAGGCGGCGAGCATCGGTACGGTCGGGCTGGTCTCGCCGCAGCGGGCAGTCTACGGCTCGCTGACGACGCCCGACCCCGTTGCGCTACACCGCTCGTTGGATGAGCTCGCGGGCGAAGGCGTCACCCATCTCGCGATCGAGGCCTCTTCGCATGGGCTCGATCAGCATCGTCTCGACGGCCTACGCGTGGCGGCGGGCGCCTTCACCAATCTCAGCCGCGATCATCTCGACTACCATCCGACGCTCGAAGCCTATCTTGCCGCCAAGCT
This sequence comes from uncultured Alphaproteobacteria bacterium, assembly GCA_963820365.1. Taxonomy (GTDB): domain Bacteria; phylum Pseudomonadota; class Alphaproteobacteria; order Rhizobiales; family Xanthobacteraceae; genus VAZQ01. The sequence goes on along the minus strand of CAWFZR010000025.1, from coordinate 162,227 downwards.
GCGGCTATTCACCGATCTGATCGACCCGAGCGGTGTGGCGGTAGTCGCCGCCGATCACGAGCACGCCGAGGCCGTGATCGCGGCCGCGCAGCGACGCCGCCTGCGCCTCCTGACCGTGGGAAGGCGAGGCGAAGGCATTCGCCTTGATGCGATCGGGCGGGAAGGCTTCGCGCAGGTGCTGAAGATTTCCCATGCCGGTGTCGACCATGCGGCCCGCCTGCCGCTTCCCGGCTCCTTTCAGGTCGAGAACGCGCTCATCGCCGCGGGCCTTGCCGTCGCGACCGGCAGCGAGCCCGCCGCCACCTTCGCGGCGCTCGCGCATCTCCAGGGTGCCAAGGGCCGGCTCGAGCTCGTCGGCGAGAACAATGGCGCGCCTATTTTCGTCGATTATGCCCACAAGCCGGATGCACTCGCCAAGGCGCTTGAGGCGCTCCGCCCGTATGCGACCCACCGGCTCATCGTGGTGTTCGGTTGCGGCGGCGATCGCGATCCCGGCAAGCGCCCGATGATGGGAGCGATCGCCGCGCGGCTCGCCGACGGCGTGGTCGTCACCGACGACAATCCGCGCAGCGAAGAGCCCGCCGTCATCCGCGCCGCAATTCTGCGGGCCGCGCCCGGCGCGGTGGAGATCGGCGACCGTCGCGAGGCGATCGGTGCGTCGATTGCCAAGCTGCGTCCCGGCGACGTGTTGCTGATCGCCGGCAAGGGTCATGAAACCGGCCAAATCATCGGCAAGCAAGTACTGCCGTTCAGCGACCATGAAGCCGTCGCTGCCGCGCTCGCCGGGAGAGTGGCATGACCCCACGGCCGCTCTGGACCATCGAGACAATGACTGCGGCGATGCGTGCGGCGCGCGCAGGTCCGCTGCCCCAATCCATCTCGGGAATTTCGATCGATACCCGCACCATTGCGCCGGGCGAAGCTTTCTTTGCCATCAAAGGGGAGAACCGCGACGGCCATGATTTCGTCGAAGCCGCGCACAAAGCCGGCGCCGGCCTTGCGGTGGTGGATGCGCACAAGCAGGGCCGATTTGCCGGCGATGCCCCCCTCCTCATTGTTTCCGATGTGCTCGAAGGATTGCGCGAGCTGGCGCGGGCCGCACGCCGGCGCTCGCAGGCGAAAATCGTTGCGGTGACAGGCTCGGTCGGCAAGACCGGCACCAAGGAGGCGCTGCGTCTCACGCTCGGCGAACTGGCCGAGACCCACGCCTCGGTGGCCTCATACAACAACCACTGGGGCGTGCCGCTGTCGCTGGCGCGCTGTCCCGAGCGCGCGCGTTATGCCGTGTTCGAGCTGGGGATGAATCATGCGGGCGAGATCGAGCCGCTGGCTCGCCTGGTGCGACCACAGGTCGCCATCATCACGGCAATCGAGCCTGTCCACCTCGAATTCTTCGATTCTCTTGCAGCCATTGCAGATGCCAAAGCCGAGATCTTTCTCGGATTGGAGCCTGGCGGCGCGGCTGTGATCAATCGGGACAATGCGCAATTCGCACGCCTCGAGCAGAATTCGCAACGCGCCGGCGTCCAACGCATTGTTTCCTTTGGCGAGCATGTCCATGCCGATGCGCGGCTCATGGCATGCTCGCTGCACTCCGAGGGCTCCGATGTCGAGGCTCGAATTCTCGGCGCCGAGTTGAGCTACCGGCTGGGAGCGCCCGGCCGTCATGTCGTGCTCAACTCGCTTGCCGTGCTCGCGGCGGTCACGTTGTTGGGCGGCGACGTGAAGCGCGCGGCAGGCGCGTTTGCGCATTTGCATCCCGCGCGCGGGCGCGGGGCGCGCATCACCCTCGATGTGCCGGGAGGCGCGATGTTGCTGATCGACGAAAGCTATAATGCCAATCCGGCATCAATGCGCGCGGCGCTGGCTTTGCTCGGCCAAGCCAAGCTCGGCCCAGCCAGGCTGGGCCAGAACCCGGGTTCCGCGCGCAGCCGGCGCATCGCGGTGCTCGGTGACATGCTGGAGCTTGGGCCGAGCGGGCGCGATCTCCATCGCAGTCTCGCCGATGCAGTCAGCACACACGATGTCGATCTCGTGTACTGCTGCGGTCCTCTGATGCGAGCCTTGTGGGAGGCGCTTCCGTCGAATCGCCGGGGCGGCTACGCGGAGACTTCTGTGGAGCTGCAAGCCCCCGTGCTTGCCGCCGTCGGACCGGGTGATATCGTCATGGTTAAGGGATCGCTCGGATCGCGGATGGCAACTATCGTCAAGGCGCTAGAAAACCACGCCCGTCGCGAGCCGCTCGCCGCCGCGCGTTCCGAAGTCTGAATGGCTGACTCATGCTCTATTGGCTCTCCGCATTCTCGGACGTGATCGGCCCTCTCAATGTGTTGCGCTACATCACCTTCCGTACCGGCGGGGCGATGATCACCGCGCTCGTTTTTGTCTTTCTGTTCGGCCCGTGGATCATCGACCACTTGAGGCTCATGCAGGGCAAGGGCCAGCCGATCCGCAGCGACGGCCCGCAATCGCATCTCATCACCAAGAAGGGCACGCCCACCATGGGCGGCCTGATGATGCTGTTCGGAATCGCGGTGTCGACGGTCTTATGGGCCAATCCGGCCAATCGTTACGTGTGGATCGTGCTGGGAGTGACTGTCACCTTCGGCGCGATCGGCTTCTACGACGACTACCTCAAGGTCACCAAGCAGACCCATGCCGGATTTTCCGGAAAAATTCGTTTCATCATCGAAGCGCTCATCGCGGCTCTTGCCTGCTATTTCATTGCCGCCATCGGGCGCCAGCCGTTTGCAACCTCGCTCACCTTTCCGTTTTTCAAGGAGCTCGTCATTCCGCTCGGTTGGTTTTTTGTCGTGTTCGGCAGCTTCATCATCGTCGGCGCCGGCAATGCCGTGAACCTGACCGACGGTCTCGACGGGCTGGCGACAGTCCCCGTGATCATCGTTGCGCTGAGCTTCGGTTTCATCTCCTATCTTGTCGGCAATTCGTTCTTCGCCGAATACCTCAACGTCCATTATGTCCCGGGTACCGGGGAGCTCGCCGTGCTTTGCGGCGCCGTCATTGGCGCCGGACTGGGATTCCTCTGGTTCAATGCGCCACCCGCGTCGATCTTCATGGGCGATACCGGTTCGCTCGCGCTTGGAGGAATGATCGGCACCATCGCGGTAGCCACCAAGCACGAGATCGTGCTGGCGGTGGTCGGCGGCTTGTTCGTCCTGGAGGCGGTATCGGTGATCGTGCAGGTGGTGTCGTACAAGCTCACGGGCAAGCGGGTTTTTCGCATGGCGCCGATCCACCATCATTTCGAGCAACTCGGCTGGACAGAGCCGCAGATCGTCATTCGCTTCTGGATCGTTTCCGTGGTGCTCGCGCTCGCGGGACTGTCAACGCTCAAGTTGCGGTGATCGTCGTCAAGGCGGATAAATCGAGATGCCCAGAGCGTCTGCGTCGCTCGTCGAGTTCTACGGTCTGCCGACGCGAATGAAGAAATTCGACCGATGACAGGTGCAGGGCGTGCGACGTTTCGAAGTAGACCACCGCGCTTGCCGGTCGCGTTGCAGTTCCTTCAACAGATCGAGGTCCGCGCCGGGGTCTCGGCGTGATCCCCATCACCGCCTTCGCCGGCAAGAAAGTCGCCATCTTCGGGCTGGGAGGCTCGGGGCTCGCGAGCGCGAGCGCGCTTCTAGCCGGTGGAGCCGACGTGATCGCCTGGGACGACAATGCGGATGTTGTTGCAAGGGCGACGAGCGCCGGCGTGCCGACTGCCGATTTGCGCCATGTCGAATGGTCCAGGATATCGGCGCTGGTGCTCGCCCCGGGCGTGCCGCTCACCCATCCCGCCCCGCATTGGCCGGTGGGTCTTGCGCGCGCAGCGGCGGTCGAGGTGGTCGGCGACATCGAGCTGTTCTGTCGCGAGCGGCGTCGCCAGGCCCCGCGGGCTCCGTTCGTCGCGATCACCGGGACCAACGGGAAATCGACGACCACGGCGCTCGTCGCGCATCTCATGCACTGTGCCGACTATGACACCCAGGTCGGCGGCAATATCGGCACCGCGATACTCTCGCTCGATCCGCCACGTGCCGGGCGCGTGCACGTGATCGAGGTCTCGTCATATCAGATCGACTTGGCGCCGACGCTCGATCCTTCGGTTGGCATTCTCATCAATGTCAGCGAGGACCACCTCGACCGGCACGGTACCCTGCGCGACTACGCCGCCGTGAAGGAGCGACTTGTCACGGGCGTGCAGAACGAGGGCGCCGCGATCGTCGGCGTGGATGACAACTGGTGCGCCGCGGCGGCGGACCGCATCGAGCGCGCGGGCAAGCGCGTCATGCGCGTCTCGGTGCGCCGGCCGCTTCCCGATGGTCTCTACGTGGAAACGCAAAAGATCATGCAGGCCGCGGGTGGGAATGCGCTTGCCATCGCTCACATCGGCGGCATCGGCTCGCTGCGCGGTGTGCACAACGCTCAGAACGCGGCCTGCGCCGCCGGGGCTGCAATCGCGCTTGGGCTCACGCCGCCTGTCATCGAGCAAGGCCTGGTCTCGTTCCCCGGCCTCGCCCACCGGATGGAGCAGGTCGGCCGCAAGGGCCGCGTCTTGTTCGTCAACGATTCAAAGGCAACCAATGCCGACTCGACCGCGCAGGCGCTTGCCTGCTTCACGGAGATTTTCTGGATCGCCGGCGGCAAGGCGAAGACCGGCGGGATTGCCCCGCTGGCAGGCTTCTTCCCGCGCATCCGCAAGGCCTATCTGATCGGGGAGGCTGCGACCGACTTTGCTCGCACGCTCGAAGGCCACGTTCCCTATGTCGTAGCCGACACGCTCAACCGTGCTGTCGACCTGGCCGCGCGGGATTCGGCCGGCAGCGACATCGAGGAGCCGGTGGTGCTCCTGTCCCCCGCCTGCGCATCCTTCGACCAGTATCGCAATTTCGAGATCCGCGGCGACAGGTTTCGCGAGCTGGTCAAGGCGCTGCCCGGGTTGTCGCCCGCCTGATGGCATCAACGAAAAAAACCTCCCCACGTACTGGGGAGGTTAATTCCATCGTTTTTAGAGCGGCCGCGATCAGCGCACGAGGACGATGAAGTCCGTTCCGCGGCCGGTTTCATGACTGTTGCCCTTGTCCGACACGATCAGCGATGTGCCGGGAGCCATGAGCTCGCTGATGCGATCGACCGCTTCCTTCGGCATCCGGATGCGATCGAGCGCCTGCGTAGCAGTGGAGGACGGCTTGGCCTCGACGACAACCGGCTTGACCGGCTCTCTGGAATTTTTCCGAGTGCGTTTCTTGTCCGCGGCCCTGTCCGGGTCAGTTGTCGGGATCGTGATCACGTTCCAGCGCATCCCGCTGCCGTCGGTGCGCAACCCCAAGGCGGTGAAAACGTGCGTGCCCAGCGGGCGATCCATCTCCTCGATGACCACCGGCATCTCAAACAGCGGGACAAACCCCTGCCGCACGAAAATCTTCTGTTCCTTGCGGCTTACGAACACCGCAACATGCCCGGTGCGCTTGACCGGCTGGTCGGCCTGCTTGCCATTCGGCGCCGCGGGCTTAGGCGGATCGACGTCGGTGGGCGTGGGCTTTGCAGGCTCCGGCGCCGATGGGGTGGCATCCGCCCCGCGGGCGTCGGTCGAGATCGTGGTCGATTGCGCGACCTGGACGAGCCTGTTTGGCGTCAACTCGGACATGGCAACCGGCGGATCCACTGGCTTCGGCTTGGGCGTGAACAGGTATCGATGCTCGAAATCGGTGGGCGCGAGCTCATTGCGCGCAACGATCACGCGCACCCCAAGCCTGGTAGTGGGCCACAGCGCCGCGGCAAAACCCTGCGAGAGTTGGATGCAGCCGTGCGACGCCGCATAGCCCGGCAGGACCCCCTGGTGCATCGCAACGCCCGACCAGGTGATGCGCTGCATGTAGAACATCGGCGCGTTGCCATAAAGATTTCGAGCGGTGATAGCGATCCTTCTGGATGACGCTGAACACCCCCATGGGAGTCGGATGGCTGGCCGTACCGGTCGAGACCCCTCCCTGTGCGACTCGAACGCCGTTGCTGAACAGCGTCACCCGCTGAGTGCCGATGGAAACGACAATTTGAAGGACGCCCTTCGAGGCCTCACCGAATCCCTCTCTCTCCGGGTTGGCCTTCTTGGCGGTGGCGGCCCCCCTTGTCCTGAATGCGGCATCCGCCGGCTCCGCCAGTCCGATGAGGAAGGCCAAGGCCACGCTTGATACGAGCGCTGTGTACAGCGCCGTTCTTCTCACTCGATTGCAAGCCGACATAGCTGAGATGTCCCCTGTGAGTTGCATCGGTTGAAAGTTATCCCGCCCTCACCAGAACAGCATCCCGGCGCGCCGGGCATTGCCGCCGCGACGGTAGTGCTGATCGAAGAACGGCTGGTCGTGGTAGGAGTAACGGCGATTGCCTTGGTGGCGCGCCGTTTTCCGCGGCTTGGTGGCAGAAGTTTCCGGCGCCGGCGCCGCGGCCACCAATGACGGAAGTGCGGCATCCGCCGATTTAGGAATGCTGGCGTTGAGAGCCGGTGTGCCCGCGACGGGAGCAACTGGCTCTCGGGCAAGAACCGGCGGTCCGCTGCTTTGATCGGTCGAAATTTCGACAGTGGCAGGCGGATTGGTTACGACATGAACGGTACGCGGTCCTTGTGCCGCGCTGGAATCACAGTTGTCACCGACCTCGTCCGAGGCGTGGCGCGAACAAGATTGAATGCGGTCCGCCTTGGCGACTTTCTGCTCAACGAGCGCCGCCAGGGCCGGCGTCCCTGCCGTTGGCGCTGCGGCTGTCTCCAGCCTTGGAGATCGCTGAGGCGCCCGTGTGAATGCGCCTTGAGGATCGAACTCGTCGGCTACGAGCAATGCAACGCCGCTCGCGCCGGCGACCAACCCGAAGACCGTGAAGACAAGGGCGAAGCGGAGCTTGTGGAGAAGGTTCGGAGAGGGGCAAAGATAGCCGTATTCAGGTATCAAGCCACGGGGCAAGAGCACGACGACCACCTCTGTTTCCCCGTTCCAGTTCTACGTTTCCTTCGGGCTGCAAACCGACGGAAGCCCTGGAGATCAGGCGATTTGGGTAGGGGCTAAAAAATTAGTCGTCCGACCCATGAAAAGGTTCAAAACTCGAAGGGTCGCCATTAGCTGAGAGGAATCCGAGCCTCCCGCTCATCCATCCGTACGACCTTGGCCAGAAGCGAATCTGCGAAGGTAGCCCGCAAAAAGGTTGCCGGGCGCCTCCGCGTTAAGACGCTGTCAACCATCCATCGGCACCACTGTTTTCCTGGGGGAGCGGATGGTTTCGCGGCTTGAACGTACGCACTTTGCCGCCTGGTGGTGGACGGTCGACCGGTTGCTGTTGGCTGCGCTGCTCGCGCTCCTGCTCGGCGGCGTCGTGCTCTCGCTCGCGGCAAGCCCACCAGTCGCGTCCCGGCTTGGGCTCGATCCGTTCTATTTCGTGGGCCGGCACGTGCTCTATGTGATCCCGGCGATCGCCGTCCTGCTGGCGACGTCGTTCCTGCCACCGCGTCAAATCCGGCGGTTGTCCCTGGGCGTATTCGTGCTCAGCATCCTGCTCGTAGCCGCGTCGCTCCACTTTGGTGCTGAGGTCAAGGGAGCGCGACGGTGGCTCGTCCTGTTCGGGATCAACATCCAGCCTTCCGAGTTCCTCAAGCCATCTCTGGTCATTCTGATTGCCTGGTTGTTCGGCGAATCCGCGCGCCGACCGGAAATGCCGGCGAACACGATAGCGCTGCTGCTCCTTCTCATTGCTTTGACCGGCCTCGTGCTGCAGCCCGATTTCGGCCAGTCCATGTTGGTCGCTCTCGTCTGGAGCGCGCTTTTTTTCCTTTCGGGCATGCGGGCGATTTGGGTCGCAGGGCTCGGCGGAGCGGCCGCAGCTGGTCTTGCCACGGCCTATTTGTTAATTCCGCACGTCGCGCGGCGGATCGAGCGGTTTCTCGATCCCGCATCCGGGGACAGCTTCAACATCGATCAGGCGCTGGAGTCCTTCCAGCGCGGCGGCTGGTTTGGACGTGGGCCCGGGGAGGGCACGGTCAAGCGGATCCTGCCGGAAAGCCACACCGACTTCGTGTTTGCGGTCGCTGCCGAGGAGTTCGGCATCGTGCTGTGCCTTCTGCTGGTCGTCGTGTTCGCATTTATCGTGTTGCGTGCGTTACGCCGTGCGATCACGAACGAGGATGCCTTCATACGCTTTGCCGTGGCCGGTCTCGCCATCCTGTTCGGCCTTCAATCGGCTATCAATATGGCGGTGAATTTGCATCTGATGCCGGCCAAAGGGATGACCTTGCCTTTCATCTCATACGGCGGCTCGTCCATGCTCTCGCTCGCCTATGCAATGGGAATGCTGCTTGCCTTGACGCGGGAGCGGCCGCGGGCTGTGCTCTTGACAACACCTGGTTTGACGAGCAGCGGCGAGCTCGTCCCGGGGTGACGGTTGCGAATTGCTGCCGCTTGTTGCGTCGGCCGGGTGCTCCGTCCGGGCGGAGGCGCGGCGACGGCACAAGATTGGACATGAGCGGCATGCGCGTTCGCGCGCAGGCGCCGGGGAAGATCGCAATGGCCGCTGGCAGGGAGCAAGCACCGCCCGAGCCGCTGGTGCTGCTTGCGGCCGGCGGGACCGGCGGCCATCTTTTTCCGGCACAGGCGCTTGCCGAGGCTCTTGCGCGGCGCTGCATGATTGTCGATCTCGCAACCGACCACCGCGCGGAGCGATATGGCGGCAAATTTCCGGCGAGACATGTCCACATAGTCACGAGCGACACGTTGCGCCGTCGTGATCCCATTTCGATTGCGCGCACGGCGGTGATGCTCGCTGTCGGAGGGATACAGGCGCTGCGTCTCGTCGGCCGAATCAAGCCGGCAGTGGTGGTGGGTTTCGGCGGATATCCGACCATCCCGCCGGTGACGGCGGCAACGCTGCGCAACATTCCCAGCGTGATTTACGAGCAGAACGCCGTCATGGGACGAGCCAACAGGCTTCTCGCGGCGCGCGCAAGTGCCATCGCAACGAGCTTTGATGGCGTGCTCGCGCGCGAACCCAAGCTCAATGGCAAGGCGACGCGTACCGGCAATCCGGTGCGCTCGATGGTAATTGCGGCCGCAACCACCCCCTATGCCGCTCCGGATTTAACGAGTGCACTTCGGCTCTTGGCTTTCGGCGGCAGTCAGGGTGCGCGGATCATGGCAGACATCGTCCCTGTGGCTGTCAAGCGGCTCGATGCCCAGCTGCAGCGACGTCTGGTCATCGTCCAGCAGGCTCGCGAAGAAGACGTTGCGCGGGTCAGGGACATCTATGCGCAAGCGTCGGTCGCTGTCGAGGTTGCTCCCTTCTTCGTCGATCTTCCCGCGAGGATGGCAGCGGCTCATCTCGTCATTGCGCGTTCCGGCGCTTCCACTGTCGCCGAGCTCACCGCAATCGGACGGCCCGCTATCCTAGTACCGCTGCCGCATGCGCTCGATCAGGATCAGTCGGCCAATGCCGGAGTGCTGGAGAGGGCCGGCGGGGCGATCCGGTTGCAACAGAGTGATTTCACCCCCGAACGGCTGGCCGCCGAAATCTGCGCGCTTGCCAGCGCTCCGCAAAAGCTCGTAGCAATGGCCGCGGCTGCGCGGTCGCAGGGAGCGATCGACGCCGCCGAGCGGCTTGCCGATCTGGTGGAAAAGACCATGGCAAAGGTCCGACGATGAAGCTGCCGAGAGACATCGGGCCGATCCACTTCGTCGGCATCGGCGGGATCGGGATGAGCGGCATCGCAGAGGTGCTCATCAATCTCGGTTACACAGTGCAGGGCTCGGATGCGTCCGAGAACGCCAATGTCAAGCGGCTGCGCGACAAGGGCGCAAGCATATCAGTCGGCCACTCCGCCAGTGCCCTCGGTGACGCCGCGGTGGTGGTGGTGTCGACTGCGATCAAGCGCGATAACCCCGAGCTGACGGCCGCACGTGCCAAGCGCCTGCCAGTCGTTCGGCGCGCGGAGATGCTCGCCGAGCTGATGCGGCTCAAGAGTTGCGTCGCAATCGCCGGCACGCACGGCAAGACCACCACGACGTCGCTCATTGCCGCGCTGTTCGATGCCGGCGGCTTCGATCCGACGGTCATCAATGGCGGTATCATCAACGCTTACGGCACCAACGCGCGGCTCGGCGCCGGTGACTGGATGGTGGTTGAGGCCGACGAATCCGATGGCACCTTTCTCAAGCTGCCGGCCGATGTCGCCATCGTGACCAATGTCGACCCCGAGCATCTCGATCATTTCGTGACTTTCGAGGCCGTGCAGGATGCCTTCCGCGCCTTCGTCGAGAACGTGCCGTTTTATGGCTTCGCGGTGATGTGCACGGACCATCCGGTGGTGCAACTCCTGGTCGGTCAGATCACCGATCGCCGCATCATCACCTATGGCGAGAACCCGCAGGCCGACGTGCGGCTCCTGGACCTCGGGCATTCCGACGGACAATCGCGTTTCGCCATTGTGTTTCGCGACCGTGCCGGCGCGACCAGGCACCAGATCGACAAACTGGCGCTGCCGATGCCGGGCCGCCACAATGCGCTCAATGCCACGGCGGCGATCGCGGTCGCGCACGAGCTCGGCGTCGGCGATGGTCTCATTCGCAGGGCGCTTGCGGAGTTCGGCGGCGTGCGGCGGCGGTTCACCCGCACCGGCGACTGGAATGGCGTACCTATCATCGACGATTACGGCCACCATCCCGTCGAGATCGCAGCTGTGCTGCGGGCCGCGCGCGAAACGAGCGCGGGACGAGTGATCGCCGTCGTCCAGCCGCACCGCTTCACGCGGCTCGCCTCGTTGTTCGAGCAGTTCTCGACTTGCTTCAACGACGCCGACACGGTGATCGTGACCCACATCTATGCGGCGGGCGAGGCGCCCATTCCGGGCGCCGACCGGGATGCGCTGGTGCATGGGTTGCGCGCACACGGTCATCGGCAGGTTATTGCGCTCGATGGGGCACAGGACCTCGCGCGCATGGTCAAGCGGCTGGCGCAGCCCGGCGATATCGTCGTGTGCCTGGGGGCCGGCAATATCACGCAATGGGCCTATGCGCTCCCTGGCGAGCTTGCCGCCCTCGATGCGGTGGCGTGACGCAGGAGCGCGCGACATGATAGATGGTGACTTACGCCTCACATGATCTTTGATGATCTCGGTCCCAATCTGCGCGCGCGCATGCCCACTCTGCGCGGGCGGCTCCTCTCGAACCAGTCGCTCGCCGAATTCACCTGGTTTCGAGTAGGTGGAGTGGCGCAAGCTCTGTTCGTGCCGGAGGACGAAGCGGATCTTGCCTTTTTTCTCGCTGCGCTGCCGAGCGAGATACGCGTCACGGTCGTCGGTCTCGGCTCCAACCTGATCGTGCGCGACGGCGGCGTGCCCGGCGTCGTCATCCGACTCGGCCGCGGCTTCGGCGAAGTCAAGATAGAGGCCGACAGCCGCGTTCGCGCCGGCGCAGCGGTGCCCGACGTGAAGGTCAGCCGCGTCGCGCAAGAGGCCGCGATTGCAGGACTTGCATTTTTCCGCGGCATTCCGGGAGCCATCGGCGGGGCGCTGCGGATGAACGGCGGCGCCTACGGTCGGGAGACCAAAGACGCCGTCATCGAAGTGCGCGGCGTCGATCGCCACGGTCGCGTGCGCGTCTTCGCCAACGGCGACATGCACTACAGTTATCGTCATTGCGGCCTTTCCGAGGAAATCATCTTCACCGAAGCACTCTTCCAGGGAATGCCCGGCAATGCGGAAGCGATTGCCGTGGAAATGGACAAGATCACCGAGGCGCGCGAGACGACGCAACCGATAAAGAGCCGTACCGGCGGCTCGACTTTCAAGAATCCGCCGGGCCACAAGGCATGGCAGCTCATCGACACCGCCGGATGCCGCGGCCTTCGGGTCGGAAATGCCCAGGTCTCGGAGATGCACTGCAATTTTCTCATCAATTTGGGCGGCGCCACCGCCGCCGATATCGAAGATTTGGGCGAGACTGTCCGCACGCGCGTCAAAGAGAATTCCGGCGTCGAGCTTGAGTGGGAGATCAGGCGGATCGGAGTGGCAAGATAGGCGAAGACGCTCGACGTGCCGCCCTTTCTCGATTCTATTGAGGACGTTGCGAATCAGCGGTCGGGCCCAACCAGCATGAGCAAGCACGTCGCCGTTCTGATGGGAGGCTGGTCGGCCGAGCGGGAAATCTCGCTGCTCTCGGGCAGGGCCTGCGCCGAGGCGCTCTCCCGGCTGGGCTATCGAGTGACCCGCATCGACGTGGGTCGCGACATCGCCGCGGTGCTCGCCACGGTCAGGCCGGACGTCGCCCTCAATGTCTTGCACGGACGACCGGGCGAGGATGGAACGCTGCAAGGCATTCTCGAAATCCTCGCCATCCCCTATACCCATTCCGGAGTGATGGCCTCCGCCGTCGCGATGCAGAAAGAGATCGCAAAGATTCTCTTCGGCGCCGCCGCAGTGCCGGTGCCGGAAGGACTGGTGGTCGCGCGCCTCGAAGCGGCCAAAAACCACCTGCTGCCGCCGCCCTACGTGGTCAAGCCGCTGGCGGAGGGATCAAGCGTCGGCGTTTTCATCGTCACCGCCGAGCACACCCATCCCCCGCAGGAGCTCAACCGCCCCGACTGGCAATATGGCGAGCGGGTGATGGTTGAAAAATACATTCCGGGCAAGGAGTTGACCTGCGCCGTGATGGGTGACCGGGCGCTCGGAGTCATCGAAATCGTCCCCGCGACGAAATTCTACGATTATGAGGCCAAATATGCACCGGGCGGCTCAAAACATCTGCTGCCGGCGGAAGTTTCATCGTTTGTTTACCAAGAGGTCCGCAGACTAGCACTGGCGGCGCATGACGCGCTGGGCTGCCGGGGCGTGAGCCGTGCGGATTTCCGCTACGACGACCGCGTCGATGGGCTGGGGGGACTTGTCTGTCTCGAGGTCAATACACAACCCGGCATGACGCAAACGTCGCTGGTGCCCGAGCTCGCGGCGCACGCGGGGATCAGTTTTGATGAGCTGGTGCGATGGATGATCGAGGACGCCTCGCTCAATCGCTGACGGGGATCGCGCGCTGGCGCTTGCCGGTCACCATGCGCGCGTCTGCGCGCGCCGCATCGGGCGCGCCGTCTGCGGTGTTGGACCGCTGGTCGTGGCTCCTGGCCAACCGCCTGCCGCGGGGGACTGGAATCATCGCCGCCTCGATCGTGATTCTTGCAAGCCTCGGCTATGGCATCGTCAAAGGCGATCATCTTCCCGCCGTTGCCACGATCCTGAAAGATGCGCGCGACTGGGCCGCCAGCGCTGCCGGTCTGCGCATCATGTCCGTTGCGCTCACGGGCAATCATCATATCAGCCGCGAGGAAGTGCTCGCCATTGCCGGGGTCACCGGCACAACTTCGCTAGTCTTCCTCGACGTCGAGCAGGCGCGCGGGCATCTCAAGAGCAATCCATGGATAGCGGACGCCACCGTGCTCAAGCTCTATCCGCGCGAGCTGCAAATCAGCATCAAGGAGCGCGAGGCTTTTGCTCTCTGGCAGAAGGCGGGGGCCGTCTCCGTAATTGCCGATGACGGAACGGTGCTCGAGCCATATGTGGCACCCCGGCTGGTCCGGCTTCCGCTCGTCGTCGGCGCCGGCGCCGAGACGAAGGCGAAGGAGCTCCTCGCTTGTCTCGCGCGTCATCCCGCGCTGCGCGATTCCGTCCGCGCATCGGTCCTCGTCGGTGAGCGGCGCTGGAACCTGCGATTGAAGAACGGCATCGAGGTGCGGCTGCCGGAATCCGGTGTAGCGGCCGCGCTGGAGAGGCTGGTTGCGCTCGACGGCGAAAAGAACCTGGTCACGCGCGATGTCGTCAGCATCGATCTCAGACTTCCCGATCGCGTCACCGTTCGATTGTCGGAGGCCGCGGCCCAGGCCCGCTCCGACGCGATCAGAGAGAAGCCGAAGAAGAAGTCCGATTTTTCTTCTCCTTCCCTTCCTGTGCGCAGTGCCTTCGCATGCGAGCGACACTGGAAGGACGAAGTTGCTATGCTTCCCCCCGCTTTGTGGGGCCCGCGAGGGGGGCTGGCATGAGCGCGCTCCAGTCCGGCCTCACCCCGAAAATGAAGCCGCTGCCGCAGAAACGCTCAGTTCTCGTGGCGGCTCTCGATGTCGGCACCAGCAAGATTGCGTGCCTCATCGGCCGTCTCAAGCCGCGCCAGCCTGATGACGTGCTGCGCCACCGCAGCCACGCCGTCGATGTTCTCGGATTTGGCCACACGCTCGCACGCGGAATGAAGGCCGGCGGCGTCGTTGATCTGGCGCAAGCGGAAGTGGCGATCCGGCAATGTGCCGATCTCGCCGAACGCACGGCGAGGATGCAGCTGGATTCCGTCATCATCTCGATCTCAGCAGGCCGGCCCGCGAGCGAGCTCATTTCCGCATCCATTGATGTTGCCGGGTCGAGCATCGGAGAGCGCGACATTGCCCGGGTCCTCACGGCCGGTAGCCGACATTCGGTGCGCGAAGGGCGCGCAGTGTTGCATTCCCTCCCGCTTGGATATGTCGTCGACGACGCAGCCGGAATCCGTGATCCGCGCGGCATGCTGGCGCGCCGGTTCGGCATCGACATGCATGTGGTGACCGCCGACATCTCGGTCGCCCGCAATCTCATGCTCACCGTCGAGCGTTGCCATCTCGATGTCGAGGCAATGGTCACGTCATCCTATGTGGCCGGACTATCCGTGCTCGCAGACGACGAAGCCGACCTCGGTGCCGCCGTGATCGACATGGGCGCGGGCACCACCACCATTGCAGTCTTCACCGGCGGCCAATTCGTTCATGCCGACGGGTTCGCTCTCGGCGGCAGGCACGTGACCATGGACCTCGCTCGTGGCTTGCATGCCCGTGTTCCCGATTCCGAGCGCATCAAGACGCTCTATGGCAGCGTGCTCACGGGCGGCTCCGACGAGCGCGACATGATTGCAGTGCCGCCGGTCGACAACGACGAAATGGAGGCACCGCAGTTCGTATCGCGGGCAACCCTGGTGCGTTTCATCAAGCCGCGCATCGAGGAGATATTCGAAATGGTGCGCGACCGTCTCGCGGCATCCCCGTTTGCGGCGGAACCGCGCGGACGTGTGGTTCTGACCGGCGGCGCGAGCCAACTGACGGGACTTTCCGGCCTGGCGGGGCAGGTTCTCGGCCGGCCCGTGCGGATCGGCCGTCCGCTCGGAATTGCAGGGCTTCCGGAGGAAGCGAAGGGGTCTGCTTTCGCGGCAGCGGCCGGAATGCTGGTCTACCCGCAAGTGGCGCATCTCGAGCACTTTGAACCGCGGCGAACGCGGCACTCGCTAACAGGCGGCGGCTATATCGCAAGGGTCGGACGATGGCTTCGCGAGAGCTTCTGATGACTCAAAGCAACGTTCCCATCGGTCGGCGGCGGACCGACCCGACCCGGCGGTGACTTCCGCGTATGAAGAGGCAAACATGAGCATCAATCTGAAGATTCCCGATATCCGTGAGCTCAAGCCGCGGATCACCGTGTTCGGGACCGGCGGTGCCGGCGGCAATGCGGTCAACAACATGATCGCAAGCGGGCTGCAAGGCGTCGATTTTGTCGTTGCCAATACCGATGCGCAGGCTCTGACCATGTCAAAGGCCGAACGCATCATTCAGATGGGCGTTGCCGTCACCGAGGGTCTCGGTGCCGGCTCTCAGCCCGAAGTCGGACGGGCGGCAGCCGAGGAAGTGATCGATGAGATCCGCGATCATCTTCAGGGCGCGCACATGGTCTTCGTGACCGCCGGGATGGGGGGCGGGACCGGCACCGGTGCCGCTCCGGTCGTGGCGCGATGCGCGAAAGAGGCGGGCATCCTCACCGTCGGCGTCGTCACCAAGCCTTTCCAGTTCGAAGGCGTGCGCAGGATGCGTGTCGCCGAGGCCGGCATCGGCGAGCTCCATAAGGTGGTCGATACGCTGCTCATCATCCCGAACCAGAATCTGTTCCGTGTGGCGAACGAGAAGACCACCTTCGCCGATGCCTTTGCCATGGCGGACCAGGTGCTCTTTTCGGGAGTTGCCTGCATCACCGACCTGATGGTGAAGGAAGGTCTGATCAATCTCGATTTTGCCGATGTGCGAGCGGTGATGCGCGAGATGGGCAAGGCCATGATGGGGACTGGCGAAGCTTCCGGCGAAAAGCGCGCCTTGTCCGCTGCCGAGGCGGCGATCTCCAATCCACTGATCGATGATGCTTCGATGAAGGGTGCGAGAGGGCTTCTCATCTCGATCACGGGCGGCAAGGACCTCACCCTTTACGAAGTCGATGAGGCCGCCACCCGTATTCGCGAGGAAGTCGACCAGGACGCCAATATCATCGTGGGCGCCACCTTCGACGAGGCTCTTGAAGGCATCATCCGGGTCTCAGTAGTTGCCACCGGCATCGACCAGGCCGCACTCGCGTCGCGGCCGATCACGGCACCAGAAGCGCGCATTGCCGAGCTCACGCAGAAGCTCCGCGCCGACCAGATTCGCACGGAGCAGCAGCGCTCCGCGTCCGATCATGGCGAACGCAGGGCTCATCCGGCGACCATCGCGCCGCAACAGACGTCGGAGGCGATAGAAAACGCCGCCAAGGCCGCGGTCGCGCGCGCCGTCCTGCCCCTGATCGAGGACGTGACCATCCGCCCGATCCCGCCGAAGCCTTCCCTGTTCCCTGAACAGCCCGCGGCCGCGACGGAGCTACCCGCACCGAAAGCCTTCATTCCTCCGGCGCCGGAGCGCACCCCCAACAAACCGCGCCGCATGCCGGATATCGACGAACTGCCACGCCCGGCCCAGGCCGAATTGCGCGCCCAGCGCGGACAGGCCGACGTCGAGCCGCCGGAGAGGCGCAAGGGGGGCCTGCTTCGGCGGCTTGCCGCGGTGGGTCTCGGCCGGCGCGAAGAGGATACGGAGACCGAGCACGCAAATGCTCGGCCCGTGCGTCAGGCTCAGCCGCGTCCGGTTGATCGGATGCCGGCTCCCGCGCCCCGGCCGGCAATCCCAGCGCCGGCGGCGCGCGGGTCGGAACCTGTGTCCGAATATGCCAGGCGTGCACCCCACCAAGCTCTCGATCCTCTCGGGCGCCAGGCCCCTGTGCATAACGAGGAAGACCAGCTCGACATCCCCGCTTTCTTGCGCCGGCAAGCGAACTGAGGACGCAATCGCCTATCCGGGCTCCCGGCGCTCGCTGTCGGGAGCCCCTTTCATTGTGCGGGCGCGCAACGGTCCATCTCTGTAAGCTATTGATTTCCTTATATTCGTTCAGGCGGTGGGCCGAGGCAGCATGGTCGTGGCAGGCTGTAGCGCAGCGGAGGAAAGCAGCAATTGCCTTCGAATCAGCCGCGTTCGCAACCCTGACAAGTTGGATTGCGGCCGCTTCATGGTAACAGTTGGTAAAAAAGCGTGAGTTGGAGTTATCACCGACCGACGCTAAGGTTTTCCTTGCGAAGGGGTTCTATTTTCGGGGGACAGCGCGGCCGGACATCTTGCCCGCGGGAAATCGTCAATCTTACCGACGGCAGGAATGCGACCGACGTCGTCCGCATGATCCGCTGTGTTCCGGTGACGGACGGCGGACGGGAGGATGTGGGACGAGAGCATGAAAGTCGCTGGACAGACGACTCTGCGCGATCATACCACCTTGTTCGGTGTGGGCGTCCATTCCGGTTTGCCGGTTACACTCACCATCCATCCGGCGGATGCCGGCACAGGATTACGGTTCATCCGCACGCGCATCGACGGCTACCGACATCGTGAAATCCCGGCTGATATGGGAGCGGTGACCGCCACAGAATTTGCAACCGTGCTGGGCGACGCGACAGGACCGCTTGTTTCTACATCCGAGCACGTACTGGCCGCCCTCTCCGGTCTTGGCGTGGACAACGCCGTGGTTGAGATCGACGGCCCCGAGGCGCCGATCATGGACGGAAGCGCCGCCCCCTTCGTCGCCGCAATCGATCTCGTGGGCCTCGAAACGCTCAGCGCGCCGCGGCGCTATATAAAGGTGATCAAACCCGTGCGGGTGGCCATGGGTGACGCTTTCGGGGAAATCATCCCCAATCCTCGCGGCTTCCGGATTGAAGCGGAGGTCAATTTCGATCACGCGCTGATCGGGCGGCAATCCCTGGCGATCGACGTGAAACCTGACACGTTCCGCCGGGAGATAGCGCGCGCCCGCACGTTCGGATTCATGCGCGACGTGACCACGCTGTGGAATTCGGGCTACGCCCTTGGTGCTTCCCTCGAGAATACCCTTGTCGTCACCGACAATCGCATCCTCAATCCCGAAGGTTGTCGCTTCCCGGACGAATTCGTGCGCCACAAGGTGCTGGATGCTATTGGCGATCTTGCTTTGGCCGGGGGGGCTTTGCTTGGCACGTACCGTTCAGTGCGCGGCGGTCACAAGCTCAACCATGCCGTGCTCTGCGCCCTGATGTCGGATTCCAAGGCATGGATTGCAATGGAAACCGAGACCCTGCGGCCGCCTCGTGGCCATGCCGAGCTCGCCGGGCGCATGGTGCCAATGTTCGGGCCCGAGATTTCCTGAGAATTGTCGAGTTCGAGCCGGTACCCTCCGCCACATTCCGGGCGGAATGTCGGCCTATTTTTTTGCCTCGCAGGGGTTATGAGGGGCAACGAGGGCTAGCACGGCGGCCGGTTGACCCTCGTCGCAGGGACGGGAAACTCATCAGATCCATGGACTGGCGTTGCGTCAGCATGACGATCTTTGAGCGCAGCGGGCGCCCATTCATGCGCTTCGCCTTGCTTGTGGCCTTGTCAATTTCTATCGGCGCCTGCAGCATGTTCGACAAGGATGCCATCCTGCCGGATGAGCCCGCCGACAAGCTCTACAATGAGGGTTTGTACCTGCTCAATACAAAGAAGGATCCCAAGAACGCGGCGAAGAGTTTCGAGGAGGTCGACCGCCAGCATCCCTATTCCGAATGGGCGCGCAAGTCGCTGATCATGTCCGCTTACGCCTATTACGAGTTCGGCGCTTACGACGATTGCATCAACTCCGCGCGCCGCTATGTGACCTTGCATCCCGGCAGTCCCGACGCCGCCTACGCGCAGTTCCTCATTGGCTCATCCTATGCCGATCAGATGGCTGAAATCTCGCGCGACCAGGGGCGCACCGAAAAAGCGGTGGAGAACCTGGAGGAAGTGGTACGAAGGTATCCGACCTCTGAGTATGCCGTTGCCGCCAAACGCAAGATGGAGGTCGCGCGCGACCAGCTCGCGGGCAAAGAGATGGAAGTCGGCCGCTGGCACCTGGAGCGACGCGAATACACCGGCGCGATCAACCGCTTCAAGGTCGTGGTGACCCGATATCAGCGCACACGCCACGTCGAGGAGGCGCTTTTGCGGCTGACCGAGGCCTATATGGCTCTCGGCATCGTGGACGAGGCGCAGACCTCCGCTGCTGTGCTGGGCCACAATTTTCCCGACAGCCGCTGGTACAAGGAGGCCTATGCGCTGATGCAGTCGCGAGGCTTGCAGCCGAGCGTGAACAAGGGTTCCTGGATCAGCCAGGCGTTCAGGCTTGGATGAGCGCGCGATTGCGCTCGCTGCCCATCATTCCCGATCAGTAGCCGAGAGTTCTCCGCCTTCCTAGATTTGGCTGTGCCGCCGCCTGCGAAAATTGTCGCGGCGGCGGATTGGTCACGTGCGGATCCCCCAGTGACGCGGGGCCTCGCATTGCAATGAGGCGCCATTCATGCTGGCCCGGCTCTCCATTCGCGATATCGTCCTGATCGATCGGCTCGATATCGACTTCGCTCTCGGCCTCTCCATGCTCACGGGCGAGACCGGCGCCGGAAAATCGATCTTGCTCGATGCCTTTGCACTGGCGTTGGGCGCACGCGGCGATGCGACCCTCGTGCGTCACGGCCTCGAGCAAGGCCAAGTCAGCGCGGTATTCGAGCTGGCCCCCACGCATCCGGTGCGCGAGCTCCTGATCAAGCATGGCATTACGGCAGAGGACGAGTTGATCATGC
The DNA here is from genome assembly GCA_963820365.1 of uncultured Alphaproteobacteria bacterium. Lineage (GTDB taxonomy): Bacteria > Pseudomonadota > Alphaproteobacteria > Rhizobiales > Xanthobacteraceae > VAZQ01. The sequence continues at coordinate 142,218 of CAWFZR010000025.1, read as the reverse complement.
GGCGAACCCAGTTTGCCGATGGCCGCACCCGTGCCTTTGTCAATGATCAGCCCGTGAGTGCCCAGGCCCTGCGAGCGCTGGGAGCCGCTCTGGTGGAAATCCACGGGCAACACGACGAGCGCGCCCTGGTGGAAATGGCTACCCATCGTCAGCTGCTCGATGCATTCGGCGGACTTGAGGATGCAGCGGCGGAAGTCGAACGGAAATGGGAGGAACGCCGCGCCCGTAAGCAAGAGCTCGCCAGTCACCGGGACGAAGTCGAGCGAGCACAACGCGAGGCTGATTGGCTGCGCCATGCGGTCGCAGACCTCGCGCAACTTGATCCGCAACCGGCGGAAGAAGCTTCGCTCGCCCGAAGGCGCGCCTTCATGATGCAAGCTGAGAAGATTGCTGCCGACCTGCGCGATGCTCACGACGCAGTCGCCGGCGCGCATTCTCCGCTGCCGATGCTCTCCGCCGCCGTGCGGCGGCTGGAACGTCGCAGCGCCCAGGCGCCAACGCTGATCGAACCGGCGGTGAAGGCTTTCGACGCGGCACTGCGTGCACTCGACGAGGTGCGCGGACATCTGGAGGCGGCGCTGCGAGCCGGCGATTGCGATCCGCACGAGCTCGAGCGGATCGAGGAACGGCTGTTCGCACTGCGGGCGGCCGCGCGCAAGTACAATGTGCCGGTCGACGATCTCAACGCGCTGGGCGCGCGCTATGCCGGCGATCTCCACCGCATGGATGCGAGCGCCGAAAGGCTCGCTGATTTGGAGCGTGCCGCCGAAGACGCGGCAGACCGCTACCGCGAGTTTGCGGCAACATTGTCAAATGATCGAAAAAAAGCTGCCGCGAGGCTGGAGCAATCGGTCAACGGCGAGCTCAAACCGCTGCGGCTGGAACGAGCCAGATTTTCGACGCAGATTGAAAGCGAGCCCGATGCTGGCGGTCCGCACGGCATCGATCGCATCGAGTTCTGGGTCCAGACCAATCCTGGGACCCGGCCTGGCCCTCTGATGAAGGTCGCCTCGGGCGGGGAGCTTGCGCGCTTTCTCTTGGCGTTGAAAGTGGTCTTGGCCGACCGCGGCTCGGCCCCGACTTTCGTTTTCGATGAGATCGACACCGGAGCGGGCGGCGCGGTGGCGGATGCCATCGGAGCGCGACTGGCGCGGCTTGCCGCCCGCGCCCAGGTCATTGCCGTGACCCATGCACCGCAGGTGGCCGCGCGCGCCGACCGGCACTACCTCATCAGCAAGAGCGCAATCGAAAAAGGCAAGCGGGTCGCCACCCGCGTGACCGAAGTTGCCGCCGAGAAGCGTCGCGAGGAGATTGCGCGCATGCTCGCCGGCGCCGAAATCACCGCCGAGGCCCGTGCGGCCGCCGAGCGCCTGATCCGCGCCGCCGGGTAGGATCCGGCATTAATAGGATGCGGGCCCGCACCCACGTGGCGGACGACACACCATGAGCTCTCTATCCAACAGCAAGATTCCGGTCGCTGACTTGAGCGAAGGGCAAGCCAAGGCCGAGCTCAGGCGACTTGCTGCCGAGATCGGCGGGCACGACAAGCGCTACTATCAGGAGGATTTGCCGACGGTTTCGGACGCCGCCTACGACGCGTTGCGTCGACGCAACGAAGAGATCGAGCGGCGGTTTCCGGACCTGGTTCGGTCGGATTCCCCCTCGCGCCGCGTCGGGGCAGCGCCCGCGCAAAAATTCGCCAAGATTTGCCACGCCGTGCCGATGCTTTCGCTCGGCAATGCATTTTCTGCCGATGAAGTGGCCGAGTTCGCCGGACGGCTGCGCCGCTTCTTGCGGCTTGGGCACGATGAGAAGATTGCTTTCGTCGCCGAGCCCAAAATCGACGGTCTTTCCTGCTCGCTGCGTTATGAGCGTGGCAGTCTCGCCAGCGCGGCGACGCGCGGTGACGGGTTCGAAGGCGAGGACGTCACAGCCAATGTCGCCACCATCAGCGACATCCCCAACAGGCTCGCCGGCGCCGCCGTCCCTGAGGTTTGCGCAATCCGCGGCGAGGTTTACATGACTTATGCCGATTTCGCCGCGCTCAACAAGCGCCAGGAGAATGACGGCAAGCAGATTTTCGCAAATCCACGTAACGCCGCGGCGGGGTCATTGCGCCAGCTCGATGCCTCGATCACCGCCTCGCGTCCGTTGAGATTTTTTGCCTATTCATACGGCGAGATATCGAGCATTCCCGCCAAAACCCAATCCGGCATGCTGGAATGGATTGCGGGCCGCGGATTTACCATCAATCCCTTGACCAGAGTTTGCCACAGCGTCGAGGAGCTTCTCGCGTTCCATCGCGATCTTGAGATGCGGCGCGCGACGCTGGGCTATGACATCGACGGGGTGGTGTACAAGGTGGAGCGCCTCGACTGGCAGCAACGGCTTGGATTTCGTCTCGCGCAACCCGCGCTGGGCGATCGCCCACAAATTTCCGGCCGAGAAGGCAACCACCATCGTCAAGGCGATCGACATCCAGGTTGGCCGCACCGGCGCGCTCACCCCCATTGCGCGGCTCGAGCCGGTGACTGTCGGGGGCGTGGTAGTGTCGAATGCGACGTTGCACAACGAGGATGAGATCGAGCGTCTGGGCGTGCGCGCCGGCGACACCGTGACGATCCAGCGCGCCGGCGACGTCATCCCCCAGGTGCTGGGCGTGGTGGCGGACAAGCCGAGAGGGCGCAAGCCTTATCGCATGCCGAAGAGCTGCCCTTGTCCCCTCAAGACGCCCGTGGTGCGCGAGGCCATTGCCGGCGGCGAGGAAGGCGCGCGGTCACGCTGCAGCGGCGAATTTGCCTGCCCGTTCCAGAGGATCGAGCACTTGAAGCATTTCGTGTCGCGCCGCGCCTTCGATATCGAGGGACTGGGCGAGAAACAGATTGCGCTGTTCTTTGAGCGGGGATGGGTGCAGGAACCGGCCGATATCTTCACTCTGGAAAATCGCAATCAAGAGATCTGGCTCGAGCAGCACGAGGGTTTCGGCGACCTTTCGGTGCGCAACCTGTTCAATGCCATCAGGCAGCGGCGTGAATTCCCGCTCGAGCGGTTCATCTATGCGCTTGGCATGCGTCACGTCGGCGAGACGACCGCGCGGGCGCTCGCCCGCGGCTACGGATCCTGGCAGGCGTTTCACCGCGCCTGCATCGACCTCGTGGCCGCTGATCTCGAGACCCGAGCGGAGATGGACAACCTCGACCAGATCGGCGACACGGTGATCGACGCCATCGCCACCTATTTCGGCGAGGAGCACAATCGAGGCATCGTCGACCGGCTCACTGCCCAGGTGAGGATCCTGGACGCCGAGAGGCCGATCTCCGGCTCGGCGGTGGCGGGCAAGACCGTGGTCTTTACCGGCTCGTTGGAGAAGATCACGCGCGACGAAGCGAAGGCCATGGCCGAACGGCTGGGCGCCAAGGTAGCGGGGTCGGTGTCGAAAAAGACCGATTACGTCGTGGCCGGCCCGGGCGCGGGCTCCAAGCTCGGCAAGGCGAAAGAGGCGGGAGTACGCGTCCTCACCGAGGATGAGTGGTTCGAGCTCGTCGGCGAACGACGCTGAGCTGCGAGCGCGAGCTCGACAACGGCCTGCAACCTCTCGGCGACCATGCGACCGCGAGCGGGTCAGCTCCGCCGCACCAGTGCGAACACGGCTGCCGCGGTTGCAACGCCGAACAGCAACATGAGCAGCAACATCGGCATCGCATCCGACGCGCGCGCAATCGCATGGCCGGAGACCTGGGCGGCACCGGCGCAGATCGCCATCTGGATGAAGCCGGTCAGGCCCGAGGCCGTGCCCGCCACCTGCGGGCGGATGCTGACTGCGCCGGCGACTGCCGTGGGCAGCAACAAGCCATTGCCAAATCCAATGATGACCTGGGGGAGGAAGATCGTCGCCATTTCCCATCCCGGGAAGGCGACATAGACGGCGGCGTTGAGGAGGCAGCCCGCAATGGTGAATGCGATCCCCCACCAGATCAAGGCATCGATGCCGAAGCGGCCGCTCAGGCGCGAGACTGCAAAATTTCCCGCCATGAAGCCGAACGAGGGAACGAAAAACCAGAGGCCATATTCCGCAGACGTGCGTCCCAGCATGCTCACCACCACGTAGGGTGCGCCGCCGAGAAAGCTGAAGAATGGTGCAGAACCGAGACCGGCACACAGCGCGTATCCGAAGAAACGCGGACTTGCGGTAAGCGCGCGCAGATCCGATCTGAAATGATTTCGTTCACCTCGAACGGCGGCGACCTGGTGCGTCTCTGGCAGCGCGATCACGGCCCAGCCAAACACGAAACAGCTCAGAGCGGCGGAAAAGACGAAGATCGATTGCCACCCGAACAGCGTCTCGAGAATGCCCCCAATGAGCGGCGCCGCCATCGGCATGAGCACCACGACCGAAGTGATCAGGCCGATCATGGAGGCAGCGCGCTCCCGCTCGTAGAGATCGCGGATGATCGCGCGGCCGATGGTCTGCCCGGTGGAGGCGCCGAGCGACTGCACTACACGCCAGACGACCAGGCTTGCGATGCTGCCGGCAAAGATGGCCGCGGTGCTTGCAACGGTCGCAAGCGCCAAGCCTGTGAGCACCACGCCCCGGCGACCGAAGCGATCGGACAAAGGGCCAAATACCAGCTGCGCCACGGCGAGGCCCATGATGTAGAGGGAGACGGTGAGCTGGACATGCGCAGGGTCGGCGGCGAATTTCGTCACCATGCCCGGAATCGCCGGCACCAGGATGTTGAGCGAGAGCGAGCTCACTCCCGTCATCGCAATGAGGAGCGCAAGCAACCGCCACGGGGTGCGCCGCGCGTCGCGCTGGGACGTGCTCGTTAGCGGGGGATTGAGCAAGCTTGTCAGCGATGCCCAAGCGGGCGCGTTGCCGCCGCCAACCAGGCGGTGGTCGGGGGATCGAGAATCGGCGACAACGTTTCGAGGACACGCGCGTGATAACCATCGAGCCAGGCGGTTTCCTCGGCGCTGAGCATTTCGCCGCAGACGAGCCGCCGGTCGATCGGGGCAAGCGTAAGCGTCTCGAAGGCATTGAGCGGTTTCTCGGAACCGGCGACCTCGGGCGCCTCGATCACCAGCATGAGGTTCTCGATGCGGATGCCGTAGGCGCCGGATTTGTAGTAGCCGGGTTCGTTCGACAGGATCATGCCGCGCTTGAGCGCAGCCGCGCCGAGCTTCGAGATGCGCGCGGGACCCTCGTGCACCGAGAGATAGCTGCCGACGCCATGGCCGGTTCCATGATCGAAGTCCAGGCCCGCTTCCCACAAATGCCGGCGGGCAAACGAATTGAGCTGGGCGCCGCTCGTGCCATCGGGAAATATGGACCGCGCGATCGCGATGTGACCCTTGAGCACGAGGGTGAAGCGAGCACGCATTTCCGCGGTCGGCTCACCGACCGCAACGGTGCGGGTGATATCGGTGGTGCCGTCTTCGTACTGGCCTCCGGAATTGATCAGGAACAGCTCGCGGGGCGCAATCTGCCGGTTTGTCCCGGTGGTGACGCGATAATGCACGATGGCGCCGTCGGGACCAGCGCCGGCAATGGTCGGAAAGGAAATGTTCTTGAGAAGGCCGCTGTCGCGCCGGAAGCTTTCAAGCGCCTCGACCGCATCGATCTCGCTCAGGTTCCCGGCTTGCGCCCGTCGGTCGAGCCAGGACAGGAAGCGCACCACCGCGGCGCCGTCGCGAGCATGGGCTGCGCGGGCGCCTGAAATCTCGACTTCGTTCTTGACCGCCTTCATCAGGCCGACGGGATCCGTTCCCGGCACGACCGTGCCGCCGGCGGACTTGATGAGCCGGGCGAGGGCGTCTGAGGCGGTCGCCTGGTCGATGCGTACGGTACTTTTCCGTCGGCCGAGCTCGGTCAGCGCGTGCTCGAAATCACTCGGCGCGCGCACGTCGGCAAGCGTTTCAAGGCGGTTGCGCACGTCGTTCGACAGCTTGCGGCCTTCGATGTAGATCGAGGGCCGGTCTAGCCTGGGAACGATCGCGAATGACAGCGGCAATGGCGTATGCGCCACGTCCGCGCCGCGGATATTGAACGTCCAGGCCACGGCATGCGGATCGGAAATGACGAGCGCGTCGGCGCGCAAATTCGTCAGTTCGGCGGCAATACGCGCGCGTTTGCTCTCTGCCGGCTCGCCGGAGAATCGCAAGTCATGCAGCGCCACCGGCCCCAGCGGGGCGGGAGGACGATCGGTCCAGATCCCGTCGACCAGGTTGCGCTCGATCGCGACCAGCGTGGCGCCCGCCGCGGCACAAGCCTTCCTGATGCGCTCGGCGCCGTCCACCGTGTGCAGCCAGGGATCGTAGCCGAGCCGGTCGCTGCCTGAGAGGTTCTTTTCGATCCACCGATCGGGCGGGTTGTCGATCAGATGCTCGACGAAGAACAGCGACGCATCCACCTCCTGGCGAACCTGGAGCGTGTAGCGTCCATCGACGAACAGCACCGCGCGATCGAGGAGCACGATCGCCATGCCGGCGGTCCCGGTAAAGCCGGTCAGCCAGGCGAGCCGTTCCTCGCAAGCCGGCAGATATTCGTCCTGGTGACGGTCGGCGCGCGGCACGATGAAGCCGGTCAAATCCAGGCGTGCTAGCTCGGTGCGCAACGCCGCAATGCGCGGCCCGCTCGCGGCCCGCTCGGCTGGATCTTCAAATGACTGGAAGCGGGCTTCGAACATGGCCGCAATCTAGCTTCGCCGGTAGATCGGGTCGAGTTCTTCACGGACCCACCCCGCGGTAACCTTCGGGTGGCGCGGAGGGCACGGGCCGGTCTCCGGCTCGGGCGCACGAGAATGAGCGTCGTCCAGCCGCCGAGCGCAATGCGCTGCTCAAGCGCCAGACCGCGCGCGCGATAGCTCGCAACCGCGGCGGCGGCCTGCGCATTGAGAAGCCCGGAGAGCACGACCCTGCCGTTCGGCGCAACGAGGTTCGCGACCGGCGTCGCAAGCCCCTTGAGGGGACCGAGCAGGATATTGGCGAGGATCAAGACGAAGGGCGAGCGTGCGGAAATTCGGCGGGCACCGGCACCAGCCGCATGCACGACCTCGACGCTGCTTGCGACACCATTGATGCGCGCATTGTCGCGTGCCGTCGCGACCGCGCGGGCATCGATGTCGCTGGCAACCATGCGCCGGTGCAGCACCTTGGCAGCGGCAATGGCGAGGACGCCGCTGCCGGTGCCGATGTCGAGAACAGCGGGCTTTCTTTTCCTGATCAGGCGAGCGCCGCGTGCCCTCGTGCACCCGGACGTAGGGTGGGCTAAGGCGCGTCCTCGCTCTATCCGCGTGGGCAAAATTGCGCCGCGCCGAGCCCACCAATCAGGAGCACGGCAGGCAATTTTGCCAACCCTACAGGGTCGCGCATTACCTCCAGGAGCCCACCCCACGCGCTTGCAGCCTTCTCGTTTCAGGATGCGGTCGAGCGCGAGCAGACACCCGCGGGTGCTGCCGTGATGGCCGGTGCCGAAGGCGAGCCCTGCCTCGATCTGAATGGCGATGCGGTTTGCCCCCACATGGCTGCGGGCATGCGCCCCATGCACCACGAAACGCCCCGCCTCGACCGGCGCGAGACCTGCAAGGCTCTTGCGCACCCAGTCCGTGGGCGCAAGCTCCTCGAAAGTCAGATTCTCGTGCCAGGGCTTGCGCGAGCTCCCGGCCTGCCGCCGATTCTGCGGCCGAGGTGATGAGCGCGCGTACGGCGAATTCGTCCGGCCGGTCGCGGAAGTGCAGCACGAGCGACCAGCGCTCATCCGCCTCGCGTGTAATCGCGATGGCGACCGTCTCGCCGTCGCAACATTCCGCGAGGCCATCCTGGATTCGAGCCGCAGTGCCTGCATCGGTCGTCAGCCGGGCGACATGGGTGGCGCGGCCACCAGGGCGGGTCTGCATTGGTTTTTTCTTTTCAATCCTGATACTTGCTGTTGATGCTTACAGCGCGTCGCTAATTCGTAAAACTGCTACTTTTAATTGAAAATATTAAATATACTCGCATTGATTGAGTTGCCGGGGATACCGCACGAGACGCCATCTGTGTCTTGAATATTTGTCCTGCGGCCGCCGCCATTGCGGTGGGGAAAAGACAGCTTACAGACAAGCACCGTGCAGTCGGTCGAATTAAAATCCTCCTGGATCGTTGCGAGCGTGGTGCTGGCGATCCTGGCATTGTCGTTCGGCGCTCCCTGGATCGTCATTGTCGCACTCAAGCCGATCGCGGCGGAGACCGGAGGCATGCGCTCGGTCCCGGCCTTGGCCAGCTCGCTGGCTTGGCTCGGATTGGGCGCCGGCGGCATCGCAATGGGGGCAATCGCGGAACGGATAGGGGTGCGGTGGACCGTCATCTTCGGTGCCGTGATGATCTGCGCTGGGCTTGCGCTCTCGACCGGGGGAAACACCTGGCAGCTCTATGTCGGGCAGGGACTGTTCATGGGATTTCTCGGCATCGGCGGCATGAATGCGCCGTTCTACGTTTACGTCAGCCGCTGGTTCGACCGCCGCCGCGGCTCGGCGCTCGCGCTGATCTCGAGCGGCGCCTACCTGGCGGGTGCGACCTGGCCTCCGCTCTTCGAACGGGCAATCTTCTATGTAGGCTGGCGGCAGACCATGGTGATCTACGCGATCGTCGAGATCGCCGTCGTTGTCCCGCTGGCGCTGATTTTCCTGCGGCAGCCTCCCGAGCCGCCGCCGCCGAGCGGTCTGCTCGCGACGTCGTCGGCCTCCCCCAGCGTGCTGGGATGGCCGCCCAATCTCGTTTTCCTTCTGCTCGCCCTGGCGGTCGTGTTCTGCTGCATCCCGATGGCCATTCCGCAGGCGCACTTGCCTGCGCTGTGCAGCGATCTCGGCATCCTCGCTTCCCACGGGGCGGCTATGTTGTCGGTGCTCTTGGGCACAGCCTTCGTGAGCCGTCAATTCTGGGGCTGGATCTCCGATCGCGTCGGCGGCCTCAAGACCGTGCTGATAGGCTCGGCCTTTCAGATCCTCGCAATGAGCGCGTTCATGGTCACGCAGGACGAAATCGGCCTGTTTACCGTGGCGGCCGCATTCGGGTTGGGATTTGCCGGCATCATTCCGGCCTACATCCTGGCCATCCGGGAGCTGTTCCCGGCGTCGGAAGCCTATTGGCGGATTCCGACGTTTCTCCTGTCGAGCGGCAGCGGCATGGCCGCAGGCGCATGGCTTGCCGGCGCGCTTTATGACCATTTCGGTTTCTACGCGCCCGCCTTCGCCGCGGGCGTTGCTGCCAATGCCATCAACCTTCTCATCATCGCGACGCTCGTGTTTCGCCGGAAAAAGGGTTTCGCGCGCTACGCGATTTCTTGACCTTGCCGACGCATCGTTCCAATCTCGCCGTCACGCTTGTTGGACCATCTGTAGGGGCGAGGCATGCCTCGCCCCTACGCAGCAACAGACACGATGGAGCACGAGCCATGACGTTCCGCATCGCAGTGGTGCAGCCGATCTGCCATCCGCCCGGGACGGACGAAGCGAATATCGCGCAAGCCGTGAACGCGATCGAGCGCGCAGCGCGCGCCGGCGCGCACTTCGTCTGCTTTCCTGAAACCTATCCCGGTCCGTGGCGCATGCCGGCGACGTTCGATCCCACGGCCGCGCTCGTGGAGGCGGCGGCGAAGCACAGGACGCATGTCATATTCGGCACCATTGCGCCCATCGATCATGCGGCCGCAACCGCCTACAATCTCATCTGCATGGCCTACCCCGATGGCCGCGCTCCCGCTCGTTATCGCCGCACGCATCCGAACGGCCCGTGGATCTATACCGGCGGGACCGCCTGGGAATTCCAATGGGTGCCGGCCGACGAGTTTCCGGTATTCGACACCGTGCACGGCAAGGTCGGTCTCGCGATGTGCAGCGAAGTCTACATGCCCGAGGTGGCCCGCGCGCTCGCACTGCGCGGCGCCGAGCTGATCTTCATGCCGGCGGGCAAGGACAAGCGCAAGCTCTGGGCCACGTGGCGCACGCTGATCTGGGCGCGCGCCATCGAGAACCTGGCGATCGTGGTGACCACGCAGAACCTGTTCGACCATTCCGAGCGCGGGCTTGCCATGGTGGCAGGGCCGGAGGAGATTTTGTTCGAGAGCACCATTGCCGGCACCAGCGTAGTCGACGTGAGCCTCGAGCGGGTCCGCTATCTGCGCGCAACCCGCGACGAGGTCGGCTCGTCCGAGAAGTGTGCCGTCAAGCAGGGCCTCCTGGGTCCTCAATGGCAGCGGCCCGAGCTCTATGACTTCATCTATCCGCGCCCGTTGCGCGAAGCGGCGGAGTGACGTCGTCCCCGCATTCGGCGGATTGGGCAAACAGGAGGGGGCTCGTGGGACGGCGAGCGACGGGAACGAAACGTCGAACGGCCACCACGCCAGGGCGCAAGAATGACGGCGCCGGCAACGCCGCAAGCCGCCGGCCATCGTATGCCGAGCTGGAAAAGAAGGTCGCGCAGCTAACCCTCGAATTGAAGCAAGCGCTGGAGCAGCAGGCGACAGCTTCCGAGGTGCTGCGCGTCATTTCGAGCTCGCCCACGGAGCTCAAGCCCGTATTCGAGACAATCCTGACGAACGCAGTGCGGCTCTGCGGCGCCAGCTTCGGCAATGTCTTCCTGCGCGAAGGAGACAAATTCCGACTGGCGGCGATACACAATGCACCGCCGGCATGGGCCGAGACGTGGGGGCGCGAACCTCTGGTCCGGCCTGGCCTGGGAACCGGCCTCGGCCACGTAGCCAGGACCAAAGAGGTGGATCACATTACCGATGCAAAGGCGTCTCTTTCTGGCGCCCGCACCCTTCTCACCGTTCCGATGCTCAAGGAGAGCGAGCTGGTCGGCGCGATGAGCATCTACCGCACAGAAGTCACGCCGTTCACCGACAAGCAGATCGAATTCGCGAAGAGCTTCGCGAGCCAGGCCGCCATCGCCATCGAGAAGGTCGACCTGCTCGAAGAAATGTCGCATAGCCTGTTCGCCAAGGCGCGCACTCTCTCGCTTGCAGCCGATCAGACCTTGTTTTGCGCGGGGGAGGAGGGCGACGGATGCTATCGGGTCGAGGAGGGCTTGCTCAAGGCGAGCGTCGCCGAGCCGGCAGGCGACGAGCGCATCCTCTCCGTACTCGGTCCTGGATCCGTCGTCGGCGAGCTCTCCATGATCGATGGAGCGCCGCGCTCCGCTTCGGTGACTGCCTTGCGCGAATCCAAGTTGAGCTTCGTCAGCCGCGCCGCCTTCGAAGCGTTTGGGCGATCGAGGCCCGAGCTCTACCGGCACCTCACGACTTTGCTGGCGCACCGCCTGCGCGACACCAACGATGCCTTGGCAGCCACGAGCTTTCTTTCCATCAAGGGACGCGTCGCGCGCGCGTTGTTGAGTCTTGCCGAAGCATTCGGCCGTGACGTCGGCCAGGGGCGCATCGTCATCCGGCAGAAGGTCTCCCAGGGAGACCTTGCCGCAATGGCGGGCATTGCGCGGGAAAATGTCAGCCGGGTCCTCAACGATTGGGCGAACCGTTCGCTGGTGAGCCGTCTCGCCGGCTATTATTGCCTGGAGAGCAAGGCTGCATTCCAACGGGAAGCCGAGGATTGAGTCGAGGCCGGCGTTGACAGGTCCGCTGCCGGCTGTCCTTCCAGTCAGTAAGGAGAATTGACGGCGGGTGGGCGCAAGCCTCCAAACTGTTTGGCAGGCGCGTGCTTCCGATCCCCTCTGCCTTCTGGCACAGTGCTGCGGAAGAAAGATGCTTCTGCAAAGGGGCTCACGATGCATCCTGTTGGCGTCGCTGCGCTCATCCTATTGCGCTGCCTCGCAGCCTTGCTGGGCGCCACCTTGTTCGTGCTGCTCAGCATGTCGCCGGCTGTGGCGCAGCGCGGGGGCGATCTCGACGCAATCCTCAGGAGATTCAGTGAACTCCGTGCCGCGGGCAATTATGCCGCGGCGCTCGTGGAAGCTCAAAGGTTCGAAGCCGGGGTCAAGGCGCAATTTGGCGTGAACCACCCCAATTACGCCGGCGCCCTCAACAACCTCGCCAACGTGTATTTGAACCAAGGCAACTACGCCGACGCGGAGGGACTCTACAAGCGCGCGCTGGCGATCTGGGAGAAGGCGCTCGGCGCAGGCCATCCCGCTGTGGCTCTGGCCCTCAACAACCTGGCGGCCGTGTACGAGAAGCAGGGCAAGTACGCCGACGCCGAGGGGCTCCATAAGCGCGCGCTGGCGAGCCGCGAGAAGGCGCTCGGCGCAGGCCATCCCGATGTGGCTCAGAGCCTCAACAACCTCGCCAACGTGTATCGAGCCCAAGGCAAGTACGCCGACGCCGAGGGGCTCTTCAGGCGTGCGTTGGCGATCAGGGAGAAGACGTTCAACCAGCCCGACCTGGCATCAACTCTCCACAACCTGGCTATCGTGTACGAGAAGCAAGGCAAGTACGCCGACGCCGAGAGGCACTACAAGCGCGCGCTGGCGATTCAGGAAAAGGCGCTCGGCGCAGACCACCCCGATGTGGCGCGTACCCTCACCGCTGTGGCCATCGTGTACCAGTACCAAGGCAAGTACGCCGACGCGGAGCGGCTCCACAGGCGGGCGCTGGCGATCCAGGAAAAGGCGCTGGGCGCAGAGCACCCCGAAGTGGCTAGTAGCCTGCATAACCTGGCCAACGTGTCCTCGGAACAAGACAAATACGCTGACGCCGAGGGATTCTACAGGCGCGCCTTGGCGATCCGGGAGAAGGCGCTCGGCGCGGACCACCCCGAGGTGGCGCTGACCCTCAACAATCTGGCCGCCACATACCGGGGACAAAACAAATACAGAGACGCCGAGGGGCTCTACCAGCGCGCGCTGGCGATCGAGGAGAAGGCGCTTGGCAAACATCACCGCGACGTGGCCACAACCCTCAACAACTTGGCCGACATGTATCACGAGGAGGGCAATTACGCCGATGCGGAGGGGCTCTTCAAGCGCGCGCTCGCTATCTCGGAAAGGGCGCTCGGCCAAGCCCATCCCGATGTGGCTCAGACTCTCGACAACCTGGCCAAGCTCTCCGCCAGCAGCGGCAACGCCGGGAACGCACTCTCCTATTCGCGCAAAGCGACAGCTTCCGTCATTGCTCACGCAGCCACCGAGACGACTGGCGCGCAGCATCAGGAGGGCGTGGGCGGCCTTGTCGAGCAGCGCACGTACTACTTTGTCCGTCATGTCATGAATCTTGCGGCGGCGTCGCGGAAGCGGATCGAGCCCGAGGCGAAGCTCGGCCGCGAAGCTTTCGCCATGGCGCAATGGGCGAGCCAGTCCGCGGCCGCGGCCGCGGTCCAGCAGGTGGGCGTGCGCTTTGCCGCCGGAACAGATGGGCTTGCCGCGCTGGTGCGCGAGCGGCAGGACCTCTCCGGCTTGTGGCGCGAGCGCGACCAGGCGCTCCTCGCGCTGCTTGCAAAACCGCAGGAGCAGCAGAGCGCCGCCGCGATCGGCGCGTTGCGCAGCGACGTTGCTGCGACCGAGGAGAAGCTTGCCGCCAACAGAGCACGGCTCGAACGCGAGTTCCCCGGGTATGCGGTACTGGCGAGCCCAAGGCCTGTGGAAGCGAACGACGTACAGAGCATCCTGGCCGATGACGAGGCGCTGGTCTTCTGGCTTGTCGGCGAAGCGGAGGAGAGCTTCGTCTTCGTGCTGATGCGAGACGGGTTCGAGTGGAAGACAATCCCGATCGGTACGGACGGGCTGGAGAAGAAGGTGGCGGCGTTCCGGCGCGGGCTCGACGTGGACGCGCTGCACCGCGGATTGGCGCGGGCGGATTGCACGCAGGCCGAGGCGGACAAGCGCGGGCTTTCGCGCGCGGAGTGCGGTCGCGTCGTTGCCAATGAATGCGACGAGGCCAGTATGCGCGGCCTCGCGCGCGAGGACTGCACGCCAGCTGAAGGGCCGCGCGAGCTGTTCGATCTCGCTCTGGCGCATGAGCTTTACGGCACGCTCGTCGGTCCGGTTGAATTGCTTATCAAGGACAAGAAACACCTGATCGTGGTGCCGTCGGGGCCGCTCACGACGCTGCCGTTCCATTTGCTGGTGACGGAGAAACCGGCGGTCGGCGTGCCGCAGGTGAAGACGCCGGGGGACCTTGCCGGCTATCGCGATGTGCCCTGGCTGCTGCGGCGCCATGCCGTGAGCGTGCTGCCGTCGGTGGCGAGCCTCAAGGCGCTGCGCGTGTTCGCGCGCAAGGAGCAAGGCGCAAAGCCGCTCATCGGCTTCGGCGATCCCGTGTTCGGGGCTGAAACCGAGCCTGAAACCCTTGTAGGGGCGAGGCATGCCTCGCCCCTGCCGCAGCGCACCGCGCAATCGGCGGCCACGCGCTCGTACACGGAGTTCTGGCAGGGGACAGGTGCCGACCGCACCTTGCTCAGCAAGGCGCTGCAACGGCTGCCCGAGACCGCAGCCGAGCTGCAGGCGGTGGCGAAAAACCTCGGAGCGGCTGCAAGCAGCATCCATCTGCGGCAGGCCGCGAGCGAGACGACGGTGAAGCGGTCGGCGCTGTCCGACTACCGCGTCGTGTATTTCGCCACCCACGGTCTCGTCGCCGGCGAGGTGAAGGGATTGGCCGAGCCGTCGCTTGCGCTCACCTTGCCGAAGCAGCCGACCGACACCGACGATGGCCTCCTTACCGCCAGCGAGGTAGCGCAGCTCAAGCTCAACGCGGACTGGGTGGTGCTCTCCGCCTGCAACACCATCGCCGGCGACAAGCCCGGCGCGGAGGCGCTCTCTGGCCTGGCCCGCGCATTCTTCTATGCCGGCGCCCGCGCGCTCCTCGTCTCGCACTGGGCGGTGGAGAGCAATGCGGCGATGCGGCTCACCACCTCGACCTTCGACGTGATGAAGTCCGATCCGTCACTCGGTCGCGCCGAGGCGCTGCGCCGCGCCATGCTCGCCTACGTCGACGACACATCCGATCCGCGCAACGCGTACCCTGCTTACTGGGCACCCTTCGTTGTGGTGGGAGAAGGAGCGGCGAGGTGAGGAATATGGTCGGCCCGAAGCGCCTCCAAACTGTTTCGCAGGCGCATGCTTCCGATCCCCTCTGCCATGTGGCACTGTTATTGAAGGATGATTTGCAGGGAGTTTACGGTGCGCGCTTTGCCGATCTTGGCACTTGCCTCCTGATATTGCGCTGCCTCAGAGCCCTGCTGGGTACGATTTTGTTCGTGTTGGTCGTCAGCGCGCCGGCTGCTGCGCAGCGGGCGGACGATCTCAACGCGATTTTCAAGAGATATATGGAATTCTATGGCGCAGGCAATTATCCCGCAGCACTCATAGAAGCGCAGAAATTCGAAGCCGGGGCGAAGGCGCGTTTTGGCGTCAATCATGCCAACTACGCGCAGGCTCTCAATAACTTGGCCGTCGCGTATAAAGCGCAGGGCAAATACGGCGAGTTGGAGGGAATCCACCAGCGCGCGCTGGCAATCAGGGAGAAGGCGCTCGGCGCAGGCCATCTCCATGTGGCTCAGACCCTCAATAACCTAGCCAACGTGTACCAGTTGCAAGGCAAATACGGTCAGGCCGAGGAGTTTTGCAAGCGCGCGCTGGCGATCAAGGAGAAGGCGCTCGGCGCGAGCCATCTCCACGTGGCTGAGACCCTCAACAACTTGGCCAACGCGTACAATGCGCAAGGCAAGTACGCCGAGGCCGAGGGGCTTTACAAGCGAACGCTTGCGATCCAGGAAAAAGCGCTCGGCACAGGCCACCCCAACGTGGCTAAGATTCTCGATAACCTGGCCGTCTTGTACAATGCGCGAGGCAAGTACGCCGACGCTGAGGCACTCTATAGGCGCGCAATAGCGATCACGGAGAAGGCGCTCGGCGCAGAGCACCCTGAAGGGGCTACGACCCTTAACAATCTTGCCGATCTCTACCGCCAGCAAGGCAAGTACGCTGATGCCGAGGCGATCCACAAGCGCACGCTGGTGATTCGCGAGAAGGCGCTCGGTGCTGGTCACCCCGCTGTGGCTGACAGCCTCCACAACCTGGCCACCGTGTACTCCGAACAAGACAAATACGCTGACGCCGAGGGACTCTATAGGCGGGCAATAGCGATCACGGAGAAGGCGCTCGGCGCAGAGCACTCTGACATCGCTAGGACGCTGCTCAACCTTGGGAGCTTGTACGCGAAGCAAGGCAAATACGCCGATGCTGAAGGATTCTACAAGCGCGCGTTGGGAATCAAGGAGAAGGCGCTCGGCGCAGATCACCCCGATGTGGCCACGACAATTGACGGACTGGCCCTCGTGTACGTCCATCAAGGCAAGTACGCGGAAGCCGAAGGGCTCTTCCAGCGTGCGCTGACCATCGAGGAGAAGGTGCTCGGCGCAGACCACCCCGATGTGGCCAGAACTCTCAACAATCTGGCCATGCTCTCCTCCAAGAGCAACAACAACGAAAACGCACTCGCCTATTCGCGCAAAGCAACAGCTTCCATCATCGCTCATGCAGCCACCGAGACCGCGGGTGCGCAGCACAAGGAGGGCGCGGGCGGTCTCGTCGAGCAACGCACCCACTACTTTGTGCGCCATGTCGCCAATCTTGCGGCGGCGGAGAAGCGGATCCAGCCCGAGGCGAAGCTCGGCCGCGAAGCTTTGGTCATGGCGCAATGGGCGAAGCAGTCCACCGCCGCGGCCGCGGTCCAGCAAATGGGCTTGCGGTTTGCCGCCGGCAGCGACGCGCTCGCCGCGCTCGTGCGCGAGCGACAGGACCTTGCTGCGTTCCGGCGCGATCGCGACAAGGCCTTGGTCGAGGGGTTATCGAAGCCAGAAGGCCAACGCAATGCCGCGCTCATCGATGTAATTCGCAAACAGTTCGCCGAGAGCGAAAACAGACTCGCGACGATTGCGGAACAGCTGGAGAAGCAATTTCCCGAATATGCGGCGCTGGCGAGCCCAAGGCCTGTGGAAGCGAACGACGTACAGAGCATCCTGGCCGATGACGAGGCGCTGGTCTTCTGGCTTGTCGGTGACGCGGAGGAGAGCTTCGTCTTCGTGCTGATGCGAGACGGGTTCGAGTGGAAGACAATCCCAGTCGGTACGGACGGGTTGGCGAAGAAGGTGGCGGCGTTCCGCCGCGGGCTCGACGTGGACGCGCTGCACCGCGGATTGGCGCGGGCGGATTGCACCCAGGCCGAGGCGGACAAGCGCGGGCTTTCGCGCGCGGAGTGCGGCCGCATCGTCGCGAAGGAATGCGAGGAAGCCGGCATGCGCGGCCTCGCGCGCGAGGACTGCAAACCAGCCGAAGGGCCGCGCGAGCTGTTCGATCTCGCTCTGGCACATGAGCTTTACGGCACGCTCGTCGGTCCGGTCGAGTCGCTCATCAAGGACAAAAAACACCTGATCGTGGTGCCGTCGAGCGCGCTCACCGCGCTGCCGTTCCATTTGCTGGTAACGGAGAAGCCGACGGTCGCGGTACCGCAGGTCAACACGCCCCGCGATCTGGCCGCGTATCGCGATGCGGCCTGGCTCATGCGGCGCCATGCCGTCAGCGTGCTGCCGTCGGTCGCGAGCCTCAAGGCGCTGCGCGTGTTCGCGCGCAAGGAGCAAGGCGCAAAGCCGCTCATCGGCTTCGGCGATCCCGTGTTCGGGCCCGAAACCGAGCCTGAAACCCTTGCAGGGGCGAGGCATGCCTCGCCCCTGCCGCAGCGCACCGCGCAGGCGGCGGTCACACGCTCGTACACGGAGTTCTGGCAGGGGACAGGTGCCGATCGCACGATGCTCAGCAAGGCGCTGCAACGGCTGCCGGAGACGGCGGCCGAGCTGCAGGCGGTGGCGAAAAACCTCGGAGCGCCTGCAAGCAGCATCCATCTGCGGCAGGCCGCGAGCGAGACCACGGTGAAGCGGTCGGCGCTGTCCGACTACCGCGTCGTGTATTTCGCCACGCATGGTCTCGTGGCCGGCGAGGTGAAGGGATTGGCCGAGCCGTCGCTCGCGCTTACCCTGCCGAAGCAGCCGACCGACACCGACGATGGCCTCCTTACCGCCAGCGAGGTAGCGCAGCTCAAGCTCAACGCGGACTGGGTGGTGCTCTCCGCCTGCAACACCATCGCCGGCGACAAGCCCGGCGCGGAGGCGCTCTCTGGCCTGGCCCGCGCATTCTTCTATGCCGGCGCCCGCGCCCTCCTCGTCTCGCACTGGGCGGTGGAGAGCAATGCGGCGATGCGGCTCACGACATCGACATTCGACGTGATGAAGTCCGATCCGTCGCTCGGCCGCGCCGAGGCGCTGCGCCGCGCGATGCTCGCCTACATCGACGACAACTCCGATCCGCGCAACGCCTATCCCGCCTACTGGGCGCCGTTCGTGGTCGTCGGGGAGGGTGCGGCGCGGTGAGTGGGCCAGGGCGAGCGGGCCTCACCACATGAAGGCAGCTCGATTGCCCGCCGAAGCAATCGCGAATTGATCGGAAAGCGGCGGGTTTGCGCGCTCGCGCCGTTGCGTTATAGCCAGGGCCGCGGCGCTGGAAGCTGCTTGACGGTGAATGCGATGCAGGTGGTCGACACCGACGTGGTGATCGTCGGGGGCGGAGCAGCCGGATCATATGCCGCGCTCAGCCTGCAGCGGGCGGGCGTGCGGACGGTCA
Source organism: uncultured Alphaproteobacteria bacterium (assembly GCA_963820365.1). GTDB lineage: Bacteria > Pseudomonadota > Alphaproteobacteria > Rhizobiales > Xanthobacteraceae > VAZQ01. Next base: position 123,621 of record CAWFZR010000025.1, on the reverse strand, counting down.
TCCTGTGCAAAGGACTGCTCGGAAAGAGCGGCGCATCGATCTTTGCCGGCAACCTGGTGCTCGGCGGCCGGCTGCTCGGCAACAGCGAAGAAAATGCCCGCAGCACCGCCGAGTTTCTCATCAAGTATCACAACCAGTTCCTCATCGACCAGAACTGGGCGCGCCGCTGCGGCGAATGGATCGAGAACGTCTACTATCCCGAGCTCGAGGAGGCGGGACTGTATTTCCGGCGCGACGATGAAGGAAACGTCGTCGTCAGCCCGGGCAAGATCCGCAGCATTGCCGCGAACGTGCAGGGCAATTCCGGTGTGCCGTTCATGGACCTGCGCCGCAAGCAGGTCATGCGGGCCGCCATCCCGTGTTTCGAGGAGTGCGCGGTCACCGCGCTCCTGCGCCGGCCGGACGGTTCGGTGGGCGGCGTATTCGGCCTCAACTGCATCACCGGCGAATACGTCGTGGTGCTGGCGCGTGCCGTCGTCCTCGCCACCGGCTACTCCGACCGCCTGCATGCGCGCTCGACCGGCACCCGCGAGATGTCGGGCGACGGCATCGCGATGGCATGGCGGGTGGGCGCGCGCCTTGCCAATCTCGAGATGCAGTGGTGGCACACCAACGACATGGCCTATCCGCCGACGTGGCAGCGCATGCAGGTCTATCCCAACCCGATGCTCGGTTCGCAGAAGTCGGCGCGGATGGTGAATTCGCTGGGCGACGAATTCTTCAATCAGCAGCGGGATGATCCGCTCGCCTATGGTCCCTATACCGTGCAGCTCAAGGCACTGGCGAAGGAGGTTCGCGCCGGACGGGCGCGCTATGACGGCGGCTACTTCGCCGGCTTCGACCACTGCGATGCGAGCGAGGTCGACGCCTATACGACCTACGGCAAGAGCTACCGCCAGCTTGGGCTGCGCTTTCCTCAAGAGCTGGTGGAAACGGCGGTCACGGCGCATTACCGGCAGGGCGGCATCGACGTCGATGGCAAGACCATGCGCTCGTCCGTTCCCGGGCTCTACGTCGCGGGCGGCCTCGGCGGCCACAGCAACGGCCTGATCGGGCTTGCAACCTACGACGGGCGGGTCGCCGCCGAGGGCGTGCTCGACGAAATTGCGCGCCTCACGCCCTGCGAGCTCCCGCGCAGGGAAGTCGAGGACGAGCAGCGCCGCCTCGCCGCACTCCGTGTGCCGTTCCCCGCCGATGGGATCGCGCCGGCGAAAGTGAAGGAAAAAATCCGCGCCATGATGTGGCAAAAGGCCGGAGTGGAGAAGGATGCCGCAGATCTGCGATCCGCGCTCGCCGACATCGAGAGCTTCCGGCTCGATCTATTGCCCCGCATGGGTCTCACGCGCACGGCTCCCGACATGAACTATGAGTGGCTCGACGCCATCGATGCCGTCAACATGATCGATGCCTGCGAGCTGATCGTCCATTCCTCGCTCGAGCGCAAGGAAAGCCGCGGCCCCTTCATGCGGCGCGATTTTCCCGAAACCGACAACGCGCATTGGCTGGCGGCGAATGTCATGAGCAGGACCGAGAACGGCTTCCGCTTCGAGCGGCGCCCCTACGAGCTGCCCTTTTTCAAGCCGGACTTCGTGCGCAAGGACAACCTCGAGGTGGCGTGGTGAGCGATCTTGCGGCGCTGCCGATGCCGGAGGAGGGGGGTGCGCGCCGCCTCGGCCAGATCGAGCGCCACGACACCCTTGCGGCGCGCAATTCGCGTCTCGTCGTCGGCGACACGCTGACTGTGCGGGTGCACCGGTTCGAGCGCGCCGGCGCGGCCGGGCTGCAGGGATTCCAGGTTCCCTACCAGAAATGGATGCGCGTGCTCGACGCGCTCAACTGGATCGCGGAGAACAAGGCTCCCGATCTCGCCTATCGCTGGTTCTGCGGCTCGAAGATGTGCGGCACCTGCGCGGTCCGCATGAATGGCCGCGAGGTCCTGGCCTGCTGGGAAGCGGTCGAGCCGGAGATGACCATCGAGCCGCTGCGCAATCTGCCTGTCATCCGCGATCTCGTCGTCGACCGCACGCCATTCGAGCGCAAGGTCGCGAGCCTCGAGCCGTGGCTCGAGCGCACGGCGCCTTATCCCGGCTTTCCCGAACCCTTGTCGCACAAGGCGATGAAGAACGCGTCGAAGGCTTTGGACTGCATTGGCTGCATGTGCTGCTACTCGGCGTGTCCGGTCATCGGGCTCGGTAGCCTCACCGACTTTGCCGGCCCGGCGCCGCTGGTCCAGCTGGGTCAGACGGCGCTCGATCCGCGCAACCATCCCGGCAAGGTCGCCCGGGCGCTCAGGGAGACCGGCATCTTTCACTGCATTTCCTGCTACAAATGCGAGGAGGTCTGTCCCGCCAATATCCCGATCGTGAGCCGCGTGATCGAGCCGCTCAAGGCGCAGGCGGCCATGCTCGTTCCGGCGATGGCAAGGCATCCGCAGATTCTGCGCCGGATCGTGGCCGCGCGCGGCCGCGTCGATCCAGGCGCGCTCGTGCTCGGCGTGCAGGGCTTGGCGGTGCTGCGCAACTTCCCGCGCATCTGGCGCATGCTCGTGCGCGGCAAGATCAATCCTCTGCGCACCTTGCTGGGACTGCGCACCGCGGCTGCAGGCGCGGCGCGCCGGCTGCTCGGCTAGCCGGAGGGTTACCCCCCCACCCGGCCTCGCAGAGCGAGGCCACCCTCCCCCGCGAGACGCGGGGGAGGGATGGAGCTAGATGCTGCAATTTCAATCGGTCAAGATCACAGTGCAGAGACACGAGAGCAAAAATGAAGCTTGCGTATTATCCGGGATGCTCCGCGCGCAGCACTTGCGCCGAGCTCAACGAGGCGACCCACTGCGTCGCCCGGCGGCTCGGGCTCGAGCTGGTGACGCTCGAATCGGCGACATGCACCGGGGCACGCGAGCTCAGGGCCATCGACCCCGCCGGGTTCTTCACGCTCAACGTGCGAATTCTCGCTCTCGCCGAGCGCGAAGGTTTGCCGCTGATGACGGTCTGCAATACCTGCACGCTCAATCTGCTCGACGCGCATGCAGCCTTCCTCGAGGATCGGGAGTTGGCCGAGACGATCAATGCCCGCCTGGCCGACGAGGGTCTGCGCTACAGCGGGCGGACGCGCATCAGCCACTTTCTCTGGGTCCTCTACGAGGACATCGGCGTCGATCGGCTGCGCGCGCTCGTGGTGCGGCCGCTCAACGGGCTCACGGTCGCCGCCTTTTACGGCTGCCACATCACCCGCCCGCCGCAGCGGTACGGCTTCATCGATTCACGCAACAACACTGCATTGGAACGGCTCGCCGAGCTGCTGGGCTGTGTGCCGGTCGATTACAGCGGACGCACCGAGTGCTGCGGATTCCACACCGCCGCGCACGACGAGCGCGTCGCGATCAAGCTGACCGGGGCGCACATGAAGTCCGCAAAAGTCGCGGGTGCCCAAACCATGGTGACGCCGTGTCCGCTCTGTCACACCGTGCTGGACGGCTTCCAGCGCGAGATCGAGACCGACATGGGAGAGAAGCTCGACATGCCGGTCCTGCATCTGCCGCAGCTTGTTGGCCTTGCGCTCGGGCTCTCGCCCGAGGAGCTGCGCATCGACCGCCACATGGTCGGTCGGCACGAAATCGCCTCATTCATTAGCGGGTGACGCCGTCCCCCGTGGCGACCACTTTGGTGGCAGCAGCGGAACCCCCGAAGCTGCGCCGGCCGCGATCCTCGAGGTAGCGCGCGGCGCCGTGAAAGCCATCACTGAGCAACGGGAGATAACCGCCAGACGGTGGCCGCGCGCCTCGGCATCACCGCGGCTGCCTGAAGATCACCGATTCGACACTCAGCACGATTCGACACTCAGCACTCGCCGAATCCGATCGTGTTGGCTATGATGTACTGGCATTGGTAGTGAGAGGTGGTGCTCAAAGGACGCAACAGTGGGTTACCAGGACATCATCACTTTCGAGCCCGGCAAGCGCGGCGGTCGGCCGGCCATCCGCGGGATGCGCATTGCGGTTGCCGATGTGCTCGGATGGCTCGCCGCCGGTATGTCGCACGAGCAGATCGTTGCAGATTATCCCGAGTTGACTGAAGAGGACATTCGGGCTTGCCTCGCCTATGCGGCTGACCGAGAACGGCGGCTCCTGACCGCCGCAAAATGAAGTTGCTGTTGGACCAGAATCTCAGCTTCAAGCTCTGCCGTCCGCTGGCTGAACGCGCAGGCGCGGCGCTTTTCCAATCGCACCGTTTGGAAACCGAATGGACAAGCTGCTGCTGCTGGGCATGAACGGTCTGATCTGGGGCTTGATCATTGCCCTGATTGCGCTCGGTCTCGCCATCATCTTCGGCCTGCTCGACATCATCAATCTGGCGCACGGCGACTTCTTCATGGTCGGCACCGTGCTCGCCTGGGCCACGCTGCAATCGACCGGCAATTTCTGGCTCGCATTCCTGATCGCGCCGCTCATCGGCTTCATCCTGGGGGCGCTGATCCAGCGCGTGGTCATTCAACCGATTCACAACGTGGCCGCACTGTCCATTGTCGCGACTTTCGGCCTGTCGCTGATCCTGCAGGAAAGCGTGCGCATCACGTTCGGCCCGACCCCCCGCCGCATCCTGCCGCCGATCCAGGGCACGGTGCCGCTGTTCGGCATCGATTACGAGCTTTATCGGATATTCGCTGCCCTGGTGGCGATGCTCGCGCTCGGGGGGTTTTTCCTTTTCCTGCATCGGACCCAGCTCGGAACCTGGATGCGGGCGGTACGTCACGATCGCGATACTGCCGTGGCCATGGGAATTCCGGCCCATCGCGTCTATGTGCTCACCTTCGCGATCGGTTTTGCGCTGGCCGCGCTCGGCGGCGTCGTGGCCGCGCCGATCACCACCGTCGATTTCCGCGGCGGCGTCGACATCCTGCCGTTCTGCTTCATGGCGGTGATCATCGGCGGCCTCGGCAACCTGCCCGGCACGGCGGCGGCCGCCATTCTGCTTTCGTTTCTCGAAGGGATCATCCAGAGCGTTGCCGACCCCACCGTCGCGCGCATTTCCTCGCTGGTGCTGATGAGCGCAGTTCTGCTGCTGCGGCCGCAGGGGCTGTTCAAGGGATTGACCCGTTGACTTCGCCTGCCGCCATCGAGCGCTTCGTGATGGTCGCGTTTGCCGCGTTCCTGCTCTCGGTGCCGTGGTCGGTACCCGCGATGATCAACAGCTTCTGGGTGAGCGTGATCGCGGAGATACTGATCTGGTCGCTCCTGGCCGCGAGCGTCAACCTCCTATTCGGTTATGTCGGCCTGCTGTCGTTCGGGCAGGCGCTCTATTTCGGCTTCGGCATGTACGGAGTGGCAATCGGCATCTCGGATCTCGGCTTGTCGTTCTGGGGAGCGTTTGCGCTTGGCATCGTCGCCGCGATGGCGATGGCGCTGGTGACAGGAATATTCGCGGTGCGGCTGACCTGGCATTATTTCGCCATCATCACCGTCGTGTTCTCGCTGATCTTCTACTTCCTCGCGCTGACCAACAAATGGCTCACCGGCGGCGACGACGGCGTCAACTTCACGTTGCCGCCGACTTTCTCGGTCGGAGGTGCCCATTGGAGCTTCACCGATCCAACTTTTCAGTATTTCTTCATTCTGGCGGCCGTCTCGATCTGCTTCTGGCTGATGCATCGTCTGATCGGCAGCCCGCTCGGCCGTGCCTTTCTCGCCATCCGCAACAACGACGTGCGCGCCTCGCTGATCGGCCTCAACGTCTATCTGCTGCGCCTCGTCGCTTTCGTCCTGGCCGGATTTCTTGCCGGCGTGGCCGGCGCGCTGTTCGCCTTCTTCGGCCGCTACGCGTCGGCGACATACATGTTCTACCACGTTTCGGGGGAGGCGGTCGTATGGGCGATCGTCGGCGGCGCGGGCACGCTATTGGGCCCGATTGTCGGCACGACCATCTTCATTGTCGTGCGCGAGATCGTATCGACGCACTGGGAGCATCATTCGTTGATCGTGGGCGTGGTCGCGATCCTGGTGGTGATCTTCGCACCAAAGGGGGTGGTGGGGCTGTGGCACGACTGGCTGATCCGCATCGGCGAGCGGAGCGCAACGGCATCGGTCGAGGCGGAATTGCGAACCGAGCCATGAGCGAGCCCGTTCTGCGCACGGAAAAGCTCAGCAAGCGGTTTGGCGGGCTCACCGCCGTCGACCGGCTGACCTTCGAGCTTGCCGGCGGCCGGGCGCATGCCATCATCGGACCCAACGGCGCGGGCAAGACCACATTCTTCAATCTGATTTCGGGCCTGTTGGCCCCGGACGGCGGTCGCGTGTTCTTCCGAGGCCGCGACATCACCGGCTGCAAGCCGCACGAGGTCAGCCGGCTGGGCATCAAGCGTACCATGCAGATCAAGAGCGTTTTCCCGCAGCTTTCCGTCGCCGACAATCTCTGGATAACCGGCCACGCCGGCAAGCGCTTCCTGCATCCATTCCGTGCCGCTTCGAGAGATGCCGACACGCGCGAGAAGGTCGAGCGCATCCTCGAGCAGACCGGGCTGACGGCGCTGGCGCGGCGGCAAGCCGGAACGCTCTCCTACGGCGATGTTGCGCTGCTCGAGATCGGCATGGCGCTGATCTCGCAGCCACGGCTGCTTCTGCTCGACGAGCCGACCTGCGGGATGAGCCCGGGCGAGACCGGGCGTGCGGTTGCGAAAATCCGCGAGCTCGCGCGGGTGGTCGACATCATCATCATCGAGCACGACATGGAGGTGGTTTTCGAGATAGCCGATGATATCACGGTGATGGCGCAAGGTGCGATCCTCGCATCCGGCCGCCCGCAGGAGATTGCCGCGGACGAGCGCGTGCGCGAGGCCTATCTCGGCCGCGACGAGGATGAAGACTACGTCGAGGAGGTAGTGCATGCTCAGGCTTGACGACGTGCATGTCCATATCGGGAAGCTGCACATCCTGCAGGGCGTGAACCTGGAAGTGCGCACCGGCGAATGCGCGGCGCTGCTGGGACGCAATGGCGTGGGCAAGACCACGACGCTGCGCGCGATCATGGGGCTTGCGCGGCCCAGCCGCGGAACCGTCGAATTCGACGGCTTCGATCTCGCGCGCTGTGCGGCGCACGAAATTCCGCGCAAGGGCATCGGCTATGTGCCGCAGGGGCGGGGTATCTTTCCCAATCTCACGGTGATGGAAAATCTATGCATCGGACTGTCCCGCAAACGCGATCCCGAACGCGAGCAATATGTGTTCGGATGCTTTCCGCGCCTCAAGGAACGCGCCGGGCAGGCGGGAGATACGCTGTCGGGCGGCGAACAGCAGATGCTCGCGATCGCACGCTGCCTGATGATGCGGCCCAAGCTGATCATCCTGGACGAGCCGACGGAGGGCATCATGCCGCGCCTGGTCTCGCAGATCAGGCGGGAGATTCATCGTATCAACCAGAGCGGCGTCTCGATCCTCCTGGTCGAGCAGAACGTGGAGACGGCGCTCAAGCTGTGCCCGCGCGTCTTCCTGATGGAGAAGGGCATCGTCGTGTATAGCGGCGCATCGCAGGATCTCAAGTCGCAGCCCGAGATCGTGCATCGATTGCTCGGATTGTCGAAGCAAAAGGTGTGAATGCGCTTGAAACGGTCGAGCAGGAACGAAAAGGAGAAGACCATGAAAAACCGAAAACCCTCCCGCCGCAGCTTCCTTGCGACCGCGCTCGGAGGCGGAGCGCTGGCCGGCACGGCAAGCCTCACCCTCACCAGGGATCTGTTCGCCCAGGCCGCAGGACCGGTCGTGATCGGTCACCACTGCGACCTCACCGGGGTCATTTCGTCCTGGGGCTTCTGGCACGACAAGGCGGCCAAGGCCGCGGTCGATATCATCAACAAGGGCGGCGGCATCGCCGGCCGCAAGGTCGAGCTCGTCACCGAGGATACGGAATCAAATCCGGCCCCCGGCGCGCGCAAGCTGCGCAACCTGATCCAGCGCAGCAATGCCGAGTTCATCGTCGGTTCGGTTCATTCCGGCGTGATGCTGGCCGCGCTCCCGATCGCGAGCGAGCTCAAGACCCCTTATTTTTCCACCGGCGAAGCCACCGAAGTGACAGGTTCCAAGGGCACGCGCTTCTCCTTCCGTACCGGTACCGACACCTACTCGATTGCCGCGGCCAGCATGCCCTGGTGCGTGGAGAATTTCGGCAAGGTCTGGACCATCATCTACGCCGATTATGCATGGGGACAGAGCACCAATGCGGAATCGAAGCATTTCATCGAGAAGGCCGGCGGCAAGGTGCTCACCAGCGTCCCGGTCCCGCTCGATACCAAGGACTTCGTGCCCTATCTCGCGCAAATTCCGGCCGAGAGCCAGGTGGTGCTGCCGGCCTTCATCGGCTCGCTGTCGGTCGCATTCTACACGCAAGCCAAGTCGATGGGGCTCGACAAGAAAGCGAAGATGTTCTCGTCCTCCGCCAGCCTCGAATCGATCGACCCCGGCGACATCCAGGGCGCGGCGGAAGGCGTCTACTTCTTCGAGAATTTCCCGCGCATGCTGGCGCACAAGAACGACGAGTACCACAAGGAGTTCAACAGGCTCATCGGCATCGACGATGTCTACTGCCGGGAGATCGGCGGCTCGCGCGTGATGGACAAGAGCCATGGCTGGCAGGCATGGGAAGATATCTTCGCGATCAAGCAGGCGATCGAAACCTCCGGCTACAAGGCGCGCAAGGACATCGAGGGCGCCATCCGGGCGCTGGAAGGCATGCAGATGAAGAACTCGCTTGCCCATCCGCAAGGCGACAAGCTCATTCGCAAGGAGGATCACGCCGGCATCATCGATTGCTATATCAGTCGCGTGGAGAACGGAAAGTTCGAGGTCAAGAAACGCATTCCCAAGGAAGAGCTGGTGGCGAACATGCCGCTGCGTCACAATCTATCGACGCTGCCGGTGTGATGGTCCCGTCAACTTCCGGGAAATGGGGCTGCAGGGCTCGCGGTGTGCGCAGATGAAGCTCTACGTCACATATACTTCGCCGTATGCGCGGCTGGCGCGCATCGTGGTGGTGGAGAAGGGACTGGAGGATCGCGTTGAGATCCTCGAGGCGAAAACACGCACCCGCGGCAGCCCCTACTATCAGATCAACCCCTCGGGCCGCGTGCCCTATCTCGTTGACGATGCCGGCATTGGCATGGAGGACAGCGAGCTCATCTGCGCCCATCTCGACGGTCTTGACGGCAAGCCCCGGCTGCACCACCCGCACCGTGAGTCCGATTGGACCTACCGCCGGCTCGAGGCCGCCGCGCGCAGCATGTGCGACGGCATCTGCGTATGGGTGCGCGAGATGAGCAGGCCGGCGAGCGAGCGTTCGCCCACCGTTCTCGCGCACGAGGTGGCGCGCAGCCAGCGCATGGCCGATCTTTTCGAGGCGCGGGTGTCCGATCCGTTGCTGCAGGGGGCACCCGCCATGGCGCACCTGATCCTCGCGGTGTCTCTCGACACCGCGCGCATGAGGGGGCTCGGTGATCTCACAGACGGCCGCCCGCAACTCGCCGCCTGGATGCGCCGCATGTCCGACCTGCCTGCAATGCGGGCGACGCTGCCGCCGTAAGCCAATTTGTTTGGTGGGTGCGTGGTTCCAAGCCATCCGCGGTTGTGGCAAATTGCCCCCGGAAAATGAATGCGAACCGGCAGCTTGAAATGTGCCTGCGTGTCCAGCCCGGCTTGATGCAAGTCAAGGCCGGCCATGACGCCGAGAGTTCCTGCAAATCATCAACTTGCGCCAGCCATGCTGATTCACTCATTTTATTGCTCTACCGCGACTGAAGCATAGGCATCTCCGGAATAGCTACGCGCGCACGGCACAAGTTCCATGCCGGAGCGCGCATGGGTTCGCGGGTTGCCTCGAACGGACGCGATACCTAGCTTTACTTGCCAAGGGCGGGTTCATCTGGAAATGTCGGTGTCGATGTCATTGCTGCAGCGGTTTGGAATCGGCAAGAGCCGAGCGAACGAAGCGCTTCTGGAGGAGCAGGTCACTGCCTTGCAGGCGGCCCTTGCCAGGTGCAAGGGCGTGGCCACCCGTTGGCAGCGCAGGCGACGCGAACTCATGGCCGCCGTCATCGTGGCCACGTTGGCATTGGGCTTCGTGCTGGGCGTCTATCGCGAGCCGATCATCCAAGCGACCGCCAATCTCCTTTCTTCATTGGGGTTGGCCGGCTCGCAGCGCAATGCCGATGCCGGCTATGCCGCGTACGAGAAAGGCAACTATGAAGCTGCGCTCAAGCTCCTGCGGCCGCTGGCCGAGAACGGCGATGACCGCGCCCAATCCATGCTCGGGCTGCTCTACTACCGCGGCCGCGGCGGCGTGCAGCAGAACGACGCCGAGGCGCTCAAATGGTTTCTTCTCGCTGCCGACCGAGGCAATGCGCTCGCCGAGTTCAACCTCGGGGTGATGCACGCCGAAGGCCGAGGCGTGCCGCAGGACAATGGCGAAGCCGCCAGATGGTATCGCCTCGCCGCCGATCGCGGCAGCCCGCAGGCCCAATACAATCTCGGCCTCTGGTATGCGAACGGTGACGGCGGGTCGGCGGACAATGTCCGCGCGCACATGTGGTTCAATCTCGCTGCCGCACGCTTCCCGGCCTCCGATTCCCGCAGTCGCAGCGTCGCTGCCAACAGCCGCGACGCGGTAGCGGGCATCATGACCAGCGAGCAGATTGCCGAGGCGCAAAGGCTCGCGCGCGAGTGGAAGCCGAAATGACGCCGGAGCGGATCAAGCGCAAAAATCTATTTCACGCGCGATGAATTCGCCTATGTTGCCTGTTTGCCTTTGCCGCGGACACACGCTGCTAGAGCGGGATGATTTTTCGTCGAATCACCATCCCGCTCTACTCTTCGTTTGAGCATGATCTTTTCCGAAAACCGGTATCCACTTTTCGGGATCATGCTCTAGACACGCGGGAACGAGGCGGAGTGCATCCCCGCGGCTGATCGGCAAGATGCTCGTCCGCAACGGCGCAAGCCCCCGATATCCCTGAGCGCAGGCGCCTCGCCCGGCTTCCGGTCGGCGATTGTGTGTCACGCTTCACCCTTCGGAATGGGGGTAATTGCGGCATTCGGTGCTCGATCCATTCGAAATCGTCCGAAAGGTGACCGCGGTCACAGCGCATTTGCCGCTCCCGTAGCACAACCGGGACATCAATCTCGATATGGGGCGCACTGCGCTGCCAAAACACGAAGGAGACTGGCGTCATGACGAAGATACGCAGCACACTGTTTGGAGCAGCCATTGTCGGCTGTCTTGTCGGGTTCTCATCCACCGCCGCATTTGCCGCCTTCAAGCCCACGGCGGCGCAGCGTTCCGATTGCATGGGCGATGCATTCAGCTTCTGCAGCTTTGCGATCCCGAACACCGATCGCATTGTTACATGTCTCGCTTCGAAGAAGTCCCAGCTTAGTCCGCGCTGCCGCGCACATTTCGACAAGCCCTGATCTCAACGGAACGGCAAGGAGTGAGCTCCACCGGGAGACGAATCCACAAATTAGTTCCCTTGACTGCGATAGTATTTAGATATATCTAGATATTATCTAAACCATTCAAGGGAATGTCAAATGTTTGATATCAATGAGGAAAAGTACAACCATCGGCGCTGTGCCCACGGCCGGTTCGGCTTCAGGGGTTTTCACGGCGGCCATCACCGCCGCAGAGGAGGCGGTCAGCGACTTGGCCGCGTCTTCGACCATGGGGATCTGCGCTTCGTCATCTTGCGCCTCATCGCCGAAGCTCCACGTCACGGCTATGAAATCATCAAGGAGATCGAGGAAAAGCTCGGCGGGGCGTACAGTCCAAGTCCCGGCGTCGTCTACCCGACGCTGATGTTGCTGGAAGAGCTCGGTTACGCAAATGTCACCGCCGGTGACGGCACAAAAAAGCTCTATGCCATCACCCCCGAGGGCGCAGCCCATCTGGCCGCCAACAAAGAAACGGTTGACGCCATCTTCGGTCGTATCGCCGAGGTCGGCTCGGCACAAGGCAACGGGCCTGCGCCCCAGATCGTGCGCGCGATGGAGAATCTCACGCTCGCACTCCGGCTGCGCTTGGCGCGGGGGCCGCTGACCGAGCCGCAAAAGCAGGCGGTTGCAGCAGCGCTCGATGCCGCTGCCGTCGCCATTGAGCGCAGCTGATCATGGTGCGGGCCCGTCGCCCGCGGCGGCAGAACCGCCGATGGCGACCGCAGCCATTGCAGCCCGCCACGCAAGCAATCAGGCAACACGCGTTTGGATGAATGCGACATTAAGCATTCATTAAGCGTATCTGCGGCACCATGATTGCAAATTCGCAGATACGACCTCGGATAGGAGTGCGCTGCGGAGGAATGGCCGGCACTATCCAGCCGCCGAAGGGCCGCCCACCAGCGATGGGCGGCCTTTTTCGTGGGTATCCGAAATGATGCCGACAAGAATTTCGGATCGGGGCATGGGCTCGATGGGACTCGAAATGTCTGGCGAACGGCTATGCCGGATGCGCGGCGAGGTGCGCCAGTAATAGCTCGTTCACTCTCTGCGGCGCCTGCTCGACGGCGAAATGACCGACGCCGCGCAGGATTCGAACCGATAGGGACCGGAAACGAACTCGCGCGTGCCTTCTGCTGCCGCGCGCGCGACGGTGTCGTCGGCGTCCCCCCAGATGTAGAGGACCGGAACGCCGATTGCTCCAAGTGGTGCGCGGATGGCGCCGCGCGCGCGATACCAGGCCAGCGCCGCTTCCATCGCCGGCTCATTCCCGAGCACCGAGATGTGCTGTTCGATCGCGCCGGGCGGAACCCCGGATTGGGCGAGCCGCTCGCGCAGATGCCGCGCACCGTCCGCCAATAGAAGCGGCCCCGCATCGGCTTGCAGAAAGGTCTTGTGATGCCGCGAGCGCTGCGCCTGCTCGCCGTCGGGCATCGCCAGTGCGCGATTGAATGCATTGGGATGCGGGCGCGACACCACGGTGAGCGAGGCCAGCCGGTCGGGATGCTGGTCCGCCGCGCCCCAGCCGATGCTGGCCCCCCAGTCGTGGCCGACAAGGTGAAAGCGCCGATGCGAATAGCCGCACACGGCGATGGACGTCGGTCACCAGCCGCGCGAACTGATAGTTTGCGGTATCGGCCGCATCCGGCCGCGCGCCGGGAGAATAGCCGCGCTGGCTCGGCGCCACCGCCCGATATCCCGCCGCCGCCAGGGCGGGCAGCTGCGATCGCCACATATGGAACAATTCCGCAAAGCCATGCAGCAGCAGCACGAGGGGTGCGCCGGCGGCGCCATCGACGAATGCGTCGAAGACGAGGCCCGGCGCAGTCTCGATCTTGTGCAGCTCGGCCATGGGGAGATCCGGCTGGCGGTTCATGCGCCTGAAGCTTCTGCAAGCTACCGCTTGGAATCGAGCTCGCGCAAATCGGTCTTGAGGATCTTGCCGTAGTTGTTTTTCGGCAGCGCCGGCACGAACACGTAGTCCTTCGGCCGCTTGAAGCGGGCGATTTCTGCAAGGCACAGCGCATCGAGCTCCTGCGCTTTCGCGGTGCCGACCACATAGGCGACCACGATCTCGCCCCATTCGCGATCCGGCCGCCCGATCACCGAGGCTTCGCGCACCTGCGGATGCTTGAGCAGGACCTCCTCGACCTCGCGGGGATAGACGTTGGAGCCGCCGGAGATGATCAGATCCTTGGAGCGGTCCTTGAGGGTGAGGTAGCCGTCCCGGTCGAAGCTGCCGATGTCGCCGGTATGGAGCCAGCCGTGCCTGTAGCGCCGCGGCGGTGGCACTTTCGGATCCCGCCAGTAGCCCGACATCACGACATCGCCCCGGCACAGGATTTCGCCGCTCCCGCCCGCGCTCCCCGGCCGATCCTGGGGGGGCGCGATGATGACGTCGACGCAAGCAAACGGCCGGCCGGCCGAGGCCAGCCGATCCCGCCAGAGCGGATGCTCGCGAGCTGCGATATCCTGCTTCGACAATGTTGTGATGGTCATCGGACTCTCGCCTTGACCATAGATCTGCGCCAGACAAGGTCCCAAGCGTTCCAGCGCTTCGATCGCATCCTCGATATAGAGCGGCGCGCCCCCCGAGACGAGGGTGCGGATGCGCGCCGGGTCGCATTCGGCGGCGCAGTCGAGAAGGCGCCGGATCATGGTAGGGGCGGCGAACATCGACGGCCGCGACCAGCGCATGAACATGCGGAAGAGTTCCTGCGGGTCGAAGCCGCCGGATTCCGGCACCACGTTGACCCCGAGGCGCGCAACATACGCCATGAGGTAGAGACCGGAGCCATGGCTCATCGGCGCTGCATGCAGGATCGCATCGCCCGGCGATGACCGGATCGACCTCTGCCGCGTAGGCATGGCTTGTCCAATAGAGCGCCCGATGGGTCAACATCGCACCCTTCGGCCGACCCGTCGTGCCCGATGTGTAGAACAGCCATGCGAGGTCGTCCGGCTGCCGCAAGCTGATCCCGGACGCATCTGCCTGGAACAATGTCGCGTACTCCGCGCTGCCCATGGTGACGAGCCGCTGGAGCGTCGCCGGTGCATGCGTTGCGACCTCGGCATCGATGCTCGCTGAGGCGAAGCAAATCTTCGCCTGCGAATGCTCCAGGATGTAGCCGAGCTCGGCGCCGTGCAGCTTGGCATTTGCGGGCACCGCCACAAGGCCGGCGTGCCAGGTGGCGTAAAGCACGTCGAGGTAATCGATCGAATTTTGTGCGGCGATGGCAACGCGGTCGCCGGGGCGGAGCCCGAAGCGTTCGCGCAATGTGGTGGCAAGCCGCGCTGCGCGACCCGCAAGCTCCTCATAATTGCGCACCGGACGCTCGCCCAGCCCGACCGCAGGCAGACTGCGATGGCTCCGGCCGGCGCGCTCGAGCCACAGCGCGAGATTCATTCTCCAGAGCCTTCGTTCTTTCGCGCGGCCGATCGGGACGAGCGCCAATATTTGAACATCCAAAAGCGGAATTTACAACACAACGGGGTCGTTGTGCGGACAAACGACGACGATAACGGCAACCGGCGGGAGTGCGGCAGGGGGGATTGCGATGCAGCGGAGCTCGAAAAAAGCGCTATCCGCAAGAAGGATTCAATACGCGGCCTTGCCGTACAGAGTAAGCGCCGGCATGCGGACCGAGGTCATGCTCATCACGTCGAGAGAGACACGGCGCTGGATCATTCCAAAAGGCTGGCCGCAGAAGGATAAATCCCCCCGTCGTTCCGCTGCGCGGGAAGCATTCGAGGAGGCCGGCGTCGTCGGAGCGGTGGGGCGACGCTCCATTGGATCCTTTTCACACCACAAGCGCCTGAAGAATGGCGGTGTCGTCACGTGCAAGGTGCTGGTCTTCCCGCTCAGGGTGG
Organism: uncultured Alphaproteobacteria bacterium; assembly: GCA_963820365.1. GTDB lineage: Bacteria > Pseudomonadota > Alphaproteobacteria > Rhizobiales > Xanthobacteraceae > VAZQ01. Next base: position 108,287 of record CAWFZR010000025.1, on the reverse strand, counting down.
ACCGCCAGGACAAGGAGTGGCCGGAGAAGGCGGAGCGTCAAGTGCGGTGGTTATCCGCCGAGCAGGCTGCCAAAGCGGTCAAGCACGCGAAGTTGAGCGAGATCATAAGCCGCCTGGCGCGCACGAACATCGACTGAGCAATCTCGAGGACGGGCTAATTGCCGTCCAACGCTGATGACAGCGACCATCCCTCCCCTGCGTAGCCGCGGGGGAGGGATTGCAGCCTTTCGGACACGTCGATCACCGTGACCAAGCCGGAAAAGATCAACCATTCAAAATCACTGTGCAGCGGGGCTAGGTCCTGTTGACATTTCATCGGAGCCAGATCATGGCCCCGACCAGGAATAGCATGGATGCAAATGAGAGCGCAGTTTTCTCGTAACGGGTTGCGATGCGGCGAAAATGCTTGATTTTGTTGATGAACCGCTCGACCAGATTGCGTTCCTGGTAGATGTGCTTGTCATACGGGATGGCTTGTGATCGAGAGCGGCTCGATGGGATCACAGCTTCCGCCCCGCCTTCTGCTATACGGGTGCGAAAGCGATCGGAGTCAAAACCCATATCAGCGAGCAACTTCTCGAAAGAAAAACCGCTGATCAGGTCTTCGGCCTGGAGGATGTCGTGCACCTGGCCTGCGGTAAGGATGAAGCGGACGGGATTGCCGAGAGCATCCACGCTAATGTTGATCTTCGTACTCAGGCCGCCGCGCGAACGCCCGATCGCCTCATCTTCGCTCCCCCCTTTTTGGCACCGGCCGCATGTTGGTGCGCCCGCACAATGGTGGAGTCGATGATGAGGTACTCGAAGTCTGGATCTTCAACCAACGCATTGAAAATACTCTGCCAAACGTCCTTCTTTGCCCACCGACGGAAGCGCTGGAACACACTATTCCAGTTGCCAAACTCACTCGGCAGATCGCGCCAAGGTGCTCCGGCACGAGCCAACCAAAGCACAGCATCCACGAACAATCGATTGTCCTCGCCGTGGCGCCCTCTGTCACCTTCCTTACCCGGAACAAGCGGCTCGATGCGCCGCCATTGCGCATTCGTAAGTGTTCGCCGAAATCAAGATCGACCTCCTCAGTTTCGATCTTAAATCACATTCGCAAGTCCGAGGGAATCCCCTATATGTCAACGGGACCTAGTTCGGACACGCCGCTCCGGTTTTCACCCACGCCTCGACGAGCGCGCCTGCTTGCTTCTGCGTGCCGGGAGCGGGCCGGCGGCCGAACCCGGGCGCCCAGGCCCAGCCGACCAGCGTGTCGGTGCCGATGTGATGGACGAGGTCTTCCAGTGACCGGCCGCCGTTGCGCTCGCGGTCCTTGATCTGGGCGCAGATCTCGCCGAGCGTCTTGCCTTCCCACGCCATTTCGCGCGGTGCGAGATGCCATTCCGGATGACCCGGCATGCGGCCGGGCTCGAAGTTGGCCTGCTGGTGGCAGATCGGACAGCGCATGGCCGCAAGGCCATGACCGTCCGCGCCGCGCTCGACCGGCGGCTGGTGCAGCCGGCCCTGTTCGCCCTGGCGCGGGCGGTCGCCGGCCGGATGGCAGTTGACGCAGCGCGGATGGGTCAGCACCTTGCCGAGCTCGGTGAACATCGCCGCCGACCGCGCGGCCGTGTCGCCGATCGCGGCAAAGCTTTCTGGTGCCGCGAGGCTGTCCGATTGGCCTTCGGACAACGGCGTACGCGGTCAGCATGCTCATCAGCAGGGCCGCGACCGCAACGAGCACCTTGACCCGCATCTCGGATTTCATCTTCGCTCGCCTCCTGATCAATCACCTCAATGCTGGCATCGCGGCATTCACTCGGCCTTCGCGATGAGATAGCGTCCCGGATCGGCCAGAATCACGTCACGCACGGCCTCGTGATATTTGATGTAGCCGGTGCAGCGGCACAGGTGGCCGTCGAGCGCCTCGGCAATGGTCTTCTCGAGATCGGCGCGCGCCACCGGCTTCTTCGCCAGGCGCTCCAGCAGAACCTGGCCCTCGTTCAGGAAGCCGGCGGTGCAATAGCCGCACTGGAACGCAAAATGTTCGATGAAAGCCTTCTGCAGAGCGGACAGCTCGCCGTTCTTCGCATGGCCTTCGACCGTGCGGATCGCCTTGCCGTTGAAGCTCGCCGCCGAAACGACGCAGGTCGGGCTGGTGTAGCTCGTCCCGTCGGGATTATCGACGATCACCGCGCAACTCAGGCACTGCGCGGCGCCGCAGCCGAACTTGGTGCCGGTCATGCCCGAGGTACTCGCGCAGGAAATCGTTCATCGTCAGATCGTCGCGCACGTCCATCGGGCCGTGCGCGCGGCCGTTGATCGTGATGCTGAGTGTCGTCACGCGAGCGCTCCCTTGAGCATGCTTTGAGTCACCGGCAGGGATTGGAAGCGGCGGCCGGTGGCATCGAAGATGGCGTTGAGCAGCGCCGGCACGACCGGGATCATCACGACTTCCGCCATGCCTTTTGGCGGCTCGTTCGGCGTCAGCGGCGGCAACACCTCGATCTCGAGATCGTGCAGCGGCAGATCCGACCCGCGCGCGATGAGGTATTGTCCGAGGTTCCATTGCCCGTTGCCGGGCCCGCCCTCGTAAGGCGGCAGCGATCTCGAGCAAGGCGTAACCGACGCCCATCGCGAAGCCGCCTTGCGCTTGCCCAAGAACGATTTCCGGCACCAGCGCCTTGCCGCATTCGAAGCACGCTGTAGGCCTTGGCGATGCGCAGCGCGCCGGTTGCGCGCTCGATCTCGACGCGGACCAGCGTGCCGCACATGCGCCGTGTAGACGGTGCCGAAACGGTTGTTGTCGGTGGGCGGAAATTTCACGCTGGTGCGATCGAGGCGCGCGTATTTGCCGCCGCCCTTGCGCACGGCCAGCGCATCGATATCGGCGCGTCCATGTCTGTCCGGCGACCGGGAAGGTCGCCCGCGACCATGCCCAGCGGGAGAAGGCGTGCGCCATCGCCCCGGTCACGCCATTGCGCGCATGGGCCTTGGCGGCGATCGCGGGCAACGATAGCGGCGCCAAGCCCGGCATCAGCAGCTGTCCGTCTTTCCAGCGCGCCGCCTCCCATTGCCTGGCCGTTGGATTGGTCGGCGCGATGCCCCACAGGTCGAGCGCTGCCGGCCATAAACCGAAGCGGAATATGACGCGCGCGGCCTCGGCCGCCGCCTGCGTGCCGACATGCGCGCCGTTCGAGGCGATGGTGGCAGTGCTGATCGCCGGCACCCAGCGCGGATTTCTTGCCGCGGCGTCCTGGGTCGCCTGGTTCATGGTGTAGGGGTTGCCGGAGGTGACGAGCGCAAGCGGGCCGATAGGTGTCGACGTCGTGCACCGTGACTTCATCGGCCACGCCGCCCAGATAGGCCGCCACCCGGTTGGCGAGCGCCGTCCCGATGCCGTTGCCCATATCGACGTGATCGCCGTGGATGGCGATCCGGCCCTGCGGATCGATTTCCACCGTGCTCGAGCGAGCAGTCCGCGCCGCGTGCCGTAATCCTTGGTGGCGCAGGCGACGCCGGTGCCGACGACGATCCCGCCCTGCTGCCCGCGCGCTTTCTCCTGCGGCGCGCTGCTGCCAGATCGGGTGCTTCTCCAGCTTGTCCAGAATCTCCGGCGTGCGGACCGAGACGCTGTACGGATTTCCCGTCATGGTCCTGCCGCCGGTCTTGAGCGCGTTGCGCCGCCGGAACTCGATCGGGTCGAGCGGCAACGCCGCCGCCGCCTCGTCGATCAGCACCTCCAGCGCCGTCATCGTCTGCAGCGTTCCGTAACCGCGCATCGACCCTGCGGTCACGCCGCGCGAATGCAGCGCGACCGTGGTGATATCGACCTTCGGAATGTCGTAGATGCCGATGGCCGCGGTGGCGCCGACGGTCGCGACGTTGCGCTGAAAAATTGGCGAGGCCGCCGCCATCCAGCACGTGATCGGCGGCGAATGCACTGATCTTGCCGGTCGCGCGATCGACGCCGATGCGCGTGCGCATCTTGAAGGCGTGCCGCTTGATGCCGCCTTGAAACTGCTGATAGCGGTCATGCGCGAGCCGCACCGGACGGCCGGGCAGGAACATCGCCGCCAGCGCGACATAGAGCGGGAAGGGCGTATGGTCGCGTCCGCCGAATCCGCCGCCCATATAGGCGAACATGGGCTTGATGTGCGCCGGCTTGAACGGAGCCCGCGCGTTGCCGAGCATGATATGCAAGCGCTTCAGCGGCCTCGTAAGGCGACTGCACGCCGAGCACGAGCTCGAGGTTTTTGCGCGCCCGCGTCGTACCAGGCGAGCCCGCCTTCCGGCTCGAGAAACATCGGGTCGACGGATTGCGTCTCGAATTCGCGGTCGAGCACCAGCAGCGCCGGATTGTTCGCGGCAAGCTCGGCGCGGATCTGCTCGCCATAGGCCGCGGCCTTGGCGTAGGCGCGCCCGGTCTGCGATCGCGAGCGGCGTCCATATCGGGCGCTCGGTGTTCTGGAAACGTCCCGGGACTGACCCAGCCCGCCTGGACCGGCGAATAGACATCGGGCGCGTCGGGCGTCGGGCCGGCCACGCGGGTAAAGCGGTAGGCGCCGTAGTCAGGCATCACGACGGGACCGGTTTCCTCGCCGAATTTCACGAAGTCGCCGTCGCGCAGCGCGAGCCGCGCCTGATCGAAGGCGTCGAACTTCTCGAAGATCAGCAGCGCCACCGGCTGGCCGAGATAGAGCGGCGTCTTGCCGACCGGGCAGAACAGGTCGCCGGCATAGAATTCGGGAACGCGGGTGCCGATGCGCGCAAGATCGGCCGCGGTGACCACCACCGAAGGCTTTAACGCGCCGCTCAAGCGCGCGAGGTCGATGCCGGTATAGACGTGCGTGGCGTCGGGCGCGCGGACGAGCATGGCGTGCGACGGTCTTCGCCGGCCAGCCCGGGCAGATCGGCGGCGCGAAAATCGGAGGCGTAGAGCTTGGCGCCGGTGACCTTGGCGACGCCGTCGATGCGGCCGGCGCCGGTGGCGGCCGGATTCCAGCCCTGTCGTCCCGGCAGCGTCTCGCGCGCCGCGAATGTCGGGCTCCTCGGCCGATGCCAAACGCGACAGGCTGAGCGCAATGCCGCTCGCCGTGACCCACTTCACGAACTCGCGTCGCGAAGGCCGCATGCTCTCACCTCTTGGTCAGCGCTGCCATGAGCGTGTCGGTACGAGCTTCATCTGTGTGCGCCCGACACCCGCCAATCTCGGGCAGGGGCGCAATGCGAGCTGCGTCGCGAAACATACGCTCTGAGCATTTCTATATGACCTGGGCCGTGAATTCCAGAAGTTGCTGCTCTTGCTTAAAAATGAATTGAGGGCAATTGCTGGGGACAAGGGAAGCGTGCCACCCCGGAACAATTCACTCTCTCATTGCAACCCCAGCACCGACGAACTCCGTTTTCCCGGAATTGTGCCGCGCAAAATCGCGGTCGTCGCGCAACGTAGGCTCCCAACAGCGCCGCTGCCAAATGGCAATGTGGGTGGCACCGCAAAACCGAGGAGCCTTGGCAGTCTTGCGTCTTCCGGGGCCACGCGCATTGTGTCCGCAGCCGCGGTCCGTTACCTAGGAACCAGTCAGCCTTGTAGAGGATGGGGTTACCATGCGGTTCACCAGGCTTGCGTGCCGTTGCGGCGTCGCTGCTCTTTCGATTGCGACGTTCGCAATCCCCGCGCTTGCGCAATCGGCGGCGCAGTGGCCGGACCGGCCGGTTCGATTGCTGGTTTCGGTCGGTGCGGGTGGTGCGGCAGACACGCTGTCCCGCAACGTGTCGAACGGGTTTGCGCAATTCGCCAATGGGCAGCCGCTGATAGTGGAGAATCGCCCTGGCGCTGGCGGTGTCATCGCCGCGGCCGCGGTGGCGCGTGAGAAACCGGACGGCTACACGCTATTCCTGGCAGAGATGGGCCCTAATGCCGTGTCGCACATGCTCACGGCAAAGCTGTCCTACGATCCGCACACCGCCTTTACGCCGATCATACAGCTGGTCAACTTGCCCGCGGTCGTGCTGATCCGGCCAGCGCTACCTTATAAGACGCTGGCCGAATACATAGCGGCGGCAAAACAGACGCCGGGCAAGTTCAACTATGCCTCGGCCGGGCTCGGCAACTGGACCCATCTGTACATGGCCTATTTTAACAGCCTCGCCGGGATCGACGTGGTCAATGTCGTGTACCGTTCTGGTTCAGAAATGCTTACGGCGCTGCTGCGCAATGAAGCCGACACTGCCATCATTACGGTCTCGACCTCGCTGGGCCAGATCAACGAAGGCAAGGTTCGCGCTCTCGCCGGTGCCTCGATGCGGCCGATGCCGCAGCTGCCGGACACGCCATCTGTCGGCAAAACCGTGCCTGGCTTCGATGTCGCCGTATGGCACGGCATTGCCGCACCGGCCGGCATGGATTCTGCGCTGGTTGCGCGCATCAATGGCGTCTTCAACGACGTCCTGCGGGTGCCGGCGGTACGCACGGCCATTACGGAGACACAGGCGGGCGACATCGTCGGTGGTACACCGCAGCAGTTTGACGCTTTTATCAAGAGCGAGCTGCAGCGTTGGCCGGCCGTCGTGAAGGCCGCGGGCATCAAGCCGGAATAGCTCAGGCACTGCGCGCTGGTGGGCTCTTGCGTGCCGCAGACCTAAGCGCGGCTCCGCTTCACCTCAGAACAGATGTCCGCCGCGACGATGCGCGGGTCTCGTAGGTGCCCCAAAGCCGGGAGCTTCGCGTCCCGACGCGGGACGAGCACCTATAGCCTGCGACCGTCCAGCCGCATCGGGGTTGCGACCATCTCCACTCGGCCAGCATTCGCTCGTGCGCAATGCTCCACACGGCATAATTGGGCTCCGCCGGCGCCTCGGCAATCGACAGCAATGTCAACAAGCCGGCGAGTCCGGATGTGAGCCTCAGCATGACTTTCCCTGCGTTCCTCGACCGATCGGGCCTTTAATCATACGCTCTTTTCATGCTTCCCAATCCGCCATTTGCGCAATGGTTCCGCGCGCAAACGCCTGAGCAACCCGCCCTACGCCCGGTCACTGGCGTAGCCAAGGCTGAGCTTGAGGCCGAGGCTCCCCCAAGGCGGCGGTACCCCCGCCGGTAGAGTAAATGATAGCTCCTGCTTGACGTGCTGTTTTTCGCCGGCGCACAGTTGCATCCGGCAAGAGCCGCGAGGATTGATCATGCCTGTTCGGATCATCGGAATGATCGGGGTGATGCCGCCGGGCAGTGACGCCACTTTGCATGTCATCGAAGGCGGCTTGTCGCCCGGTTACTTGACGGAATTTGCTCGTGCCCACGACGAAGCCGGCTTCGACCTGGCGCTCGTCGGCTATTCATCATCGTCCGCCGAGGGATTTCTCGTCGCGCTGCATGCCGCCGCGCATACCAAGCGGCTCGGCTATCTGGTGGCGCACAGGCCGGGTTTCGTTGCGCCGACGCTGATGGCGCGCAAGATTGCCACGTTCGATCATCTCGCCGGCGCACGACTCGCCGTGCACATCATCACCGGCAAGAGCGACGACGAGCAGCAGGGCGACGGCGACTTCAGCCCGAAGGCCGAGCGCTACCTGCGGGCCGCGGAGTATCTCGAATTGATGAAGCTCGCGTGGTCCAGCGAGCGGCCGTTCGACTTCTCGGGCGAATTCTATCGCGTCAAAGGCGCGCATTCGGATGTGCGCCCGCTGCAGAAACCCCATCCGCTTGTTTTCTTCGGTGGGGCCTCTGCCGGCGCGCTTGCCATGGGCGCCAGGCTTTGCGATGTCTACGCCATCTATGCCGAGCCGCTCGCATCCACGCGCGAGCGCATTGCGCAATTTCGCACGCAGGCAGCGGCGTTCGGGCGGGTCCCGGCATTCAATGTTTCGCTTCGCCCCATCATTGCCGCGCGCGAAGGCGCGGCATGGGACAAGGCCAAGCGGATCCTGGCGGCGATGACCGGCAAGAAGGGCTGGAGCCGGCAGGAAGATGCCAGCGGGCCGGTCGATAATGCGGGCAAGCGGCTGATGAGCTTCGCCCTGGAGGCCGACATCCATGACCAGCGTCTGTGGATGCCGATTGCACGCGCGACCGGGGCGCTGGGCAATACGTCGTGCCTCGTCGGCACGCCGGAGCAGGTCGCCGAGGCGATCCTCCAATACTACCGGCTCGGCGTGGACTCGTTCCTCATCCGGGGGTTCGATCCGTTCAACGATGCGGTTGAGTTCGGACGGGAGCTCATTCCGCGGATCAAATCCGGGGCGATCGAGATCGATGGCCTGAGAGCGGCGGGGTGATATCCTTTGGGTTCATCCGCCGTGGAGGAGAGACGATGCGCCGCCTGCTGCATGTTTTCGCCGTCCTGATAGTTGGATGTTGCGTTTCGCTCTGGATGACCGTCTCCGGCAACGGCCAGAGCTGGCCGTCGAACCCGATCCGCATCATCGTGCCGTTCCCCCCGGGCGGAACCACGGACCAGATCGCGCGGCGCATCCAGCTCCTCCTCCAGGCGGACCTGAAAGTGCCGATCGTCATCGAGAACCGCGGCGGAGCCTCGGGCTCGATCGGCACGCTGGCAGCAGTGACCGCGCCGGCCGATGGCACGACATTCCTGCTGGTGTTCGACACCCATGGCGTCAATCCGAGCCTCTTGCCCAATCTGCCGTTCGATACGCTCAAGGATCTCGCGCCCGTCACCCTGATCGGCACGTCGCCCATGGTCATCACCGCTCACCCCACGAGCGAATACAAGAGCTTTGCCGACGTGATCGCCGCATCCAGGAAAAAGGACGGCTCGGTCGCCTACGGCACGATCGGATCGGGCAGCCTCGCCCACCTTGCGATGAGCCAGATTGCAAATGAGCTGAAAGTGAGCATGGTTCACGTTCCCTACAAGGGCGGCGGGCCGCTGACGACCGATGCCATCGCCGGGCACGTGCCGGTGGCGATCGCGTCGATTGCTCTCTTCTCGCCGCATATTGCCGCAGGCGCGCTGCGTCCGCTCGCCGTGACCTCGGCAAAGCGCTACGCCCAGTTGCCGGACGCTCCGACCGTGAGCGAGCTGGGTGTCGGCGGCATCGATGCGGAGGCGTGGTGGGGCATGCTGGCGCCCGCCAAGACGCCGGCCGAGATCATCTCGCGCATGAACGCCGCCGTGATCAAGGCGTTGCAGGAGCCGACGGTGCAGCGGGCCTTGTCCGAGCAGGGGCTCGTTTATCGGCTGTCCACTCCGGATGCGTTCGGCAGCTTTCTCGCCGCCGAGATCGCGCGCTGGGCCAAGGTCATCAAGGACAACAAGATCGTAGCCGCTGACTAAAGCGGATTCCGATCATATTGAAGCATAGCCTGCATGCCTGAAATAGTTGGTGCATTCTTGAGGGCTGAGTTGTGGGATGAACGAGCGAATGGCTCGAGTGAGTCCGGGAACAGTGCGCGCGGCTACCTTGCGCAGGAACTGCTTGAATTTGCTGTAAGGCATCTCGATCGGATTGAGGTCAGGCGAGTACTTCGGCAAGTAGCGAAGTGTCGCCTGCACTTTCTCAATCGCCTCCCGAATGGCGAGGCCCATATGGACTTTGCAGTTATCCATCACGACGATGTCGTTGCGCCGGAGGGTGGGAACCAGGCACTGCTTGACGTAGGCGAGAAACATCTCTCCGGTCATGGCGCCTTCGAGCACCATTGGCGCGGTTATTTTATTGTGACGCAAGGCGGCCACGAAGGTGATCGTCTCCCATGCTCCAAGCGGAACGGTGCCGATCACCCTGACGCCCCGTGCAGCCCGTCCCCGGAGCCGCACCATGTTGGTACTGACCGCGGTCTCATCGATAAACACCAGCCGGGCAGGATCAAGCATGCCTTGCTCTCGAATCCAACGTCGGCGCGCGCGTGCCACATCTGCTCGCTGCCGTTCGGCAGCTTGCAGGCTTTTTTTTAAGGGTGATGTTGTGTCGGTCGAGAAACCGCCAGAGCGAACTGCGGCTGGTCCAAATCCGCCGCTTGCGCAACGCTGCAACGTCTCTACCAAAGTCAGGTCCGGCTGTTCGGCAATCAGAGCCAACACCTCGGTGGCGAACTCGTCCAACGGAGAAATGCTACCGCCGCGCGGCTTCGGCGCGGCGCTCCTCCTCTTGCGCCAGCGCTGCAGCCACTTTACTGCCGAGGCTACGCTCACCTCGAAACGCTCGGCCGCCTCCCGTCGCGACGCTCCCGTCTCCACGGCTTCGATAACGCGTTCCCGCAGGTCACAAGAATAGGCCTTAGGCATCGCTGAGCCCCGCAAAGGAGAATCAATACACAAAGACTCGCTCATCTATAAGTCTTTGGGAATCCCCCGATTCAAATCGGGCGGGAACCGCTTTAGTGTCTCTGCACTGTGATTTTGACCGATTGAAATTGCAGCATCTAGCTCCATCCCTCCCCCGCGTCTTCGCGGGGGAGGGTGGCCTCGCTCTGCGAGGCCGGGTGGGGGGAACGCAGCGCCTCGTCGATAAGCGTCAGCACGCCCTCCAGATTGCGATCAATTTCATTGTTCCAGAAGCGCAATACTCGGAAACCTTCGCGCGCCAGGCGACCGTCACGCTGCGCATCGCGCCGGACATGCGCATCGAAATTGTGCTGACCGCCATCGACCGGCTGCGGACATGCCGGCGCATCGGCATTGGCCGGGTACTTGTCACTCGATCACTTCGTCGGCGAGCGAGAGCAGATTCTCGGAGATTCTAACGCCAAGTGCCTTGGCAGTCTTGAGATTGACGACCAGCTCGAACTTGCTTGGCGCTTGCACTGGAAGGTCGGCTGGCTTCTCGCCCTTGAGAATACGGTCCACATACGTCGCCGCACGCCGAAAATTATCGGTCCGGTCAACGCCGTAGGACAGTAGGCCACCAACTGCAGCGAACAAACGGAATGGATACACGGCGGGGAGACGATAACGAGCCGCCAGCGACGTGATCTCTACGCGATGGGCATCCGTGAAGCTATCCGGCATCGCGATAAGGCCACCATTCGGCTCGCGTGCTTGTGCGGCAATGACGGTTTCCAACTCGGAACTGTCGCGAACAGGTGCTGCGATCGCCTCCACTGCGAATGACGCAGCGGCTGCTTTAAAGGGTTTTAGCCAATATTCGGCATATGTCGCCGATGCCGGGTTGAATAGCATCGCGACTCGTTCAATGCGCGGTGCAATCTCCTTGAGAAGCTCCAGCCACTTGCCGACCATCGTCGGCTCCGTAAAGATGAAACCGGTGACATTGCCGCCAGGCCGCGCGTAGTTCGCGACGAAGCCGCTGCCGATTGGGTCGGCCACGATCGCGAAAACGATTGGAATGGTGCGCGTTTGTTGCAGCAGTGCGCCCGTGGTGGGTGTGGTGCTCGAAAGAAGGAGGTCGGGCTGCAGCGCGACGAGTTCCTTCGCAAAGCGCCGCATCAACTCGGAGTCCTCGGGTCTTGCCCAGCGAGCATCGATCTGGGCGTTGTGGCCCTCCGTCCACCCAAGCGTCTGGAGTTTCCCCCGAAACGATGCGTACCAGGCCTGTGCGTCCGGGTCGCTCTCGGCATAGCTCATCAGCACGCCGATCCGCCGCACCCGGTGGGGTGGCTGCGCGCGTGCAACGAGCGGCCACGACGCTGCGCTGCCCAAAAGCGTGATGAATTCGCGCCGTCTCATTTGACTCTTGCCGCAATCCTCAGCACCACGCTGAGTTCAGGCTATTAAGTCACCTCACTGCACCCGCCGAGGCCAGGCTGAGATAAGAGGTTATGGCGCTTTGGAGAACGCGGTTGTGATCTAGATCACACCACGATCCACTTGCCGCGTGGGAGTGTGATCTACCTCACACTCGGCTCCTGAGCAGCAGCCGTGATGCAAGACGTGCATCATCCCTGGTCGAGGTCCGGCTAGAGATATTTCGCCCGGATGTCGACGGTCGATTCGATCCCGACCGTGTCGAGGTGAGCATCAAGCCATTGCTCGGCGCGATTGCGTCCGACATCATGGAGGTGCAGCAGAAAATCCCAGTCGGCATTGAGCGTGCTTGTCGGTCCGAGCTCCTGCATCACGTCATCGGCCTCGATGGCGTGGATCAGCATGCGCTTGAGGCTGTCGTCGCTGAGCTTGCCGTCATCGATGAGCTTGGTGACGAATGCAATCGCGCGCATCTCCCGGAAAAGCGATGAATTGAAGCTGATCTCGTTGATGCGGCTTATGATCTCCTGCGCCGTCCTCGGTATTTCCTTTCGTTCGTATGGATTGATGTGAACGACGATGATGTCCCGGGATTGGCAGCCGTAGATCAGCGGAAAGAGTGCAGGATTGCCCACATAACCACCGTCCCAGAAATGTTCTCCCTCGACCTCGACTGCCTGGGAGAAAAGCGGCAGGCAAGCGGAGGCGAGCACGCGCGCCGCGCAGATTTCATTGTTGGTGAACACTCGCACCTTCCCGGTGCGCACATTGGTCGCGCACAAGAAGAGCTTGATCGCACATCGCCGGCGCAGGCCTTCGAAGTCAACCGCCTGCTCGAGCACCGAGCGCAGCGGATTGTAATTGAACGGATTGATCTGATAGGGCGAAAACACACGCGAGAGCATGTCGAAGATGAAATAGCTCGGCGAGTGCTCGAGCCGATGGTTATGGGTCAGGCGGTCGTACCACGAGGGCTGTAGAAGGCTCGACTTGGCAATCCGGGCAACCCGTCGCCAGAAATCCGCCAGCGCGTCGCTGGCGCCCTCGCGGCCGCCGACGGTGAGACCGTGTGCCAGCACGGCGGCGTTCATCGCGCCGGCGCTGGTCGCGCTGACGCCGTCGATCTCCAACCGCGGCTCCTCGAGCAGACGCTCGAGAACGCCCCAGGTGAATGCGCCATGGCTGCCCCCGCCCTGAAGCGCGAGGTTGGCAATCTTCGTCTCCGCCATCACTGCGGGGCTTTCATCCCGGCCGCGTTCAATTTGTCCCTGCCCAAGTGTCTATCCGGTCGAGGACTGGTTCGCCAGTCAGCTCATGACTTTGGATTGGTCCGGCGCGGCGGTGCGCTCAGCCGGCTTGCGCGCTCCGAATGCCCTTTCCGCCTGTCTCGGCAGAATGCTAGCGTTCCCCCATCGGCGTGGTCATCCGGGCAATGGCGATTGGGCTCGCGACATCCTCCGTTGAGGATTGGCCACAATGGGTCCGGGAACAAGGGAGGCGCAATTGAAGACGCGATACGAAATAATGTCAGCCATGCTCGGCAGCGCGTTGCTTGCGGCTTTGGTCGATGGGGCAGCGGCGCAATCCGTTGCGGTGGCCAGCGGAACTGCGGGAAAAGTGCATCTGCTGCCCGCGACGATGGAGACCACGCAATTGGGCTGGTACGACAATGCGCAGAAGCCGGTGCTCACCATCAATCCCGGCGATACGGTGGTCATGGAAACAATGATGCATTTCCACGATCAGCTCGTGCCGGGAGGCGCTACGCTCGACGGATTGAGCAAGATTCGCCAGGACAATCCCGGCCGCGGCGCCCACACGCTCACCGGGCCCATCTATGTGGAAGGTGCCGAGCCCGGCGACGTGCTCAAGGTGAAGATCAACAAGATCGTGCCGCGCTCCTACGGCGTGAACATGAACTATCCCGGCTTCGGCGGACAATTCCCAAAGGAATTTCCGGAAGGAAGAATGCGCTTTGTCTATCTCGACTGGGACAACAAGGTGGCCGAGTTCCTTCCCGGCGTCTTCATTCCGCTGCGGCCGTTTCCCGGCATTCTCGGTGTCGCACGCGCCGAACCCGGCCGCTACAGCACCGTCCCACCTGGCCGCTACGCCGGCAATATGGATATCCGTGAGCTCACGGCCGGGTCCACCCTTTTCGTGCCGGTGTTCGTGAAGGGTGCTCTGTTGTGGGCGAGCGACGGGCATGCCGCGCAAGGCAACGGCGAGGTGAACCTGACGGGAATTGAGACCGCGTTCCGGGAGCTCAACATTACCGTCGAAGTCGTCAAGGGCCGGCCGCTCGAATGGCCGCGCATCGAGACGCCGACGCACTGGCTCACCCTCGGCTATGATCAGGACCTCAACAAAGCGCTCGACATTCTCAAGTCGGAGACCGCCAAATTCATCGCCGAGCAGCGGCGCGTGCCTGCGCCAGAGGCCCAGCGCATCATGATGCAGGGCTGGGACTGCCGTATCTCCGAAGTCGTCGATATTGTGAAGGGCACGTTCTGCTTCAATCCGAAGGATGCAAAGGCGCGGCTGCCGGCTCCCCTGCCGGCCAAGGAAACGGCGGCCGACTATGTCACTGTCAGCAGCAACGCCGATCTCAACAAGGCCATGGATGGCGCATCGATGGCCATGATCAACTTCCTGTCGGAGAAGCGCAAGCTCGATCGCCTCGATGCCTACGGGTTGGCGAGCGTGGCCATGGACTGCCGCATAGCGCCGCCCTCCGGCAGCGAAGTCGCCGTTCACTGCCTGGTGCCGAAGAATTTGTGGCGCGCGCAGGCGCGCACGCAGTGACTGCTTACACGCAGTGACTGCTTAGAAGTAGCCGCGTCGCGGCCACCCGCTGCCGGTTCCGACAATCCTGCGCAACCGGGGCAAGCAACGGGAGCGCGTGCGACGCTCTGTCCCTTGAGCGGGACGGCTCCCCGGCGCATGGCTGCGTTACGGCTTGCGTTGGACAGGTTGTAGTCTGGTAGGTCGATGACTAGCTTGGATTTCTCCAATGCTTGGAGAAAAATTCGATGACGCGTCATATTCCCTTGGGGTTGCTTGCCCTGGCGGCTCAAATGTTGATTGCTTGCGATGGCAAGCCGACTGCCGGTTCCTCTCCGCCGCCTCCGGCCGTGACCGTGGCCCGCCCGTTGCAGAAGACGGTTGCCGAGTGGGATGAATATACCGGCCGCTTTACAGCGGTGGAGACTGTCGAAGTTCGCGCCAGGGTTTCCGGCTTCATCGATTCCGTCCATTTCAAGGAGGGGCAGCTCGTCAAGCAGCGAGATCTGCTGTTCGTCATCGACCCGCGCCCCTATCGCATCGCGCTCGAGCAGGCAAAGGCCGACGTGGAGCGGGCGAAGGCAAGGCACGACATTGCAACCCTCGACGTGCAACGCGCCACGCCATTGGTGCGCAGCCAGACCCTGACGGAGCGGGAGTTCGATACCCGGCGGTCGAGCGAACGCGATGCAGCCGCGCAGGTGGCCTCGCTCGAGGCCGCTCTCAAGCAGGCCGAGCTCAACCTCGAATGGACAGAAGTTCGCGCGCCCATATCCGGGCGCATCTCCGACAAGCGCGTTGATGCCGGCAATCTCATCACCGGCGGCCAGACCGGGACGACCCTGCTGACCGTGATCGTATCGATCGATCCCATTCATTTCGTGTTCGACGGCAGCGAGGCGGACTTCTTGCATTACCTGCGTCTTGCAGCGGCCGGGACGCGGCCGTTGTCCCGCGACGCGCAGAACCCGGTGGCGGTTCGGCTCGCGGACGAAACGGACTATCGACATCTGGGCCGGATGAATTTCGTCGACAACGCGCTCAATCCGAAGACCGGCACCATTCGCGGCCGCGCCGTCTTCGACAACAAGGATGGGCTTCTGACCCCGGGGGGGTTCGGTCGGCTTCGCCTGTTCGGAGGAGAGCGCGAGTCGCTGCTCGTGCCGGACGCGGCGATTGCCTCCGATCAAGCCAGCAAGATCGTCTTCACCGTGGCCGATGATGGCACGGTCGCGAGCAAACGGATCGAGCTCGGTCCGATGGTGGATGGTTTGCGCATCGTCCGCTCCGGTCTCGCGCCGACGGATCGCATCGTCATCGATGGGCTGCAGCGGGCCCATCCGGGGCAGAAGGTCACCGCCGAGGACGGCAAGATCGAAGCCGCGGCTCGCTAAGCGGCCTGCGACCCATTGAGAGCCGATGACCCGAGGTCACGATGCGATTTTCGCATTTTTTCATCGATAGGCCGATCTTTGCCGCTGTCATCTCGATCCTCCTGACGCTGGTCGGCGCCATTTCGTTTCGTGCTCTGCCCATCACCGAATATCCGGAGATCGCCCCGCCGACGGTGGAAGTGACTGCCACCTATGCCGGCGCCGCCGCCGAAGTCATTGCCGACACGGTTGCTTCACCCATCGAGCAGGAGATCAACGGCGTCGACAACATGCTCTATGTGGTGTCGCAGTCGACCGGCAACGGTGCGCTGTCGATCAACGTCGTCTTCAAGCCGGGAACCAACATCGACCAGGCGCAGGTGCTGGTGCAGAATCGCGTCTCGATCGCGCTGCCGCGGTTGCCGGAAGAGGTGCAGCGCATCGGGGTGACCGTGAAGAAGAAATCACCCGACTTGATGCTGGTGATTCATCTGATCTCGCCGGACGGAACGCTGGACCAGCGCTACATCTCCAACTACGCCACCATCAACATCAAGGACATCCTTACCCGCATCGACGGCGTGGGCGACACGGTCGTTTTCGGCGCGCGCGACTACGCCATGCGGGTCTGGCTCGATCCTGCCCGGGTGCAGGCGCGCGGCCTTACGGCGAGCGATGTGGTGAGCGCCTTGCGTGCGGCCAATGTCTCGGTCGCCGCCGGCGCCATCAATCAGCCGCCGGCGACGTCGCCCGGCGGATTCGAGGTTGCCGTGCAGACCCTCGGCCGGCTGACGAGCCCGGATCAATTCGATGAGATCGTGGTGTCAACCGATGCGGACGGCCGCGTGACGCGGATACGCGACATCGCAAGGGTCGAGCTTGGCGCCCAGGACTACAAGCGAAACGCCTATCTCGACAATCAGGTGGCGACCGCCATCGGAATCTTCCAACGCCCGGGCTCGAACGCGCTCGCAACCGCGGCGAGCGTGCTCGGCACGATGGACCAATTGGCAAGGAGCTTCCCGCAGGGGTTGGCTTATCGGGTCGCCTACAACACCACCGAGTTCATTCAACAATCCGTCGACGAAGTGATCAAGACGTTGCTCGAAGCAGTGATCCTGGTCGTGATCGTCATCATTCTGTTCCTGCAGACATGGCGCGCCGCGATCATCCCGATCGTCGCCATCCCGGTATCGCTGATCGGCACCTTCTTCGTGATGGCGGCGTTCGGCTTTTCCTTGAACAATCTCACCCTGTTCGGCCTCGTTCTGGCCATCGGGATTGTCGTCGATGACGCCATCGTCGTGGTGGAGAACGTCGAGCGCTATCTGCGCGAGGGCATGAGCCCGCGCGATGCCGCCCACAAGACCATGGACGAGGTCTCCGGCGCGCTGATCGCGATTGCTCTCGTGCTCTGCGCCGTGTTCATTCCGGCCGCGTTCATCACCGGTATCTCGGGCGCGTTCTACCAGCAATTCGCGCTGACCATCACCGCCTCTACGATCATTTCCGCAATCGTATCATTGACATTGTCGCCCGCGCTCGCGGCGCTCGTCCTGCGGCCGCACGCGCATGATGAGAGGCGGGGATGGCGGAGGATCTTGGCCCGGCCGTTCAACGTCTTCTTCTCGCATTTCAACTCGGCGTTCGAGAAGACGTCGCTGGCATATGGCGGGCTGACGCGGCGTCTGCTGCGCGTGTCGGCGCTCATGCTGCTGGTCTATGGCGGCCTCATTGCGCTCACTTATTTCGAGTTCGCACGCACGCCGTCGGGTTTCATCCCGCCGCTCGATCGCGGCTATTTCATCACTGCAATCTCCCTGCCGCCGGGCGCGAGCCTGGAGCGGACGGACCGCGTCGTGCGCAAGGCATCAGAGCTGCTCTTGTCGCGGCCCGGAGTGGCGCATGCCGTGACATTTGCCGGATTCGACGGCGCGACCTTCACGGACGCGCCCAATTACGGCGTCATTTTCGTCACCTTGAAGCCGTTCGAGGAGCGGCTCAAGGCCGGGCTGACGACGGCGGGCATCTTGAATGATTTGCGCGCCCAGACGCAGACGCTGCGCGAAGCTGTCGTCCTGGTGCTGCAGCCACCGTCGGTTCCCGGCATTGGCACCGGCGGCGGATTCAAGATGTACGTGCAGGATCGCGCCGGCCGCGGTCCAAGGGCGCTCGAGCAGGCGGTCGGCGGCATCACCGCTCGCGCCAACCAGACCCCCGGCCTCGTGCAGGTCTTCACGCTGTTCAACACCGGGACGCCGCGCATCTACGCCGATATCGACCGCACCAAGGCCGAGATGCTGGGAGTGCCGATCACGCGCTTCTTCGACACCCTGTCGACCTATATGGGCTCGACCTACGTCAACGACTTCAACATTCTCGGGCGGACCTATCGGGTCACGGCGCAGGCTGATAACCCGTTTCGCCTCTCGCTGCGGGACGTGGAAAATCTGCGCACCCGCTCGGTCTCGAACGACATGGTTCCGCTCGGCTCGGTTGCGACCTTCCGCGACGTCACCGGCCCGTATCGGGTGCCCCGCTACAACCTGTTCCCGGCGGCCGAAGTGCAGGGCGCGACGCTGCCGGGGTTCTCCACCGGCCAGGCGATCGCGGCAATGGAAGGGATCACCGCTGCCAGCCTGCCGTCAGGCTTCGGCTTCGAATGGACCGAGATTGCCCTGCAGGAAAAGGCGGCCGGCAACACCGCCGTGGTCGCGTTCAGCCTCGCCGTGGTCTTCGTATTTCTGCTGCTGGCTGCGCAATACGAGAGTGTGCTGCTGCCGCTTGCCGTCATCCTGATTGTGCCGATGTGTCTGCTCGCCGCGATCAGCGGCGTGCTCCTGCGCGGCATGGACAACAATGTTCTCACCCAGATCGGGTTCGTCGTGCTCATCGGATTGGCTGCGAAGAACGCCATCCTGATCGTCGAGTTCGCGAAGCAGGGCGAGGAGCGCGGAGCGAATCGGTGGGACGCCGCGGTGGAGGCCGCGCGCACGCGCCTGCGGCCGATCCTGATGACGTCCTTCGCCTTCGTTCTGGGCGTGGTGCCGCTGGTGTTGGCAACGGGAGCGGGCGCCGAGATGCGCCAGTCGCTGGGCACCGCCGTCTTCTTCGGCATGCTGGGCGTGACCTTTTTCGGGCTCCTGTTCACCCCGGTGTTCTACGTGCTCGTGCGCTGGATTGGTTCGCTGCATCAAGCCGAAGGACGCGTGTCCGCCCCGGCAACAATGAGGGAGGACGAGACATGACCAGAAGCAGAGGTGGCCTGAGCATGAACCGGCGTTTTCCATCAGAATTCTGACAATCTGCGAAGGAGTACTCTCATGACCGTCGAGCTCTACGTGTTCCCGCCGAGCCCGCGCGCCTTCAAGGTAATGGCGATCGCAAACCATCTGGGCATTGAGACCAGGATACGAATGGTTGATCTGGTCAAGGGTGACCAAACAGCACCGGAATTCGCCGCCCTCAATCCGAACATGCGGATGCCCGTGCTGAAGGACGGCGACTATGTACTGTGGGAATCGAACGCGATCGGCCAGTACCTCGCCGGCAAGAAGCCGGACAGCGGCCTCATGCCCGAAGACGAGCCGGCACGCCTCGACGTGACGCGCTGGCAGTTCTGGGATCTTGCCCACTGGGAACCTGTCTGCGCAATCTTCATTTTCGAGCATGTGGTCAAGCCGATTGTGCTCAAAACCGGCGAGCCCGACCAGGCGGCGATTGCCAAGGGTGCGGAATCGTTCCATCGCGCCGCAAAGGTCTTGGATGGCCAGCTCAAGGGTAGGAAATTCGTGACCGGCGAGAGGCTGACGGTTGCGGACTTCTCGCTGGGTGCGTCGATGAACCTTGCCGATATGGCGCATTATCCGATAGCGCCATATGCGGAGATCAAGCGCTGGCACGCGACACTGCGCGCATTGCCGGCCTGGCAGAAGACGCTCACGCAATGTGCCATGCCGGCCGTTGCGGCCGCCTGATCGAGCGGGGCATGGCGCCCGGCTCGGCCGGCATGAACGGAACGGACAATATGGCCGGCTCTCTCGTTGTGGATTATTGGGCACAAGAATTCGCGCGCCCGGTTCCGTCATCAAACCGAAATCGAATGGGTCTAATCAGGCATCCGCGGGTAATCGAGTAATGCGTCCCGTTTCCGGCGCGGTGAGTGGTCTCGCCGGAAAAAGTGTTGCCCCAGGCCCAAATCGCCACGCAGCAAAGGGGCCGGCTCGAAGACGGCGGTTGCGTCAGTAGCTTCGAGCCGGTCACCTGCTTTGCGCTTTCCACGGTAGGCGGCGGGAACCTTTGCCGCCCGCCGTGCCGCTTCCGCTTACGCAACTCGCCGGAGCAAGCTGTCATCCAACTGTCATGTGTTGAATCAGTTGAATGTGCAGCTGCGTGTAGCGCTGCATGAAATCGGCGACGGCGCGGCCTAAAGCAGGGTTTTATCCATTGGCCAACGGGATGCGTCGGGGATGCGTCGTCAGCTTTCACCAGCAGCGGACATGCCGTCGCATTGCCCCTGGGCCGCTCAGTGCCACGGCGACATATGCGGTGCAGCAAAGGAAGGTCTATTCGATCACCTCATCGGCGGCCACGAGTAGGCCGGGCGGCACGGTCAAGCCGAGTGCCTTTGCTGTTTTGAGGTTGACGGTCGTTTCGAACTTGGTCGGCGCCTGTACCGGAAGGTCGGCGGGCTTGGCGCCACGCAGGATACGGTCGACATAGGACGCCGCTTGCCGATACATGTCGACGCGGTTGGTGGCGTAGGACATGAGACCTCCGGACACGACGAAAACACGGTCATTATAGACCGTCGGCAATCGGTGCTGGGCCGCGAGCGCAATGATGAGATCGCGATGGGCGTTGGTCGTGATGTCCGGCGGCAGGACCAAGCCGCCGTTCTGCACGTGCGCAAATGACGCGATGGTGCGCTCGATCTCGGCAGCGTTCTCGACCGGACAAGGTACAAGCTCGATCGCGAGCGACGATGCCGCGGCCGCGGCCGCTTGCAGGAAGTAGTCATAGGGAGTCGTCTTAGGATTGGCGAGGAAAGCGGTGCGCGCCAGGCGTGGCACAATCTCCTTGAGCATCGCCAGCCACTTGCCGGTGATGCTCGCCTCGAAATTCAAAACACCCGTGAGATTGCCGCCGGGCCGCGCCAGGCTCGCAATTAGCCCTGCGCCAATCGGGTCGGAGACGCCGACGAACACGATCGGGATCACACGGGTCTCCCGCTGCAGCGCGACGGCGGCCGGCGTTGCGGCCGCGAACATTACATCGGGTTGCAGGGCAACCAGCTCTTTTGCAAACACTTGCGCCTGTTCTGCGCGGCCATGCGCAAAGCGATAGTCAATGCGAACATTGCCAGCTTGCGACCATCCGAGCCGTTCGAGCGCTTGCCGGAATACCGCGTGCTGTGCCTTGATATGTGGATCGTCGGCTTGGCCCTCCAGCACGCCGACGCGCCGCACGCGCTCCGGCTGCTGCGCACGCGCGGCAAGCGGCCACGCCGTCGCCGCGCCGCCGAGCAGCGTGATGAAATCGCGCCGCCGCATCATTCGATCACCTCGTCGGCGCGGGCGAGCAGCATCGGCGGCACTTCGAGGCTGAGCGCTTTGGCTGCCTTGAGGTTGATGACCAAGTCGTGCTTGGTCGGCGCCTGTACGGGAAGGTCAGCCGGCTTCTCGCCCTTGAGGATGCGGTCGACATAGCTGGCCGCTTGCCGGAACTGGTCGACGGTATCAGGCCCATAAGAGATCAGGCCGCCGGCGGCAACGAAGTGGCGGTCGGAATAGACCGTGGGCAGCTTGTGCCGGGCCGCCAGCTTGATGATCAGATCGCGATGAACAATTGCCAACCCGCCCCCCGGCAGGATCAGGCCGCCATTCGAAGTGCGAGCGAAGGCCGCGACGGCGTGCTCGATCTCGGGCGCGTCGCGTATGTTGAGCGGGTGCACCTCTACCCTGAGCAGCGGCGCCGCGGTCTGGATGGCGGCAAACTGGCTTGTTCCGCTGCCTTGAGTGGCATCCCGAAGGACCGCCACTCGCGTCACGCCCGGCGCGATCTGCTTGAGAAGCTCCAGCCATTTCCCGCCCAGGCTGAATTCCCACGACATAAAACCGGTGGCGTTGCCGCCCGGCCTTGCCAGACTGTCGACGAAGCCGGCGGCGACCGGATCGGTGACAAGCGGGAACACGATCGGCACGGTGCGGGTCGCCTGCAGCAACGGCGCCAAAGTCGAGGCGCCAGAGGCCAGGATGACGTCGGGCGTGAGCGCGGCCATTTCCGCCGCGTGTCTGCGAATGTCGGCGGCATTGGCCGTGGCCCAGCGGATGTCGATCTGCACGTTGCGGCCAATGGCCCAGCCCACGAGCGCCAGCCCTTGCAGGAATGCCCCGACGCGGGCCTGAAATACCGCATTGTCCGCGGCTGCGGGTAGTAGCACGCCGATGCGCCGCATCCGGTCGGGCTGCTGAGCGCCTGCGGCGAGCGGCCACGCCGCCGCGCCGCCAAGCAGCGTGATGAACTCGCGCCGTTTCATTCGATCACCACGTCGGCGATGGCGAGCAACCCTGGCGGGAAGCTGAGGCCGAATACCTTGGCAGTGTTGAGGTTGATCACGAACTCAAACTTGGTCGACTGCATGACCGGCAGGTCGGCGGGCTTCTCGCCCTTGAGAATTCGGCCGGTATAGACACCGGCTTGGCGATATGCGTCAGTAAGGCTCGCCCCGTAGCTCATCAGGCCGCCGACTTCAGCAATCTCCCGCTGGGAATAGATCGCAGGCACCCTATGGAATGCGGCCAGCGTAACGAGTTGTACACGGCGGTTGTTGAGCAACGGGCCGGGACCCACTAACAGCGCATCAACCGGCTTTTGCGCAAGGTTCGCAGACACCGTATCGATGTCGCGACCGGTGCTGACATAGAGAAATTCGATTTGCTTCCTTATGGTCGAAGCGGCAGCCCGGACATCTGCGACAAATGACTCAGTAACGGGAAATTTGGGATCGGTGAGCACGGCAATGCGCGCGGCGCGTGGCAGCAACTCGTGCAAGAGCCCGAGCTGCTTCGCCGCCAAGGTGGCAACAAGAAAAGTCACGCCTGTGACGTTACCGCCCGGTCGGCTAAGACTGGCGACGAGACCGAGATTGACCGGGTCGCCTCCGCTTGCGAAGACGATCGGGATCGTCGTAATCGCCGCCTTGGCTGCAATTGCCGAGGTGGTGTCATGCGCCGCGATCACTGCCACCTGACGGCGTACCAGATCGGCTGCGAGATCAGGCAGTCGATCGTATTGGTCCAGCGCCCAGCGATACTCGATCACCACATTCTGGCCCTCCACGTAGCCCGTTTCGCGGACGCCTTGCTGGAATGCGGTCAAAATGTGTGCACGGTCGGCAGGCGACGTGCTGTTGAGGACCCCGATTACCGGCATCGCCGGCTGCTGCGCGCGCGCCGCCACGGGCCACGCCGCACCCGCGCCGCCGAGCAGCGTGATGAAATCGCGCCGCTTCACTCGATCACCTCGTCGGCGGCTACGAGGAGCGTATCGGGCACCGTGAGGTCGAGTGCCTTGGCGGCTTTGAGGTTGATGACAAGTCGGTACATCGTTGGCTGCTGAAATGGCAAATCGCCCGGTTTCTCGCCGCGCAAAATACGGTCGACGTAGGAAGCGGATTGGCGAAACATTGCGATTCTATCCGGACCGTAGGAGACCAATCCTCCGGCTGCCGTAAGCGCCGAATATATGGAGATTGCGGGAACGCGGTAGCGTGCCAAAAGGGCCGACACCTGCGCGCGAAGCGAGAAAATGGTAACGTCGGGCGGAAAAAGACCACCGCCATTCGGTTGCTCTGCCAAGCTTGCGATGGCGCGTTCGATGTCAGCAAAATCGTGAATGGGCAAATTGATCGGCTGAACCGCAAGCGGCCTCGCAACCATTTCAAACGCACGCAGATAGGCGGCCCCAACGGGATTGTCCGGATTATACATCATGCCGACGCGGGAGATGCCCGGAGCAAGCCTCTTCAATGTCTCCAGCATCTTTCCGAAGATCGAGAACTCTATGAGCGAAAATCCAGTCACGTTGCGGCCCGGCCGCGCGAGACTTTCCACCGCGCCAGACGCGATCGGATCGCTGGTTAACGCGACTACGATGGGAATCGAACGAGTCAATTTCGTCAGGATCGGAATGACACGATCGCCAACGATAACAATGACGTCCGGATTCAGCGCAACGAGATTCGCCGCATCGGCCCTCACCAAATCCATGTTGTCCGTCGACCAACGCTCGTCGAATTGAACATTCCCGCCCTCGGACCATCCCAGCCTTGCCAATTCCTGCCGGAAAGCCCGAACGTAAGATTGAGATTCCGCGTCACTTTTCGGGTAGGGCATCAGGATGCCAATCCGCCGCACGCGGTCTGCCTGCTGCGCGCGCGCCGCGAGCGGCCACGCCGCACCCGCGCCGCCGAGCAGCGTGATGAAGTCGCGCCGCCTCATTCGATCACCTCGTCGCCAACAAGCGTGATGGCCTCACGCCGGTTCATTCGATCACCTCGTCGGCAATCGCCAACAGTCCGGGTGGAAATGTCAGACCGAGCGTCTTCGCGGTCTGCAGATTGATGACGAACTCGAGCCTGGTCGGCTGTATAACCGGCAGGTCGGCAGGCTTCTCGCCCTTGAGGATGCGGCCAGTGTAGATGCCGGCCTGGTGGTATGCATCGGCCACACTGGCACCGTAGCTCATCAGACCACCCGCCACGGCGCTCTCGCGACGTTCGTAGATTGCTGGGATCGCCTGACGCGCAACCAGCGCCACGATGTGATCTCGTTGACTATCGAAGAGGGCATCAGGGCTGACGATGAGCGCGTCCACCCGTTGCTGGGCAAGGGTCGCAAACTGATCATCGATCTCGCGCTCCGTGCTCGCGGCAAGAACTACAATCTGCTTCCCAAGGGTGTGCGCCGCTGACCGCAGGTCTTTCGATAAAGCCTCGGCATTGGGATTGGTCGGATTGACGAGCGCGGCGAAAATATTGGCCGCAGGCATCAGGTCATGCAGAAGGCCCAGCCGCTTAGCCCCGACCAATGCGCTGAGGAAAGCAACGCCGGTAACGTTTCCGCCCGGCCGGTTGAGGCTGGCGACTAGGCCCTGCTTGACCGGATCAGCGCCGGTAACGAAGCAAATTGGAATTGTTGATGTCGCGGCCTTTGCGGCAAGAGCGGCAGGAAGGAAGGCGGCCGCGAGCACCACCACCTTGCGGTTGACTAGATCGGCCGCCAGTTCCGGCAGGTCATTGTACTGAGTTCCGCCCACCGATATTCAATCCCGACGTTCTGACCCTCGACATAGCCGACATCGTTCAGTCCCTTGCGGAATGCGGCCGCTAGGTATGCACTCGGCTTCGCCGATCCCTGGTTGAGGAACCCGATCACTGGCGTCGACGCTTGCTGCGCGCGTGCCGCGAGCGGCCACACAACCGCCGCGCCGCCGAGCAGCGTGATGAACTCGCGCCGCCTCACTCGATCACCTCGTCGGCGCGCCCGAGCAGCGAGAGTGGGAAGGTGAGCCCGAGCGCCTTCGCGGTCTTGAGATTAATGACCAGCTCGACTTTCGTGGATTGTTGGACCGGCAGGTCGGCCGCCTTCTCGCCTTTAAGAATCCGACCGGTGTAGATGCCCACCTGGCGATATGCGTCCGCAAGATTGGTGCCATAACTCATCAAGCCACCGATGGCGGGGAATTCGCGCCATTGATAGATCGCAGGCACGCCGTGGCGAACCGCCAGCGCTACCACTGCTTCGCGCTGGGTGGTGAACAACGGGTCGGACGCGACAAGGAGCGCGCCGGCGCGCTCTTGGACAAGGGTCGCAAAGGCGGAGTCGATGTCGCGCTCCGTGCTCGCGTTTAGGACGGCGATTTTCAGTCCGAGTGCGCGGGCTGCCTCCTGCACGTCCCTCAACTGAGTCTCGGCACCTGGACGAGTTGGGTTCATCAGCGCGCCGACCACCCTGGCCATGGGCACAAGCTCGTGCAGGAATTCCAATCGCTTCGCTTCCAGGCCACTGGTGAGCTGGAAGATGCCCGTTAGGTTGCTGCCTGGCCGGTTGAGGCTGGCAATGACGCCCATCTTGACCGGATCGACACCGAGGATGAAGGCGATCGGGATCGTCGAAGTCGCGCCTTTGGCCGCGAATACCGAGGGTCGCCGCCGGTGGCGACAATCACGCTCACCTGAGCGCGAACGAGTTCGGCCGCCAGGGCCGGCAGTCGATCGAATCGAGTCTCCGCCCAAACATATTCGACGCCGACGTTGCGGTGTTCAATAAAGCCGGTTTCGTTCAATCCTTGGCGGAACGCGGCGATCTGGTCGCGCAACATTCCTGGCGATCCGGCGCTGAGGAACCCGACCACCGGCATCGTCGCCTGCTGTGCCCGCGCCGCCAGCGGCCACGCCGCGCCCGCGCCGGCGAGAAGCGTGATGAACTCGCGGCGTTTCACTCGATCACCTCGTCGGCGCGGGCGAGGAGGGTGGGCGGCACTGTCAGACTGAGCGCCTTGGCGGTCGTAAGATTGATGATGAGATCGAACTTGATCGGTTGCTCGACCGGGATGTCGCCTGGCTTTACCCCGCGCAAAATCTTGTCAACATAGCCGGCGGCACGCCGGAAGAGGTCGGTGAAGCTTGCTCCATAGGACAACAGACCGCCTGCTTCGACGTATTCCCGATTGAGGCACATAGTCGGCAGTCGTGCGCCGACCGCCAATGTGTTGATGCGAATGCGGTGGGCGAATAGGAGCGAGTCGGGAGCGACATAAAGTGCCTCCACGCGACCCTTGAACGCCTCGAAGGCCGGCGCGATGTCATCCGCCCGCCGGATTTCAAAGGCCGCGAAGTCGAGGCCGAGCGTGCGGGCCGCTGCCTGCACTTAGCCGATCTCCAACACGCTGAAGGGATTGCCGACATTGCCAATGATCGCCAGTCGGCGGAGACCTGGGACAACCTCGCGCAAAAGTTCGAGCCGCTTGCCGGCCGTATCAGTTGACTGGCTCGACAGGCCGGTGACGTTGCCGCCCGGTCGCGCCAGACTCGCGACGATACCTGTGCCAATTGGATCACCCGCCGACGCAAAAACGATCGGGATGACCGATGTCGCCTGCATTGCTGCGAGAACTGGTAGGGTGTTATGCGTGAGAATGACATCGACCTTCAGACGGACCAACTCGGCTGCGATAAGGGCGTAGCGCTCGTCACGTCCCTCGGCCCAGCGAACCTCGATCGCGACGTTGCGACCTTCCATCCAGCCGAATTCCCGCAAACTTTGCACAAAGGCGGCGACATGTTGGCTTTGGGACGAAGATGACGTCGGCCCGAGGAACCCGATGGTCGGCAGCTTCGCCTGCTGCGCGCGCGCGGCAAACGGCCACGTTACTGCGGCGCCGCCGAGGAGCGTGATGAAGTCGCGCCGCCTCATTCGATCACCTCGTCGGCGCGCGCGAGCAGTGTCGGTGGCACTTCCAGGCCGAGTGCCTTGGCGGTCTTGAGATTGATGACGAATTCGAAACGCGATGACTGTACCACCGGTAGGTCAGCCGGCTTCTCCCCTTTAAGTATACGCCCGGCATAGCCTCCTGCTTCTCGCCCAACTTCATTGCGATCCGTGCTGTAACTCATCAGGCCGCCGGCCATGACAAATTCGCGCCATTCATAGAGTGCGGGAATCCGATAACGCGCGGCGAGCGCGACGAGGCGCTCACTGATCACCTGGAAAAACAGCGTCGCCCCGTAGAGAATTGCGGCGACGTTGCGTTCTGCCATGGTCGTAAACGCCTGATCGACCTCATCTTCGGTACCGACGCTGACAACGAGCAGCGGTTGTCCGACGGCCTGCGCCGCCGC
This sequence comes from uncultured Alphaproteobacteria bacterium, assembly GCA_963820365.1. Classification (GTDB taxonomy): domain Bacteria; phylum Pseudomonadota; class Alphaproteobacteria; order Rhizobiales; family Xanthobacteraceae; genus VAZQ01. The sequence continues at coordinate 80,577 of CAWFZR010000025.1, read as the reverse complement.
CTGCATCTCCTGGATCTGAAACGGCGTTGTGGCGCTATTCGCGTTCACCACAAAGGCGATCGTGCCGGGTTTAGGCAATAGCTCACGCAAAAGTCCCAAGCGTTTCGGTCCGAGTTCGGTCGTCAACAGGCTTACACCGGTGGCGTTGCCTCCCGGCCGGTTGAAGCTGGCGACGAGGCCAATCTGAACTGGGTCGAATCCGCTGGTGAACACGATGGGAATTGTCGCGGTCGCCGCTTTTGCCGCCGAAGCCGAGGGCCTATCGGTGGCGACCAGCATCGTTACCTGTCGGCGAACCAGCTCGGCGGCCAGCGCGGGTAAACGCTCGTCTCGGCCTTCAGAGAACCGGTACTCGATGGCAACATTGCGCCCGACCGTAAAGCCGGAATCTGCCAACGCGTTCAGGAAAGGCAAGCGCAGCGGCGCCTCGGCATCGGGCGACCGGCCGCTGAAGTAGCCGATGACCGGCATCGCCGCCTGCTGCGCGCGCGCCGCCAGCGGCCACGCCGCACCCGCGCCACCGAGAAGCGTGATGAACTCGCGGCGTTTCACTCGATCACCTCGTCGGCGCGCACGAGCAGAGCGGTTGGCACAGTAAGGCCGAGTGCCTTGGCGGTCTTTAGGTTGATGATCAGCTCCGCTTTCGTGGCCTGTTGAGCCGGCAAGTCGGCCGGTTTCTCGCCCTTGAGTATCCGGCCGGCATAAACACCGACTTGACGACACGCCTCCACAAAATCAGCCCCATAACTCATAAGTCCGCCGGCGGCCGCGAACTCGCGAAACTGAAAGACCGTGGGCAGCGCATGACGGCTCGCGAGTGCGACGAGTTGCTCCATACGGGCGCTGAAGAATGAATTGTTAGCGATCACGAGACCGCCCGCTCGCAGTTGCGCCAGTGTCGCAAAAGCCTTTTCCAATTCTCGTTCGGTGCTTGCCTGCAGGATTTGCAGCTGAACTCCGAAGGTAGGAGCCACCGCCTGCAGGTCGCGCAAGAAGCGCTCGCCAAGATCGGGACTGGTTGGGTTGACGAGTGCGCCAATGTTGGTCGCCGCGGGCAGCAACTCGTGCAGCAACTCAAGGCGCTTGGGTCCTACCTCCGATGCTAATGTGGTCACGCCGGTGAGATTGCCACCGGGCCGGTTGAGGCTGGCGACAAGCCCCAGTTCAACCGGATCGCCTCCCACATAGAAGACGATTGGGATTGTTGTTGTGGCAGCCTTTGCTGCCAGTGCCGCCGGCGTGCTTGCGGGGGCGACGATCACGTTTACCCGACGGCGGACGAAATCGGCAGCCAGCGTCGGCAATCGATCGTTTTGGCCCGCCGCCCAACGATATTCGATAGTCACGTTCCGGCCCTCGAAATAGCCGTTTCCGCTCAGACCCTGGTGGAACGCTTGTACACGGCCCGCCCACCGATCAAGCGATTCGGCGCCGAGGAAACCGATAACTGGCATCGCGGGCTGCTGCGCCCGCGCCGCTAAGGGCCACACCGCCCCGCCGCCGACCAGCGATATGAACTCGCGCCGCCGCATATCCGCTCCTAAGCTCAGGAGACCAGTATTGTATCGGCTCAAACGAGCACTTTGATAGGGGCTGAAACCGGCAGCAAAACCATTGTCGCAGTGCACATCCAATGTCTCTTGTGGGTCATAATCCGCCGTGCAGCGCTCGTAATAGGCCCGTCCGTTCTCGAGCTACGAGCAGAAGACCTTCGCCGACGACGAGAAGCGCGGCCGATTGCGGCTCGTTGCCTCCCGCGATGGGCGGGACGGCTCGGTGACCGTGCATCAGGATGCGGAGGTCTTTGCCGCCGTCCTGAACGAAGGTGAAACTGTTTCGCATGCGCTGCCCGCCGGCCGAAAGGCCTGGCTGCAGGTCGTGCGCGGAGCGGTGGCATTGAACGGCGCGGAACTGCGCGCCGGCGACGGCGCGCAAGCCAAGGACGAATCCGCCCTCGAAATGAGCGGTCGCTCCGATGGCAGCGAAATTCTCTTGTTCAGCATGCCGTGAGACCCAAGTCGGCAATATGCACGTCCAAGCCCGCCGCGAGTTGTACTTGGTGACGCGGCGCGTCTAGGAGCCGCCCCCCGTGCCGCACTCAAATCGCTGAGAGGAGAAAACGGACATGCCGACCGCAAAGCATGACAAGGCCTGGACGAAAGCGGCTCCGACGAGCGATCTTCTGGCGTTTTGGGGCGCGTCCGGTTGCTCGTGCTGGGTGCTTTGACCTCGGGGGCGCGGCTTGAGCACCGACCGCAATCCTGCTGCGACCTCGGCCGAACCAACGACCTCTTCGTGGAGCCCGTTCCGTCACGCGACGTTCACGGTGCTGTGGACCGCGACCGTCGTCTCGAACGTCGGCAGCTGGATGTACAGTGCCGCATCCGGGTGGCTGATGACGAGCCTCAATCCGGACCCGTTCATCGTATCTATGGTGCAAGTAGCGACGGCCTTGCCGATGTTCCTGTTCGCGCTGCCGGCCGGCGCGCTTGCGGACATCATCGACCGACGCAAATTCCTTATTGCCACCGAAATCCTGGTGACCGTGGTGTCTGCCATATTCGCCGCGATCGTTTCGTTTGACCTCGCGACGCCAGGCAATCTCTTGTTGTTCACGTTTCTCATCGGTGCGGGTGGCGCGCTGACGGCTCCGGCGTGGCAAGCGATCGTTCCTCAACTCGTTCCCAAGCAGGACCTCCATCCCGCGGTAGCGGCGAACAGCGTCGGCTTCAATGTGAGCCGCGCAATCGGTCCGGCGTTGGGCGGCGTGACAGTCGCCAAGCTGGGCATTGCCGCGCCGTTCTGGCTCAACGCCATCTGCAATGTCGGAATCATCGGCGCGCTGCTGTGGTGGCACCCGCCGCCGAAGGGTACCCGGCACTTGCCGGTGGAGCGATTTGGCAGCGCCATTCGCGCAGGTTTTCGCCATGCGGGGAACAATCCGCATCTGCGCGCAACCTTGATCCGCGGCGCGGCGTTCTTCCTGTTCGCCAGCGCCTATTGGGCGTTGCTTCCACTCGTTGCGCGCAGCCAGATCGCCGGCGGACCGGACCTCTACGGCTATCTGCTGGGAGCAATCGGAGCCGGTGCAGTGGGCGGCGCTTTTGCACTGCCGTGGGCGAAAGCAAAGCTTGGACCTGACCGTTTGGTGGCGGCAGGGTCCCTCGGCACGGCGGTGGCGATGGTGCTGTTCGGGCTTGCGCGCGACTCTGCCACCGCTCTATGCGCAAGCCTCATCGCCGGAGCATCGTGGATTGCGGTCCTCTCGAGCCTCAACGTCTCTGCCCAGGTGGCGTTGCCGGAATGGGTGCGCGGCCGTGGGCTCGCAATGTTCGTAACGGTTTTCTTCGGGGCTATTTCCCTCGGCAGTGCGATCTGGGGACAAGTTGCCGGGATGCTCGACCTGCCCGCCGCGCATTTCATGGCCGCGGCAGGCGCGCTCGCGGCAATTCCCCTGACGTGGCGCTGGAAGCTCCAAACCGGCGCAGAGATTGACTTCACGCCGTCGATGCATTGGCCGGCACCGATCGTCACGCATGCGGTCGAGCAGGATCGCGGACCGGTGCTGGTCACGGTCGAATATCGCATCGATCCACGCAATCGCGAACCGTTCCTCGCCGCGCTCGAGAAGCTCGGTCACGAACGCCGGCGTGATGGCGCCTACGCGTGGGGCGTATTCGAGGATGCCGCCGTCGAAGGACGGATGGTGGAGACCTTCCTTGTGCAGTCCTGGCTCGAGCACTTGCGCCAGCACGAGCGCGTCACCAATGCCGACCGCCTGCTGCAGGAAACGGTTCGCCGTTTCCACGCCGATGGCACGCCGAAGGTCACGCACCTGATTGCTTCCGAGCCATGACGTCTATGGCATGAGCTTGTCAATCGTGATGGGGAGATCGCGCACGCGCCTGCCGGTGGCATGATAGACCGCATTCGCGATCGCCGCCGCGGTGCCGACAATGCCGATTTCACCGACACCCTTGACGCCGAGCGGATTGATCTCTTCTCGATCCGGTCGGCTTTCCCAGCCCGCATCGCGTCCGCGAGCAAAACCTCCCGGCTGTTGTCGCCTTTGTGCTGTTCCAATCACGAACAAGCGGCGGCTTGACATCAGGGTAGTGACGAATTATGATAATCGTCATTATTCAGGCTAAGATGCTCCTTCGAGGAGCCGAGGCGCTCCCGCGATGAATCCGCAGACCAGAACGAAACCGGACGATACCCGCGCGCGGATCATGGAAACCGCGGAAGCGCTGTTCCGGCGGCTTGGCTTTGCCAAGACTGCGGTTGCCGACATTGCGGCCGAGCTGCGCATGTCGCCCGCCAACGTCTACCGCTTCTTCTCGTCCAAGAACGCAATCGTCGAAGCGATCTGCAAGCGTTGCCTCTCAGAAGTCGAGGAGAAGGCCTGGTCGGTGGCCCGATCCAAAGCGTCGGCGGCCGAGCGAATGGAACGGTTGATACTCGAGATCCTCGCGTATCATAAGGAAAACCTGGTCACGGAGCAGCGCGTCAACGAGCTCGTCGTTGCGGCGATCGAGGACAGCTGGGATACCATCCGAGCGCACAAGGACGCCATCCGCAACGTGGCCGAGCTGATCTTGCGTGACGGCATCGAGGACGGCGAGTTCGAGCCGGTCGATCCGCGCGAGACGGCCGAGCTGATCATGCGGTCTGTCGTGGTCTTCACGCACCCGCTCCTCGTTGGTCAATGCCTGGACGAGGGCCAGGACCTCGAGGCCGAGGCGCGCGCATCGGTTCGCTTTCTCCTGCGTGCCATAACTCCCCGTCGGTGATCCCATGGCGAGCCAATTCAAGCCCAAATCTTGTCCAGAGAGTGACGAAATACGAGTTTCGTCATTCATCACATATGAGTGAAAGCGAGTGAAGGAGTGCCGTCGTGCCGTCATCGATATCAGCGTTGAGAGCCTTCATGGCCGTCGCCCTGCTTCCCTTGCTCGCGGCCTGCGGGGACGAAGCGACGTCCGCCACCGTCACGGCCGAACGCCCGGTGCAAGTGCAACGGGTTGCGTTCCAGTCCGAAACTCCGAGCCGCGAGTTCGTCGGCGTCGTGCGGGCGCGCTACGAGACCGATCTTGGCTTTCGCATCGCCGGCAAGATCACCGCCCGCGTCATCAATGTTGGCGACCGGATACGTGCGGGCGACGTCGTCGCGCGGCTCGATCGCGCAAGACTTCAAGCTCCAGGCCGACAGCGCGGCGGCCGAGCTCTTTGCGGCAACCTCGAGCCTTGCGCAGGCCGCGTCCGACGAGCTGCGCTTTCGCGGCCTCAGCACCCGCGGCTATGCGACGGTCGCCGACTATGAACGCAAGAAGACGGCCAAGGACGAAGCGGAAGGCCGCCTGGAACGGGCGCAGCGCTCGCTCGATCTTGCGCGCAATCAGCTCGCCTATGCGGAGCTCAAGGCTGACGCCGACGGCGTGATCACCGCGACGCTGGCCGAGCCCGGACAAGTCGTTGCGCTCGGTCAAACGGTGGCGCGGCTCGCGCATCGCGGCGAGATGGAGGCTCTCGTCGCGTTGCCGGAGACCTGGCTCGACGAAGCGCGCAGGTCGCAAGCTACGGTCCGCCTGTGGTCGGGCCCGGAGCGCCGCTTCACGGCTCGACTACGCGAGCTGTCGCCGCAAGCCGATCCCACGACCCGCACATACGCCGCGCGCTTCACCATCGAAGATCCCGATGACGCCATTGCGCTCGGCATGACCGCCACGTGACGCTGTCGCACATGACGCCGATGACGCCCGTTGCGAGGCTGCCGCTGTCGGCGATCCTCAACCGCGGCGCGGGCCCCTCGGTCTATGTGGTCGACAGGTCCGGTGCGCTCGAGCTGCGGCCGGTGACCGTTGCGTCCTTCACCGGGGACGCGGCGATCGTTACCGCCGGCGTGCACGACTGGCGAGCGTGTCGTCACGCTGGGCGTGCAGAAGCTCAACCCGGGCCAGAGAGTCCGCACCATCGACGAACGAGCTGCCGCATCGGCAAGTGGTGCGCTGTCTATCCGTTGATGGGCGAGCGCGTTCGACAAATCAGCGGAATGCGGGCGAGCCGACGCAAGGAGCTCGTATCATGAGGCGCTTCAATCTTTCCGAATGGGCGATCACGCATCAGGCGCTCGTCTTGTTCATGATTTTGCTGCTCGGCGCGGCCGGCGCCTACTCTTATGCAAATCTCGGTCGCGCCGAGGATCCCTCCTTCACCATCAAGACCATGGTCGTGAACGTCGCCTGGCCCGGCGCCACCGCGGCCGAGATGCAAACCCAGGTTGCCGACAAGATCGAGAAGAAGCTCCAGGAGCTCCCCTACCTCGATCGCGTCGAGAGCTACTCGCAACCGGGCGTGGCCTTCATTCAGGTCTTGCTCGATCGACCGGACCCCGCCGGCGAAGGTCAAGGAGCTGTGGTATCAGGTCCGCAAGAAGGTCGGCGACATCAAAGGCGATCTCCCGGCCGGGGTCATCGGACCGAGCTTCAACGACGAGTACGGCGACGTCTATTCGTCCATCTACATGCTGAGCGCCGACGGACTGAGCCTCGCCGAGCTCAAAACGCGCGCCGAGGATATCCGCCAACGGCTCTTGCGCGTCCCCAACGTCAACAAGGTCGACATCATCGGCGAGCAGCCCGAGAAGATCTACATTGAATTCAGCAACGCCAAGCTCGCGACCCTCGGCGTCACCCTGCAGCAGGTTTTCGACAGCGTCGCCAAGCAGAACGTGGTCACGTCCGCCGGCTCCGTGGAGACCTCGGCAGACCGCATCAATCTGCGGGTCACCGGCGCATTCTCCGGCGTCGATGCCATCGCTGCCGTCCCCGTGCAGGCCAACGGCGCGGTCTTCCGCCTCGGCGACATCGCGACCGTCAAGCGCGGCTACCAGGATCCGCCGGCTTTCGTGGTCCGGCGAGGGCGGCAAGCCGGCGATCGGCCTGGGCGTTTCCATGCAGGACGGTGCGAACCTCGTCTCGCTGGGCGAGAACCTCAAGACGACGATGGACGCGATCGCCGCGCAGCTTCCCATCGGCATCGAAGTCACCCAGATCGCCAATCAGCCCCGCATCGTCGAGCAGTCGGTCGCGGAGTTCGTGGAGACCTTCGTGGAAGCGCTCGGGATTGTTCTGCTGGTGAGCTTCCTGTCGCTCGGCTGGCGCGCCGGCATCGTGGTGGCGCTTTCGGTACCGCTGGTGCTGGCGATCGTGCTCTCGGTCATGTATGCGTTTGGGCTCGACCTCCACCGCATCACCCTCGGCGCGCTGATCATCGCGCTCGGGCTTTTGGTTGATGACGCCATCATCGCCATCGAGATGATGGTGGTGAAGATGGAGCAGGGCTGGGACCGTTCCCGCGCAGCGACCTTTGCCTGGACGTCGACCGCGTTCCCGATGCTCACCGGCACGCTGGTAACGGCCGCGGGCTTCCTGCCTGTCGGCTTTGCCAAGTCGAGCGCAGGTGAATATGCGGGCGGCATTTTCTGGGTGGTGAGCCTTGCCTTGCTCGCGTCATGGGTCGTGGCGGTGCTGTTCACGCCCTATCTCGGTCTCAAGCTGCTGCCCGATCTGGCCAAGCCCCGCGCGCGGGAAAACCCGGACGCGATCTACGATACGCGCACTTACCGACTGCTCAGAAGGCTGATCGAGCTTGCCTTGCGCCGGCGCGGAGCCGTCATCGCCGTGACGGCATCGATGTTCGTCGCGGCGATCGCGGGATTCGGTTTTGTCCAACAGCAGTTTTTCCCGACCTCGACGCGTAACGAACTGTTCTTCGAGATGCGGCTGCCCGAAGGCACCGCCATCGGTGTCACCGACACGGCGACGAAAAAGGCCGAGAGCCTGCTTGCCGGCGACCCAGACATCCTCTCCTACACGACCTATGTCGGAGCCGGCTCGCCGCGCTTCTGGCTCGGGCTCAATCCGGTTCTGCCGAACCCGAGCTTCGCGCAGATCGTCATCGTGACCAAGGACCTGGGCGCGCGCGAGCGCGTGAAGGCGCGGCTGGAGCACGACCTGGCTGATGGCGCATTGCCGGAGGCGCGCACCCGGGTCGATCGCTTCGTATTCGGCCCGCCGGTCGGCTTCCCGGTGCAGTTTCGCGTGGTCGGGCCCGATCCGATGCAAGTGCGCGCGATCGCCGATCAGGTGCGCGCCGTCATGGCGGAAAACGCCAAGATCGTCGATCCGCATCTCAACTGGGGCGAACAAGTGAAGTCCATCCGTCTCGAAGTCGATCAGGATCGCGCTCGCGCGCTCGGCCTCACCCCGCAGGCCGTCTCGCAGACGCTGGCGACGCTGCTGACGGGCTACGCCGTGACGCAATACCGCGAGGGCATCGAGCACATCGACGTCACCGCGCGCGCAATTGCGGCCGAACGCATCGAGCTCGACCGCCTGCCGTCGCTGACCATGGCCACGCGCGACGGCGTGGCGGTGCCGCTGTCTCAGATCGCACGGCTCAACTACGAATACGAGGAGCCGATCCTGTGGCGACGCAATCGCGACATCGTGCTGACCGCGCGCGGCGACATCATCGACAAGGTGCAGGCTCCCGACGTCACCAACGAGGTCGTGCCGAAGCTAAAGCCGATCAAGGACGCGCTCCCCTACGGTTATCGAATCGAAACCGGCGGATCGATTGAGGAGAGCGCCAAGGCGAACGGCGCGCTCGTCGCGGTCTTTCCCGTGATGGCAACCGTGATGCTGGCGCTGCTGATGGTCCAGCTGCAAAGCTTCTCCCGCCTCGCCCTGGTATTCGTGACGGCGCCGCTCGGGTTGATCGGCGCAACCGGAGCATTGCTCCTGTCGAACCGGCCGTTCGGCTTCGTCGCGCTTCTTGGTCTCATCGCGCTCGCGGGCATGATCATGCGAAATACCGTGATCCTGGTCGATCAGATCGATCGCGACGTCGCGGCCGGCCACGAGCGGCTTCGCGCCGTTATCGATGCCACGGTGCGGCGCGCGCGACCCGTGGCGCTGACCGCATTGGCGGCCATGCTCGGCATGGTTCCCCTGGCCGGCAGCGTATTCTGGGGACCCATGGCGATCACCATCATGGGCGGCCTGTTCGTAGCCACCGTGCTGACGCTCCTCGTCGTGCCGGCGCTCTACGCGGTGTGGTTCCGTGTACGCGTCGCTGAGCCCGCGGATGCAAGCGCGGTCCGCCGTCAACCCGCGGATCATCTGGAATGGGATGCCGTCCCGATTCGAAATCGCGGCGGAGTAATTGGAGCGCTGCGTTGCCTCGGTTCGCTCAGAGCAGATTTTTGCCGACGGTGGATGTCACCGGGAGAGATTCCGAGAGCGGGCTCTTGCGTTCGTTCCGGCGCCCGAGTCACGTCGTAGCGCTACGATGACCTGCGGCTTTTCCTGCTCTGGACAATTCCCTGCCGTTCGCCCGATGTCAGCATTGAGCTCAACCAAACGAGACAGCAATCGTAGAAGAGCTCTTTGATCTTCAGAACCTAAGCCATTCAAGATCCGACGTTGCGCCCGTTCCACATACGGCTGAATCTCGTCGAGCAGAATTCGACCCTGCTTCGTCACCTCCAACAGCTTGATCCGCTTGTCTTCTGGAGTAGCCCGGCGCCTGACGTATCCCTTCATTTCCAGGCGTTCCATGACTCCGCCCAAGGTCGATCGGTCAAACTCCAGTATTTCCGACAGACGCGTGACGTCGATGCCTGGACGCTCCCGAATCCTTACAAGAGCACTATATTGGAGGCAGGTCAGATCGAACTGGGCGCACTCTTCCGAGAAGATAGCCACTGCAATCTGTTGCATGCGCCGGAATAGATACCCTGGTCCGGATTGCAGCTTTTCCAATGCCATTCTTCAGCCTATCGATTTTGGCTTGCGAGAGTGCCTCACCGAACCCCGAAGTGTCAACAATTCGGCCGGAAAACGGCGCCGGATCTCACCGTTCCGTCAGCGTCTCGCCGGAGCTCCTCTACTCGACCGGTGCCAGCACGCGGGTCGGCTTGTTGTCCAGCCAGGCACGAATCCCGTCAACAATTCCTCCATAGTACGTGCGGTAATTGTCCTCGGTTACAAAGCCAATGTGAGGCGTGATGACGACATTGGAAAGCTGGCGCAATGGGTGCGTGGCGGGCATCGGTTCCTCGGCATAAACGTCAATTCCAGCGCCGGCAATTTTTTTGCATTGCAACGCCTCCAGAAGGGAGGCTTCGTTCACGAGCTCGCCGCGCGCCGTGTTGATAAGGAAAGCGCCAGGCTTCATCGAAGCAAGCTCCTTGACATCAACGATGTGCCGCGTGCGCGCGCCCAGCTGCAAGTGCAGCGACAGAATGTCGGCTGTGCGAAAGATCTCGTCCTTTGACGCATAAGACACGTCTGCTTCGGAACATCTCTGTTCCGTCAAGTTGGGACTCCACGCTATCACATTCATGCCAAATGCCGCCCCGATGGCGGCAACCTTGCTCCCCAGGCGCCCGAGGCCGACGATCCCGAGTGTCTTGCCCAGGAGATCGGTCCCCACCGTGTCCTGCCAGAGCTTTCCGCTCTTCAACTTTTCGCTTTCCTTGCCGACATGGCGGGCAAGCTCCAGAATCAGTCCAAAGGTCAATTCCACCGTCGGATGTGCAAGAGCCGTTGTGCCACAGACCGTGATATTTCGTTTGTTGGCGGCCGCCACATCGATCGACAGGTTTTGACTGCCTGTCGTCATGATCAGCCGGAGATTCGGCAGCGCCGATAGCAGGCCTTCCCGGATCGGCGTCCGCTCTCTCATCAGGCACAAGATGTGAAAATTCTTCAGTATCCGGCAAAGCTCGACATGACCGCAGATTTTATTGCGGAATACCTCGACCTCGACCTCGGCCGACACAGGCGTCCAATCCGCCATGGTCAAGGCGACCCCTTGATAGTCATCCAGGACGGCGCAGCGGTATTTCATCTAGGATCGAGGCTTCCAATGATGATCCATCGTCGGCCACGGAATGAAGCCGACACCCGGCGCCCCCATGAGGACTGCCTTCTCCGGCGGATAAGGCCCCCAGCTGCCGATCTCAAATTTGTGTCCCTCGGGCGATTTGAAATAAATCGAAACGAGATCCAAAGCGCGATGGCGGTAGGGTCCGGCAACGGGTAGCCCCGCATGCTGCAACGTTGTTTTATAGTGATCCAGCGCGGCCGCACTGGCGCCAAAGCTCCAATGTGGAGAAATGTTATTGTCGCCGGGCACCGGGTAGAGAGGCGAACCAGGGTCCTGCGTGCACTCGAAGCCGGACTGCCCGATGCGCAGCGGTCCGGTTGCCGAGCGTGATGCGTCGCCACTCCACTGCTCCGCATCCAATAGATCGATCATGAACCGATCCATGAGTGCGACGTCTCTTGCGGGCAGTGTAAAATGGTGCATCCACGTCAAGCCGTGCTTATTGTCCTTGCGAGAGTGACGGGCTCCGAAGACGGGATTGATGTTTTGTAGTTGCGGCATAGGACCTTTCGGAGACCAATCATTGTTGAGCTTTTTCCAGTTGATTTGATGCTCGGGAACGCGCGGGGATGGATCCTTTGCACTGCCGGCCTGCCTATTGGCAGCGCAAATCTCCAGCTTGTGTCCTTCCGGGCTCATGAAATAAATCGATGTTACGCCGTACTGAGGCTGTGAGATCGGTCCCTCGCAGGGCAAATCATGGTCCCGCAGTACTTGCATGAAGCCGTCGAAATTCTCGGGCTCAATGCTGAACGCCCAGTGCGGTGACACGGACATGTCATCCTTGCTTGGATGCATGGGGCCACCTTCTTGCGTGCACTGGAAAAGGATCTCGCCCACTCGGATGAAGATGTGCGGCTTGCGCCCCATCTTGCGATCAACGTCGTCATAACCCGCGTAGCAGTAGGGTTCGCCGCCAAGCACTTCCCTGACGAACCGCTCAAGCTGCGCGATGTCTCTGGTTGGCATCGCGAAATGCTCGATGCCGGTCAATTTGCTTGAGAGTCCGGACTTCTTCGGACCGGTTTGGCGATCCAGCTGTCCGGCCTGCGCCATGACGATCTCCCGCATGCCATTCTATTATTTCAACAGCATACAGTCATACCGCATGCTGTCAATTATCAGCGAATTGCAACGCGCCGGTGCTCATGGAATCACGGGCACCAGCAGATGCGAGTCTAAACGGCCGCCTGTGTGCAGGACGTGCTCGCCGGCGTTGCGCGTATCCTCGTGCATCTGGGTATGGCGCACGTTGGGGAAACCATAGATGTCGCGTCCCTGAATGACGATTTGCAGTTTCTCACCTGCTTCGAAAAGTGTCGAGGACGGCCAGATTTCGATATCTACCGGCACGATCTCGCCCGGCGCCAGCAGCAGCTCACGCTGGTGCGCATGCCACGGTTGCTCCGGCGTGGAGCGCACCGGATCAAGCTCCCGATGGCTGACGCGCAGCCATCCAAGAGCAACCGGTCCGATATCAAACTCGGACATGAACGTGAAGGTTACCCGATCATTGGAGCGATCGAGCTTTTCGACGGCGACGAATAGATCGGCATCGCTTGATCCACGCGCTTCGACCCACAAACGCAGCTTCATATAGCCGGAGATTTCCGTGCGCTCGGCGAAGGTATGCTCGAAAACCGCCGACCCGGACTTGGCGTCGTAGGAAAAGCTTTGTTCTCGGTTCTGCGGATCGCAAGTGAGCTTGCCTGTTGCCGCGTCGAGAAAAAGTGGCGTCAGCTTCTGTCTCGCCAGCGGCCACTCGTGTTCCGCACGCATGACGCCTTGATAATAGCGCTCTCGAATCTCGATCCGGACTTTTGGCCAATCCAATGCTTCGTTCGACGAGCCCTTGAGAAAATGATCGAAGAAGGTACGCAATCTATCGCGGCTTTCGGCCTGGTAATAGTACTGCCACTTCTTGCGCCCATGAACTTCGAGCCACTTGTGCTCCGAGGATGCCTGGCGGAAGCCCTCGATGGTTCCACGCGTGTGGAGCCCCTGATCGCCCCAATCGGCGACGATGTACGCAGGCACCCTGATCTTGCTCAAGTCCGCGGATTTCCCTCGCCAATAATCGTCCAACAAGGGATGGGCCTTCGCGACCTCCACGAGCTCCTCGGATCGCGTCAGCGAAAAGCTGGTGGACCACTGTGCCCACGGCACCATTTTGGTTTCAGGGATTCCGCCGTGATAGCCGCGTTCGCGATAGCAGTCGCTCCAGCCTTCCCATGGATTAATGGCCGCAAGGTGGGGTGGATTGAGCGCAGCAATTCGCCACTGCACGATCGCCAGGTAAGACACGCCGCTCATTCCGACCTTGCCGCTGCTCCAAGGCCGATGCGCCGCCCATTCCACCAGGTCGTAACCGTCCTGTGCCTCCTGGTCGCTCCAGACCGTGAGATCGCCTTCGGAATACCACGAGCCACGCGCATCAGCGTTCACGACAGCGTATCCGTGCGGAACGAAGTAGGCCGGGTCCGGACCTTCCCACACCGCATATTTCGAAACCCATCCAGCGGGAACGCCTGACTCCGGCGAAAGAAGGAATTTCTTGAGCCCATGCTTGCCGTAGGGACTGTATGTGAGGATCACCGGAAACTTCACATCGGTCTTGGGACGGATGATATCGGCGTAGAGCTTGATGCCGTCACGCATCGGAACGGCGACATCGCGCTCGATCACAAAATCATCGTGCGGCTCGACGCGATAGCCAAAGCCGGGATGTTTGCCTTCGTTCGGGTGCGTGACGCTTTGACGCCAGGTCACGTCCGGCTCTTTTTTCATGCTGACGGTTTTCTTTTCATGTTTGAAAATTCCGTGAAATTCTCGTCGAGCGCCTGAACAGGCGATGCATGTTGACAGTATACTGCCTAAGTGTATGCTTTCAATCTGAGCGTGACATGCCGCATTCAGAACCGCGTGCGCGCTGTTCGAGGGAACGTGGGAGAGCCATCGCGGCAAATCGATCGTTTGTGTTGTTGCTGCTGCTCCGCTCACGGTCGGAGGCGCTTCGGCTTTTTCATGTCGACGGGACGCTACGTCAAGAAATAGGTCCGTAGTGGAGGGGAGCACAGCTTCATGCATGACGCACATCCGACGATCCTTCCGCGCGGAATTTATTTTGGAAACTTCGTAATCTTCGCGGCCTTCCTCGGGATGGTCCTGGGGCCTGCTTCCGTTCTTATTTACAGCTTTGGAGTTTTCGTAGGGCCGCTCGAACGTGAGTTTGGGTGGACCAGAGGGCAGATTTCCTTGGCCGCCACCATCATTGTATTCGTATCTGTGCTCACACAACCGCTGCAGGGCGCTCTGGTCGACCGCTTCGGCGTGCGCAGGGTCGTGTTGATCTCCATTCCAATCTTCTGTGCTGCCATCGCTGGACTGTATTTCATCCCGTCCAACATATTTGTCTTCTATGTTGCGTGGGCGCTGGTGACGCTCTGCGGCATGACGCTGTGGAACGGCTCCTATAACAAGGTCATGGCGGCTTGGTACGATCGAAAGCTGGGGGTTGCCGTCGGGATTATCGGAGCAGGGCAGGGGGTCGGGGCCGCTCTCGTTCCCGTAATCTGCCAGGCGCTGGTGACGAGCTATGGTTGGCGCACCGCATATGTCGGCCTCGCGTTGCTTACGCTCGTCATAACTTTCCTGTTCAATTTCCTCTTTTTGTACGACAAGCCCGCAGACAAGGGCTTATTGCCGGACGGCGACGGAGTGGTAGCGCAGGACCGACCTCCTCCCGTGGAGGAGGGCTACGCATTCAAAGATGCTTTGAAGCTCAAGTCGTTCTGGATTATTGCCACGGCCTTCTTTCTGCTGGGAACCATGACGACCGCCATCGTGGCTCACCAGATCCCGATGCTCGTCGATGCCAAGATACCTCCCCAGACGGCAGTCTTTGCGATGACCGTCTTCGGCATCGCAATCATTCTGGGGCGCATCGTCGCAGGAATTCTGCTCGATTACTTCTACGCTCCGTATGTCCTCATCGGCTTTCTTCTTGGACCGGTGATTGGCCTATCGATGTATGCTGCCGGCAGCTCCGGACCGGTCGTCTTTGCCTGGGCGGCCCTGATCGGTCTCGGGGTCGGTGCCGAGATAGACGTCCTCGGCTATTTGATACCTCGATATTGCGGGCGGGTGGCATACGCAAAGCTGTATGGAATCCTCCTTGCAGCATTTCAATTGGGAGGCGGGATTGGAGCGGCTGCTCTCGGCATCATCCGCACCTCGCAAGGCGCATACACCAATGGCTTGTGGGCCATCGCTGTGAGCACGACGTTGGCAATCATAGTCATCTCGCGATTGGGTCCGTACCAATTTCAAGTGCGGAAACGTGAATCCGCTTGAACCGATGTCAACCGATCACGGGACTTACCAAGGACGGCTTGTGTTGTGATGGCAGTCGATCACCAGAAAGCGGGTACAGCCGCGCTCCACACCACCAGGGTCGGGACGGGGCGTCCGCTGCTGTATCTCCATGGGATTGATGGAACCCGTTCTTCGGGAGACCTCATCAAGCTCTTGGCCATGCGGGCTGACGTCATCGTGCCCGATCATCCGGGGTTCGGACGCTCGGAGACCCCCGCCTGGCTGGAATCGATCCACGACCTCGCATATTTCTATCTGCAGTATTTGGATGATCTTGGAATTGAGAAAGTCGACGTTGTGGCGCATTCCCTGGGTGCGTGGATCGCACTTGAGATGGCGGTGCGAAGTTGCGCGCGGTTCCGGACCTTGACGCTCATCAGCGCGGCCGGCATTCACCTCAAGGGCATCAAGCGGGGAGACCTCTTCATGCGGGCCCCCGACGTCGTTCTGCGAAGCATGGTAGCATCGCAGGACCAGGGAGATGCTCTGGTAAAGAGGGTGGCTGCCGACGCGGATACTGAGCTCAAGAATCGCTATGCGATCGCCCGGGTCGGTTGGCATCCGCCGATGTATGACCCCCACCTGGCCAAGTGGCTGCACAGAGTCGCCTGCCCTGCGCAGATAATCTGGGGGCGAGAGGATGCGATCCTTCCGCTCGAGTACGCCTACGAATTCCAGCGCCTGATCGTGGGGGCACAGATACAGGTGCTTGCGGACTGTGGTCATCTCCCGCATCTGGAGAAGCCGGAGCAGACAGCTTCCGCGATCCTTTCGTTTATCGATCAGGAAGCTTCCAAATGAAGTTCTTCTTCTTCCATCTCATGCCTTACTTGCATCTGGATCCCGAGGTGCGCGCGCAATATGATTCAGCATGGGTGGTGATTCCCAACAGCGCCTATGATCCTGAGAAGGGTCATCTGCTCTATAATCGATACCTCGACGAGCTCGAGCTTTCCGAGGAGCTCGGTTTTGATGGTGTCGTTCTCAACGAGCATCACTCCACTGCCTACGGCTTGATGCCATCGCCGAATATCATCTGCGCGACGCTCGCTCGCCGAACCAAAAGGATCAAGATCGCCATTCTCGGCAATGCAACCCCCTTGCGCGATCATCCACTGTTCGTCGCCGAAGAATTGGCGATGCTGGATAATATCATGGGCGGGCGACTGATCAGCGGCTTCGTGCGAGGCATCGGAACCGAATATCTGGTCTGGGGGGTGAACCCCACGAACTCGCACGAGCGTGCCCATGAATTGCAAGAGCTTATCGTGCGTGCCTGGACAGAACGGGAGCCCTTTGCGTTCGAAGGCAAGCACTATCACATTCCCTGGGTAAATGTCTGGCCGAGGCCGTATCAGAAGCCCCATCCTCCGATCTGGATTCCTACAAACGGAAGCACGGAGACGGTGGAGTGGGCGGCACGAGCCGATCACCGGTACAAGTATCTTCAGAATTTGAGTGCTGCGGCAGCCTGCAAGAAGTACATGGATCTGTATCGGGCGACGGCGGAGCGCAACGGCTGGGAGGCAACGCCGGCGAACCTGGGCTGGGGGTGCCCGGTATACGTCGCTGAAACAGACGAAGCGGCCGTCCGGGAAATGAAGCCGCATGTCGAAAGCTTGTACAACACATTCTTTCGCATTCCCCCGCATCGTTTCTTCCCGCCCGGTTACGCTTCACTCGAGTCGCTGAAAAGGATCGCGATCGACAAGATACCCATATTTGGTGCGCAGACGATCGAAAATCTGATGAAGCACGGCGTTGTCCTGTGCGGCAGTCCGAAGACCGTAAGGGAGCAACTCGAGGCGAATGCGGTGGAGTGGGGCTTCGACACCCATGTGGGCGTTTTCCACTTCGGCACGCTGCCTCGCGACCTGACGGAACGAAGCCTGCGGCTCTTTGCGTCCGAGGTGGCGCCGCATTTGCGCAGCGTCAACGAGGCTGACCCTCACTGACCGAGCACGTTGCTGTTTGACCAATTTCCGCCGTAGCGGGCGCGAGGAAGACCATGGTGCGCGCATGAAGTTCGGCTTTTTTCATACGATGCCGTGGACGTTCCATGAAAAGCCGCTTCCCTGGCCCGCCGACGCAGGGGGGTTCGATGCGACGGTGGGCGAGAAGTTGTATCGGAGTTATCTGGACTGCATCGCCAGCGCCGAAGAATTCGGATTCGACTGGCTTTGTTGCAACGAGCATCACTTCAGCCCCTATGGCCTGATGGCCAACTGCAACCTGATGGGTGCCGCCCTCGTTCATCGTACGACATCGGCTCGACTGGCGATGGTGGGCAATCTCGTGCCCATGTTGAATCCGATCCGGGTCGCCGAAGAGTATGCGATGCTCGACGTCATGAGCGGCGGGCGTCTGATCGCAGGCTTCATGCGGGGTGTGCCGCATGAATACCTGGCATACAATGCAAATCCCAGCGAATCCTGGAGTCGACTGCGAGAAGCGATCGCACTCATCACCCGAGCCTGGACCGAGCCGCATCCGTTTGCCTGGGAAGGAGAGCATTTTCAGTATCGGGCAGTGTCCTTGTGGCCGAGACCCTACCAGAAACCGCATCCCAGAATATTGTTGTCAGCAACCAATGAGGAATCTGCGGCCTTTGCCGCCGAGCATCGCGCCATCATGGGTATGGCGTTCATCAGCGATTTGTCGGTGCCGAAGCGGAACATCGAAGTTTATCTTCGAGAGGCGCAATTGCATGGCTGGCACCCGACGCCGGACGATATTCTCATCGGCCAGGCGACCTGCATCGCCGAGACGGACGAAGAAGCCAGGGCCGAGATGATGCCCGCGCTGGCATTTCTCAATGGCGTTCTGATGGGGCCCATGCGTGAAGCGCAGCAGATGGTCATCGAGCAGACGAAATTTTTCGGCAAAGCGGAGATTGGGCGCGCCTTCGCAGGCAGGCTTGCGGCACAGAAGGCCTTGTCAATCGATCAGCTGATCGACGCCGGAGCGATTTTTTGTGGAAGTCCCAGTTCCGTTGTTGGACAAATGAAAAGGGTTCGAGACGAGCTTAAGAACGGAATCTTCAACCTGATGATGAAAGTCGGAAATCTCTCTGACCAATCCGTGCGTAGAGGAATGCGACTGTTCAAGACCGAGGTGCTTCCCCATGTTGCTCATCTTTAAAGCGAAACCAATATGACGCAAGCAGGCGGCGGCCCGCCTTCGGGCTTTCAAGTCGTTGGCGCCACCGGGCGCATGCTCGTGTTTGATTCCTCAGATGAGCGATCAGCGTCCCGCGAAGCGAAGGATGCCGGCATCCAGGTCGACGGCGGCGATCGTCATGCTGTGCTCAGCCAGCTTGCCGGGCTGCTCGACGAGCAGACTGTCTGCTTTGTGGGCAAAGGGCGGATGGCGCTTGCCGCCTTGCAGGCGGCCGACCAGGCGTCTGCTGTGTCGATCCGGATCATCCTGGAAGCCCCTGCCGGCTTGTCTCCGGCACAGCTGCGTTGGGCCGGGCAGAGCAGAGCGCTGCAACGGAGTGACATTCTGATCCTGACAGGCTCCGCGACAACATCGGAGTCGGGAGCGTGCGCACGTTCGGTCAAAGCTCACCTGCCACGTGCCACCCTGATGTTCGTGTATGGCGCGCAAGATGATATTGCCCGCGATCGTCCTGGACTGTACCTGGAAGCGGTTGCGGACTTCCTGCGTCGGGGCTCTGGCTTTGTCATCCGGAATTGAATCGCTGGCCGCGTCGATATCTCTTCCGGCCATTTCGATCGGCGCTCATGCGCTCCGCCGCGACTGTCATCGTCGATATCCGCGGTGTCGTGAAACCGTTCCAAGTTACGCCGCGGCCAGTGCGACAACGACTTCGCGCGCCTGTGCGTTGGCCCGCGCAACCGCCTGCTCCGCCGCCTGCGGACCAAGCGCCGTGCCCTCGACGCGGATCACCGCAACGTCCGTCATTCCGAGGAAGCCGAGCATGTTTCGCAGCCATGGCACCTGGAAGTCGAACGCGGCGTTTTCACCGGAATAGATGCCGCCGCTTGCGCTTACGACAATGACGCGCTTGCCGGTGACGAGGCCCTGCGCACCGGTCTCGCCGTAGCGGAACGTGCGACCCGCGCGTGCGACGTAATCAATCCACGATTTCAGCGTGGAGGAGACGCTGAAATTGATCATGGGCGCGGCAATGACGACAATGTCGGCGGCGAGCAGCTCGTCGATCACGGCATCCGATTGCGCCAGGATCGCGCGCTGCTTGTCCGTCCCTGGGCCGTCCGCGCCCCTGGTGGCGGCGACGAAATCGTCATCAATGTGGGGGAGGGGCGCTTGCGCGAGATCACGAACAGTCAACGTTGCGTCCGGATCGCTGCTGCGCAGATCGCGGATCACGCTCTCTGCGATCTGGTTCGAGTAGGACGCGCTGCCGCGCGGGCTGCTGCTGATGTAGAGGATGCTGGACATGGTTGCTCCGATGACATGCGTTGCAGGGTTGATCAGGCGGCGTCGCGGGTTGCTTCGTCGGCGGACGCAACAAGCCGACGGGGAAAGGCACGGGCGATGCGCTGGCTTACCGGCGCGACCACCGGGGCGCTGGAAACGATCGAGCCGGCCAGCAACGAGAACCATTGCCGAGCGCCAACGATCTCGATTTGTTGGACCACGAGGCCAAGTCCGCCCGGTGGTCCGCCGCCGGCCGCGAACAGGAGAAGCCCCAGCAACAGCCGCGACCAGAAAAGTGCTTTGTGTTTCATGGTGTTGATCCTTTCCACGCCCGGCACCTTCGGCCCGCCGCTGGAAAGAAGATGACATTCCGCAGGGCTTGTGGTACTTACCGGTAACACCACATTAGGTACTGACCGGTAACACCTATGTCAAGAGGAAATGCCATGTCGCCTGCAATCAAAACCGCAAGTGCCGGAAAAAGCGAAGGAATTCCGCCGCGTGAGCGCATTCTGGCGGTCGCCTGCGACCTCTTTTATCGCCATGGGATCAAGGCGGTGGGGGTCGAATTGATCGCCGACGCTGCCGGAACCAACAAGATGACGCTTTACCGGCACTTCGCATCAAAGGACGAGCTGGTTGCGGAATATCTGCGGCGCTTGGCGGAGCAGGCGAGTGCGTCCTGGGACACGCTCGCGGCGCAGCATCCGGGCAATCCGCGCGCGCAGCTTCGCGCCTGGCTCGAGGACATGGCGGGGCATCTCGCCAGCGGCGATGAGCGCGGATGTCCGCTGGCGAATGCCGCTGTCGAGCTGCCGGAAAAGGATCATCCGGCGCGGCGCGTGATCGAGGCGTTCAAGGGCGCACAGCGCGACCGGATCATCAAGCTGTGTGCGGCTGCCGAGCTGGCGCAACCGGAATTGCTCGCGGACGAGTTGTTCCTGCTGCTCGAGGGCGCGCGCGTGACCGTGCAGAGCCTGGGTCGCAAGGGGCTAGGCGACCGGCTCATCAGGATGGGCGAGGCGATGATCGCCGCACACGACAAGTGAGCCGTGCGATGTGCGGCCCGCTCCGGGATGCGACGCGTGCGGTGCGACACGGGACGGTCGACGTTCCGGCAGACACAGCTCTTGGCCACCACAAGGAGAACCCAAGATGAAAACCCATGGATCAGCTGTCTGGCAAGGCGGAATCAAGGACGGCAAAGGCGCCATCTCGACCAAGAGCGGCGCGCTCAAGGAATATCCCTACGGCTTCAGCAGCCGCTTCGAGGGCAAGCCCGGCACCAATCCCGAAGAGCTCATCGGCGCGGCCCATGCCGGATGCTTCACGATGGCCCTGTCGCTCATTCTCGGTGAGGCCAAGCTCACCGCCGAGCACATGGAGACAACGGCCGAAGTCACGCTCGATAAGGTGGCCGACGGCTTTGCCATCACTGCTGTCCATCTGATCTTGAAAGCCAAGGTGCCGGGCGCGAAGCAGGCAGAATTCGAGGAGCTCGCCGGCAAGGCCAAGGCAGGCTGTCCCGTTTCCAAGCTGCTCAATGCCAAGATCACGCTGGACGCGACCCTGGTCGACTGAGCGGCAACGACGGTCGGCCTCTTGCCCGCTGGCGGCGCTCTGTCTGCCGGGCATGCCAGCTCCGAGCGCCATGCGGGGCGCTTCCCTTGCAAAGGGTGTTACCGGTCAGTATCTGGCGGCGCTTGCCCTTGCGCTTGCCGTTGCCGGTTTCGCATCGCCAAGCCTTGCCCAGAGAGCAGCGGATCATACCGCCGCTGCAAGAGAGGCAGCTATTCACGAGTGCAGCGTCAAGGCGCAAAAATGGTCAAACACGATGTGGCAAACCACGCAATTCGCCGTTTACCAGACCTGTATGGCCGAGCACGGCCAGCAACCGTAATGCGTCAGTTGCGACAGCAGCTGCAAGGTTCACGACCCGGGATGAGGGTCCGATCCCGCGGAAAATCGGAGCGGACATGCGCAAACACATCAGCTTCACAATTGCTGCGACCGTATTTGGCTTGGCGATGATCTTCTGGGCCAGGTCCGCCGTGGTCGCAACCAATGCGGACGTCGTCCGGCCGGCGGTTGGGCTGTCGCCTTATGTCGTCATGTCGGACTCATACCTGCCGATTTAGCTGCTCGACGAAGCGTACTGACAGCAGGCAGTAGACCAACGAGGTGCGACCATGAGAACGACAATGGTGAAATATGCGGTGCGCGCCGCCGCGACCGGCTCGATCGAGCAAATCCAAGCAGGAGCGCACGCTGCCGATCAGCTGGCTCAATACTGCGCGCCCGCGCGGGAAGACTCCGAAGCCCCCAGGCTCTACTGCCGCAATGACGGGGCACGAGGCGCGGCCACGTTCGGGGCTGCTCAGCCTGTCTAATGTAGTGCGGCGAATTTGAAGTTCCTATATTTTATCGCGGCGCATTCGTTTAGGAACTCCATTCTTGGCGGCTCCAGCCATCGCACGAGTTGCGTCGGAATTTTCCAAGACATCAAATTTTTTCCGTAATAACCTGAATTGATGTTCCTTGTCAGTGTTTCTCAATTGATCGATCTGATCGTCGGCGGCCTTGCCATCGGATGCGTCTACAGTCTGATTGCGCTCGGTTTCGCGATGATCATGCGCGCAACCAGCATCATTCACTTTGCGCAGGGCGAGGTCATGATGCTGGGGTGCATGTGCGGCTTGACCGCGCTGTGGCTCGTTCCAAATCTGCCGCTTCTTCTGGTGCTGGCCGTCGGCATGGTTTCCTCCGGAGTGATTGCTGTTGCAATGGAGCTCGCGGTCTACCGCACGCTGCGGCGCCGGCGCGTACCGATCATCAACGTGATCACCGCGACGGTCGGCATGTCCATCCTCTGCATCAACGCGGCGCGCATCATATGGGGCTCCGAGCCGCTGCGCTTCCCGGAGCTGTTCGCCACCACGGCATATGATTTTGCAGGCGTGCGGATCTCGCCACAGCTGTTCTGGATCATGGTGATGGGCATTGCGATCATGGGGGCGCTGCAACTCTTTCTCAAGCATACCCTGACCGGCATTGCGATGCAGGCGGTCGCCCAGGATCCGGATGCGGCGCAGCTTATCGGGGCGAACCTGACGCGAATGACGGCCTACACGTTTGCAATTGCCGGGATGATGGCGGGAGCGGCCGGGGTCATGCTCGGATCGATGTTCTTCGCGTTCTTCGAGATGGGCTTCATCACCGGGCTGAAAGGATTCGTCGCGGCGACGCTGGGCGGGTTGGGCAGCATTGCGGGAGCCATGCTCGGCGGGATCCTGTTCGGAATGATAGAGACGTTCGGCGCGGTATTCCTGTCTTCCGCCTACAAGGACGGCATCGGCATGGTCTTGCTCATCGCCATCCTGCTGGTTCTGCCATCCGGCCTGGTCGGACTATGGCGCAAGCGCTGGTAGGCACCTGCGCTGCCGGCATGCAGCACGAGGCCGTGGTACGCCGCGTTACGCTCGTTGCACTGATCGCGCTGGCCGCTTTGCCGTGGATCGAGCCCGACAAGTTCGTGCTGCATGTCCTGAGCCTCATCGCGATCGCTTCGATCGCGGCAATGGGGCTGCAGCTCCTGCTCGGCGGCTCGGGACAGCTTTCCATCGGTCAAGCGGCGTTCTACGGCATCGGGGCCTACACGTCCGCGCTGCTCACATCCAAGTTCGGCGTGGCGTTTCCGCTTGCGCTCATGGCCGCCGGAGCGACGGCGGCGCTCGCCAGCCTGCTGATGGTGCCGATTACCCGATTGACGGGACCCTATCTGGCGGTGGCCACGCTCGGGTTCTCGATCATCGTTTATCTGGTTCTCAAGAACGAGGAATGGCTGACCGGCGGCTCATATGGATTCATCGGCATCCCGCGGGCGGCTGTGTTCGGCCATGTGTTGCGCGATCCGATGCACAGCTACTATCTGTGCGCCGGAGTGGCGGCGCTCGTTTATCTGCTGTTTGCGCGCATCGAAGGAACCCGCTTCGGACGGGCGATCAACGCGGTTCGCCAGGACGCCGAGGCGGCATCAGCCAGCGGTTTGCCCGTCACGCTGCTCAAAAGCCAGTGCTTCGTGATCGCGGCGTTTGTCGCCGGACTGGCGGGATCGCTTTACGCGCACGAAGTACGCTATCTCGCGCCCAACGACTTCACGTTCTGGAAGTCGATCGAGATCCTGATCATGGTGGTGATCGGCGGGGTCGGCAGTCTGCCCGGCGCGATGCTTGGCGCGGCTGTGGTCGTGGGCTTGCCGGAGCTCCTGCGCGAGATCGGCGACTATCGGATGCTGGTGTTCGGCGCGATCCTGATGGCCACCATGTTGTTCGGTGAAGGCGGCCTTGCGGCGCTATTCGCTGCCTTGGGGCGGGGCATAGGCGCAGTATTTGACATGCGTTTGCGCAAATTTGCTCAGGAGCGAAGGGAGCGGTGTGGCGCAGACAGCGGAGGGCGAGGTGAAGCAAACTTTGCCCACCCGCAAGGAGACGCTGCGGTGAGCACTGCGATGCCCGTCGCGCTTCTGCTCGCGGCGGGAGTGACGCGGTTGCTTCGGTGGAGTGAGAGCAGTCGACGGGTCGACCTGCGTTGTCGGCACGGCAGCGTGCACGGCCTGATCGGACCCAACGGCGCCGGCAAGACCACGCTGCTCAATCTGATTGCCGGCGTGTTGCCGCTCAGCAGCGGGACGCTGCATTTTGGCGCGCAACGACATCACACGGCGTTCGACCGCGAGGCCGTGCCCGACGCGGAATTCGCCGGACCTTCCAGAACCTCAAGCTCTTTCTCGAAATGACGGCGCTGGAAAACGTCGCCATCGGACTGCATGCCGAGACGCGCTGCGGACTTCTCGATGCGGTGCTGCGGACGCCGCGCCTGCGGTCCGGGAGAGCGCGCATCGCTGGAGCGATCGATGCGGGCGCTGCAGTTCGTCGGCCTGGCCGGCACTGCCCATGTGCGGGCCTCATCGCTCGCTTATGGACATCGCCGCCTGTTGGAGATCGCCCGCGCCATCGTCGCGAAGCCGAGCTCCTCTTGCTCGACGAACCCGCAGCCGGCCTCAACGAGACCGAGTCGGCGCATGTGATCGAACTCATCGGCCGCATCCGAGCGATCGCGGCACCACCATCATCCTGGTCGAGCACCATATGGACGTGGTGATGAATGTGTGCGACGAGATCACCGTTCTCAATTATGGCCGCAAGCTCGCCAACGGCACGCCGGCGAGATCCAGGACGACCCGGCCGTGATCGAGGCCTATCTCGGCCGTTCCGTGGAGAGCGAACGTGCTCATGCTTGAGGGCGTGGTCGCCGCCTACGACGACGTCGTATGCCTCTGCACGCCGTGTCGCGCTGGAGGTGCGCCGCGGCGAGATCGTCACGCTTGATCGGCGGCAATGGCGCCGGCAAGAGCACGACCCTGAAGACGATTTCGGGCTGCTCGCGCCGCGCGCGGGCAGAATCGAGTTTGACGGACGCAACATCACCGGGCGCTCCCCGGACGCATCGTTGCCTTGGGGCCTGGTGCAGGTTCCCGAAGGCAGTCGAGTGTTTCCCGACCTTTCCGTCGAGGATAATCTGCGGGCTGGCGCCTACCTGGTTCGCCAACGGGCCACGGTGCGCGAGCGGCTCGACCGAAGTATTCCGGCGATTTCCCCGACTGGCGGAACGGCGCAAGCAGTTCGCCGGCACGCTGTCGGGCGGCGAGCAGCAGATGCTCGCCTTCGGTCGCGCCATGATGAGCGAGTCCCAGGCTCCTCATGCTCGACGAGCCATCATTGGGCCTGGCGCCGCTCATGGTGGAGGAAGTCATGCGCTCGATCCGATGTTCCGCGAGTGCGGGCGTCACAGTCTTGCTGATCGAACAAAACGCCAACCTCGCGTTGCGGCTTGGCCGACCGCGCCTACGTGATGGAAACGGGACGATCATCATGACCGGCAGCGGGGCGGACTGCTCGCCGATGAGCATGTGCGCCGAAGCTATCTGGGCGCGAAGGCAAGGCGCCGGGAAAGCGCTGCATCCTGACGGGCAGTTTCCCTCGACCGCGACGGCACCATCAACGTCGACAAGGGTTGCGTGCAAGCCCCGATGACGACACCGAGCGTTACTCCGCCGCCACCATTTTCGCCGCCGCCGCCTGCTCTTCGCGATGGAGCCGATCGAGAATCCGCCGCGCCTGGATCACGCCGCTGTCGGCGTTGATGTCGGTCTGCGGCGGATGGGGGATCATCGCCAGATTGCGCTGCTGCGCTTCGAACACCGCCACGTCCTCCAGAAAGGCGGTGCGGATCTGCTCGATGATCATGTCGGTCGTGCGCGCATTGCCGACGTCGAAATCATGCGCCTGCCCCCAGAAATAATGGCTGGTGGTTTCCGTCTCCGGCGTGATGGCATTGAGATTCCACATGCCGATGCCGCCGACGCGCCGGCCGGCCGGGGCGCCGGTGCCGGTCGGCGTTGCGCCCACGTCGAGACGCAGGTACGCCGGCGGGGCGAAATTGATGATCTGCCAGCGGTCGACGTTGGTCGTGAATTTCCCGGCCTTGACGAAGGTGGGCGGCGCCGGCGCATCGATGATCCAGCGGGTGACCACCACGTTGTCCTGCGCCCGCGTCACCTTGACGCTCGCCTGGTCCACCAGCGCCGCGTTGCCGATGGTGCTTTCATGGACGAAGGCGAGATGGGTGAGATCGAGCAGGTTGTCGACGATGAGCTGCCAGTTGGACTTGACGTGCAGATACTCGCCCTTGGCGCCCCAGGCGGGATCCTCGAACCAGTGATAATCGGGGATGCCGGCGGGGTCGGCGAGGGCAGGATCGCCCATCCAGATCCATAGCCAGCGATAGCGCTCGACCACGGGATAGCTCTTGACCCGGGCCGAGCGCGGAATCATGTCCTGCCCCGGCACGCGCACGCAGGTGCCGCTCTTGTCGTAGCGCAGCCCGTGATAGTGGCACTGCAAGCTGTCGCCGACGAGCTTGCCCATGGAGAGCGGCAGGTGGCGGTGCGCACAGCGGTCCTCGAGCGCGACCGGCGCTCCATCCTCCAGCCGATAGAGCACGACCGGCTCGCCGAGAATGACGCGGCCGAGCGGCTGCCGGCCGACCTCGTGGTCGTAGCCTGCGACGTACCAGTAGTTCCGCAGGAACATGGCGGCCTCCTCCATTCACTCCCCCCAGCCGGCGCGGCCGGGGCGAGTTCAAGCGCATGGCCGACAATCTACTGCAGTTCTCGTTGGAAGTGGAATAAGCGTCGCTGGTGCAGGGGCGACGCCTGCCTCACCCCTACAGCATCTCCTTGATCGCGCGGATGAGCTCGCGGTCGACGCTGATCATGTCGCCGCCCTCGGGCAGCGCGAGCGTGCGGCGCTCCTCGGGCGATACCGCGCGGCCCTGCAGAATGACCCGCCCGTCGGCCGTGAGATAGATCGACGATGCCGCGCGCGCGTCAGCGTCCTTCCAAACCAGCTCCACCCGGAATTTCACCATCCTCTTGTCCTTCCCACCCGTGTGCGGTCTCCCGCACAGCGGAATTCGCGCGGCCTGCGACAATGCTAGCGTGGCGGATTTGACGTTCCTACCAGCATTGCCGCAAGCGGGCCGTAGGAACGTCAAATCCAAAGCCACACTATAATCATATTTCACCGGCACCCGCTTTAGCGCCCCAGATCGAGCAGACCGAGCGAGATCGCCGGCACGTAGCTGATCAGCATGAGCGTGGCGAAATTGATCAGCACGAACGGAACGACGCCGCGATAGATCGTCCCGAGCGGCTGATTGAAGATCGCCTGCGAGGCGAACAGGTTGAGGCCGAACGGCGGCGTGTACATGCCGATGCTGAGATTGACTGCCATGATGATGCCGAAATGAACGGGGTGCACGCCCACCGCCTGCACCACGGGCAGCAGCAACGGGGTCAGGATCATGATCGCCGCGGGCGGCTCCAGGAAGCTTCCCACCAAAAGCAGGCCGAGATTGACGATCAGCAGGGTCTGCCACAACGAGAGATCCAGCGAATTCATGGTGGCGACGATAGTCTGAGGAATTCCGCTGGTGGCGAGCAGCCAGGATAATTTCCGGCGGCGGTGACGATGATCAGGATTTGCGAAATGAGAAATACCGAGCTGACCGTGATCCGCCACAGCCCGCCCCAGCCGATGTCGCGATAGACGAACATGGTCACCACGACCGAATAGATCGCCGCGACGCCGGCCGCCTCGGTAGGCGTGAAGATCCCGCCGTAGATGCCGCCGAAGATCACGAACGGCGTCCCGAGCGCCCAGCTGGCTTGCTTGGTCGCGGACCAGATCGTGGGCCAAGACGCCTTCTCGCCGACCATCACGTCGCGCGATCGTGAGTAGAAGACGACATAGATGGCGTCGACCAGACCCAGCAGCAGGCTCGGCACGATACCGGCGGTGAAGAGCGCGATGGCCGACTGCTGCGCGGACATGGCATACAGGATCATCGCGATCGACGGCGGAATCACCACGGCGATGGCGCCGGAGGACGCGATCAGGCTCACGGTGAAACGGTCGCTGTAGCCGCCCTTGCGCAACGCCGGATAGACCAGCCGGCCGACCGCCGCGACGGTGCCGACCGCGGTATGCGACATGGCACCGAAAAGCTCGGAGGACACGATGGTGGTGACGGGCAGCGATCCGCGCGTGCTCCCCGTGATCGAGTTCACCCAGACGATGACGCGTTTGGCGATCCCGCCTTGCCCCATGATCTCGCCGGCCAGAATGAAGAAGGGAATGGCGAGCAGCGGCAGATTGTCCAGGCTGCCGAACATGTTGGTCTGGATGGTGGTCAGCGGCACATCGGCCACGAAGATCGCGGCGATGAGCGAGGTCATCAGCAGGATGAGATAGATGGGAAAGCCGATGACGAGCAGGATCACCGGCAGAATGAAATAGATGAAAGTTGCCAGCACGATCGAATCCTGACGCGCGGAGGGAATGCGCTTGCCGTGTCTGCCTTCAAGCGATGTGGCTCGTCTCCTGGGCATCGAGGCGGCGGCGTTTCGATCCAAGCCGGTCGAGGAGGCGCGCGCCGACGAGGAGGGCCGTAAGCCCGAGACCGATCGGTACCAGCGCCTGCGGAATAACGAGCGGAATGTCCGCCGCCTGGCTGCGCTGGTCGAACTCGGCCAACATGGCGAGCACCGGCCATGCGAGCATGATGAGAGCGAGGCTGATCACGAGCTGGGCGAGATCGGCGACGATATCGAGGGCGCGCCGCAGACCGCCCGGCAGGGCATGCAGGACGACGTCCATGCGGATTCTGTTTCCCCTCCCAGGCAACGACGCTGTTGCCGAGGAAGACGGCGCCGACGAAGAGAAACAGCATCACCTCCTCGGCCGAGGCAATCGGGATGCCGAAGACATAGCGGCCGATGATGTTCGCGAGGTTCAGCGCCACCGCGACCAGCAACAAGATTGCCGCCAGGTATCGGATGAACGCAACGAGACCCCTGATCAGCGCCATGCCTGCTCCCCGCGTGCGCTAATCGCTTGCGCTTCTCGTTGAATGCACAGGCGCGGCTTGCGAGCGAATTGCGCGAGCCGCCCCGCGGGCCTCACTCGCGCACGCCGCCCATGCCGGTTCACAAGCCGCGCTTGGCCGCGGCGTTGAGCGTGTCCCAGAGCGGCTTGAGCTCGGGCTTTCCTTTGACGATATCGGCACCGATCGGCGCCATCTTCGCCATCAGCTCCTTCTGATCGGCCGCGGAGAAGGCGAGCAGCTCGCCACCCTTCTCGACCCAGACCTTCCTTTGCTGAAGCAGAAAATTCCGCCCCCACGGAATGACCTCCTCCTCGGCCTGCTTGCCGGTTTTCATCACGACGGCCTGGAGATCGCCGGGCAATCCGTCGAACCACCGCTTGCTCAGGAAGGCGCTGCTCAGGATGTAGGAATGCCCGGTCTCGGTCATGTATCTAGCGCTGTCGTAGTATCCAAGTGCGGTGAAAACCGTCAGCGCTCCAAGCGCTCCGTCCAGCGCCCCCTGCTGCAACGCCGGCAGCACCTCGCCCAGCGTCATCGGCACGCCGGTTGCGCCCAGCCGCGCAAGCTGCTCGGTCTGGAACGGTGAAGCAAGCACCCGGACCTTCTTGCCCTTGAGGTCCGCCAGTGTTCGCGCCGGCGCGCGCATGTCGAACACCGCCGGGCCGGTGACGAACAGGCTCGCGCCGAGGAGGCCTTTGTTGCTCCCGACGGCAAGAAACGGCTTGGAGAATTCGGGATCCGCGATCGTCTTGTGCACCTGATCGTCGTTCTGGAACAGTCCGGGCACGCTCAAAAGCTCGAAGCGCTGATCGACGCCAACAAGGAACTCGGGCGGTCCGATCCAGGCCTGGATCGAGCCGAGCTGTGTCCCCTCGATCATGCGCGGGATCGCGCCGAGCTGGCTTGCTGGATAGACCTCCGCTTTGATGCGGCCGTTGGAATTCTTATCGATCGCCACGGCATAGCGCTTCATCCACTCGTGCTGGGCGTCGTTGAGCGTTGCCGTGGCGAGTTTCATCACGATGGTCTTGGGGTCCTGCGCCGTCGCGGGGTCGCACACGGCGCCCAGGAGAATGGCGGCAAATCCGAGGCAGAGCGCGCCCGGAATGAATCCTTGCCTCATGGCGTGCATCCCTCTCGTCGATTTGACCGCGAGCCCCTGCCTTGGAGTTAGTCTACTCCGCGGATTTCCGGTTGTTCAAGGTTTCTCGATGCGACAGGTTTTCTCGATGCGCAGCCTCGCACGCTTCGGAATTTCGAGCTCCCGCAGTCCGCACGGCTTCCAGATATCGAGCGCATTCATCATGAGTTGTCTCGGCGGCAGAGAGAACGGACCGGAGTTGATCTCTTGCGTGGCGTCGAGATTCCGTGCTCCACCTGCTTGCCCAGTTCGAGCGATTATTGCGCTCGCGGGCGACCTTGCCTCGTCGCAGGCTCGCTGTACCATTCGGCGAGCCACGCCAACCGGGCAGCAACGCATCCGCGCCGGATCGCACTGTGAGGAACAACATGAAGGCAGCTTTCATGAACCGACATGGCGGACCGGAAGTCCTCCAGTACGGCGATCTCCCCGATCCGGTGGCCGGGCAGGGCGAGGTGCTGATCGATACGGTTGCCGCGAGCGTCAACGGCGCCGACTGGAAGGTGCGCTCCGGCGACTACAAGCAATCGAAATTTCCCTATGTCCTGGGGCGCGATTTTTCCGGCGTGATCGGGGCGCTCGGCGACGGCGTTGCAGATCTTCACCTCGGCGATGCAGTGTTCGGCGTCTGCGAGGCCGGCCAGGAGGGCGCCTATGCAGAGAAGATCGCGGTCAAGGCCGCCATCGTCGCCCGCAAGCCTGACGGCCTGTCGCACGTCGAGGCTGCCGCCTTGGCGCTCACCGGGCTCACGGCGCTGAGCGCGATCGAGGAAACCTTGGCGCTCAAGCGCGGGGAGACGATCCTGATCCAGGGCGGGGCGGGTGGCGTCGCCGGCTTCGCCATTCAGCTCGCCAAGCATATCGGCGCCCGCGTCATCACCACCGCAAGCGCGGCGAACCATGACTACGTGCGCGGCCTCGGCGCCGACGAGGTGATCGACTACAACACGCGGGATTTCGCGCAGGTCGTGTCCGGTTGCGACGCCGTCTTCGATACCGTCGGCGGCGAGGTGGCGCAGAAATCCTTCGCGGTGCTCAAGCCGGGCGGCCGCGCCGCCTTCATCGCATCCGGCGCGCAGGCACCCAAGCCCACCCGCGGCGACGTCACCTCATTGCGCCCTCCGGTCGGACGCGCCCGTCGCCATATGGAGCGCATCGCACAGCTCTACCAGAGCGGCGCCGTGCGGCCCCCCGAGATCAAGCTCTATCGCCTGTCGCAGGCCGCCGAGGCGCACCGGCTGAGCGAGTCGCGCCATTTGCGGGGCAAGCTCGTCTTCCAGGTGCGTTGAGACTTCGCGGCCAATACCGGGAGCAAGCGCGTGGCCGTCCTACCCGGTCTGCCGACGGCGCGCGAGCCGGGCCTCGATTTCGAGGCTGTCCGTGGACTGACGCCGGCCAGGTTACGCCATGTCCCCGTCCGGCATGGGTTCTGTCAGGAAGCGGTAGACCCAGCTCTGCGGGCAGCACTCGCGGGCTTGGGCATGTAGGCCTCGGTCACGCGCAGTGCGTCATTGCCGTGCTCGATGATGCCGCCGAGGAAACGATGCACGCGCGCCATCTCGCCGTAGGACGCTCCGGCGAAGAGCCGGTCGTTGATCTCGCGCAGCATCGGCATCACGCGGCGGAACAGGTCACGACCCGCTCTGCTCAGCGCAATCCCGACTGCTCTCTTGTCGCTTCGATGCGCCGCCTTGGCCAGCAATCCTGTGCTGACCAGTTGGCCGATCTCCGCCGTGACGTGCGCCGCCGCGACGTGCAGGTGATCGGCGATCGCCTTCACGGTCATCTCGCCGTGGCGTTCGAGATGCCAGACCGCGAGCAGCACGGAGAATTCGGCCGAGCTCAGATCAACGGTGCGAGCGATCTGCCGGCGCAGGACCCGCATGATTGAGATCGCACCGTACAGATCGGCTATGAACTCGCGCAAGGCTTCATCGTCAGGCGCGAGCCGCTCGATCGGAGTGGCGGCTCTTTTGGGAAAGCGAACGGACGCGGCAAGGCGGATCTTGCGCTTGGTTTTTTTGCCCGCAGGGGGACTGCCGGCAAGACGCGAGGCGGCTGATTTTGCGGGTTTTCCGCTGGGTCGCACAAACATCATCCGGCGCCGGATGCTTGCATGGCCTGCAAGGTTCGACGGGTCAAAGTGGCCGCTAGCTTGATCCTGGTCGCGGCGCTCAGGCCCGGGGTATCCACGGGCGCCAGATCGGCCGCGAGGGTTGCTGGCAGCCAGTCCGACTCTCCGAGTGGGAGCCGCTGACCCTGGAGCTTCCGAGCAACGCGCTCCGCGAGCTTCGCGCGGTCGGTGCAGCCGAGATAGACCAGCCGGGCGGCGGTGACGGTGTCGCCCTGCTGCTCGGTGATGGCGGCAAGGCCGGCCAGCGCGAAGTCTCCGTGCCGGCGCGCCAGCTCCGAAAATCCCCATTTCTGCCGTGACGTCTGGCTGGGAAGCCGCACCTCGACGAGCAGCTCTCCCGGCTTGAGATCGGTCTCGAACAGACCTTTGTAGAATTCGCCGGCGGGGATATCACGCCGGCCCGCACGACCGGCGATCACGAAGGTGGCGTCGAGCGCAACGCTGCACGCCGGCAGCTCGGCAGCTGGGTCGGCATAGGCGAGGCTTCCCCCGATCGTGCCGCGGTTGCGTATCGCGACGTGCGCGACATGGCGCATCGCCTCGCTCACGAGCGGAAGGTGCCGGCGCACGACTGCCGACGCGGCGACTTCGGCATGCGGCGTCACGGCGCCGATGCACACGACCGCGCCTTCCAGTCGGATGCCCCTGAGCGCCTCGATCTCGCTGATGTCGACGAGAATTTCGGGCGAGGAGAGGCGCAGGTTCAGCGTCGCCATCAGGCTTTGACCGCCGGCGAGCGGGATTGCCGACCCGGCGTGCGTTGCCAGCAGTTCCAGGGCCTGATCGAGGCTTGCCGGTTTCACATAGGCGAAATTGGGCGCTTTCATTGACGCCTCGTTTGGTTGAGACCTTGCGGCTGTCCATGAACCATGATCGCGTACGGTCGTCTCCCCGCCGACACGCTGACTATTCGGCTGCCCTGCTGCTGACGGGCCCCGGCACATGCATGCCCGCCATGATGTCATCAATGGCGCGCTTGCGGTCGTGCCAGGGACAATTGTTGAAATTGTAGAAGGTATGGACGAATTGCGGGCCGGCATAGAAGCGCTCGTATTGGCTGTGCCGTCCGGCAAGCTCCGAGCCGAGATAGTCCCACGCGAGCTTCATGAATTTGAGCCGGTCTAGCGCGCTTGCACCCGTCACGGTCCAGTAGCGCTCGAATGTCTCGCGCAGCTTCGCATTCGTGAGAAAGGATGCATCAGCCGGCATTTGGAAGGGCCCGGCCCCCAGGAGCTCGCGCACGGTTTCGGCGACCTGATAGTAGTTGTTCGTGCACCAGTGCAGCGCGGCATACAATTCCCGCCGGTTCACGTGCACGAAGCCGCTGTCGAGCGTTTCGGCGTCCTCGATCTGACCGGCGATCATTCCACGCAGTGCCGCCTCGGAGACCGCCAGCTTGGCGAGGGTTTCGCGCACTGCCGGCACCTGCAGCACGCTGTTAATTTCCGCCGCCTTGTAAGCCAGGCCGAGGATGATCTTGAGCTTCTCGTGAAAGCGCACCACCGCCTGATGGTTTCCCATGATATGCGACGGGGTGCGGAAGTACATTTCCCGCGAGACGACCACGTCGTCCACCAGGAAAACGCGATCCCAGGAGATCTCGACGTCCTCGAAGATAACCATTGCATCGCTCTCGTCGAAGCGCGACGTGAAGGGGTTGTCGAATTCGCCCACCGCATATTGCTCGAACGGCTTGCGCACCCAGATCGAGACGCCTTCACTCCCGGTCGGCACCGAGCAGGTGACCGCCTGGTCCTTTTGATCCGGTGCGAGCGGCAACAGGTTGCCGATCCAGATCTCGTCCGAGAATACTGCGGCGGTGCCGAGCATCTTGACGCCGTTGAGGATGATGCCGCGCTCACTTGTGCCGGTGATCTGCAGGCCCGGGGCCCGCGTCGCCGCGCGATGGTACAGCTCCGGATTTCGTGCGCCCTGCGGTGTGATGACGACGTAGCAGGCGAACAAGTCGCGACGGCGAAGCTCGTCGTAATAGGCCTGCAGGTTGTCGCCGAAGCCTTTGCGGTTCGCCTCGAACAGCTCGGGACTCAACACCAGCCCCACCACGAAGCTGGCGACGTGATCGGGCGAGCGGCCGAGCAGGCCATATGTCCATTCGGCGACGCGCCGATGCGTTTCACTGCGCTTGCGCAGGTCATCATGGCTTCTCGGCTTGAGATACCAGGAGGAGCAGCGCTCGCCGTTCTCCTCATAGCTCATCACGTCGACATGCTCGGGCGAGCGCTTGCGGTCGTAGATCTCGCTGAAGGACCGCGCGGTATTGCGGAAGGCCGGATGGGTTGTCACGTCCCGCACGAGCTCACTGCCGATATAGACGCGACGACCATCACGCAAAGCGTCGAGATAATCCGATCCGGTCCGGAGCATCGGGCGTCCTCGGTGTTGCCATAATCGGACTTGTCTGTTGCGGCGATCCGACTTATGCTAAGTTAAGTAGCTATCTTACCTCGTAATTCTGCCATGACGCGGTCACCCTTTGCAAGCTGTTGACGGGGCAATAAGACGTTGGGAGCGCGCGCCCCGCGTGGAATCAAATCAACCCATGGACGCAATCCGCCGTTGAGCATTCAGTCCGAGATCGAGATAGCGACCACGGTCAACGGCGCGGCCATCCGCAAGCGGGTCAAGGCGCGCCAGCATCTGGCCGACTTCCTGCGCGAGGAGCTGCAATTCACCGGGACGCATCTCGGCTGCGAGCATGGCGTGTGCGGTGCCTGCGCGGTGCTGGTCGATGGCAAGGTGGTGCGCGGCTGCCTGATGCTCGCCGTGCAGGCGGATGGCAAACGCGTCGATACCATCGAAGGCTTGTCGGACAGCGGAGTCCTCGCCGACCTGCAGGCGGCCTTCGCGGAGCGCAACGCCGCCCAGTGCGGCTTTTGCACGTCGGGCATGCTGTTGACCGCGCACGAGATGCTTGCGACGCCCGACGTCGAGAGCAGGCAGGACATCCGGGAGTTCATCGCGGGCAACTTCTGCCGGTGCACGGGATACGAGCCGATCGTCGACGCCATCGAATCGGTGTTGCAACGGCGTCCGAGGCGCTGACCGTTCGATGGATTTCATGGAGCAAAGCGGCCGATGACAATTGGGGAAAGACCCGCCCTGATCGGAAAGCGGATCCCGCGCCCGGAGATCCGGCGGCTCATCCGCGGGCGCGGCCGCTATGTCGCCGACATCAATCTTCCCCGCATGCTGCACTTGGCGTTCGTGCGCTGCCCGCATGCGCACGCCAGGATTGTTTCAATCGACGGCGAGGCGGCCAAGCGCGCTCCCGGAGTTGCCCTGGTGGCGACGGGTGTCGATGTCGCAGCGCATTGCAAGTCATTCATCACCGACGGCGTTGCGCAAAACCGGCCGGGTCACAAGGTGCCGCCGCAGCGCGTGATGGCCCTCGACGTGGCCTATTATCAGGGCGAGCCGGTGGTGGCGGTGGCCGCCGCCGGCCGGGCCGAGGCCGAGGACGCGGCCGAGCGCATCGAGATCGGCTGGGAGCCGCTCCCTGCAATTCTCGATGGCGAGAGCGCGCTCGCCGCAGGCCCGTTGCATGAATCGCTGAGCGACAATATTGCCTACGAGCACAACATCAAGGCCGGTGATCCCGATGACGCCTTCGCGTCGGCCGGGCATGTCATCGAGGAGACCTTCACCTTTCACCGTCAGACCGGGTTGTCGCTCGAGCCGCGCGGCTTGATCGCCGACTACGATCCCGGTGCCGAGACGCTCACCGTGTACCATTCGCACCAGTCGCCCTATCAGATGCAGGGCGTGTTCAGCCGCCAGCTCGGCATTCCCGAGCATCGCGTACGCGTCATCGCGCCCGACGTCGGCGGCGGCTTCGGCATCAAGATCAACGTCTATGCCGACGAGGTCGCCGTCGCCGTCATCAGCCGGATGCTCGGGCGGCCGGTAAAATTCATCGCCGACCGCCTGGAATCCTTCCTGTCCGACATCCACGTGCGCGACCACAAGATCAAAGCGCGCATCGCCTTCGGCGACGACGGCAAGATCACCGCAATGAGCGTTGATGACGTCTCCGCAATCGGTGCCTACGGCATGCCGATGCGCTTCAACATCACCGAAAGCATGATGCTCGTGACCAACACGGGTGCCGCTTACGATTTCGGCAATTACCGCGCGCGCACCCGCAACGTCTTCGTCAACAAGCCGCTGATCGGCATGTTCCGTGGCGTAGGGATTCCACTGTCGACCATCGTGAGCGAAGTGCTGACCGACCGCGCGGCCGCCAAGCTCGGCATGGACACGCTGGCGTTCAAGCGGCTCAATTACCGCAAGCGGGAGAGCATGCCGTGCGTGACGCCCGCCGGCAGCAAGCTCGACAATCTTTTCTTCGATGCCTGCCTCGACCGGCTGATCGAGGTCATGGATTACGACGGCCTGCGCGCCGAGCAGGCGGAGCTGCGCAAGCGCGGGGTGTACCGCGGGATTGGGGTGGCGACGTTTGTCGAGCCGACCGCCTACGGCCCGGTTTTTTACGGGCCGACCGGCGCCGCGATCTCGGTGCAGGACGGCTGCACCATCCGGCTGGAGCCGACCGGCGTGCTCCGGTGCGTGACGTCGATCACCGATCAAGGCCAGGGCACGCTGCATTCCCTTGCCCAGATCATCGCCGATACCGTCGGCGTCGACGTCGACGATATCGACATGATCGCGGGCGACAGCGCAATCTCGACCTACGGCGGCGGCGCTTGGGCGTCCCGCGGCATCGCCATCGGCGGGGAGGCTGCGCTCAAAGCGGCGCGCGATCTCGTCCGCAACATATTGACCGTCGCCGCTGCGATCACGCAGACCTCGCCCGACGACCTCGACATCGTGCGCGGCCAGATCGTCAACCGACGCACTCGCGCGCAAGTGCTGACGTTGGGCGAGGTCGGCAAGATTGGATATTTTCGCCAGGACACGTTACCGCCCGATACCGACGTGCAGTTCTCGGTCACGCGCAGTCATGTTGCAAACGCAGCGAGCTACTACATGGGATACGGCGTGCACGGCTCGTATCTCGAGCTCGACGCCGGCACCGGCTTCATCAAGCTGCTCAACCATTGGGCGATCACCGATTGCGGCCGAGTGGTCAATCCGCTCATCGTGGACGATCAGGTTCGCGGCGCCGTCGTGCAGGGCATCGGATCAGTGCTCTACGAAGAATGCATCTACAACGAGCTCGGCAGCCTGGTGAACGGAACCATGGCCGACTATGTCGCGCCAATGGCAGCCGAGATGCCCGACATCTACGTCGAGCAGATCGAGACCCCGGAACGCTCGACCGGCCTCGGCGCCAAGGGGGTGGGCGAGCTCGGTCTCACCGGGGCGATGGGAGTGCTTTGGGTCGCGGTCAACGATGCGCTGCGGCCGCTTGGTGCCACGATTGCGCACCAGCCGTTCACCCCCGAGCGCATCTTGGAGGCGATCGCGTCGGCAGCAGAACGGGCGTCTTGAACGATCGGAGAGGCGGATGTCCGGTCAAGCTCGGTGTACCTCCCCTGAAGGGGAGGTCGATCGCCGGAGCAAAGCGACAAGCGGTCGGGTGGGGTCGCTTCGACGCGCGAGATTGTTGCGATGGACCCCCACCCGGCTCGCTTTGCTCGCCGACCTCCCCCTTGCAGGGGGAGGTATACCGCGTCTGTTTACAGATCTTCCAATTCGCCGATCTTCGATGTGTCGTCTCCTTACTTTCGCCATATGCGATTTCCTTGCCCTGGAAGGGGAGGGGAGCGCACCGAAATCTGTCGAGCCGACGTGCGTCAACATCATCGAAACGTGCGCCAACCATAGGAGCTCACCATGAAAACCGCGTGGCTTGCCACTCTCTGCGCGCTCGTAGCGTTCGTCGCCGCGCCCGCAAGTGCCGCCGACAAGATCAAGATTGGATACATCACGACCCTGTCCGGCCCGGGCGGCGTGATGGGAAAGCATCATAAGGACGGGGCCGATCTCGCGCTCGAGCAGCTTGCCGGGAAGATCGGCGGCAAAGATGCGGAGATCATCTACGGGGACGATCAGCAGAAACCCGACGTCGGACGTCAGGTCGCCGAGGGCATGCTCAAGCGGGACCAAGTCAACTTTTTTTCCGGGGTTATCTTCTCCAACGTGATGCTGGCGGTTTACCGCCCGATCATCTCCAGCAAGACCATCTTTGTCGGCGCCAGCGGCGGGCCGCACGAGATCGCCGGCGAGATGTGCTCGCCCTATTTCTTCTCGGCCTCCTGGCAGAACGACCAGGCTCCCGAGGCCATGGGCAAGTTCCTCTCGGACAAGGACGTCACCGACGTATACCTGATGGCGCCCAACTTCGCGGCTGGCAAGGACATGCTCGCGGGCTTCAAGCGCTTCTTCAAAGGCAACGTTGTCGCCGAGGTCTACACGAATTTCACGCAACTGGACTTCCAATCCGAGCTGTCGCAAATCCGTGCTGCCAATCCGAAGGCGGTGTTTGTGTTCTATCCGGGCGGGATGGGCATCCAGTTCGTCAAGCAATACGCCCAGGCCGGGCTCCAAGGCAAGATTCCGCTCTACTCGGTATACACGCAGAACGAGACGACGCTGCCGGCCATCGGCGCGGCTGCGCTCGGCAATTACGAGGCAGGCTTCTGGTCGCCGGCGATAAAGCATCCGAATACCGAGGCGTTCGTCGCCTCCTTCAAGAAGAAGTACGGCTACCTGCCCTCCGATTACGCCGCGGCGAGCTATGACGCGATCATGCTCATCGATAGCGCAGTCAGGGGCGTGAACGGTGACGTCGCCAACACCCAAGGCATGATCGCCGAGATGAAGAAGGCGAACATCAAATCGGTTCGCGGCGATTTCAAGTTCAACAAGAATCACTTCCCCCTGGAAAGCTTCTACGTGTTCAAGGTGAGCCGGGATGGCGATAATTACTACCGCAGTATCGAAAGCACGGTGTTCACCGCGCACGGAGATTCCTATGCCGAGAAGTGCAACATGAATTGAGGACCACAGTCTTGCGCCTCGTACCTCGACACAGGCAATTTGACTGTTTGAACTTCGGTCAATTATGCAAAATCAAGTCGTGGCCGGCCAACAGACTTCATCCCTCCCCGTTTGGGGAGGGTGGCCGCACGCAGCCAAGTTTACGCAGGCTGCGTAACTTGCCTGCGTTGGCGGCCGGGTGGGGTCCTCTCGACGCGCGGGAGCGCGACCCCCCACCCGGCTCGCTTTGTTCGCCGACCTCCCCCGAAGGGAGAGGTACACCGCGCCCAGTCAATATCACTGTACCGCACGACTAGGCCGCTGCCCGCGCGACGGAGGCTGGAAAACGGGGACCCTTTGATCCATGGCGGCATTCCTCTGGGTCGAGCAGGCGATCAACGGCATCCAGCTCGGTATCATGCTGTTTCTGATCTCGGCCGGGCTCACCCTCGTGTTCGGGATCATGAATCTGCTCAACATCGCCCATGGCGCGCTCTACATGCTGGGGGCGTATCTGTTCGCGGCGGTATTCAACGCCAGCGGCTCGTATTTGCAGGCCATGCTCGCCGCGCTGATCGGCACGATGTTGATCGGGATGCTGATCGAGTTGAGCGCTTTCCGGCGACTCTACGAGCGCACCCATCTCGACCAGGTGCTGGCGACGTTCGGCATCACCATGTTCTTCAATGAGCTCGTACGTGTGATCTGGGGGCCGACTGCACTCTACGCGTCGGTGCCATCGTTCCTTGCCGGCCAGGTCATGGTGCTTCCGGGCATTCCATATCCGATATATCGGCTGTTCATGATCGCAGCCGGCATCATCGCCGCCGGGCTGCTGTTTATCCTCATCAGCTATACCCGCATCGGCATGCTGATCCGCGCCGGCGCCAGCAACCGCGTGATGGTCAACGCGCTCGGCGTCAACATCAAGTTGCTGTACACCATCGTGTTCGGCGTCGGCGCCGCGCTCGCCGCGCTCGCCGGCGCAATGGCGGGTCCGATCCTCGCCGTCGAGTTCGGGTATGGGCAATGACATGCTGATCCTCGCGCTCGTCGTCATCGTGATCGGCGGCATCGGCTCGATCCGCGGCGCCTTCGTTGCCTCGCTCCTGGTGGGAGTGGTCGACACCCTCGGCCGTACGACGCTTCGCCCGTTGTTCGCGACTTTCATGTCCCAGGCGGCCGCCGACAATGCAGGGTCGGGCCTCGCCTCGATGCTGATCTATTTCGTCATGGCGCTCATTCTGCTTTTCCGCCCAGAGGGGCTCTTTCCGCCGCGAACGAGGTAACACGCGTGCTGTCCCGGCGGGTAGTGGTGATCATCGTCAGCCTCGCATTCCTGGCCGTGGTCCCGGTGATCGCCGGCGCCGTGCGCGAGCCGTTCTACGTCGCCCTCGCGACCCGCGTCATGATCTTCGCGATCGCCGCCGTCAGTCTCGATCTCATCTTGGGCTATGGCCGGTTGGTGAGCTTCGGCCACGCCGCATATCTCGGCGTCGGCGGCTATACCGTCGGCATCCTGAGCTACTACGGGATCAGCAACGGCTTCATCCATTTCGGCCTCACCATCCTCATCTCCGCGACTCTCGCGCTCCTCATCGGCGCAATATCGGTACGCACCTCCGGCGTTCACTTCATCATGATCACGCTCGCCTTCTGTCAGATGCTCTACTACCTGGCCGTGAGCGTGAACCTTTACGGCGGTGACGACGGCCTGACGATCCGCGAGCACAGCCATTTTCCCGGCCTCGACCTCGGCGATCCGCTCACCCTCTATTACGCCGTCCTGCTGGTGCTGGTGCTTGTTCTTCTTCTCGGCGACCGCATCATCGGCTCGCATTTCGGCATGGTGCTGCGCGGCATAAAGTCGGATGAGCGGCGGATGATCGCGATTGGATTTTCCACCTACCGCTACAAGCTCGTGGCCTTCATCATATCCGGCGTGATTTGCGGGATCGCCGGCGCGCTGCTCGCCAATCAGAACCTGTTCATTTCTCCCGCCATCATGCACTGGAGCCGCTCCGGCGAGATCATGGTGATGGTCATCCTGGGCGGCATGGGTTCCCTGTTCGGGTCGGTCCTTGGTGCGATGAGCTACCTCACGCTCGAGGATCTGCTCTCGCGCCTGACTCAGCACTGGCAGATCATCATGGGCCCGTTCCTGTTTCTCGTCGTGTTGTTCGCCAAGGGAGGAATTTTCGGTTGGTTGTCCGGACCGGCGCGATAGAGCATCATCCCGAAAACCTGGCTACCGGTTTTCGGAGAAAGATCATGCGCCAAGAAAGACGTGGAGCCATGATGATGCCAAGAAAACTCATCTTGCTCCAATGATCGGCCCGCTGCTGGAGATCAGCAACCTGGTCAAGCGCTTCGGCGGTCTCATCGCCACCGACGATTTCAGCCTTTCGGTACCGCAAGGCGAGCTGCACGCCATCATCGGTCCGAATGGTGCCGGCAAGACCACGCTGATTGCACAGCTCGCCGGCGACCTGCGATCCGATGCCGGGCGCATCGTGTTCGCGGGTGAGGACGTCACCGGCCTGCCGACCCATGTGCGCGCCCACCTCGGAATTGGCCGCTCGTTCCAGATCACCAGCGTATTTCGCGAGTTCACCGTGCTCGACAACGCCGCGCTCGCCATGCAGGCGCGCAGCGGTCACAGCTTCCGGTTCTGGCGCCGCGCGCGCAGTGACGAAGCGCTGCGCGCGCCGGCGCGCGCAATCATCGAACAGGTGGGGCTCGGCGATCGCATGAACGTGCCCGCCGCCAATCTCGCACATGGCGAGAAGCGCGCGCTCGAGCTCGCTCTCGCGCTCGCCGCGACTCCACGCCTGCTTCTTCTCGATGAACCCA
The DNA here is from genome assembly GCA_963820365.1 of uncultured Alphaproteobacteria bacterium. Classification (GTDB taxonomy): domain Bacteria; phylum Pseudomonadota; class Alphaproteobacteria; order Rhizobiales; family Xanthobacteraceae; genus VAZQ01. The sequence continues at coordinate 38,242 of CAWFZR010000025.1, read as the reverse complement.
TGGCCGGCATGGGTACGGAGGATTCCGCCCGCATCGTGCGATTCCTGACCAGCCTGAAGCGGAAATTCACCATCGTGTTGATCGAGCATGACATGGACGCCGTGTTCGAGCTCGCCGATCGCATCACGGTGATGGTCTATGGCCGAGCGATCGCTACCGGAGACGGGGACTCGATCCGCAACAATGACGAAGTGCGGCGAGCCTATCTGGGCGAGGACGACGAGCCGTGATGCTTCAGGTCAAAGCGTTGCGCGCCGGATATGGCGACGTCGAGGTTCTCTATGATGTCTCTTTCGACGTTGCAGCCGGCGAGGTCGTGACGCTTCTCGGCCGCAACGGCATGGGCAAGACCACGACCGTCCTGTCGATCATGGGCATCGTGCGTCCCACGGCCGGCGAGGTTCTTTTCGAGGGCATCCCTATTCAAGGGCTCGCGCCATTCCGCATCGCGCAGCGCGGACTCGGGCTCGTTCCGGAAGGACGTGAGGTATTTCCCAATCTGACGGTGCGCGAGAACCTCGTGGCCACCGCCAACCGGAAGGCGCACCGCTCTTCGCAATGGACGCTCGATTCCGTGCTCGACCTGTTTCCCGCTCTTGCGCCGCGACTCCATAGCATGGGGCGACTGCTCTCCGGCGGCGAGCAGCAGATGCTCGCCATCGGTCGCGCACTGATGACCAATCCACGGCTGCTCCTGCTCGATGAAGCGACCGAGGGATTGGCACCGCTGGTCCGCACCGAGATCTGGCGCTGCCTTGAACGCGTGAAGCAAGCCGGCCAGTCGATCCTCTTGATCGACAAGAATGTGAAGGCGCTCACGCGAATAGCCGACCGCCACTACTTCTTCGAAAAGGGGAGAATTGTATTCTCCTGCGATTCGCAGACCCTGCATGCACATCGCGATCTTCAGCAGCAATATCTCGGCGTGCAGGCTCGCGGGCAGGCGTCACCTCGGCGGGGGCATTAGCGGCTCGTTGCTGTCGAGCTCACGCGAGCTGGCGGGCGATCAGTACTTACGCTGTCCAAAACCGCGCGCCCAAGCTCTCTGCCCGCGCCGGAAAGCTCACAGAGCGGGCACGCCGCCATTCGAGACCGGATTGACCGCCTCTTCCTTCGCCTTGGAAGCCCGCCGTGTCTCGGCAGCAGGTTTCTTTCTTTCGCGCGGAGGTGAATCGGTGCTGTGATTCAGCAGTGGTGAGTTGCAGCTCTGATTCAAGAGAACAGCTGCGAACGCTCTCACCAGAACCTGCTGCCTGTCGTCGAACCACTCGCAAGTCAGCACTTCACCGCAGACCGTGGATACCGTCATCAACGGCCCGCCAGATTTGAGTTGAACGACATCGCCTGGTTTGAAGTCCGCCATGTGTCGCCTCCTGATTCGGGAGCAACACTCTACCCGACTGGCCCGGCAATAACGACCGGCCGGGGACGCAAGCAGGGACGCGAACGCCACGCCGTGAGGCAGAGAGCGCCGGATCATCAACGGGCGGTCGCAGCGATCAGCTCGCAAAGCGCACGGGTGATCGCTCCCTCCGGCCGGCTGATCTCGTCGAGAATGGAAAAATGATGATGCCCCGGCAGCGTGGTCAGCTCGACCGGCAGGCCGCGTTGGCGCGCCGCCTCGGCATAGCTCGCGGACTGCCGTTTGAGCTCGGGCAGCTCTTTCTTGCCGACGAACATGCGAAGCGGAGGCATGCGGCCGGAGAGGACGCGCAGCGGGCTCAAGGTCTCGATCTCCGAGGGATCGAGGCGCAGCTTCTCGTTGAGGTAATTGAGCGCGATGGGCGCCAGGTCGAAAATGCCGCTGATGGGAAGGCCGCCGCGACAGGCCGGGTGCCCCGACACGATCGCGGTGAGATGGCCCCCCGCCGACCAGCCGCCGACGAACAGCCGCTCGCGGTCAAAGCCGAAATCGTCCGCGTGCTCCGAAAGAAAGCTCAGCGCTGCATTGATCTCTTCCACGATCTCGCCGAGCCGGGCTTCCGGCGCCAGCGTGTAGCCGACGACGGCCACGTCGATCCGGTGCGCGCGCGGTCCGTCGGCGACGAAGGCGAACATGTCCTTGTCGTTGCGCTGCCAGTAGCCGCCATGGATGAACACGAACAGGGGCGCTTGCGCCCGCCCGGCGGGGAAATAGTCGAGGCGCGCGCGCGGCCGCTTGCCATAGGGCAGATCGAGCAGCCGCGCCTGCGATGCCGCGGCGCGCAGCTCGGCGCTGCGCTCGCGCCAGCGCGCCAGAAATTGCGGGCTGTCGGCGACCGCCGCGCTATTGTTGTAGGCGGCATCGAGGGTGGCCCTGTCCATGCCGCGATAAAGGGCCGTGGCGGCGCCCGGATGCCCGAAACCCTCCGTCATCAGGCGATGCCCGCCGGTTCGAGATCGCGCCTCGGCGCCATATGGCTGGTGAGCCGTCGCGCGAGGTCGCGGCGCACCGCGTTGAACTCGGGCGAGGAGACATCGCGCGGGCGCGGCAACGCGATCGCGATGTCGCTTTCGATCCGGCCCGGTCCGGCGCTCATGACCAGGACGCGATCGGCGAGCAGCGCCGCCTCCTCCACCGAGTGGGTCACGAACAGGATGGTCACGCAGGTGCGCGCCCAGATCTGCAAAAGCTCGCGCTGGAGCTGCTCGCGCGTGAGCGCATCGAGCGCGCCGAACGGCTCATCCATCAGCAGGATATTGGCGTCGTTCGCGAGCACACGGGCAATGGCGACGCGCTGCTTCATGCCGCCCGACAGCTGGTTGGGATAGCGGCTGGCGGAACGCTCGAGCCCGACGAGCTTCACGAACTCGTCGGCGATGGCCTCGATCTCGCTGCGCGGCAACCGGCGCTGACGCGGGCCGAAACCGATGTTCTGGCGAACCGTCATCCAGGGAAACAGCGCGTAGTCCTGAAACACCATTCCGCGGTCGCTGCCCGGACCGGCGATGCGCCTGGCATCCACCAGGACTTCGCCGGTGGTCGGCTCCTCGAAGCCGGCGACGATGCGCAGCATGGTCGACTTGCCGCAGCCCGAAGCGCCGATCAGGCACACGAGCTGGCCCGGCTCGATGGTCGCGTCGATGCGGGCGAGCGCTTCGACCTCGCCGTCGCCCACGGCGAACCGCTTGCTCACGCCCCGGAGCACGACCCGGGAACGATTTGCCTCATGCATGGCGCTGAACACCCGTAGGGTGGGCAAAATCGCCTGCTGTGCTCGTGAATGGTGGGCTCGGCGCGGCGCGATTTTGCCCACGCGGATAATGACGCGTGCGCGCCTTAGCCCACCCTACAAATCGATCCGGCCTTCCCTCAGGCATGATGCTGCGGGCTCCATTGCAGAAGCCGATTGCTGATCACCACGATGATCCGATCGGTTACGAAGCCGCAGACGCCGATCACGATCATTCCCGTCACCACCAGGTCGGTGCGCGAGAGCGTGCGGCCGTCCATGATTACCGAGCCGAGCCCGGTGGGGACGCCGGTCATCTCGCCGACGACGATGAGGATCCAGGCAAAGCCGTGGGCGATGCGAAGCCCGTTGAAGATCGCCGGCAACGAGGCTGGAAGCACCACCTGGCGGAACATCCCCGAGCCCGAGCAGCCCAGCATGGCGGCGGCCTCGAACAGCCGCACGTCTACCGAGCGAACGCCGAAAGTGGTGTTGAGCAGGATGGGATAGAACGCGCCGAGAAAGACGAGAAATATCGCCGCGTTCGGCCCCAGCCCGAAGAAGATCATGGACAGCGGCAGCCACGCGGTGACCGGGATCGGCCGCAACAGGTTGATGGTCGGATCGAGCAGCGCGCGGAGCACTTTGATGCGGCCGATCATCAGGCCGAGCGGAATGCCGATCAGCGCGGCAAGAAAGAAGCCGCCGTAGACGCGCGTCATCGACTTCCACACATGCGTGAGAATGGTGCCGCTGAACGCATCGTCATAGATGCCGCCGAACGAGAAGTCGTACATCATCACCGCGACTTCGCGCGGGCTCGGCACGAGCCGGGTGCCGGTGACGGCGACCGCGCGGTCCCACAGCAGGATGAGCAGCAGGGGAAAGCCCACCCCGAGCGCGACGGTGCGGATCTGCTCGATCAGGCGGCGGCTGCTGCGGACCGTCGCGGGCGCCTCCGGCAGCGACTGCTGCGATGTGTCGGCAAGCGTCGTGACCTGGTCCCTCAAGACCTGGTCCCTCAAGACTTGGTCGCTCAAGACGTGCTCGCTCAAGACGATCCCCGCTCCGTCCAATCCCTGTCCCGAAGGGCTGGGCTATCGCACATGGCCGTTCGGCAAGCGCCGTAATACCTCCGGGAGGCATGCCGAGTTTGCTGCGCCGCTGAGCCACATGCGGTAGCGCTCGCTGTGTCCTGCGCTACATGAATTGCTTGGTGATATGGCGATCGAGATCGGGCATCTGGCGGATCTGCTTGTTCTCGAACATCAGCCGGGTATAGGCGTTGGCGCGTTGCATGAACACGTCGTCGAGCTTCCAGGCGAGCTCCACGTTCGGCACCGCGGCCTCGATCGATTTCTTCTGCTGGCCGAGCTTTTGCATGGCGACGTCGACGATCTGGGGCGGATTGGCCATCGCGTAGTCGACGGCCTTCCTGTGCATGTCGACCACCAACTTGATGCGTTGGGGGTTTTCCTTGACCGCCTTCTCGCTGGCGGAAAGGATCATGTTGAGGGATCCGATCGGCGTGGAATAGGGATATTCGACCAGCCGGCCGGTGCCGTTGGCGAGGCTGATGCCCGGTGCCGGCTCGGCGCCGACATAGGCGTCGATATCGCCGCGCGCGAGCGCCGAAGGGTGGTCGGAGAATTGCAGCCGGATCGGCTGGATGTCCTTGATCGACATCCCCTCCATCCGCAGCCGCTCCAGGATCACGGCCTCCTGCGTCGATCCCGGCCAGATGGCGACGCGCTTGCCCTTGAGATCCTTGATCGACTTGATGTCGCTCGTCGCGCCGGCGATGACGGCCATGCCGCCGTTATTGGCGTTGGCCACGATCACCACCGGCTCGCCGGCGGCGGCGCCGAGCAGAAACGCGGCAATGCCGTGAATACAGGTATCGACGGTGCCGGTGAGCACCGCGTTCTTGCCGTCGGTCGGGCTCTCGAACGGATAGACTTCGACCGTATAGCCCGCCGGGACGAACCGCTCGTAGAAATAGGCGGAGATGCCGTGGATGAGCTTGAGCGTTCCGACCTTGAGGACCTTGCTGTCCTGCGCGGCGGCTGGCGGCGCCGAGGCAATCGACAGCGCCGCGCAAAGAATAGGCAGGGCGAGGGTGGCGGGACGAATGAAGGCAGCGAGCATGAAAACTCCATCCTGTGCATGATTGTCGCACACGCCCGGGCGTATGCGGGCCAAGTGTAGCGCAGCCGCCGCGGCCGGTGAACGTGCGATTTGATTACTTTTTGAGCACGGATTTGGAGCTTCCGTCCTCCATCGTCGGACTTCTGTTGCGTCCTCCGCTCCCGCCTCAGAACACCGTGCCGTCGGCGGCGACCGAAATGGGCGGAGGGCCATTGGGCGGGCGCAAGGCGCGCGCGATCTTGCGTCCGGCGCTCCAGGTCCCGCCTTGCAGCATCTGCGGCAGGTTGAAGGAGGAGCCAAGTCCCAGCTTCGCGCGAACTAGATCGAGCAACCGGTCCATCAGCGCGATGGTCAGCGCGCGCCATTCGACGATCAGCTCGGACTGGACTTGGTGCGGCTGCGGATCGATCAGCCCGCGCGGACTGATGGCGCCGAGATCAATCAGGAGACCGCCGTTGCGGTATTCCGGCAGGGCGGTGAGCTCGTCGAGCCGCTCGACCTCGAGCCCGGCCGCGGCGAACGGCTCGATCAGCGAATAGGTCAGCCATTGCGACAGCTTGTGGAAGGGAACGATGCCGTCGCTGTCGTCGCCGGTGCGCACGGCGCGATGACGGCCGGCATCGCCGATGGCAATGCCGCGCAGCGCAAGCCCCGACGGCCAGATCGAGGCCAGGCTTTCGAGCAATGCCGCGAGCACGGCGGCAGCCGGGATGGCGTGGCCGTGCGCGACGCTTGCAAAATAATCAATGAGATTGCCGGGCCGTGCCGGCGCGCATCCGAACAGATCGCCGCGCTCGGCGAGCGCGCCGCCGAGACGGCGCAGCAGCGTGCAGCGCGCCTCCAACCCAATGAGCGGATTTGCCCCGTCGACCTGAAGATGGCGCGCCAAGGTCGCCGCATCCATGTGCGCGAGCGCGGCATCATCGACCCGATACGGTTGATCGGCCGCGGATGAGAAAGCGCCGGCGCGAAACATGCCGAGGCTCGCCACCGCCAGTCCTTCCGAGCGGGTGAAGGAAAGTCCGCTGCCCGCTTCGCGATAGCGCCAGGCATCGCCGGCGCCCGCGTCGAGAAGGACACTCACCGTCGCGAGATCAACCGCCATGCGCGCCCGCTCCAGCGGATGCACACGCACGCTCTGCGCCAGCGCCTGCCAGCGGTCGATGCCGCCCGCGCAGAAATGACGCCAGCGGCTGTGATAGGGAATGGCGAGATCGGGATAGGCTTCGCGCGTGACCTCCGCCACATAGTCCGCGACGGCATCCAATCGGCCTGCATCGAGGATGAAATGCGGCGAATGGCCATCTGCGACGAAGCGATGAACCATCTCGCATCGCTCGCGCACGGCGGCTGCGCTGAGCAGCCTGGCCGCTTGCGACACCGGCTTGCGCTCGGCGCAGCGTGAAGGGGGGGTGATGCTTCCGGCATTCGACATCGCGGTTGTGTAGCATGTTCCGGCGGTCCGGAATCAATTCCCACTGCGTGGGCGGGGCGTTGTTCTGAGGCATGCGGGCGCAGTCCATCAACGTCCTGCGCAATCAGGCGCTGTAGCCGCCGAGCCGAACGCTATCGCGCGCAGTGATCCAATCGCAGGTTGGGTCGCACGTTCGGTCGCACGTTGGGTCCTTGACAGTCACGTATCTCTGAGCGATACGTATGACGAGGGCACGGCTTGTGATCCGCACCTTCAAGGACAGTGTGACCGAGGCCGTATTCCACGGGCGGTGTCCGAAAGGCTTTCCTGCCGACATATTCTCGGTCGCGCGACGTAAGCTCGGAATGCTCGATGCAGCGGTGTCCCTGAATTCCTTGAAGGTGCCGCCGGGAAACCGGCTGGAAGCGCTGAAAATGGATCGTAGGGGTCAACATTCGATCCGGATCAATGATCAGTGGCGAATTTGCTTCCGTTGGACCGAGCGTGGACCCGAGGACGTTGAAATCGTCGACTACCATTGATGGGACGTACCATGGCGAAAAGACATCGCATCATCGCGACGCTGCCGCCGCTCCATCCCGGCGAGGTATTGCGGGAGGAATTCCTGGCTCCGCTGCAGTTGTCGCCTTATGCGGTGGCGAAAGTGTGCGGCGTCCCGCGCACGCGCATCGAGCGTATCGTACGCGAGGAATTGGGAATCACCGCCGATACGGCCTTGCGGCTGGGTCGGTATTTCGGGATTGAGCCGCAGTTCTGGCTCAACCTCCAAAACCGTTACGACCTCGCCACGGCCGGTGTCGCAATCGGGCCCGCCCTTGCCCGCATCCCGCCGCATCGTTCGCGCGCGGCTTGACAGCGCCGGATAGGTTTCCAGTCTACGCTGTCATCGCCGCGCGCTTGCGCACGCTCTCGATCAGCGAGGCGCGCAGGAGATAGGCGCGCTGCGCGGCAGGATCGGCGGCAATCCTGCGCAGCGCATCGTTGTTCTTCGCGCGCAGCGCCGGGTCTTTCTCCTCCAGGCGCTTCTTGTTGGCGATGGTCTGCTGCTGCACGTATTCGACGTTGAGCGACCGGCGATAGCGATCGTACTCCTCCAGGCTCGAGGCCGGTGCCTCGGCGCGCAGCACACGGCCGAGGAGGGCGGAGAGCTCGACGGCGTCGTGAATGCCGAAATTGAGACCAAGCCCGCCGAGCGGATTGTTCACATGCGCGGCGTCGCCCGCAAGAAACACCCGGCCGCTGCCGAACGAGGCCGCCACGCGCTGGTGCACGTTGTAGAGATTGCGATGCACGACCGGGTAGCGGCCCTGCCTGGGAAAAAATCGTTGCAGCCGACGCTGCACGGCGTCTTCTCGCAGCGCCTGCTCATCGCTCTCTTCGAGCCGCGTGGGAAAGAGCACGCGCCACAGCCCCTGCCCGTCATCGCCGGCGACCTTGAACAGCGCGCACCATTCCTCGGGATCGGAGAAATAGTTGCGCGAGCACTGCGCGTATTCGGCATCGAAGGCGAATGGCGTGGTCAGCACCAGAAAGCGTTCCGGATGGGTGTAGCCTTCGAAGTCGATGCCCAAGGCCTTGCGCACGGTGGAGCGTGCGCCGTCGGCGCCGATCAGATAGGACCCGCGCACGCTGCGGGCCCCGGATGCGTCCTCGACCACCGCTTCGACCGCATCGTCGAGCTGCCGTACCGTGGTGACGCGGCTCGAAAAATCGAGCCTCGCATGCGCAAGTCCGCGCAGGCGCTCGATGGCCATGTTGGCGAGCTTGTGCTGCTCGCATTGCACGACATAGGGGAAGCGGGTGTCGTCAGCGAGCACGCCGAAATCGAATTCCACGATCAGCTCGCGGCTGGCGCGGTTCCAGATGCGAAATTTCGGCTCGATCAGTCCGCGGCGGATGACGTCCTCGACGAGGCCCAGCTCGGCCAGCATCTCCAATGTGGCGGCATGGGTGGTGGCCGCGCGCGGGCTGTCGTTGACGCTCGTTTCGGCCTCGATCACGTGCACCGGCAGGCCTTGCCGTGCCAGGGCCAGCGCGGCGATCACTCCCACCGGCCCGCCGCCCGCAATCAGGATGGGACATTCATTCGGCATTGTGGTCGCTTATTGCACCCAACTCTTGACGCAACACCTTGCAACGCAGGGGCGAGGCATGCCTCCCCCCGCCGTTTCCGGGTCCGCTTGCGACACCGGCGCTCCTTGCCTCGTCAGGGTGACCGTCTATGGTGGCTGCAGCTCTTATCGACGGCTGCCTCTGCGCTGCAAAGAAGATTGGAGAAGATCATGCGTCGTGTGCCGCGCTTCTTGGCCCTCGCCTTGGCCCTTGCCTTGGCCCTTGCCTTGGCCCCCGCCATGGGCCTTCTTGCAACTCTTGCCGCAGTCTCGACCCCCTCGGCGGCACAAGCTTCGCCGCGTCCTTGGCCGCAGCGCCCGGTCAAGTTCCTGGTGACGCTTGGTGCCGGAGCCGGCATCGATATCGGCACGCGGCTCCTGGCCGACCGGCTGAGCGCGCGCTGGGGCCAGCCGGTGGTGGTCGAGAATCGTCCCGGCGGCGACGCCATCGTTGCAATCACCGCGTTCCTGAGCGCCCGCGACGACCACATCCTGCTTGCTTCACCCACCTCGTCCTTCACCGCGCATCCCTACCTCCACGACAACCTGCCGTACAAGGCAGCGGATCTCTGGCCGATCGTGCGGATATCCAACACGCTGATCACCATCTCGGTGCCGGCTTCGCTCAAGGTCGGAAGCTTTGCCGATTTGATCGCAATGGCGCGCGCACAACCCGGCAAGCTCAACTGGGCGGGCGTCACCGGGGCTCTCGATTTCTCGTTTGCCGGATTTCTCCAGAGCAGCGGCTTGAACATGACGAAGGTTCCGTACCGCAACCCGGTGGAGGCTGCCAACGATCTCGCCGAGGGACGGGTCCAGGTTTATGAAGGCGCGCTCGCTATCGTGCGGCCGCAGATCGAGGCCGGCAAGATCAAGCCGCTGGCGGTGAGCAATAGCGTGCGCGCGCCCACGCTGCCCGACGTTCCCACGGTGACGGAGGCCGGCTACCCTGAGCTGGCGTTCGACGGGCTGGTCGGCTTCTTTGGTCCGCCCGGCATGCCGCTTGAGCTGCGCGAGCGCATCGCCGAGGACGTGCGCGCCGTCACCGACGCGACCATCGAGGCTCGGTTGATCGCGACCGGCCAAATCCTCAACCTCGGCGGGCCGGCGGAATTCGCTGCCGCAACCGAGGCGCAGCGCGCGCGGCTCGCAGCGATCGCCAAGGATCTCGGCATCAAGCCAAGTCAATGAACCATAGCGCGTAGTCGCCGCTCAGCGATGCGTCGTCCTTGCATCCCGGTGCTCAGATTGTTGGCGAGCCTTCAAGGGCGCACTCCACTCCGACATTGGCTGTGCACTGCGGCAATGGTTTTGACGCCCGGTTTGAGCCCTATCAAAGTACTCGTTTGAGCCGATACAATGCTGGCCCCTGAGCTTGGGTGCGGATATGCGGCGACGTGAGTTCATTGGCCTTCTCGGCGGCTCGGCGGCGGCGTGGCCGCTCGCTGCGCGCGGACAGCAGGCGCAGCAGCCCGAGCGGATGCGCCGCATCGGCATCCTCCTGCCCGCAGCCGCGGACGATGCAGAATTTCAGGCCCGCCTCGCGGCGTTCCATCAGGGGCTGGCGCTCCTGGGCTGGACCATCGGCCGCAACGTGCGCATCGACACCCGCTGGGCCACGACCGATGCCGCCGAGATTCGCAGGCACGCGGCGGAATTGGCCGCGCTCGCGCCCGACGTCATCCTGGCCCCTGCCGCCACGACCGTGGGGCCGTTGCTGCAGGCGACCCGCACCGTACCGGTCGTGTTTCCGTCCGTCGTCGATCCGGTCGGCGCCGGCTTCGTCGACAGTCTGGCGCGGCCGGGCGGCAACGCCACCGGTTTCATGAATTTCGAATACAGCATCGGCGGAAAATGGCTGGAGCTGCTCAAGGAGATCGCGCCGGGCGTGACGCGAGTGGCGGTTCTTCGGTATGCCGCCACACCCTCCGGAGTCGGCCAGTTTGGCATAATCCAGTCCGTGGCGCCGTCGCTCAGGGTGGACGTAACTCCGGTCAACATGCGCGACGCGCCCGAGATCGAGCGCGCCGTCGCGGCCTTCGCGCGCGCTCCGAACGGCGGCCTGATCGTGACGGCGAGCCCGTTGGCGCAGCGTCATCGCGATCTGATCGTCACGCTGGCGGCCCGGGACAAACTGCCCGCAGTCTACTTCGATCGTGTCTTCGCCGCCGCCGGTGGCCTGATCTCCTACGGGCCTGATTACATCGACCAGTACCGGCGCGCGGCCGCTTATGTCGATCGCATCCTCAAAGGCGAGAAGCCGGCCGACCTGCCGGTGCAGGCGCCGACCAAGTATGAGACGGTGCTCAATCTCAAAACCGCCAAGGCGCTCAGTCTCGAAATCCCGCCAACACTGCTGGCGCTCGCCGTCGAGGTGATCGAGTGAACAGGCGCGATTTCATCTCACTGCTCGGTGATGCGGCGGCTGGATGGCCGCTCGCGGCGCGCTCACAACCGTCCAAGGTGGTTCGATATTACAGGGCCGGCAGCCGAACGACTTACCCATAGAGCAGCCCACGAAGTTCGAGCTAGCCGTCAATCTCAGAACTGCGAAGGCCATGGGCCTCACAATTCCAGAAACGTTTTTACTTCGCGCCGACGCACTGCTCGAATAAAGCGGCGATATTTGCTGCACTGCATATGTCGGTTGTTGGCACAGCGGACCAGAGCGTATGCAACGGCATGTCCGCTGCTGGTGAAAGCTGACGCCGCATCCCCGACGCATCCGTTGGCCAATCGATAAAACCCTGCTTAGCCTACTGCAGTAATTGTAGCCCGGATTGAGTGCAGCGAAATCCGGGTTAACACTGAAGCATGGTCCGCTACCGTCGAAATTTCGTTGCAGGCGGAACGTTTTTCTTTACCGCAACGCTCGTCGCCGTCATGAAATCGGGGACTACGGTCCCACGTCACCGAAACGGCAAGCCTGCGCTATGGCATCGTCGTTGCTTAAGCTCGACGTGGAGCAGTAAACGCCAACACCGCATGTGCTACGCCGTCATGCTCGAACGAAGCAACATCTTTCATCCCCACTTTCAGGTGTGCACGCAGTGACGCGGCATTGTCGCGTCGGACAAAGGCGACGCATTCGCGCCCCGGCAGCCGCTCGCGCAATTCCGCGAACAAAGCAGTTGCCAGCCCATGCCCGCGTTCGCTCTCCGCCACGCAGATCGGGCCGTAAATGTAAGCGTCATGCGCGGAACATCGCCTGTACGATTGGGACTTGTGCGTGTACGCCGCGTGATCCGGCCAGCAGATAGGCGACTATCTTGCCGTCCCGGCGCGCCACGATCTGCGGCAGATCGTCGAGCGCGGCCTCAAAGAACGCGCCCGGAAGCCGAACGATCAAAAGCCCACCCCGGCCAAGCAAATTCAGTTCCTGAAGGTTCAGAATGCCTGCGATGTCGTCGCGGGAGGCCAGAGCGATCTGAGGCATGATGTAGGTCATTCGATAATAGCCTTCTGCAGCAATGCGAACAGCCTCGCCGGCGTGACGGGATATTCCTCGATGCGCACGCCGAACGGCGAGAGTGCGTTCTCGATCGCCGAGATGATGGCGGCGGCGGCCGGCACGCAGCCCGAATTCGCCGACGCCTTTGACACCCAGCGGATTGAGCGGGGAGGGAAACTCGACGAACTTCACCTCGATGTCGGGCACCTCGGTCGCGCCCGCCAACAGGTAGTCGGCGAAGGTGGTGGTGAGGGGCTGCGCCCCCTGGTCGTAACCCATCCATTCGAGCAAGGCATTGCCGATCCCGTGCGCCACCCCGCCGATGATCTGGCCTTCGGCGATCATCGGGTTGATGATGCGTCCGCTGTCGTTGACCACGACATAGCGCAGGATGCGCATGCCGCAGGTCTCGATGTCCACCTCGATCTCGACGGCATGGCAGGCGCCGCCGTAGGTCAGCGCGCTCGGCATGAAGCTCTGCATGCTCTCGAGCCCGGGCGCGAACTTTCCCGGCATGGCGTAGCCCGGCACGCCGGCAACCGCTTCGGCGACTTCGCGCAGCGCCAGCCCGCTGCCGGGCGCGCCCGCAATCTCGATGCGTCCGCCGCGCAATTCGAGATCGCCCGTGCTCACTTCGAGCAGATGGGCGGCGACCTCCATCGCCTTCGCGCGCACCGCGGCGGCCGCCATGTGCACCGAGGAGCCGGCGGTCACGGTCTGGCGGCTGGCGAAGCCGCCCTGGCCGTAGGGGATGACGGCGGTGTCGCCGGCGGTCACGCTCACGAGATCCGGCGCGACGCCGAATTGCTCGGCGCAGATCTGCGCGAGCGCGGTCTTGATGCCTTGTCCCATGGGCATCGCGCCGGTGTAGAGGGAAATGCGGCCGGAGCGGCCGATGCGCACGATCGCGGACTCGAAGGGGCCGCGTCCGGTTCCTTTGACGCCGTTGCCGATGCCGAGACCGAGATAGCGGCCGGCGGCCTGCGCGCGCGCCTGCCGGGCGGAGAAGCCGGCATGATCGACCGCTTCGAGCGCCATGCGCTGACAGGCCGGAAAGTCGCCGCTGTCGAGCGCGACCGGTGAGCCCGCGCGCGTCCTGAGCGGGGTGACATAGGGCATCTTTTCCGGCGGGACGAGATTGCGTCGGCGCACTTGCGCGCGATCGAGGTGAAGCTCGTCGGCGATGCGGTCGAGGAGCCGCTCCATGGCGAACGCCGCTTCCGGATAGCCGGCGCCGCGCACCGGCATGGTGGCGACCTTGTTGGTCTCGGCGACCCGCACGTCGAGCTGGTAGGCCGGCAGAATGTAGGGGCCGGGAAGCCCGGTCGAGGCGTTGTAGGGCAGGTTGATGCCCTGCGGCGTATAGGCGCCCTGGTCATGGATCATGGTGCCGCGCACGCCGAGCAGGCGGCCCTCATCATCGAAGGCGACTTCGAGATCCCAGTACTGGTCGCGCTCCTGCACGGCGGCGAGAAAATGCTCGCGCCGATCCTCCACCCACTTGATCGGGCGCCGCAGCATCAGGCAGGCGGCGGCAAGCGTGACCTCCTCCGGATACATCAGGAACTTGGCGCCGAAGCCGCCGCCGACGTCCGGCGCGACGACGCGCAGCTGATTCTCGTCGAGTCCGAGCAGCTGCATCAGAAAGGCGCGGACCTCGTGGGCGAGCTGGGTCGAGGTCCACAGCGTGAGCCTCCCCTCGTTGGCGTCGTAGGCGGCAAGCGCGCCGCGCCCCTCGATGGAATGGGCGCCGCCGCGATGCTGCTTGAGATGGACGCTGGCACGATGCGGGGCGCGCGCAAATGCGCCCGCTACGTCGCCGTACGACTGCTTGAACTCGATCAGGAGGTTGCTTGGTCTTGCGCCGTGCACGCGCGGCGAGCCCGGCACCAGCGCCGCCCGGCAATCCGAAACTGCCGGCAGCGGCTCGTAGTCGATATCGACCAGGGCGGCGGCGTCCTCGGCGCGGTAGCGCGTTGGTGCGATCACCACCGCCACCGCCTCGCCCACGAAGGCGACTTCGTCGCGCGCCAGCGCGAACGGCGTGATGTCGGGCGGGAGCTCGTCGGTGCGAAAGCCCAGCGGGAGGCGCTGCTGCGAGAGCAGGGGGGAAAGATCGGCCAGCGTGAGCACGGCGTGCACCTGCGGGTGTGACCGCGCGGCACGCGTGTCGATGCCCCGGATGCGGGCGTGCGCGTGCGGGCTGCGCACGAACGCCGCCTCCAGCGTGTCGGGAAAGCGCAGGTCGTCGACGAATCGACCGCTGCCGGTGAGCAGCGGGCGGTCTTCGAGGCGCCCGATCGATTTGCCGATATAAGCTGTCTCGCTCACGCTATTCTGTTAAGTGCCGATTGCTGACTTGTGCCCCGCAGCAAGGACCGTGCGCTATTCGATGACCTCGTCGGCAACCGCTAGCAACGTCGGCGGCATGGACAGACCCAGCGCCTTCGTGGCCTTCAGGTTGATGACCAGCTCGAACTTGGTCGATTGCATGACCGGCAGGTCTGCCGGTTTATCGCCTTTGAGGACCCGCCCCGCATAGATGCCCGCCTGCCGATACGCCTCGACGAGGCTGGCGCCATAGCTCATCAGGCCACCGGCTTCGACGAATTCGCGCAACGAATAGATGGCAGGAATGGCATGGCGGGCCGCCAGCGCTACGAGCCGCTCCCGGTTCGATGTCACCAATGGTCCCGATCCGACCAATAGGGCTTTGGCGCCGCGTTCGACGATCGACGTGAATGCGCCGTCGAGCTCGCCTTCGCTGGTGACCGGTGCGACGATGAGTTGCTGCCCGAGCGCTTGCGCGGCCAGCTCAACGTCCCGTCGCTCGATCCGCGCTTCAAGCGTGTCGGTCCCGACCAGGATCGCGATGGTGGCGGTGGTGGGAACGAGTTGGCGCAGCATCTCCAGCCGCTTGGGTCCCAGGAGCCCGGCCAAGAAGCTCACGCCGGTCACGTTGCCGCCGGGTTGGTTGAGGCTGGCGACCAGCCCGTCCACGACCGGATCGCTGCCGGTCGCGAATACGATCGGCACCGTCGTGGTGGCAGCTTTGGCCGCGAGCGCCGCGATGTTGTTCGCGACGATGACCGCTACCGGCAGGCGGATCAATTCGGCGACCAGACCCGGCAAGCGCTCGCGTTGACTGTCGGCGTAGCGATATTCGATCGCGACGTTCTGGCCTTCAGTGAACCCAGCCGCTGTCAGACCCTGACGGAAGCCCGTGACCATGGGCGTGGACACCGCAAGCGATGTGCTGCGCAGGAACCCGATCACCGGCATCGCCGGCTGCTGCGCGTGCGCCCCGAGCGGCCACGCCGCCGCTGCGCCGCCGACAAGCGTGATGAACTCGCGCCTCTTCACTCGATTACCTCGTCGGCGCGCGCCAGGATCGATGTTGGCATCTCCAGGCCGAGCACCTTGGCGGTCTTTAGGTTGATAACCAGTTCGTACTTGGTCGGTGCCTGAACCGGAAGATCGGCCGGCTTTTCGCCCTTGAGGATGCGGTCGACGTAGCCCGCCGCGCGGCGATACTGATCAATCGTATGCACCCCATAGGAAATCAGGCCGCCGGCAACGACGAAGAAACGTTCCCAGTAGACCGCCGGTAGCTTGCGCTGGGCTGCCAACGTGACGATCAGATCGCGATAACGTATCGAAGCACCGCCCGCCACCGCGATCAGACCGCCGTGCGGAGAGCGCGCGAAAGTCTCAACGGCCTGTTCGATCTCGCCGGCGTCCCGCATGTCGACCGGGATTACCTCGACCCTGAGCATCGGTGCAACAGCCTGAATGACGCCGAACTGGGCGGTTTGGGCGGGGTTGGCGGAATCCCGCAGGACCGCCACTCGCGTCACGTTTGGCGAAACCTCTTTAAGCAGCTCCAGCCATTTCGCGCCTGTACTGTATTCGTGAATCATGAACCCGGTGACGTTGCCACCCGGCCGCGCCAAGCTGTTGACGTAGCCCGCGCCGATTGGATCGTTGGCGACCGGGAACACGATTGGCACGGTGCGGGTCGCCTGTAGCAACGGCGGCACGGTCGAGTCGCCGGTAGACAGGATGACGTCGGGCGCAAGCGCGACCAGTTCCGTCGCGTTTCTGCGAATCTCAGTAGGATTGGTCGTGGCCCAGCGCGTGTCGATGCGCACATTGCGACCGATGATCCAGCCCAACAGAGCCAACTCTTGATGAAACGCTGCGAGGCGGGCCTGAAAGACAGGATCGTCCGGACTTGCGGGCAGCAGCACGCCTATGCTGCGCATCCGCTCGCTCTGCTGTGCATGCGCAACGAACGGAATCGTAGCTGCGCCGCCCAGCAAACCAATGAACTCGCGCCGTTTCATTGCGCCCCATTCATGCGGTATCACGACGTTCGGCTTTCGGCTCAGGCCATCAAAACAGGAAACGGCGTCGGGCGAAAGCATCAGAGCGGGCCGGAAGCACTGACGAGCTTCGGAATCGGGACACTCGCCGCCCAATCCATGCGCCGTCTTGCGCCACCCTTGATAAGACGAAAGCGGCCCATCCTGCTAGAAGTGCAGGCGTTGCGGCAAAAGGTGACGGGCATGTCGGTTGCTCTGGAGAAGCGCTCGAACGGGGTCGCGGTCATTACGCTCAACCGGCCGCAGGTGCTCAATGCGCTCGACGTGCCGGCGAAGGAGCGGCTGGGCGCGATCTGGCAGGAAATCGCCGATGACGCGAGCGTGCGCGTCGCCGTGCTCACCGGTGCCGGGGAAAAAGCATTCTGTGCCGGTTCCGACATCAAGGAGATCAACCGCACCGGGCGCATGGTGGGCACCGACACGCTGCTGCGGGCGATCCCGGGCGTCGGCATTGCGCTCGCCAAGCCCGTGATCGCGGCGCTGCACGGCTATTGCATCGGCATGGGCATGACCTTGGCGCTGCACTGCGACCTGCGGATCGCCGGCAAGGACACCGTGCTGGGCTATCCGGAGGTCCGCCATGGCATGATCTCGGCGGTGAGCGCGCTTGTGCTGCCGCGGGTCGTCCCCAGCGCCCGCGCGCTCGAAATGCTGCTCATGGCGCGCAACGTTGCTGCGGAAGAAGCGCTGCGCTGGGGCCTCGTCAACGCGGTGGTGGACGACGCCAAGGCGGAGGCGGAGAAATGGGCGACGGCGATCGCCGGCTACCCGCCGGCAGCGGTGCAGGCGACGAAGCGGCTGGCGATGCTTTCCCGCCGCCTGACTGACGTGGAGCGCTCCGCGATCGAGGCGGCGCGAGACACGGTCGAGGGTGGCGGCGATTACAAGCAAGGCGCGGCGGCATTTGCCGGCCGCGGCTGACGGCGGGCGGATAGAGAAATGTGTGTCCCGGGCGCAGCGCAGCACGGAGCAGAAATGGCGCGCATGCGGGCCGTGACGTTCGGCGTCTTCGGCGGTCCTGATGTCCTGCAGGTCACCGAGGTCGAGCGGCCACAACCCGGTCGCGACGATGTGCTCGTGCGCATCGACGCGGCCGGCATCTGCCATCACGACGTGCTCTCCCGCGCCGGCAAGATTCCCGGCCCGCCGGGCCGCATCCTCGGGCACGAGATCGCGGGCGAGATCGTCGCGGCGGGGACGGATGTTTCGGCCGCGCGCGTGGGCGAGCGCGTGGTGATCTATCAGCGGCTGTTTTGCGGCGGCTGCCGATATTGCCTGCGCGGCCGCCACGATCTCTGCCGGGCGAGCCGCGTGCTCGGCGAGGAGGGCGGCGGCGGCTATGCCGAATTTGCCTGCGTGCCCGCGCGCAATGCGATGCGCATCCCCGACGGCCTCGCCACGACCGCGGCCGCGCTCGCGGTCTGCCCGATCGGGACCAGCGTGCGCGCGCTCGTCGGCGTCGCCGGGACGAAACCCGGCGATACAGTGCTGATCACCGGAGCGGGGGGCGGGCTCGGCCTGCATCAGATCGCGATCGCAAAGAGCATGCAGGCGAGCGTGATCGCGGTGACAAGCTCCGCCGAAAAAGCGCAAATCCTGCGGCAAACCGGCGCCGACGAGGTGATCGTGAGCTCCGATCTGAAATTCAGCGGCGAAGTGTGGCGCCTCACCGCCAGGCAAGGGGCCGACGTGGTGCTGGAGAATGTGGTGACCGGCACCCTCGGCGAAAGCCTGCGCTCGACGGCGCAAAATGCGACCGTGGTCGTGCTCGGCAACATCGGCGCGCGGCCGGTGGAGCTCGACCCCGGCCTTCTCATCGTGCGGCGCATCCGCCTCGCCGGCTCGGGCAATGCGACCTTCGCCGACGTGCGCACTGCGCTGCATCTCCTCGCCAGCAAGGCGGTCAAGCCCTGCATCGGGCGCATCCTGCCGTTCGCGCAGGCCGCGCTTGGGCATGCCCTGATGGAGGGCCGCGCGGTCAGCGGGCGCGTCGTGCTGCAGGGCTGGTGAACATGCCCGAGCCTGGCATGCATCGGGCTGACACGCATATGGCCGGCATGCATATCGGTGCGCAGTGGCGCGCCCTCGCGCGCCGCCACGCCGATCGCCCCGCGATCATGGACGACGGCGGCACCTGGTCGTACCGGCAGATGCATGCCCGCATCAGGCGGTTCGGCAATGCGCTCATTGGCCTTGGCCTGGGCAAGGGCGACCGCGTCGCTCTCCTCATGCCCGACATCCGCGAATATCTCGAGGCGGATTACGCGATCATGTCGGCCGGCCTGGTGCGCGTGCCGCTCGATCCGCGGCTCACCCGCGCGGAAACAATGGCCTTGCTCCGCCATGTGGACGCGGCGGCATTGGTGACGCACGCTTCGTTTGCGGACAAGCTCGCCGGGCTCGCGCGCGAGGTGGAGGGCCTCGATCACGTCATCTCGCTCGGCGGCGACGGCGGCGGGCATGATTACGAGGTGTTGTTGCAACAGGCGTCCGAGCGGCCGTTGCCGGAGGGCAGCGGCGACGATCTTGCCTCGCTCAATTTCAGCGGCGGCACGACCGGCGCTCCGAAGGCAGCGATGCTGCGGCATCGCAATCTCGTGACTGTCGCGCGCGCCACCATTGCCGGTTTTGCGATCGGGAGCGATTGCGTATTTCTCAATGTGCGGCCGCTGTGGCCGGTCGCGCAGGTCATCCCGATGTCTCACCTGTTCGCCGGCGCGACCCTCGTTCTGCGCCGGTTCGAGCCTGACCGGCTGGCAGCGACCATCGAGCGAACGGGCGCGACGCGCACGTCGCTGGTGCCGACGCAGCTCCTGCGCTGGCTCGATCATTTGCGTGCGGGAGAGCGCGCTCTCGATCGCTTGCAGGCGGTCTATGTCGGCGGCTCGCGCATCCCACCTGCAATGTTCGAGCGCGCCTTGGATGTCCTGGGGCCGAGGATCGGTGTGCTCTACGGCCTGACCGAGGCGCCGGTGACCTGCTACTTGCCGCCGCAATGTCTTGCGGCGGCGGGAGAGCGGCGAAGGGAGCTTATTTCTTCCGTCGGACGCGTGCTGCCGCAATACGAAGTGAGAATTTCCGGCTCGGACGAAACCGCAGCGATGGGCTCACGCGCTTCAGGCGAGGTGCTCATTCGCGGCGGCCACGTGATGGCGGGCTACTGGCATGACGCGGCGGCGAGCGCCGCGGCGCTGCGCGCGGGCGCCCTGCATACCGGCGATATCGGAGAGCTCGACAGCGCCGGCAATCTTTCCATCATCGGCCGGCTCAAGGAGGTGATCCGCTCCGGGGCGAGCACCATCGTTCCGACGGAAGTCGAGGACGTGATCGGGCTGCATCCCGCCGTCGCCGAAGTCGCCGTGATCGGCCTGCCGGATGCGGAGTGGGGGGAGGTGGTGACCGCATTCGTGGTGGTGAGGCCCGGCATGGCGGTGAGCGAGCACGATCTGGTCGAGCACTGCCGCGCGCGGCTTGCCGGCTACAAGAAGCCGCGCGTGGTGCGCTTCGTGGCGAGCCTGCCGCGCTCCCATTACGGCAAGGTGCTGCGCGCGCCGCTGATCACGCAGGCGCAGGGCTGACGCCGGCTGCAAAGGCCGCCGAAAGGGAAAGAGCCCCGTCGGGCATCCGACGAGGCTCTACCGGTTGTTGCCGGAGCATGATCCCGAAAAAGCCTGCCCCGGACTTGATCCGGGGTGGATACCGGTTCTCGATAAAGATCATGCTCAAACAAAGAAGCAGAGCGGGATGGTGATCCGAAGAAAAATCATCCCGCGCCAGCCGTAATGCGGTTCAGCACTTTTGCCCGTTGGACAGACGGCATTGGCCGCTGCCGGGCTGCGTCTTTCGATCCGCCGCCGGCTGCGCCATGGCGTCGAGCGTAGTGACCACCACGCCGAGCAGCGTAGCGAAGGCAACAAATGCCGCAGCAATGCGGGACCAGCGAACCATGATTTCTCCCCCAAGTGGATTGAACCTGCACGGCCGGACGGCGGTGCGCGGCGAATGATGCCTCGCTCTTTGGTGAAATTAGGACGATTGTTCCCGCAAATTGGGGCAAGATATGATGTGTTCTGCGAGGAAAACGGCGTCGGACATATAAGCCTTCTCAAGGTCGATGCGGAAGGCTTCGATCTTTCCGTTCTGCGGGGTGCGCGACGGATGCTTGGGGAGGGCCGCGTCGGTTACGTCTACGTCGAATTCAATGATTTGCACCCAAGCCCCGGAACCGCCGGTGGTGCTCTCGTTCTCGTCTCTGATTATCTTGGACAGTTCGGATTGCAGTATGTTGTCACCTACACTGATTTCGTTCTGAGCGGACGTGAGATTCTCTGTTTGCGCCAATGCCCTGTTCGCCTTGCCGGTTCCGAAATTCGCCGCCCCACGAGCCTGCTCATGAGGCCGGAGCCGCGAGCCAGGCCGCCAATCTCGATCATGCAACCAGGCTGAGCAAAGGACGTGTCCGCCTTTCTCGAAGATCTGCTTCTCCTATACGCGCGGCGCTTTCCCATCCGCCGCGGCAAGCTGCGGGTGATCGATGCGCTCTGGCGCGCCGCCGCCGGCGGTCAAGGCGCCCAACGGGTCGCACGCCTCAAATACGGCCACTTTGCGATGCCTTGTGATCTGACCGAGATGATGCAGCGGCAATTCTATTTTTTCGGCACCTATTTTCTGGAGGACCACATCCTCGGCTTTTGGCAGAACGCGGCCCGGGAGGCCGAGGTCATCTTTGACGTCGGAGCCAATGCCGGCATATACAGCCTGGCGGCGCTGGCTGCGCAGCCCGCCGCGGTCGTCCACGCGTTCGAGCCTACGCCCGAGATCGCAGCGCGCCTGCGCGCGACCGCCGGGCTCAACCGGCTCGCTCAGCTGCATGTCCATGAGGCCGCGGTCCTGGATGAAAACGGCTTCGCAAGCCTGTACGACTGCCGCGGTGAATCCGGCACGAACGAGGGCATGAATTTTGTCCGCACCGGCCTTACCGGTCCCGGTGCCAGGCGCGTCGAAGCAGTCCGCCTCGACCAGTTCTGCCAGGAGCACGCCATCGACCGCATCGACCTGCTGAAGCTCGACATCCAAGGGCAGGAGCATGCGGCTCTCGCGGGAGCCGGAGAGCTGCTCCGGAAGGGCCGGATCGGAACCGTTTTGACTGAGCTCAACTGGGCGAGCGGGCCCGGCAGCATTTGCCCGGCTGCGGAATCCATCCGGATGCTGGACGACGCGGGTTACAGCTTCGCGAAGCCCGGCGGAACCCTTGATTGGAGCAGTCCCGGGAGCTGGCTGCGGAGCACAAGCGACGTCGCCGCCCGGCGGATCGCAGGCGGAGAGGCGCCTCGACCGCAATGATCTTTTCCATCTGCATATGCCTGGCGGCATTCGTCTGCCTGCTGTGGATGCTGCGAAGCGACCGGGTGTCGCTCGGGCTGCCGGTCGCCTACCTGTCCTTGTTGTTGCTGATCCACGTCCCCGGGGCTTTTGCCCATGCCGTGAACGACGGATTTCTCTTCGGCTCGGATCTTGCCGAGACGGGCATCGACTTCACGGCAATCGGTGCGGTCTGTTTCGTAACGGGTGTCTGGCTCGCGCGGTTGCGGAGCCAGGCCGCTCCATTCCATCGCGCTTACCATCATTACCCGTTCTGGATCTTCTGCGTATGCGGGGGCTGGCTCTTCGTCTACGGGCTCAGCTCCATCGCGAGCATTCCGACAATCGGCGCCGCGATCGAGAAGGGCGGCGCCATCTGGCTGCTCGGCGTGCTGCTAGGATTGCGCTTTGCCGTGCAGGAGCGGGATTTGAAATGGGCGGGATGGGGGCATTGGCGGTCTATCCGACCTTGATGCTCCTGCTGGGCGGGTTTCTCAGCTACGGGTCCGCCGCAGTCATCATCGTGTGCTCCGTGCTGGCCGTTTCGGTACGGAGCGGGTGGCGGGTGACCGCCGGCACGGTCGCCGCGTTGTTCCTCGGCCTGAGCGTCTTCGTGAATTACTACGGCAGCCGCGACTTGATCCGGCAGGTCACCTGGAGCAATGCGGCGCTTGAGCAGCGCATCGACGTGGTCGGCAGCGCGTTCGCCGATTTCGAGCTGTTCGATCCTGCGAACAGGCGCCATCTCGTCGCGCTCGATCAGCGCCTCAACCAGAACTACTTCGTGGGGCTGGCAGCCGAGCGGCTGGGGCACGGCCACGTGGATTACCTGTACGGCCGCTCGCTCTGGGAAGCCCTGCTGTCGCTGGTCCCGCGCGCCCTGTGGCCGGACAAGCCGGTGTTCGGCGGCAGCGGCGATATCGTGCGGGACATGACCGGCCTGCAGCTTTCCCGCGAAACTTCCTGGGGCGTTGGCAATGTCATGGAATTCCATATCAACTTCGGCATCCCGGGGTTGATCGTCGGCTTTCTCGCGCTCGGCTGGCTGCTCGGGACGCTCGACCGCAAGGCGGCGATGGCGGAGGCGCGCGGCAACCTCTCCAGGACAATCCTGTTCTTCCTTCCCGCCGCGGCTCTCATCCAGCCGAACGGCTCGCTGGTCGAGCTGGTCGGCGGCTCGGCCGCCGCGCTGGCGGCAGCCTATGGTTGGGTATGGGTGTGGAGGAGCCGGTTTTCCCGGGAGGCCGGCCAGCCGAAATTGCCCGGCCGGACCCGCATCAGAGGTGCCTGAACCGCGCATCTGTTTGTCATGGACGCAGTCTCCGCCGCGAGGGGCGTGCGTTTTGCTGATCCCGGCCTCACAGGATCAGGAATGAGGGACGTCGTTGCGAGCTTCTACCCGGAAATGGCGGCAGGAGGATTTTCGCGCTACGACGGAACCATACAGTTCTACCAGCGCATCCACGCCTTGCTGCGTCCCGGCGACAGCATTCTCGATTTCGGTGCCGGCCGGGGCATGGCCTTCCACCAGGACAAGGTCCCCTATCGAAGAGGCCTGCGCGACCTGCGGGGAGAAGGACGCCGCGTCATCGGGGTGGACGTGGACCCGGTCGTGTCCACCAATCCGAGCCTGGACGAGGCGCAGGTCATCGCTCCCGCCCATCCGCTTCCTTTTGCGGACGCGACATTCGATCTGATCGTTTCGGATTCGACTTTCGAGCATGTCGCAGACGCGGCGGGCGTTGCCTGCGAGCTTGACCGCGTGCTCAAGCCCGGCGGCTGGCTCTGCGCCCGGACCCCAAACCGGGGGGCTATGTCGCCTTGATGAACCGCATGATGCCGGAGCAGATCGGCAACCGTCTGCTCGCGGCCGCGCAACCGGATCGATTGGCGCAGGATGTTTTCCCCGCACTCTACCGCATGAACACGTTTGGCGCCCTGAAGGCGCTGTTTCCGCTCGATCGCTACGACCACGCGAGCTTCGCAATCGATTCGGAGCCGCGCTACCATTTCAACCGGTCTGCAATTTTCCTTCTGCTGCTTCTGCTGCACAAGCTGACCCCGCCGGCGCTGAAAACCACATTGCTGTGCTTCCTTCATAAGCGGCGCTGAGCCTGCCCCCACCGAGAAACTTGAGGGGACTCGACCGCGGCTTATTCGAAATCACCCTGTGCTGGCGATCATTTTACGGGAGGGATACCCTCCGGTAACCAAGTTTGACGAAATAGCGCCGAGAGCGGGATGTGCCCCCCTAAAACCAAGGCTCGCGTTCATATCCCGAAGCCATACAGCACAATTGCGGGCAGGGGAGGGGAGGCGTCCGCGCTTTCTCCGTTCATCTCTATGATTGAACCAGCTTGCCGGCGGGAGCGACTAATGATCGGCCGCCGTCGGGGCGGCTTGCATTGGGGGGCGTGCGTTTGCGTTCGGGCACCTCACGACATCACGATTCCGGCCTGGCTGCGGCATTTGGAATCTTTCTTGCGGTGTACGCCGGCACTGCCTGCTGTTTCTATTGGCTGATGCAGCCGACAGTCGTCAAGAACGGCCTCCCCGCATATCAGCCGCCACCCCTGACAGTCGTGAACTATGGTGATCTGCCGTCGGCGCCTTCGACGCAATCAAACGCGCTGGCGGCACGGGCGGCAGCCGAGCCCCTACGCCCAGTCGAGGGCAGCGTCGCGACAGCGAGGGCCGAGGTCACCGCGCCCGAGGTGCGCAAAATTCAGCGGCCACGCCGCGTTAGAGCGTATCCGAACTATGCTCCGGCCCGGTCATTCGGTTTTCGCTGGTTCTGATTCCCGCGGCGCGCGGATTGCGAACGGCTGTTGCGGCCGCGAAGACGGCCGATCCCACCGTTGCATATTGAGTTGATCGCCGAATTTCAAAAGAATAGCCGGCGTTTATAGCGTGTCTTTTGGCATTGCTTGAAATCGAGACCCGGTGCGGGAGACGGTGACGACATCGCAATCGGCCAACCCTCCCACCCAACGGCAGAGCCCCGATGTCACCGTCAGCATCCTCGAAAGAGCACCGCGCATCCAATGGCATCTTCTTTCGCATCGAAGGTGACGGTCAGCCGCTACTCCTGCTGCACGGTGTCATGGTTGCGGGCGCGATGTTTGATCCGCTGATCGAGCTCCTGCGAGACCGGTTTCGGATGCTTGTTCCCGACTTGCGCGGCCACGGCAAAAGCGGCGATGTCGACGGCCCATATGATGTGGCGGCGCTCGCCTCTGATCTGGACATTGTGCTGGCCGAGGCTCATTTCGATCGATGCGCCGTCATGGGCTATTCGCATGGCGGGGCGGTAGCGCAACAACTGGCGCATGCTCGGCCGGCAGCGGTTTGGCAAACTGATTTTGGCGTGCACCTACGCGTGCAACGTCTCGACGCTGAGAGAGCGGCTCGAATGCGGTGTGTTTCTGACGCTCCTGCGGTTCTTGAGCCCCGGCGCGCTCGCAAAGCTTATCTTTCAGCCATCAAAAACGAAGCCGAATGGCGCGACAGGACTGACCAGAGAACAAGCCGAATGGATGCAGTCCATGCTGGCCGCCAATCGCGCCCCCGCCATGCGTGGCGCGGTCAGAGGGCTCATTACGTTCGACAGCAGGCCTTGACTTAAAGAGATAAGAGCGCCCACGCTGGTTGTCGGGGGAACGCACGATAAGGCCGTCCCTCGACATCACTTCGATGCCCTCGTGAGCGGAATACCCGGCGCCATCGGCCGATTGGTTGATCGTGCCGACCACACCCTTGTGTGGACTCATACGCGAGAGCTCGCCGATATCATTCGCGCGCAATGACGGCCATGCGTTCCAGGCTCGACCGACAGGGTCCATTTGGCAACCATTGACCCGCTCGGCAAAGCCGATCCCCAGTTGCGCTGCGCGCAATTCGGGGTAGCGGACGTCCGTGCCCTTTTTTCATGTGCGACATCGGGCTATTTTACATCAGCCTTAGATGCCACCGACCCGCAGTTGATCCGCGATCGCCCATCTTCGCCGTCGGGCGTCCCTTGAGCTTCGACACGCGGCGGCATATGTCACTGGCATATGCATGGAGGTCGCCAATGCCTGGGCCGCGGCACGTCAGATTATTCCGAAATGGTCGCAACCAAGCGGTCCGTATTCCCGTGGAGTTCGAGCTGCCGGGCGACGAAGCGATCATGCACCGTGACGGCGATCGCCTGGTGATCGAGCCAGTGCGCAAGCGCGGGCTCGTCGCGTTGCTCAAGACGATGAAGCCGCTGGAGGAAGGGTTTCCTGCGATCGACGATCCCGTGCCGGCACCGGAGAACGTGGTTTGACTCGTTACATGCTGGACACGAACATCATTTCCGACCTGATCAAGAACCCGCAGGGCAGAGCTGCGAAGCGCATCGCCAAGATGGGGGAGGGCAACATCTGCACAAGCATCATCGTGGCGGCCGAGTTGCGCTATGGAGGCGTAAAGAGCGGCTCGAAACGGCTGCTCAAGGCCGTCGAAGACCTGCTCGGCGAGATCGAAGTGCTGCCGTTTGATGTTCCCGCCGATGCAGAATACGGCGCAATCCGATCGGAGCTGGAAGCGAGTGGAAAGCGAATCGGCGGCAACGACCTGCTGATCGCCGCCCACGCCTATGCAACGGGCACCACGATCGTGACCGCCAATACCGACGAGTTCAGACGTGTCCGCAGGCTGAAGGTCGAGAATTGGCTTGCGTGAGAAGGCCGCCAAGCACGCAGCGCGCCAGGCTCGCGTGAATTAATCGCATTGATCGCCTGTGCATAAGCTTGCCCAGCTGCAACTCGCAGAGCAGCAGGCTGGTGCGGTCGAGAGAAGTCGCACAGTCAAGTTCGATCAACTGCTTACATTGAAGTGCGGGCGATTTGGTGCCTTTGACGCGAAACGGTTATTTTCGCGCGTTCCCGCACCACTGCCGCAGGTGTCCCGAGATGCACTCCGGGCCGGATCAGCTAAGGTGTTCTGCTGGCCTGCGCACGACGGCCATATCTAGGCTTAGAGGACCCGTCGTATCGTGAAATCGCGCATCTCTGGGAAAGAGGCGACGAAAGTCGCGGAGGACATGGCGAAACCGGGGCCGATCCGGCTGGTCGCTCCAAGCGAACCCCAAGAAGCGCTGAACACTTCGCTCCAACCTGCTGGACCTGAACAGGACCGAAAAGCGCCTCCGCGAGTCCGAAAGCCGAATGCGCGGAATGACCAGTGTTTGGCACCTACGATTGACTTGGAAGGCCATCGCAAGCGTCTCCGCGAGGCGTTCGGGAATACCATGTCCGACGAGTTCGTCGACGTGCTTTTGGGCAAGCTGATCGAGGGACTGAGACCCGGCCTCTACGACGAGCTTGAAGAGGCGACCCTGAATGCGGCGCTGGCCATCATAAACTCCATGCATCCGCAGTCGGAGCTAGAAGCTCTGCTGGCAGTCGAAATCATAGCGGCCGGATTCGCCGGTTTGCGATTTCTTCGACAGAGCTATCGGCATATGACCGAAGAGTATATCGCCGTATATGGAGGATATGCGATCAAACTTTTCAGGTTGCAGAACGAAATGATTCAGACCTTTGACCGTTTTCGGCGCGGCAATAAACAGACGGTGGAGGTTCGGCATGTGCACATACATTCCGGTGGCCAAGGAGTGGTCGGGATCGTCAATCCCGGTAGCGGTCACGAGGGGGGTGGTCACAAGTGACAGACGACCCTATGCGTCAGGCCGACATCGAGCGCCGGCTCTCCAATCTGGCGAAGGCTGCCCGCTGCGGAGCCCGAACCCGAACAGGTCACCCTTGCAAGCAGGCGGCGGTTAGGGGGCGGGCAAGGTGCCGAATGCACGGCGGGGCAAGGGGCTCAGGCGGTCCTAAGGGCGATCGGAACGGCAATTTCAAGCATGGGATTTGGACCGAGGAGAGCTTGGCACTCCGCAAGGCTGTAGGAGACAGGGTTCGCGAGATTAGGCGGCTACTACGGGCGGTTGGCCCCGGCTCGAAATAGGCGCGCGTATCAAGCGCGGACGTCCCCGGGGGTCTGGAAAACCGGAGGTCGGGCAAAGACAGGCGGTGGACATACCCCCGGTATTTTTGGCGCTTCTTTTCGGCCGCATTGATCGCGCTTTGACATCAAAGCTGCCATGCGCGGACGCTTCTTCGCCCTGAATCGCCGGGCGGGCGCATCGAGGTCCTCGCCCATGCGATGAACCGCACGGTCCTGGTCTGCCCGGTGTGCCAGGAGGTCCAATACAATCGCATCCCCGAGGATGTATGGGCCGACCTCTGCGAGGACGAAATCCGGGATTTCGGGGTAAAAGCCGGCGCATAGAACCTCCTTCTGAAAATATTCGGAAAATTCAGCGTCGATTTTTGCGTCCAGACCGGCCGCGAGTGCACACAGTGCACAAGGGTGGGGGTGTTTTTCGTGTGCCCGTTGCGTGTGCCCGTTGCGCGGCGCAGGGAGACCCCCCTCGAATTTTGACCCCCCTAAAAATTCGGTGGTCGATTCTCCATAGGACTATGGAGTTTCGCATAGAGGTGGCCCCGGTTGTCTGAACAGATTTTCCGCGTCGATAAGTGGAGCGTCTGCCGGGGTTAGGCTGCCGAGCGGAGCGGCAGCGGGTTGAAGTAGGCTTGATCGGGTGTGGTGCCGTCAAGGCTCGAGTGTGGGCGTCGGCCGTTGTAGAAGCCCAGGTAGCGGCCGATCGAAGCGCGGGCCTCACTGACGCTGTCGTAGGCCCGCAGGTACACCTCCTCGTATTTGACGCTGCGCCACAGACGCTCGACGAACACGTTGTCCCGCCAGGCGCCCTTGCCGTCCATGCTGATCGCAATGCCGTTGTTGGCGAGCACGCCGGTGAAGGCCGAGCCCGTGAACTGCGAGCCCTGGTCCGTATTGAAGATGTCCGGCTTGCCGTGACGAGCCAAAGCATCCTCCAGCGTCTCGACGCAGAATGCCGCTTCCATTGTGATCGATACGCGCCACGACAGCACGCGACGGCTGAACCAGTCGAGCACGACGGCCAGATAGACGAAGCCACGCGCCATCGGGATGTAGGTGATGTCCATCGCCCACACCTGGTTCGGCCGCGACAATCTCCATTCCGCGCAGCAGATACGGATAGATCTTGTGCCCCGGCTCGGGCTTCGTGGTGCGCGGACGGCGATAGAGCGCCTCTATCCCCATCCGCTTCATCAGCGTCTTCACGTGACGCCGGCCGATCTTGCACCCCTCGGCAGCCAGCAGGCCTCGCAACATTCGCGAGCCGGCGAAGGGGAACTCCAGATGCAGCCGGTCGAGACGTCGCATGATCGCCAGATCGGTCGCCGACACCGGCCGCGGCAGGTAGTACACGCTGCCTCGGCTGATGCTCAGAGCTTTCGCCTGCTTGCTGATCGGCAGATCGTGCTCGCGGATGATCATCGCCTTGCGCTCAGCAAACCCGCTTTGCCGAGCGCGACTTCCAAAAAATCGTTCTCCAGCGTCAGCTCTCCGATCTTGGCATGGAGTGACTTCACATCGACCGGCGGCGTGTTGGCTCCGGCGCCCGCCGCAGACCCGAACACCCCGGCAGCCCCTTCCTGAAGCTGCGACTTCCATTGCGTGATCTGGTTGGGATGAACGTCGAAGTGCTGCGCCAGTTCAGCCACCGTGTTCTGGCCCCTGATGGCGGCCAACGCCACCTTCGCCTTGAATGCCGGTGTGTGGTTCCGGCGTGCTCGTCTGCTCATCGTCTCTCCTGATTCGCTGGGCACAGCGTGCCCGCTGTCAGGCAGAAACTCCACCTATCGTCCTGTCCAGATTTCCGGGGCCAGCTCTCATGTCCTTTTTTGAGGAGCCCTCACCGATGGAGCGCTGCCTCTGTCCGCCGAATCGCGACCGTGCCGAGTTCGTTCTAGTGGGGAAAACCCACCACGGCGGTTGCATCGATGGCGCCTTGGCCACCTCCAGGGTTGACCATGACCCCCTCCACATGGAGGTCCAGTTCGGCCACGAGTTAGGTCCGGCCAGAATTCCGACGACCACAATGGTGTTCCCCCATCCGAGCGATAGGCGAGCATCAGTGCACAAGCGGCGTAGGCCATGCCGGGGTATCGGCCTACATCGCCCTCATGGCCCTATTCGGCATCGCACCGGCCGTCATGCGGCCTACGGCGCTGGGCACTCAACATCCTGGTCGCCGGCTTCACGTCATACCGCTACTTGCAGGCCGGGCTGTTCCGCTGGCGAACCGTGTGGCCCTTCCTGATAGGAGCGATACCGCTCGCATCCGTCGGCGGGGCTATCCAGTTGCCCGGAGCGTACTACCGTCCCTTTTAGAGAAGTGGATCAATCGGCAACGCTGGTGCTTGGGTGTTGGGTAAATCCCAGTTCGTTCTCAGTAAGTACTTCACCCGGCACAAACGGTCGACCTTGCGACTGTATCTTCGTGAGGGAATAAAATACTCCGGTTGCGTGATATTGTCCTGTAATCGTCGAGAAGTAAGAAACACATATTGACGCGCCTAAACTCCCCTTAAACTCTGCGGGTTTTAGCGCAAAAATTAACTCTATGCGTTCAGCCTCTACTTCTTCTGGAAATAAAACGCTTGAAGTTCGGATTGTCCCGGCCTGGCGAATTCGACCCTGTTTCACACCGTGGCAAAATGCTTCAAGCCCGGTTTCTTCCCTTCCCGGAAAAATAAGTGTTTCAATTTTCGTTCTTACATCGAAGGCCGGGCTCCTGCCAATGTTTTTGGCTTCTACTCCAATCGTAACACGAGCGCCTTGGTTATTCCATGTAAGCGGGCTCTCAATCGATGGATGGAGAATAGAAACCCATGGCCGATTACTCGTAACCAAGGCTTCCCTAGCTACATCGGCGGATTGCTTGGCAGCTTGAGCAGACTGCGCAGCAATATCTACTGACCTCGAAAGAAAGAATAGTTGGTTGATGGTAAGTAGCACGGTCACCAATCCAATGATCGAAGTGACCGCATGCTGAGAGAGGATCCCCCAAAGCCATCTCATTCCATGCCTCTCATCTACGGTCTCTCTTTTGTCGAAGCTGTACATCATTCTGCTGCTTCGCCTCTGAGATTGTTGAGGTTATTCTAGTCGGTAGAGCCTCGCAATTTCTGCACAATTTTCATCCGGCTTCAGCGCGGGCTTAGACTTTTTTCGCTGGATGCGAGGCACGATAACGGTAGGTTCCCCCCACCTGCTGCAAAAATCCAGGCACATGATTGGCGCTTCGACATGCACGTTTATGGCTCTTATGATCCAGACAAATCGGCGGACATCAAGCTTCGTAATTGGTTTACAAACGTCCTCGATAGGATGCCAGCGTGCATGTTGTGCTTCGCGAACGACAGAAGAAACGCAACTACCCTAAATGTCCCGCTTGTCAGTGGGAAGCTGAAAAGTGCGCAGGACCAGCCGGCGGAACAGGCTCGAGAGAACACCCACGTGAGGAGAAAGTCGGGTCGGCAGGCGACGCAGCGCTCACCATCAAGCGAGATGCCGCCGCCCGGCACGATCATATGGACGTGTGGATGGTGGTTGAGTGCCGAGCCCCAGGTGTGGAGGATTGCCGATCTATTCGCGCGAGCGATTGGAATGAACCTTGAGGGTCGCGTGCCCGTTGAAACCCATCGGAATGTGCTTTAGTTTTCACGTCGTCGGGAACGCATGGCGTCCGATGGAGGCATTCGTGCGGACAATCGCGGTTGCAGCAATCACGCTCGCTACGCTATCCATATCAACCATTGGAGCGGGCGCGGACGGTTCGTGGTGCGCGAATTACGGCACTAGTCCAGGAATGAACTGCGGTTTCCATTCGTATCAGCAATGCATGGCTACGATTTCGGGGATCGGCGGATATTGCGAGCCCAATACATTCTCAGCCAATGTCGCCGCAAGGGAAACTCGAAGGCGCTATCGGCGTGATAATTAGGAAGACCCGTTTCTTCTGGAGGATCATCCCGAATCGCTGGCATCGCTCTGGACCACGTCAATCTGCCGCAAAGTGACCTCGCATTTCTCCGGGGGCGAGGCACTCCGGCACGGCCCCCATTCTGAAAAAACATCCGCAAGTTCATCACTCTGGTCGGCGGCGATTCCGCTGGGCCTTTCATAGTTTCGATCCTGTTGAGTTTGTCTACCAGCTAGGATTCACGTGCGAGCCTCTCGAAATCATCGAGCACGGCCGCAATCAGCTTCTGTCGCCTGGGGTCTTGTGCGGCGAGGGTATTGGAAAAGAGATTGAGAAGGTAGCGCGCCTTCTCGGCTGCTTCGTACCAGTTCGCGGCCGGCGCCGCGACTAGGTGCAATTCCAATTCATCTTGCCGAAGGCGCAACGCTCTTTCATTGGCCTCCACTTCCGCCAATAGCCGACGGAGATCGGTGGCCTTCTGAGCCGCCATCCCGCGATGCTGATCCAGATCGACGGTCTTATCGGTCATGTTTGTGCGTCTCCTGCGCGCGCCGGACTAAGGGATAAGGCCGGCCTCGTTGCAAGCTACAACCGGCCGGTAGCCAATTAGCGGCATCGCCGGCTGCTGCGCACGCGCCGCAAGCGGCCGCGCCAAGGCCGCGCCGCCGACAACACCGAGAAATTCCCGCCGCCCTCATG
The DNA here is from genome assembly GCA_963820365.1 of uncultured Alphaproteobacteria bacterium. Lineage (GTDB taxonomy): Bacteria > Pseudomonadota > Alphaproteobacteria > Rhizobiales > Xanthobacteraceae > VAZQ01. Next base: position 5,596 of record CAWFZR010000025.1, on the reverse strand, counting down.
TTCGGGTCCCAAGACTCAGGAAGGGGCATCGTAACGGGTCTGACGAGTGCTTTGATAGAGGCTGAATCTGGCTTCGCTACTGCAACATGAGATGCAGGCCGGTGTCCGAGATGGGTCATACCCGGCAACCAGCAGCGGGCTCATCTGGGACGCTCCAACACGCCCCGATCGAGCGGTTTGGAGAGATGATTGCGCCTCCGGTTCATGGCGGGCTACACCATCGATACGTTGCCCACTTTGCCACGGTGGCCAAAAGCGACCCTGATTTGGGAGGAAGTTATGCCGACACTGGTAGGGTTCGGCGCGTTCGCCGCGTTACCTCTGGAGCAGATTAGCGAAAGGATCAGCCGCCGCATTCTCTCTGGTGACCAAGGGATGATCGTATGGTGGAGCATCGGGGCCGGCGTCCATGTCGAGCCGCACAGTCATGCCAATGAGCAGATCGTGTGGATGCTCACGGGCAAGATGGAGTTCCGGCTCGGCGCCGAGCAACGGGTTTGCGAGCGAGGCGACGTCGTGGTCATTCCGAGAGATATCGAGCACGAGGCGTGGTTCCGCGAAGACACCGAGGTGATTGATTTCTTCGCGCCTCCGCGCGACGACTTCCTACGCGGCGGCAAACCATCGTACATGAGCGAAGGCTGAATACCTTTTTTATGGAACTATACGAGGGGTGAAGCGTTCTAGCTGCGCCATTGATGGAGGTTGCCGTGCCGAATACGCTTCAATATCCTCTGGAGCGACACCGTGAGTTGCAGCGGAGATGGCAACACCTGCTGCGACGAACGGTTGTACCGAAAGACCGTCCGGCCATCGAATTGAACGCCCTTAATGCTCCTGCGAGACCACATCGCGCGGCGCCAGCGTGGTCGCCGCCGCATCGCTCTCGCGCATAACTAGAGCCAATTCCGATTAATTTGATGCGGAATTTGTAGGGTGGGCAAAATCGCCTGTTGTGCTCGTGAATGGTGGGCTCGGCGCGTCAGCGGTTTTGCCCACGCGGATAAAGCGCGGGCGCGCCTTAGCCCATCCTACGCCGCGGTTCAACATCGGAATTGGCTATAGTGCTCAGACTTCCGTCGTTCCTGTGATGGCATCGTCGGGTAACACCGGAAACATCCGCTCTCACAAGATAGTTAGAGTGACGGCGCTCGCCTTCGCAGGTTGGCAGTCACCAGTCCACACCCTGTAGGCGCGTAGTCCACCGATGGTTCCTGTAATCCTTATCGTGGAAGATGAGCTACTTTTGCGTATGTCCTGTGCGGACGTGTTCTCTGACGCCGGATTTTGTGTTCGCGAAGCGCCGGACGGAGAATGCGCTTTACGATCGCTTGAGAAGGACTGTTCTGTTCACATTCTTTTCACAGACGTGCATCTGCCCGGGTCGCTGGGTGGGCTTGCCATTGCGATTGATACCGCGAGGCGCTGGCCCCACATCAAGATCATTGCCACATCTGGCCGATCGTTACCAAATTCGGACCAACTGCCGCCAAATAGTCGCTTCGTGCCGAAGCCGTATGAAGCAGAGGCCGTGGTGAACCATGCACGCGAGTTGATTGCAGGATAGGAGGCGGACGCAGGAGCCTCGAAATCGTGTATTAGCATGACAGACAAATAGTCGTACATGTGACCCTGTGCGTCGTTCGCCGGTGTAGGCGGGTGCTGCGCATGATCGAGCCGATGACGAACTCCAAAGTTCCTGAACCAGTGTTTCCGGTGTTCGTGTCATCGCGCCTAATCCAGTTCATCGGCCGAATTCCACCTTACTCCTTGAGGGCGGTTGTAGTTGGTGTTTTGTGTTTTGCTAGTGCCCTAGCACTGCACATTGTATTCCGATGGCTCGGCGGCTCGCTTCCTTTTGTAACTTATTTTCCTGCTGTGCTTGTCGCAGGGCTCCTCGCGGGTCCACCTGCGGCTATTTTCGTGATTGTAAGCTCAGTAGCCACAGTCTGGTGGGCTTTCATACCGCCAGCGTACGAGTTTACCCCATTGGCTTACACACACCAAGTTGACGTTCTCGGATTCTTGCTCGCAAGTGCTTGCATTGTAGTCGTTACGGAACTGTACAGAGCAGCCGTCCGGCGGCTTCGTCAAAACGAGCGTGAACGCGAACTCGTAATGAAAGAGTTGGAGCACAGGGGTAGAAATACTTATGCCGTTATAGACGTAATCGTGCAGAAAACATTGGAGGACGAGCCGGAAAGAGCAAGCGTCATATCGGGCAGAATACGCGCGGTGAAATTCGCGAACGATCTTCTGAACCAAGCTTCCGCTCATACGGTTTTTCTAAAAACCCTGCTCCTGCATGAGTTCGTGCCATATGGAGAAGCACACTTTCATGCAGAAGGACCGGAGGTTGAGCTACCTCCCGATACGGCCCGCCATCTGGCGCTTGTCTTCCACGAACTCGTAACAAATGCGGCGAAGCATGGCGCCCTATCTAAGCCCGGTGGGCGGGTCCTCATCTCGTGGAAGAAAGTGGAAGGAGTTGTCAGGCTTGAATGGAAGGAAGAAGGTGGGCCAGTGGTCAGTCCGCCAAAGGCACACGGATTTGGTAGCAGGATTGTTACACAGAGCCTCAAGTCTGTATCGGGCTCCATTATTCGTACCTTTGCGCCAGAAGGTCTGCACTGCGCAATCACTTTTCGCGCTTAGCGTGCCAAGCTGCCACTGGTAGCTCGATGTCTCAGGCCAGAGAATCCTGGCAGGTGAAATTATCCTCGCACAGCCGGCTGTCCCGTTGTGCTTCTTCACCGCGCGAGGGAACAGCGACTGCCATTCATTGTCAGGGTCCGAATGAAGGAAAAAGTCGATGCCCGCAAGACGTGCCGAGCCGAAAAAGCTGCGGGTGCCTGAATGGTAGGATCGCGCGCTCAACCCCGTGGTTCGCCAGATGGCGCTCTCTTGCGCCGGATGGCGGCATCGCTGGAGCAAGGATTTATGCGGCTGGGCTTTCGCGCCTATCGGGTGCATGATCGCCGCAAACGCGGCTGATGGGAGCCGTGGCACGCTACCGAGGGCCAACCGCAGTCAAGCCGTGCACGACCCGCCATGCCCATGCACGGCGCCAATCACGATATCAATGAAATGCGGTCATCCCGGTTACGCCGGTGTGAAGACGGCCTTTTTTTCATCTTCGGCACCATGACCCGACTGTTATGGCCCTGATGCCGCAACAAGCGCGATGCCCTCGTGTCGACGACCGCACTCAGGCGTAGCTGAGCTTCGGCTCGAAATGGCCGCGGCCCTCGGGCAGGAGGTCGAACATGTTCCACACCGGATCGAGCAGGTGGTTGTGTCGGTACTGCTGGCCGGGCTCCGGCGGCACATAGAGAAGCTCACAACCCCAGAAATGGCGGATGGTCTTGCCGTCGAGCCGGAACACGTTGGCGACGCAGCCGATAGAGCCATGCGGCGATCGCTGCTCAAGATGCTCCCCCGTCCCCTTGCACCCTCTCCCAAGCGTGGTGTCTAATTGCAATCTCTGCTCGGAGAGGAGGCGACCAATGGGACTTTCAATCTTGGCTGCCCTCGCGATCTTCGTCGGCACTGGTATCGCTGCACATGCTGGTTGTGCTACGTCAACGTGCCCGGCCGGCGAACAGCCGACGACCATTCAGCAAACCACCGAGGTCACACTGGAGCGCAGGATCGAAAATGCCCTAAAGGATTTGGAGATTTTCAAAGCCCGCGCTTCCAAGCCGGATAATCTGCAAGCCACCGAGGCCACGCTAGAGCGCATGATTGAGAACGCAATAAAGGATTTGGATAGTGCCACTGCCCGCACCTTGAAAGCGGATCAGGAGCGGCTAAACGAACTCATGCGCAAATCTGGAGTTTACAGATAGTACCGCTCCGCCGTTCGCTCGTAAGATCGAGCCGCCCTATGGGGGTTGAGTTCGGTGTTCATTCAAGAGCAGTAGTAAGTGGGAGCAACGACTGCTCCGTCACGACAGGCAGCGCCCCGCAACGTGCGCCAATGAGGCATGAGCGAGAGGACTGCCGACCGCTTCGCAACCAACGGGTAATCCCTGATTACTGAAACCGGTTTGCTCGATGCGCTTGAGCGGCAGGCCTGCCATCGCTAGGCAGCGGCGCTGAGGGATGTAGCTCAATCGACGCGAGCCATTCGTTTCGATCCGCGCTTGGCATGGTGCAGTCGGCCTCTTCAAGTTCGACTAGCTAACATTTATCGCCCGGAAGCGGTGTCTACGCGCCCTGCTAACAGTTACGCAAAGCCCCCGCGGAAGGCCGCGCATCATGCGCACCTGCGAAAGGGGTTCTAGTCGAATTCAGCTTTCCTGGCCATTCGCTTGCTGCTGGCACGAAGCGTGAGTGCCAGAGGGCTCAGCGTATTTCCAGTTCTGAAGGTACTGCGGACCCTCGGTGATGACTTGACCGCTAAGTGGGCTTTCCACCATGCCTTTTACACTTGGCTCGAAATGATTTTCGCGCTTTGCCGTGCAACCCTTTAGCATTGGCTTGGTCAGAGCATGCTTTTGAGATTGCTTGCTTACTAGTGGACCTACCAAACAGGGCGTATGCAGAACTCGGCGGAGTTTGTGACGACGCGGTATCGGCGGCGATCGTGAGCGACAGGACCGTCGCGCAAACTGCAATACAGCGGATATCCTGGCCTCCATAGTGCAACATCCAACCCGTTCCATAAGAATGGGGTGATTGGGCAAACTGCTGCCCCTCCGGTTAACCATCTGCCATGGATGTTCCCTCAAGACATGAAAACTTGTCGCCGCTTGTGGGCGCACAGTGCCGCCGCCAAAAGTGAGCCGTCCAAGCTGGCCGGCCTGACCGTCCAGACGGCCATGCTGAGGGAGCAACTCGCCGACGCGCGCCGCGATCGTGATGACGCCAGTCAGGAGCGCATGACGGCGCGATCAGGCGCAGCGGCCCCCTTGCCGAAGCCGATCGAGCCCGAGAGCAGGCATGGTGGCGATGGCTGCGCTCGACGGGATAGGCGGGACGCCGATCAGCAATCAGCCGATGTGCAGCCGGTACGCTTCTGGATTTTGTCCTTTTATCGCCTTTGCGGCCTTTTCGAGTGCTGCCCCCATAGGGCTCTGCTGGCCGCCTCACCGGGTGACTGCCGTCGCCTTCGGGGGTGGCGCAGTTGCTGGAGGGCCCGGATTATCGCGTACCCCTCTCCGCTCCCCGATACACACGATACCAAATCGATGGCAAGCGACATCGCGACGATACGGAGAGGACGTATGGTGGCCTCACGTGGCTGATTGGTATGGAGAGGAGAATTCAGATGAGCAAGATCAATTTGGTTGCCGTTGCCGGCGCTTTGATCCTTGCCGGCGTGGGCGGATGGATCGCCTCGACCACAAATGTGAGTGTTGCCGCTCCGATAGGTGTCCGGGTCGATCCATTGCAAACGATGATGAGCGCAAAGGATTTGCCCACTGAACATTATCGCGACCTTTCCTTGGTGTTCAACTGAACGATCCCGTCGCAACGGCGTCTGAGGATAAGCAATGGCCAGAACACGATTTGCCTATGGTACGATAAGGACGCCGAGGCTGCTGGCCGCTTCTACGCCGAGACCTTGCAGCGCGGTGGGTGCCGTCCACCG
>CAWFZR010000024.1:0-161529 GCA_963820365.1 uncultured Alphaproteobacteria bacterium | reverse complement strand
ATCCAGCGGCCTGAACGCAGCGCGGCCGAAGAGCGGACGCGAGCCATGGAGGCACCGTAACGCATGCCGCTCAGCGAATACGATATCAAGGAAGCTCTGCGGTCTGCCGCCGATTGGCTTGTAGCATCGGAATTTCCCGGCAGCGCCGCGGCTCGTGAAGGCATTGCAGATACGATTCCGCTGGTCATGATGGGGTTGGTCGAACCCGACGATTTGGATGACTTAGCGGCGATCGTCGAGGAGCACGGGCGAGCGGTGCGCGATGCCGCTACGCCAGAGGGCGTGCAGCGCACCCAACTTAAGGAAGCAATAAAGGCCGCGTTCGATCACGTGCGTTCGCTTCGGCGCGATGCCGCGCGATGAAGCGAGCCGAACGGCCGCTCTTCGACTGACCAAGGCGGCGGGAAGCGGCGACTGGTCATGCTTGTGTCAAGTGGGGAACGTTCGGTCGGCTTGGACGTTTTTTTAAGGTGTAACCTAAGGAGCAAAGATGTCGGCTTCTGCCCGCCCCCGCCTTCCTGCTGGCCACCTTGGCCCCCTTGCTGATTTTCCTCTCAGTTGACATACCGCTTCACGTCGGCTTCACTTTCGCGGCGTTCAATATACCGTTTTGTGGACATCACCGCTGCAGAGTAAGCAGCGCGCACCACGGGATGGATTATGGCGCCGCACTCCAAAAGATGTCCCCGCGGTTTTCTCTGCGCCGGCGATTGTAATGAGGTCGCCGAGCAGCCACAGCGTGCGGTGCTTGAACGCGTCGATCTGCTGATCGTCAATAAGCTTGGCAAGGAAGAAGCGCATGGCCGGGGACTGCGACCGGTCATTACCGAGGCTCTGATTGCCGAAATCCCCCAGCTGATCGGGGTCTCCACGCGAAATCTCTGCCATTTTCTGAACCTCGTCGGCGATTTAGCCACACGCCTGACGCCCGACGTCGAGGCAATTACGGCCTGGTGCCGGAACGCGATTGAGCGTGGGGCTCACCATCGATGCCAGCCGCGGCTGTCATCCGGGCAAGCATACAAGCATAGAGGACAACGAAATGGCCGAATATGCGAATCCCGCCATTACACTCAAAAAGCCGCCAGCGGAAATGGGACCTGCGCCGCCCGCTCCCGGCATGATAGTAGTCGAAACAGTGCCGCCAGCGGAGATGGGCGCCCTGCTGGCCGCGGATGCCGCCCAGAAAGCTAAATTCGGTACCATTCACCTAATCATTCGCGGCTTTTTATGTACGCCCTTTCTGGCCTATGGAGCCTGTATGGTATTCGTCATGGTCGCCTCGGGCATACCGCTCGCCGTAGCCGGACTTGTCTTCCCGGCGGGCTACGTCACACTGAGCTTCCTCGGCCTGGAGATGGCGACCGGCAGCTTCGCGCTGATGCCCATCGGCATGTACGCCGGGACGATCACGCCGTCGGAGTTGGTTCGCAACTGGACCTGGACTATAGTGGGCAACCTTCTCGGAGGCATATTCTTCGGCTGGCTGCTGTGGTTCTCATTGACCTACGGGGGGTCCGTCGCGCCCCCTGTTCCAGGCCAGAGGCACCTGCTCAAAGTCATCGCCCAGGCCGCCGAGCACAAGATCGAGTATATCAATTACGGCGCCATTGGCTGGTGCGCCGCCATTGGCATAGGCGTCCTTTGTAACTGGCTGGTGAGCCTGGGGTCCATCATGTCCAAAGCCTCGCGCAGCACTGTGGGCCGGGCGCTGCTGATGTGGCTGCCGATAGGGATGTTCTTTGCGCTGGGATTCGAGCACACCGTGGTCAACATGTGGCTCTTCCCGACCGCTATCCTCTCGGGTGCCAACGTGAGCTTCTACGAGTGGTGGGTGTGGAATCAGATCCCGGTCACCATCGGCAATATCCTGGGTGCGATGGTGCTAAACGGCACCCTGTGGTACTACACTCATACTTTGCAGAAATAATAGCAGCTCACGCGGAACGGAGGAGAGCAGAAATGGGGAACAGGTTATTGGCTACGGTCGCCGTGGCGGCGGCAGTCGGGTTCGGCGGGTTCGCCGCTGCGCAATCGCCGACGGACTGCAAAGTCCCACCCGGCACAACGTCGGACACGATCCAGCTGAAGAGCGGCGCGCCGCAGCTGTCCGAGGACCAGCACTCGCAGATCAAAACGGCCATCGCGCGCGGGAGCAGCCCGCGAGTGGACAGGCGCGAGATCAACTTCTGCGTCTCCATCGGGTCTCGGGTTCCGCGGAGCGTGCACTTTGTCACGCTGCCTGATGAGATCGTGCGAATTGTTCCGCAGTATCGCGGCTTCGATCACTTCGTCATATCGTACCGCACTAAAGACTTCGGCGGCACCGACTACTTCTTCGTCAAGGATCCACTCTTGATCATTGATCCGCAGACGCTTGAAATCGTCGCGATCATCCCGGTTTAACCGGGCTGAACGAACTGCAGCGGGCCTGTGTCGGTATCCCGACGCAGGCCCCGTTTTCTTAGCCACCGAAGAAATCAAAGCACGAGCCTTATGCCAATACGATCACCCGAGCCGTTTTGGTTTCGATTTTAATCGTGCCGTTCCCGGCGCGAATTAAGCCAAACACTTGGCCGTTATGCTCGATGCGTTCGCCGAGCTGCCGCTCCATCAACGTAGGCATCAGATGCACAAGCCGACCGACATGCCGCGCTGCTTGAGTCCCCACGCCGCTGCGAGCCCGAGCAGGCCGCTGCCCGGCGATGATTTCTCGCGGCCTCGATCATTGCCTCGACATCGGCGATATCGCGGAAGGCGCGCACATTGGCAAAGTCAAGGCCCGGAATTGGGGGCGCCAGCGGCTTCGATCCGGTCGCCAGAAGCAATTTGTCGTAAGGAACAGTGGCTCCATCGGCGAGCGCCACTCGCCTTCGTAACCGGGTCAATCGCAGTGGCGTGGTTGCCGGCGATCAAGTGAATGCCGTGCTTCTCGTACCAGCTGGAAGGTTGAATGACGATTTCGGCAAGCGTCCTCTCGCCCGCCAGCACCGAGGACAGAAGTATGCGGTTGTAGCTCGGGTGCGGCTCGCCGCCGATCACGGTAATGTCGAAGCGGTCGGGAGCCGCGCAACGAGCTCCTCGACCGTTCGCATTCCCGCCATTCCGTTGCCGACCAACCGCGGTCGTTGCAAGCGGTTGATGCTCGTGCTCACACGTTCGCTTTGCCAAAGATCGTCGACTTGCGCATGTAGTACCACCAGTTGAGCACGATGCAGGTGATGTAGAACAGCAGGAAGATTACAAGCGCGAGATAGGGCCCACCGGTTGCGGCAATGGAGACGCCGAACCCGCGCGGGATGAGGAAGCCGCCGACGGCACCGACGGCGCCGATGAAGCCGAGCGCGGCCCCGGCTTCGAGCCCCGCCGCTTTGAGCGCGAGCGCGCGGGCAGTCTCGCTCTTGCCCTCGGTTTCGTTCAGCTTCTCGGCGCGGAAGATCGAGGGAATCGTCCGATACGTCGAGCCATTGCCGATGCCGGTCAGAGTGAAAAGAGCCAGAAACATGGTGAGGAAGCCGGCAAAGTTCTTGTGATCCACGAAGTACATCACGCCTAGCACCGCGCCGCACATCGCGATGAAAGTCCAGAACGTCACCTTCGCGCCGCCGACCTTGTCCGAGAGCAGACCACCGAACGGACGCGCAATCGAGCCAACCAGCGGGCCGAGAAAGGCAATTCCTACAGTGATCGCGGGGAATTGCGTCTTCATCAGCAAGGGAAACGCCGCCGAATACCCGATGAACGAGCCGAATGTGCCGATATAAATGTAGGACATCACCCAGTTCTGCTTGCGCTGGAGGATCACCAATTGCTCCTTCAAGGACGCGCTCGCCACGGTGAGATTGTTCATGAATAAATATGCGCCGATGCAGGCAACCGTGATCGGCACGATCCACATCAGTCCGGCGTTCTGGAGATAGAGCCCGTCCGCGGTGGGGGTTGCCAGGTAAAGACTGACAAAGCCGGCACCCCACAGCAGCGGGGTAAGAAATTGCACAACGCTGACGCCGATATTCCCGCCGGCTGCGTTCAAGGCGAGCGCCGAACCCTTCATGCGGTGGGGGAAGAAGAAGGATATGTTGGCCATGCTGGAGGCGAAATTGCCGCCGCCAAGCCCAGCAGTCGCCGCTACGGTCAACATAAGCCAGAACGGAGTCTCGGGCTGCGTCACGAAATAGGCGAGCGAAAGCGTGGGGAGGAGAAGCACCGCGGCGCTGAAGATGGTCCAATTGCGGCCGCCGACCATGGCTGGAGCGAAGGCGTACAGGAAACGGGCGAGCGAGCCGATCAGTCCTGGCAGCGCTACCAGCTGAAAGAGTTGGTCTGTGGTGTAATGAAAGCCGGCCTGCGGCAGCTTCGTTGCGACGATGCTCCAGAGCAGCCAGATCGAAAAGCCGAGAAACTCGGCGGCGATCGACCAGATGAGATTGCGGCGGGCGATGTATTTACCGGTCGACTCCCAGAACTCCTTATTCTCTGGGTTCCAGTCCGAAATCCAGGTTCGGTTCCGTCTGCTCATCAGCATGTTCCTTTGCGGTCGCAATTGGAGCCCCGTTGTGTCGAGGCCAGCCCAACACTCTTGGCCGACTTAAGCCTCGACAACACGTCGATCGGTTTGTTGGCTGCGCTTGGCCGCGGCCCCCGTTTCCCGGCGATCAAGTGAATGCCGTGCTTCTCGGCACCCGAGTTAGTGCTCCGCACAAGCTAAGCATAAAGCGAATAGCAGCCAAGCGATAATAGCGCGTACGCCTAAATTAAGGGGAGGGGGAGAGGGAGACTATTATGTCGCAGGGACCGGGCACCCCCCACCATCGTGTCAGCTGGAAGGTCCTCTCGCCCGCCAGCACCGGTTGTAGCTCGGGTGCGGCTCACCGCCGATCACGGTTAATGTCGAAGCGGTCGGGAGCCCGCGCAACGAGCTCCTCGACCGTTCGCATTCCCGCCATTCCGTTGCCGACGACCACCAACCGCGGTCGTTGCAAGCGGTTGATGCTCATGCTCACACTCTCGATCTGCCAAGGACCGTCGACTTGCGCATGTAGTACCACCAGTTGAGCGCGATGCAGGTGATGTAGAACGCCAGGAAGATTTGAAGCGCGAGATAGGGACCACCGGTTGCGGCAATGGAGGCGCCGAACCCGCGCGGGATGAGGAAGCCGCCGACGGAGCCGACTGCGCCGATGAAGCCGAGCGCGGCCGCGGCTTCCATTGATGCTGCTTTGAGCGCGAGCGCGCGGCCAGTCTCGCCCTTGCCCTCGGCTTCGTGAAGCTTCTCCGCGCGGAAGATCGCGGGAATCGTCATATAGGTCGAGCCATTGCCGAGGCCGGTCAGAGTGAAAAGAGCCAGAAACATGGTGAGGAAGCCGGCAAAATTCTTTTGCTCCACGAAGTACATCACGCCTAGCACGCAGACGCACATCGCGATGAGAACCCAGAACGTCACCTTCGCGCCGCCGACCTTGTCAGCGAGGATACCGCCAAATGGACGGATAACCGAACCAACCAGCGGGCCGAGAAAGGCAACTGCTACCGTGATCTCGGGGAATTGGACCTTCATCAGCAAGGGAAACGCCGCCGAATAACCGATGAACGAGCCGAACGTGGCGATATAGATGTAGGACATCACCCAGTTTTGCTTGCGCTTGAGGATGACCATTTGCTCCTTGAAGGACGCGCTCGCCACGCTGAGATTGTTCATGAATAAATACGCGCCGATGCAGGCAATCGTGAGCGTCGGGACCCATATCAGTCCGGCGTTCACGAGAAAGGTGCCGTCCTTGGAGGGGGTTGCCATGTAAAGATTGATGAAGCCGAAGCCCAGCAGCAGCGGGACAATCAACTGCACGACGCTGACGCCGAGATTCCCCACGCCTGCGTTCCAGCCGAGCGCCGTACCCTTCAGGCGGGCGGGCCAGAAGAAGGACATGATGTTCATGCTGCCGGAGAAAGTGCCGCCGCCAAACCCAGCGGTCGCCGCTGCGATCGCCATGAGCCAGAACGGAGTATCGGGCTGCGTCACGAAATAGGCGAGCGAAAGGCAGGGGATGAAAAGCAACGCGGTGGCGATGACGGTCCAATTGCGGCCGCCGAAGATGCCGGGCATGAAGCCGTACGGGAAACGGGCCAGCGAGCCGAACAGTCCTGGCAGCGCTACGAGCGTAAAGAGTTGGTCCGTGGTGTAATGAAAGCCGGCCTGCGGCAGCCTCGTTACGACGATGCTCCAGATCAGCCAGATCGCAAAGCCATGATGCAAGGCAAACATCGACCAGTTGAGATTGCGGCGGGCGATTTTTTTACCTGTCGACTCCCAGAACTTCTCATCCTCTGGGTTCCAGTGCGCAATCCGGGCTCGGTCGGAGGTGCCGGCTGCGACGGGCTTCACGAGATCGACCATTTTGTCCTCCCCTATGCTTGCGCGGATGACAGCCGCGGCTGGAATCGATGAGCCCCATGCTCAATCGCATTCCGGCACCAGGCCGTAATTGCCTCGATGTCGGGCCTTAGACGTGGGACTGAATCCCCGACGAAAGTCAGAAAGTCGCAAAGATTTCGTGTGGAGACACCGATCACCATGGGGATTTCGGCAATCAGAGCCTCGGCAATGACCGATCGCAGTCCGCGGCCATGTGCTTCTTCCCTGCCAAACTTGTTGATGATCAGCAGATCAACACGTTCAAGCACCGCACGCTCGACCCATGCGTCGATGCGCGCGAAAGCGTCAGGATCAAGGCGACAACCCCTCGCTTCGTTGCCACGGTCCAACGAGATCTTTATTTCGTCGCCGCCCAATAGGTCCTTCACGTACATATCGCAGCGGCGTCGACCACGCCGGCGTGTGTTTGACTGGACGACACCGCCCAGCCAGTAACCTGAGGCGGCCAGATCGGCCGCGCATTGAGCCATGAGGGCATCGCTAAAAAGACCGTCATCATAAACCACTACTCCGATCTGGCTCAGACCGGGGTCTACACGTTCGGCGCGAATTTCGACGGGAATTAGCGTAGCAGGCTCATAGTGCCACCCCATACGTTTCCTCTCCCCCATCAGTCGTTTCTTGATGGCTGCTCGACGGCTTCATTCAGTCGCCGGAGCAGAGAAAACCGCGCGCATATTTTTTGGAGCGGCCGGAGCCACGGTCTATCCCGCAGCGCGCGCTACTTTAATACGGGAATGTCCACAAAAAACTGCAGCTTAAGTGAAGCCGACCTAAAGTGGTATGTCAAGTGCACCTTTTGAGACAGCGAGGTATCCTTGGCCTTTGGCTCGGCAAGTCTGAGCTGGAGCGCGCCCGCCAATGGGCTTTGCGCGCGTTTTGCGCTACATATATTGCACGGCGAGCGGGTGGGATTCGGCGCGGGAGGGTTTTGCCCGCTGCCCAGCAAGGAAGACGAGAATGTCCATCGATCTGTTCATCGACAACGAGGTCAAGGGAAACGAGGTAGTGCTGTTCATGAAGGGCACGCCGCAATTTCCGATGTGCGGCTTCTCCGGCCAGGTCGTGCAGATCCTCGATAATCTCAGCGTGGCCTATAAGGGTCTTAACGTGCTCGAGAACGACGAGCTGCGTCAGGGCATCAAGACCTATTCCAACTGGCCGACCATCCCGCAGCTTTACGTCAAGGGTGGATTTGTCGGCGGCTGCGACATCATCCGCGAAATGTTCCAGTCGGGCGAGCTGCAGTCCCTGCTCAAGGACAAAGGCGTCGCCACCAAGGCGCCGGCGACCGCCTGAGACTTTCGCGCTTTTTTACGGCCACGTGCCGTCGCCGCACGGGGCTCCAGCGCGTTTCGCGGCTCCGGGAGGTGAAACGAACGGCTTGCGGCATCAGCGCGAGGCGATGATCATGCTGTGGCGCACCGAGCTTGCCGCGCACTTGGATTTATTTGCAATCACATCATCCATTGAAAAAGGGACCAGCATCTCAACGGGACTGACGAAACGTCGAAGGACAGCGGGCACCGAACCAGCGATATTTCCCCTGGGCAGTTCGTGACCAAACTTGAGCAGAACCTGAGCGTAGGCCATGAAGTTTGGCAGCGTGATTTCGTCGCCTACAGTTTGCCAGAGCGTTGGGCATCGACTGCTGCGACGGCCTGGACAGCCCGAATACTATTGCCGACTATCCGAATTCCGAACGACGAATTCGGACACGAGTCGGCCGCAGACGCCGAATTGACGCGAGCGCGCAGTGCTTCGATCCTGTGTTCTACAGAAGGCTGGCTTAGAGTGCTCATGCCAGAATGACTCGTACTGCGGGCAACTATCCTCATTCTACGGTGCTCAAACAAGACAAATTATGTGGCAGGACGCGAAGTGCTCTGCTAGTTCTGAGTCGGACGCGGAACTTAAGCCCGCGATGCGGCGTTCTGGAGCGGGAGGTGGAGGACCTTATGAAGAAGACCATGATCTGTGCTTTCGGCCTGGCCGTGCTGGCTACCCCGGCGCTCGCGGACGAATACTGGGTAGTGCAGGATACATCGAGCAAGCGTTGCTCGGTCATCCGCGTGACGAAAGACAAAGGGTTCTTCGGATGGCCTTTCGCCGAAAAGCCGACCGGGCTCACCGTCATCAATACAGCGTTCAAGACACGCACCGAGGCCCAGAACTCGATGAAGACCACAAAGATCTGCAGCTCGGATTGAACCGACAAAATTGTGAGCTCAGATCAAGCCTTGGCCGCCTTCCAGGCGGCCTTTATTTTTGTAGCACCGCGGAGAAACATTTCCGGGCCGCTACCGCCGGCGCGATGCTTACGAACCCGATAAATTCCGTAATTCGCCGCGTTGGGCTTCATACCCAAACCGTGGCGGTTCGGCTTGGGCACCGATTGTCAGATCGAATTCCAGCCAATACAGCCAGTTGACCTCGCAGCCTGACTCGGTACTCTCGAAATGCCGGAGAGTGCATCACCCAATTTCAACACAAATCGCGACAGCACCCCCACACTGTCCGAAGACTACTGGCATGCTCGGTAAGCTGACGATTGACGCCCTGCCGTTTTACAGTGGCATCGCCATGGGCGGCGCGCTGATCACCGTGTTCGGCGTACTTGGCGTGGTTGCGCTCATCACCTGGCTCGGCCAATGGCACTATCTGTGGACCGAATGGCTGAGGAGCCTCGACCATAAGAAGATCGGCATCATGTACGTGACGTTGGCGCTGATCATGATGGTGCGCGGCTTCATCGATGCCATGATGATGCGGACCCAGCAGGCGGTCGCACTCGACTCGGATGGCTATCTGACGCCGGACCATTTCGATCAGATTTTCACCTCCCACGCCACCATCATGGTCTTCTTCGTGGCGATGCCGTTCCTGGTCGGCCTGTTCAACGTCGTCGTTCCGCAGCAGATCGGTGCGCGCGACGTGGCGTTTCCGTTCATGAACTCGGTGAGCCTGTGGCTGACCGCGTCCGGCGCCGCTTTGGTTATAATCTCGCTCGTCATCGGCAAGTTTTCCACCGCTGGCTATAGCGCTTACCCACCCTACTCGGAAGCGCAGTTCAGTCCGGGCGTCGGCGTCGATTACTGGATCTGGGCGATCCTAGTCAGCGGCGTCGGCTCGATGCTGACCGGCATCAATTTCATCGTCACTATCGTCAAGCGGCGCGCGCCCGGCATGCGGCTGATGATGATGCCGCTGTTCACCTGGACGGCGCTGTGTACCAGCATCTTGATAGTGTTCGCCTTCCCGGCTTTGACCGTTGCCGCTGCGCTGCTTGGTCTCGACCGCTATCTCGGCATGCACTTTTTCACCGATGGCGACGGCGGCGACATAAGGAACTATATCAACCTGTTCTGGATCTGGGGCCATCCCGAAGTCTACATCCTGATTTTGCCGGCGTTTGGCGTCTATTCCGAAGTCGTGGCGACGTTCTCGGGCAAGCGAGTGTTCGGCTACGAGTCGCTGATCTACGCGACTGCGGCCATCACCGTGCTCTCGCTCGTCGTCTGGCTGCACCATTTCTTCACCATGGGCGCCGGCCACGATGTGAACGCCTTCTTTGGTAGGGCGGCCCCGCTCATCGCCGTGCCGACAGGCGTGACGATTTTCGACTGGTTATTCACGATGTATCGCGGCCGGGTGCAATTTTCCGTGCCGATGCTGTTTACGCTCGGCTTCATCGTAACGTTTGTCATTGGCGGCATGACCGGCGTTTTGCTCGCGGTAGCGCCGGATATGATGCACAATACAACCTTCCTGGTGGCGCATTTCCACAACATTATGATCCCCGGCGCGCTGTTCGGCTATTTCGCCGGCTACCAGTATTGGTTCCCCAAGGCGTTCGGCTTTCGGCTCGAGGAAAAATGGGGCCGGCGGGCCTTCTGGGCCTGGATCGTCGGCTTATATCTGGCCTTCGTGCCGCTTTATGTTCTCGGCTTCATGGGCATGCCACAGCGCCTCCCGCGCTACTATGTCGCAGGCTGGCAGCCGTATCTCATCGTAGCCGAATTGGGCGCCCTCTTCATCCTGTGTGGCATCGCCTTCCTCGCCATTCAGCTCGCCGTCAGCATCCGCGACCGCACCGCGCTTGCAGTCTCGACCGGCGATCCGTGGAACGGCAGGACGCTGGAATGGGCGACGGCCTCGCCGCCGGCGGCCTACAATTTCGCCGTCGTGCCACACGTGCACGGCATCGATGCATGGTGGGCCATGAAGCAGATAGGGACGGCGGTCCACACACCCGCCCGCTTCCACGACATCATCATGCCCGACGACAGCAGCGCCGGCGTCATGCTTGGAGCAATGTCGTTCGTGTTCGCCTTTGCGATGGTCTGGCAAATCTGGTGGCTGGCCGCCGTCGGCGGGCTCGGCATGTTCGCCGCGGTGCTGTCGCAGACTTTCCGTGATCATGCCCAGCACCGCATTCCGGCGAGCGAAGTCGAAGCGATCGAGAACCGCCGCACCATGGCCGCCGCACTCGCACCCGGGACGCCGACGTGACCGACGCGGTCATCACCGCCGGTCCCGGCGAAGAAACCGAAGCCGAAGAAGCCGAACGCGCCATCGACGAAAAGGCGTATGGCTTCTGGATCTACCTGATGAGCGACGCGATCATCTTCGCGTTGCTGTTCGCGACCTTTGTGGCAATGTCGCATAACACCGCTGACGGGCCTGGCGGGCACACGTTGTTCCGGCTCCCGCACACCTTTGCGCAAACCATGCTGCTGCTGGCAAGCAGCGCGACCTTCGGTTTCGCCAACGTTGCGATCGCAGCCGGGCAACGCTGGCGTACACTGGCCTGGCTGAGCGTGACGTTCCTGCTCGGACTCGGCTTCGTCGCCATGGAGATTTTGGAATTCTACGGCATGGCCGTCGCCGGCGCCGGCCCGTGGCGCAGCGGTTTTCTCTCGGCCTTCTTCACGCTGGTCGGCACCCACGGCACTCACGTCAGCATCGGCCTGGTCTGGATCGTCCTCTTGGGATGCGAGGTCGCGTTGCGCGGGCTGAACCCATTCGTCGCCTCCCGCCTCTGCCGGCTGGGCCTGTTCTGGCATTTCCTCGATATCGTCTGGATCAGCATCTTCTCCGTCGTTTACCTGCCGGGGATTCTCTAGCATGCCGGCCCCGCCGCAATTGTCTAAAATGCCGACCTCGCCGCACGGCGGGGCAGTCACGATTAAGCCCTACTTGGTCGGCGTCGTTCTAGCGCTGGTGCTGACCGCGATTCCATTCGGCCTCGTCGCCGCTCGCACGCTGCGGCCGTTACAGATTTTTGTCGTCATCGGCGCTGCGGCGATCAGTCAGGTCGTCGTCCACCTGCGGTATTTTCTGCACCTCGACTTGAAACCGTCGTCGCAGAACAAACTGATCGCGCTGTGCTTCGCCGCCGTCGTGCTCCTCATTCTGGTCGGCGGCACCCTATGGATCTTGTTCGACCTCAATTACCGCATGATGTAGGCGGCGGGGAGGTGACGACCTGTGACGCGTCAAGACCTCGTTCTCTGATACGCTCACAGCCCTCGCATCAATGAAAAGTGCGGATTTGTCGCAGCAAACCGGCGCGCAAGCCGGGGAACGAATTCGGAAATTAAAGGCTCTTACTCGTAACTCTGCATTTCTCGCTGAACTGCATTCGCGACGAGTTTATGATGTGGGGCGGATTACGGGCGGCGTTGCGCGTGCCGGTCTGAGCAAGGTTTTTATCTTCGCTGCAAATCGTTGGCCGCGCGGGCGAGGACATCCAACAGGCCTTCTGTGGCGTCCGCGTCCGCTTCCTTCAGCCTATCGGCCATTCCAAGGGCCCGCCGCCAGCGCCTGACGCGTTCGCCGAGCGCAGTCAGGCGGTTGAGGACGACATCGGCGAGATCGCGGTTCTGCTTAAGATAGGCGCGGCCGTCGTCGGTGATCGTGTAAAGCCTCGGGGGGTCGGCAGACGCGGTCAGATAGCCCGCTTCCGCAAGATTGGCCAGCATCGGATGGACGACGTTGGGACTGGGCAAGTACCAGTCGGCCGTCATCTCCTCGATCAGCTTGATGACCTCGTAGCCGTGACGGGGCGCCTCGGCGATGAGCGCGAGCGCAACCAGACGCAGGTCGCCTTCGGCCACACCCGATGATGATGGAGCCGCCATTTTTGTTCTCCGTGAAGATATATCTTTGATAAAAGGTAAGCCCATATCGCGATGTAGCGCAAGAAATATTTCCCCGGACGGTCAGGCCGTGTTGCATAGGTGCAAGTGCAGTCGATCATTTGCTTCGACTCTGCGCGCGACCAGACCGGATGAGCGATGTTTGCGACCTTCTTTCACGAGCTGAAGCAGGCGGGCGCAGCGTCGACCGCGAGCCGCACGGCACTTATTACGTCGTGGCGCACTTCCACTATGTGCTCTCGCTCGGAGCCATCTTCGCCATCTTCAGCGGTTGGTACCACTGGTTTCCGAAGATCACGGGCTTCCGCATAAACAACGAAAGGACACATCATGACCAAGCAGACAGCCTTCCCAGCCACCGCGTAAAAGTTCTGGAGCGCCATCGGGGGCCGCCTGGCCGCACAAGGACGGCGACGGCTTCTCCCTGAAGCTCGACTATCTGCCACTGATCCCGGGCGCGCAGATCGTCCTCCGCAACCCGAAGGCCGAAGAGGCTGAGGTGCCGGCGGTTGACGAAGCCGCGTAGCCGTCAGGATTGCTCCGCAAGGGGCGGCCTCTTCTGGCGCAAAATGGCGCGTAGCCCCATGATTTCGCTGTTTTGGCGCACGGGGCTCCGGCAGTAGCCATCATTGTGAGATTGCCCGCGCTACGACGCTTCGCTCGCCGGCTCGATCTGGACCGATTCGCCGCAGCCGCACGCCGCGGTCTGGTTCGGATTGTTGAAGATGAACTGCGCGGACAGTTTTTCTACCTTGTAGTCCATCTCGGTGCCGAGCAGGAACAGCACCGCCTTCGGGTCGATGAGAATGCGCACGCCCTTGTCCTCGATCATCTCGTCGAGCGGATCGATCTTTTCGGCGTATTCCATGTAGTAGCTCATGCCGGCGCAGCCGCCGTTTTTGACGCCGACGCGCACCGCCGCGATCCGACGGTCGGCTTTCGCCATCACGGCCTTGATGCGACCGGCCGCGGCTTCGGTGAGCCGCATTACTTGAGGTCTAGGCCGGGCAGCGGCCATCATCCCATCCTCCGCGCGCCGCTCGGTATGGGCCAACGCGTCAGCTGCAATTTGCAACAGCTCAAAAACCTGAACTAACGTAGTATTATCTAATGCGCCAGGGTTGACGGCGCAACGCAACAAGATATTCGTCACCACATATTGAGCTCCGTGCGCGCCTCGTCCGACATGCGGCTGGGGTCCCACGGCGGATCCCAGACGATCTTGACCTTGGCTTCGCGCACGCCGGACACGCCCGCGACCGCGTTCTCCACTTGGCCCGGCAACTCCGCCGCCGACGGACAGTTCGGCGACGTCAGCGTCATGTCGATGTTGACCATGCGGTCGTCATCGATCACGACTTTGTAGATCAGACCAAGCTCGTAGAGATCGGCGGGAATTTCCGGATCGTAGACCGTCTTGAGCGCGGCGACGATTTCGTCGCCCATGCGCGCCATTTCGCCCGCCGGGATGGTCGGTGGCCGTTCCGCCGCATCGGCGGCGGCCGCGGCGCCGCCAGCGCCGCCGGCTCCAGCCGGGGGAGCGCTTTCCGTCCCGGCTGTTTTCGCTTCGTCCATCATGTGAAAAACTCCTCCGCTTTCAGGAGCGCCTGCGCCAGAATATCCACCCCGGCGCGCGTGTTGTCCATGGCAAACGACGCCCGGCAATCGAGCACCGCAATCTCGCCCGCCATCGGCTCATAGCAGTCCTTGCCGGCGAACACGTAGGCGAGCGTCGATTTTCCCGAACCGTTCGGGCCCATGATCGCGTGCCACCTCGCCGGCGTTCACCGCGAGGTCGACGCCCTTCAATATTTTCTTGCCGTCGATCTCGACGTTCAGATTTTCGATTTCAAGCAATGGCATTCCATGTCCCGCAAGCTTGGGCGGATCCAAATCGTCCGCGCTCATCCAACCGAACCTTCCAACGAGACTGAGATCAACTTCTGCGCCTCGACGGCAAATTCCATCGGCAATTGCTGCAGCACGTCCTTGATGAAGCCATTGACCACGAGCGCGGTCGCCTCCTCCGCCGACAGCCCGCGCTGGCGGCAGTAGAACAGCATTTCTTCGGAGATCTTCGAGGTGGTGGCCTCGTGCTCGAAGACGGCCTTGGAATTCTTTGCCTCGATATAAGGAACCGTGTGCGCGCCGCATTGATCGCCGATCAAAAGCGAATCGCAATTGGTGAAGTTGCGCGCGCCGGTGGCGCGGCGGTGCGCGGTCACCAGGCCGCGATAGGTGTTGTTGGAATGACCCGCGGCGATGCCCTTGGAGATGATGCGGCTCGTTGTGTTCTTGCCTAGATGCAGCATTTTCGTGCCGGAATTGACCTGCTGGTAGCCGTTGGAGATGGCAATCGAGTAAAACTCGCCGCGCGCATTGTCGCCGCGCAGAATGCAGCTCGGATATTTCCAGGTGATCGCCGAGCCGGTCTCCAGCTGAGTCCAAGAGATCTTGGAATTGCTGCCGCGGCAATCGCCGCGCTTGGTGACGAAATTGTAGATGCCGCCGCGGCCCTGCGCGTCGCCCGGATACCAGTTCTGGATGGTCGAATATTTGATTTCGGCGTCGTCGAGCGCGATCAGCTCGACTACCGCCGCGTGCAGCTGATTCTCATCGCGCGCCGGCGCGGTGCAGCCTTCGAGGTAGCTCACATAGGAGCCCCTGTCGGCGATGATCAGCGTGCGCTCGAACTGGCCGGTATTGCGCTCATTGATGCGGAAATAGGTCGACAGTTCCATCGGGCAGCGCACGCCCGGCGGCACGTAGACGAACGAGCCGTCGGAAAACACCGCCGAATTCAGCGTGGCGAAGAAATTGTCGCTGATCGGCACCACGCTGCCGAGATATTTCTTCACCAGGTCAGGATGCTTCTGCAGCGCCTCCGAGATCGGCATGAACAGCACCCCGGCCTTGGCCAGTTCGGCCTTGAACGTGGTCGCCACCGAAACGGAATCGAAGACCGCGTCGACGGCCACGCGCCCGTAGCCGCCGCCCTCGCCATCCGCGCCTTCCGCGCTGTGTTCGCCTTGCGGCTTCTCGATTCCGAGCAGCGCTTCGCGCTCGCGCAGCGGGATACCGAGCTTCTCGTAGGTGCGCAGGATTTCGGGGTCGATGTCTTCCAGGGACTTCGGCCCATCCTTCTTCTTCGGCGCCGCATAGTAGTAGATGTTCTGGTAGTCGATCGGGCCGTACTGGACCTTGGCCCATTTCGGCTCGCGCATTGTCAGCCAGCGCCGGTAGGCGTCGAGCCGCCAGGCCAGCATCCATTCTGGCTCATCCTTTTTGGCCGAGATGAACCGGATGGTGTCTTCGGAAAGGCCCTTGGGAGCCTTCTCCGATTCGATCAGCGTCTCGAATCCATATTTATACTGGTCAACGTCGATACGGCGAACCTGATCGACGGTCTCTTGTACGGCCGGCATTCATCCCTCCGCTCACGGTTTCAAGGACCGCGGGTTGGATTAAGTCGGTTATGGCGATGTTCTGGCTCGGATTTGTCCCCTGCCGGTCGCCCCATGTTGGCCGTCTGAACCATTCGAACGGCCGTGAAAACGTTCGCCAATGCAGTGCATTTAGGCGGCGATACTGTGCCCTCTATATAGTATATCCGAGCGGCAAGAAAGCGTTCGATATCGGCCTCTCCGGTGCTCCAACCCAGGCTCACGCGCACCGCGCCGCGCACGAGCGCAGGGGAAATCTCCATGGCCGCAAGCACATAGGAGGGCGCACTTTGCCCGAGGAGCAGGCGGCGCCGGAGGAAACGGCGATGCCCTCAAGATCGAAGGCGATGACCGCGGTTTCGGCCTTCATGCCCTCGACCGCGAATAATGTCGTGTTCGGCAGACGTCCAGCCGCTTCGCCGAAGGATGACGGCGTGCGGCGAAATCGCCTTGAGGCCCGATTCCAATCGGCTGCGCAACGCCAGCATGTGCGCGGCCTCGGCGGCAAAATGGCGCTGCGCCGATCGGGGATCCGGGTAGAGGGTAGTGGACCAGTTTGAATAAGGCATGCGGATTTCGGCCGTGCGACGGGATTCGTCCCGATGCCAGCGGCCCAATCATGGCTCCTTAATTTTCTGGTCCACTACCGGGTAGAGAG
The DNA here is from genome assembly GCA_963820365.1 of uncultured Alphaproteobacteria bacterium. Classification (GTDB taxonomy): domain Bacteria; phylum Pseudomonadota; class Alphaproteobacteria; order Rhizobiales; family Xanthobacteraceae; genus VAZQ01. The sequence goes on along the minus strand of CAWFZR010000024.1, from coordinate 144,834 downwards.
CCTCGTTGCCCGACGCGCGCAATTGCGCTAAATCCGCAGCGTATTGCGCCTGGAGGGATGCGATGGACGACCACGGTCAGCTCGAATACGCCACAGCAAGGGGCAACGATTACGTGGGTCACGAGCAGATGTATCGCTCGTTCGTGACGCAGACGAGGAACGCCGTCGCGGTGATCGCCGTCATTCTGATCCTGATGGCGATTTTCCTCACCTGAACGCAGAACTGCGCGACGATTGGTCGGGTTGTCGGCTGCGAGCCGGCCGGTACTGGGCGTGAGGTTGTCTGCGCGGACGCGGGCGGGAGGTAGCATGAGGATTGCGGTTGCCGCCGAGAGCGATGCGGGCGAGCCGCAGGCTGCGGCGACGCGAGACACGATCAAGAAGATGGTCGCGCTTGGCGCCGATGTCGCCGTCGAACCGGGCGCCGGGACGAAGTCGGGATTCTCGATGCCGACTATGCCGCCGCCGGCGCCACGCGACGCCAGAGCCGATCAAACGCTGGTCGCTGTCGAGCCTGAAGGAGAACTGATCAAGACCGGCACCAAGGTCATCAGCCATGGCCGCAGCGTCGCCTTCCAGATGGCCGAGGTCGCCATTACCCGGCAAATGTTCCAAGGAGATTTTGCGGCTGATTGCTGAACAGCTGCCGAAGCCGCCACCTGCGCCAGCATGAGACCGACGATGTTCATGCGTCCGAGAGCACCTGACGGAGTAGTGCGCCCAGATGGCAAGGAAAATCGCTCAAATCGGGCCCCTGGATTTGGGACCCAACCGAAGGCGACGGCCAGGAATCAAGGCAGACCTTCCGGATCGCTGCCCCCCCCAACCCGACGATGCCTGTCAGAGACCACATTCGCGGTGCAAAAACGCCGTCGGCAGCGGCCGGCATCAGGCCGGTACCGTTGCACGATAAACATGTATTTGGTATGCATGTTGGCTGCGCGGTGCCGGCACCGCCAAAACGGGCGGTGATCGGGGCAGATCGGAGCCAAGAGTGATGCCGGGATTGTCACAGCTAATCTTTGGGATTTTGCTCGCCAGCGCGGGGTCAGCCTTCGCCGGCCTTGGCCAGCCGACGCCGTGGCAGCTCGGCCTGCAAGAGGCTGCCTCCCCGGTCATGGAAGACATCAACAGCTTCCACAATTTCGTGCTTTGGGTCATTACCGCCGTCACCGCCTTCGTTCTCATTCTTCTGCTGATCATCATCGTACGCTTCAATGCGCGCGCCAACCCGACACCCTCGCGCACCACGCACAACACGCTGCTCGAAGTCATGTGGACCGTTGTCCCGGTCATCATCCTGCTGCTGATCGCGGTCCCCTCGTTCCGGCTGCTGTTCCTGCAGCTCGACGTGCCCAAACCGGACCTCACGGTGAAGGCAACCGGCAAGCAGTGGTACTGGAGCTATAGCTACCCCGACAACGGCAATTTCGAATTCAACTCGCTGATCGTCGCCGAAAAGGACCTTAAGCCCGGCCAGCCTCGGCTGCTGACCGTCGACAACGAATTGGTCGTGCCGGTGAACAAGATCGTGCACGTGCTGGTGACCGGCGCCGATGTCATTCACGCGTTCGCGGTGCCATCATTCGGCATCAAGATCGACGCGGTTCCCGGCCGCCTCAACGACACCTGGTTCAAGGCCACGCGCGAAGGCGTCTATTACGGCCAGTGCTCCGAACTGTGCGGCAAGAACCATGCGTTCATGCCGATCTCGGTGCGGGTCGTGAGCGAAAGCGACTTCAACACCTGGGTAAACGCGGCGAAGCAGAAGTATGCCGGCGCGGACAGCGTCCCGCCGAATATGTTCGCGGCTGCCGCGCAGCCGAAATGATCTGAGCACCCGCCCCCCGCCCTCGCTCCGCGTGCGGAGCGCAGGGCGGTCGCTAACGAAGGGACTGGCAATGGACACGATGGCACACGCCGCACACGGCGACGACAACGGCCACGCCCTTCCGCACGGCTGGCGCCGCTACGTCTATTCGACCAACCACAAGGACATCGGCACGATGTACCTGGTGTTCGCGCTGGTTGCCGGCGCGATCGGCGCCGCCTTTTCGATCTCGATCCGGGCCGAGCTGATGTTTCCCGGCCTGCAGTTCTTCCACGAGACGCACTACTACGACGTGGTCGTCACCGCGCACGGACTGATCATGATCTTCTTCATGATCATGCCGGCGATGATCGGCGGCTTCGGCAACTGGATGATCCCATTGATGATCGGCGCGCCCGACATGGCGTTCCCGCGCATGAACAATATTTCGTTCTGGCTGCTGCCGGCGTCATTCACGCTGTTCCTGTTGTCGATGTTCTTCGAGGGCGGACCGGGGCACAGCGGCGCCGGACCCGGATGGACGATCTATGCGCCGCTGTCGACCTCCGGCCATCCCGGCATGGCGATGGATTTTGTGATTCTCTCGCTGCATCTGGCCGGCGCATCATCGATCCTCGGCGCGATCAATTTCATCACCACGATCTTCAACATGCGCGCGCCCGGCATGACCTTGCACAAGATGCCGCTGTTCGTGTGGTCGCAGCTCGTCACCGTGTTCCTGCTGCTGCTCGCGATCCCGGTGCTCGCCGGCGCCATCACCATGCTGCTCACCGACAGGAATTTCGGCACCACCTTCTTCGATCCGCGCGGCGGCGGCGATCCGCTGCTGTTCCAGCATCTGTTCTGGTTCTTCGGCCACCCGGAGGTCTACATCCTCATCCTGCCCGGCTTCGGCATGGTGAGCCAGATCGTGGCGACGTTCTCGAAGAAGCCAGTGTTCGGCTATCTCGGCATGGCCTATGCGATGGTCGCGATCGGCGGCATCGGTTTCGTGGTGTGGGCGCACCACATGTACACGGTCGGCATGTCGGCGAGCGTGCAAGCCTACTTCATCGCCGCCACCATGGTGATCGCGGTGCCGACCGGCGTGAAGATCTTCTCCTGGATCGCCACGATGTGGGGCGGCTCGGTCGAGTTCAAGACGCCGATGCTGTGGGCGGTCGGCTTCATCTTCCTGTTCACGCTGGGCGGCGTCACCGGCGTGGTGCTCGCCAACGCCGGCATCGACCGCGTGGTGCAGGACACCTATTACGTCGTCGCCCACTTCCATTATGTGCTGTCGCTCGGCGCCGTGTTCACCATATTCGGCGGCTGGTACTACTGGTTCCCGAAGATGACCGGCTACATGTACAGCGAGTTCATCGGCAAGCTGCACTTCTGGCTCACCTTCGTCGGCGTCAACCTGGTGTTCTTCCCGCAGCACTTCCTCGGGCTCGCCGGCATGCCGCGCCGCATTGCCGATTATCCCGACGCCTTCAGCGACTGGAACTACATTTCGTCGTGGGGCGCGTATATCTCGGGCTTCGGCGCGCTGGTGTTCTTCTTCGGCATCGCGCAGGCCTTCCTGCGCAAGGAGCGCGCTGCGGCCAGTCCGTGGGGCGCTGGCGCGACCACGCTGGAGTGGACGCTGCCGTCGCCGCCGGCGTTCCACCAATATGACACGCTGCCGCTGGTCCGATGAGCGTCACGGTCGCACGCGTCGAGCCCAGCATCGCGGGCGTCGGTGACTACATCGCGCTGATGAAGCCGCGGGTGATGTCGCTCGTGGTGTTCACGGCGCTGGTCGGCCTTGTTGTTGCGCCGGGACATTTGCATCCGGTGATCGGCTTTGCGGCGCTGCTCTGCATCGCGGTCGGCGCCGGCGCCGCCGGCACGCTCAACATGTGCTACGACGCCGACATCGACGCGCGCATGGCGCGCACCGCGGCCCGCCCTATTCCGCGCGGCCGCATCACGCGCGGCGAGGCGGCGGGTTTTGGGCTTACGCTCGCGGTGTTCTCGGTGGCCACGCTGGGTCTCTTGGTGAACTGGGTCGCGGCTGCGCTGCTCGCTTTCACCATCTTCTTTTACGTTGTGATCTATACGATATGGCTGAAGCGTTCGACGCCGCAGAACATCGTCATCGGCGGCGCTGCGGGCGCGCTGCCGCCGGTGATCGGCTGGGCAGCAGCGACCGGCGGCATCGCGCCGGAACCGATCTTGCTGTTCCTCATCATCTTCTTCTGGACCCCGCCGCATTTCTGGGCGCTGTCGTTGTACCGTGCCGACGATTACGCCCGTGCGGGCATTCCAATGTTACCGGTTGTCGCCGGCGCCAAGGAAACACGCCGCCAGATTCTGCTTTACACGCTGCTGTTGGCGCCGCTCGGCGTCGCGCCTTGGCTGCTTGGCTATGCCGGTGCGCTCTATGGCATCGTAGCGGTCGCACTCGGCGCCGCGATGATCATATTGGCGCTGCGCGTGCGCGGCGAAGAACGCGGCCACGCCGCGAGCAGGCAAATGTTCGCCTTTTCGATCCTCTATCTGTTCCTGCTGTTTGCCGGACTGCTGGTCGATCGGATTTCGCGAGAGCTCATCGGCCATTTCACGTGAGCGCAATGATGAACGATGACAAGCCCGCACAAAGCTCTCCCCCGCTTGCGGGCGAGCGCGGGGAGGCGGGCATCCGGCTCATCGAACAGCAGCAGCAGCGCGCGCGGCGCGCGCTCCATCGCGATCCCTGGCGCTCGGCGCCTTCGTCGTCGTGATTTTCCTGGTAACGATCGTGAAGCTCGGCTCCAGTGCGCTGACCCACCCGCTGTAACAACCGCGCCATGAACCGAATGACCGCAGAACCGACCAGCAACCGCAGCAGGCAGCGCGCCAGCCGACGCGATCTTGTCGTCGCGTTTGCGTGCGGCGGCTTCGTCGCGGTGATGATCGGGGTGTCGTTCGCGGCCGTGCCGCTGTATTCCTGGTTTTGCCGTACCACCGGCTTCGGCGGCACAACGCAGGTGGCAAAAGCGGCTCCTCATCAGATCTCGCCGCGCACCATCACGGTGCGGTTCGATTCCAACGTGGCCGCCGGACTGCCGTGGTCGTTCGAGCCGGAACGCCGCACCATCGATGTTCGGCTCGGCGAGGTCGTGACGATCTATTACAGGGTCGGCAACGAATTCCGCCCGCGTCACCCTCGGTCAGGCCGGCTATAACGTCAGTCCGCCGACCGCCGGCATCTATTTCGAGAAGATCAATTGCTTCTGCTTCACGGAGCAGACGCTCAAGCCGGGCGAGACGCGCGACATGGCCGTGGTCTTCTACGTCGATCCGAAGCTCGCTCAAGATACGGAACAGAACGGTCTCAACACCATCACGCTCTCCTACACGTTCTATCCGAGGCGCGAACCGGACCAGCCGTTGGCGGAGAGCGCAGCTGCGCAAGCTCCAGGGCATATCTGAGGACGGCAACCAACCGGCGCAGACGGCGCCGGCGCCAACGCGGAGAAAATGACGATGGCCGATGTTGCACACGCCAAACGGCACCACGACTACCACCTGGTCAATCCGTCGCCGTGGCCGGCGGTCGGCGCGACCTCGGCCTTCGTTTTGGCCGTCGGCCTCATCCTGTGGATGCACCATGCCGTCGCCTACGCGCCGGTCATCTTCGGCGCCGGCGCGATCGGCATCGCCTACACCATGATCGGCTGGTGGCGCGACGTGATCTTCGAGGCCGAGGTCGAAGGCGACCACACCCGCGTCGTGCAGATCTCGCACCGCTACGGCATGATTCTGTTCATCGCCTCCGAGGTGATGTTCTTCGTCGCCTGGTTCTGGGCCTATTTCAACACCGCGCTGTTCCCGGACCAGGCCCAGGACGTCGCGCGGATCGCCGTTACCGGAGGCGTCTGGCCGCCCAAAGGGGTCGAGACTTTCGATCCGTGGCATTTGCCGCTGCTGAACACACTCATTTTGCTCACCTCGGGCACCACCGTGACTAGGGCGCATCACGCGCTTCTTGAAAACGATCGCAAGGGTCTGGTGTGGGGATTGGTGCTGACTATCGCGCTGGGCCTGAGCTTCACCTGCGTGCAGGCGTGGGAATATATTCACGCGATGTTCCACTTTTCCGGCAATATCTACGGTGCGACGTTCTTCATGGCGACCGGATTCCATGGGGCCCATGTCATCATCGGCTCGATCTTTCTGATCGTCTGCCTGTTTCGCGCCATGGCCGGACAGTTTAAGCCGACACAACATCTCGGGTTTGAATTCGCGGCCTGGTATTGGCATTTCGTCGACGTCGTGTGGCTGTTCCTATTCGCCTGCATCTATGTGGGGGGCGCCGGCCCGCACCCCGGGTAGCCGATTGCGTTTCCCGGACGCGGTGCAGCGCGGAGCGGCGCACTGCAGTTCCGGGATCGCCATATACTCATCGTCTGCAACGATCCCGGGTCTGCAGCGCATCACGCCGCTGCGCTTTGTGCTTCACTGCGCCCGGGAAACAGGAACATGATCACTACACTCTCAGGGGCGATTTGCGCTGGCTTACGCTGCCGCTGTCCGCGCTGCGGCAAAGGCAAGCTGTTTGCGGGCTTCCTGACGTTGCGGCCGCGCTGCGAGGTGTGCGACCTGGACTACGGCTTTGCCGATTCCGGCGACGGCCCGGCCGTATTCATCATGTTTCTGGCTGGCCTTATCGTCGTCGGCGCCGCCTTGGTGACGGAGGCAGTGTATCGTCCGCCCTATTGGGTCCACGCGTCGCTTTGGCTGCCCTTGATCCTCATTGTCACGCTGGGGCCGTTGCGGCCGATGAAGGGATTGATGATTGCGCTGCAGCACTATCACAAGGCCGAAGAGAGGCGCTTCGGCGGCGGCGCGCCATGAGCACGCCCGGCAAGAAGCGGTGATCGTGGGTCGGTTTGCTCATCCCCGCCCTGCTCGCGTCCTGGTCATCTCTTTCGTCACATGGGCCTTTGGCTCCGGGGAGGAGCCGGGCGGCGCCGAGGACGCACCGCCGCGGCAGGGCATTTCGCCTTCCTTGTGAAGCGATCCGCTTTTCTATCAGTGTGGCACGCGTCGGCGCCAGGCGGCGGCTCCGCCGCGCGCCAAAACTCCAGGTAAATCAGTAATCTGCGCGGTGAATTCAGCCGGTGTGTTGCCGACCGTCTCCGTTCCGTCGGCGGCCATGCGCTTCTGCATCTCGGCAGACGCAAGCGCGTGGACCGTTTCGCGGTGCAGCTGCGCCAGGATTGGTGCCGGCGTGCCTGCCGGGGCGAACAGACCGAACCAGTGGATTGCCTCGTATCAGAGGCATAGCTGAGCTCTCCCGGCCTTGCCTTCGCGGCAGCGATGAAGTCGACAACCGAGTTGACGGAAAGGCCGGGATTGACCAGCAAACGCTCGGGGAATTAATCAATTGACTGATCGCATGTACTGCGTCCGCTTCGGCGCGTGGAAGGCTTGATCCTCCAGGCGGTGGCTGTGTTGGTGGGCGTCTCGGGAGCCGGGTTCGTATCTTTGCTCGGAGTGACGACGAACGACCTTATTAATTCAATCTTCGTCCTGGCATCTCTTCTCGGCATTCTCAAAGTCGCCGAACGCGCTGGCGAGCCTGCGGATTGGGCATGGCCGGGACTGTGGCTCGGCATTGCATTCGGGCTGAAATATACGGCAGTCGTTTTCATTCCCGGATTGGCGCTGATCGCGTTCATCGCAGCTGCACGGCAGAGGTCCGCTCGCGGGCTGATGGTATTTGGCGTTGCCGCAATGCTGGGATTTCTTGTGGCGGCCGGGCATCATCTGCTGACGCTTTGGCGAGACTTCGGAAGCCCGGTATTTCCTCTCTTCAATAATATCTTCCAGTCCCCATACTACGATCCCGTAGCGCTCCGCGACAGCCAGTTCTTGCCGCGCGATTTCTGGCAGTCGGTCGCCTATCCCTGGTTCTGGGCGCAAACGAATCGCGGTCTCGTGTCGGAGCTGCAATTCCGCGACTGGCGCGGCGCAATCGCCTACGCGGCGATAGTCGCGGGATTGCTGACGCTCGCGGCCGGCTATGCGCGTCAGAAGCATCTTCGCGACGGCGCTTTCGCGGAAACGCGCGGCCTTGGTCTCGTTTTCATCTTCATGATCGTGTCGTATTTCGCCTGGGAATTCGGCTTCAGCGTCTTACGCTACGCGGTCACGCTCGAAATGCTGACTGGCATCGTCACGATGGGCGCATTGATCTGGCTGTTCACCGATACGCGCCTGCGGGTCGCTATCTCGCGTGTGTTATTGACTATCGTTTCCACGACGACCGTTTATCCCGATTGGGGTCGCGGTGGATATGGAGTCAGGTATGTCGACATACGAGTTCCGCCGCTGCCGGTGAACAGCGTGGTGCTGATTGCCTCCTGGCAACCCACCGCTTATTTCATTCCATTTGCCGAGCCGACTGCGCAATATCTCGGCATCGAGAACAACTATCTGAAACTGTCGCAAAACAACAAACTTGCATCCGAGGTAAAGCGGCTCATGCAGACACCAGGGCGGCCGAAATTCGTCGTCAGCGTTGGCGATTTCGACAGGAACGGACTGAACGCGCTGTTGGAGCAGTTTGGCCTGCGATTAAGTGCATTGCCCTGCCAGCCCATTCGGTCAAATCTGGAGGTAGAGGCCTTGAGTCTCTGTGCGGCGGTGACCGATTAGCGAATTACGCCCGCTTTGCCGTCATGTTTGACGATATTCGGCTGCGCCAGGACGAATTGCCTGAGCGGAGTATCTATTTTATAGAAGTAGATGTTGGCGATGAACCCATAGATGCCCGCGTCGATGCTGGTCGGCTCCCGCCCATGCTCATAGCCGCCAATGGCGGTCTACATACTCGCAGCCCCACCCGCGGGAGAGGCTGCGCAAAGGTTCAGCAAAGCGTACGCGGCGAAATTCGGACATGCGCTGGAGCTGTTCGCGGCAGAAGGCTACGACATCGTTCGTCTCATTGCCGCCGCGGCGGTTGCCTTGTGGTCGAGCCGCACGTCTACCACCGCGCCATCGAGAATAAGCCGCCCGCAAGGTGAAGGCCGACTGGGACGCCCGGAATGCTCGTTCGCTGGCCGACGAGCCGGAGGGTGGTTTGGCACTGCGAACCGGGAGCCGAGGTAATCCCAGAAAGCGATGCCGAGCTCTAGGCAGGCCTTATTGAGCCTTCGGCAGCGGCACTGGGTTCTTCGAGAGCGTATCGAGAAAGGCGATCACGTCGGCGCGCTGCTTCTCGCTCGACATGCCGGCGAACGCCATGGACGTGCCGGGAACGTCGGCGCGCGGATCGGTCAGCCATTTGTTGAGCGCGGCGAAGGTCCATTTGCCGCCCTTGGCCTTCAAGGCGGGGGTGTAGCTGAAGCCCGCTACCGAAGCGACCGGGCGATCGACGATGTCGTAGAGGTGGGGCCCGATCTTGGGGCCTTGGCCTTCCTGGAGGTTGTGGCAAATCTCACACGGCTTGGCGATCTGCGCGCCGCGTTCGGCGGAGGCGCTGGCAAGCAGGCTGTCGAATAACCGAGCGCCAGCGGCTGCCTCACCCGGCTGCTCCTTCTTGACGGCGACTTCAGAGCCCGGTTTCGCTACCTTGGCCGGGGTGAAGATCCCGTCGACGATATGCACCGCTTGCAGGAACAATAAGGTTCCCAGCACCACGCCGAGAATGTTGTTGATCTGATATGCATTCGCAGTCATCGTTGAATTGCTCCCAGCGGTAACGGAGGGCCAGGGAAAACCGGGATTCCCCGGATGAACCCCGAACTTCGGGCGGATGGTTTTCTCGGCTCCATCGTTCCTCGATCTGCCCCGGTCACGGCCCGTTTTGGCGGTGCCGGCGCCGCGCAGCCAACATGAATATCAAATACATGTTTATCGTGCAACGGTACCGCCTGATGACGGCCGCTGCCGGCGGGGTTTTGCAACGCGATGTGGTCTCTGACAGGCATCGTCGGGTTGGGGGGCAGCGACCCCGAAGGTCGGGGCGGCAAAGCCCGCGGTCGATCAGATCAGTCGAGGACGCTGCGCCAGGCGTCGCTGCTCTCCCCGCCCATGGCCTTGACCGTGAGCAGCACCTTCTGACCATCCGCACGCCAAGGACGACCAGCGCCAAACCCGGCTCACCGTGTCCTTGCTCACGGCGCCGCCGAACAGTGCCTTCAAGGCACGGTGCCCCGGCGCTGTTGGTGATGACACCGGAGCAGGAGGCCGCGTTCGACTTGATCGGCCGCCAACGCGTACCGGCCGCGCTCGTTCCGTTCATGGAAACACCGTTGGTGCTCTCACGTGGAGAGGTGCGGGCGCTTGGAATGCTGGTCTGCTGTCGTGAGAGGCAGTTGCAAAACCGGAGAGCAGTCGCTAATAGCAATTTCTTGGCGAACGCCGCGCCAAAGCGGTTCAGCTAGACTAGTTTCTGTCGCGAAATGCAAGATAGCACGTAAAAATTGTGGTTTCTGCACATATCTTGTCGTCGATTTTTGTTGACTTAACGTGTGTCTTGTATCACACGTCATGTATGAAACAAACGAAATCCGAATCACCCTCCGATATCGTGCGCTGGCTGCAAAGTGAAGCGGCAAGCCTTTGGCCTGCCATTCTGGGCTCGCTCAGTTTGCGACGCAGTCCTTGTGTGCGCGAGAACTGCCCGGCCTGTTTGTCTGGCGAACAGCATCAGAGTTACGTTCTGTACGGTCGGCTGAACGGACGTCGTTTTTCGGTCTACGTTCCGGAGGAGCTTGTTCCCGAGCTGCGTCGCTGTCTGGAGAATGGGCGCGCCCTGCAAGAGCTGCTGCAGGAAGCCGCTCCGCGCTATGTCAAGGCATTGAAGCGCGAGCGGGCGAAGGCGTCGAAGAGCAAGAAGAGCTGAGACTAGCAGTGTCGAGAGCAGGTGGCGCGACAGATCAGCTTTGCCGATTGGGAATTGATGCGGCAGGGCATGCGCCTGGAGCCGCTGCTGCAGGCGCATTGCCGATTTCCTTGACGACCAGCAGGAGATGATCGAGCGGGTCCGGCGCGATCTGATGCGAGGTCTGAAGAAGCCGGGGAGCGGTCGCCGTGGATTGACGCCGCAACAGATCCTGCGCGCGCTGGTTCTCATGCGCGTCAAGAACTGGGACTATCGCGAGCTGCGCGAACGGATCGCCGATGGATTGATGCTGCGGCAGTTCGCTGACTTCTACTGCGAGCGGGTGCCCAAGCACGATGCGTTCAATCGTGGCTTCAATCGGCTGACGCCGGATACGCTCAAAGCCGTCAACGACCTGGTGGTTCAAGCGGCAGTCGATCTTGGATTGGAGGACGGCACGAAGCTGCGTGTCGACACCACGGTCGTGCAAACCGACATTCATCATCCGACCGACAACACGTTATTGTGGGATGTGGTGCGCGTCGTCACGCGCCTGGTCGGCCGCCTCGGCAAGCGCTGGAACTGCGACGTATCAAGGGTTTTCGCGATCGCACGCGTTCGGCACGGCGTCGGATGTACGAAATCCAACGCATGACGACAAGGCAACGCCACGAGCAGCAGACGGGGACGTATCGCGAGCTCATCGGCATTGCCGAGGAGATCGTGGAAAGCGCACGAATGGTGCTCGAGAAGACCGGCAAGACGCGCGGCAAGGATATGCTTGCCGACATGGCCATCGAAGAAATCCGCAAGGAGATCAAGCACTATTGTGGTCTGGGAAGCCGTGTGATCGATCAGGCGCGCCGCCGCGTGCTCGAAGGAGAGCAAGTTCCCAACGCAGAGAAGATCTATTCGATCTTCGAGCCCCATACCGATCTGATCAAGCGCGGCAAGGTGCGAACCCCCATCGAGTTCGGCCACAAGGTGTTCCTTGCCGAAAGCGCGCAAGGCCTGATCACGCAGTATGAGGTGCTGAAGGGAAACCCTTCTGACGAGGTCCACGTGGCGCCCTCCCTTCAGCGCCACAAGCAGGCCTTTGGCCGGGCCCCGGAATTGTATGGCTCGGATCGCGGCTTCTTCAGTGAGCAAAACCTGACCTCGTGCACGCACGACGGCGTCAAGGTGGTGTGCATTCCGCAGCGTGGCGGCAAGAAAACGCCGGAACGCGAAGCGTACGAGAAGAGCGCGGAGTTCAAGCAAGGTCAGCGCTTTCGCGCCGGCATCGAGGGCCGCATCTCGGTCCTGTTCCGAGGTCGCGGCATGAAGCGCTGCCTCGCCGAGGGAAGAGATCGCTTCGAGTTGTGGGTTGCTGCGGCCGTGCTCGCCAACAACCTCATGAAAATTGCGGCGCTGCTGACGAAGCGATCGTCTCGCAGACGAAAAACCGCTTGATCACATGCCCGCAGCCGTCGCCTCCCGGCGGATCAAAGACCGCCGCGGCTCAGCGCGTCTTGACCACAAGCCCGTTCCTCAGCCCCCAACTCAGGGCGAAAATCGCCCGCACCGAGCTTGTCAATGCCGACGTCTCCTGCCAATTTGTGCCCAATTCACCGAGATAACTTGGATTGCTCCCACTCAATCCAGGCATTTCGCGACAGAAACTAGACTAAAGCGGATTCCGATCATATTGAAGCATAGCCTGCATGCCTGAAATAGTTGGTGCATTCTTGAGGGCTGAGTTGTGGGATGAACGAGCGAATGGCTCGAGTGAGTCCGGGAACAGTGCGCGCGGCTACCTTGCGCAGGAACTGCTTGAATTTGCTGTAAGGCATCTCGATCGGATTGAGGTCAGGCGAGTACTTCGGCAAGTAGCGAGTTGTCGCCTGCACTTTCTCAATCGCCTCCCGAATGGCGAGGCCCATATGGACTTTGCAGTTATCCATCACGACGATGTCGTTGCGCCGGAGGGTGGGAACCAGGCACTGCTTGACGTAGGCGAGAAACATCTCTCCGGTCATGGCGCCTTCGAGCACCATTGGCGCGGTTATTTTATTGTGACGCAAGGCGGCCACGAAGGTGATCGTCTCCCATGCTCCAAGCGGAACGGTGCCGATCACCCTGACGCCCCGTGCAGCCCGTCCCCGGAGCCGCACCATGTTGGTACTGACCGCGGTCTCATCGATAAACACCAGCCGGGCAGGATCAAGCATGCCTTGCTCTCGAATCCAACGTCGGCGCGCGCGTGCCACATCTGCTCGCTGCCGTTCGGCAGCTTGCAGGCTTTTTTTTAAGGGTGATGTTGTGTCGGTCGAGAAACCGCCAGAGCGAACTGCGGCTGGTCCAAATCCGCCGCTTGCGCAACGCTGCAACCGTCTCTACCAAAGTCAGGTCCGGCTGTTCGGCAATCAGAGCCAACACCTCGGTGGCGAACTCGTCCAACGGAGAAATGCTACCGCCGCGCGGCTTCGGCGCGGCGCTCCTCCTCTTGCGCCAGCGCTGCAGCCACTTTACTGCCGAGGCTACGCTCACCTCGAAACGCTCGGCCGCCTCCCGTCGCGACGCTCCCGTCTCCACGGCTTCGATAACGCGTTCCCGCAGGTCACAAGAATAGGCCTTAGGCATCGCTGAGCCCCGCAAAGGAGAATCAATGCACAAAGACTTGCTCATCTATAAGTCTTTGGGAATCCCCCCGATTTAAATCGGGCGGGAACCGCTTTAGTTTCTGTCGCGAAATGCCTGGATTGAGTGGGAGCAATCCAAGTTATCTCGGTGAATTGGGCACAAATTGGCAGGAGACGTCGGCATTGACAAGCTTGGTGCGGGCGATTTTCAGCCCTGAGTTGGGGGCTGAGGAACGGGCTTGTGGTCAAGACGCGCTGAGCCACGGCGGTCTTGATCCGCCGCGAGGCGACGGCTGCGGGCGTGTGATCAAGCGGTTTTTCGTCTGCGAGACGATCGCTTCGTGAGCAGCGCCGCAATTCGCATCAGGTTGTTGGCGAGCACAGCCGCAGCGACCCACAACTCGAAGCGATCTCTTCCCTCGGCGAGACAGCGCTTCATGCCGCGACCTCGGAACAGCACCGAGATGCGCCCCTCGATGCCGGCGCGAAAGCGCTGGCCTTGCTTGAAGTCCGCGCTCTTCTCGTACGCTTCGCGCGCCGCGGTTTTCTTGCCGCCACGCTGCGGAATGCACACCACCTTGACGCCGTCGTGCTTGCACGATGCCAGGTTTTGCTCGCTGAAGAAGCCGCGATCCGAGCCGTACAATTCCGGGACCCGGCCAAAAGCCTCCAGATGGCGATCAAGCGACGGCGCCACATGGACCTCGTCAGAAGGATTTCCCTTCAGGACCTCATACTGCGTGATCAGACCTTGCGCGCTTTCGGCGAGGAACACCTTGTGGCCGAACTCGATGGGGGTTCGCACCTTGCCGCGCTTGATCAGATCGGTATGGGGCTCGAAGATCGAATAGATCTTCTCGGCGTTGGGAACTTGCTCTCCTTTGAGCACGCGGCGGCGCGCCTGATCGATCACATGGCTTCCCAGATCACAATAGTACTTGATGTCCTTGTGGATTTCTTCGATGGCCATGTCGGCAAGCATGTCCTTGCCGCGCGTCTTGCCGGTCTTCTCCAGCACCATTCGTGCGCTTTCCACGATCTCCTCGGCAATGCCGATGAGCTCGCGATATGTCCCCGTCTGCTCCTCGTGGCGTTGCCTGGTCGTCATGCGCTGGATCTCGTACATCCGACGCCGTGCCGAACGCGTGCGATCGCGAAAACCCTTGATCCGTCGCAGTTCCAGCAGCTTGCCGAGGCGTCCGACCAAGCGGGTGACGACGCGCACCACATCCCACAATAACGTGTTGTCGGTCGGATGATGAATGTCAGTTTGGACGACCGTGGTGTCAACACGTAGCTTGGTGCCGTCCTCCAATCCAAGATCGACTGCCGCCTGAACAACTAGGTCATTGACGGCTTTGAGCGTCTGCGGTGTCAGTCGGATGAAGCCGCGATGAAACGCGTCGTGTTTGGGCACCCGCGCGCAGTAGAAGTCAGTGAACTGACGCAGCATCAATCCGTCGGCGATCCGTTCGCGCAGCTCGCGATAGTCCCAGTTCTTGACGCGCATGAGAACCAGCGCGCGCAGGATCTGTTGCGGCGTCAAGCCACGGCGACCGCCCCCCGGCTTCTTCAGGCCTCGCATCAGATCGCTGCGGACCCGCTCGATCATCTCCTTCTGGTCGTCAAGGAAATCGGCAATGCCCTGCAGCAGCGGTTCCAGGCGCATGCCCTGCCGAACCAATTCAAAATCGGCAAAGCTGATCTGTCGCGCCACCTCTCTCGACACTTCTCAGCTCTTCTTGCTCTTCGACGTGTTCGCTCGCTCGCGCTTCAGTGCCTTGACGTAGCGCGGAGCGGCTTCCTGCAGCAGCTCTTGCAGGGCGCGCCCATTCTCCACACAGCGACGCAGCTCGGGAACAAGCTCCTCCGGAACGTAGACCGAAAAACGACGTCCGTTCAGCCGACTGTACAGAACGTAACTCTGATGCTGTTCGCCAGACAAACACGCCAGGCAGTTCTTGCGCACACAAGGACTGCGTCGCAAACTGAGCGAGCCCAGAATGGCAGGCCAAAGGCTTGCCGCTTCACTTTGCAGCCAACGCACGATCTCAGCGGGTGATTCGGATTTCGTTTGTTTCATACATGACGTGTGATACAAGACACACGTTAAGTCAACAAAAATCGACGACAAGATATGTGCAGAAACCACGATTCTTACGTGCTATCTGGCATTTCGCGACAGAAACTAGACTAGCGCTTGCCTCCATTCGCCTGCGAGAACAAACCACGTCGCAGCTTGAAGCACGCATTCGCTTTGGCAACTCTCCGTAGATGCGAACGTCGAAATGCACCTTCGCCATGCAGGTGCCATGCAGACTATTTTATTCTGCATGGCGCTACTTAATCGTGTGTTGGTTTGCCCGTAAATATTGGCCCGGCCTGAGACATAGTGACACTTCGTACCGGACACATGGGTTACACTTTTCGCTTTTTGAGAAGCGGGAGGTGTGGATGCCGTGGAAGGAGAGTTCGGTAATGGAAGAGCGCCTTTGCTTTGTCGCCCGCCTCTTAGACGGAGAGCCAATGACCGAGGTGTGTCGGGATTTCGGTATATCCCGCAAGACCGGTTATAAGATCTTTGACCGCTATAACGAACATGGCTTGCGGGCCCTCACCGATCGTTCACGCCGGCCGGCGATAGAGTCGGAAGGATGCATGCGCCGCCGTTCGCAAAATAACGTGGGCGTTTTCAACATCGTAGGTTTCTGACGGTATATCTGACGGTATTCGGATTTCAGGCTCCATCAACTTTCTAGCTGTTTCAGATGCTTATGGCTCCGAGAAATGATGGAGTTGGAGTGACTGTCACCGCGAAAAGCCGGCCGACTTGCCGTATTGCGCGTCGCTGACCTTTTCCATCCAGTCGACAACCTTGCCGTCGAGAGCCTCGGCGATGGCGATGTGGGTCATGGCCGTCGTCGGCGAGGCTCCGTGCCAGTGTTTCTCGCCCGGTGCAAACCACACCACGTCGCCCGGCTGGATCTCTTCGATCGGCCCGCCGTCGCGCTGCACCCAGCCGCAGCCCGCCGTCACGATCAACGTCTGGCCGAGCGGATGGGTGTGCCAGGCGGTGCGCGCGCCGGGCTCGAAGGTGACGCTTGCGCCGCTGACACGTGCCGGAGCGGGCGCCTGGAACAGCGGGTCGACGCGGACCACGCCGGTGAACCAGTCCGCCGGGCCCTTGCCGGACGGCTGCGAGCCGTTGCGTTTGATGTCCATGGTTGCCTATATGCTATGCGGCATCAGCTTGCGGTTCAATCTTCTTCGTGACGACGTGCTTGGCCGCAAGGCGACAAGCGCAGCCCTGAGGGTCGGAAGCTGCTTGTAGGCTTTCAAACGACGGAAGCCCTTTGCTGCCTCCATCATACCGGCGGCCGTCCAGCGCAGCGCCATCGCGGCATTTCGCCAGCGCTTCACGTTGCGACAGACGCGGCGCACGGTTCCCATCATGTTCTCGATCGAGTTGGTGCAGGCGAGCGAGCGCCGGAGCTGCGTCGGGAGCCCAAGGCGATTGACTGTCAGCATCTCATCGAGCCCTTCGAGAATGCTGGCAGCGACACCAGGCGCCTCCTGGTCGAGCCTGCGGGCGAGATTGCGCAACAGCCGCTCGGCTTTATCGGCATCGTCGATCTCCCAGGCGTGCCGGAGCACCCGGCGCACCGTTGCATGCAGCGGCTTCGGCAGCCGCTCGATCACGTTGCGGGCTTTATAATCTGGCAGCGCTGGATCGGCGTGTGGGCGCCGAAGGTCCGACGGATGACTTTACTCAACGCCTTGGCGCCGTCGATGATGAACAGCCGGCAGACCTTCGGGTCGAGCCCGCGCTCGATCAGGTTGTCGATCAGCGCCTGCACGACAGCGGCGTTCTCGGTTCCCCTTCGATCAAGCCGAGCGGATGCTTGTGACCGCTTCCATCGATACCCAGGCTGCGACGAGCACCAGGTCGTTGCCGATATGCAGCCCGTCGATCTGGATGACCAGGAGGTCCAGCTTGGACAGGTCAGACGCCATCCACTCGGCCAGCCGTTCGGCCTACAATGCTACGAACCGGCGCGAGGCCGCCCACTTCGAGGTGCCGTCCCCGACAAAAGCTGGCAAATCACCCTCAGGAAGCCGCACAGCACGCCTGAGCTTGCGCGTCGACACGTTGATCAGCATCAGGTTCATGGCCCAGCGACCAAGCCAGTCCTCGGCCTGCGCCGCCGTCCAGGTCGGTAGCGCAACCTCATGGCCGTCGTAGCTGCGGACCCGCGGGCGATGTACGGCAACCTTGCCGCCGTGGAAGCCGATCTTGCCACGGGTCCTGCCCCAGCGGTGGCCGACGCGACCTCCACCGCGCTATGCGCCGCGCCGGCTGCTGCTGCGCGTCCTCGCATAGCATTTGCTCGATCGCTCCGATCCCGGCCGTCAGACAGAAGCGCTCGAAAGACCTGTCCACATCTTGCCAAGCCGTCTCAAGCTGGCACGCGCGCGAGCGATGAAGGCGTGGTAATACTCGTCATGGCGTTGCTCTCCTTTGCGGATTCGACACCCCGAGCCTAGCGGCTCAAGGCGGGCAACGCCTCCCTCCCTAATTCACCGCTCTCCGTTCTTGCCCATGATTTAGTGCCGCGCAGCCTCTGTGATTAGCCGTTATAATCCACATAGACTTGTGAGCGGAAGTCACAAATGCAGCGCGGCCATCTGGACGAGCTCTTGGCCTTTCTTGCCGTGGCGCGGGAGGAGAGCTTAACCAAGGCCCACGGCTACGCTACGCTGCGCTGCGCAAGTGCGACGCCTTCGCGAAGCTGGCCGCCGATGCGCGCGCCACCTTCGATGCGGCGGCCGACGATATCTGGACCGCTGATCCGGAGTGCTCACGCACCGAGGCGCTACGCAAGGCGCGGCGGGCGAACCCGAAACCATTCAAGGCGCTGCAAAGTGTTTGATCTCGTGCGTCTCAAAGGGAGTAGTGGCGCGGTAGCTTCCTGGACCGCGCAGCAGGTCCCGGTTGTCCTGCGCATGAGAAAACCGGCAGTCCAGCGGAGAGGTGACTGGGACAACACTCCGCAGCGCGCCACGTGGTTCTTGCTTTCCCACGGGGGCGCGCGATGATCCGATGCATCGAAACCGGCATTGAGGAACTCGCTGCTGCAATAAGGGAGAGGGCGCACGCGCCCTCTCTCCAAAAGGAGACGCAACGTCAGCTTTCGCCAGCTGCGGACATAACACCGCGCGATGCTTTGGCAGCTATGAACCATCACCGGACGTGAGCAACCGCAGCAAATAGTCAGGGCATGACCACAAACCGTTCGGAAAACGGCCTGGAAAAGAGAGATTGGTAAGAAAGCGGCTGATCGCGCAGTGTGTGCCCGCGCAGCTCCATCACAAATCCGGGCTGCCGGCTTCGAGCCCAGATACGCGAGCTGCATTTGCGGGCAGAGGAAAAGCCTCAGCAGATTAGATACACTGCGCTACGTTTCGTGAGCTGGAGGAAAAAGCATGGACTCAAATGAACGTGCGGAGAAAGCCGCTCAGGTTGCATTTAATGCACTCAGCATGGCCCAAGCTTATGGTATTTTAGTTGAATCGCTCATTGGCGTGCTGAAGGACAGTAGCATCCTGAACCCCACTAAGCTTGACCAGCTTTTCCGCGGCGCAGCCGCAATAATCGATCAAGCTACGCCGGCGGATCGGGCGCAAGGGATGGCGCAGGCGAACATGCGCCAAATCATAGAGCGCGCCGCGAAGAATGCTGGTATTGAAATTCCACCGCCAGGCCAAACAGCGATGCCAAGGAGGCATTGAGTATGCCGGCGACGGATGAACCTCACCGCAATTATCGCGGCTATACTTGCGCTAGCTAATGCGCTCGACAAAAAAAGGCGTACTTTCTTTCGAAGAATATCGCGATGCGCTTTTGAGCATGTATCGAGAAATGCCGAACGAAGATGCCAGCGGGGATGCGGGTCACGTATTCGATGGCATGCTGTCTCAGCTCGAACGCGTGATAAGGAATCGCAAGAGACAAACGTAAACGGGGGCGGACCAAAGGTGATCTCATATGACTTGGAAAATCAAAGCTAAGGGCGCTAAACAGACCACCGAAGTAATTTCGGACGATCCCAAGTACGCCATTTTCAAAGCGGATCAATGGCGGGGCCACGGGTGGGAGGTTTGGATCGAGGACATAAACGGAAACAAGGTAGACGAAGCTGCGCTGAGGAAGGCGGCTGACCCAACATATCCACACGCACCCCCACTGAATTATGAATTCGACTGATCTGATTACGGCTTCCGCAAAAGCTCCGGCAACTTCGCGATATTCGCAGCAATGCGCCCGCGCCTCATCGCTGGAAAGTAGCTTGAGAAATAAATGTACGCGAGCTTCCGCCCGCTCGGCGTGTGCCGAGAGCGCTAAGCCTGAAACTGTTGCGTGACCGGCGTCGTACCGCTTGGCTGCTGGGCCATCAAAAGAGAAGGTGAACGGCAATGACTTACCCCGACGACAACCTCGCCGAAGTTCCGCTGGAAGTCGTCCTAGGCCTATATTTCGGAGATGTGTTTAAGCAGTGCGAGGAAAGCGGGATGGTCGTCCCGTTCGTCGCGTGCGCGATCAGCCCCAACGGGAGCGTCATCGCTCTCCGCATGGACGGGAAGAGTGATGCCCAAGTGCTGGCCGAGCACACAGAGGGTGCGGGGTTCAGATTACCCATGACGATTGTGGTGGTGGATCGGAAAAACGAGGCAGCCAAGATCACGATCGGCACCACGGGCAAGATTACTCGCCATTGAACAGAAATGGAACGACTTGAACTCTATAAGGGCTTCCGAATCCGCGCGTACGAGGACTGTTCGGGGCGATGGTTGGCCGAAGCCAAGAAGCCGTTTGACACTGATGCTGAGTACATTGCCACGCCCTTCGGTCACCCAACGCCAGAAGCCGCCATTGCTCTCATAAAGCAGATGATCGATAGCTCGAGCACGATAATTAAAGCGCCAAAAACGATTCAATAGCGCCGCCCCGGCTCATCCTCGAAATTAGACATACGCGCTTGCCTTGCCGTTGCTGATCGGCGGTTGCCGCTTTATCTTGCGGGCGTGAAATTTAGGATCAGCTATTTTGCCAAACCGTCCGCCCCGGGCGTTATGCCGGTTTTGCTCGCTGCGCCCACAGGCGACTTTGGTACGATAGACGATGCCAGAAAGGCCGCGGTTGCCGACGCCGATAATCCTAAAATTGGCCCCGTCGATTCCATCACTATTGAGCCCATAGGCGAGCGCTGGGTAAAAGGTGAGCGCTTGGTAAGAACGGGCGGTGGATGGGATCGCGTACGGAATCCCGAATAAGCGCAGGATAGGCGGAGCAAATCGGGCGTTCAATTCGCTACTTTCGTCGAGCGGCTAGCCCATTCCCCGACACCCCTGGCTGATCAGCAAATAAAAAGAGGCCGCCTTGCCGTCCCGCCTTGCCTTCGAAATAGCCGGCCTGCCCAAGTCCCTGGCGAGACGCAGCAAGGTCGGAGGCGGCCTCTGCCGGCGACCGCGCGCTCAGCCGGTCGAGATGGCCATCCGCGAACCGATACTCAAAGCGAAGATCGCGCCCCTCGATTTGGCCGAGGGTGCGTAGGCCGTCGCGAAACGCATCGATCTCCCGCTTCAAGGTGGTGGCGGCGCCGGCATTAAGGAAGCCGATGAGCGCCGGAGAGGTGGAGATGTAGTGTCAGCTTTCGCCAGCTGCAGACAAACGGCCGCATGAGCCCTGTCCTGCTTAGTGCCATTAGCGGACCAAGTGCATCGCAGCAAGGAGCGTCTACTCGAGTCGCTCTTTCGTCAGCAGCTTGGCGGCCGATCGACGACCTCACTACGATTTCGCAGCGGCTTTACCGCTAGGCGTGATCGAAAGCCAGCCCCTGGTATGGCCGACTTTGGCGTCCTCGAGCCACCCCTGCGCCTTAGCGTACTCAATCGCGGGACGGATTTCGCCCTCTTTTAATCCCGTGTCCGCCGCTACCTGACTAATCCTACCCTCAGGTGCAACGGGATTCCCCCTATCGATTAGAGCCTTGAGAAGTCGCTTGGCGTTAGCGGGTGCATTCTGGCTGGCCATTGCGTCATTATAGTCGCGCGGAGTTGCGGGATTGGCAAAAACGCTAGGCAACTGACGGAAAACAGAAATGGACCGAATGGAACTCTATAAGGGCTTTCGAATCCGCGCGTATCAGGACTGGTCGGGGCTATGGTTGGCCGAGACCAAGAAGCCGCTTGGGCGGCGGCCGGGTGCTGGCGATCACGACGGCACCGATGCTGAGTACATTGCCACGCCCTCCGGTCACCCAACGCCAGAAGCAGATGATCGATAGCCCGAGTACGACGAGATAAGCCCCACAAGCTTTGCCGCCGATCGCCGGCCGGGCTCGTCCTCGAGGTAGACGTAGGCGAGCTTCTGTCCCTTGTGGTCGCGAACAACGAAGCACGCCTTTTGCTCCTCGACGGACCAGGGCGGCGGAAAGCGGCGTGGGGCATGGCCCTGTCGTCTGCCGGCCATCAGCGCGGCGTTCGATTTGCGAAGTACAGACGAAAGTGACCCCTACCTATATCGATGTACATGCGGCACTCTCTAAGAATGTCGCGACCAATCAGAACGTCATAGGGCGCAAGCTGATCGAGCACGGAAAAGTCACGGATGAACTCAACCCCATTCTTGAACCGAACTAAGCCTCGGATCGTCGGCGGACCTTCAAGGGGGCTATAAATGTGCGACAAGCTGCGGACTCCCCGTAGGCCCCCTTCCATCTTCGGTGCCAGGCGTGGCGAGATACAAGATGACTTAGATCCCGTATCGATCAGTGCCCCAACCTCGTGGTGTGCGAGCGTCGCCCCTTGTTGTGTAACTGCGGCGATGCTGACTTTCAGATTGGGCCCCCATTGCTCCATTGCACTAGCGTCACCAGAGATGCAGAGACGGTGCCAGTTTCCGTCAAGCGCCAGCGGATCGTCTTCTTCGCTCATGATCGAGGCTCCTCGGATCAGCGAGCGGACCGTAGCGGCGTCGAAGCACCCGCTGCTTTTGCCTCACGCCGGCGCTGGTGCAGAATCCACTCGGTGTAACCATTCGGCTGTTGTCGCCCCTTAAAAATGAGATCGCAGGCTGCGTTGAATGCCGGTCCGTCAAAGGAAGGTGCCATCGGCCGGTATTTCGGATCATTTGCATTCTGGCGATCCACGACTGCCGCCATGCGCGTGAGAGACTGCATGACCTGATGGGACGTGAGAATGCCGTGGTGCAGCCAGTTTGCAATGTGCTGGCTGGAAATGCGTAAAGTTGCGCGATCTTCCATCAGTCCGACATCGTGGATATCCGGCACTTTCGAGCAGCCGATCCCCTGATCCACCCAGCGAACAACATAGCCAAGGATCCCTTGCACGTTGTTTTCGAGCTCCTCCTGTACGGCTGCAGGGGGCCAGTTCGAAGTCGAGACGGGAACGGTGAGAAGGTCATCGAGCTTTGCGGGAGTACGCCCAGCGATTTCGCGCTGACGCGCGGCGACATCGACTTGATGATAGTGAAGCGCATGCAAGGTCGCCGCCGTGGGCGATGGCACCCAAGCTGCGCTCGCACCTTCCCTAGGATGGCTGATCTTTTGCTGGAGCATATCCGCCATTTTGTCCGGCGCCGCCCACATCCCTTTTCCGATTTGCGCCCTGCCCTGAAGCCCGCAA
Organism: uncultured Alphaproteobacteria bacterium; assembly: GCA_963820365.1. Classification (GTDB taxonomy): domain Bacteria; phylum Pseudomonadota; class Alphaproteobacteria; order Rhizobiales; family Xanthobacteraceae; genus VAZQ01. The sequence continues at coordinate 121,838 of CAWFZR010000024.1, read as the reverse complement.
GCGAGGCCAATGTCGACGTTGCGATCCTCATAGGCTTTGAACCAGCTGCAATTCTTCATCTCTGCCTTGCGGATCACCGGGCCGGCTTCCATGGACGTGTGCATTTCGTCCCCCGTGCGATCGAGAAAACCGGTATTGATAAACGCGATCCGGTCGGCAGCGGCCCAGATGCAATTCTTGAGATTGGCGCTGGTGCGCCGCTCCTCGTCCATGATGCCCATTTTGATGGTATTTCGCTCGAGTGACAGCAAGTCCTCGAACTCCAGCGAAAATCTCCACAGCGAACCTGACCTCGTCAGGACCGTGCAACTTGGGCTTCACCGCGTAAATTGATCCCGCGCGGCTGTTTCGGATATTGCCATGACCACGCAAATCGTGAAGCGCAATCATTGCCGTGATTGCAGCGTCAAGCAGCGTCTCCGGGATTGCATCTCCTGCTTCGTCGAGGACGGCATCAGTGTGCATGTGATGCGAGACATGGCGTACGAGCAGAAGACTGCGTCCAGGCAAGCGAACTTCGCCTCCGCGCGGTGACGTATACGATCGGTCTGGGTTGAGTGTCCGGCGGACGAAACGGTCAGCTTTCTCGAACTCGGCCTCAAGCGTGCCCTGCATCAAGCCAAGCCAGTTCCGGTAGATGGCGGTCTTATCTTCCGCATCGACGACAGCGACACTGTCTTCCAGATCGACGATGGTGGTTACCGCCGCTTCGAGCATCACATCGGCGACATGGGCTGGGTCGTCACGCCCGATCGGATGGGTTGGGTCGATTTTGATCTCAAGATGCAAATTGTGGTGCCGCAGCAGTATCGCTGTAGGTGAACTCGGCACTGCCTTGAAATCCGACAAATGCGTCCGGCTGCTTCAGTGCAGCGCGTGACCCATTGCTCAATGCAGCCACGGCCTTTCCGTCGGAAATGGAATAGCGAAGCACATCCTTGTGGCTGCCATTAGCAAGCGGCACCGCCTCATCGAGCAGCTCACGGCCGCGCGCAATGACTTGCTCGCCGCGAATTTTGTTGTAGGAGCTGCCGCGTGCCGCACCTTCGTCCTCTGGGATGGCATCGGTCCCATACAGCGCGTCATAAAGACTTCCCCACCGGGCGTTTGCCGCATTCAACGCGTATCGCGCATTCGATAGGGGAACCACCAGTTGCGGTCCGGCGACCTCCGCGATCTCGCGGTCGACTTGACCTACTCGAATCGCAAAGGCCGGAACTTCCGGAATTAGATAGCCAATGTCATGCAGAAAGGACCTATAATCCTTAATCGAAACTGGCTTGCCTGCGTTCGCTCTGTGAAAATTGTCGATTTTCGCTTGTAAGAGATCGCGAGTGGCGAGCAGTTCGCGGTTGCGCGGTCCGAAATCTCGGACCATAGCTGCCACGCCGTTCCAAAAAAGTTCAGGGCTCAATCCGGTGCCAGGCAGAGCCTCTTTGCTGATGAACTCGTAGAGCACATTAGCGACGCGAAGTGAGGCGATGCTGACTCGATCCGACATGTTCACTCAATCTCGCGATCAGTACGTCAAGAGCGGACGTAAGCCGCGGCAAATGGGTCAATTAGTCTCGCTCTTGTTGATTTCTGTTCCGCCACAGGGTGAAGGACCTCGGGGGCAACTACTTGCGCAATCAGTCCAGGACGGACTACAGTAGTAGAAAAAAGCCTTGGCACCAAGCTTAGACAAATTACTACAAATGCGCACCGCAAGTCGAGCTTACCCGAAGTGGGAATCACCTTGATGCTGTTTAATTTGACTACCGATCGGGTAGCTGGAGCCTTTTCGGCCCGACCTCTGTCGTCATTTGGGTCACGCCAGTGGATGCGACCAGTGTGCATATCTGCTTGCCGATTTGCATCCAGTATGCTGGCGCCGTAGCTCATCAGGCCACCTGCGACGGCGAAGTCTCGCCATTGATAATAGCATGGCGAGCAGCCAGCTCTACGATCTGATTGCGATTACTTGTGAAGAATGGGTCGGCACTGACAAATACGGCTCCCACCTTTTGTTGAACAATCGCGGCGAACGCTTTTTCGATGTCGCTGACGCTGCTCACGTTGAAAACATGAAGCGTGAGCCCAAGGGTCAATGCGGCAGCCTCTCCATCTCGCACGTAGGATTGGCTCGCCAAATTATTCTGGTTCACGAGCATCGCAATGTTCCTTGCTTTGGGGCCCAACCCTCACGGGGTCCTCACCGATCAGAAAGACGATGGGAACCGTTGAGGTGGCGGCCTTGGCCGCAAACGCTGCAACCTCTCCGCCGCTTGTGACAATCACCGCCACCTGACGCTGGACCAAATCAGCCGCCAAGGCTGTCGTAGTGGCAATTGTTCCGGTATAATCGAAGGTGCGCGGAAACACCCCTTGTGGGAGTCTATCGGTGATCCGAAATGGCTTAGGGCTGAAAGCGCCAAACGGAGATGACAATGCGGCTGACCCTCAATACGGATTTCTCGCTGCGCGTCCTCATGCACGTTGGGCTTTGCGGCGACAAGCGAACGAAGATCAACGACATCGCCCAGAGTTTTGGAATCTCGAAGCAGCACTTGATGAAGGTCGTCAGCGATCTCAGTAAAAATGGTTATCTCGAAACAGTGCGCGGCCGTAACGGCGGAATCCGGCTGATGCGTGAACCGCGCTACATCAGTATCGGCCAAGTGGTGCGCGACACCGAAAATCAACTAGGTGTCATTGGCTGCCTTGAGCGCAGAGGTTATTGCCCGATCGAGCGCGCCTGCGTGCTCCGAAGCGCTCTACAAGATGCAACCCAGGCATTTCTGGCGGTTCTGGATGCCTATACTTTGGCTGATTTGATCAAGCCGCAGCGAGTGTTGTCGTCGCTACTGTTTGATCGCCACGTCTCTTTGCGGCACACCTAACAAACATGTCTAACCTGGCTCCGTGTAAACGACAGCCACGCGCAAGTGCATGAATAAATCTTTGCACCGGGCCGGTTCCACGCCGAAATCTGCGGAATGAACGAATGAGTAAATGGACCGAAAGAGCTTGTTGGCGTGGCCGCCCTTAGCTTGGCGGCCTTTGCACGGGAGATTTCACCATGGCTAAACAGCGGGCTGCTGGTGCTCAACACCGGCAATACCATACAGACTGGGAACACATGACCGATAAGCAAAAACTCGATTTTCTTTACGGCTGGTGCCATAAACTTGAAGCAACGCTTGATGGGCGGCGCAAGGTAATTTATCGGCTCAACGCCGAGCTTCAAAAAAGGTCCAGAAAAAAGAAGCTTGAGGGCGAAATTTGAGAAGGGATCATCCTTTATGGACTATGAGCCTGGGCTCTGCGACCTGATCCGGGCAATCGATCTGACGTTGATTGCGCTGGTAGAGCCGGAGGCTGACGCGCGTTCAGGTTGCTCTTGAAAACGCGCAGCGAACGGCGGCCGATCTCAACAAAAAGTGGTACGCTCTTGATAGAGAAAGTCGAATAGCCAAGTCGGCGTCCCGAACGACGGGACTCATGTCAATGCCCTGGCGCTGCTGGTCTACCCCTCCGCATGCAGGCTCTCTTTCACTTGGCGCTTCCCTTTTCTGACCGTAGCGGCGACTGCTGGGCTTGGCGGCGGCAATTTCGCCTCCAGCATGGCCAACATATCCTTCTTCTTCCCCCACCGCATGAAGGGTGCGGCGCTCGCCTTGAACGCAGCCGGCGGGAATATCGGCGTCAGCGTTCGGCCCTCGACGGTCTGGCGGATCAACCGTGACGGGACCGAGTAGTAGTGCTTGTCGATCTCGACGTGATAGTCGGGCGCGACCAGGCACTTCTTCCATTCGGCGTAGCGGTAGGGCTCGGCCGGAAGCACATCGAGCGCCGGCCAGTCTGAGGAATTCGAGCCGTTTGCCGACCAGCAAGTCATCCCCGAACATCCAGACCCCCGTGATATTGCCGCCGGGCCGCGCAATGCTGCTGACAAGGCCCAATGCGACCGGGTCTTCGGATATCACCATCATGATGAGTGGAATTGTCCGCGTAGCGTTGCGCGCGGCCAGGATGCCTCCGATCGATCCGGCGAGAATCACGTCAGGCTTGAGCGCGACCAACTCGGCGGCGAGTTCGGGCAGCGTGCTGGCACCCCCTCGGCAAACCGAAGCGTCAGCGTGACGTTGCGATCCTCGATGTATCCAAGGTCGCGCAGCCCCGCCCGCAATGCCTCGATGTTACGCGTCGCCGCGGCCGGTGACAGCGGCGACAGCACGCCGATGAGCGGACGGCCCGGCGCTTGCTGCGCACGCGCGGCGCGCGGCCAAGCAGCCGTTGCGCCGCCGAGCAGCGTGATGAACTCGCGCCGGCTTAAGCAATTGAACATCGTACGCCTCCCCGGTTCGAGGACCGCGCTGCGTCCTACCCAAAATGGCGTATCGCGGTCAGGGGGTCTGTGACGTACTTCGCAATGCACCGGGAGACCCATGGAATTTCCGGTTTTGGCTTAACAGAATAGGACTCGGGCGGCGGTTTGTCCGCTGCTGGTGAAAGCTGACGCCGCATCCCCGACGCATCCGTTGGCCAATCGATAAAACCCTGCAGGGCGGGCCGACAGGCTACCTTATCGAACGGGCGCTTTTCCGGGGCTCCTGCTTAAGCAAAAAGCCGCCCGTGGCGCCGAGCAGCAGTCCAATGCAACTTTGATTAACGCACGCGCATTATTGTTCGGGCAGCCCGCGCTCAGTCTCCGATCCTAGAGCGCGGCTGTAAGGGCCCCGGGGGACAGAGAACGCGCATCCTCCTTCTGCTCCGGGGCCTTTTTCTTTTGCCAAAGTGGCCGATGGCTGCATTGACTCTGACGTGGCGCAAGAGGCAAGGTTGCTGGTCTGACTTTGGTTCATCCCAAACTTGGCCCCCGCGCGTGCGTGGGGGCCTTTGTTTTTGGGGCTGTAGGCAAACCTTCCTCCCCTGAGCGACCGTGGCGCAAGATATCTTCGGTCGTTTCAGAGAGGAGCCCGGATGATCTCATCCCTGCTGGGTTGGGCCGCCGGGGCTCCTGCCCTAAGCAAAGGCCGCCCGATGGGTGCCGAGCGGCGGCCGTCTATTTCATCCCGAGCGATGATTATGCGGGACTGCCGGATGCCGCCGTCGTGATGGTGAAAATGCACCGAACGGGCGGGCAAGCGTCTCGTTTTTTGCTAGGAGTTGTTTCGGTCATGGAGCGCCGCAGCCGGTGCTTCGTGGCAAGTCCCGGCCAGTCGTTTTCGACACGGCTGGTCGGGGCGCTCTCACTGTGCGGCACGAAGCGATCGCCAACCCCACCATCGCCGACGCCATCTCTATAGCTTAGTGGGTCAGCTTTCCGTCTGGAGAGAAGCACCGGGCCGACTTTTCCGGCCCCCTTCAATCGTGCAACCGTGCGCTATCTTCGCCGCTTTCCGTGGCGATCTCGGCGGGGCTCCCATGCCCGCCTAGTTCTTTTCTTGGGCCCGTGATGCCACCGGAGAGGACGGAAAGGCGGTCCATTTGGCAAAAGGGGCGCGCCCGCCGTCCGGTTCTTTCAATTCAACGGGCGTTGGCCTCCAGCCCGTTCGCAGCATATAGCTTAGTGGGTCAGCTTTCCGCCTGGAGAGAAGCACCGGGCCGACCTTTCCGGCCCTCTTCAACCGTGCAGCCATGCGCTTGGCGATCGTGCTTCTTGCGGACGGTTACACGCACACAACCGGCGAGGTCGGCGATCGCCAACTTGAGCGCCGCGTGGTTGTCGGCAGCCCACCGCTGTTACCGAGCCTACGCGCAGGTGCCTTGACCGTGCGCTGACACGTTGGGGCAATGGCGCGGCAATGGTTCATCGATGCGAAGTTGGGTACGCGTCGCGCTCTCCGGTGGCGTACTCCCCGCCTTTCTCCTGCCCGCCTAGTTCCTTTTCTTGGGCCCGTGATGCCACCGGAGAGGACGGAAAGCCATAGTCCGGCGGCTGGCGTGGGCCATGGGCGGCGAAGTCGCCGTCGAGAGAACGCCCGGCGGCGGCTCTACCTTCACTGTGACGTTGAACCTTTATGCGGCGCCGTCCGACTTGCCACTCAGGACGCAAGTGAGGCCTGTTGCCAGATCACCGGCGCACCTCGCCTCCGTGCCGGGCGAGGGGCCCACGAGTCCTGGTGGTCGATGATCACCCGGTGAATCGCGAAGTGCTCGTGCTCCAGCTCGTGGCCCACAAATGTCTCGTCGTGCGATATTCGGGGCCACCCGGGCCTAGCGTTACCTGGGTGGTTACTTGGCAACAATTTTCTGGTCATTTATGACCATAGACCTGCAAATTGAGGTGATCGAATGAAACGGCGCGAGTTCATCACGCTGCTCGGCGGCGCGGCTGCCATGTGGCCGGTCGCCGCCGGCGCTCAGCAGCCCGGCCGGAAGCGGCACATCGGCGTGCTACTACTGCGGCAGTGGTTTCGATGCTCGGTTTGAGCCCTATCAACGTCCCCGTTTGAGCCGATACAATGGTGGCTCCTGAGTTTGGGTGCGGATATGCGGCGGCGTGCGTTCATTAGCCTTCTCGGTAGCGCGGCAACGACGTGGTCACTCGCCGCACGCGCGCAACAGCCCGTGCTGCCGGTGATCGGGTTCCTGACCAGCGTAGGACGAAATGATCGGCCCACCGTCGTGGAAGGTTCCACCGCGGGTTGAGTGAAGCCGGTTACGTCGACGGCCGCAACGTTGCGATCGAATATCGGTTTGCCGAAAACCATTACGGTCGATTGCCGGCCCTCGCGGCCGATTTGGTCGCCCGCAAGGTGGCGGTGATCGCCGCGACCGGAGGCGGTAGTTCGATTTTGGCTGCCAGGGCGGCGACGACGACGATTCCAATCGTGTTCACAACCGCCGGCGACCCGGTTCAGATGGGCTACGTCGCCAGCCTCAACCGACCGGGGGCAACATCACGGGGATCACCTGGTTCGGTGCCCTAGTCAGCGGCAAGGGGCTCGGGCTACTGCACGAGCTGCTTCCCAATGTTGCGGTCATCGCCCTTTTGGCGAATCCGAAACTTCCAGAGTCCGCGCGCACGATAAGTGACGCGCAGGAGGCGGCGCGGACGCTCGGCCTGCAAATGCTTGTGCTCAATGCCAGTACCCCCAGCGAGATCAACGCGGCTTTCGCCACCTTACGGCAACGGCGCGCCGATGCGCTCCTTCTCGGTGGCGATCCATTCTTTTCGGGCCGGCGCCAGCAGATTGTCGCGCTGGCGGCGCGTGACGCCATCCCCGACATGTACGCCAACCGTGAATTCGTCGAAGAAGGCGGGCTCATGAGCTATGGCAACGACATTCCAGACGCGTATCGCCGGGCTGAACTCCAGGTCGGACGGATTCTCAAGGGCGAGAAGCCCGCCGACCTGCCGGTCGATCAGGCCACCAAATTCGAGTTCGTGATCAACCTCAAGACGGCCACGGCCCTCGGCCTTACCGTGCCGCCCGGGCTTTCCGCGCGCGCCGACGAGGTGATCGAATAATTTGCAGCTCGTGCCGCGACACCCGGCAGAAGACCGCCGGTTGTTTTATCACCCCTGCTTCGCTACGCGCTTGGGCGGCGTGTCGGGCGGCAAAGAGATCCAGGGGTGGCGTGACTCCTCCCACACCGCAATGGTCGGCGCGGGGAAATTCGGATCGGCGAAATTGCCGATGGCAACGGCGACGTATCCAGGAAAGCCTTCGCTCTCCCAATAGACGGTGGAGCCGCATGTCGGACAGAAATGAAATGTCAGCACGTTTCCGCTTTCGGCTGCCCGCACCCAGGCCGTAGCCTTACCGGTGAAGGTGACCTGCTCGCGGCGGAAGCGCGCCTGGTTGCTGATCACGGCGCCCGTGCGGCGCTGGCACTCCAGGCAGTGGCACATGGAGATGCGCGATGGTTCGCCCTCAATCGTAAGGTGAAGCTGTCCGCAACTGCAGGCGGCGCGTCGGGAAGTCATGGGCGCGGCTCCGTGGCTGTCGATATGGGTGACACTATCCGCCTCCCACTGGGATCTGCGTTTATGATAGTCGGACGTTTTCCGAAGGAGCGATCTTGTGCATCCCAGGGACGAGAGTGGATCGCTCGCTCCAATGCCTCAGCGGAAAGTGGTCTGCAGAAACTGGGAACATCCAGACGTGTTCAATCACACAATAAGCCGTGTTGCGATAGAAGCTCCGCCGGCCGAGGTTTAGGCCACGGCCCAAGCGCTCGGCTTCGAGATCGCGACACTCGAAGTCTGGCGAGTTCGAGCACGCTGCTGTGGATGCACAACAGTGCTCTCGCCCGACGATATGCTAGGGTGTGGTCCTCGACCTGAGGACTAAAGCTATGAGGCGAGTTCTCGGCGGCACGGCGCTCGCGTGGCCGCTCGCGGCACGCGCACAGCAGCCGGCAATGCCGGTGATCGGGTTTCTCAATACCCAATCGCTTGACGGGTTCACGGAGCGGCTGCTGCGCGGATTTCGCCAGGGACTGAAGGAGGCCGGCTATGTCGAGAGCGAGAACGTGGCCATCGAATACCGCTGGGCCGAGAATCAAATGGATCGGGTGTCGTCGCTGGCGGCCGCTCCGCAGCTGGTGAAAGCTGACGCCGCATCCCCGACGCATCCGTTGGCCAATCGATAAAACCCTGCTTTGCGCGGCCGGCCGTCGCGCCGCGAAGAAAAACGCTGGAATTGCGAGGATTCCCGGCGAGGGGTGGCCACGAAAGCGTCACAGAGCACTTGCACAAGGTCCCCCCCGGGGGAGCGAGCTGCGTACCCGCATTTTCCTCCGAACATCCGCCGTCAAATCGGCAAAAACTCGAGAAAAACGTGTTGTGACGCCCGTTGGCATCAAACGTCTCGGACTTGCCGTCATTGCTGTGCTTGTGGCCGGATTCGGCACCGTCTTGATCCTCCCGTTCCTGATGCCGGCGGAGACCGTGCGGGAGGCGGTCAAGGCCGAAATCCGCGCGGTCACCGGGCTTGATCCGGTGCTTCGCGGCGGCGCGTCGGTGTCTCTGTTTCCGACCGGGCGAGTGAGCTTCGATGAAGTGAGCCTCGGCGACAACCGCACCGGGGCGCCGGCACTGACCGCCGAGCACGTGGTCGCGCGCCTGCAATTCTTCCATTTCTGACCGGGCGGATCGAAATTGCCGATGTCACGCTGGTGCGGCCGACCGTCGCCATCGTGTTCAACCCCGATCGCAGCTCGAATTGGTCGGGCCACATCGAAGCCCTCGCCCGTAACCTGCAGCGTGCGTCCGGCCGCCCGGCATCGTTCTCCGAGATCCGCATCGAGGACGGCACCATCGTCCTGCGCGATCAGGCGAACAAGACCGTCGAGACGCTTTCAAACGTGGAATTCGCGCTCGCCTGGCCATCCATCTCGCGCAGCTTTGCCGGAACAGGTGGGTTTACCTGGCGTCATGAGCAGGTCGCTGCCAGCATCAGCTTCACGGATTTCGCCGCCGCGCTGCAGGGCGATCGATCGGGCTTCAAGGTCCGCCTCGCCGCTGCGCCGTTAAAGTTCGCGTTCGACGGCTATGTCAGCCACCGGCCTACTCTTAAGATGGAGGGCACCCTTGCGGCCGATGCCGTATCCCTGCGGGAAGCACTGCGCTGGGCCGGCCAGCAGCCGCCGTCGGGCGGCGGGCTCGGCCGCTTCGCGCTCAAGGCACAAACCAACGTGGTCGCCGGGACCATCGGGTTCTCCCGCGCACATGTCGAGCTGGACGGCAACGTCGGTGAGGGCGTGCTGGCCTTCGATGGACGCCAGACATTGCAAGGCACGCTTGCCACCGAAGCTCTCGATCTCACGCCCTACGTTTCCACCGTCCGGTTGCTGAGCGGCGGCGAGCGCGGCGAGCGCGGATGGGACGGCAATCCGATCGCACTCAATGGTTTCGACGGCATGGACGTCGATCTGAGGCTCTCGGCCGCTCGCGTCACGATCGCGAACGCGAAGCTCGGGCGAACCGCCGTGGCGGCTACCCTGCGCGGCGGCCATTTCACCGTGGCAATCGGGGAGTCCGAGGCGTTCGGCGGCGTGGTCAAAGGAACGCTGGGAATTGCCAAGTCGGCGGCGGGCGCCGACTTGAAAGCGCAATTGCAATTTTCCAATGTCGAGCTCGAGCACTGCATGGGTGAGCTGCTCGGCATTCGCCGTCTCGAAGGCAAGGGCAATCTCGCATTTGCGATCGAGAGCTCCGGCGCCAGCGTCTATGCATTGGCCAAGGCGTTGAACGGGACGGCGACGCTTTCGAGCCGCAAGGGTGCAATCGCCGGATTGAACGTCGAGCAACTGCTCAGACGCATCGAGCGCAAGCCGCTTTCCGGCGGCGGAGATTTCCGTGTCGGCAAGACGCCTTATGAAACGCTCACCGTCAACCTGAAGATCGTCGACGGTGTCGCCAATGTCGAGGACGTGCGAATGGAAGGCTCCGTCGTAGGTCTCGGGCTGAGCGGCACCGCATCAATCCCTGCGCGCGATCTCGATCTGCGGGGAACCGCCAGCCTGTTCGCGGCCAACGCGACCGCCGCCCAGGGCGTGCCTCCCGCATTCGAGCTGCCCTTCATGGTGCAAGGGCCATGGAACGACCCCATCATGCTGCCGGATCCGCAAAGCCGGATCGAGCGCTCCGGCGCAGCCGCGCCCCTGCTCGATGCCATGCGAAACCGCGGAACGGCGGATGCCGTGCGTTCGGTCATCGAGCGGCTCAGGGGTTCGGCGTCGGCGCCGCCCTCACCGCAGCCGACGGGAGCGGCGCCGGCGCTCGCAGGCAGCCCCCTGCCGGCGGAGGAGACGGTCCCGGCGGCGCAAGTCCCGGCTGCCGCCGGCAAGCCGGCGGCGGACGCGTCACCAAGCCCGCAATAATCGAGCGGCAATCGACGACGGCCGGCCGCGACGGCCGATTTGGGGGCGCACGTCTCCTCCTGCTCGGCATGCTCGTCATCGTGCCGATGTGGTTCTTGGTCTTCCTCTTGCGTCCACCCGGCGCTCGCAGCGATTGACGATCGGCACCGGCCGCTATAGCCGCCGCTCACTCACCTTCGTCCTGCCAAATCCTGCAGCTTGGCCGTCAACGACGCCGCGATCACCGCGACCGCGACGATTGCGAGCATGACGGTGCAAATGGCATTGATCTCCGGCTTCACGCCGAGCCTGATCTCCGAATAGATGCGGATCGGCAGCGTGGTAGCCCCGGGACCGGTGGTGAAGCTCGCAATGACGAGATCGTCGAGGGACAGCGTGAAGGCCAATGTCCAGCCCGACGCCAGCGCGGGCAGGATCAGGGGAAGCGTCACATGCAAGAAGGTCTTCAGCGGCGGACAGCCGAGATTGAGCGCGGCTTCCTCGAGGCTGCGATCGAGATTGAGGAGACGCGACTGCACGATCACGGTCACGAAACACATGGTGAGCGTGCTGTGCGCGACGGCAATGGTCCAAAAACCGCGATCGACGCCGGCGGCGACGAACAGGAGCAGCAGCGAAAGCCCGATGATCACCTCGGGCATGACCAGCGGGGCATAGACCATGCCGGAAAGCAGCAGGCGGCCGCGGAATCGCCCATTCGCACCAATGCGATGGCCGCGAGCGTTCCGAGCACGGTTGCCGCCGTGGCCGAGAGCAAGGCGACGCGCAGCGTCACCCAAGCGGATTCGAGCATGGCGGCGTCGTTGACGAGCTCGGCGTACCAGCGCGTCGACCATCCCGCCCAGACCGTCACCAGTCGCGAGGCGTTGAAGGAATAGATCACCAGAACGACGATCGGCAGATAGAGAAAGCCGAGCCCCAGCGCGATCGAGCCGATGTTGAACCAGGATGGTTTGCGCATGATCAGCGTTGCCCGGCAAGACCACGCATCTGCATGCGCTGATAGACGAGAATCGGCGCGAGCAGGAGGCAAAGCAGCACGACGGCGACGGCCGAGGCGACCGGCCAGTCCTTGTTCATGAAGAACTCGCTCCACAGCGTCTGTCCAATCATCATGCTTTGCGAGCCGCCGAGCAGGTCGGGGATGACGAATTCGCCGACGATGGGGATGAAACACAACAAATTCCTGCGCTCACTCCCGGAAGGGACAGCGGCAGCGTGATGAGCCAGAACGCCTTCCAGCGCGGGCAGCCGAGATCGGCGGCGGCCTCGATCAGCGTCTCGTCCATCTTCTCGAGCGTCGCGTAGAGCGGCAGCACCATGAAGGGCAGATAGGAATACACCATGCCGATATAGACGGCGGTATCGGTCGCGAGCCATGCCGGCGGCTCGTCGACCAGGCGCAACGCGAGCAGCACCTGGTTGAGCAGACCATCACGCTGGAGAATGTTGATCCAGGCATAAATGCGGATCAGAAAGGACGTCCAGAACGGCAGCACCACCAGCATGAACAGCACCGGTTGCCAGCGCCGCGGCGCGCGCGCCATGCCGTAGGCGAGCGGGAATCCGATGATCAAGAGCAACAGGGTCGACAAAGCGGCAATCTCGAGGCTCTTGAGGTAGGAGACGAGATAGAGCCGGTCGGAGGCAATGAAGGAATAATTTTCGAGCGCAAGAGCGCCGATGAAAGCCTTGAGACCCTGCCATCCGGCGGCGGGATCGAAGACGGGCGTGTAGGGCGGCTGCGCAATCGCAGTCTGCGAGAGACTGATCTTGAGCACGATCAGGAATGGAACGAGGAAGAACAGGAGAAGCCAGAGATAAGGCAGCAGCACGATCAAGCGCGCACCGCTGTACAGATTGACCCCCACCCGGCTCGCTTTGCTGGCTGACCTTCCCGTTGCGGGAGGAGCTATTCCGAGCTTGCTGCTGGAGGGTGACGGCGCGCTGCTCATTGCGTGAGCACCACCGCCGCATCCGCCGGCCAATGCAACCAAACGCGATCATCCCAGCCGATCGGCTGCTCGGTCATTCGCGTCATGTTGGCGAGCGACGCCTTCATGACGTAGCCGCTCTCGAGCCTCACCTTGTAGATCGACAGATCGCCGAGATAGCCGATGCTGCAAACCTGCCCCGCCACGCAATTCTCCTGCGCCGCGTCCGGGCGCTCGCGCGAGATGCGCACCTTTTCCGGGCGCAGCGCCAGCCAGAGCGTATCGCCCGGTTTGCCGCCGCCGGCCGGCACCGCGCGCAGCCGTCCCGCACCGCCGCTCGCGATGGAGAGCCCCTCACCCGCCCGTTCGAGCACGCGTCCTTCGATCAGATTCACATCCCCGATGAAATCCGCGACCCAGCGCGAATTCGGCTGCTCGTAGATTTCCGGTGGGGTCGCGACTTGGATCAAGCGGCCCTGGTTCATCACCCCGATGCGATCAGCCACCGTCATGGCCTCCTGCTGGTCATGGGTGACGATGACGAAGGTGAGACCAAGTTGCTCCTGCAGGTTCATGATCTCGAACTGGGTCTCGCCGCGCAGCTTCTTGTCGAGAGCCGCAAGCGGCTCGTCCAGCAGCAGGACGCGCGGGCGCTTCACCAGCGAGCGCGCGAGCGCGACGCGCTGGCGCTCGCCCCCGGACAGCTGGTGCGGCTTGCGCTTGGCATGGCCCTCAAGCCGCACGAGCGCCAGCATCTGCGCAACACGCGCAGCGATCTCCGACCTGGGCAGGCGCTCCTGCCTGAGCCCGAAGGCAACATTGTTCTCGACATTGAGATGGGGAAACAACGCATAGCTCTGGAACATCATGTTGATCGGCCGGCGATAGACCGGCACGGGAGCGAGATCGCGTCCATCGAGCAGGATGCGGCCGCGATCGGGAGCCTCAAGCCCGGCCAGCATGCGAAGCAGCGTGGTCTTGCCGCAACCGGAGGGTCCCAGCAGCGCAAAAAATTCGCCTTCGAAAATGTCAAGCGTCAGGCTTTCCACCGCGGCAGCGCCGGAGAAATGCTTGCTCACGTCCTCGAAGCGCACCAACGGCCGCGCCTCGGGCTGCCTTGCGGACGAGGATCGTCTTCGCGCCGCAAGCGCGCTCTCATCGTCGGCGGATCGCCTCTCCATGCCGGCCACGCTAGCGCGGTTTGCGGCGCTCGCTCAACGTGCGCTCGACGGCGTCCCGCCAGCCGCTCCATTTGCGTTCGCGCGTGGCGGCATCCATGCCGGGCTGGAAGCGGCGCTCGCGCTTCCACATCGCCGCGAAGCCCGGCAGGTCCGGACACACGCCGGCGGCATAGCCGGCGAGATAGGCCGCGCCCAGCGCGGTGGTCTCCATCACCGCCGGCCGATCGACCGGCACCCCCAGAATGTCGGCCAGGAATTGCATGGAGACGTCGCTTGCCGCCATTCCGCCGTCGACCCGCAAGACCGTGGCGGTGGCCGCGGCCGGCCAGTCCGCGCGCATGGCCTCGAGCAGATCGCGCGTCTGGTAGCCGACCGCCTCGAGCGCCGCTCGCGCAAGCTCAGGCACGCCGGACTTGCGGGTGAGCCCGTAGAGCGCGCCGCGCGCGTGCGCGTCCCACCAGGGGGCACCGAGGCCGACGAAGGCGGGCACGAGATAGACTTGTTCCGCGGGATCGGCCGCGGCCGCCAGCGCGTTGACGTCGGGCGCAGCCACGATCAGCTTGAGCGCATCGCGCAGCCATTGCACCGCGGCGCCGGCAACGAAAATAGCGCCTTCGAGCGCGTAGGTGCGCCTGCCGCCGAGTTGGTAGGCGATGGTGGTGAGCAGTCGATTGCGCGAGCGAACCGGCTCATCGCCGGTATTGAGCAGCGCAAAGCAGCCGGTGCCGTAGGTGGATTTCATCATGCCCGGCGCAAAGCAGCCCTGCCCGACCGTCGCGGCCTGCTGGTCGCCGGCCATTCCTCGAATGCTGATCGGCACGCCAAGCACATCCGTGCTGCCGAACAACCCCGCACAATCGCGTATCTGGGGAAGGAGCGCCGTCGGGACCGCGAACAATTCGCAAAGCTCCGCGTCCCAGCTGCCGCCGCGGATGTCCATGAGCAGCGTGCGCGCGGCGTTGGTCGCATCGGTGGTATGCACCTTGCCGCCGGTGAGCCGCCACAGGAGAAAGCTGTCGACCGTCCCGAAAGCCAGCCGGCCGGCGCGCGCCGCCTCCCGCGCGCCTTCGACATGGTCCAGAATCCAGGCGATCTTGGTGGCGGAAAAATACGGATCGAGCAGGAGCCCGGTGCGCGCCGAGATCATGGGCTCGTGCCCTCGGCGGCGAAGCCCCGCGCAGGTCTCGGCGGTGCGGCGGTCCTGCCACACGATGGCATTGTGAATGGGGCGGCCGGTCGCGCGATCCCAGATGACGGTGGTTTCACGCTGATTGGTGATGCCGAGCGCCGCGACCTCCTGCACTCGCATTCCCGCCTGCGCCACGGCGGCACGCATGGTGGCGAGCGTCGTCGACCAGATGGCCTCGGGATCATGCTCGACCAGGCCGGGCGCCGGGTAGAGCTGCGGAATTTCCTGCTGCGCAGTCGCAATCGGCCGCATGGCACGGTCGAACACCATGGCCCGGGTCGAGGTCGTCCCTTGATCGATGGCGAGAATGAAATCAGGCACGCTCGTTCTCCGCGCAGTTGCGCGGCCACGCTCGGCCAACCGATATCACATCGGCGGATCGCCGGTCGAATTGGACGCGGATCCTGGATTTGGGCGGCTCAGCTTGCGAGCTTGCGCGGCTCGGATTGTCGCTGCTGCCCGGATTTCGCCATGCCGGGCACCTTCGCCAGCGCCGAGAGCATGCGCGCCTTGAGCGTTGCGTGTGACACCGGCTTTAGCAGGAATTCGTGCACCCCCTGACGCACCGCCTCGAGCACGCGCGAGCGCTCGCGATGTCCGGTCAACATGATGATCGGCACGTTCGAATGCGCGCAAGCACCCGCCGAGCGCAGCCGGCGCACGAATTCCGCGCCATCGATGCCCGGCATGTCCCAGTCGAGCAGCACGACGTCGGGAACGACGGCGCGAACCGCCTCGAGACCGCTGCCGCCGTCGCCGGCCTCGTGAATTCTGGTGCAGCCCATGGCGAGCAACAGACTGCGGATGGTCTTGCGGGTGTGATACTCGTCATCGACGATCAGGACCTTGGTCCGACCGGACAGCGCGTTGTTGTTGGTTTGGGTCACGCACAACTCCACAAGCGCAGCGAGCAAAACCTTCGCAATCGAGAGCGAACGTGATTATCAAAACATTTTCGGCTTAGGACCCGGTGTAGCGGATCGCTAAAATTTTAGCGGATGCGGGGGCTAGCCGCCTATCTTAGAGGGTCACTCAGCCGCGCCGATGGTCGTTGCCATGAACCGCGCAAGCTGTTCGCGCTCCTCGGGCGAGAAACGCAGGCCGAGCTTGCTGCGCCTCCACAGCACGTCATCCGCGGTCTGAGCCCATTCCCGCTCCATCAAATAGCGCACCTCCACCGCCGTGAGGCCGCCGCCGAGGCAGAGCCCGAGCTCCTGCGGCGTCCGCGCCGCGCCGAGCACGCGCTCGACCCGCGTTCCATAGGCACGTACGAGGCGTCGTACCTGCTGCTCGCCGAGGAAGGGACGCGACGTGCGCGTCTGCGCCACCAGGGCCTCGAACCCGTCGTGAGGAAATTCACCCCCGGGCAGGCGCGACTGGGCGGTCCATGCCGGCGCGCACTTGAGAATATGCGAAAGCCGATCGACCGCCTGCTCCGCTAGGCGCCGATAGGTCGTGATCTTGCCGCCGTACACGCTCACAAGCGGTGCGGCGCCATCGCCCTCGTCGAGCTCGACCACATAATCGCGGCTAACGTCTTGTGACCGCCTGGAGCCGTCATCGTAGAGCGAGCGCACCCCTGCGAACGACCACACCACCTGCGCGGGCTCGAGGTGAGCGCTAAAATGCGCATTGGCGACGTCGCAGAGATAGGCGATCTCGTCCGCCCCCGGCCGCACCCCGCCAGGGTCGCCGGCAAAGCCGCGGTCGGTGGTTCCAATCAGGGTGAAGTCGCGCTCGAACGGCAGGGCAAAGACGACGCGGGCGTCGCGGGTCTGGAAGATGTAGCCGCGGTCATGCTCGAACAGGCGACGCACCACGATGTGGCTGCCTTTATCGAGCCGCACGGAGAGCGGCGCCGCCTGGCGCAGCACGTTGGCCGCGAACACCTTGATCCACGGGCCGGTAGCGCTGACCAAGGCACGGGCGGTTGCGATATCGCGCCGCCCGCGCACTTCGAGCACGAGCCGCCATGCGCTGCCCCGTTCCGCGCCGATGCAGCGGGTGCGGGTGCGGATGCGGGCACCCCGCTCGGCGGCATCGACCGCATTGAGCACGACCAGGCGCGCATCATCCGCCCAGCAATCGGAATACTCGAACCCGTGCGCATAGGATCGCTTGAGCGGCGCTGCGAGCAAGCCATGATCGAGATCGACGCTGCTGGTTGCAGGCAGAATCTTTCGTCCGCCGAGATGATCGTAGATGAAAAGGCCGAGACGCAGCATCCAGATCGGCCGCATGCCCAGCTCGACCGGCAGCACGAAGCGCATCGGCCGAATGAGGTGCGGGGCCATGCGCAGCATCACCTCGCGCTCGATGAGCGCCTCGCGCACCAGCCGAAACCATCCGTGCTCGAGATAGCGCAGCCCGCCATGAATGAGCTTGGTGGAAGCCGACGACGTGCCGGACGCGAGGTCGTTCTGCTCGACCAGCAGGACTCGCAGCCCGCGGCCGGCGGCGTCGCGCGCGATGCCGGTGCCGTTGATGCCGCCGCCGATCACGGCGAGGTCGAACTCGGGCATTTTGTCGGCCATGGACGCTTGCCTCCTCGCGCACACCATGGCGCGGCTTGCCGCAATGCCTCAAGCGGTCTGGTGCGGAAATGCCTTGCACCGAGCGGTCGTTCGGCGATGATCGCGCGCAGCAGGCGGAGCGGCCGATGGACTATCGCGATCGCCATGTCGTTGTCACCGGCGGAACCGGCGCGCTCGGCCATGCGGTCGTGAGCGCGCTGATCGAGGCCGGTGCCTTCTGTCATGTGCCCTATATCGACGCGGGCGAGGCGCAACGGTTCTCGCTGCGCAGCGATGCCAGGGTGGAGCTAATGGGGGAGGTCGACCTTTCCGATGAGGCTGCCGTAGCCCGGCTGTACGCCGGCGTCCCACGGCTGTGGGCGTCGGTCCATCTCGCCGGCGGCTTCGCCATGAGCGCAGTAGCCGACACGACAAAGGCAGAGCTGATGAAGCAAGTCGACATGAACTTCGTCACCGCGTTCCTCTGCTGCGCCGCGGCGGTGCGGACGATGACGCGCACGGGGGAAGGCGGCCGCATCGTCAATGTCGCCACCCGGCCGGCGCTCGAATGGCGCCTGGGCGGCGGCATGGCGGCCTATGCCGCAAGCAAGGCCGCGCTCGCCGCGCTCACGGTGGCGCTGGCCGAGGAAGTGGCGAACAATGACATCCTGGTCAATGCGATCGCACCTTCGACCATGGACACGCCCGCCAACCGCAAGGCGATGCCGAACGCCGACCACGCCGCCTGGGCCAAGGTCGAGGACGTCGCGGCGACCGTTCTGTTCCTGGCTTCACCGCGAAACCGCGTCACCCGCGGCGCCGTGGTGCCGGTCTATGGGAGGAGCTAGTGCCATGAGATTTGCGCGCCGCGGATTTCTGCGTCTGGCAGCGGCCGCTGCCGCGCTCCCGGCCTTCCAGCGTAGCGCAGGCGCGCAAGCCTATCCGTCGGGGCCGGTGCGCATCATCATGGGATTCGCTCCCGGGGCCTCGGGCGATATTGCCGCCCGCGTGCTGGCACAGGCGCTCGGGCGATTGCTTGGCCAGCAATTCATTGTCGAGAACCGCACCGGTGCCGGCAGCAACATTGCCACCAATTTCGTCGCAAATGCACCCAAGGACGGCTACACGCTGCTGCAAGGTACCGTCGCCAACACCATCAACCCCGTCATCACGCCCAATCTCACTTTCGACTTTATCAAGGACTTCGCACCAATCTCGCTGTTCACCACGCTCCCGAACATCGTGGTCGTGCATCCCTCGCTCGGCGTCCGCACTATTCAAGAGCTAATCAAGCTGGCGCGCGAGAAACCGGGCGATTTGTCGTTCGGGTCGGCGGGAGTGGGCGGCGTCTCGCATTTCAGCGGGGAGCTGTTCAACGTGATGGCGGGCACCAAGATCGTGCACGTGCCCTATACGGGAACCGCGCAAGCCGCCACCGACCTGTTGGGCGGCCGCCTGCAGGTGATGTTCTCGCCGGCATCGACGGTGTTGCAATTCATTGCCGAAGGCAAGCTCGTGGCACTGGCCTCGACCGGTTTGCAACGCGCGAGCGCGGCGCCCGACCTGACGACCGTTTCGGAAGCGGGGGTGACCGGATACGATACTTCGGGCTGGTTCGGGCTGCTGGCTCCCGCCGGCACGCCTCGCGACGTCATCGAGCGCCTCGCGGCAGCCTGCAATGAAGCGGCGAAATCTTCCGAGGTCATTGCCACGCTGGCGAAGCAGGGCTTCGACATGGCCGGCGGCAGCCCGGAGGAATTTGCCGCTTTCATCCGCGACGACATCGCCAAATGGACGCGTGTCGCCGCCGCGGCCGGGCTCAAGCGGGAACGCTAAAGCGGATTCCGATCATATTGAAGCATAGCCTGCATGCCTGAAATAGTTGGTGCATTCTTGAGGGCTGAGTTGTGGGATGAACGAGCGAATGGCTCGAGTGAGTCCGGGAACAGTGCGCGCGGCTACCTTGCGCAGGAACTGCTTGAATTTGCTGTAAGGCATCTCGATCGGATTGAGGTCAGGCGAGTACTTCGGCAAGTAGCGAAGTGTCGCCTGCACTTTCTCAATCGCCTCCCGAATGGCGAGGCCCATATGGACTTTGCAGTTATCCATCACGACGATGTCGTTGCGCCGGAGGGTGGGAACCAGGCACTGCTTGACGTAGGCGAGAAACATCTCTCCGGTCATGGCGCCTTCGAGCACCATTGGCGCGGTTATTTTATTGTGACGCAAGGCGGCCACGAAGGTGATCGTCTCCCATGCTCCAAGCGGAACGGTGCCGATCACCCTGACGCCCCGTGCAGCCCGTCCCCGGAGCCGCACCATGTTGGTACTGACCGCGGTCTCATCGATAAACACCAGCCGGGCAGGATCAAGCATGCCTTGCTCTCGAATCCAACGTCGGCGCGCGCGTGCCACATCTGCTCGCTGCCGTTCGGCAGCTTGCAGGCTTTTTTTTAAGGGTGATGTTGTGTCGGTCGAGAAACCGCCAGAGCGAACTGCGGCTGGTCCAAATCCGCCGCTTGCGCAACGCTGCAACCGTCTCTACCAAAGTCAGGTCCGGCTGTTCGGCAATCAGAGCCAACACCTCGGTGGCGAACTCGTCCAACGGAGAAATGCTACCGCCGCGCGGCTTCGGCGCGGCGCTCCTCCTCTTGCGCCAGCGCTGCAGCCACTTTACTGCCGAGGCTACGCTCACCTCGAAACGCTCGGCCGCCTCCCGTCGCGACGCTCCCGTCTCCACGGCTTCGATAACGCGTTCCCGCAGGTCACAAGAATAGGCCTTAGGCATCGCTGAGCCCCGCAAAGGAGAATCAATGCACAAAAACTCGCTCATCTATAAGTCTTTGGGAATCCCCCCGATTTCAAATCGGGCGGGAACCGCTTTAGTACTCGGAATCACAATTGGCTGATACGGAAATGTGTGTCCCGGGCGCAGCGCAGCACGAAGTGGTGCGATGCAGACCCGGACCGCACAAAACTCGACCTCGCCGCGGTCCCGGATTTGCTCAGGAGGAAGCCATGCTCACGCCAGTTGTGCACAGTCAGTTAAAGGTCAGCAAAGTCAAGAACGTTCACAAACCGGCGAAGGCAGGCGGGGTTCGTAACTTGACGATTACGGTCG
Organism: uncultured Alphaproteobacteria bacterium; assembly: GCA_963820365.1. Taxonomy (GTDB): domain Bacteria; phylum Pseudomonadota; class Alphaproteobacteria; order Rhizobiales; family Xanthobacteraceae; genus VAZQ01. The sequence goes on along the minus strand of CAWFZR010000024.1, from coordinate 101,082 downwards.
CATTCATCGCAACGTGCGCGCTCGCGTCCGTCGCTCGCAGCGCGGATGAGCCAGATGTCATTTTCAAACGCTCGACAGTGTTCAAATGGCTGACGCCAAACGACAAGCTTGCGACCTATGGTCTCGATGATCCTGAAGTCGATGGCGTCGCCTGCCATTTCACAGTGCCGGAGCGCGGGGGGCTCAAAGGGTGGATTGGCGTTGCCGAGGAGGTATCGGACATCTCCCTGTCGTGCAGTCAAGTGGGACCAATTCGGTTCAAGCAGAAATTTGAGCAAGGCGAGGACGTGTTCCGAAGGCGCCGGTCGCTATTCTTCAAGAAAATGCAAATCGTGCGCGGCTGCGATGTGAAGCGCAATGTCCTGGTTTACATGGTCTATAGCGACCGGCTCATCGAAGGATCCCCGAAGAACTCGACCTCCTCTGTCCCGATCATGCCGTGGGGAAGCGACCCCGTTGCAAAGTGCGCTGATTGGATCGGGAAATAATAATAGACTCCCCCGCCTGCGCCACGGCGCTGTCACGCCTGTTCGACCCGACCGTTGCGTCCCGAGACGCTTGCGCAGTCAGTACCGCAGCCGCTGATCCAGAAACTGCCGTGTCGAGGCAAACGAGTTCGCCGCCGCCTCAGGGTGGAATTTTTCCGGATGGCCGAAATCGAGGCGGTCGGGAGCGTCCACTTCGAATGCGTGCGTAGCCTGGGGGTAGACCTTCACCACCGGCCGCCGGCCTTCCATCGTTTCATATTGTGCCAAAAGGTCGAGGCAGCGTTGGGACGGCGTCCAGTCGTCGGCCTCTCCAATAAGAATGAGAACATCGGTTGCGAGCGGCGCCGCCTGGCTTTGGCACCACGGGTAGTAAGCGACAACGGCCTGCAAACCTGCGGCCTTGGCGCCGCTTCTCTCCCGGGCAGCACGCAACGCGCCAGAGCCGCCATGGGACAAGCCGACCGCCCCGATCCGGTTCGGATCGATTGCCGGCAGGGTCCGCAGATAGTCGGCGCCGGCGGCGATATCCTGTGCGCGCTTCGCGAAGGGCACCACCGATACGTCCTCGCAGATCACTTTTCGACCGCGCGGGGTGTAGCTGTCCACGATCAGCGTCGCATAGCCCCAACTCGCCACGCGCCGCGCCCAGTTGCGCGAATGCCAGGCGACCCCGTCGCAGCCGTGCAGGACCATCACCGCGGGGAACGGGCCGTTGCCACGAGGCACCGTCAGTCCGGCAACCCATTTGTTGTTCGGCTTCTGGAAATCGGCGGCCGTCGGAGACGTCTCCTCCTCCTGTGCACGCAGATCGGTCCCCATCCACACGCCGAAGCCGGCGAGGACGACGACAAGCAGGACGCCCAGGATCCGAGCCATTTTTCTACCCGTTAATCATCCACCGGGGCGACTTCGCGCGCCGCGGCGCGAACCAGCCGATTGACCGCGCCGGCGGCGATGACCGCATGCTGCTGCGCATAGGCTTCGTGGTTCTTCTCGATGTCATCGAGATCGTAGAGATAATTCACCATCAATCCGTGCGACTGCGCGAGCCCGCGCGGCGAGGTATCGGCGAGGAAGTTGAGCTGCTCGAGCCTCGCACCGTTGCCGAGATGGAAGCGCGCGACACTATCGCGCGGAACGCCGCGCGACGTGCGGGCGCGCAGAAAGTACCAGGCGGCGGCGCGCATGAGCGGCTCGTGCACCGCCTGCGCGGTCTCGGCATCCCGCCACCAATCGGAGCGGTCGAGCGCCGCAAGCGCCGCGCGATCCTCTTCATTCAACGCCGCCGACGGCTGCGCGGCGCGCTCACGCGCGAGCCATGGCGCGAAATCCGGCGCTGGCGACAGCGTGACGAAGATCGAAAGCCGCGGAATCTCACGCCGCACTTCCTCCACCACCTGTTTGATCAGGAAATGGCCGAACGATACGCCGGCCAGTCCGCGCTGGCAGTTGGAGATCGAATAAAACACTGCCGAGGTGACGCGGTCGAGATCGACCGGCGGACCATTGGTGGACAGGATCGGCTCGATCGCATCCGGAATGCCGCGCGTGAGCGCAACCTCGACAAAGATCAGCGGCTCGTCGATCAGGGCGGGATGAAAGAAGTCATAACAGCGCCGGTCGGGCGAATCGATGCGCGCGCGCAGCTCGTCCCAGTCTCGGATCTCGTGCACCGCCTCGTAGCGGATGATCTTCTCCAGAATTCTGGCCGGCGTGGACCAGTCGATTCTCCGCAGCACAAGGAAGCCGCGGTTGAACCAGGACGAGAACAGGTGGAGAAAATCGTCGTCGACGACACCCAGATCGTCGCGACCATCCATGGCGTCGATCAGCTGCTCGCGCATGCGCACCAGCTCCGCCGTCCCGTTCGGGGCGAGATTGAGACGCCGGATCAGCTCGAGCCGGCGCGGTTCGGAGGCACGGTGCAGCTTCGCTGCAACCGCCTCGGTCGGCGAGCTCAACCAGGCGGTAGCGGCAGCGCCCAGCCGCTTGGCGTCGGGACCGAATTGGCTCGCCAGCGCTTCGAAGAATGCGAGGCGGGAATCAACCTCGAGCTCGTCGTAGCGAGAAAGGATCTCGCGTGCGAGCGCAACCCCGGAAGCTTCCCCGCGACGCGAGAGCAGATCCTCGCACAGCTGGATGAGGCCGGCCGAGCGCTGCTCGGGGACGCTGCGCCGATGGGTGCGCTCGATCAGAGCCCGGCTGCGCTCCGCGATGGACTGCAGCATGTCGCCGAAGAAGGTGGTGTTCACTACTGTAGTACCCGAATTTGTCTTCGCGTCGGCCATTAGATAGTATCCTCATGACGAATTCACAAACCGTGCCAAATTCGCGCTATGACAAGGACGGTCCGAAACGCCATACAAGCGGTCGTTCATACCGCCTTGTTCCAGAAGAGGAAAAGGTCATGCCGGGGCCGCTAGCCGGACTGCGTGTGCTCGAGCTGGCCCGCATCCTGGCGGGACCCTGGGCGGGCCAGATTCTTGCCGACCTCGGCGCCGACGTCGTCAAGGTGGAGCGCACGGGAGCGGGGGACGACACCCGCGGATGGGGGCCGCCCTTCGTCGAAGCCGCCGACGGCGGCCACCTTGGCGCTGCCTATTTCCACGCCACCAACCGCGGCAAGCGCTCGATCGAGCTCGATTTCGAGAGCGAGGAAGGACGTCGCATCGTGCGTAAGCTGGCGGCGCGATCGGATGTGCTGATCGAGAATTTCAAGGTCGGCGGGCTTGCAAGGTTCGGTCTCGATCATGCGAGCCTGAGCAGGGAAAATCCGCGGCTCATCTATTGCTCGGTCACCGGCTTCGGCCAGAGCGGCCCCTACGCCGCGCGCGCCGGCTATGACCTGATGGCGCAGGGCATGGGCGGGATCATGGATCTCACCGGGACACCCGACGGCGAGCCGCAACGCGCGGGCGTTCCCGTCGCCGACATCTTTACCGGCGTCTATTCCGTGATCGGCATCCTGACCGCGCTCATCGAGCGTGACCGCACCGGCCGCGGCTGCCAGGTCGATACCGCGCTTCTCGACAGCCAGGTGGGCGTGCTTGCCAACCAGGCGCTCAATTTTCTCGTCTCCGGCAAGGTCCCCAAGCGCATCGGCAATGCGCATCCCAACATCGTGCCTTATCAGGTGTTTCCGGTCGCCGACGGGCACATCATCATCGCGACCGGCAATGACAATCAGTTCGCCAAGCTGTGCGCGCTCCTCGGCGAGCCGGCGATCGCGCAGGAGCCGCCCTATCGCGCCAATTCCGATCGCCTCGACAATCGCGAAGCGCTGGTTTCGCGGCTCACCGCCCTGACCGTGCGTTGGCGGCGCGCCGACCTCCTGGCAAAGCTGGAATCCGTGCAGGTGCCGGCAGGCCCCATCAACGCGCTCGATCAGGTGTTTGCGGATCCGCAGGTGGTGCATCGCGGCATGCGGATCGATCCGCCGAGCGCAGCGGCCAAGGCCGGCACCATCCCCGGCGTGCGCACGCCCATCACGCTCGGCGAGCGACCGATGGCGGCCGCGCGCCCTTCCCCGCGGCTTGGCGAGCACACCACGGAAATCCTGCGCGAGATCGGTGAAATTCCCTGACCCGGCTGCGCGTGAAAGGCTGTGTACCTCCGATGATGCGGCTGCGTTCGATCCTGTTGCTGTGGCTGGCGCTGTCGGTCGGCGCGCTTGGGCCGGCCTTTGCGCAGAGTCCTGGACATGACAGCGAGGGCGGATGGCCGGACCGGCCGATCCGCCTGGTGGTGCCGTTTCCGGCCGGCAGCAGCACCGACATCATTGCGCGCATCATTGCCCAGAAGCTTGCTCCCCGTCTCGGCCAGCAGGTCGTGATCGAAATCGCGCGGGCGCCAGCGGCAACATCGGCGCCGAGACGGTGGCCAAGGCGCCGCCCGACGGCTACACGCTCGGGATTGCCACCGCGAGCACGCATGCGGTTGCTGCCTCGCTCAGCGCCAAGCTGCCCTACGACCCGATCGCGGATTTCGCGCCAGTGGGGATGATCGGAAGCCAGCCCTATGTGCTCGTCGTTTTTCCCGGCCTGCCTGCGCACAGCCTGTCCGATCTGATCGCGCTCGCCAAGGCGAAGCCGGGGACGCTCAATTACGGCTCGGCGGGCGTAGCGAGCCTGGCGCATCTCGCCACCGCACTGCTTGCGAGCATGGCGGGCGTGGACATCATTCATGTCCCCTACAAGAGCTCCTCGCAATCGATGACCGACATGATCACCGGCCGCTTGGACATGCAGCTTGCGACCATCGCGCCATCGCTGCCAAGCATCCGCGCCGGCCAGTTGCGTGCACTCGCCACCAGCGGCAAGGCGCGGGTGGCGGTGCTGGCAGAGCTTCCGACGGTGGCCGAAACTGGCCTTGCCGGCTACGAGGCGGCGTTGTGGATCTCGTTCGTTGCGCCGGTGGGCACGCCGTCATCGATCCTGGCGCGGCTCAACCGCGAGCTCAACGGGATCCTCGCCTCGGTGGAAGGAAAGGACGCGCTCGCTGCGCAAGGGATGACGCCCGAGGCGGGACCGCGGGAAGCGCTCACCGGACGCATTCGCACCGACATCGAAAAGTGGCGTGCGATCGTGGCCAAGGCCGGCATCAGCACGCAGTGAGAACCCTCACCGCTTCGGCCACAGCACGCCTTGGTTGCCGGCCAGCACAGTGCCGACACCTTTGTAGACGAATTTCTGCAGGCGCTTACCTTCCCAGGTCTCGGTCGTGTAGATGTTGCCCTTGGAATTGGTCGCGATGCTGTGCACGCCGTAGAACTGACCGGGCTGACGGCCGCCGTCGCCGAAAGCTGTCACCTCCGCGAGGGTCTCGCGCACAATGATGCGCACCCTGTTGTTCTGCCCGTCAGCCATGAATATGAAGCGCTGCTCCGGGTCGCGCGAGAAGGCGAGGTCCCAAGCCGAGCCCGCGCCGAGGGTCTCCTTGGCAAAGAACGCCTCCTTCACGAAGGTGCCGTCCGGCTGAAATACCTGCAGGCGGTCGTTGGCGCGGTCGCACACATAAACGAGGCCGTCGTTCGCGCGCTCGACGCAGTGCACCGGATTGCGGAACTGCTGCGCGGGTGGCGCCTTGGGATCATAGTTTCCCAGATTGGCGTCATCAGGCTTGTTGCCGTACGCGCCCCAATAACGCTTCATCTTCCCGGTATCGGCGTCGAGCACCGCCACGCGCTTGTTGGAATAGCCGTCCGCGATGTAGGCCTCGTTGGTTTTCGGGTCGACCCAGATTTTTGCCACCCGTCCGAAATTCTCGAGATCGCTGCTGCCGGCATTCTTGCCGAGCTTTCCGACCTGCATCAGGAACTTGCCGTCCTTCGTGAACTTGAGGACATGGGCATCCTTCTCGCCATTGCCGCCGATCCAGACATTGCCTTTGTAGTCGATGTGAATGCCGTGATTTGATTGCGGCCATTCATAGCCGGGGCCGGGGCCACCCCACGATCTGACCAGGTTTCCCTCGGTATCGAAGGCGAGCACCGGCGGCGCTCCGCGACAGCACTCGGCGATCGGAGGAGTGAGCTCGGCGCCCTTCTCGTTGTTGTGCAGGGTCGCCGAGCTGCGATGGATGATCCAGATATGGTCTTGATCATCGGCCCACACGCCGATCGCCATGCCGAGCAGCCCGTTGAACGGCTTCGGCCATAATGGATCGACCTCGAACATGGGTGCCTGCACGTTGCCGCGCTGCGCCTCGGCCTTGTTTTGCAGGACCGCCTGACCGGCGCCGAGCGCGATGATCGCCGCGACGAGCACCGCGCCGAGGATGAACCTGCGATTTCGAACGAATACGATCATGGCAGCCTCCAAACCATTCCGGATGCGTGGGCAACAGCGGGGACAACGGAAACCGCCGATGTGCCAGCGGCACATGGCCGGCTTCCTGGTCAGCGCGTCATCATAGGCGAATTGATTGACCCTTGTAAGCGCGGGCGCAGTTCCCCTAACGTGAGGCTGATGCCGCCGGTACCAAGTTCCTCGAATTGATGGAACCCATCGTCATAGCGCGTTGCATCGCCAAAGTGCTCGCTGCGATGCTTGCCTGCGCGCTTGCGCCCAGCGCCGCGGCGCACGACATCCCGGCCGACGTCAGGATCAACGCCTTCGTCAAGCCGGCCGGCAGCCGGCTTGAGCTTGCGCTGCGCGTGCCGCTCGCGGCGATGACCGACGTCGATTTTCCCACGCGCGGGCCCGGCTATCTCGAGCTCGGGCGCGTGGATGAAGCCCTGCGCAATGCCGCCAAGCTCCATCTCATCGACAACATCACGCTCTATGAAAACGATGCGCCTTTGCCAGCGCCGCGTATCGTGCACGCACGGGTGTCGCTCCCCTCGGACAAATCGTTCACCTCCTACCCAACGGCGCTCGCGCACCTGCAGGCGCCGCCGCTCTCTCCCGATCTGGAACTCTACTGGAAGGACCAGCTGCTCGACGTCCTGCTCGAATACCCCATCGCGTCCGAGCGCTCGCAATTCGCAATCCATGCGCGTTTCGATCGGCTTGCGCTCAGGGTCTCTACCGCGCTGCGGTTCCTTCCGCCGGACGGGGGAATTCGCGCGTTCGAGCTCTACGGCGATCCCGGTCTGGTGCGTCTCGACCCGCGCTGGCAGCAGGCCGCATTGCGTTTCGTCGTCTCGGGCTTCTGGCACATCCTGGAAGGCCCCGATCACCTGCTCTTCCTGTTCTGCCTGGTGGTCCCGTTCCGGCGGCTGCGACCGCTGGTGATCATCGTGACTTCGTTTACCGCCGGGCATTCGATCTCGCTGATAGCGTCGGCTCTCGGCTTCGTGCCGAACGCGCTCTGGTTCCCGCCCCTGGTCGAGACCGCAATTGCGATCACCATCGTCTACATGGCGCTGGAGAACATTGTCGATGCCGCGCTGGGAAGGCTCGCCGGCGCATTTTCGCGGCGATGGATCATCGCCTTCGCCTTCGGGCTGGTGCACGGTCTCGGCTTTTCCTTTACGTTACGGGAATCGCTGCAATTCGCCGGCGATCATCTCCTGGCTGCCCTACTCGGCTTCAATCTCGGAGTGGAGATCGGCCAGCTCGCCGTCCTGCTCGTGCTCGTTCCGGCAATCAATCTGTTGTTCCGCTACGTGCTGCCGGAATGGCTGGGCGTCATCGTCTTGTCGGCGCTGGCGGCTCACACCGGCTGGCACTGGATGATGGAGCGCGCGGGACAGCTGGCAAAATTCCCGTTGCCCACCGTCGACGCCGCCTTCCTCGCGAGCGCGCTGCGCGGGCTCATGGCCGTTCTCATCCTGGGCCTGGCCGTCCTGCTCGCCAACGGCCTGCTGCGGCGCTGGATTGACGCCGAGCAAGGCCTGCCTGCAAAAGATGCGGCGCGCCCGCCGCGACGCGACGCGTCGTGACCAGGCGGGCGCGCGGATCGCCTGCTCGCTCGCCCGAGAGGAAAGAGGGTGCCATGAAGAACGCTCGTCGCCGGGACCTCCTGCAACTCGCCGTTGCCGCCGGCGCTTTCGCCTTCGCTCCGCGGCGCGCCAGGGCGCAGTCCTATCCTGCGAAGCCGCTGCGCTGGATCGTCGGATTTCCCCCCGGCGGCGGGGCCGACATCATCAGCCGCATCGTGGCGCCGTGGTTGTCGGAGCGGCTCGGCCAGCCCGTCATTGTCGAGAACAAGCCGGGCGCGAGCACGAACATCTCCATCCAGGCGGTGGTCAACTCGCCGGCCGATGGCTACACGCTGCTGTTCATCGCGGCTTCCGCCGCGGTCAACGCGACTCTCTTCGACAAGCTCCCGTTCAGCCTCGTTCGCGACATCGCGCCGGTGTCCGGCCTCATCGATTTTCCGCTCGTGCTGGTGGCGAACCCCGCGCTGCCCGCGACGTCCATCGCCGAATTGATCGTCCACGCGAAAGCCAACCCCGGAAAAATCAGCCTCGCCTCGTTCGGGACCGGCACGACCTCGCATGTCGCGGGCGAGCTGTTCAAGATGATGGCCGGGATCGAGATGGTGCACGTGCCCTACCGCGGCGGAGCGCCCATGATCGCCGATCTCCTGGCCGGCCAGGTGCAGGTCGGCATCGACGTGATGACCACCGCGCTGCCGCAAATCCGATCGGGGGCGCTGCGTGCCTTGGCGGTGGGCGGCAAGCGCCGATTCCCGGGATTGCCGGATGTGCCCACCGTCGGCGAGACAATCGCGGGCTATGAGGCGAATTCCTGGTGCGGCGTCGGCGTGCCGAGGGGCACCCCCGACGCCATCATCGAGAGACTCAATCGCGAGATCAATGCGGGCCTCGCCGACCCCACCCTGCAGGCGCGGCTCGCCAATGTCGCCACCACGCCGATCTTCTTCACGCCGGAGGAGTTCGGCGCCTATGTCGCAGCCGAGATCGAGAAATGGGGCAAGGTGGTCAGAATGGCGGGAGTGAGGCCGGAATGACGTGACCCGCATGCCCCGCAGCATGGTGAAGCGATGCGTCTCGAAGCATGAGAACCGCCCTCCCCCTGCGAGACGCGCGCCGCTTGCGCCCTCTTCCTCGGGACGAGGGCGGCCAGCGTGAGCACGCGCGCCGAGATCGCCCATGCATTGCGTGTGCTTGCCCCCCGCATTCGGGCGCATGAATTCCAGGCCGTACTGGACCACGCCCGCGACAGCCCCGGACTGCGGGTGGCTGCACCGGAAACAGCGGCGTGGCTGTCGCTCGTCGCCTATGCGCGCCACGTGTTCACGGATTACGACAAGCTCTTGCAGCAGAATTACGACCAGGAGAGCGCCCGGTTCTTTGTCGCCGACGAGCTCGCCGTCGTGCTGCGGGGCTGGGGCGTGCGCCGGCCGCTCACGCCGGAGGATTGAACCGTCATCGTGGCGCAGAGCGCCGACCATGACGTTTTTCTCCAGATGCTGCGGACGCCATCATGAGGGGCGTGGCCTGGGTCAACAAGATCTCACCCAGCCGGTGAAGACTCCTGGGATTGCGTTACCTCGAACACGGCAGCGTAGTGATACGGTGGCACCTCAACGAGCCGAGCGAATTTCAATCCACCCGCCGCGGCTGCCTTGATGGTCTGCTGCGGCGACAGTCTCAAGTCGGTTCTCGGCCCGTGCGGCTCCCCCAGAACGGTGGTCTCCTCGCGCGGGCGCGCATGCCAGTTCACGATCGCAAATCTGCCGGACGGATTGAGCGTATCGCTGACCGCACGTGCTAAGCGGGGACGGTCGGGGACGCCATGGAAAGCGTTCGCCAGGAACACAAAATCGGCCGGCCGCGGCGCAAGCTTTCGAATCTCGAAGGCGTCACCCTGTACAAGCTCGTAGTTCGCCACGCGGTTCTGCAAGAGACGGCGGCGTGCCAGGTCAAGCATGCCGCCATCGATGTCGATCGCAACGACGTGGCGGGCGATCATTGCGATTTGCAGCGTGAACCATCCGTCGCCCGAGCACAGGTCGATCACCTCCATGCCCGGCTTGACACCCACCGCGACAAGCACTCCGGAAGGATCGGGCCACAAGGCTTCCCACCATCCGGCAGTCGGCATTTCGGTGCCTTCGAAGAAGCCCGGTAAATTAGACATGGGGCTTTGCCTCGTGGACAACCTTCACCACGTACGCCGCCGCGGGCCGGGTCGGACCGAGAGTCTCGCTTGCTCCGCCTAAAGACCATTGTCCAGGTCGCCGGATTTCGGTCCATCATGGGAGGGGGAGACTGCCATGCAAGCGACTATCATCCTGACCGCCGCGGACGGCCACACGCTGCTGGCCTACCATACGACGCCGGACGGCAGGCCGCGCGGCCAGCTGGTCGTTCTGCACGAGTTCTTCGGGCTCAACGATCATATCCGCAGTGTCGCTGACCGTTTTGCGGCAATTGGATTTGCGGCGATCGTCCCCGGCCTCTCCGACCGCGCCGAGCCGGGCGCCGAATACGGCTATGATCCGGAAGGCATCGCGGCGGGAAGAGCGCTACGGGCGAAAATTCCGTTCGAGAAGAGCTTGCTCGATGCCCAGGCAGCGATCGATTTCGCCAAGCCTCGCGGCAAGGTCGGCGTGGTGGGCTATTGCTGGGGCGGATCGCTGGCATTCTTTGCCGCGACGCGGCTCCGGGATATCGTCTGCGCGGTGGGCTACTACGGAAGCCAGATCGTCGATGGCGTGCACGAGGTGCCGAAAATTCCGACCATGCTGCATTTCGGCGATATCGATGCCAGCATTCCCTTGAGCGACGTCGAGAAGATCAGGCAGGCGCGGCCGGAGGTGGCCATCTACGTCTATCCCGGCAGGCACGGCTTCGACTGCGATGCGCGGGCCAATTACGCGCCGGCCTCGGCGCAGATCGCGTTCGCGCGCACGCTCGAATTCATGGGCAAACACATAGGGTAGGTGGAATTGATTGTGCGTGGTCGATTGCGCGATCCCCCCAACGAACCGAAGCGGGATGCATGAAGCTTCGCCGTAGACAATTTCTGCATCTCCTGGCGGGCACTGCCGCGCTACCTTGCACGTCTCGAATCGCAAGGGCGCAAACGTACCCGACGCGACCGGTGCGCTTGATCGTCGGCTTTCCCGCCGGCGGCGTCGGCGACATCCTCGCGCGCCTGCTGGGACAATGGCTGTCGGAGCGGCTCGGCCAGCCTTTCGTCATCGAAAACCGGCCGGGTGCCGCCACCAACATCGCCGCCGAGGCCGTCGCGCGTTCTCCGTCCGACGGCTACACGCTGCTTTGGATCACTGCGGCGAACGCGATCAATGCGACGCTTTACGACAAGCTCAATTTCAATTTCATCCATGACATCGCGCCAGTGGCAAGCTTTGTCCGTGGACCGGGAGTGATGGAAGTGAACCCGGCGTTCCCGGCCAAATCCGTTCCGGAATTCATCGCTTATGCCAGGGCCAATCCCGGCAAGATCAATTTGGCGTCGAGCGGCATGGGAAGCTTGAGCCATGCTGCCGGCGAGCTGTTCAAGATCATGACCAGCATCGATATGCTCCACGTGCCGTATCGCGGAGCAGCACCCGCGCTGAATGATCTGATTGGCGGCCGGGTGCAGGTCATGATCCTCCCCATTATCTCGTCAATCGAGCACATCAGGGCGGGAAGGCTCCGCGCGCTGGGGGTGACCACCGCAACGCGCCTGGAGGTGGTGCCCGACGTTCCGACCGTGGGCGAGTTCCTGCCGGGCTACGAGGTGAGCGACTGGACCGGGATCGGCGTTCCCAAGAACACGCCCGCCGAGATCGTCGACAGGCTCAGCACGGAAATCAACGCCGCGCTCGGCGATCCTAGAATGCAGGCACGTCTTGCCGAGTTCGGCAGCGTGCTGATGCCGATGTCGCGGGCCGACTTTGCCAAGCTGATCGCCGACGAAACCGAGAAGTGGGCCAAGGTGGTCAAGTCTGCGGGCATCAAACCGGAATGATGAGCCCCATGGCGCCCGAAATATTGCAATCCACCGGATCCGGCACCAACCGGCATCCTGAGATTCGAATGCTTCACCTGTTATTATTATTCCGCCGGCTTCGGCCCGTGTGCTGCGCCGGTCAAGTCTTCATATTCGCATTCGCGCTCGCTTCTCCTACCCACGCGGCTCGAGTGGAAAATTTCTATATGGGCCGAACCTTGACGGTGGCGATCGGATACAGCGTTGGCGGCGGATACGATCTCTATGCACGCATGCTGAGCAGATTTCTAGGCAAGCACATTCCCGGCCAACCAACCGTGGTGCCGCAGAATATGCCCGGCGCCGGCGGCCTGCGCGTCACCTTCAAGGTCAGGAGAGCGGCGGCAGGCGGCGCACGCTGGTGACCTCGCTGCCTGCTGCGCGAATGCGGGCGATCGATGGCGCGGTAGCCTCGAAGGCGACCGCCATGTGATGGGCGTTGGCATGCACGAGCGTCGCTTCGTCCCGCACAATGGCGACGTGGCCCTTCCAGAACAGAAGATCGCCTCGCCGCAATTGCTCGAGCTCGTGCGAGCGCGCGAGCGCGCTGCCCAGTGCCTGCTCCTGCATGTCGCTGTCGCGCGGACAAGGGATGCCGCAGGCGGCGAGCGCAAGCTGCAACAATCCCGAGCAGTCGATGCCGAGACTGGTCTTTCCTCCCCACAGATAGGGTGTTCCCAAGAACCGCTCCGCGACCGCGACGAAATCGGTTTCCATTGTCTCCATGGGTGCGAGATGGAGAATAGGCACATGACCACCGGAGGCGGTAATCGCGAACGGCTCGTCCATGCGCGCAATGACAAGTTGGCAGCCGAATGAAAGCGTTTCCATCGGGGGAAGCTTGATCGAAGGGCCGGGGAAGACGAGCGTGCGCAGCGCCGTCACCTTGTGGGTCGCAGGAGGTCCGGATGCGCAAAGCGCGCTTGCCGGCACAAATCCGACATAGCCGTCGCCGGCGAGTTGTCCCCACGCCCAGCCTTCCTCGCTGATGTCGTAAATCGTAACCCGCTCGCCCTTTAGCGCTTCAGTAAGAAGCGCCGCCTCGTGCGAGGGCGCGTTGCGCACGGGCGCTTGCGAGGCGCCAATCTCGTATGCTTTTCCCTCGACGAAGCGCTGAGCTTCCACAATGCCGGCGAGATGCTTTGCCGCGAGGTCGCGTCGCGCCGGAGTTATCCGCGGGTCGAATTCGCTGCTTCCTGCTTGCGCCATAGCTCGTCACGCGACTGGTCGCCGGCTGCTGCGCGCGCGCGGCAAGCGGCCAGGCGGCTGCGCCGCCCAAAAGCGTAACGAATTCGCGTCGTTTCATCCAATCGAATTGCATCCTATCCCCGCGAGCCAGGACCGCAGTCAAGCGCGCGGCGGCCGGCGCCGCTCGTGGAACCAGGTGCGGTACTGCGTCATCTTCGCGCGCTGCGCCGACGGCGCACTGCCGCTTGCACGTCGACGCCTCGTCGCTCTTGTCCGGCGCGCCCCACCGCAGCTCGACGCAGTCGTTCGGGTTGTACGCCATCTCGAGATCCGCCGCGCGGTCGAGCACGTCCTTGAGCGCGAGCGTCCACGCGGAGCCATCGCTGCGCGTATACGAAAACTTGCGCGCCGAAAGCTCCGACGCGAGCACGCTCTCCAATTCGGCCTTCACGTCCGCGACGCTCTTCTCCTTCGGCATCGCGTACCGCTCGGGCCGCCGCGCGACGCGATCCGGAAACCCGCGCACCACATCCATCGCGATCAACAGACGCAAATCGCGCGACGGCGTCGCGAAATCTTCCCACGCGCCGGTCGTCTCGAAGATCGCCGCGCCGTCCGGCATGCTCGCCTCGCCGCGCCCGCTGTTCTGGAACTTTCGCCCGTTCTCGACCGACGTCACGCGCGTCTTCACCTGCTCTTCGAGCGACGTGATCGCCTCCTTCATCGCGCGCAAAGGATCGAGCGGCGCCGGCGACATCACGTCATCCATTCGATCGTAAAAGTCTTCGATCCCGAGCCGCGACTGATCGAGCGAATAATCGCCGTACTGCGGATTTTTCGCGATTTCGTCGTTGGTCAGCCGCCGCAAGACGCCGTTCCTCTCGCGCACGATCGGCCGGAAGCGCTTGAACCCGGGGCTCCCGAGCGCGGGATCCTGCGCGAACAGGAAATTGCCGCGCCAAAAACGCTTGCGCGCGACCGTCCCGTCGGGCTGCCCGTCGACGGCGAGGAAGACGCCCGCCGCGCCGTCCGACTGCGGCACGCGCCGCACGAGCACCAGAAGGTGCCCGTACGGATCGGCGTACACGGTCCCCGGGCGCAGCGTCTCCTCCTTCAGCGGCACGGGATAATAATCGGTGTTGTCGTCGCGTCGCCGCGTTCGCCCGGATCCGGAATGGACGCCGTCGGCGACGGTCGTGCTCAAATAATGGCCGAACGCCGCCGCGAGCCCCAGTGCTCGGCGCGCCTCGGCGGCGCTCGGCGCTCGCCGGAGGCGCGCACCGGCTGGCGAAACATCTCCATCGGGATGCCGGACGCGATTCTTTGCTCGGGCGCGGGAGCGAGGTTCCTCGACTTCTGAATGTTCCACCACGCGTGGCACCTCGGCGGCTCGCCGCCGCCGCCGCGCGTGCACTTCGAGTACCCGAACGGCAGCCCCATCTTGAACGCGAAATACGCGCGCAAAAAGTACGGAAGGTCGGCGCAGTCGGGGCGAATGACCAGCCCCATCTGGTCTTCGCCGAGACCCAAATGGTTGAACAGGAAATTGCGCGATCGATCGCGCAGCACTTCATGCAGCGCCGGCCACGACGGCGCCGCGTCGAGCGGCGCGTCGAAGAGCTTCTCGATCCATGCCGAATACAAGTTTTCCGTCGCGCGATTCCATGTATCGCGCAACGGCCAGACGCTCCCCTCGGTCGCGCGCGGCCGCGGCGGCTCGCGCGCGCGCACGGCGATTTCGCGCGTGATCGTGCTGCACTCGGCCGGCGCGCGGTCGCGCGCGAGCTTCGCGTGCCACGTCCCCGCGGCCGGCGAGGCGACCTCGGCGAACCAGAAATACGGCGGCCCGCCGTGCCGCTCACGCGATTTGGCCGCGACGCTTCCATCGGGCGCGATCAGCGAAAGCTCGCCCTCGAGCGGCTTCTCCGCGGCGAAGACGACGCGCAAAGGCGCGCCCTTCCATGGCGCGATCGGCGAGGGCAAGACCGCGAGCTCGGCCGCGTCTTCGCAGGTGCCGACTGGACCTTCGGCCTGTGCGTCCGCTGCTGAGAAAAGGAAGACGAAAAATGCACCTGCGATCAGCAACAATGCTGTCACAGCAGCAGCAAACCGGCGTGCTGGAAACAATTGAGCCCCCTTCCCTGACTTGACCGCAATTAAACAATATTGCGAAAGCTTTGGCTGAATCATGGCAAAATCCATCGCCAGGCGAATTCGACGGTGACATCATCGACCGCATGGTGCGCAATCCAGCCAAGACCGCGGCATCGCCGCACTAAAGCCGCAGTCCGTCGGCTTTGGGCCGGGATCCGTCCAGGGGGCGCCGCGCGTCCGCAGCCCCTCCGGCACCGAAAATATCCTGAGGCCTCCGGCGCTCACACCTCGTGCCATTGTGTTTAGAATGTTGAAATTGGGCCTTGGCGCGGGGATTGCTGCGGCCGCGCGCCAACTGATCCGAGGGCCCAGGCAGGACGGCACAGCTTGGTTTGCCTCAGGCGCGCGGGTCCGCAATCGTGTCCGGCGGCAGCAGGGCCGGCTCAGCAAACGGCAGCACGGGGCCGCTCAAGGCCGTCAGCCGCATGTTATCGTGGGTTGCCACAATGACTGCCGCCAGCGCGATCAAGGCGAAAGCCGCCACCGCCACCCACGACCATACGCTGATCTCATCGACGTGCACGTGTCGCGTCTCCATGGCTCTCTCCTGAGCTACGGAACCCGAATAATAACCCGCTGCGGGACGCGAAGTTCCACGCTGCAATGCAGCAGCCAGGGGCTCCTTGGCGGGGGGCAGGAATGTCTCGCCCCTACCCGGTCACCGCCAGCGGCGCGAGCGCCTCGATATCCGTCACCACGTCGATGACCACCGGCCGGTTGGCGGCGAGCGCCTGCCGGAGCGCCGGTGCAAGATCGGCCGGCTTCTTGACCCGCACGCCGAGTGCGCCCATGTCCTGCGCAATGCGGGCGAAATCGACCTTGCTGAAGGTCCACAGCTCGCGCGCCTGCTCGGTCTGAGTACCGCCATAGACGCGGTCGAAGCCGCGCTTGGACTGGTTGCCGCCGGAATTGTTGTTGACCACCGTCACCGCGTTGATGCCCCAGCGGGCGGCGGTCTCGATCTCGGCGATGTGATACCAGAGGCCGGCATCGCCCGTGAACGTGACCACCGGCCGCTCGGGACAGGCACATTTTGCTCCAAGACCCGCAGGAAAAGCCCAGCCGAGATGGCCGGCGCTGCGCATGTAGCTCTGATGCGGACTGGTGAGATCGTACATTCCGCCCATCCACATGCCGGCATGGCCGGTGTCGACGACGACGATGCCGTCATCGGGCACGTGGCGGGTGAGCTCGGCGCAGATGCGCTCGGGTCGGATCGGCACGGCGTCCGACGTGAGCGCGGACTGGTTCTGCGCCGACCAGTCGCGGCATATTTTCTGCGCCTCCTCGACCCAGGGTTTGCGTTTGCCGGCGCCGGCCCGATCGGCGGCGCCCAGCATCTGCGCGAGCGTGACCTTGGCGTCGCCGTTCACCCCGGCGAGGAGCGGATAATTGCGGCCGAGCGCCTCCGGATCGAGATCGATCTGGATAGCCGGCGTGCCTATCTTCGGCACCGCCCAGAAATGCGTGGTCATGCCGCCGGTCTGCGAACCGATGAAGCAAATGAGATCGGCGCGGTTGACCACGCGATTGGCGCTCGCGCGGGAATAGGTGCCAACCACGCCGACCGACAGCGGATGCGTTCCGGGAATTGCATCCTTGCCGTTGAGCGAGGTCGCGACCGGGATTTGCAGCGCCTCGGCGAGCGCGACCAGCTCGGCGGCCGCGCTCGAGCTGCGAACCCCGCCGCCCGCGACAATCACCGGGCGGCGCGAATCCTGCAGATGCGCCAGCGCCGCCAGCACGCTCGCATCGTCTGCGCGCGGGCGAAACGGCGGCACCCGGGCGAATTGCGGCTCGCACAGGGGCTCCATCTCGGCTTCCTCGGCATCGATCTGGCCCTCGTTGCCGCGGAATTGCAGATGCACGGGGCCGGGCGTGCCCGAGGTCGCCGCGCGAAAGGCCTGGCGCACCATGTCGGGAAAGCGCGCGACGTCATCGACGGTGGCATTGAACTTGGTGACCGGCTCGAATGCCGGCACGTCGTCGATCTCCTGATACACCTTGCGGAACTTGGTCTTCGGCTCGCGCCCACCGGTCATGGCGATCACCGGGGAATGTGCGAGGAAGGCATCGCGCAGGCCGGCGGCGAGATTGAGCGCGCCGATCACCTGCGCCATGGCGATGCCCGGCCGGCCGCAAGCACGGGCATAGCCGTCCGCCATGTAGGCGGCGGCCTTCTCGCCATGCACATGCAGCCGCTTGATATCGGTGCGCCCTTCCATCACGGCGAAGGTCTTGCGCAACACCGCCGGCACGTGAAAGACGTGCGTCACGCCGTAACCCTTGAGCATGTCGGCGAGGCATTCCGCCCCCGATATGCGAGTTGTTCCGGTAATTCCAGTATTACTTGCAAAGGGCCTCATTGTACCCACCATTCTACCCCAGCGGAGCCCGTCGCGCCTCCGGGGTGCCCGTCAGGGTAGCCTAGCCCGAGCCCGAATAGCGCACGGGCGGCCAATTCTGTGGCCTGAGGGCGAGACGGAACCTTTCTTCGCGATGCGCGTTTCCCCCGACTGTATTGCGTAGGGCATGGGGACCGCCAGAACTGTGACTAGCCGGACGGACGAATATCGCCGCCTTGCGCGTGAGTGCTTAGAACTCGCCGCCTCAAGCTTCGCGGTACAAGGCCGAGCTGCTCTGATCGAGATGGCCCGCGTATGGGCGCGGCTCGCAGACGAAGCGGCCCAGCCAGTCGTCCAACAACAGCAACAACAACAACAACAGCAGCAACAGCAGACCCGGCCCAAAAAGGGCGACGACGCGGAATAGAGCCGCTTGCAAGTTTTGGACGTCGCGCCCAAGCGGGAATGCAGCACCACGCGTCACGGCTGACCGCCGCCGGCGGGATCAAATAACCTTGCAAGCAGGGGGCGTCGCTTCCGAATGTCCGCATCCGGCGAAAGCTTGAGGACAGGATTAAACAGCTTTGCAGGAGGAACTCGGACTCTGCGCCGATACTGCTCGCCCGCGCCGACGAGGTGATCGAGTGATGCTGTTTTGCTGCGGTGCATAAGTCCGCCTCTCATCCGGGTTACGTCCGCACCTGAAAGAGCTGCGGACGCGCTGGGCACTAAGTGAGCCCGTCCAGCCCATGACCAATCGTAGGTGTGATGGGGACCTAAACGATGGCGAAGAAATTATTGCTGCTGTTGTTCATTGCCATCGAAAGTGAAGCAATGGCACAGGACGCACAATGCGTGTTCGAACGCGCCGCGATGGTTGAAACTATTCGAGCCCATGCACGATCCGACGTCGGGCTTTTGGGACCGCAAGGCATATCGGAGAGCGTCCTGGAGGCTGTGGGACAAACGGAACGCCATCGGTTCGTCCCCGGGCGGCCTTGCTCGGTAGCATACAGAGACGGGCCGGTTCTCATTGGCCAGGGCCAGACAATATCGCAGCCGTTCATAGTTGCACTGATGACCGATCTCGCTGCGGTCAAATTCGACCATACGGTCCTGGAAGTTGGCACGGGTTCAGGTTACCAGGCCGCAATATTGGCGCGTCTGGTGCGAAAGGTTTGTACTGTTGAGATTATCCCGCCACTGGCCGAAGCCGCTGCGAAAGTCCTGAGACACCTCGGCCATGACAATGTGACTGTCAAGGTTGGCGATGGTTATCACGGATGGCTGGAATGCGGTCCTTTCGACGCAATGATCGTGACAGCCGCGCTTGGGCATGTCCCGCCGCCGCTGATCGAGCAACTCAAGGTGGGTGGCCGGCTCGTCATGCCGCTGGGGCCTGCCCATGCACCTCAGCAGCTTACCGTTGTCGAAAAGATCGCGCCGAGTGAGACGCGGATACGCTCCGTTATCCTCGTGCGCTTCGTGCCCTTTACCCGGTCCCCGGATTGAATGCCGGCACCACCGCTATGTCGAAGATTTTTGGCTTGTCCCCAGTTGGTGGCACGAAGCAGCACAGCACGTATGGGACGGTTTGTCCGCAGCTGGTGGAACGGAAATGCGGGCGTCGAAGAAGGGTTCGGGTTATGACCCAGGCTGTGTAAAAACACTCTGAGCGAAGTGATTCTCCGGGTTATGATTCCCGCGCGATTTGCGGAGGGATCTGATGAAGCGCTTCGTTGAAGGCACGGATCGTGGACAGAGCACGTTCTTTCCGGAATGCCTGGAAGATTGGATTTGCGAGGATAATCCGGTTCGCGTGATCGACCTTCGCGACGACGACGTCGCTCTCCATATCGGAGCCAATATCGGAATTACATCCGCAATTTTGAGTTCAGCGTCTTGCTAGAGGTCATATCCGCGCCTTCGAAGCTGGTGTCTCGCGGTCATTGGTTGCTGCGTGCCATCGCGCTGCAGATCTGCCTGCTATTCGCATGCCTTGCAGCAATAGAAATGTTTCTGCGCGCTACCGACTTGAGAGTAACGCGTTTAGAACCAGAAGAACGCAGGATTGCTTACCAATTCGATACGGAGCTTGGCTGGTTTCCGACCGCCAACACAGTCAGGCAGTGGCGCGGGGGCGAATACCGGCACAGCAGCATTGGCCTGAGGGATATAGAACTCTCGGACAAGCAACCGACCATCCTCTTCCTTGGGGAACTCTTTCGTTTACGGGATCGGTACCAAGATTGAGGATCGCTTTACGGAGCTGTTGAGGCAGAAATGGCCCGGCACCAGGATCGTCAACGCTGGCGTCGCAGGGTACGGCACCGATCAGGAGTTCTTGCTGCTTAAGCGATTGTGGCCACAAATCGAACCGAACGTCGTAGTCTTGATCGTGTGCGTAGAGAACGACCATTCTGATAATTCCGGCAACTTTTCCCGATATGGGATGCGGACGTACAAGCCGTTCCTGGCCTGGGTTGATGGCGAATGGAAATTTCAGGGACTGCCAGTTCCAAAGGGGCGAGCGTACTATTTCTACAACAATTCGCTTGCCCGCAGATCGGCGCTTGTTCGCCTTGCATTGCAGGCATACACGCCAATCCGTCATCCGTGGGTGATCGTCCCCGACCCCACTGCCCAACTTGTGGCAATGATGCGAGATTTCGTTGAGTTACATGGCGGTAGATTTCTGGTGGGCCTGCAGTTTCAGGATCATGCGTTAGAACCATTTCTTAAGAGTGCAGGAATTCCGTATATTCAATTTGACGGCGCTGAAACTTTTGTCGACGATATTCATTGGAACCCGCGCGGACATGCGTTGGTCGCCGAACGCTTAGCGACATTCCTTACAAACAATGCGTCCGACATCATAAACGAGAAATCGGATTGACAATTGGCTAAAGAGGGCCCCTTCGGTCTTCATCCTCACATCCCGCTTCCGCTATTGGATCCGGCCCGTGGCCGCAAGGCGCGCCGCCCTGCTCTGTCTCCATGTTTGGCTGGCGGCGTCGCCGCATGATGACAAGCTTCGGTCGCTTGACCAACGGATGCGGCAGGGATGCGGCTTGCGCCTGGCAGGTCAGGTCGCATCCCCAGTGACCGGGACTTGCCGTTCAGAGTAGGATGCAATGAGGTCCTCGGATGGGTGACGGCGAATGCGGTTCGAGCATTTGAGGCGGCGCGAGCTCATCACCCTTCTGCTGCCCCCATCGATCCTGCTGCGTGCCGACGAGGTGATCGAGTAGGCGCTTGCGCCATGACCGCTATGGGGTCATTTGTCCCATCACGGCATGAGCAGGCAAGCGCGAATTCAGGAGGCGATGATGCGATATCCGTCCTTGATTGGCGTGTTCTGCGCTGGGCTATTGCTTAATGGCGCCGCCAATGCGCAAAGCCCCGGCGGCGCCGTCCGCATCGGGATCCTCAACGACCAGTCCGGCCCCTATGCAGATTTCGGCGGCAAGACCTCGGTCGATGCCGCGCGCATGGCGGTCGAGGACGTCGGCGGCAAGGTGCTCGGAAAATCGATCGAGATCATCGTCGGCGATCACCAGAACAAGCCGGATGTGGCCTCTGCCATCGCACGGCGCTGGTTTGACGTCGACGGGGTGAGCGCGATCGCCGAGCTGACCAATTCGGCTGTTGCGCTCGCGGTCCAGCACATCGCCAAGGAGCAAGGGAAGATCACGCTGTTCACGGGGCCGGCGACAACGCGACTCACCAATGAGGATTGCTCGCCGACCGGCTTTCACTGGGCGTTCGACACGTATTCGCAGGCGGTCGGGACGGCTCGCGCCGTCGTCGCCGAAGGCGGCAAGAGCTGGTTCCTGCTGGTTGCCGACTACGCCTTCGGCCGTCAGATGGCGAGCGATCTCGACAAGGTCGTCAAGGCGAGCGGCGGCACCGTGGTTGGCGAAGTCCGCCATCCGCTCAACACCGGCGACTTCTCATCGTTTCTGTTGCAGGCGCAGAGCTCGAAGGCGCAAATCATCGGCCTGGCGAGTGCCGGCGCCGATACCATCAACTCGGTGAAGCAGGCCGCCGAATACCGCATCGCTGCAAGCGGCCAGAAGTTGGCCGGCCTCGTGGTCGTGATCAGCGATATCCATGCGCTGGGCCTGACGACGGCCAACGGGCTGGTCTTCACCACGGCTTTCTATTGGGACCTGGACGATGCGTCTCGGGCTTGGTCGAAACGGTTCTTCGAGCGCACCGGTCGCATGCCCGGGATGGTGCAGGCCGGCACCTACTCGGCGGTGCTGCACTATCTCAAGGCGATGGCGGCGGCAAAGACGGCCGACGGCAAGGCGGTCGCGGACAAGATGCGGGAGTTGCCGGTCGACGATTTCTTCGCCAAAGGGCAAGTGCGCGAGGATGGCCGCATGATGCACGACATGTATCTTGTCGAGGTCAAGACGCCGAACGAATCCAAGGCGACATGGGACTACTACAAGGTTCTCCGCCGCATTCCGGCCGAAGAGGCGGCGCAGCCGCTGAGCGAGAGCAAGTGCTCGCTCGTCAAGAAATAGCAGCCAGCCTTCGAAGGGTGGAATTGCCTTGCCAAGCCGAATACAATTTCGGCATGCGAGGAGGATGCGGTGCAAGAGAATACTTTGTATCATGATCGATACGTGCAAATAACGCCGAGCATCGCACGGTTTGGAGATACTTCGTACCAGACCGCAAATATCGGCAGCGTGCGAATTTCAGAGACCAAGAAATTCAGGCCGCTTTTTGTGCTGATATTCGTAGCTGGCGTCGCAATGGCGATATACGGGATGCTCGCGGACGACGAGCATGCCCGTGCGGTTGGAACAACCGGGGCGTGCCTGGCGCTCGTCGCGGCCGCATTGCAGGCCATCTTCCCGAAAAAAGAATACACGGTTGTCCTGAAGACATCGAGCGGCGACGTTGAAGCTCTCCACTCGCCTAAACGAAATTATGTCTCTCAGGTCAAGGTCGCCATCGAGGATGCGTTCATGGTGCGAAAGTCTTGACGGATCGAAACAGCTGAATTGACAGTGGGACAATGATTTTCAAGATCATGGCCTTCATCGCCGCCGCCGTCCCGATTTTCCTGTTGGTACGCTCGCTGTTTTTCCGACCAACGACGCGGATCAGCGACAGCCTCAAGGACTTCAAGAAGCGGACCGATTTGGCGGTCTCGATCTTTCTGTTCCTCATCGGCTGTGTCGTCGTCGTCGCTGTCGGCAAGTTGGCCTGGACGTGGTGGACGTCGCTCTGAAATGCGGGAAGGACAGCCATGGGCCTCGATGTGCCACCGACGCCGCGCGGCGGCGTCGACGAGCTATCGAATGCACGGAAGAGTCTATGTTAGAGCAGGCAACGAGACGGCGGGTCAGCGCTTTATGGGCTTGAGGCGCCCGGCGGGCCGTCGCTCAAAAGCGGGATGAACATGATTGCCATGGCCATGGCCAAGATGGGGACGATTTCGAACGGGACCATCCAAACGGACATCAGGGGAAGGATCCGCCGATTGGCCCGACGGCATTGCGCGCTCGATCGCGGGCGTAGGGCAACGGACCGGCGTCGCCGGCACCGCTGTGACCGACGCCTTTGCCGCCGACGCCGACCAGCCACTCGGCACTGCGCAAGATGTCCGCGCGGCAGCGCCATGACGACGCCGACCAGTACCTCGTCAGCAGCCGGCGCGCCTTGTCCAGGAGGCTGGCTGCAGCGTTTGCATCGTTCCGCAACCGCGCGATCTCGATCATGCAATGATCGCGGCGCTCAATCATCGACTGCCGGGAAATGCGTTGCAGCGGTCGCGCAGCGCGCGTCGGTTTTGGCGTTCGGCCGGCTTTCTTGCGCAACGTCTGCCGGAAGAGGTTGCCGGACATCGATGCCCTCGCTCCGCGCCCAGGCTGCCGCGCCACCGGTGCGGCTGTTTTGCATCAACCGCTTCGATTGGCCGTGAGCAGAGAACGGCGAGACCGCGTAAGTCCGCGAGTATCTTCTCGCGGCCGCTGCATAAATTTTCTGTAAGTGCACCGCGGACTGCGGCGACAACCCGCTATCGCGCGAGGCGATAACCGACACCGAGCTCGGTCAGTAGAATGCGTGGCCGGGTCGGATCAATCTCGATCTTCTTGCGCAGGTTGCGGACAACGATGCGGAGGTAGTGAGTATCATCGAGGTGAGAACTGCCCCAGACCTGCTTCATGATCTGCTGACGGGTCACTACCTTGCCGGCGTGCTGCACCAGAACCTGCAGAACCAGATATTCCTTAGGGCCGAGAGCGAGTTGTTTGCCGCCCATCGCTACGGAGCGGGCGGCAAGATCGATTTCCAGCAGGCCAACCTTGATGACTGGATCGCCGTCCGGCCTGGGAGCTCGCGGCCGCAGGACGACACGCGCTCGCGCCAGCAATTCGCCGATGCCGAACGGCTTGACGACGTAGTCGTCCGCACCAAGTTCCAACAGGCGAACCTTATCACGTTCGCGCGAGCGCACCGTCAATACGATGATTGGAACGTTCGACCATGATCGCAACCGCTCGACGATCGTGGCGCCATCCCGGTCCGGCAGGCCAAGATCGAGGATAATGAGATCGGGCGGCTTCAGCGTCGCCGATCGAATGCCCTCCTCTGCGTCGGCCGCCTCGTGCACCGAGAAGCCTTCGAGCTCGAAGGCGGCGCGCAGGAATTGCCGGACATGGTGCTCGTCATCGATGACGAGGATGGTACCGCTACTCATTACTGCCGGCCGCGAGATCGGACACCGCGGGCTCCGTGGCCGGCAGGCGAATTGACACCATGGTGCCGCGATCGGCGCCCTCGCTCAGAGCGCTGATCTCGCCGGCATTTGCGGTCACGAAAGCTTTGGCGATCCACAGGCCGAGACCCGACCCCGTCACATGTGGCGCGTGCCGTTCGCCGCGGAAAAACCGATCCCACAGTCGTATGCGCTCCTCGCCCACGAGGCCGATGCCTTCGTCCTGGACTGACAACGCGACCGCGGCGCTCTCGGCGTTTGCCGCCAGCGTGATCGTCGAGCCGGGCTGCGAATACTTGGCCGCGTTGTCAATAATTTGCCCGAGCGCCTGTTCGAGTAGGATCGGATCGACGTAGACGAGGGGCAGGTCAGCCGGCAGCCGCAGCACGACGCGGTGGCCTGCCAGCAGGCGTTGCCGCCGTTCGAGTGCGGCGTTGACGATGTCGGCTGGTTCCACCCATTCGCAATCGAGGCGCAGCCCCTGACTGGAGATCAGGGCCGCGTCCAGAAGGTCCTGGACGTCGCTGTTCAATCGGTCGACCTCGGCGCGCAAAATATTGGCGAGCGAGGTGAGCCGCGGATCGCCGCTATTCGCCGGTGCCTGGCTGATGACCGTCGCCGCGCCGAGAATCGAGGCCAGCGGCGTGCGCAACTGATGGGAGACCGAGCCGATCAGTGCATCGCGGAGCGCTTCCGTCTCGGAGCGCACGCGCGCGTCGCTGATCGCCTGATCGAGGTCAAGGTGCTCGAGCGTGGTCGTTGCATCGCGCAGCACCGCATCGACACGCTGCTTGATGAGATTGGCCGCGGCTCCGGCATGCGGCCCGAGATCAACAGCCAATACCGCGAAATTCCCGGTTTTCCCTGCCACGGGTCGAACAAGCCAAGCATGGCCGTCGCGCGATCACGCTCTCCGAACGAGACTGCTTGCGACCGCTTGCCAATGCCTCGATTTCACATCCGGACCGGTTCCGGCACGGCTTTCTCATCGGGCGAGGCGGCCCTGGTTCCCCCACCCCGTGCTGCTTCGAAAAGCAGCGTGCGACACCCGACTATAGAGGCAAGGTGCTCACGGATGGCTGTGTAAATATCGCCTGCGGTGTGGGCGGCGGCGAGCCGGCGCGAGAAGGAATAAAGCTCCTGCACTTCACTTTCTTGGCGGCGGGCAACATCGGCCTGCTGCCTGAGACTGGTTGCGAGATGCCCGGTGACGATTGCAACGAATACAAACAGGGGCAGCTCGATCAGATGTTGCGGGTCCTGCACGAGAAAGCTGTAGATGGGGGGATAAAAGAAGAACGCCGTCGCGCCGCCCCCCGCAATTGCGGCGATGACAGCAGGCACGACTCCCAATCTCGTCGCTGCAACAACCACCGGGACCAGGTACACGAGCGTCACGTGTCGTAACGCAAAGAAATGATCCAGGATCATCAGTCCGATCGTCGTTACCGCCACGAGCCCCAGCGATATCAGGATCGGCCGCGTCTCATCCCGCATGCGGCTCCATGCGAAGAGTTGACGACCGTGTCGTGGGTCTTGCCGCATGACCTTCGTCGATGCGAATTGGTCGACCATCCTTGCACCATCCGTGGCTGTCGCTGCCTCGGCGCGGCTTCCGTCAAAGGCTGATTATAGCCGGGGCAGGCCCCCGCGGCCGGATCCACCCGGCCGAGGTTTTTTCGGCGAAAAACGCCATCCGATTCAATCGGTTACAAATCCAGCTCTAACCTTTGGTCTAATACGAGTTGCGCACAGACAAGCCGGTTCGGCGCGACATAGCGTTCACGCCGGCGCGTGCGGAGCTTTCGCATGCGAACTCGCCTGCGGCCCTCTTTTGAGGCCGCGCGGCGGTCCGGTGCGACTGCGCGCCGCCCAGCAATCAAGCCTTGAAATAGGGAGGACGAACGATATGGCTGAGATCCCGAAGGACTTCCGGACCGTGATCATCGCCGCGTCGGTGGGAAACGTCATCGAGTGGTATGATTTCTATATTTTCGGGAGCTTGGCCGCGGTCTTGTCGGTCAAGTTCTTTGAGCAATCGCACCCAGTCGCGGCTCTGCTGAGCACGATCGCGCTGTTCACTGCCGGTTTTTTGATCCGTCCGCTGGGGGCATTCCTGTTCGGATGGATGGGCGACAGGATTGGCCGAAAATACACGTTCCTCGTTACGCTCACCGGAATGGGACTGGGCACCGGTGCGATCGGGTTGATCCCGACCTACGAGTCAATCGGTCTGACCGCCGCGTTCCTGCTCTTTGGCATGCGGATGATCCAAGGCCTATGCCTGGGTGGCGAATATGGCGGCGCCATTACCTACGTCGCCGAGCATGTCTCGGACGAACGCCGCGGCTTCTACACCGGCTGGCTGCAGACCTCGCCCACTCTCGGGATCGTGGTGTCGCTGGCAGTTATCATTGCGACACGCACGTACTTTGGCAATGACGTGTTCAACGCATGGGCGTGGCGCGTTCCGTTCCTGCTTTCCTTCGTGTTGGTGGCCGTCGCAATCTACATCCGGCTTCAGCTGCAGGAGACGCCGATCTTCGAGGAGATCAAGGCCAAGGGGCAGATGACCAAGAATCCCTGGAAGGAGGCCTTCCTCAGCTCGAATATCAAATACGTGCTGATCGCCACCGTCGTGCTGATCGGGCAGGGAGTGGTCTGGTACAGCGGTCAGTTCTGGGCGTTGTACTTCCTGCAGCAGGTTTCCAAGGTGGACCCGTTGACCACCGCCTACATCGTGGGAGCTGCGCTGCTCATTGCAACGCCGAGCTTGATCTTTTTTGGCTGGCTGTCCGATATCATCGGCCGCAAGCCCGTGATCCTGGGAGGCATGTTGCTCGCGGCGATCACCTACTATCCGCTGTACTCGTGGCTGGGAACGGTCACGCAACCCGGCAACATCAACTATCCCATTGCGATCTTCATCATCTTCATTCTCGTTTGCTACGTTGGAATGGTTTATGGGCCGGTCGGAGCATTCTTGGCCGAATTCTTCCCCGGCAGGATCCGCTACACGTCGGTATCGGTGCCGTATCACATCGGCAACGGCTGGGGCGGCGGACTGGTGCCGTTCATCACTTCGGCGGCTTTTGCGTCCACTGGCAGCATCGGCTACGCGCTGATCTATCCGATCGCGGTTCCCGCGGTGTGCTTCGTGCTTGCCCTGTTCCTGATGCCGGAGACCCGCAAGATGAGCATCTGGAAACCATTAGAGGCTAAAGCAGCCGCCTAGCGAGGTAAGTTTCTAGTCCTTGGAATCAAAATTGGCTGATACAGAAATGTGTGTCCCGGGCGCAGCGCACCACGAAGTGGTGGGCTGCTGACCCGGGACCGCACAAAAACTCAACCTTCCGCGATCCCGGCTCGGCAGCGCACCGCGCTGCCGGTCTTGCAATGGCACGCCATCAACCAGCAAGCGCGCGGCACGACTCAGGGGGTGTTGTTGTTCATTCGGATGAGCCCGAGGGACAGTGTGTATCGGGTGGACGTCTGCCATGGGGTCAAGAGCGGCGGTTCCGCGATGTCCACGATCAGTCCAGTGTGTGATCCGCAGCCCGGGATTCTGCATCGCCTACGCTACGTAAGGCCGGACAGCAGCTTTCGTTCGCGCTCGGCATGAACAACACGAGCTCACGCTTCGCCGATTTCATATCGTCTCCAAATCGCGCGCTGGGCCACGTGCGACAGGACGGCGCTCGGATCGGGACGTGAGCTACGACAATCGCGACCGCATTCGCTGGTCATTCCGAGGCGTTCAATCTCGGCGCGGCAACATGCGTCAATGTGCTTCCAGCCGAGCAGGTCGGCATCGTCGCGCTGACCAACGCGTATCCAATCGGAGTGCCGGAGGCGGTTTGCAGGGCCTACCTTGATCTCCTGCTGAACGGGAAAATCGAACGGGACTGGCTCGCGTTGCTCGGCCAGCTCCTCGAGAAGGCGGTGGCGCCGGAGTACGGCACGGCTACTGATTATTCGAGGATGCCCGCGCAGCCTTCCCCGGCGCTTGCGGCCGCCGCTTATGTCGGCGGCTATCACAGCGATCTGTTCGGCCCGATCCATATCGTGCGGACCGATGCCGGCCTGGTTCTGAAGCTGGGCCCGGGGCAAGATTCGTTTGCCTTGCGCCACTTCGACCGCGATACGTTCATCTACCAGCCGGTCGGCGAGAATGCGTATGGCCCCAGTGCCGTGCTATTCATGGTCGGAGCCGATCAGAAGGCGATGTCGGTAACGATCGAGAACCTCGATACCAACGGTCAAGGCAGGTTCAGCCGGGTGCCCGGCTGATGCCCGAGGCCGCCAAAGCTCGGAGGACGACAAATGCACAAGCTTGCCGCACTGATTTGTTTTCTCGTCACGACTCCGGCGGCGCTCGCTCAGGACAAAACGACAATCGAAGGCCTGAACCAACGCTTCATGGCCGCATTTTCCAGCGGCGACTTCGGAACCGTCGCGGCCATGTACACCGAAGACGCCTATCTTCTCCCGCCCGGCTTGGAAATGATCAAAGGTCGTGCCGCCATTCAGGCGTTCTGGACCAGGGCCAGCGAGGCAATCAGAGATGTCGATCTGACAACCGTTGATGTCAAGCCTCTTGGAACCGAGGCCGCGCGCGAAGTTGGAACGTTCAGACTGAAGATCAAGGGTGCGGAAACGCAAGAAATCATTGGTAAGTATGTCGTTGTCTGGCAAAGGGTCGGAAGCGATTGGAAGCTTGCCACCGACATGTGGAACACAAGCAAGTAATCGCGGGCTACTGTAGTGAGCCGCGGTCGAAGCTGCACGGCGGCGCTACAGGCTTCAAATTCTACTGGCCGGAGCGCAACCCGTCTCTCAGCACGGGCGGCCGGTAATTCGAGACCGGAAACCGGGTGCCGGCTGCCGTGGAAATGCCGATACTGCAGCATTCCACCCCAGCTCGGATTGCAGCCCGCAGGCGACGGCAGAAGTTCTCATTCATTTCGCGGAATTTTTTCTCATTCCTCGCCGCCTCCGGCGGGGTGAGGATCTCGCTGCTCGCATCGGAGTCCTTGGATACCGCCGACCTGTCGGCATGTTGGTAATGCGAAGTCATCTCCATCTCAACCTTTGCGCAGAATGCCGACCCACCCCATCCACATACCCCCGGATGGTGACGGGCTCCTGTTCCCGTGCTGAATGTATGACAGCAACCGATTGCTGTTCATTGGAGGAAATTTGGACAGTTCAACGATTCAAATTAAGAAATTTGTGACGAGCCCGGGACCGCCGCTTCGCAGATATCTCCCTCGTGTCCCGGATGCAGTGCAGCGTGCCTGCTATCGATTTCGGCGTGCCATTGCAAGACCGGCAGCGCGGTGCACTGCTGATCCGGGACCGCGGCAAGGTCGAGTTTTGTGCGGTCCCGCGTCTGCAGCGCACCACTTCGTGCTGCGCTGCGCGCGGGACACACATTTCTGTATCAGCCAATTGTGATCCGAGTACTTGGACCGCCGCTTTTCAGCGCCGGCAATGATGTTTATGGGGTTGTGGTGCCCCAGCACAATCGGTGCGCTGCACCCGACGTGGGGCGACCGGGCGGGTTGTCGCCGGCTACGAACAATCTGGTGCGTTCATGATCGTCATTCGTGTGGTCAAGGTTGCACTAGTCGCAGCCATCGCCCTGTTAGCCAGCCTCGTCGCGTTTGGAAACGTGACCGACTACAACACCAACTTCGCGTTCGTCCAGCACGTCATGTCCATGGATACGATCTATCCGTTCTCCACGATCAGGTACCGCGCGATTAGCGCTCCTGCGCTGCATCACGCGGCTTACGCCGCGATCATTGCGGCGCAAGCGGCCACGGCGGTTCTGTGCTGGATCGGCGCAGTCCTGCTCGCGGTTCAAATTCGCGCCGATGCCGGCGCGTTCAATCGAGCAAAGGCCTTTGCTGTCGCGGGACTTGGCATCGGGTTCCTGCTCTGGCAAGTCGGATTCATGTCCATCGGGGGCGAGTGGTTTGGGATGTGGCAGTCGCAACAATGGAACGGGGTTCCCAGCGCGTTCCGATTCCTGGTGACCATCATCGCAGTTCTCATCATCGTCGCGATGCCGGATCAAAACGTCGAGCGGCCGAAGGAGCAAGCTGCGTCATGAAGCTCCCGCGTCGTCAGTTTCTCCAGTGGGCAGCGGGTGCGCCCGCGCTTGCGGTCGGAGTGCGGATCGCGAGGGCGCAAACCTACCCCTCGCGTCCCGTCACCATGATCGTGCCCTATCCCGCCGGCGGGCCGACCGACACGATCGCGCGCCTCCTCGGCGAGCGCATGCGCGCCTCGCTCGGGCAGCCGGTCATCATCGAGAATGTGGCGGGCGCGGGCGGCAACATTGGTGTCGGCAGGGTCGCCCGCGCGGCTGGCGACGGTTATACGGTGGGCATCGGGCACTGGGGCTCGCACGTCGTCAACGGGGCGATCTACACCCTGCCCTACGACTTGCTGACTGATCTTGAGCCTGTGGCGCTGATCGCGGACGGCCCGCAACTGATCGTCGCCGCCAAATCCGTGCCCGCAAAGGACATCAAGGAGCTGATCACGTGGCTGAAGGCCAATCCTGGCAAGGCCATGGTGGGAACCACCGGCGTGGGCGGTGCGTCGCATCTCGCGGGCATCCTGTTTCAGAACACCACCGGCACCAGCATTCAGATCGTGCCGTATCGCGGCGCGGCGCCGCGCATGCAGGACATGCTCTCGGGCCAGATCCATCTGGCGTTCGACCAAGCGGCGAGCTCGCTGCCGCAAGTGCGCGGCGGCAACCTCCAGGCCTATGCGGTCACGTCCAAGACGCGGCTGACGGTCGCACCCGATATTCCGACCGTCGACGAAGCCGGATTGCCGGCCTTTTACATTTCGGTCTGGCACGGGCTCTGGTCGTCCAAGGGCACGCCGAAGGATGTCGTCCACAGGCTCAATGCCGCGGCCGTGGAGGCGCTCGCCGATGCGACGGTCCGTCAGCGGCTCGCCGAGCTTGGGCAGGAGCTGCCGGCGCGCGAGCAACAGACGCCGGAGGCGCTGGGCGTGCGGCAAAAGGCCGAGATCGACAAGTGGTGGCCGATCATCAGGGCCGCCGGCATCAAGGTGGAATGATCTGGGCCAATTCCACTACGCTCACGCGCGTGAGCATCGGCGGCATTGCGAGGGAACGTCATGGCTAATTTTGCTCCGGTGCCAGCGGCGATGGGCGGTGCGCTGATCGGCCTTGCCGCCGCACTGTTGATGCTTTTGACAGGCCGGGTCGCTGGCATCAGCGGCATATTTGGCGGATGCCTTGCCTTTGGCGCAACCGACAAAGGCTGGCGCATTGCTTTTGTGGCAGGACTCATTCTGGCGCCGCTGATCGCCGGTTGGGCCGGGTACCCGATGCCGTCGCCGCAGATGCCGGCAAGCTGGACCGTTGTCATCGCGGCCGGCCTGCTGGTCGGTTTCGGCGCCCGGCTCGGCGGCGGTTGCACCTCCGGGCATGGGATTTGCGGAATCGCAAGGCTGTCCGTGCGTTCGATAGCGGCCACCGCGATTTTCATGTTCACGGCAATGGTCATCGTCGCCCTTGCTCGTCACATGCTCGGGAGATAGGCCATGCCGGTCACAGCAGCAGCCTTGATCTGCGGGCTCATGTTCGGCTTGGGCTTGCTGATTTCGGGCATGGTGCAGCCATCAAAGGTGTTGGCCTTTCTTGACATTTTCGGAGCGTGGGACCCGAGCCTTGCCGTTGTCATGATGGCGGCACTGGCCGTTTCCATCCCGGGCTTCATGTTGGCAAGGCGACGTAAGGAGCCAATTCTTGCGACGCGAACCGTCTTGCCGACCAAGCCGGAAATCGATCGCCCGCTGGTGTTCGGGTCAGCACTGTTTGGTATGGGGTGGGGTCTCGTTGGGTTGTGTCCGGGACCGGCATTGGAGAACCTCGCGACGCTGTCGCCGCACGTCATTGTCTTCGTCGTTGCGATGGTCACAGGCATGGCGCTGCACGACTTCTGGCAAAAGCGTTGGCTGACAATCCGGCATGAAGGAACCCTGGTGACCTCCGCCGACGGATGACAATGATCACCCAACGGCCTTCAATGCCGGTAGCGGGCGCCTACAGTAGTTCTCGGTTTCGCAAGTGCTTGAAATTCAAATGCTCGCGCCACGCGCGCTGATCGGCCACAGCAGCTCGACGCGGCTGTTGCGGATACCGACGTACCAATCATGCAGATTGACCGTCGGGTCGCAGTGGCCGGGGATGAGCCAGACCTTTTCGCCGAGCAGCAGGCGTCGGGCGTGCGGGCCGACATTGAGCCTGCCGTGCTCATCGGAGACGCCGGTGACCTCAACGTCGGGCCGACCGTGCACCCACGGCGGGCCGCGTTCGGCACTGTAGGACTTGAGCCCAGCGTCAACAATTGCACGGTCGGCCGTCGGCACGCTGACCACCGAGGCAAGCACGAAAAGGCTGTGCTCGAATTCGGTGTAGCGGCCGCCGTTGCGGCCGCCGATGCGCGCATATTCGGTGTCCATGAAAACGTACGATCCAACCTGCAGCTCATTGAATACGCCGCTCGCCGCCTCGATCGCGAAAGTTCCGGTACCGGCCCCGCCAATGATCTCACAGGCGAGATCGTGCGTGGCGAGCGCGCGCAGCGTCGCGCGAACCGCATCGATTGCGGACGCGATTGCTTGCGCCCGCTCCTGGTAGGTCGCCAGGTGCTGCGCACGGCCCTGGTAGGCCTGCAGTCCCCGGAATTTCAGGTTCGGCGCATCCGCGATGCGACGTGCGAGCGCGGCTGCGTCCGGGCCCGGCGCCACACCGCAGCGCTCCATCCCGACTTCAATCTCGACGAGCCCGCCGAGCTCAACTCCGAAATCTCGCGCCACGCGGGATGCCGCATCGACTTGCTCGGGTGCATCGAAGCACAAAGCGATGGTTGCATCCTTGGCGAGTGCCATCAATCGCCGCAACTTGCGCTCGCCAACCACCTGATTGCTCACCAGGACGTCCTTGACGCCGCCGCGCACGAGCACTTCGGCCTCGCCGACCTTCTGCACACACTGGCCGACAGCGCCGTGGGCGATCTGTCGTAGCGCTATTGCAGCCGACTTGTGGGTCTTGGCGTGTGGTCGCAAACGCATACCGGAGAGCCGGGCAAACTCAGCCATCTTTGCGATATTGCGCTCCAAGGCATCGAGATCGATGAGCAGTGCCGGTGTCTCAACCTCGGTGACCGATGCACCAATCTCGGCAGGAGGCGGATTCATGGCTGGGCAGCCCCCGGTTTGGCCTACCGTATTCAATGACGGTTTGACTTATCCACGCCGCCGGGTCAAACGACGATCCGCCGCTTGCATGGTGAATAGTTATTTGTGCTCGGGCGGCGAGGAGGATTTTCCATGTGTCGAAGCATTAGGACGCTGCACAACTTCGATCCGCCCGTCACGGACGAGGAGATCCGTGCGTCTGCCCTCCAATTCGTGCGAAAATTGAGCGGCTTCACGCGCCCCTCCAAGGCAAACGAGCCGGCCTTCAACCGCGCGGTGGATCAGGTAGCGCACGCGGCGCACGAGCTGCTTCACGCGCTTGTGACGAATGCGCCGCCGCGTGATCGGGAGGCCGAGGCGGCGAAGGCAAGAGCGCGGGCGGCCGAACGTTTCCATCATGCGAGACGCGACAATTAGGCGCGTTCCGAAAGTGCGACCGGCAATTGCGGCTAGGACAAGACATCAAGACATGCGGCGTTGTGCAACCTTGGGATCAGCGGCCTTCCATAAAGGGGGTGCATGCATTTTGAAAAAAGCTTCATGCAGGAAGCAAATGAGGTGGCAAACACCACGATACAGGGGATGGTGAAGTCATCGCGAAGACAGTCCGAAGCCGCGTAAGCTGAAAAAGGCCGCCCGCGTTGTCGGGCGCGAGCAAAGTCGACTCGGGGGCTTGCCGCAGGGCCATCGCATATGGCCAGCAACAAACTCGGTGTATCTCCCCTTTCAGGGGAGCATAGGCGGCCATCGGCCGCCGTTCTTAGTGCCAAGAACGCCGACGCGGAAGCGTCGGCTATGCGCCGGAGCAAAGCGACAGGCGGTCGGGTGGGATCACTTCGGCGCACGAAATTGTTGCAGCCGACCCCACCCGGCCCGCTCTGCTCGCCGACCTCCCCTTTCAGGGCCTTTCAGGGGAGGTATTTAGTTCATCGCTATTCTCCGGCATCCGATGTGGACGCTGTTACCGCCATTGCAGCCGCTCGTCGCCGGCGGCGAGGGCTTCACTTGATGGCGAGCGGATTGGTCGGCGAACCCACCGCGCCGGTGATCGGGATGGCGGGCGCGACGAACATGAACTCGTAGACCTTGTCCGCCGCGCAGTCGTCGGCGAGATCCTTGAGATAGAAAATCTCGCCCATGGTCATTCCCATGATGGGGATGGTGATCCAGTGCCAGGGCTGGTTGATACCGGCTTCTGTGTTGTTCGGACGCACCTCGCAGCCCCAGGTGTCGCTGGCAAGCGCCGCAAGCTGCGTGCGAGCCACCCATTCCAAGGTCTCGAAGGAAAAGCCGGGCGCATCCCCGCCGGGATAGCCGTCCCAGCTGCCGGCCTTGAGGCAGCGCTCCATCTGGCCGGTGCGCACGATGACATAGTCCCCGCGCCGCACCGTCACGCCCTGCGCCTGCGCCGTGCGGTCGAGATCCTCGCAGGTGATGCCGTAGCCGTCCTCCAGCGCTTCCCGGCCGAGCGCGCGCGCGACGTCGAGGAAGACGCCGCGGCCGACCATCTTGTTCTTGGTCTTCTCGATGCCGCATTTCTGCGCGCCGGCGGACGTGACCTCCCGGCAATCGTAGCCGTTCCACATGGCGCTTTCATAGAACACGTGGCCGAGCCCGTCCCATTGCGTGCCGCACTGGAGCGGCATGGTCACCATGTCATCGGCGGCCCGAATCCCGCGCTTGTCGAGCACCCCGGAATAGGCATCGGTGCCGGTGCGGATCATGGTGTGGATGGGATTGGTGCGGCCCATGGCCGGATAGTTGCTCTTCGCGCCCTGCGGGCCGGTATGGTCGAAATTGAGCGCGAGCGAGATCACCTTGCCTTTGCGCACGAGCCCCGCCGCGGCGATGATGTCCTCGGGGCGCGTATAGTTGAGCGTGCCGATCTCGTCGTCGGGACCCCACTTGCCCCAATTCTTGTACTTCTCCGCCGCGTCGCGGAGGTCCTGGCGCGTGAGTTTGCGGGCCGGCATGAGAGCTCCCTTTCGATGACATGGATGGGGCGGTGGCTTCTGGTCGCACCAGCATCCTTGGCGGCTGCCCAAAAGGGCGTTGCGATGATAGCATCGCCAAAAAATCCAGCGAGGAACATATGGAAGTATCGGGCGTCTCCAACCAGGAGTCGGATGCGCTGACCGGCGTGGTCGTTCCCGCCGGCACTGCGAGGAAGACCGTCGACCTGCCGCATCGCGAGATCGCCAAGGCGTTTGCGCAGCCCGACGTGAAGGAACGCTTCGCCGCACTCGGCTTCCAGCCGATCGCCAATGCGCCGGAGGAATATGCCGCGTATATCAGGGCGGAAATCCCGAGATGGTCAATGCCGCGAGCATCCGGATCGAATGAGCAGCATGGTCACCTGACCAGGGAAGGTTTGCGATGAGCACGATCCTGCGTGTCGCCGCGCTGTTTGTCGCATTGCTTGCCGCCGGCGACGCAGCCGCTCAGACCTATCCGGCGCGCCCGGTCCGGCTGCTCGTGCCGTTCGCGGCGGCGGGCCCGACCGACGTCATCGCGCGCATCGTCGCCCAGAAACTGTCCGACGCCTGGGGCCAGCAGGTCTATACCGAGAACGTTCCCGGCGCCGGCGGCAATACCGGGATCGCCATGGCCGCAAAGGCGCCGCCGGACGGCTACACCATTCTCGTGGTGAGCACCGGCTTCATCGTCAATCCCAGCATGTATACCAAGCTCAATTACGACCCGATCAAGGACTTTTCTCCCATCACCCTGGTTGCAGCGTCGCCGAATGTGATCTCGGTGCATCCGTCGGTCCCATCCAAGACGATCAATGAGCTGATCGATCTGGTGAAGACCAATCCCGGAAAATACAGCTTTGCACAGCCCTCGACCGGCTCGACGCCGCATCTCGCCGGCGAATTGCTCAAGCTAAAATACGGCCTCGACATGGTGACCGTTCCGTTCAACAGCGCGGCACTGGCGATCAACTCGACGATCGGGGGACATACTCCGATTGCATTTACCGCGCTGCCGCCCGCCATGAGCAACATCAAGGACGGCAAATTGCGCGGGCTTGCCGTGCTCAGCATCAAGCGCTCGCCGGCCTTGCCGGACGTGCCGACCAATATCGAAGCCGGCATTCCCGATCTCGAGAGCGATACGCTCACCGGCATTGTCGCGCCCGCCGGCACGCCGAAGGACATCATCGAGCGCTGGCACCGCGACGTCGCGCAGATGGTCGCAATGCCGGACGTGCGAGCGCGCCTGGAGACGCTCGGCTTTGCTCCCGTGGCGAATGCTCCGGAAGAATTCGGGCAGCGCCTGAAGACCGAGATGGCGAAATGGGGCAAGGTCGTGCATGACGCGAACATCAGAGCGGATTGAGCAATCCCTTTGCGAAAGGCAGATACCGGCATGAGATCGGCGCTGTGCAGAGCCGCAGTCGGCGCGGCATTGATCCTGGCGGCGGGCGCCGCCGGAGCGCAGAGCGCTTATCCGGACCGGCCGGTACGACTGGTTGCGCCGTTCGCACCGGGCGGGCCGGTCGACGTGGTCGCGCGGGTGCTCGCGCCCAAATTGTCGGAGGGCCTGGGCCGGCAGTTCTATGTCGAGAACCATCCCGGCGGGAGCGGCAATATCGGCACCGCGCTGGTCGCAAAGGCACCTGCGGACGGCCATACCATTCTGATCATCAGCAGCACGCTGGTGGTCAACCCCAGCCTGTTCGGCAAGCTCGGCTTCGATACCAATGCCGACCTCGCGCCGGTATCGCTGGTCGACATATCCCCGCAAGTGCTGCTCGTGCATCCGTCCGTGCCGGCAACGAGCGTCAAGGAACTCGTCGCCTGGGTCAAGGCAAGCCCCGGCAAGCACAGTTATGCGCACGCCGGGCTGGGCACCCCAGGCTATCTCGCCGGAGAAATGTTCAAGCAGGCGTTCGGGCTCGATCTGGTGGCGGTCTCGTTCAACGGCGGCGGTCCGGCGATCACTTCCACCATCGGCGGTCATACGCCGGTCCTGTTCACGTCGATATCGACGGCCGCCGGCCATATCAAGCAAGGCACGGTGCGCGCGCTGGCGGTAAGCAGCGCGCAGCGATCGCCCGTCCTGCCGCAGGTCCCCACGCTGGCGGAGGCCGGCGCGCCCGGTCAGGAATCCGAGATCATTCTCGGCGTGCTCGTTCCGGGCGCAGCGCCGCAGGAGATCATCGATCGGCTGCATCGCGAGATCGTCCGGGTGATCGCCATGCCGGATGTGCGCGAGCGCCTCACCGCGCTTGGTTTCGAGCCAATCGGCAGCACGCCGCAGGAATTCGCCGCCCGCATCAAATGGGAAATCGAGAAATGGGCGAAGGTCATCCGCGCGGCGGATATCAAAGCGCAATAGGGAATGTCCATGAAACGTGACGCCATCACGCGCCTGCCTGCATTCTGCAGCATCCTCCTGCTTGCCGCGATCTGCTCGGCGCAGGCGCCGCCGCCCGCGTATCCCGACCATCCGGTCAAGATGATCGTGCCGTTCGCGGCCGGCGGGCCGACCGACATTGTGGCGCGACTGATCACGCAGAAGCTGTCGGAGAAGCTCGGCCAGCAGTTCTACATCGAGAACGTGGCGGGAGCGGGCGGCAATCTCGGAATGGGCGCGGCCGCGCGGGCGCCGGCCGACGGCCACACGATCCTGTTCGTGTCTTCAAGCTACACCGTCAATCCGAGCCTCTACGCCAAGCCTCCCTATGATCCCGACAAGGACTTCGCGCCGGTCACCAAGGCGGCAGGCTCGCCGAATGGACTTTTTGTCCATCCCAGCATTCCGGCGAGGTCGGTCATGGAGCTGGTCGAGGTCATCAAGGCCAATCCGGGCAAGTACACCTTCGCCTCGCCCGGCGTGGGCACCACCCCGCATCTCTCAAGCGAGCTCTTCAAGCTCACCTTCGGTCTTGATTTTGCGCTCGCGCCGTTCGCGGGCGGCGGTCCGTCGATTCAGTCGGTGGTCGCAGGGCACACGCCGATGTGCTTTCAGGCGATTCCGCCCGCGACCTCGCTGGTGAAGGACGGCAGGCTGCGCGCGCTCGCGATCACCGCCGCCGCGCTCCCCCGCGCTGCCCGACGTACCCACGCTCGACGAGCCCGGCATCAAGAACCAGGAGGCAGAGACCATGCAGGGCGTGCTGGTTCCCGCCGGCACGCCGAAACCGATCGTCGATCTGCTCCGGGAAATGGCGCGCATCGTGCGGCTGCAGGATGTGCAGGACAAGCTGCTCGCGATCGGCCTCGAGCCGGGTGGCATGTCGCCCGCGGAGTTCGCCGCCTATATCAAGGACGACATCGCCAAGTGGAAGAAAGTAATCAGCGAGGCGAAAATTCCGCAGATCGGCGGATGACGCCACCTGCTATCCGACCGCGCGCTGCTGCGGCTTGCCCCGTACGTTGCGCAGTTCGAGCAATGCCTGCTCCAGTCCGGCAAGATCGAACGGCTTCTGCAGCATGATGAAGCCCTGCTCCACGGCATCGCGGGCGCTGTTGCTGAACCCGGTGGTGAGCAGAACCGGCATGGCCGGATAGAGCTTGCGGATCGCGTGCCCCAGCTCCAGGCCGTTCATTCCGCCCGGCATCAGGATATCGGAGAAGACGAGGTCGACCTTCGCATCGTGAGCGAGCAATTCCAACGCCTCGTGGGCGCTCGCGACCTGCTTGACCATGTAACCGAGTTGCTGGAAATAGGCTGTGGCGACCTCCGCGACCGGCGCGTTGTCCTCCACCAGCAGGACGGTGCCGGTGCGCCGCGCCGCGCTCTTGAATTCGGGCGGCGCAATCGACGGCGACGCCAATTCGCTGGTGCGCGGCAGGAAGAGCGTAATGAGCGTGCCGCGACCGACGGTGCTGGCGATGGTCACGGTCCCGCCGGCCTGCTTGGCGAAGCCGTAGACTTGGCTCAGTCCCAATCCCGTTCCCTTGCCGACTTCCTTGGTCGTGAAAAACGGCTCGAACACGTGCGGCAGAGCATCCGCGGGAATGCCGCTGCCGGTATCTGACACGCGGATGGCGACGAACTCGCCGCGCAAACCTTCCGGGGTGCCTGTGAGCGTCACCGGCTCGGCGCCGATTTTCAGCACCCCGCCGCTCGGCATGGCATCGCGCGCATTCACCGCGAGGTTGAGCAAAGCGAGCTCGAACTCGCTCGGATCGACCTTGATCGTACAGCTTTGGTCAGGAACCAGCACGTTGATGGCGATATCGCCGCGCAGCGATCTGTTCAGCATGTCCTTGAGCTCGGGAAGGTGCTGGGCGAGATCGATGACGCTCGGCGTGAGCGTCTGCCGGCGCGAGAAGGCGAGCAGCTGGCGGGTGAGGCTTTCGCCGCGGTTGGTCGCAGTCGCGATCATGTCGAGGAGGCGGATGTGCTTTTCCTCGCTCAAATCCCGCCGCAGGCGCTGCACGCTTCCGCTCACGATCATGAGCAGGTTGTTGAAGTCGTGGGCGACCCCGCCGGTCAATTGCCCGATCGCCTCCAGACGCTGGGCTTGTCGTAACGCCACCTCCGCCGATTTGCGACGCTCGGCCTCGGAATGAAGCCGCCTGGTCCGCTGGAGAGCAATGCCGATGATCAGCAGAAGAAAGAAGGTCGCCGGCAGGCCGAAAATGAGATGGCTCGTCATGGTCGCGAGCCACTCGGCGCGGATCGCGGACGCGTCGATGCCCGCCACGACGTAAACCGGAAAACCTTCGAGCTTGCGAAAGCCGACCCGCCGCTCGGCAGCGTCGAGCTGAGAGTGCGGGATCGTGTAGATGACCCGTTCCCGACCCTGCGCGATGGCCTTGTGCAGGCCGCTGCCGGGCTCGAGGCCGCGCTGGCGGTCAGGCGACCGCGGATAGCGCGCGAGAAACTTCCCATCCGTGCGAACGAGAGAGTACAGGTTTCCGGGGCTGCGGCCGATGAGCGCGTAGAATTCCTCGAAGTATTGCGGCAGGACGGCGACCGCTGTGACGCCGTTGAAGGAACCATCGACCAACGGGCGACGCCGGGAAAGAACGAAAAATGGCGAGCCAAAGCCCGTAAGCCGCGGCGCGGTCACGTCGCTGACGTAAGTCCCCGCGTGGCCGGCCACGTGCACGCTGAAGAAGCTGCGATCGCTCGCATTGAAGTCCGCAGGCGCCTGCGCGAACTGGCTGGAAAGCAGCGGCCTGCCGTCGCGATCGATGAGGAAGATGGCACGCAGCTGCGGCAAGGCGCCGACGATTTGCTTGAGACGGTCGTGCAGGCGCGATTGGTCGCTTCGGATGGCCTCGTCGGGCATGCCGCGCACGATCTCGTCGACCTCGGCGATGGCGCGTTCGACCGTCTGGAAGACCTTGAGCGTGTGCTCGTGCAGAATGTCGAGCGAGCGCTCGATGCGCTCATCGGCGATGGCATATTCGTGGTGATAATTCAGCCAGGACGCCCATGCGAACAGCGCGGCGGGGAGCACCACCGACGCGACCATCATCAGCTGGAGCACGCGAATTGCCGATTGACGAGGAGAGCGCATGGGGCATCATTTCATGGTTGCGCGCAGGCGACGATCATTATCTGCGCCATGGGGTGCCTGTATCTGCGCCATGGGTGCCTGTTCTCCAGCCGCAAAAACGACAAAATCTCTTCCTGCGCCCATGCATCCCCGTTCGTTTTGTCCTAATTTTGTCCAATGGACGAGATGCGCGCCCGCTCCTGTCGCCTCTCCTGCCGTCTCTCCTGGCGTGGGCACGCGCATCGGCTCGCTTGCGCGCTGCTGATCGGCGCCGGCGCCACGCCGGCCGTGGCGCAAAGCGACGTCGACCTGCAACTGGTGCTCGCGGTCGACGCCTCGGGCAGCGTCGATGCGGTGCGTTTCGATTTGCAGAAGCGCGGGTATGTGGCGGCGTTCCGCCATGCGCGGGTGCTGCAGGCGATCCGGTCCGGCCCGAACCAGGCGATTGCAGCCACCATGGTGCAGTGGACCGGACCGACGCTGCAGGTCCAGGTGGTAGGATGGAGCAGGATCGGCGAGGAAAAAACGGCCGCCGCCTTCGCCGCCGCCATCGAGGGGGCGCCGCGCCAGCTGTTCGGCGGCGGCACGTCCATCAGCGGCGCGATCGACTACGGCAGCACGCTGTTCCCGAAAAGCCCGTTCCGCGCGAGCCGGCGTGTCATCGACGTATCCGGCGACGGCTCCAACAACCGGGGTCGCCCGGTCAATCTCGCCCGCGACGAGGCGGTCGCCGCCGGCATGGGCATCAATGGCTTGCCGATTCTCGCGCTCGAGCCGGATCTCGACCGCTACTACTACGACAACGTGATCGGCGGTCCGGGAGCATTCGTGGTCGCGGCGCAGAGCTTTGAGACTTTCGCCGACGCCATCCTCAAGAAGCTGATCACCGAGATCGCCGCGAACCGGCGCTGACCCTAAGCAGAGTTGGACGGCTTGACCAACGGTTGCTCGCGCGGACCAATGTCCGCAGCTGGCGGAAGCTGACATGGCTAGCGGGCGAGGCGGGGCGGGTTACGACCCGTTGCGGAAACCGGGTCGCCAAAATTGCTGTAGTGCACAACACCGTTTTCTTTTCGGATGTGCTACGGTGTGCTCGGCCTGAGGGGAGCACATGAGAAGGCGCGAGTTCATCGCAGCTCTCGGCGGCGCGGCGGCGGCGTGGCCGCTCGCGGCGCGCGCGCAGCAGGGCGAGCGGATGCGCCGCATCGGCGTGTTCTTTCCGGGAGCGGCGGACGATCCGGAATACCAGGCCCGCAACGCGGCGTTCCTGCAGGGGCTGGGGGAATTAGGCTGGACAGTCGGCCGCAACGTGCGGATCGACACCCGCTGGGGCGCGGGCGATCCCGCCAATATTCCCAAACTCGCGGTGGAATTGGCCGCGCTCGCGCCGGATGTCATCCTGGCCGCTGGCGGTGCGGTCACTGGGCCGTTACTCCAAGCGACCCGGACCGTGCCGATCGTGTTCACGATCGTCCCCGATCCGGTCGGCGCCGGCTTCGTCGACAGCCTGTCGCGGCCAGGCGGCAACGCCACTGGATTTATCAATTTCGAGTACAGCATCAGCGCGAAATGGCTGGAACTGCTCAAGCAGATCGCGCCGCGCGTGACGCGCGTGGCGGTCCTTCGCGATCCCGCCATACCCCAAGGGATCGGCCAGTTCGGCGCCGTCCAGTCGGCGGCGCCGTCGCTCGGAGTGGAGGTAAGCCCGGTCAACGTGCGCGACGCCGGCGAGATCGAGCGCGCCATCGCGGCCTT
The DNA here is from genome assembly GCA_963820365.1 of uncultured Alphaproteobacteria bacterium. GTDB lineage: Bacteria > Pseudomonadota > Alphaproteobacteria > Rhizobiales > Xanthobacteraceae > VAZQ01. The sequence goes on along the minus strand of CAWFZR010000024.1, from coordinate 58,282 downwards.
CGCGGGCTCCTCGAATGGCGGCCTGATCGTGACGGGGAGCGCGTTGGCGGTGTTTCATCGCGATTTGATCATCACGCTTGCGGCCCGGCACAAACTGTCCGCGGTCTACTTCCAGCGCTTCTTCGTCAACGCCGGCGGCTTGATCTCCTACGGGCCTGACTATTTCGATCAGTTCCGGCGCGCCGCCGGCTACGTCGATCGCATCCTCAAGGGTGAAAAGCCTGCAAACCTGCCGGTGCAGGCGCCGACCAAGTACGAGCTCGTGATCAACCTCAAAACCGCCAAGGCGCTCGGTCTGACCATTCCTACTACGCTGCTCGCGACGGCAGACGAGGTGATTGAATAGACACACCATATTTGCCGCGGTGCATGAGTTGGTTTGTGGCACACAGCAGGCCAGAGCCTATGCAGCGGTTTGTCCGGTGCTGGCGGAAACTGACATGAGAGCAGTCGGGAGGCATTCGGGTTTTGACCCAACTCGGACCTAAGTCGCTCAGGATGTTTGCAGCGCACATTGCCGAAACACCCCCATTTCGCTGGTCGCGGCTTCCTGCTTTGATGGCCTGAGTTGAACGCAGAATTTGACGCGGTCCCGAGCCTGGGGAAGGCAATGCGACGACGCGCTTTCGTTGCAGGAATTGCTGGATCAGCGTTCGCGTGGCCGCTCGCGGCGCGCGCGCAGCAGCCAGTGAAGCCGGTCGTGGCCTTCCTCAGCGGGGTTCAGGTCCCCGTGCATCTTGTCGAAGCATTCCGGCGAGGTCTAAGCGAAATCGGTTACATCGAGGGTCAGAACGTCGCATTCGAGTATCGCACGGCCAGTGGGGAATACGACCGATTTCGCACAATCGCTGACGATCTGGTTCGTCAACAAGTGGCAGTGATTTTTGCTACAGGCGGAACCGCCGCGGCGCTCGCGGCCAAATCGGCGACATCAATGACGCCAGTCGTGTTTTACATGGGAGGTGACCCTGTCAAGCAGGGCCTCGTCGCGAGCTTGAACCGGCCGGGCGGAAACCTCACTGGCCTGGGATGGCTGGGTTTTGCGCTGGGAGCGAAACGGCTGGAACTGCTTCGCGAGCTGGTCCCGAACGTGACCGCGATCTCGTTATTGGTAAATCCGAAAAATCCCGACAGTGAGTTCGAGATGCAAGACGTGCAGGAAGCTGCGCGCATGCTTGGGCGTCAGTTGCACGTCCTGCCTGCAAGTGTGGAAGCTGATCTCCTCAGCGTATTCGGGAAACTGGTGCAACAACGTGATGGCGCGCTTATCGTCGCCTCGGATCCATTCTTCAGTGGCCGCCGCGGTTTGGTTGTAGCATTGGCGGCGCGCCATGGAGTGCCCACGATCTACGAGCGACGCGATTTCCCCGACGCGGGCGGACTTATCAGTTACGGTCACGAACGAGCTGACGCCTATCGTCAGCTTGGCATCTATACTGGGCGGATTCTCAAGGGCGCCCGACCTGCAGACTTGCCGGTGTTGCAGCCGACGAAATTCGAGCTCGTGATCAACCTCAACGCGGCGAAAGCACTCGCCCTGGAAATTCCACCGATGCTGCTCGCCCGCGCCGACGAGGCGGTCGAGTAATGCTGCACCTGCTCACGTCGCCTTGTGGCACTTGACAGAATAGGGCTCGGGCGGCGGTTTGTCCGCTGCTGGTGAAAGCTGACGACGCATCCCCGACGCATCCGTTGGCCAATCGATAAAACCCTGCTTTAGCGCGGCTGGTTGCGCGGGCGAGCGTCGCGCGGGCAGCCGGAACTTTGCACGAGCCGATTTGTTGTCCCGGCGGCCGGTGTTCGCTCGGCGGCGCTGCCTGCGGCACGAGCGCACCGGCAGGCGAGAAGATGAAGTCGCTGCAATGCGCGCGTTTGACAATCGGCCTTTTTGTGATGTCGGTCACTGCTTTGCGCGGTTGATTGCAGCATGATCACATCGCAGCGAAACGGGATCACACCCCTCGCTGGCGGGACAACGACGCGGGACGAGATGGAGGAGTGCGATGGCTCAGGTCATCACCAGGTGCCGGTTGACCGGCCATTACATGTTCATGGGAATGGAAGTTGATCCCAAGGAATTCGCCGCGACTTCAGGCCCGTTCGCGCGCAAGTTCTGTCCGTTCTGTGCCTGCGAGCATTTCTGGCACAAGGAAGACTTGAAATTCCTGGCGGCGAAGACGCCGGCGCGCTCGCACATTCAGCAGGCGAGCTGACACGCACCGTCTCCGTCGCTCGGCCATGGCGGATCACGCTTTCGCTGATCCGCCCGGCGTGTTGCGTCAGGGCGCGAGGCGCACGATGAAAGACCCCGGCCGCGACGGTCCGGGGTCTTCGACTGGAGCTGGTGGGCGGTCGCGAACGCGGATGATTTGCTCCGGCCTCTTCCTCAACACAGTGCCCCGCGACCGGTTCCTTCGCCTGTGAGCTCCAAAGCGCGGTCGGCGGTATTTGCCGCGGCGAATATCGGGTATATTGGCGGCGCGTTCGGAACCCGGTTTTCCCGGCCCCGGCGAGGACGCCATGGCCATCGATCGGAAGCTGCAAGCTGCGCTGGCGTTGCATCGGTTCGGCTTCGGACCGTATCGCCGCGATCGCCGACGACCCGCGCGGCGCACTCATCGCCGACCTGGAGCGCCCGGGCGCGGGCCGCGTCGCCGCAGCGAACCTGCCGAGCAGCAGCCAGGCGGCACGCGCATTGTTCGAGTTTCGCGCCGAGCAACAGGCAAGGGAAAAGCTCGCGCTGCGCGCCAAGAAAGCGGCCGAGGCCGAGCGGATGGCGCAAGGGATGGCGCCCGACACCGCGATGGGCGCAAGCGGTGAGGCGTCCGCCGCGACGCAAGCTGCGAATCGGGTCAGAATCAGAATCAGGGCCAGCAGCCCCAGCTGCCGGCGCAGCTCATTCAAAACGAGGCGAAGGTGCGCTTCGATGCCGGCCATCGGCGCCGAGATCGGCTTGATCGAGCGGCTTGTCTGGTTCTGGTCGAACCACTTTTGCATCTCCGCAGACAAGATCGTCTCGATGGCAGGCGCCTACGAGCGCGAGGCGATCCGGCCGCACGTGCTCGGCCGCTTCGCCGACATGCTGGCGGCGGTCGAAGGCCATCCGGCGATGCTGTTCTATCTCGACAATACCGAGTCGATGGGCCGAGCTCGGTCGCCGGCATCAACCGCGACAAAGGCCTGAACGAGAATCTTGCCCGCGAAATTCTCGAGCTGCATACGCTCGGCGTTCGCACCGGCTATACGCAGGCCGACGTCACGGCTTTGCGAATGTGCTCACGGGCTGGACCTGGATCGGGCTCAGCGAGCCCAACCGCGGCGGCGAGTTCCTCTTCGTCAAGCGTCTGCACGAGCCGGGCGAGCAGACCGTCATCGGCAAGGCATTATCCCGATACCGGGGTCGAGCAGGGCCGTGCCGTTCTCGCCGATCTCGCGCGCATCCCACGACCGCACAGCATATCGCGCACAAGCTTGCGCGGCATTTCGTGGCGGATGCGCCGCCGCAGGCGCTCGTCGACAAGCTGGCGAAAAGCTTCAACGACACCGACGGCAACCTCAAGGAGCTGGCGAAGACGTTGGTATCGGCCGATGAGGCCTGGACGACGGAGCGCAGCAAGCTCAAGCGGCCGTCGGAATTGGTCGTCGCCATGCTGCGGCTTACCGGCGCGCAGTGGGCGATCGCCCGCGTGATGGGCGGCCAGACCCTGCTGGGCGAACCGCTGTGGCGGCCGCCGGCACCGAACGGCTATGCGGATCATCAGTCGGCGTGGATCGACGGCCTGTCGAATCGGCTGGATGTCGCGAACGAATTCGCCGGCCGGATGGCGGGGATGGATCCGCTGATGCTGCTGGATGAAGGCCTCAGCCCGCTGGCGTCGCTCGAGACGCGCAACACCATCGCGCGCGCGGAAAGCCGGCAGCAGGCGCTTGCGCTTCTGCTCATGGCGCCGGAATTCCTGCGGAGATGACCCATGGCAAGTCTCCACGCCCCCTCGCGTCGACAATTGCTGCTCGCTTCCGGAACGCTGTTCGCGTGGGCGTACCTGCCGAAGCTTGCGCGCGCGCAAGGGCGCGATCCCGCGCTTCCTCGCGATCGTGCTGCGAGGCGCACTCGACGGGCTCGCCGCGGTTGCGCCGGTCGGTGATCCGGGCTGGATGTCGCTGCGCGGCGACAATGCGCTCACGCTCGAGGGCAGGACGCCGGCGCTCAAGCTCGACGATTTCTTCGCGCTCCATCCCGCGATGGCGAACCTGCATCGTCTGTTTCATGCGAAGAAGCGATCATCGTCCACGCCGCCGCTACGCCTTACCGCGAGCGCTCGCATTTCGACGGCCAGGACGTGCTCGAGAGCGGCTTCGAAAGACCCGGCGCAACCTATACCGGCTGGCTCAACCGCGCGCTCACGGGTCTCGCCCCGAACGGCCGCGTCGATCCCAAGGGCGGCAAGGCTTTCGCGGTCGGGCCGGTCACGCCGCTGGTCGTGCGCGGGCCGGCGCCGGTGTTGTCGTGGGCGCCGCAGCGTCTGCTGCCGGCAAGCGATGACACCACCATGCGCCTCATCGAGCTCTATCGCCACACCGACGCCACGCTCGCGCGCGTGCTCGAGGCGCGCTTGAATCTCACCGCCATCGCACAGCGTGGCGGCCTGGAGCGCGACCGCCGGGGCAAACTCCGTTGCCGGGATGGCGCAATTGCGGGCGTATTTCGCCGAGGTCGCGGGCACCGCCGCGAAATTCCTGGCGCGGCCCGATGGTCCCCGCGTCGGCGCGCTCGCGCTCGACGGCTGGGACACGCATTTCAACGAAGGCATCGCCACCGGCCGGCTGGCGATCTGCTCGGCGCGCTCGACGGTGCCATCGCCGCGATCGAAAGCGCGTATGGGGCCGGCGTGGCGCGAGACCGTGGTGGCGCTCGTGACCGAGTTCGGCCGCACCGCGCGCATCAACGGCACCCGACCACGGCACTGCCACGGTGATGCTGCTGGCAGGCGGCGCGCTCAAGGGTGGGCGCATGATCGCCGACTGGCCGGGACTGAGGCCCGCCGATCTGCTCGAGGATCGCGATCTCAAGCCGACCACCGACGTCCGCGGTGTGCTCAAAGGCCTGCTGAAGGAGCACCTGCGCGTTGACGACCATGCTCTCGCCGCCGAAATTTTTCCAGGCAGCGCCGCGATCAAGCCCATGCCGGGGCTGCTGGCGTCATAACAAGGGCTTGACAGGCGGGTAACGTTTACGTTACCCGCGCGCATGTTGGAAATTCGTTATTACATCACGGAGCATGGACGCAGCCCATTTGCTGAGTGGTTTGCATCCCTGCATGCCGTGGCACGCGAAGATAGCAACAGCAATCGTCCGGATTGAGCAAGGCAATCTTTCAAACGCGAAGCCCGTCGGCGAGGGAGTGTTGGAATACAGGATCGATTTTGGGCCGGGTTATCGCGTCTATTTCGGGCGCATTGGCACCGATGTGGTGATCCTGCTGTCAGGCGGAACTAAGAAACGACAACAGGGCGATATCAAAGCCGCTACCCAACTGTGGAAAGCCTACAAAATCGATAGGCGGGCCGGTGAAGGATGAGGATACGAACGATGCCTAGCAAGAGCTTCAAGAAACTGGTGCAAAAGCATGTGTCGACTGATCCCGCCTTCGCCGAGGCGCTGCTGCGCGAGGGGATCGAAACAATGCTCGGAGGTGACGTGGACACCGGCAAAGCCATCTTGCGCGACTACATCAAAGCAACGGTGGGATTCGAGCAACTAGGGCACGCGACGAAGACACAACCGAAGAGCCTGATCCGAATGTTTGGTCCGCGCGGCAATCCGCAGGCGAAAAACCTTTTCAGCGTGATCGGCTACCTGCAAAAACGCGCCGGGCTGCAGCTGCACGTCACAACCGGGCACTGACGCGCGACCGTGTGGCCTTGGGTTGGCCTTCCGGCAATGTCTATTATCATCGCTGCGGGTCCAGCGCTCGTCAAAGCGCTCGATGCAAGCGTACGGGAGGACGAGATGAGGCTTCGCCTGCAATCCCTTGCTCTGTTGATTGCTGTGACGGCGATCCCGGCAGCGAGCCTCGCCAACGACACCATCAAGGTCCTCGTCCCGCAGAAGGGCAACTGGGAGACCGCCGTTCCCGACCTCGGTCAGCGCAAGGGCATCTTTGCAAAATACGGCCTCGCGATCGAAACGCTCTACACGTCCGGTGGCGGCGAGACCATGCAGGCGCTGATTGCCGGCAGCGCCGATATTGCCATCTCGACCGGAACGGCTGCGATCCTGAGTGCTTTCGCCAAGGGCGCACCGGTCAGACCGATCGCCGCCTCGATGACGGGCGCCGATGATCTCTTCTGGTACGTGCCGGCCGCCTCGCCGATCCGTTCGCTCAGGACGCAGCCGGCAAGACCATGGCATTCTCGGCCGTGGGCTCTTCGTCCAACCTCGCCACCATCGCGTTGATCCGTCAGGCCGGCATCGACATCCGCCCGGTTGCGACCGGCACGCCTGCCGCCACCTTCGTGCAGGTGATGTCCGGGCAGGTCGATATCGACTGGTCGGGCCCGCCGTTCGGCATCGATGCGCTGCAAGCGGGCAAGATTCGCATCGTCGCCGTCTACAGCGACGTGCCGGCTTTCCGCAACATGACGGTGAGGATGCATGTCGCGAACCTCACTCTCCTGACCGGCCGGCGCGCGCTGGCGGACAAGTTCTTGCAGGCGAATGCGGAGACGCTCGACTGGATGTACGAGGGAACCGACGCGATTGCCGAGCTCGCGACCTTGGCGGGGATTCCGCAGGAGCAGGCCCGGATCACACGCGAACAGTTCTACCCGCGCAACAATCTCAAGCTCGCGCGCCTCTCCGGGCTCGACGATGCGATGAAGGACGCGGTGGCGGCGAGGTTCCTGGCGAAGCCGCTGCGCAAGGAGCAGCTCGACGAGCTTTTCAAGTATTATCTGCGCTAGCACAGCGCATCTCGTATCACCCCAGCTCCAAGGTGGTGATCCCGAACAATCGTTCCGATCGGATCGGGCGGATCGGCCCGTTGTACATCCGCGCGGTCTCGAAAACCGGGGCAAGGCCGAGCGATCGAGCGAGCGCGACCGCGTCGGTATTGGGCTCGGGCACGTCGAGGAAAACCTCGCCTCCGCCGACCGCCGCGACGAGCGCCGAGATCATGCTCTCGGCGCAGGCGCGATCATCGGCAACGAGCGGAGCGATCTTGAAACCCCGGCGGCACGGCCGGATCACGCCCCAGGCGCACAGCCGGCCGTCACGTATGAGCGCGCGGCCTATATGGCGTGGCGTCGAGATCCATGCGCGCAGGAAGGCCGGGCGCGGCGCTGGGAACACCGTTGCATCGTCGGCCGCGATTGCCGCAAAGGGAACCGCGGTGAGCGCGACCGTTGCCGGCGCACCTCGGGCGGCCAATCCACCCCCGAACCGGACGTTCCGATACGCAAGCACGAACCCGGACTTCTTATAGTTTTCCTGCTGCGCCAGCACGCCGTCGAGTCCGATGGTGCGCGAACCGGCATGCGCGATGCCGGTCTGCCATATGCGCCAGCCGTAGCCGCGACCTCGCAGATCGGGACGCACGATGTAGAAGCCGAGAAAGGCGAAGGTGGCGTCATAATTGATCACGGATATGATCGCTACCGGCGCCCCGGCGAGCTCGCCAAGCAGGAACCCGGCGGGATCGACGGTCGCAAAACAGGTGGGATCCGCGAGCCCCGGGTTCCAACCTTCGCTCGCCGCCCAATCGGCAGCGAGCTCGATCTCTTGCGGCCGCATCGCCCGCACCACAAAGCGATCCGTGATCATGAGCTCGGTCCGTGACTACCTTTGCCCCTCCTGCGAGGACAACGACTACCGCACGCGGACTCCAAGCTGCTCGCGAAAGAGGCGCTCCCCCTTCGGGGTGATCGTGACGGCACGAGTGCCGTTGATGCGGCGTATCCAACCGTTCTCGAGCCCATGCGCGCATAAGGCTGCCCCGAGCGCTCCAGCCAGATGCGGTCGCCGTTCGCTCCAATCGAGGCAAGGCCGGCACAGGACCCGCGCGGAGCGCTTGCCGCGGCGGGCCGACAGAGCATCGACATCGATGCCGATGCGACCGAGGAGCTTCATGCCTGCGTCGGTGACCAGGCCGGCATCGCGCGCCAGCTCGGCGTAGCCGCCCGCCACCAATGCGTCCGCAAGCGCGACGCCGAGACGCCCGGCGAGATGGTCGTAGCAGGTCCGCGCCGCCCGCAGCGCGGCATCGCGCGGACCGACGGAGAGCGGCGCTCGTCGGCCGCAGTCGACGCCAGCGTCCGATGCCACCTGCATGATGCTTTCCATCATCTGCGCCACCGCCGGCGAGGCCAGCCGGTGATAACGATGCCGGCCCTGCTTCTCGACGCGAAGCAGGCCGGCCGCTGTCATGCGGGCGAGATGACCGCTGGCGGTCTGCGGTGTGATGCCGGCGACATGCGCAAGCTCGGATGCCGTCAGCGCGCGGCCGTCCATCAATGCGTGCAGCATTCCGGCGCGCGCGGGTTCGCCCGCAAGGGCTGCGATTTCCGCAAACCTGGCATTGCTGGCCATGGCCGACCTCCTGCGATTAGCGACGCAGCCTGTACTTCTGCTCCCGGATGCTTCGGCCGCATCGTAACATTTCCCGGCCGTCAGCCGTAGCAGTGCCGTCGCGCCGGCGGTTGCAGCGCAGGCGCTGCAATGGCCGCAGCGCAGGCGCTTCTACGGGTGGCGCGTCGTCGGCGCTGCTTTTGTCCTGGCCATGTTCGGCTGGGGAATCGGCTTCTTCGGTCCGCCGGTCTTCTTGCGCGTCATCCGCGAAGCGCGGGGCTGGCCGCTCGCCCTCGTCTCGAGCGCGGTCACCGTGCATTTCCTTGTCGGCGCGGTCGGTGGGGGCCAGCCTGCCGGCGATCCATCGGCGTCTTGGTGTTGCCGGCGATGACCAAGGCTGGAGCGCTCTGCCTTGGCCGTCGGGGTGCTCGGCTGGGCCGCCGCGATGTCGCCTTGGCAGCTCTTCGTCGCGACGTTGCTCAGCGGCGCAGGCTGGGGCGCAATGAGCGCAGCCGCCGTCAACGCGATTGTCTCGCCTTGGTTCGTGCGCGCCCGCCCGGCCGCGCTCGCTATGGCCTACAACGGCGGCAGCATCGGCGGCGTCATCTTCTCGCCGCTCTGGGTGGCCGCAATCGGCCTCCTGGGATTTCCGATCGCGGCGGCGGCGATCGGTGCCGCCGTGGCCCTCACGATGTGGGTCCTCGCCGACCTGGTGCTTTCGCGGACGCCGCGACAGATGGGACTGGCGCCCGACGGCGATGCGCCGGGCGCGCCCACGACGTCTGTCACGTCGCCATCCGCGCGGCCGCTGCCCGGCGCTCGGCTCTGGGGCGATCGCAAGTTCCTGACGCTGGCTGCCGCAATGGCCCTCGGGCTGTTTGCCCAGATCGGTTTGACCGCGCACCTGTTCTCCCTGCTGGTGCCAGCGCTCGGCGCCCAGCAGGCCGGGCTTGGCGATGGGACTGGCGACCGCACTGGCGATCGGCGGCCGCACGCTCATCGGCTGGCTCATGCCCGCCGGTGCCGACCGGCGGCTGGTGGCATGCGCCAGCTATGCCGTGCAGGTCGCAGGCTCCATCGTCTTCATTGCTGCGGCCGGCGCCAGCGTTCCGCTGCTGCTGCTCGGGATCGTGTTGTTCGGCGCCGGCTTCGGCAACTCGACCTCGTTGCCGCCGCTCATTGCCCAGGTCGAATTCGTGCAGGAGGATGTCGCGCGCGTGGTGCCTTCATTGTCGCCATCGCACAAGCCGCCTATGCGTTCGCGCCCGTCACCTTCGGCCTGGTCCGAGAGCTCGCTCCCGGCGCAGCCGGCCTGGCGCCCGGCGCCGCTCCGGCCTGTTTGCTGCCGCCGCGCTGGTGCAAGCTCTTGCCATCGGCGCATTTCTGGCAGGCCGACGATGATGAGACGATGCGCGTGCGCAACCCTCATCCGCCGGACGCGGCAAGCACGCGGCCCCGGCACTCGCCAAATCCAATCGACGCATAGCCTTCGCGATGCGCCCGCGCACGCATGATCACCTCGTCGCCGTCTTCCAGGAAGCGGCGGGACTCACCGGAAGAGAGCGCAAGAGGTTTACGGCCGCCCTCACTGATTTCCAGCAAGCTGCCGAAGCTGCCGGGAGCCGGACCCGAGATGGTGCCCGACCCGAGCAAGTCTCCGGCGTTGAGGTTGCAGCCGCCGCTGGCATGATGCGCCAGCAGTTGCGCCACCGTCCAGTACAGGTCCCTGGTGCTGCCGATGGATAGGCGGTGCGGTGGAAGCTGCCTGGCTCGCAAGCCCTCGGTGACGAGCAGGACTTCGAGCTCGAGCTCGAGCGCGCCGGCTTGTTGGTCCGTCGCGTCGAGCAGATAGTCCATGGGCGCGGGATCGCCGGGAGGGCGTGGCGGCTGCGATCGCCGGAACGGGGCGAGCGCCTCAGGAGTGATCACCCACGACGATATGGTAGTGGCGAAATTCTTCGCCAGGAACGGTCCGAGCGGCTGATACTCCCAGGCCTGGATGTCGCGCGCCGACCAATCATTCAGGAGGCAGAAACCTGCGATGTGCTCGCGCGCGCTGCCGATCGGGATCGGCTCGCCGGGCGCGTTGCCTGGCCCGACCCAGATTCCCAGCTCGAGCTCGTAGTCGAGATTTCGGCTGGGCCCGAACGACGGCACCGCGTCGGATGCAGGCCTGCGCTGGCCGTGCGGCCGGCGGATGGGCGCGCCCGACACCCGGATGGACGAGCTGCGCCCGTGATAGCCAAGGGGCAGGTACTTGTAGTTCGGCAAGAGAGGATTGTCGGGCCGAAACTTTCTGCCGACGTTGGTGGCATGGTGGATGCCGGCATAGAAATCGGTGTAGTCGCCGATGCTCGCCGGCAGGTACATCTTGCACGTGTTGGCGTCATGCAGCATGGCCTGCATCTGCGTTCGCACGGGACTGCTTTCATCAAGCAGATCGCATAGGCGCGCCCGCAGCGCCTTCCTCGCTCCCGCCCCGCACGCCATGAGATCGTTGAGCGCCGCACCGCCCGCCGCCCCGGCTGCGATGGCCGCGGCGCCCGTGAACAGGCCCGCCTGGTGAGCCGCCGACAGGTCGAGGATGGCGTCGCCAATCGCGACACCCGCTCGCGGCCTGCCGCCGGGGGGGCTGAAGATGCCGAGCGGCAGGTTCTGCAGCGGGAAATCGCGATGGCCATTCGCCGAGGCGACGAAGCTTCGACGTTGGCCATCGTGGCTTTCGTCGATCGCGGGGCTGGATGCCCGGTGGCTCGCGCGCGGTCCTGATCGATCGTCGTCGGTCATGTTCACGGATTCGACCTTCGGGTTGGAGAGGCCTGAGACGTCCGCGATAGTGCGCTCGAAGCCGAGGCCGAACAAATAGCAAGATCCTTCGATGGCGCAGCGGAAAGCGCCGGTATAATTTAGCAGTCCTCGACAACGGCCCAATAAATAACGACAGCGACCCCCAACGCGAGATGACGCATAAATGCGTGTCTTGGAGCTCATCCCGCCCGCCCTTCTGGCGATAGCCGCCGCAGGTCTCTCAGCGCATGTTGGTGGCGCCCAGACAGCGTCCCTTGCGTGCACGCAACTTTCCAACGTTCGTGATGACGGTGCTCCGCTGGCGGTCGGCCTGAAGGCTCCGGCGTCGCAAAAAATCGAGCCTTCTCAAGCGGAGGCAGCATGTCGATCTGCCCTTGCAGCCGATCCGGCCAATCCGACTTTCATGTTCCTGCTCGGCAGAGCGCTTTCGCTGGGAAGCAAGCGACTGGAGGCAATGAAATATTATTTGGATGCTGCCGATCGTGGCAGTGCGGACGCCATGAATGATCTCGGCGGAGTGTTCGAATTCGGAATCGGTGTCCCCAAAAATATGGCAACCGCGCTAGTCTGGTACGAAAGAGCGGCCGAGCTTGGCCATGGGGGCGCTATGACTCATCTGGGTCAGCTCAGCGAAAACGGCCTCGGCGTCCCGCAGGATTTCTCGAGCGCGAGGCATTGGTACGAGAAGGCCGCCGCGCTCGGAAATGCAGCCGCCATGAACAATCTGGCCAACCTTTTCAGACACGGGCGGGGAATGGTTCCGGATCTGCCTGCGGCTGTGGACTGGTACCTCAAAGCAGCACAACTAGGCTTTCCACCTGCCATGAACAGCCTCGGCGAATTGAGCGAGAGTGGCATGGGCGTCCCGCAAGATTACCGGACCGCCAGGAGCTGGTATGAAAAGGCGGCAGTTTTCGGCAACGCTGACGCCATGGGCAATCTCGGCGCACTGTTCGAAAGCGGACGGGGTGGAGCGCAGGACCTGGAGGCTGCAATAGAGTGGTATGCCAAAGGAGCTGCTCTCAAGGGCCGAATCGCCATGCATAATCTCGGCGCGATGTTTGAGAACGGCCGCGGGATGTCAAAGAGCATATCGGAAGCCAAGTCCTGGTACGAACGCTCCGCAGCGCTCGAGTATCCGCCTGCGCTCAACGATCTCGGGCGCCTCTATCTCGCCGGCGCCGGAGCTCCAAAGAACTATTTCCGAGCAAAGGATCTATTTGAGCAAGCGGCAAACCTTGGCGACGCCAGGGCGATGAACAATCTCGGAATGCTCTATCTCGACGGGAAAGGAGTGCCAAGAGACCTCAACCTTGCCAGGCACTGGTTCGAAAGAGCAATCATCCTCAATAACGCGGAAAGCCGGGAGAATCTCAAGCGTCTCGAAGAAGCCGCTCTATTGGACGGTCCCCAGGTCGCCGCGAGACGAGAGTTCTTGCATGCAGACATGTGCCACGCTTCATAGATCGTACGTGAGCTCCGCTTGTGAGAGCTATTCTGCAATAACGGACAGCGATGACTCGGACCGAGCGAAATGTGTTTTTATGAGCTTAACGGTGGCAAAGCGGTGCAGAGACACCTGTCGTGAGTGGACGCCAATTTCGTTGGCTGACAACAACAAGTGCATGACCTGCTTCCAGTCTTTTATTGTTTGCAGCACCAGTAAGAAACTCTCTGATAGCCAAGGCAATGACAAGCCGCCGTATGCGGAACCGAAGCAGTGTTTGGCAGCGCTTGCGGACTGCACGACCGACTGCCGGCGAAAAGCCGCTCCAACTGCCGGAACGTCCAACGCGAATAGCGGGAAGCTCGATTAGTAGAATCCAATTGCTGTCGTCCAATCCCGATGCAATTTTTGCGGGTATCGTTTTCCGGAAAGGACCAAGCTTACCAGGGCGAGCGCTTCTTGACATGACTCTGACGTGCCGACGGGTCGGCGCGCGGCGATGCAGTTTGCGGCTCAACCTCCGCAGAATGGACCGGCCCGTAACCGAGGAAGCAATATGAACGACCCAGCGTCCGGACCCGCGTCGATCGCCGCTCTCCGCGACGCCATCCTGAAGGGCCGCGAGCCGCCGCCGGGGCGGATCGTCGCGAGCCTCGCGTCCTACCGGTGGCTCGTCGTCGGCACCGTTTGCATCGGCGCCTTCATGGGTCAGGTCGATTCCAGCATCACACAGCTGCTCCTCCCGAGGCTCGAGCTTGAATTCAACGCGAGGCTGAGCACCGTAAGCTGGGTCGCAGTTGCCTATCTGCTGGCGATGGCGGCGTTCCTGCCGATCTTCGGTCGCCTCGCCGATATCGTTGGACGCAAGCTCCTGTACACGGGCGGCTTCCTGCTGTTTGTGCTGAGCTCGGCGTTCTGCGGCCTCGCTCCAAGCTTGCCGGTGCTTATCGCCTTCCGCGTGCTGCAGGCGATCGGCGCCGCCCTGCTCTCGTCGAACAGCGTCGCCATCGTGGTGGCTACTGCCGGCCCGGAGCGGCGCGGACGGGCGCTGGGCATCCAGGCCGCGGCGCAGGCCGTCGGCTTGAGCGCAGGGCCGGCGATCGGCGGGTTGGTGCTGGACGTGCTGGATTGGCGATGGGTGTTCTGGATCAACGTACCGGTCGGCCTTGCCGGCGCCGTCATGGGATGGTTCGTGCTTCCGCCAACCAAGGACCTGCCGGATGACCCCCGCTTCGACTGGAAGGGCGCGTTGCTGATCGCCCCTGCGCTCACCGCCCTGGTGGCAGTGCTGAACGAAGGTTACGCGTGGGGGGTGACATCGCCCCTCCTTCTCGGCCTGGCGCTGCTGGGGGTCATCCTGTTGACGCTGTTCGTTCGCACCGAGCGGAGCGCGGACGCGCCGCTGATCGATCTGAAGCTGTTTGGCGTGCGCGCGTTCTCAGCCGGCAATATGGCCGGCCTTTTGTGCTACGCAGCCCTGTTCGGTCTCTTCTTTCTGATGCCCTTCATCTTCGTGCGCGCCTATCGCGATTCGATCTTCGCCGCTGGACTGCGTCTCTGCATCGTTCCGGTGATGCTTGCTGTGGTCGCTCCCGTCGGTGGCGCGCTCTACGACCGGGTCGGTGCCCGCCTTCGACCGTGTTGGGCATGCTCATCTGCGTCGGCGCCGCGGTCATGCTGCTCGCCGTTCTCGACGGTGCGCGGGACGGTCTGCCGCTGGTCATGCTCGCTCTCGCTGTTTTCGGAATCGGACAGGGACTGTTCATCTCGCCCAACAACAGCGCGATCGTGGCCGCTGCGCCGGCGTATTTGACCGGGGAAGCCGGAGGACTCTTGAATGTGACGCGCTCGTGCGGCGTCAGCGTTGGCGTCGCGGCCGCGTCCTCGCTGCTGGCATGGCGGCTGGCAGTGCTGACGAGTTCCGGCCATAACACGCTCCACGCCAACGCCCACCACCTGCTGGCGGCAGGCCGTGACGTGATTGTGCTGCTCGGCAGCTTCGCCGCCGTCGCCGGTGCAATCTCCCTGATGCAAACCGGGTCACCGAATTCTCACCGTGCAAAGGATGCGTTGGCATAGCAAGTCCCCTGCGGGCCGAAAGGTCATGGCATCCGTGTGGGTGCACTGCTGCGCGTTTGGCAAACGCTCGTCCGTTGCGCCGGTCTGGTCCGCTCATCTGTTCCCAGGCTTGAACGCCAAAATCGGATGCTGTTCCAAGATTCCGCAGAAATACGCCGTAGGGGACCCGCAGTTCCATGCCCAGTTCCCCGGCTCGATCTCAGCGAGAGAAACCGATCCAAGGAGCAAGAAATGCCTGATATGCATCTCGATGAAGCCCTTGCTGTCTTCATGATGTACAACCCACTTACCTACCCAACCAAGGCACAGCAAAGAGCGCTGAAAGCGGCTGAGGAACTTATCAGGGTGCAGGCTGAGAAGGTGGTTGAAAGGTTCAAGCTATAAACGTGGCGTGCGCACTTTTGCCGATCGCTTTTTGCCGATCGCTTTTACCGATTATTTGGCCAGGAAGCTGCGGATTCGTTCGCCGACCTGGGCGATGGCGAAGACCCCGTTCCAATGTCCGTTTGGACCGGTGACCTGAGCGGTGTCGACCTCTGTTCCATTCGCCCGCAGCTTGGCGAGCGCCTCCTCGACCCGCGACGGAAAGAAGATGGCATCGCCCGGCGTGGTGATGGCAAAAGTCGGCGCCTTGATCCTGCAAATATCGACCGATGCCAGCTGATTGGCCTTGACCAGGTAGAGGAAATGATTGGCGTCGACCACGGCGGCGCGGCGAGCCACGAGCTGATCGAGCTCCGCCTCAACCTTGAACCTGTTGCCCCATGCCTTGTGCGGATCGCTGCCGTCGTTCGCCGGCCCCGGTGCAAAGGTCTTGTCGGCCCATTCGTAATGGAAGGCGTGCAGCGTCGCCACCCGCAATGCGGTCTTGAGACCTTCCATCGGCGCATCCTTGCCGTAGTAGTCTCCCCCGTTCCATTTCGGATCGAGCAGGACCGGCTGCGCCCAGGCGCCTAGCCAGGCGATCAGATAGAGGTCAGGCGCGGGAGTGGCGATGACGGGGATGATGCGTTCCACCAAATCGGGATAGCTCGCGGCCCATTCATATGCCTGCAATCCGCCCATCGAGGCGCCCACCACCGCTTTGAGCTTCCTGATTGGCCAAGCCGCAAGACCCCGGACTTTCGCCTATAGAGCATGATCCCGAAAAGTGGATACCGGTTTTCGGACAAGATCATGCTCAAGCAAGGAAGTAGAGCGGGATGGTGATTTAGAAAAAAACGCATGCGCGGCCATCAAGGTCGCAGCGATGTGTCTCGGGCGGCAACGCCGTTTGTCGACAACGCGCCGGTTCGCCCTCGGCGTGGCTCGGAGGCGGCTGGGTCGGCAGCCTTCGAATTATTCGCCACGGCCGTATTGCGTGGTCCCGCCGAATTGGCGCCGGCCAATGCCATGAGGACAAATCCTACGGCGAAGATCAAGCTGATGATCGCATTTGCTTCGAGCCAGCGATCGAACACGCGCTGATCTTGCGGGGACATCTTGTAGCTCTGAGGAATGTCGCTCTTTCCCATGAGGTCTCTCCGGCCGACCAGAGATTGAATTGGACGACGAAGAGTACCTCAGTGATCGGGGGTGGCTGTGTGAGCTCCTTCACAGACGTCCTTTGCGATGGCCGAGCTCAGCCAGGATTTCCTCATTGTGCTGGCCGAGCATGGGAGGCGGCGCATCGATCCGCGGTCCGCCGTGGGCGAAGGTGAAGGCCGCGAGCGGCACGCCGAATCCGCCCTCGATGCCGGCGGCATTCTCATGACGGTGGATGACGCCCCGATTTGACAGGTGCGGATCGGCAACCGCCTCTCCCATGCTGCGCACGCGTGCTGCCGGGACGTGGCGTGCCTGCAGGAATTCCTCCCATTCCTGCGCGGTGCGCGTCGCCATGATCTCCGTCAGCAGCGCAGCCTCGCGGTCGTGATCCTCCTCGCGCTCCTCATTGCTGCGCTTGATCATGTCGCGCCGCTCCAGAACCGTCCACAACCGGCGCTGCTGGCGCAGATTGCTTGCGCCCAGCATCAACAGGCCGCTCTTGGTGGCATAGGCGCTGTTGGTCGCATGGGCATGCTTGTTTCCATGCGGCTTGGGATGAACGCCATTGCGCAGATAGCCGGTCAGGTGCGAGCTCATCAGGATCATGGCCACGTCCAGCATGGCCATGTCGATGCGCTGCCCGCGTCCGGTGCGCTCGCGCTGAAACAGGGCCGCGGCCAATGCGAAGGCGCCAGTCATGCCGGTGGCGTAATCGATTGCGGGGGAGCCGAGCTTCACCGGGTGAATTTCCTCCGTCCCCGTCATCGCCATGATTTCGGAAGTCGCCTGGATCACGTGGTCGTAGGCGGTTTGCTCACGGCGCGGCCCTCGCTGGCCGAAGGCGGAGAACGAGGCGTAAATCAGCCGCGGATTGAGTGCGCAGAGGGTCTCGTAGCCGAGCCCCAACGCCTCGAAGGCGCCGGGCCGGTAGTTCTCGACGAAAACATCCGCCGTACCCACGAGCCCCTTGAGGACGTCGCGGTCGTGTTGCTCCTTGAGGTCCAACGTGATGGAGCGCTTATTGGAAGCCTGGGTGAGAAAGGACGTGCCCATGTTACGGCGGTTGAGCGCCTTGTCGGTGCCGGAGCCGCGGCTCTGATCGGGCTCGCCGGGATGCTCGACCTTGATCACGTCGGCGCCCAGCACCGCCAGCTGATAGGTCGCGAACGGCCCGGCGAGGACGTGGGTGACGTCGATCACCCGGATGCCCTCGAACGGTCGCTTCATCGCGGTCTCCAATGCTGGACGCGCGGGAGCCGGTCGATCATCAGTTGCGCGCAGGGCGCCTCAGGCGGGCTCCCGCGGTCATTGCAATACGACGACGCGGGTGCCTATTTTCACGCGCTTATAAAGGTCCATGATGTCGCGGTTGTGCATGCGGATGCAGCCGAAGGACACGTTACGTCCGATCGAGCTTGGATCGTTGGTGCCATGGATGGCGTATTGATCGACGTTGAGGGTCATCGCCGCCGCTCCCATGGGATTGCTCGGACTGCCGCTGGGAATGTAGTTGGGCGTCCAAGGCTTCTCGAGCTTCAACTTCTTCGGGGGCGACCAGGGCGGCCGGATGAACTTGCCCTGGATGGAGCCGGTCCCCGCCCATGATTTTCCGGCTTTGCCAACGCCGACCGGGTAGGTGATCGCTTCGCCAGGGCCGAGCACGAGGTGAAGCTTGCGCTCGGATGTCGAGACCACAATGGTGCCGGGCGCGTAGCTGGAGAGGTCGATCTTTGCCGCCTGCTCCGGCGTCGGCTCCGGCGCCTGCTCCGACTTTTGCTGCGGCTTTTGCTCGGGAGCCGGCTCGTGGCTCGGCTGCGCCGTCGGCTCCGGTGCTGGGTCGGCTTTTTGCTGTGGCGCCTGCTCGGCTGATTCCGGACGCTCGGTGTCCTGTGCCTCGACCGAAGGTGGCATGCCGATCGCCACTGCACAGCAGGCGAAGAGAACAATCAACGATCGGTATGCACCGCGCATCGCATGGCTCCGAAGAATCGGCAAATCAGTTCATGTCACGCTCCCTGATTCCGCAAAGTCGATGTCAGCACAATGGCAATGCGCCAGGGAATTGCGAATAGATGATCCTTGTTGCAAAACAGCAACGCACTAATGCTTGGCGCGCAAAGGCCTGCCACAACGGAGAATTGCCGGACCCAAGATTGTGAGCCCCTCGACTACGCGACGAGCGAGCGCGCTTCACCTCTCCTGGCGGTGGGAATTGCTCAGATGCGACGCGCAAGCAGCACGGCGAATCCGATCAGTGCCCCCATCCACACGGATATGAACAAGGCCCCAAGGACCATCGTTGCCATCGGCGATCGATCGTCGAGCCAATGGCGTTGCCTGATAACCGATCGAGAGGCCGACACGGGTTCGATCGGCCGCTGTGTACGATGATCAAAAGGAACTGTCATATCGACCCCGCCTGAGCTTGGAAATCAATGGACATGACTCTCGAACCTTATTGGACGAACATGTTTCGTTCCCATGCAAAGCAGCGCGCACCGAGCCCTCGCGCGGAACGAGGGCGCCCTCGCCCCCTTTCGCGCAGAAACCGCGCCGCTGATTACTTGTGCTACCGATCCGCTACATTGCCGAAGCCGGCAGCTTGCGCTTCGGTCCTGCGTCCAACCGGTTCAGAGACCAGACTTATCAACCAGGAAGCAGCACGGACTGCAGCGCTCCCTGACTTGATGTCCGCCCGACTCGTTTGGATGCATGAGGACACCCCTTAACGCCTTTCTCACTCACTCTCTGTTGTAACTTGGTCTGTTGTAACTTGGTGACATTCGAGCAGAAAACCCGCCCGATAGTATGACCGACCGAAAAGATTTGCCGGCTGTGACAAAATTCCCACACGTGATGACTCAGACCCCGTACCGAACAGGCGGGGAAGCGGCGACCATCACCCGACCCGCGGCGTTCCGCCGGCCAGAACGGTTGCCATCCACGTCCGATCGATGTTCTGGCCGGTCAGGATCACCGCCGCGCGGCGACCTTGCAACCGGTCGCGCTCTTTCATGAGCGCGGCGAGCGACGCCGCCCCGGCGCCCTCGGCGAGTTATGGGTGTCGCTGAACAGGATGCGGATTGCCTCGGCGATCTCGTCATCGGACACTTCGACGATCCGCTCGGCTCCGCGACCTATGACCTCCAATGCGGTGGCGTCCGGCACGCGCACCGCCATGCCGTCGGCAAAGGTGAGCGCGGAGTTGGTATGGACTGGCGTGGCCGGCGGTCGACCGAGCGGCGATAGGCATTTGCGCCATCGGCAACCACGCCGACTATTCTGGTGCTCAGGCGAAGCAGGTCGCGCATGCCGATCAGCCCGCAGAGGCCGGAGCCGAGCCCGATCGGAGCATAAACCGTGTCGAGACCCTCCACCGCGCCGAACAACTCGTACGCGTAGGTCGCAACGCCCACGACGAAATCGCGGTGAAACGAGGGCGCGAACTCCAGCCCGCGCTCGGCCGCTATCCCATCGCATGCCTCCCTCGCGTCGTCGAAATCGTGGCCGTGCTCGATCAGCTCGGCGCCAAAGCGCGCATCGCTGCGTTCTTCTCGGTCGAGTTGCCGTGCGGCACGACGATGCTCACGGACAGTCCAACGCGGCGGCCGGCGAAGGCAAGCGACTGGCCGTGATTGCCGCGCGTTGCCGTGATGACCCCGCTCAGCTGCGGCCGTTCTCGCTTCAGCCGGTTCAAGATAGACGAGGCCGCCGCGCACCTTGAAAGCACCGATCGGCGTGTGGTTCTCGTGCTTGACGACGACCTCGACGCCGGTGCGGGCCTGCAACAACGGCCAGGCATATTGCGGCGTCGGCGGCACGCACTCGCGCACCAGGGGCATGACGCTTTCGAGCTCGGCCAGGGTGAACATGGTCGCGGCACCTCATCTCCCGCTACCGCGCGCTTTTAGTCCGCGAGCGATAGGGACGGCAAGGATTTGCCGCAGAAGCCGCGTCAATCAAACTTGTAGTTGACCCCCGCGCGCACGATCCGGTCGGTGATGCGGGAATTGAAGAAGACCGCAACCGGCGTGGAATTGAGAAGGTTCGATGCGGCGGTCGAGACCGTGCCGAAATCGAGATGGAGATATTCGATCTTGCCGGTCCAATTGCCGCCCAAACGAGTTTCGATGCCCCCTCCGAGAGCCCAACCCGCCTTAGTCTTGTGATTGTCCAAGATGGCGTTGAAGGGATTGATGGCAGGATTGCCGGCCTCGTCGACGCCGGGACCGAAACCGAAGATCGTGCCCGCGGTCATGATCTCGCCGACCGCCAACCCGCCGGTGGCATAGACCAATGCATCGGGGGTGACGATCGCGCCGAGCCGCGCGCGCAGCGTTGCGAACCATTCCAATTTCTGGCCGTCCTCGAAAGTGGCGATGACCGAGGGATCGGCGATCATCCCGATGAGGGCCGGATTGCAAATTGCACCGGGACAGACGGAGGTGAGCTTCGCGCGCTGATCCGAGTACTGGAGATCGGATTCGATGCCGGCGAGCCAGGGCCCCGCCGTCCAGTTGTATCCGGCCTGGGCGCCAAAGGTGCCGCCGCGCAGCTTCGAGGAGGTCTCGGTCGCGAGCAGAGGATTGCCGCTCGCGGCATCAATGAAGGACGTGCCGGTATCGGACTTGCCGATGCCGTAACCGCCGTTGAAGCCGAGGTAGGCGCCTGCCCACGTCCATGCCGCTCTGATCGGCGCCTTGTAGATCGGCGCCTTGTAGACCGCTGGCGCATTGAGCAGCGCGGGTGCGTACCCGATTGCAGTGGCCGGATCGAGCTTGTAGTTGAGCCCGACCCTTATGATGTTGTCGGTGATGCGGGAGTTGGAGGAGAACGCGATCGGCGTCGAGTTCTGCGCGTTGGTCGCATTGGTCGAGACCTTGCCGAAATCCATGTAAAGGTACTCGATCTTGCCGGTGAGATTGCCGATCAGTCGGGCTTCAATGCCGCCGCCGATCGTCCAGCCCGCCTTCGTGGTCAAGAAGCTGAAGGGGGCATTGGCAGTTGCGTCGACGGGCGGGATCCCGTTGATGCTCCCGGAAGTCCTGATGGACGCAACAGCCAAACCTCCCGTGACATAGGGCAGGAGATGGGGCGTGATGAGGGCACCCAGGCGCGCGCGCAATGTGCCGAACGAATTCCAGCTGGGGGCCTTGATCGAGTTGCGCAGCCACCGGCGCATCGATCGGGGCGAGGGCCGGATTGCAGATTGCGCCCGGGCAAACATAGACCGGGCTGGCGCGCTGGCTCGATGAGAGCTGGACGTCCGCTTCCATGCCGGCGAGCAGAATGCCGGACTGCCAATTGTAGCCGGTCTGCACGCCCCCGATCACGCCGTTGAGCTTGTCGGGCGAGCCTGCCGCAAGCAGCGGAGTCCCGACGGCGGCATCGGAAAAGAGAGCATCCGTCCGCGATCTGCCGGTGCCGTAGCCGACGTTGAAGCCGAGATAGGGGCCTGCCCAGGTCCATTCCGCGACCGGCGCCTTGAAGATCGGCGCATAGGTGCGCCTCGCCGGATCGTAGCCGCGCAGCCCCCTGGCATCGGCAAGCGTCCCGTTCGGCCGGTCCACACCGAGCTTGGCCTTGAAGAAGAGCTTGATGCTACGTCCCGGCCACAGGATTTCATCCTTGTGGAACTGGACATGATTGCGGACATCGACGTCGAGGAGATTGTCGCCGACAAGACCGGTAGTGATCTCGGTCGGTCCCCAGGGCGAATACCGATAGAACTGCTTCTGGCTGATCTCCAGCTTGAGGAGATTATAGCCGGCGGTCGGGGTCTCGTTGGGCGCGAGGTCGTATTGCGGAAAGACGTGCAACAGCCCCATGCGCACGAAC
The DNA here is from genome assembly GCA_963820365.1 of uncultured Alphaproteobacteria bacterium. Classification (GTDB taxonomy): domain Bacteria; phylum Pseudomonadota; class Alphaproteobacteria; order Rhizobiales; family Xanthobacteraceae; genus VAZQ01. The sequence goes on along the minus strand of CAWFZR010000024.1, from coordinate 36,017 downwards.
CAGTTCTCGTTCCTCCAGTACGTCCCGCCGCCGACGCGCATCGGCGGCATGCGAGGAACGTTGCTCCCGTCCGTGAAGGTGGCGCGGATAAAATCGTATTGGCCATCGACGCCGAATATGCCGCTCGCCATGGGAGCCAGGTCCCACTGCCAGGCAAGCTCGGTGCCGCGGAAAATGGCGTCGCGCTGGGAATAGATTGTCTGGATGAACTCGGTTTCAATGCCGCAGGACGCGAAATCCGCTCCGCACAGGACGCCGGTCGCCTGCCGGAAGATGAAATTGTCGTAGCGCGTGTAATAGCCTTTCACATCGAAGCGGAATTCTCCCTTCGTCCGCTTGAGACCGATCTCGGCAGTCTTTGCGGTCTCGATTTTCAGATTGGGATCGCCGATCTCGAAGGTGCCGGGCGCATCGTGGGCGCCATGGGCGAAAAGCTCGAGCGCCGTCGGGGCCCGCTGGATGCGCTGGAGCGTCAGGCTCGCCTGCATGTCGGAGGGCAAATCCTTGAGCATGCTGGCGCTGACGCTCTTCGGCGTGTAGCCAAGCGACCGGGGCACAACGTCCGGCGCGTCCGGGGGCGGCATCAAGGTGGGGGGAAACAGGCCGGCGATGCCGTCCACGCGGACATTTTCAATGCGGCCGGCGAGCAGCATGCGCAGCGTGTCGGTGAACCAGAGCTCGTTGAAGAGGTATCCCGCCCCCCGGTTGGTGCGAGCGCCGTTGAGCAGGCTGCCGGCATCTCCGGAGGTGTCGATCTGCTGGTGGTCGAACTGCGCGCCGACCGAGCCGATCCATGCCCCGAGCGCCGTGGTGATCGGCATGAGCTTCACCTCGGCCCTCCCCTCCTGTGCATGGCTCTTGAAGGTCGCGCGCGCGACGTCCGCTCCGGTATCGTCAGTTCCCAACTCGTCGTGATGGTACTCGACCGCGCCGGCCCAAAAACGGACGGTGTCGATGGCGGAGGACTGCGGGCGAAACTCGCCTTTGCTCGTGAACTTGTCCTGCTGCATGTCGATGCGTGTATTGGTCGCCGCCCCCTCCAGGGTTGGAATCCGGTAGACGCTGGTGAAGCGGGAATACGCAACCCCGACATAGCCGTCGTTGAACAGATAGGAGGCGCCCATCGCTCGGCCTTCGGAATGCAGGCCACTGTTGGGCTGCTTGCCGTTGAAGGGCGGCACCGGATCGGTCGGGAAAAGATAGGGATAGCTGGGGACGAAATAGTCGTTGCTGTGGCGACCATAGGCGTCGATGTGAATGGCGAAATCGCGCGTGCCGGCGTCGAGCAGGACCCCGCCCTCGAGGCCGCGGTCGACGGTGGTGGTGGCTCCCAGGATTTGCGCTTGCCAGCCGTCAAAGGGGGCCGCGGTGGGAATGCGGTTGTTGCTGGCCTCGACGATGCCGCCGACCGCCTCGGAGCCGAAGCGCAGCGCCTCCGGCCCGCGCAGGATCTCGACTTTCTGGACCCCGAGCGGATCGATCGGCACGCCATGGTCCTGCCCGAGAATGGAGAGGTCCATGGAGCCGATGCCGTTCTCCTGTATGCGTACGCGGAAATCGTCGAGGCCGCGCAAGACCGGCCGCTGCGCGCCGGGACCAAGCCCGGCCGAGGTCGCCCCGGGCATGGTGAAGAACAGGCCGCCCAGAGTCTTGGCCTGGCTCGCCTCGATCTGATCGCTGGTGATGGTCGTCAACGGCACGAACGCCGGTGCGGCGGCCGCGGGCGCGGCCGGCGGTTGCGTCGCCGGTGCGGGAGCCCGGGTTGATGTCGGCGCCGGGGGCGGCGGCCGCGGAGTAGGCTGGGCCGGCGGACCGGCGGGAGCCTGGCGGCGCAGCGCCGGCGTGCGTCCTTCGATGGTGACCTGCGGTACGGCGATCGCCGGGCTGTCCGGTGCAATCGTTTGCGGCGGGGTGGGCTCAGCCGGGGTCTCCGGCGTCGTGGTTGGCGGACTGGCCGGGGGCGTCGCCGGTGGTGTTGTCGCCGGTGTCCCGTTCGCCGGCGGCGTCTGCGCCATCGCCATGCCGGCAAGACTCAACAGCACGAGGGCAGAGCCACCCAGAAGAAACAAACGTTTTCGACCCATCGACACTGCAGCCCCCACCGTCCCATGCGAACAGCGACCGTGACCTCCGATCGCGTCCTCATCCCCGCCGAGCAGCATGGCGGGAAGGCTCGGCGCAGCGCCCGCTCGCGCGAAAGCCTGCCGAGATCGATCTCAGGCGATGGGGGGCGCGCGCGCCTGAAACTGGGCGAGCTTGAGCCCGGACGAGCCGAGCGCGACGAGAAGAGAGGGGGGCGCGCTGCCGGACAAAGCCGGCGACGACAGGGTCGGGGCTTGCGCGTGAATCAACGTGCCTGCGAGATGGAGGAGCACGCACGCGGCACAACATTGGTCGGTGCCGGCCGGTGCCTCGTGGTCGGCCGGATTGTCGGCGGAATGCGCCAGCGTGGTCGCCAGCGCGCGCCCGGAGGCCGACCCGCCGGCATCGAGATGCACATGCCCGAAAGTGAGCACGAGCTGGAGCGTGAGCGCAAGCAACGCAACCCACGAACCCGATCTCAGACGCGCTCGAAACCAATGCATGGCCGCCGACGCTTTCGCACGCTCGCACCGCAACAGCACCACCGCTGTCGGCAAACTTTAGTAACATTGTAACACCGCCACAACCCGGCGATGGCGGATTCATCGCGAGTGTTGCTGAAAATCATCAGCGCAATGACGGCGGGCATGCGATCGACAAATATTTGCTCCTAACCATCCACCTTAGCTCGCCCGCGATCGACACGCGTGTTCTGCTCGCCTGCCGGCAAAGAGCGGGCGGCCGATATAGTGGTCGAGCTTTCGCTGCCGCCACAATCGGATGGGCTCGAGAACACTGACCCACAGCTCGCCTGAGGTGTCACGATATTGCGGATCATATTTCCACAGCCGCCAGGCACAGAGATATCGCATCCGGATGAGCCGCACTCCTCCCCGCGCGGCGTGGAGAAGCGCAAGCGTGCGGGCCTTGCGCATGAACGCGCGGTGGGTTGCCCCGAGATACCGCCAGTATGTGACCCCGAGGAGCGAATCCGCCACCCAGGCATAGATCCGGCGTGTCCCGCTTGCCACGACCGGAATCAAGAAACCGATCGGGATGAGCAGAAGATATTGCGAGATCACCGGCAGCAGCGCGATCTGGGCAGCCATCATGAGCGCGACGGCGAGGCACTTCCAGATGGTGGCGAGGGCGTTCCAGCGCTTGCGCAGACGGATGATGCCTCTGCGAAAAGTCCCGTGCCAACCCTTGGCGCGCTGCAGCTGCGCCTGGGTGAGGATCACGTTGCCGGAATAGCCAAGCCCGATGCCGGTGAACAAGGAGGTGACGCGCCAGATTCGCCGGCGGACGACAAAGAGCAACACCGTGTCGAGCCCGCGCGTGCTCACCAGCAGCGCCGCGATGACCGCGTTCCATGCGAACCGGCCGGTCGCGCCGATCGTATTGACATCGATCAGAAAGCTCACCGCGACGAGAGCGATCAGAATCAGGACCAAGGAGAAGGCCCAGAGCCTCCAGGCGATCTTGGTTTCCATGGCCTTTCTTCCGCGCACATGTCTGCCTTACCATAGCGCACCGACGCAGCCATTATCGCCATGTGGTAGCATTGCCGCTGCATTTCGGCCGCCGGAGGGTTTGGCGCAAGCATTCCGAGAACGGCACGAGAGGAAATGCCATGTCGCTGGCTATCAAGCAGATCATCGATATCAGCCTCGAGCTCGACGATTCCAAGTTTCGCATGCGCACACCCCCCGGCTTCAAGAAGGACCTGCAGTTCCAGATGGAGGTTCTCAAGGAGCATGACGCCGCGCAGGGAGCGGGGCAGATCGTGCGCGGCGTGCATATGCGCCTGCATGCCGGCAGCCACATCGATGCGCCCGAGCACAACGTCAAGGGCGGCAAGCAGGTGCAGGATCTTCCGCTCGAGACCTTCACCGGCGACGCGGTGATTGCCGACCTGCGGCACCTGGTGCCGGGCAAGGCCATTACGGCCGAAGAGCTCAAGCGCGCCGTGGGGACGGTGATCCGGCGCGGCGACCGTCTTCTGCTGCGCACCGACATCAACAAGACCTATATGATCGACGACTGGGAAAAGCGCGCGCCGTATCTGCGCACGGACGCAACGCGCTGGTGCATCGACAAAGGCGTCGTGCTGGTGGGCTACGACTTCTATCATGGCGTGGACGAGCCCGGCGCGCCGCGCGTCTTCAATGCGTCGCGCACCTTCAGCGAGGCCGGCATCGTCACCCTGCCCTACCTCAACAACCTCGACCGCATTCCCGGGCAGCGCGCCACCCTGGTCGCGCTGCCGCTCAAGCTCGTTGGCGCGGAGGCATCGCCAGTCCGCGCCGTGATTCTGGCGTGATGGGACATCCCAGGAAGGTCGCGCAGATCGGCGCGGCGGCGCTGGCGGCCACGCTCGCGCTGAACCCGGCGGCGCGCACACAGGAGGCCTATCCGTCGCGATTGATTACGGTCGTCGTTCCAATCACGGCAGGAACGACCATTGACATCCTGGCGCGGCTCTACGGCGAGGCTTTGTCGAGACGGTTTGGTCAGCAAGTGGTCATTGCAAACCGTCCGGGGGCCGGCGGGCTGATCGGAGCGCAGGCAGTGGCGAGCGGGCCCGCTGACGGCTACACCGTGCTGCTCGCCAACTCCGGTCATGCCATCCTGGGAACACTGAACAAGAACCTGCCGTTCGATCCGGTGGGCGATTTTGCCGGCGTTTGCCTGATCGGAGATGCGCCCTCGCTGGTCAACGTCGCGCCTTCGCTCGGCGTGCGCGGCTTGCGAGAGTTTGTCGACCTCGCCAAGGCGAAGCCCGGCAGCATCAACTACGGGTCCGCCGGCATCGGCACCGCCACCCATCTTGCCGGGGCCTATTTCGCGCTGCAGACGGGCACGCAGCTGGTGCATGTACCCTATACCGTGAGCTCGACCATCATCGCCGATCTGCTCGGCGGGCGCATCCAGGCCACCTTTGCGCCGGCGGCCTTCACGCTTCCCCTGCTCCAGGACGGAAGATTGCTCGCCCTCGCCGTCGCGGCCGATGAGCCCATTCGCGCGCCTATTGCGGTGCCCACCGCGCTTTCGGCAGATGTCGAGTACCGCAACGCGACGTGGTACGGTTTCATGGCTCCTGCCAGGACGCCCAGCGCCATCCTGCAGACGCTGCACGACGCCATTGTCGAAGTCGGCAAGGATCCCGAGCTGCAGACGAAGATCAAGGTGCAAGGCATCACGCCTCAGAGCATCGGGCTACGCGACTTCGACATGCATATCCGCAAGGACATGGCGCGGCTGGAGCCGCTGTTGGCAACCATCGCGCGATCGAATTGACATGACTATCATCTATTCGAGCGAATCAAGGTCCCGGAGGGAAAGGTGCTTTGCCCCGGGATGATCACCCATGCCAGCAACATCGTGGAGCATCCGGAGCTCATCGCCGAGCGCATCATGCGCTTCGCCAGCCTGGTCGGGCGCGAAAACGTCATGGCCGGCGCCGATTGCGGATTCTCGTCGCAGGCGCTGTACCGGACCGAAGTGCATCCTACCGTCGTGTGGGAGAAGCTCAAGGCCTTGCGGCAAGGCGCCGACCTCGCGAGCGAGCACCTGTGGGGCATAGGCAACGATCGGCCGAGTGAATGACATCGCAGCGCAGCAAGTCCACCAAACGCAAGCGCCGCACGGCGCCAAGCTCTGCGCGGCGTTCTCCGGCGGCCGGAGCGCAGGCGAAGATCGCACGGCTCACCCGCGAGCTCGACGAGGCGCTGGCGCGGCAGGAGGCGGCCTCGGAGGTGCTGCGCGTCATAGCGAGCTCGCCCGGCGAGCTCGCGCCCGTGTTCCGGTCGTTGCTGGAGAACGCGACGCGCATCTGCGAGGCCAAGATCGGCATTCTGTTCCGGTACGACAATGGCGCCTACAGCGCTTTCGCGACGCTCGGCGTCTCGCCCGCATACGCGGAGTATCTCAACCGCGGACCGATCCAGCCCGGCCCTACGACCGGCCTGGGTCGCGTCGCCAGCACGAGGCAGACCATCCATATTGTGGATACGCGGGCTGAGGAGGCCTACGCCGCGCGCGAACCTCTGCGCGTCGCGACCGCCGAGCTTGGGGGTGCGCGCAGTCTTCTCAACGTGCCGATGCTCAAGGAGGGGGAGCTGATCGGCGCGATCGGCATATACCGCCAGGAAGTGCGTCCGTTCACCCAAAAGCAGATCGCGCTGGTCACCAATTTCGCAAACCAGGCGGTGATCGCCATCGAGAACGTCCGGCTGTTCGACGAAATCCAGGACAAGAGCCGCCAGCTCGCGGAAGCGAGCCAGCACAAATCGCAGTTCCTTGCCAATATGAGCCACGAGCTGCGCACCCCGCTCAATGCTATCCTCGGCTATACCGAGCTCATCATCGACAACATCTACGGCGACACCCCGCCCAGGATGCGCGACGTGCTCCACCGCATCGAGAGCAACGGCAGGCACCTGCTCGGGCTGATCAACGACGTGCTCGACCTGTCGAAGATCGAGGCGGGACAATTCAAGCTCGCGCTCGCCGACTACTCGCTCAAGACCGTCGTGGCAGGCGTGGTCAGCGCGGTCGAGCCGCTCGCCGCCGAGAAGAAGCTCGCCTTCACCGTCCAGATGCCGGCGCAGCTTCCGACCGGCCATGGCGACGAGCGCCGGCTCACGCAGGTGCTGCTCAACCTCGTGGGCAACGCCATCAAGTTCACCGACAGCGGGCAAGTGGCGATCGAGGCATCGAGCGATGACCGCTCCTTCAGGATTGCCGTGCGCGATACCGGCCCGGGCATCTCGAAGGGCGACCAGGCCAAGCTGTTCCAGCAATTCCAGCAGGCCGACAATTCGATCACCAAGCAGAAGGCCGGCACCGGATTGGGCCTCGCCATATCGAAGCAAATTATCGAGATGCACGGCGGGGAAATCCGGTTAGACTCGGCCGTGGGACAAGGCTCCACGTTCTCCGTCACTCTCCCGATCACGGTGAAGCAACAAGCGAGGCCGACATGAGCAAGCGCATCCTTGTGGTCGAGGACCAGGAGGACAATCGCCAGATCGTGCGCGATCTCCTCACCACCACCGATTACGAGGTGTCGGAAGCCGAGAACGGCGAGGAGGCGCTGGCCGCGGTGGCACAAGAACGGCCCGATCTGATCCTCATGGACATCCAACTCCCCATCATGGACGGCTACGAGGCGACGCGCCGCATCAAGGCAGATCCGGCGCTACGCGCGATTCCCATCATTGCGGTCACGTCCTATGCCCTGAGCGGGGATGAAGAAAAAGCGCGGGCAGCCGGGTGCGACGACTTCGTGCCCAAGCCTTTCAGTCCCCGCCAGCTGTTGGCAAAAATTCGCAAATGGTTGCCGTAGATGCCTCCCGCACCTTGAATGCTCAGAGCGGGATGATTTTCCTCGAACCATCATCTACTTCTTTTGTTTGAGCACGATCTTTTCCGAAAACCTGTATCCACTTTTCGGGATCATGCTCTAAAATCCGACCTCATGCTCAGCGCCGGTCGGCATGGTGATGTCCGCCGACCGCAGGAACGGAGCGTCGACCAATGCTTTCGAAGCTCAAGGCGGCATGGCGCCGACTGACCGCTGCGCGCGAACCGGGCGAATCAGAGGGCCCGGCCGTGCCGGCCACCGAATACAAAGGCTATCGCATCCGGCCGACGCCGTACCGGGCGAATGCTCTCTATCAGACCGCCGGGATCATCGAGAAGGATGCGCCCGAGGGCGTGAAGACGCACCGGTTCATTCGGGCCGATACCCACCACAGCAGGGAGGACGCGATCGCGTTCGCGGTCTCGAAGGCCAAGCAGATCATCGACCTGCAAGGTGACCGCATTTTTGCACAAACCAACGACGCTTGACCGGCGTCGCCGGCCTGTGCGCGGACCAGCTGCTCGAACGCATGGTGAAGCGCACGGAGAGAATCTCTGATCGCCGCAATCACTGACCCGAGCGGCGACATCAATCGGCCGCCGGGCAAGATCCGCTATCCGAAAAGTTGGCGATGGCGCTTGAACGCTGCCACGAGTTTCTTGGTCGGAGCCGGCGGATTGGCGAGCGCAGCGAGGAACGCATCGCGGTCGCTGCCCGTGGGTACCATGCGCTCATGGCACGGGCGCACGGGGACCTCTTCGGCGTGCATCATGCGGACACCGCCGCATGCAGCGATACGCAGTGCCGCACAATATTTGGATGCGCCGAGACGAATTGCTTAAGCGGCGTGTCTATCCGATAGAAATAAATGTTGGCGATGAAGCCGTAGACAGCCGCATCGACGCTGCCCGGATCGGCGCCGAACAGGTATCCGCTGTCGGGGATCAGGTCGGCGAGGACCTGCAGGTCCGAGATGCCTCTCGCAAACACCGCGTCGCGCTCGTAGCGCCCGATGCCCTGATAATGATATCGATCGAAATTGTATTTTCGCGCCTGCTCCAAGCCGCTTTCCGTTACGCTTGCATGGGTCTTGAGGATTTCGTCTCGAAACAGCGGCCAGAACCGCGGATCGTGCCAGCGCGAATATGACATCACCCAATACAAGTCATCGAGCATTCTCGTGAGCAGACGGTGCATGGTCCGCTGCGAAGGCGTCAAGGCATCGTCGATCTTCAGGTCATATTTGCTGATGAGATGAGCGATGATCGCATCGCTGTCGCCGATATGATCGACGCCGTCGACGATGTAGGGGAGCTGCCCCCGCGGCGCGGCTTTCGCATCGAAAACATGCTCATGGCGAAAGGCCAATCTGCTCAGCTTGAGGAAAGCGAAAACCTTCAGCCCGTACGGGTTGTTGTCCGCGACCCCGAACAATTCCGGATAGGAAAACAGGGTGATCATCTGGTGCGCGGCTATGGCAGCAACAGCGTCGTGCGCGTCTTGCCGCGGAAGAAGTCCAGCAGCATGCGTCCGATGCTCATGGCCTCGGGCGTGGAAGCGTGCGTGCCGCCGACAACGCGATACGCGAACACCGGGCCGCCGGCGCATCTCGTCGAGCGCTCAAGCTCGATCCTTCGCGGCGGCGGGTCCGCGGCCAGGACCGAGCGTTCCGGCTGCCCCTCGCAGCCATTGAGCCGGCGAAAGAAGGACGCCAGCCGCTCGGCAGACCAGACCTTGAGTGTGCTGGCCTGGCGCGGGCCGAGCGGCGCCACCGCGCCTCCTCCATAGGGGACGATGGCGTCGGCGGTGCCATGCAGCATCACGACGGGCAGCGGCACGGCGGGGCGGCAATCCTCGCCGGTCTGCTCGGTCATTGATGCGATCACCACTCCGGCGCCGGCAAACAGCCCGGCTTCGCCGCAAATCATGGCCAGCGCCATGAAGCCGCCATTCGAGAAGCCCGCGAGATAGATCCGCGCCGGATCGGAGACGCCGCGTCGGACGAGATCGGCAACCAGCATTTTGAGAAAGCCGACATCGTTCGGGAGGCCGCCCTGCCGGCCGAAGAATTCGATCGCCTGCCTGGTCTCCCTGCCGGGCGGAAACCGGTTCCAGACGATTGCGCGTGCCTGCGGAAAGACCGCTGCGAATCCTTCCTGCGGCGCCAGCTCCAAGAGGCCGGTTCGCTGAGCAATCCTTTCCGATGTGCCGTTGGTACCGTGGAGCACGATGATCGTCGGGCTCGAGCGGTACGCCTTGGGACGTTCAAGCAAATATGTCCGCGGCTGCCCGTCAACGACAAGCTGCATCGTCTCGGCACAAGCGCTCCGGTCGATTCCGACAATGCACAACGTGACGATGGCGAGCGCCGCTATCAATCGGCTCATGCCTTTCCTCCGTTGCGAGCGGTTGGGCGGAGGCTATCACAAGGTCGAGACGCCAACCACGGACGGCATGCGCCTCGCCGCGGGCAGGATCGCAGGCGATTCCAAGGCGCTCTAAGGAAGACGTGGGTGCCCGGCGCAAGGTCGGCATGACAAAGACGCAGTGCGTCAGCTCGATCGGAATCCGCTCTGACTTCCGCCGGGATAACGAACGACCCACAAAGGAATCAGCGCCGCGGGATCCTCAAGAGGACGTCCTTCACGGGGTGCTCGGTCCAGGCGAGCGTGACGTAATCGCGGTGCCGGATGCCTTCACCGGTTGGCAGGAACGCAACCGTGCCTGGTTTCAGCGGACCATTGAGCTCGTTGACGACCGGGATGCCCTTGTCGCGGAGGATGCGCGCGAGCTCGTCGTCGCGGCGCTTCGTGTGCTGCGTGTAGGCGCTGACGAAGAAGGCGGAGCGGTTGTTGACGATCCACGAGGAGAACTTGTCCATTTCGCCGTAGAGGGCATCGAGCAGGACCACACCCCTCACGCGGCTGCCGAGGCCGCCGACATGCAGGCTCGAGGCGGCGGACACGAAGCCGCCGCTATAGGCGACGATCACCACCGGCATCTTCGCGAAGGCCTCGGAGGCGCGCTGGTCGCCGTAGAGGCGGGCGAGATGGTCGGCCGCTTCCGCCATGAACCGCTTGAGCCCGTCGCGCTCCCAAAACTTCCCGGCGCTGGAATCGGCAGCATCGTAGGCGAGCTGCGGAGCGACCAGCACGGCATTGATGCCGGATTCGGAAATCTGCCTGGGCAGCAGCCTGACGGTCGCGCACGTCTCGCTCCAGCGTCGCCCCGTGACCGTGGAAGAACACCACGATGACGCCCGGCTTGCGCACGTCGAATCCCGCGGGCACGTGGACGAGGACACGGTTGTCGCTGTAGCGGCCGCCGCGCGTAGGCTCCGTCGCCGGTGCGTGGGTTCTTGCCGGAATACGGGAAGGCCGAGTTTCGAAGCCGATCAAGCGGGTCTGCGGCTGCTTGATGGCCGGCAGGCGCATATGGCAGCTCCGGAGACAGCGACGCCAACTTGTAGGACCGGCGCCGGCGGAATGCGCACCCGGTGCGGTCGCCAGCAGTCTCGCGCGCGGCGGACCTGGGAGCGGAGCCCATGGGCGGCAGAATACCGGTCCGCGAATGAATCCTGGGAAATACCGATCCGCGAATGAATCCGCAGCCATCGGCCGCGCCATCCCGGCGGTACGCGCGGCGCTGCGGGACGAGGGTATCGCCCTTGGCTGAAGCGGGTCGCGGCGTCGCCGGATCCCGACTCGGCGAGCACCTTGTTGTCCGAATTGCCGCAGCCCTGAACAAGAAGGCACGGCAGCACGACGAGCGCCGACGACATGGCCACCCAGCGCCGCGCACAAGCTTGTCCCGCGCGTCCCCGCGAAATCACACGTGTGGCCGATATTCGGGATTCCCGATCCCGCTGAGATCATCCCCCACACAGCTCCAAGCCGAACGCGCGCTGTGTGTGCGGCAATGCCGCAAACACCACGGCCACGTCTTTCGTTGGAACTCCCCCGTCCTTCTAAGGACATTGAAAACATTAGATTATGTCGGCATTGTGAGCCGGCTCGCGGTGGCCACAGGGGCAAAACTCCCGCGTTCCGCTGCATTCGAAAGCGTCCGATCCGGCCGGGCCAGGCCGGCCGGCCTGCAGCGATCCGCACCGGATCCTGTGATGTATTTGCTACGGCCATGAATCTTGCCGACCGTTAACGCCGCAGACGCGAATGTTTCCGGCGCAGTATATGCCTTGTTTACTATGTCTAATGGTGCTCGGAAATGCCGGGTGGGATATAGCGGGAAAGCGCGCATGGCCCCTATCGAGGTCGGAAGCCCGGCTGGATCGGCCGGCCTTCCGCAGGGTCGCTTGACGGTCTCCATGCTGACCGCCACCGCCATCGTGGTGGCCGACATGGTCGGCGTCGGCGTGTTTACCAGCCTCGGATTCCAGGTTCAGGGAATCCCGTCCGGCTTCTCGCTGCTGCTGCTCTGGGTGGTCGGCGGCGTCGTCGCGCTGTGCGGGGTATTTTCCTACGGCGAGCTCGCCGCCATGTTTCCCCGCTCCAGCGGCGAGTACAATTTTCTGCGGCAGGCCTATCATCCGGCCCTCGGCGTCCTGGCGGGCTGGCTGTCGGCCACGGTCGGCTTCGCGGCCCCGGTGGCGCTCGCCGCCATGGCGTTCGGCGAGTACGGGAAGGCGATCCTTCCGGACGCTCCGCCGCTCGTGCTCGGCCTCTGCGTCATCTGGATCGTGTCCGCTCGTCGGACTGCGCAGGCATCCACCACAGCAGCCGGTTCCAGATGGCCTGGACCGTTCTGAAGGTGGCTCTGATCCTCGCGTTCCTGGTCGCGGGATTCGCGCTCGGAACCCCGCAGCCGATCTCGTTCGCGCCGTCCGCCGCCGATGCCTCGCATGTGATCAGTGCATCCTTCGCGATCAGCCTCGTGTTCGTGATGTATTCGTATTCGGGCTGGAATGCCGCGACCTATATCAGCGGCGAAATGCACGACCCGCAGCGGAGCGTGCCGCGTTCCCTCCTGGTCGGGACATCGATCGTCATCGTCCTGTACGTCGCGCTGAACGCGCTCTTTCTCTACACCACGCCGATCGATCAGCTCGCCGGTCAACTCGACGTTGCCGTTATTGCGGGCAAGCACATATTCGGCGATCTCGGCGGCCGCATCGTCGGCGCGCTGATCTGCCTCGGCCTCGTGTCCTCGATCAGCGCCATGATGTGGATCGGCCCGCGGGTAACGACAACGATGGGCGAGGACATCCCGATGCTGCGCATGTTCGCCCGCCGATCGGCGAGCGGAGTGCCGACGACCGCGATCCTGTTCCAGACCGTGGTCGCGACGCTGATGCTGCTCACCCAAAGCTTCGAGGCGGTGCTCGAATTCATCCAGTTCAGCCTGCTGTCCTGCTCGTTCCTCGCCGTGCTGGGCGTGATCAAGCTGCGCATCACCCGGCCTGATCTGCCGCGGCCCTATCGCGCCTGGGGATATCCCGTGACGCCGCTCGTCTTCCTCTCGGTGACGGCGTTCATGATGTACTACCTCGTGACCGAGCGTCCGGTGCAGTCGTTCATCGGCGTGCTGATGATGGCGTCGGGCCTCGCCCTCTACTACCTGTTCACGGACCCGGGTGTTCCGGGTCTTGCAACGCCAACGTGAGCCCGCACAAATGCTTCAGCGCAGAACGATCATCGCCGCCGCAGCGGCCCTGTTGTTCGTCGCAGCGGCGCCGGTGCTGTGCCGCCGACACCGCATCCCCGAACGACACGGCGCGCTTCCTCGCCGGCATGCCGCCCGCCGCCGACTCTCCGCTCGCGCCGTTGACCAAGGACCAGGCCTGGCAACAGCATGCCAGCACCTTCGACTCCGACCTTCGAGCGCGCTCGAGCAGAGCCAGCTCGCGCGGATTCGCGCCTGGTCGAGCGCCAATCTCACCGCGGCGCGGCCGACCATGTTCTACATGTTCAGCGGTCCGGACTTCCTCTACGCCAACGCCTTCTATCCCAACGCCAAGACCTATGTGCTGAGCGGCCTCGAGCCGGTCGGCACGGTGCCCGACCTCACCACGCTGCGCGGATCGGTCGGCGCCGGACCTGTCCCAGCTGCGGATTTCGCTGAGCTGGATCCTGCAGCACAGCTACTTCATCACCAGCCAGATGAAGTCGGATCTGCGCCGTCGGCCGGGTCAATGGCACGCTGCCGATCCTGTACGTATTCCTGGCGCGTTCGGGCAAGACCATCCGCGAGGTCACCCGCGTCAGGCTCGACGAGAACGGCGCCGTGCAGCCGGACGTCGATGCCGTCGCGGCACCGCGGCGCGCGGCGTCAAGATCGTGTTCGCCGGCAGCGACGGCGAGGCGCGGACGCTGTATTACTTCAGCACCGATCTTGCCAACGACGGCGTCAACAACAGCAAGTTCCTGGACTTCTGCGCAGACGCTCGCGCCCGGCGACAGCCTCGTGAAGAGCGCCTCCTACCTGCTGCACTCGGGCGGCTTCTCGAAGGTGCGCGAGTTCCTGCTCGCCAACAGCGCGGTGATGGTGCAGGACGATACCGGCATCCCGCTCGCCTACTACGACCACAGAAGTGGGACCTGCAGCCGTTCGGCCGATATCTGGGCCCGATCGCGGTCTTCCCCGGCATGTACCAGGCGAAATATGCCGTCCTCTTCAAGAACAGCCGGCCCATCGATTTCGGCATAGGCTACCGATGGCGGCCGCACGAGTCGAACCTCCTGCTCGCTGTAAAGACGTCGGGAGATTCCGGGCCCGAAGCACGGCCCGCGGCCGAAGAGCAAGGCTCCGAAAACGCCGCGTCCGAAACGCCAAACCGCGCACGCCAAAGGCGAGGGCCAGCGAGGCAAACGATCAGATCACCGCTGGACTGGTTCCGTCCTATCAGGTGAGCAATTCTGCGTCGGGAAGAGCTCGCGGGTCCAGAGCGCGCAGAGACGCTTTACCCGAGCTCGACCGGCGCAACTTGCCTTGTTCCAAGCCGGGCGTCGGGGCAGCGTTGCCGAAAGGTCTGCGTAGTCCTGCAGGGTGATGCTCCACCGTTACTGAGGACGACCATGGTGCCCCGGCAGTCGGACCGTATTGAAAGATACATCAGCTTTCGGATCGATCCGGGTGTAAAGTCCCTGCCCGCGCCAGGGCCTATGCGAACAATTGACCAAAGCTGACCTCCGGTGAATGACGGCTGAGCGGTGTTCCCGTTACAGCCGCGCTCGTACGCCGCCAAAGACGCCTTGCCCTATCCCTGGGTTGAAGAGGCGCGTCAGCGGGGTGGCGCGGTCGATGATGCTGGCGCTCGAAATATACGTTTTGTTCCCCAAATTGCGTCCTTCGATATACCACGAGAGATCCTCTGGTCGTCATAGGCGGCTCTCACGCCCCATAAGAGATACGGCTCAGAGGTGAGCGTATTCGCGCTATCCACGTAATACGCCTGCGGCACCCATTCGATATTGGGGCCGAATGAGAACCCGCTTGGATGTTTGTACAGCAGCTCGGCCCTGATGTACTGCGGCGGCGCTCCCGGTAGCAGATTGTTGCCGAACGTCGCATCACTGTAGTAGCGGAAGTCGTTCACCGTGTACGCCAGGTTGAGCCAAATTCGGTCGGGAGTCGCGTAGGTGAAAAGATATTTAAAAAGGGTCACTCCGACAGCGGCCTCGATCCCTTGATGGATCGTCTTATCCGCATTGGTGACATTGCAGTTGCCGAACGAACTGAAGAAGCACATCAGCTCATAATCAACTCGCGCTCGATAAATCGCGAAGTCCCAGGTATAATCCGGGCGCCGTCCGCGCGTGCCGATCTCGTAGGTGGTCGCCGTCTGGGCGTGGATGCCAAACCAGGGAATGTTGGGGAGGGTAGGCTGCAGGAAGTTGGGCGCAACGCTTTCGCCGAAACTTGGCACCTCGGCACTGCGCGAGATATTTCCATAAACCTGCCAGCTTGCATCGATATCCCAGAGGAAGCCGCCTTTTGGACTCCACAAGCTCCAGGCATTGCGGCCGGTAAGATCGCCGTTTAGGGAAAACTGCACGGCCTGATCCCGCACGGCGAACAGATATTGGGTTCCTGCGACCAGGGCGAAGCCAGGCACGATGTATAAAACATCTTCCAGGTACCCAGAATAGTTCTGCGGCCGTTGGGTCAGATCGGACATCAGCATGCCCTTAGTGCCACGGATATTCTGGAATTGTTGGGCTTCAATCTTGCCGTTGAGGACGTTCACTCCGCCAATGAAAATATTGCGAAAGGGACCAACTGCGCGATCATCCGTTACTCTGCTAAAGCCACCATAGTCGTGGTAGGTGTAGTCGAGCCACTGAAAGATGGGATGCATGAGGTGACGTTCCACGCTAAATGCTCCGACTTCCAGGGTGGTCGCACCGAAACGCACGGTCGTCTTGTTGGCGAGCCGCACAGTATCGATATTGCGCTGCCAATCGTTGACCACGTTGTCGGTCCACGCCAGCTTGGGGGTGGTCAGAGCCCAATACTTCGTGACCTCCCCAGGAATGTGCTGACGAATCTCGTTCGCATTCACGTAGAACCGCGTCTCCACGTTGGGACCGATGCGGTATCCGAAGTTTGCATTCAAATGCTGGGCCGTGCCGGAGCTGTGTTCGCGGTAGCCGTTTGCCCGTGATGAGGACCCGGTGATGAAATAATCTGCGAGCTCATTCGCACCACCCGAGCTTGCCTGACCGCGCCAGAACCCGAAAGCTCCCGAATCGACTCTGCCTTCGAGCAGGCTCGCGTCACGACCACTAGGCACCACGAAATTGATGGCACCTCCGAGCGAGTTTGCGCCGAACCGCAACGCGTTGGCGCCCTTGTAGACCTCGACGTACCGGTAGGCTGTGGGATCGATCTCCTGGAAATCTCCGTAACCGTCAGAGGTGTTGATCGGGATTCCATCCATGTAGAGTTGGATGCCCCGGAGATGAAAATTGCGCGACAGCCCGGAGCCGCGGATCGACAGGCGCGTGTCGTCTCCCCACTTCGGTTGCGCCCATACGCCTGCAACGTAATCGACGATATCCTTGATGGTCTGGGCAGGCGTGTTCTTGTATTGTGTATCCGGCACCACCGCGACGGAGCCGGGCGTCTGCTGCTCGATTTCCTTACGCGCCTGCTCGGCGGTCGGCACGGTCAGGCTCCCTTCTGACTGCGCTGGCCCAGGTTGGTTTGCAACACCGCCGCCTTGAGTCCCCCTGGTGCGCCTAGGTGCTGCGGTCCGGCTGGCGAGAGGAGGTGCGCTCACGGTCGTGCTCGGCCGGCTCTGCGGTTGAGGAGATTGCGGCCTTGCGCCCGGAGTGACCACCACCTGGGGCAGCCGGGCCGCAGGATCGCCCGGCGGCTGCTTAACAGCGTCCGGGGCTGGGGTTGCGGGCGGGGATTCGGCTGGTGGCGAGGGCTCGGTAGAGGTTGCCGGTTTTTCGGATGGGCCGGGTGCTTCAGCTTGCCCGGTTGCCGCTACCGTGCCGACCGCAAGTGTCAGCGACACGACGCATAACATTCGCACAAAAATAGACATGGATCGCACTCCGCGAGTTCACGCATTGGTCGAAACAACAGACCAAAATTAAGCGTGCTGCGGAGGCGGACCTTGCGATAAACGAGGAGAGGGATGGGGCGGGAAAATCGGCGATGGAGCACGGCCCCATATCGGATTGAGCTAAATCGGCGCGGCGCTATCGTGCGTGCGGCGCGTGGACGATCGGTCAGACCCGTAGAGCTTTCACAAAGTACGCAGCATTCGTGCAGCGCCTGGTCTGCTTTGCCCTCGTTCTCGTCAGACGTGCCATCGGACAGACAGATGATGCCCCAATGACGAGCATCCGAAACGGGCGCCGCAGCCTGGGTGGAAAGTACACTGCTTAGCAGGGCCTGAAGCGCCAGCGCAAACGCGACGGCCGTGGAAATACACGGTCTGACCACGCGCTTGATGCAGCTCGGTCGGTACACGAAAGCCCCCAGCCCGGAATATACACGCTGTGTGGCAAGACGGATAACCAACACTAAGCTGCGCTTCCGAATTACATCCGGTGTTGCGCCGTCGCACCATGTCGAGAATGTCCCGCCGTTTGCTAAGGGCCTAATGTGAACAATTTGACCGGGAGCGCACTGACGGCTACCGCGTCCATACATTGCCTCCGAAATTTCGACCGGTTCCCATGATTTTCTCTAGCCGGTTGTTGCTGATGATCTTCACCGAAAGGTTTCCGAAGCCGCGAGCACCGCCAGGCGGGTGATCGACGTACTGACCACTGACAAGATCGCCATTCATCACGCCGGTGAACGTATGGGTCCAGGATCGACCGTTGTCGCCGGACATTCCTTCCCACGTGATTGAGTTACCGGACTGCTTGATCGTGTAGGTGCCGCCATCATCGGCTCTCCAAACCCCGGCAATATTCGAGGCTGTCCCGGCAGGCGAACCCTTGCTGGCCGGGGCCGCCATATTCCAGACATTGCCGCCGAAATTGGAGCCGCTGCCCGCCACTTTCTCCAGCCGCGCGCTATTGACGATCCGCACGGAAAGGGGCCCAGAGCCGCGAATGGCGCCAGGGGGATGATCAGCGAACCTCCCGACAATGATGTCGCCCTGGATCGTTCCAGTGAATGTATGCGTCCACGAGCGGCCGGCGTCGCGGGAAGCGCCTTCCCACGTCACGTCGAGGCCCGAATGCCTGATCACATAGCTGCCGCCGTCGTCCGCAAGCCACACACCGGAGAGGTCCATTGCCGCGGGAGGCTTCGTGGGCGGCGCAACTACGGCGACTTGGGGCGGCTTGGCGGCGGCCTTTAATTCCTGCAGCCGGGCGCGCGCCATGCTGCCGTAAGCCGTGTTGCCGAACTGGCGGATGAAGTCCTCGAGGACTGCAATGCTGGTTGTGTCCTTGGTTGCGGCCCAGGCTTGTGCCGCTTCGTTCATTTGGGTCGCGTTGGGGTCCGTGACCGTGACAGTCACCTGAAGTTTGCCACGCAGGTAGAATTCGCCGATCACCGAAAGCGACACTTCGGGCAACTGCGACCGGTTGGTCGATTGGTAAACGTCATCGGCAATGCGGCGAAATACAGTGCCGATCTCCTCCTGCGTCTCAATGTGCTTGAGAAACGCCGTCGTATAAGGGCTATTGCGGCCCTGACCGTCTGCTGCGGTCCGGCCGGCCTGGGTCGCATAGGACACGATCATTCCCTGCGGACTATCGATCCTGGCAAGACCGCGCTGGATGGCGATGCCCCGCGTCGATCCGATCGACCGCTTGAGCTCCTCGGCCAGCGGGTTGTCGCGGCAGGAATCGAGTACAAGGATGCGCAGGTTCTTCGCCTGCTGGAGATCGGCGACAAGGTCGTCGAGCCGCGCCATGCGGCGAAAGTCCGCTTCATCGGCAAGCTTGGCATCGACCGGCATCAGGTAATTGATGCCGTTGAATTGCATCGCGTGGCCGCTGTAGTAGAAGATTGCGGTATCCGCCGCGCGCGCCGCGCGCGCAAAGCGGATTGCCGCTTCATCCATCCTGATCTTATCGACGTCAAGCGCGAGGATTGTTTCGAAGCCCGAGCGTTTCAGCGCCTCAGCGACGTCCCGGGCATCATTGGTTGGATTGGGTAGTCTCGGGGCATTCACGTAGGCACCATTGCCAATCACCAGCGCTGCCCGTCTTTCGGCGAGAGCTGGCGTGGAATCGACAATACCTAACGACGAGATCAGAACCACTACAGGCAGAAAAAGATTGCCGTGGCCCATAGCTTGCTCCCGGAGAGCGCCACTAGAATGAGCCTAGTCAGGGTAATCGTTCTGCAGCGTCACAGCTATCACGAAAATAACGCCGTGGTTGCCCCTATCAACTGTCATGACGCAGATGACCTATCTGCGACATGCGTGGCTCCGATTTGCGGCTACCCAAACCGCCCCCTTGAACCCCATTTTCGTTTCACGATCCATATTTGATCGAGCAGCCATAAGCGCGTGAGCCAGTGACAGACACCGGCTTGCCCTGCGAGGTCTCGGTCAGCGCCTCGTCGACGAAATTCCTCGCGCTCTTGAGGTCCTCAAGCCGCGCCGTGGGCTTGTCGTCGATGGCGCCCATGTAGACGAGCGCTCCTTCGCCGTTGATCACATACATATGCGGGGTGGTGCGGGCGCCGTACGCGCGCCCGACCTTGCCGGTGGGGTCGAGCAACACCGCGGTGGGCGCCGCGCCCCGCTCGGCCGTGAGCTTGTTCGCTTGCTGCGGCGAAACATGCCCGTCGAGGCCGGGCGCCGACGAGATCACCGACAGCCACACCACGCCTTGCCCGGTCCATTTTTTCTGCAGCGCCTGCATGTTGTTGCCGCGATAGTGTTTGCCCACATACGGGCAATCGTGGTTGGTCCATTCGAGCACCACGGTTTTGCCCTTGAAGTCGGCAAGGGAAAGGGCGCGGCCGTTCGAGTCGGTCAGCGTGAAGGCGGGCGCCGCAGCGGAGATGCGCGCCTGGGAGGTTGCGGGCTGCACGCCAGCGCTCAGCATGATGATCGTCGCCACGCAATATGCGCCGGTGGCCAAGACCCGGCGCCGCTCGATGATGGTCATGGAAGGGCACTCCCGGATTTTCGTTGCGACCATAGCTTCTGCGGCAGCCGCCGGCGCGTGTCAAACGGTGGTGCGGTCCGCCGAGCCGATGAAGATGACGGCTCTGCTCCAGGGTGTCCGCGAGAGCCTCCCCGCGCCACCTATGTCGATGCACGCTCCGACCGCCCGCCATGCGCAATTGGATGGGGCCCGCACAATGGACGAAGGGCCTCGCGTTGCGCGCCCGACAGCACGGTCAGCGGATAGATCGGGGCGCGCGTGTTGCGATCAAAATAGGGATGTGGCCAAGTCTGCCCGCGCAAACGCCAGCCCAGCACCATGAGCAAGGCACGTATCAGAAGCGACAGTCTAATTCCTGTTGAACCTGGTGGCGCACCCCCGACTGCATGCTTTCCCATGATGGCAGCGATTGGCTTGCCGAACACGTCATCTGGGGATTGCGTTCCGTGACGGAATGCCTGGGCGACGATCCCGATGAAAGGAATCACCGGACTGACTGTGTTGCCCAGTGGAGTGTTGCAGCAGCTCGCATACCATCGAAAGAGTCCATTGGGCGTGAGCCGAACTCCCACGATGCGGCGCTGTCCTTGCGTCAACTTCAGCGCCGCGGGCGCGACCTGGACGATGTCCGTGCCGCCATGGGCATCAAGCAGGTCGGCACGGCCGAGCTGATGCGCAAATGCCTGGCAGTCGTCGCAATAGCAGACCACGCGATTCACGGTTTGCGGCGATGCGTTCGTAACGGACCCGCAAACTTCGCCGCAGCGGCACCGCAACTCCTGATGAAACATTCCAGCCCTCACGGCTTCGTCATTCCGGGGCGCCGCAAAGCGGCGAGCCCGGAATCCAGTGAACCTCCGCCGGTGATTACTGGATCCCGGGTTCTCGACACCCAAGTCGGCAGTAGTGTAGCCGACACCCCAAGTCGACTGTTGCCGACTTGGGCAATTTTTTGGTGGCGATCTCGGGTATACCCGAGATCGCTGGCCTCGCCCCGGGATGACGCCGCATATGATTCGAATCATGGAAACACTGGACTAGGTCACAATGCGAGAAGCCGCCTGCCGCAAGCCATCGCCGGCTTGCGCAAAACTCGTCTGGTCTGCTGATAGCGATGTGCTGTCTTCTGGATGCAATCGAGCGCTGCAATATGGTGCATGTACCGCAGTGCCGCCTGCACCCAGGCATGTTTTTTGGCCTGCGGCCAGGCTGCCGGATAGGCCGGCAACACCAGAAGCTTGCTCTTGGCAATGACGGTTGCAACGGGATGCAGGAGCTGCATCCACGCCGGCAGCGATGCAGCTTTCGCGAGCAGGACGGCATGCATGGCGATCGAAATTGCCGCGGACAACGGCAGCCACAGCAGCGCGCAGGCGATGACGAGCAGCGCAACCCGCGGCGAGAGAGCCCCGCCTTTTCGAAAGACCCAGGTGATTCCTGCTTGCAGCAGGCTCTGCGCCGTCATTGCTACGGCCCTGTGGCTCGTCCGCCGCCGTAGCCCCGACCAGCGTCGGTCTACAAGGTCGCGCCACGCCTCGCGCTTGGCACCAGACAGCGGCGGCAGACCGGCAAGGCGTTTGAGCAGCGCTGCCACGCCGTCACCGGCTGCGACGGCAACGAGCGACGGGAATGTCATCACCCGTAGAAAGAGGGCGAAGACAAAATCGAATGCAAAGATCACGATGAAAAGGGCGGCGTGGTAGAGCGCCCTTGCGAAAAGGGCGATCAGGACGATCGGCAAGATGATCGTGTCATCGATGCCGATGCGGAACCGATCTTGCGCCGCTGCAGGCGTGCGAATATCCGAATGGTAATCAATCGTTAATCCGTCCAGGCTTGCCGCTGGTCCGCAGAAATCGCAGATTTTGATGACAGGCGTGCGTTCGTGTGTCGTCAGACTGATACCGGCCTGACACGGCAGCATCGCAAATGGTCGGTTAGAACAATACCGCAGCCAGGAAATGATTCGCTGCCATGATCGAGCCCAACTGGATCCTGCTCTTTAGTAGGAAGCATGGCCGCTGGTGGGTGCGGCTGCTCGCCTGGGGGCGCTATCATCACGTCAAGGCTCTTGCCTATCTGCCCGCGATGCGTGCTTGGCTGTTCTACGACGTGAAATTCAACGGCACGCGATTGATGCTTGCGCGCGAAGACGACCCCGGCACCAGCGCCTTCTTGCACGATTACCTCGACAGCTGCGATCTGGTCGCCATGCCGCGGCTGCCAGTTCCCAGGCGTGTTGCGCCGCATGCCGGCTTTTGGTGCACCTTGGCGATGAAACATCTTGTTGGGATTCGCACCGCCACTCTGCGGCCGGACCAACTGTTGCGAGACAGCGTCGCCACGGGTGGCAAACTCTATGAAAACGGCCTTGGTGAAGGATCGAGTGTGGCCGCGGCTGCGATGACACCGCTGAAGGGTCCACAGCCGTCTCATTCCATGCTGATTTTCCTGAAAACGCACGCGCAGAGCAACGCCATCAAGCAGCAGACTGGGTGGGATAACGCCGCGCTTCGCCGCCAGCGAAGCGAGCATATCAAAACGCTGCGGACTTTAATTCGCGCACTCCGCGACGGGGCTTCCACCGGCGGTCGCGGACGACCCTACTGCGTCATCGCCTCAGCCCGCTCTTGAACGGCGCGTCTGATGGCCGGCTGACATGAGAGCTCCTTTCTGTTGATCAGCGCGGCAATAAGCTTCGCGCGCGGATCGCGGTGTCGCCGAAATCGGAAAACACACCATCGACGCCGAGTTTGTAGAACTGGAGATACTCCTTGACCGGGTCGAGTTGGTAATCGGGAGCGAGAAACTGGGGCTCGTCACGGAAGGTGTAGGGATGCACGACAAGCCCGGCCATGTGCGCATCGGCCACCAGCGTGGTAGGCGCCAGGAGGGTCCTGTCGCGACCTTGCGGCACGATGTGGCGCTTGTCTGGGCCGATCCCATGCGCATAGCTGGCGATGACGGCGAGTTCACCCGGCGTCATGAGATCGCCATAGGTGCGCCGGTCACCCGCGACGACGAAATCATTGGGCTGCAGTCCACGGTCCTCGATCAATTGAACCAGACGCATCTTGGTCAGTTTGCTCAAATCCTTGAGGTTCTGGACCTCGAACGATTGAATGAGCACGGGCGCGCTGGCGTCGGCATAGCCAGCGGCCTCGAGCGCCTTGATCAGGGATGGCTCGAGCGCGAGCCCGATCGAGCGGAAATAGCTCGGATGTTTGGTTTCGGGATAAATCCCGATCGTGCGTCCCTTCTCCTGGGTCTTGCGCCTGGCAAGCTCAATCACCTCCTGGAAGGTCGGAATTTCGTAGACACCGTTCCAGCCCTGGTTGCGGAAGGCCAGGCGCTCCTTCGCGCGCAGGGTCTTGATCTCGGCTAGCGTGAAGTCCTCGGCAAAGTAGCCTTCGATCCTTTTTCCATCGATGGTCTTGCTGGCTTTGCGCGCGGCAAACTTCTGCGCTACATCGGTCGTGTCGGAGAGTTCGTTCTCGTGCCGGGCGATCAAGACGCCATCCCTGGTCGAGACCAGGTCTGGCTCAATGAAGTCGACACCCTGCTCGATGGCGAGCTCGTAGGATGCAATCGTGTGCTCGGGGCGGTAGCCGGAGGCGCCCCGATGACCAATCACCAACGGCGGGGTGCCGCGCAAGGTGGGCATGGTCGGCATAGAGACGGTCTGGGCCAATCCAGCAACCATCATGGTCATTCCAGGTGCAACGTACAGCATCGCCGCGAACATCAGCCGGCAGGATTGTGCCACGGTCTCTTTCCTTACGGGATTGCCCGCGACCATGTTAGTGCCGCTCCATTATCGAATATGTGACATACTGCCCCGCTTCAATGTCCGCACTGGGTCCCTGGGCATTCTCGTCGCTTCAAACGAACTGCTGCAACGTCCGCTCAACCCCGATGAACCGACTCCAAGCCTGCCCATTCGCGCGGGCGGCGAATTGTCGGAGATGCGATTCCAGGTTTTGCGCGGTTTGAAAGAGCCGCGGCTTGGCAAGTTCGCCCAATGACCTGAAGAAGCGTTTGGTGCCCAGGGGCGGAATTGAACCACCGACACCTGCATTTTCAGTGCAGTGCTCTACCAACTGAGCTACCTGGGCGCCGCGCCCGCTGACCGCGGACGAAGGAGAGCGCGGCGGTTATAGACACTCGGTTCCCGGGTGTCCAGAAGCAGCAGCGGCGTCCGCGCCTGACACATTGGGATCGCGCGGTAGGGTGGGCTATGGCGCGCCCGCGCTCTATCCGCCTGGGCAAAAATTGTCCCGGCTGCGACCGGGATCGCGCACGCGCCGAGCCCACCGTTACGATCACCGCAGCGATCGTGCCCACCCGACGACCCCCATCAATCGTCGGAATTGGTTCTGCTAGCCTGCTCGATCGTCCCGCGGCGCACGTCCATCCTCGTCGTCGTCGTCCCCCTGACGGGAACTGCGTAGACGCCGCTGAGCCAGCGGTTGAGGTCGACGTTTGCGCACCGCCGCCCTGCAGAACGGCCGGAATTTTTCCATGGCCGGCTTGCGGCAGATCGGGCACGGATGGGCGTGGCGCGCCCGGTCATGGGCTCTCGGTGCATGCCGACCAGTACTGGTGACGCGCTTTGCCGTGTCGAGCAGATCGTCGCCTTGGACGTTGATCAGCCCCGCTCGCCGATTGAGCCAGCCGAAACGGATCGGATAGCCCTCGCCCGACAACAGCGTGATCGACCTCGTAGAGCGGCAGCCCCACCACGTTGCTGTAGGAGCCGACGATCTTGACGATGAAGCTGCCGGCAATCCCCTGCGCGGCATAGCCGCCGGCCTTGCCGCGCCATTCGCCGGAGGCGAGATAGGCCTCGATGTCCTCCTCGGACAGGCGCTTGAAGCGTACCCGGGTCTCCACCAGGCGCTGGCGATAGGCCTCGTTCGGAGTCACCAGGCATACGGCGGTATGAACCCGATGATTGCGCCCGGATAACAGCCGCAGGCACTGCGCCGCCTCGTCGAGCAGCTCGGCCTTGGGCAGGATGCGGCGGCCGACCGCCACCACCGTGTCGGCGGCGAGAATGTAGGCACCCTGGAGCTCCTCGTCGTCGCGCATGAGCTCGAGCGCGGCCTCCGCCTTGGCGCGCGCCAGCCGATTGGCGCACGCGCGCGGCAGCTCCCCCCGTCTCGGGGTCTCGTCGACATTGGCGGGCGCAACGCGTCCGGCTCGATGCCGGCCTGATTGATGAGCGAAAACCGGCGGGGCGAGCCGGATGCGAGCACGAGCTTTGGTCGTCCGATCATCTTGGTCGCGCCCGGGCGGCTGGAATTGGGCTGCGAGGAAATCATTTGAAGCGATAGGTGATACGGCCCTTGGTGAGGTCGTAAGGCGTCATCTCGACCAGCACCTTGTCGCCGGCCAGCACACGGATACGGTTCTTGCGCATGCGGCCTGCGGTATGGGCGATGATTTCGTGTTCGTTCTCGAGCTTGACGCGGAATGTGGCGTTCGGAAGCAGCTCCGTTACGACGCCGGGAAATTCCAACAGCTCTTCTTTTGCCATCGTCGACTATCCGGTCGCGCGCAACACGCGGACGAGCATTTCCAGCCGCCGGCGAAGCCGCGTACGCTAGGCAATCGAGAACGCGCCTTCGCATCCTGGTGATCGCATCTTCCACGGACGACCGGCAGTACGCCTTTCCGGAAAATACCGCCAGGCCGCGCTCATTCGTTGCCGCCTTGACGCGGAAAGAATCGTGTCACTGATCCTCTGCATGAGTTGGTCGCGCACCGTCGCGATAGGCGTCGATCCGCTGCGCGCGGCTGCCTTCGACCGCGGTCGGATCGGCGGTCGGCCAGTACTCGACCTCGGCGGCGAGCGTGCGGGTGAGCTCGAGCGCCCTGTGGTGCGCCTCCGGCGACAGCGTGACGATCAGGTCGAAATTGAGCCCTTCCAGGTCCTCGAGCTCCTCGATGGTCAGCGGCCGATGCGCGGCGATGTCGATTCCGATCTCCTCCATCACCGCGACCGCGAACGGATCGAGCTCGCCCTTGCGCACGCCGGCCGAGCCCACGTAGAGCGACCCGCCGAGCATCTGCTTGCAGCAGCGCCGCCGCCATCGGCGAGCGCACGGCATTGAGCCCGCAGGCGAACAGCACGGCCTGCGGCCGGCCGCGCGCGCCCGCCTCATCCCTTCCAATGCAGCACGCAGATCAGCGTGAACAGGCGGCGCGCGGTGTCGAAGTCGAGCCTCACCTTGCGCTTGAGCCGCTCCATCAGGATATGGGAGCCCTCGTCGTGCAGGGCGCGCCGGCCCATGTCGAGCGCCTCGATGCGGTCGGGCGTCGCGGTCCGGATCGCAGCATAGTAGCTGTCGCAGACGGTGTAATAGTCCTTCACGATGCGACGCAGCGGCGAGAGCGAGAGCAGATGGGCGATCACCGGCCTGCCGTCCTCGCGCCGGATGTCGAACATCAGCCGGCTTCCGGTGATGCTCAGGTGCAGCGCGTAGGGCCCTCGCCGTCATCGTCATTGGGCGCGAAGCTATTGTCCTCCAGCAGGTCGTAGATCGCGACCGCGCGCTCATGCTCGACGTCGCGGTTGGAGCGGCCGATCGAACTCTCGTCGAGCGTCACCGCCACGAGGCGGCGGGTTTGCGCTTGGCGCGAGCGCTCCGGGTCATCGCCGGTCACTGTGGTCGGTGCTAGCACGGACACGGCGCATCGCGTCCGGGAGACGCTTGCAGCATCCGACATCATCGTCATCGCGGATCGAGGCGCATCGCTACCGAGCGGGCATGGGCGTCGAGCCCCTCGGCCTCGCCGAGCGCGATGGCGGCCGGGGCGAGCGCGCGCAGCTGCTCCGGACCGCATTTGAGGATCGACGTGCGCTTCATGAAGTCGAGCACGCCGAAGCCCGGACGAGAAGCGCGCCGAGCGCGCCGTCGGCAGCACATGGTTGGAGCCGCCGACATAGTCGCCGATCGCCTCCGGCGTATGGGGGCCGAGGAAGATCGCGCCGGCATTGCGGATGCGGCGCGCCAGAGCGCTCGGCGTCGGCGGCTGTCGATCTCGAGGTGCTCGGGAGCGATCGCGTCGACGAGCGGCACGGCGTCGTCGAGCGTCGCCGACCAGGATGACGGCGCCGAAATCGCGCCACGAGGCGCCGGCGACCGCGGCGCGCGGCAGCGCTGCTGAGCTGCGCGGCGACCGCCCGCTCGACCGCGTCGGCGAGCGCGGCATCGTCGGTGATCAGGATCGACTGCGCGCTGGCGTCGTGCTCGGCCTGCGCGAGCAGGTCGCCCGCGATCCAGTCGGGATGGCCGCTGCTGTCGGCGAGGATCAGCACCTCGGAGGGGCCCGCGATCATGTCGATGCCGACCTTGCCGAACACGAGGCGCTTGGCCGCCGCCACGTAGGCGTTGCCCGGCCCCACGATCTTGGCGACCGGGGCGATCGTGCGCGTGCCGTAGGCGAGCGCCGCCACCGCCTGCGCACCGCCGATGCGGTAGATCTCGTCGATGCCGGCGAGCCGCGCCGCCGCCAGCACCAGCGGCGCCAGCTTGCCCTCCGGCGCCGGCACCACCATCACCAGCCGCGGCACGCCCGCGACCTTGGCCGGCACGGCATTCATCAGCACCGAGGAGGGATAGGCGGCGGTGCCGCCGGGAACGTAGAGCCCGACCGCCTCGATCGCGGTCCAGCGAGCCCCAGCTCGACCCCGAGCGCGTCGGTGAAGCGGTCGTCGGCTGGCAGCTGCCGGCGATGATAGGCCTCGATCCGGTCGCGCGCGAGCGTGAGCGCATCGAGCGCGCTGCGGTCGCAGGCGGCGTAGGCGATCTCGATCTCGGCGCGCGTGACCGCGAGGCCGATCTGCGTCGAGGTCGACGCGGTCGAACTTGCGCGTGAGCTCGACCAGGGCGCGTCGCCGCCGGCGGCGACCGTCGGCGATGATCGAGCGCACCGCCTCCTCGACGTCGGCCGCGACCTCACGCTTGGTAGCGAGGAAGGCGCGAAACGTGCGGCGAAATCGGCAGCGCGGCTGTCGAGGCGGATCGGCATGGCCCTGTCCCGCCGGACCCCGGGGCCCGGACCACCGCTCAATGGCGCGCGGGCAGGAAGGCCGTCAACCCCGCGCGTCGGGCGCGTCGTCGACGTGGACCGGCCGCGGCACTCGCCGGCCAGGACGGCCCGAGATCGGCGAGCTCGGCCTCCAGACATTCGACCTCGAGCCGCAGCGCACCGCCGCCGGAGAACATCAGCGTCACCACCCCGCCGGGGGATCGGTCTCGGAGATCTCGACCGCCAGGAGGTTGAGCACCGCGTCCTTGCCGGCGGGATTGACGCTGCGGCACTTGCAGCTGTTGACGCGCTCGAAGCGCAGCGCCGAGCGGCATCGACGCAGCTCGGGCTGGGTCGCTTCGGCGGAGAGCCAGTCGAACCGGCTGAGCGCCACGACCAGGCGCTTCTCGCTGCGGGCGCCACATGATGTCCGCGACCTTGACCAGGGCGTCCTGCAGATGGGCGGAGACGACCTCGAGATCGTCCCGGTCGAGGGCCACGAACTTCACCGGCTCCATGACGCACGCTCCCTGTCGTCACTCTGCGCTCGCGATGCTACCGGATAGCTAGGAAGCACCCTGCGGCCGCGCAAGCGGGGCGACGCAGACCGATCCGTGGCCACCTCTAAAACGACACGCAGGCCCCCCGCATGATCACGCCCACGGATTGCTGCTTGAAGCGGGCCTTGTAGGCCTCGGCGATCTCGTTGAGGCGGGCGACGTCCTCGGGATTGCCGGGCAGCACGATCATGACGATCTTGCTCGGCTCGCGCACGATCCTGTTGCTGGTGGTCACGCCATTGCCCCGCTGGCATCGAACACCGTGAACCCTCGGGAAAGCGCGGCGTGATCTCGCGCTCGACGAAGCGGCTCCATGCCCCCTCGCTTACGGCGATGCGATCCGCCGATCGTGCGCCCGAACATCAGCTCGGCCACCTGCTGCGGCTTCTGTCCGCCGCGGCACTCGAGCAATTGCGCTGGCATGCCCCGACGAGCAGAAGGCGAGCGTAAGGACGGTAGCTGCCGCAATGACGAATTTCAGGACGACCGGATATTCTCCGGCGCCGAGCATGCTTGCCAGCGCGATGCAGAAGTCATCGCGCGGCGAACGCGGCGCATCTTCGCCGTTGGGCTAGCGCTCGCCGCTGATGCGCTCGATCGCGGCGCCGCAGGCGGAGAGCTTGTCCTCCAGCCGCTCGAAGCCGCGGTCGAGATGATAGACGCGGTTGACCATGGTCTCGCCTTCGGCCGCGAGCGCCGCGATGACCAGCGACACCGAGGCGCGCAGGTCGGTCGCCATGACCGGCGCGCCCTTGAGCGCGTCCACGCCCTCGATGGTCGCGCATTCGCCGTCGAGATGGATATGGGCGCCGAGCCGCACCAGCTCCTGCACGTGCATGAAGCGGTTCTCGAAAATGGTCTCGGTGATGCGCGAGGTGCCCTTGGCCCGCGTCATCAGCGCCATGAGCTGCGCCTGCAGGTCGGTGGGAAAGCCGGGGAACGGCGCGGTCGTCACGTCGACCGGCGTGATGCCGGCGCCGTTGCGCGCCACGCGCACGCCGGCATTGGTCGCGGTGACCTCGACGCCGGCCCGACCAGCACGTCGAGCGCGGACTGCAGCAGCTCGGGGCGCGCGTTCTCGAGCAGCACGTCGCCGCCGGTCATCGCCACCGCCATGGCGTAGGTCCCGGTCTCGATGCGGTCGGGCAGCACCCGGTGGCGCGCGCCGTGGAGCCTGGGCACGCCCTCGACCACGATGCGCGACGTTCCGGCGCCGGTGATCCTGGCGCCCATCTTGTTGAGGCAATCGGCGACGTCGCCGATCTCCGGCTCCCGCGCCGCGTTCTCGATCACGCGTGCTGCCATGGGCGAGCGAGGCCGCCATCAGCGCGGTATGGGTGCCGCCGACCGTCACCTTGGGAAAGCTGATCTCGCCGCCCTTGAGGCCGTTCCTGGCGCGGGCGATGACATAGCCGCGATCGATCTCGATCTCGGCGCCGAGCCGCTGCGAGCGCCATGATCAGAAGATCGACCGGCCGCGTGCCGATGGCGCAGCCGCCCGGCATCGACACCTTCGCCTCGCCCATGCGCGCCACCAGCGGCGCAACCACCCAGAAGCTCGCCCGCATGCGCGAGACCAGCTCGTAGGGCGCGGTGGTATCGACGATGTTGGCGGCCGAGATGTGCAGCGTCTGCCCGTCGTACTGGGTCTCGCCCGGGCGCTTGCCGCCGACCATGATGTCGACGCCGTGGTTGCCGAGGATGCGCTGCAGGAGCGCTACGTCGGCGAGGCGGGGAACATTTTCGAGAATGAGCGTCTGATCGGTCAGCAGGCTCGCGATCATCAGCGGCAGCGTGGCGTTCTTGGCGCCCGAGATCGGGATGGTGCCGTTGAGCCTCTGCCCGCCGTTGATGCGAATGCGATCCATGCCTTCCCCATGGCCGCCCTTGTCGGCACCGCTCGCGGCGAAGATCACGCCCGCCGGCGCTAGCGGTCTACCTCGCTTATCCTCGGCAATTCCGGCGGAATTGTGGGACGGGGCGCGCCGGCGCCGGCGGCGCTCGCGCGGCCCTTGGCCTGCGCCTTGCGGCGCTTGAGGTTTTCCCGCAACGCCGCCCTCAGGCGCTGCTCGCGCCGCGCCTGCTCCGCGTTCTTTGCTCGCTCGTTCACGCTGCCACACGCGTCTGTATCGCTCCAGCCTACGACGCTGCGCGCTCATGAAAGAGCCGGCGCGCTTGCGCCTGCCGGACCTTGTCTTTGCGCGGGCTTGGACCTTGCGCGCGCTTGCGGACCGGCGCGCGCTTGCGCCGCCTTGCGGCCTTGTGGCAAGGATCGCGACACTCCGCGTCTCTGCATCCCGCGCACGGCGAGGTTCGCAAGGCCGCGCGCCCCCGCTGCCGTAGCTCAGTGGTAGAGCACCCCCTTGGTAAGGGGGAGGTCGTAAGTTCAATCCTTACCGGCAGCACCATGAAAAGCCCGTCACCAACGGCACTTTCTCCTTCCGCCAAAGATCTGCACCGTGCAAACTCGTGCAGAACAGAACAAGAAGGGACGGGGAGAATACGCACCAAATCGGCACCAACTGTTCGCGCAAGGTTCATGCACGCGCGTGATAGTGCCGTTGACTCAACAGACCAATAATCGGAAGGCGCCTCAGTGTTGTCCTGACCACGAATCTTGGGGGGAAGAAACAAGCGACCTGCATTGCATCGAAGTGAAGGGACGCATTGAAAGCGGCCAGACCGTCACGGTGACGACCAAAAGGGGCGAGCGATTTGTGCTGGCGATCGTGCCAATCAGCGAGGGCGGCTTTGCGCAGCAACCGATCTATGTGCGGCGACCATTTGACCGTCCTCCGGACCCGGATGCCTGCTCGACAACTTCATCCTTGACCGCCTGATCGCGCGTGGCCGCGAACCGCACTGAAGAGATGCCTGTGACAGAACCTTCGACGCTGGGGCGTATTCGTGGAGGGCTACTCGGCGTGGCCGTAGGAGATGCACTCGGCGCCCCTGTCGAGTTCCTGTCACTTTCAGAAATCCGTGCGCACTAAGGCGAAGCGGGCATTGCCGACTATGTGGTGAGCCCGATCAGCGTGCGCGACGCTGGCGAGATCGAACGTGCGGTTGCGGCCTGCGAATGGTGGCCTGATCGTGACACCGAGCGCGTCGCTGTCGGTTCATCATGATCTGATTATTGCGCGTGTGGGTCGGTACAAGCTGCCTACGGTCTACTCTTCGCGCTCCATGTCAGCGGCGGCGGTCTGATTCCAATGGCTGGCGCGATCTCGTGAGGCAACCGGTTGCCGAGTATCTTGTCCCACACGTCAACGAATTCGATAGGCGCGGAGAAATGGACTCGATCATCTAGCGATAGCGCGGCATCAGGAGTTCTGCAAATGTTGTGTCGTCTCGAATATTTTTTTGGATTGTCGACAAATGTGCATCAGAAGCCGGGTCGATATCTTTCGCGAATTTTCTCGTGAACAGCATCGACGGATTCCGATAAAACCCTGGACGGATAGATTGTTGTTAAGTGTGCGTTTTTCCCCAACGATAAAGTTGCCCTCAATAAACCAACGATTGTGTTTGTCATCGTGAACAATGGCAGTATTAGTTTCTGTTAGTAATTCCATTTGGTATTTTTTCCTATTGGTTTTGTTTTAAGCAACTTCGTCAAGGTCAAGTATTTTTCAATGTCTCGGTGTTCTTTTCGGCACTGAGCATCAAACGCAGTCCTGATAAGTCGTCGGAGATATGTGCTTTTATTCATTTCTCTTGATCTGCCAATTGTTGTAACTGGTCTTTGGTCGTGACATCAAACGAAAAACAGGACGAATAATATTGTGTTTTTCTCATGGGCAACTCCTCTTTCAAAACTGGGTCTGATGTATTTATACGATATAAAATGTTATCAGGTAATATTGGATGATAAATAGAAGAGTGACTTAGTTGTTTGTAGCGCACACCCAACATCATCGAGTGCAAGCATGCGTCATTGTCTGATTTTCCAAATCCACCCGGGCAGAGCCTCCAATCGTTGCTGCCGATCAAGGGCGATTTTGTCTTTAGTTCTTCTTTGAACTTTAACCCACTGACCAAGCCGATAACCATCCTCGGTCCTATAATCCATAGTCACTCGGCAGTGCTTCTGGCGGTCGGAAAACTGTTTCAGATGTGAGAAGCCTTCCTCCCACATGTATGACCGGTAATCCCATGACCAACCCGGCAGTGCTTCTAGTCGTTGCCGACGCCTCGGGTCCATTTTGTCCTTGGTGTTCTCTGACTGCAACCCACTGACCAAGCCGATAACCATCGTCGGTCTTGAAGTCGTTAGGCACTCGGCAATGACCCTCTCGGTCTGAAAACTGTTTCAGATGAAAGAAGCCCTTCTCCCATTGATCGGAAATGTGGATCCCATGACCAGCCCGGCAACGCCTCCAGGCGTTGCCGACGATCAGGTTCCATTGTGTCCTTTTTCCCTCTTTGTTTGTTACCCATCTCCCGAGCCCAAAACCATCGTCGGTCTTGTAGCCATTGGACAACTCGGCAATGCCCCTCCCGTTCTGAATACTGTCTTCAGATAAGAGAAACCCTCTTCCCACTGCTCCGACAAAACATCCCATGACCAACCCGGCAGTGCTTCTAATCGCTGCCGACGATCAAGGTTTATTGTGTCCTTGGTTCTTCTCTGTGACTGACCCATGCACCGAGCCGATGACCATCATCGGTTATATGTATTTGCAGGTACTCGGCAATGTCCCTTCCGTTCTGAAAACTGTTTCAGATAAGAGAAACCTTCTTCCCATTGGTCGGAAATGCATCCCATGACCAACCCGGCAACGCCTCCAGGCGTTGCCGACGATCAGGTTCAATTGTGTCCTTCTTCTCTCTTGTATTGTGACCCATATCCCGAGCCGAAGCCATCGTCGGTTTTGTATTTTGCAGGCACCCGACAATGACCCTCTCGTTTAGAAAACTGTTTCAGATGAGAAAAGCCCTCTTCCCATTTATCCGACAAGGCATCCCACGACCAACCCGGCAGTATTTCTAATCGCTGCCGACGATCAGGTTCAAGCGCGTCTTTGGTCCTTCTTTGATCTGCAACCCACTGACCAAGCCGATAACCAGTCGTCGGTCTTGTAGCTAGCGCCACTCGGCAATGCTTCTCACGGTCGGAGAACTGTTTCAGATGAAAAAAGCCCTTCTCCCATTGATCGGAATGCGGATCCCATGACCAACCCGGCAATGCCTCTAATGCGCTGCCGACGATCAAGCTCCATTGTGTCCTTAGTTCGTTCTCTGATTTTGGACCCAAGAACCCAGCCGATAACCGTCGTCGGTCTTGTAGCCTCTGACAACTCGGCAATGCCCATGTTCTCTGAGAAATGTTTCCAACAACCCATACCAGAACATCCACGATTCAGTTGTCTGCTCTACAAGATGAGTGCGAAGCGATTGAGCAAACTCCTCATTCACCGAAGTAGGCAGATCAAAAACGATCTTCGTCAGATCGCTTGTCGCCGACTGACCGTTTTCTTTTCGCACCCAATTCGATTCGCAGTTGGTCAAGTTCATCTGACAGTCTGTCGTCGTGTGATTTCAGCGCCTCAAGAACATCCCAGATCGGCTTGAACTCGCTTGCCTCAAGTGCCGTCTTCCGCATTCTCGGTCTGCTCGATGAAGACAGGGATCACGATAGTCCCCATCGTCTTGTTTTCGCTCAACCGGATCGCTCGTCCAACCGATTGAATGATATCGATCTCGCTGCTTCGCGGATCGATGAAGGCAACACCATCAAGCGCCGGAACATCTACGCCTTCTGACAGGCATCGCGCATTTGACAGAAGACCAATATCGCCGTTGCCAACATTTTTCAGTCGCTTGAGTTTTTGCCGTCGGGCAATGGTAGGCATTTCGCCCGAGACATGATCTGCCCATAGATTGCCTGACGGTTTGTGATCGTCATCCAGCCACTCGGCAACTTGAATGATGTCTTCCGAAAACTCTCGCGCTCCTTTCACGCGGCCGTGAAACGATATCAACCTGCGAAGGTTCCAGTCCTTGATCGCCTTCAGCAAACCGATTTGCCCCGCCAGTGATCTGGCGTCGGTTGCAAGCCCGGTATCTGTTGCGACAAGCCGGCGGTTCTCGATCCATTCCTTGATGCGCTCGTTGTCAACGCCAACGATCAACACACGATAATCGGTCAGCTGCTCTCGTTTGATGGCCTCGCCAAACGTCAGGGTATGAAACCGTTTTCCGAAACTCTTCTCGTCGTTCATATCAACGACTTCGACACCGAATTCTTCAGCCGCCTTTTTCAGACCGTTCGATAAACTCGGGGAGTGGCAGTGGCGAACAAACGCCTATCGCTCTTTATCAGCCGGTCATCGAGAACCGTCCCAAACACAGTATCGCTTTTACCGGCACACCGATGTGCCTCGTCTGCAATGACCAGATCAAAGTGTGGCACATCATGACGTTTCTGTGCCTGAGCAATCAATGGTGACGATTGATATGTCGAAAAAATAACTTGATCGCTGTCCGCTTCAGAAATTCGGCGATCTCATTCACGTCGCTTGAAACAGGAAATGGAAGTCAGAAACAAGGCTTATTGCTTCGTCTTCGTCTCTTCTGTTGACTGTCTGATCTGAACATACGCACAGCGCGTCAAACGGTTCTCGTGCGGCAAACGTCCATTCATTCAGCATTTGCGAAAGCAAACCTAGAGACGGGACAAGAACGAGAGTTCTCTTAGCCTTCAGTTGTTCTTTCACCCATAGGCAGACAAATGTTTTGCCGGTGCCGCAGGCCATAATGAGTTGCCCACGATCGGCGGTTTGAAAGCCGGACAAGACAGTATCAACCGCTTCGATCTGATGAGGACGATCGGTTCTGGTGGCGGCTTGCGCTTTGCCTGACGACAATCGTTCTATGCTGTCCGGATAATCAACGGCGGCATTTTCAAAATGGGTCAGATGATATCGAACGACGGACTTTTCTTGCGCGTCCAGCACCTGTCTCGCATTTGCACCGATACGATCTGTCGTTGCGATCAGAAGCCGGTGATCGATTTCTTTACGATTTGATTCACTGAGGAACTTATCAACATCCGACTTTGTTATTTCGTAGTTCGGGGAATAGCACTTTGCTTGAACAGCCCAAGTCTCTCGGTTTTTGTCCTTGAAGATAAGATCGATTCCGCAGTCCCGACCCCATTGACCCGGATAGTCGTTCCACAACCAGACTTCATCTACCTGGGTTGCCCATTCGGGATCGTTCTTCAGAAACCATTTTACGAAATGCTCAAACTGCCGTCCCCGCTTTCCGGCGTCGGGATCAAAGGTCGCCAGGAGGTCTGTAAAGGACGGCATCTATTCGGGCTCAATCTCCCAAGGTTTGTGTTGGGAGATAGGGTGCTGTGGTTGCTAGGAGTTTAGCGCTGCGCGAGATTGTCACTATAATAAAGGG
>CAWFZR010000023.1:0-134929 GCA_963820365.1 uncultured Alphaproteobacteria bacterium | reverse complement strand
CGCCTGCTCACGGGCCAATGTGATCGCGCAGACGAGATGAAGACCAAGTCGCCGAAACAACCTTGGATCCGGCGGTACTCAAGTGGGAACTTCCCGGCCTCTCGGGTCTCGCACGAACAGAGCGGTAGTGTGCCCGTTCCGGGCGCGAGGGGCGCCTCGGGATCCTGCCCTGCCGGCTGAAGGCCACGGTGGGGCTGTGGTGGTGGCGGCAAGCGACGCCGCATCAACCCAGCGGAGGATCCCGATGTCAGACTTCACCGATACGCAGCTCGTCATTCTGTCCGCGGCTTCGCGGCGCGATGATCGCGGAGTTGAACTACCGACGAATATCAAGGGCGAAGTGGCCAGAAGGGTTGTCGACAAGCTCATCCGCGCGGGCTGCTGGAAGAGGTCAGCGCCGGTGGATCGCTCCCGGTCTGGCGACGCGATGACGAAAACGGATGTCCTCTCGGTTGCGATCGAGCCCGATTGAACTCGGATGCCGAGCATTCTTCGATGCAGTTGTCGTCCTCGGAGGCTTGGGACGACCGCAATAGACACAAGAGTTTGCACTTGGGGGAGCGGCATTAACCTGAATTCCGAGCCGTGTTTTATAGCCGGAATGGGAGGTGAAGCCGTGGGCGTAGGCCCCTCGATGCAGATAACCATGTCGCCTGCGATAAAACGCATCAAGTGGGCCAAAACCCGCGCAAGAAGATGATCGCGGCGCTCCACTCCGATAATTCTGCGCTCAAGTACTCCCGAACTGAGCAAGAACCTTATCCAGAAAGGACTGGCATTTGCCCGCGATTGGAGCGGTACTGTTGCTCACTCGGGCGGCGAAGACGCCCAGAGATCCTGCCCCGCTGGCTCCGTGGCCGACGCGGGGCTTCGGTGGTGCGGCGCGACGCCGCTATCAACCGAACGGAGGATCTCAAATGTCAAAGGCTGCGAAGAAATCATCATCTGCTTCGACTGTTCTCCTCGCTGCCACAAGCCCCTTACTGCCGGCTCATGACCATACCACGAGCCGGAGCGCCAATCCGGGCTCCAAGCAATCTCGCGTCATCGCGATGCTGCAATCACCCCAAGGAGCAACGATCGCGGCAATGATGAAGGCGACGGATTGGCAGCAGCACTCGGTGCGCGGATTCCTTGCCGGCGTTGTTCGCAAGCGCCTCAAGCTGAAGCTCGGATCCAAAAAGGTGGACGGCAACCGCGTTTACCAGATCGCGGGCGGAGACGGTGGCAAATCCGCACGCCGCCAGTCCAAGCGCCGTCCGTCCTGAATATCATGCCACGCGTCAGGGTCGGTCCGGCTCAGCCGGACCGGATGACAATCGATGTCGAGATTGCGCGTTTGCGTGATCTCGACGTCGGTGATCTTCGAGCCCGTTGGCATACGGTGTTCGGGCGGCGGCCCTCCCCTCACCTGCCGCGTCATCTCTTGTTTCGTGTTCTGGCCTATCGGCTTCAGGCCGATCATTTCGGCGATCTGGATACCGAGAGCCGTCGGCTGCTCGATGGCGCGGGATCGCCCGAAGATGCCGGCAAGCAAGCGGCAGACCTGAGCCGACTGACCGCTGACCTGAGGCCCGGTACCATGCTGGCCCGCGAATGGAACGGCCGGATGCAGCGGGTCGCGGTCTTGGCCGACGGCTTTGCCTGGAATGGCAAGACCTACCCCAGCCTGTCGAAAATCGCCCAGGCCATCACCGGCACCCATTGGAACGGACCCAGATTTTTCGGACTGCGCGACAAGCCATCCAAGGAGGCGCCGTCATGAAGACCGGAAGATCGAAACAGGTTCGGTGCGCGATCTACACCCGCGTCTCCACCGACCAAGGGCTCGAACAGGATTTCAACTCCCTCGACGCCCAGTACGATGCCTCGCAGGCCTATATCCGGAGCCAACAGCATGCCGGCTGGACGATGGTCCGGTCCAAATATGACGATGGCGGCTTCTCCGGTGGTAATACCGACCGCCCCGCGTTGCAGCGGCTGCTTGAAGACCTGCGGGCCGGAAAGGTCGACGTCATCGTGGTCTACAAGGTCGACCGTCTGACCCGCTCGTTGGCGGACTTCGCCAAACTGGTGGAACTGTTCGATCAGCACAGCGTGTCATTCGTCTCGGTGACCCAGCAGTTCAATACCACCACCTCGATGGGCCGGCTGACACTGAACGTCCTGCTGTCATTTGCCCAGTTCGAGCGCGAGGTCACCTCCGAGCGCATTCGGGACAAGATTTCCGCCTCCAAGCGCAAGGGTCTTTGGGTCGGCGGGATGGCGCCGCTTGGCTATGACACCAAGGACCGAAAGATCACCGTCAATGAAGCTGAGGCCGACCGCGTTCGGACCATCTTTCAAAGCTACCTCAAACTCGGCAGCCTCAACCTGCTCATGGCGGACCTGCACACACACGGCATCGTCACCAAGGTGCGGACCCTGAAGACAGGCCATACGGTCGGAGGCATCCCCTTCACGCGTGGTCCGCTCGCTTATCTGCTTCGCAACCGGTTTTACGTCGGAAAGGTAGCCTTTAAGGGCGAGACCCTGAGGGCGAACAGCCCGCCATCGTTGATCGGCACCTGTTCGATGCGGTCCAGACTAAGCTGAATGAGCAGGTCAACAATCACAAAGCTTTGCGGACGAAGTCGGAGGCACTGCTGTCGGGCCGCATCTACGATGATCGCGGCCAACGAATGACACCGAGCCATGCCCGAAAAGGAGGCATCAAGTACCGCTATTACATCTCGTCCGCCCTGCTGCAGGGCCGAGCCAAACAAGCCGGTACCGTCAGCCGGATCCCGGCAAGCGAGATCGAGGCCCTTGTTGCAAAATCTATTCGGGATCACCTCAACGAAGCCACCGACATCGAGGACGCAGTCCTCATTCACAATCATGTCGCCCGGGTCGAGGTCCAATCGGACCAACTGGTCATCGAACTCACCAATGCAAAAGATGCCGATCGCATGCACAAGCGCAGTCGCAATGTCATCGAGGTGCCCTGGCGCAAGAGATCATCAACCCGACGCCGTGAAGTTCTCATGCCCGAATCCGCTTCGCCTCAAGAATCCCGCCCGATCCGTTCCGAGAACCGCGCGCTTCTGGTCGCATCGATTGCACGGGGGCGCCGCTGGCTTGACGAACTCATCACCGATCCCACTGCGAATACAGAAAGCATCGCCAAACGTGAGGGCTGCACCGCGCGGAAGGTCAACATGACGATCTCGCTCGCCTTCCTCGCACCGGACCTCGTCAAGGCGGCCATCGATGGGCGCCTCCCGCACGGAATGGGCGTGGCCCGACTCTGCGACCTCCCCGTCGAATGGCCGCGTCAGCATCAGATGCTGGGTTTGATGGCAAAGTAGAGACATTCGAACCGCGTCTCTGCTGACGACGGTCTCCGTTTCCGGGAAACGGGATTCCGAGGGCCAGAGACAACTCACCCGAAATCCCCTCGTGGACCGAATTGGTCTCTGCAGAGACCAAACCGCGGACGGCGAAGCCCGCCAATTGGCGGCAATTCGTCGGCTGCCAGGAAATCTCCGCGTTCGCGAGAATGCGTGGTGGGCCCGGGAGGACTCGAACCTCCAACCAGACCGTTATGAGCGGTCGGCTCTAACCATTGAGCTACGGGCCCCACCGGTGCGTCAGGGCGAAGGTGGCACCAGGCGCAAGCCGCACAAGTCGCTTCCCCATACAATGCCATCTCTCGGTGGGCAATCTGGTGAGAGCCGAAGCCGGTAGACTTGTTCTGCGTGCCCCCGCCCTGCGATGCACGTCCAGGCCGCAGGCGCCGAGTCTTGCGGCGCATCACAATCGTGACCCTCGAGGCGTCTTTTTCTCGCCTGCGAGTCACCCACTTAGCTATTGAGGCGCGCGGCGAATGCCGCTGCCCGCATGGCGTGGGCCCGCATGCGCGCAGGGGAATGAACTTGCGCGGCGCGCGCAAATTGCCGCGGAACGGATGAATTGGATGCTTTCTGGCTTGCGGTTTATCATTGGCGCAATCCTGGCGGCGGCGATGCTTGGCGTGGGCTCGCTCGGACTCTACGCAACGGTGAAATTGAGACACCAGGCGAATGCGGGTCCGATCGAATCCTCGCGCAATCTGATGTTCGGCGACCGGGCCGATTGGAACCCGTTCTATTATTCAGACAGTATACGGCGGTTCGAAGAATTGACGCGCCAGCCCGGTGCTTCCGACCCGGCAGAGGCTTCGGCTTCCGTTGCGACGAGCGGAGCAGAGAACGTGGTGCGGCAAGCCGACACCGTGTCCACCGACGATGCCAGCTCGAAGGAGCGCGCCGCCGACAAGTTGCCAGACGAGCCGCAGCGGATCATTCCCGCAGTGGAGACCGAGCCATCGCATATGGCCAGCATCCAACTCGGTTTATCTCCCCTCTCAGGGGAGGTCGACCGGCGGAGCGAAGCGAACGGTGGTCGGGTGGGAGCATTTCGACGCGCGAGATTGTTGCCGCGAACACCACCCGGCTCGCTTCGCTCCCGGACCACCCCTTTCAGGGGAGGTATTAACCTTGTCCCTTCAGCAATCCCCGTCGTGACAAGCGCACCGACGGTGAGCGCGCCCGCCGCGATCGATGCGCGTCCGCAAGAGACTTCCACCGCGGACGAGGTGACAGGAGACGCAAGCCCCCCAGTGCAAGGCGACGAGGCGCACGTCATTGCAACTGCAGCGATTGCCATCGAGAGCAGGGGTACCGATCCCGCGGTCACAAGTGCGCCGTCATGGGACGAAGAGCCGTTGCTCATTGCCGAGGATGAACCGTCTGCGGTCATGAACCGCACGGCCGGCACGCCAGCGAGATAGCCGCATTTCAGAGACGGAACAGCCGCTTGGCATTGCTGCTGAGGATCTTGACCTTATCCTCGTCGCGGAGCGGAACGGTTTGCATCCAGTCCACCGCTGGCTTGTTGGCAACGAACGGCCAGTCGACGGCGAACAGAATGCGCTCGATGCCCATTTCCATCACGCAGCACAGCAGCGCCGGATTGGAAAAGTTGCCGCTGGTCGTGATGTAGAAATGCCCGCAGAACACTTCGCGGAAGCTCAACGCCTTCGCGCCGGGACGTGACAGTGCTTGATCAACGCGCCAAACAAGGAATGGCAGCGTCTCGCCCAGATGGCCCAGGACGATCTTGAGCCGCGGATACGCATCGAACACCCCGCCAAGCACCAGCCGGATGGCGTGCGTTGCGGTTTCGACGGTGAAGCCCCAGGCGGCGCGGATCACCATGGGGAAGTCCTTCACATAGTCCTTGTAATAGGCATCCATCACCGCCGCCAGTGGAACGGAAGGATGCAGGTAGATCGGGACATCGAGTGACTGCGCGCGCTCGAAGATCGGCCAAAACCGCTTGTCGTCGAGAAACATGCCGTTGGCGAGGCCGTGGATCATGGGGCCCTTGAAGCCAAGCTCGGTGGTGCGCTCGAGCTCATCAGCTGCCGCCTTCGGGTCGCTGGTCGGCAGCGCCGAGAAGGCGCCGAAACGCTTGGGGTTGGCATTGACTGCGGCATGCAGCCGATCATTGACGCGGCGGGTCAACTCAACAGCATCCGGCCCGGAGAGCTTCTGCGCCGAAGGCGCGCCATGGGACAGGATCTGCATGTCGATGCCGGCCTCATCCATCTCGCGCAGCCGCAGCTCGCCGAGATCATAGAGACGTCTGAGCATCTCGGCGTCGCGCACGCCTTCGCCACCGACGAATTGCGCGGCAAGCTCCTTGTCCCAGTAGTGCTCCTCGAGCGCGATCACCGGACATTTCGGCCTGTTCAGCATGCTGCTCCCCCAATGGATGGACATGCTTTTGTAGGACGCGCCCGGCCGAAGAGAAAGCCGCGAGAGACCGTCAATGCGGCCGGCAAGAATGCAAGAATAGAATTGAGGTGTCAGCATCGGCCCAGAACCAAAGGCCCGTCCCGACGTTGAACGTCACCGACGGCTTGTTGAGCTGCCCACGCCCCCAAACCGGTTGGCGTAAAGGGCGCGTAAACACGGAGTAGAGCCACGCATTGACTGCAACCCTGCTTTGCTGTGGCGGCCTTGGAGCGCGGCGCGATGGAGCACTAAATTCGTATTCGACTCGGCAACAGCTCAAATCATGTCCCACCTCGTCGACATTCACGTCGTGCAACGCGCGAACACGGTGCTGCTCCTCAGCATGGTCTGGGCTGGGCTTGCGGCCTGCGCCATCGGCGCGATGATCTACGACATGTCTTATTGGTTCAGCCACTAGGGCTGAGTTGAGTTCGCCCAGCCCTGGCCGGTCGTCGTCCTGCTTACATTTCGTGAATGGCCGGCAACCTGTCTCAGGGAAGTCGCGCCACAGCCGCCGAACTGTCGTGGCGCCGGCCCGGTCTGAATGTTATGATATGTATACGGGTGCATGTTGAGATTTCCGGGGGGGAACCCAACGATGTTCCGGGAGGTCTGACATGTCGACGAATCCGAGCGACGTCACCGGGCTGCAGAGCGCGCTGTCGCAAGCGGTCCGCGAGCATTGGAAGCTGTTTCTGGCCGAAGGCATCGTGCTGGTCATCCTCGGTGTGCTGGCAATCGCGGTGCCGCAGCTCGCCGGGATCGCTGTAACGATAATGATCGGCTGGCTTTTCATCATAAGCGGTATCGCGGGCTTGATCACCACCTTCGGGGCGCGTCATGCACCGGGTTTTTGGTGGTCGCTTCTTTCCGCGGTGCTCGGCATTGCCGCCGGCCTGGTCTTGCTGGTTTGGCCGCTCAGCGGCGTCATCACGCTCACCTTGCTGCTGATCGTGTTCTTCATCATCGAGGGCGTCCTCTCGATCATGTACGCATTCGAGCACAAGCGCGAGCTGACAGGTCAATGGGGCTGGATGCTGGTGAGCGGCATCATCGATCTTGTCTTGGCCGCCATGATCTGGGCCGGGTTGCCGAGCACGGCTGCGTGGGCGCTTGGATTGCTGGTCGGGATCAACCTGCTGTTCGGCGGCAGCTCCATGATTGCAATGGCGTTGCACGCGCGCAGCAGCGATGCGGTCGCGCCGAAGAGCGCGTGAGCAAACGTGAAATCAGCTTTGCAGGTCGGGTCGCACTGGACACCCGCACCGGCGTGTCGGGCTAGAGCGGGATGATTTTTCTTCGAATCACCATCCCGCTCTACTTCTTTGCTTGACCGTGATCTTTTCCGAAAACCGGTATTCACTTTTCGCGATCATGCTCTAAGCATGTCAGGTTGTGCGCGGCGCCGAGGGCGGCGCCTTGCCCACAACTACATTTCGAACGTCGGATAAACGAGCACGCTCGCGGCCTCGCCGGGCAGTCCGAGCAAGGCCGGCGCGCCGACGAGCATTGGCTGGCCGCCGAGCGTCAGCCTTCCCTGTACCGAGACGAGAGCTCTGGGCGAGATCGGGGTCGACCCGCTCACGCGCGATCCCAGCAACGGCTCGAGCGGCTGCGCGATCCGACAACCCTCGACCAGCCAGGAGC
The DNA here is from genome assembly GCA_963820365.1 of uncultured Alphaproteobacteria bacterium. Taxonomy (GTDB): domain Bacteria; phylum Pseudomonadota; class Alphaproteobacteria; order Rhizobiales; family Xanthobacteraceae; genus VAZQ01. Next base: position 127,460 of record CAWFZR010000023.1, on the reverse strand, counting down.
TAAATCCGGCAAAGCCGCGATCGCTCGGCAGCTGGGCCGCCGCGGCAGCCAAGCAGTGCGCCCCCTCTTCGATCGCGTCCTGCTCGGCAAAGGTGCGCACGAGGCGGAGCCACGTTCCCTTGTAAGCGACGGTCGCACGCAGGGCGAAGCTTGCCCCCAAGCTCGCTTCTCCTTCGATGCGGCTAAAACGAGCATCGCGCGAGAGATCCGGCGCGGCGGCGATATAGACTTCCTCGGCGCCCAAGCGGCGCGCCTCCCATTCGGCCGCTGCAATGATCGTTCCAAGGCATCCTCCCGCCACGCTTGCCTCCGACGCTTGCGCAAGCGCGCAGTGCGCGATCCACCCTGCCTTGGCCGCGAGCGCGATCTCGGCCGGATCGGCTGCCCCGCGCAGCCGCGCAAACATGGCACTGGCATCGGTCAGCACGAGGCGTGGACCGCCGGCCCGCAGGTCCTCCACGATGCCGGAGGGCATGCCGGCAAGGTCGGGAATGGCGACGATCGCATCCCCTTTGCTCGCCGCAATCACGCGCGCAGCCTCCTTGCCGATGCGCGGGCCATGGATCACGTCGGCGACGCGGCTGGTACGCTCGATCCAGCTCTTGACACGATAGGTGAGCGCCACGACCAGGATCGGCGGCCGATCGCGCGCCAGCACCAGCAGCGCCTCCGACCAGTACGGCACGAAGCCGGTGAGCCAAGAGACGCCGGCGGCGCGAGTGTTGTTGGTGTAGAGGACAAGCACATCAGAGTTCGCCTGAATCATCGCGGCACGCACGCGCTCGACGCGCGCGTCGAGCACGGCTTCCGGCAACTCGGCGTTGGAATGGGAGATCAGGCCACGGCGCATTGTAAGCTCACACCCGAACTCGGGTCTACCCGAGTTCGGCACTTAAAGCTGGCCAATCACACAACTTCGAACAATTCGCGCGGAGTTTTGCTCAAGACTTCGGCGCCCGCGTCGGTTACCACGACGGCATCACCGAGAACCATGTAGCCAGCCTCGGGATGATAGGTGTTGGGGTGAACGATAAGCGCCATGCCGGGCACAAGCGGAGTTTCGACCTCTTCCAGCAGGTGCGGCTTGGAGTTCGCAAAACAGGCCGAGTCCGTGTCCGCGCACGCGCGTCCACTTGCTGGTGGTATAATCCCCGAGCCCATATTTGCGAAACACCTCGTTCTCGGCGCGCGCCACGTCGGCGGCCGTGGCCGTGGGACGCACTGCCGCGATGCCGGCCTCGAGCGCCTCGCGGAAGATTGCGAAAGCCCGCCGCTGCGTCTCGCTTGCCTTTCCCACCACCAGCGTGCGGCAAATTTGGACGAAATAGCCTTCGATTGCAGGCGTGAGCTCGGTAGTGACGAGATCGCCGGTGCGGATCCGGCGTTCGGAGGCAGGGTCATGCCCAGCACATCCTTGCCGCCGGATCCGATGATCATGAAATTGTCCGGACAGCCGCGGCTGCGCAGGTAGCGCTCGATCTCCGCGACGATCTCGTATTGGCGGCGACCTGGTCGTACTGCCGCGCGAAACGCCGCATAAGCATCATCGGCCATCTCCGCCGCGCGTCGCACGGTTTCGATCTCCTCCGGCATCTTGTGCATGAGCAGCCGATCGAGGAGCGCAGTGCCGTCCTCAAGAGCAAAGCTGCGGCACCCCTCCACGAGCGCATTCGGCAGGAAGCGCCGCGGCGCTGCGAGCAAGCGACGATCGGCCATCCGCTCGAGGCGTGCAGCCACCGCACGCGCGATATCCGGCTCGAAATGAATTGTCGCACCCGGCACTTCCGTTTCGGCGCGCTCGGCTTCGGTTGCGCTGTCGAGAAACAGATCGATCGTGCCGTCGGGCAACATGACGGCGATGCCATGACCTTCGAGAATGCCAAAATCGGCGGCATAGCGCAGATAGTCGCCCTGCCAGGCATTGCCGTAGAGCACGGCGCCGTCGACATGAGACTCGGCCATGGCGGCTATGAGGCGCCGACGCCGCGCTTGTGCCACCATCGCGCTACTCTATCGCATTCTCGGGCGCCGGCACGTAGCCGTAACCGTCCTGATAGCCGACGAGGTCGGTGAAGGTGCCCCCGATGTCGATGCCGACGATGCTCAAGCGGCACTCGGTCTGCCGTTAGAATTTCACCGGAACGAATTTGTCGTTGTAGATGGTCTTCGCGTCGGGGACCATGTTGAGGATACCGAGCTCCTTGAGCGAATGCCTGATCACGTCGATTGCCGCGGCGCCGAACACGCCGTCGGCCGAGAAGCCGCCGATCTGTGCATCATAAATCTTGTCGGCAATGGCTGGCTTGACGTCGATTGTCCTCGCCTCGGAGCCATACCACGAAATCCTTGTTCGCCCGCATGAAGGCGACGGTCCGGCACCAACCGCGCAGAAAGCGCGCCAGCAATTGCGGCCGTCGCTCGATCACGTCGTCGGTGGAGAAGATCACGTGCGTATGGAAATCCTTCGCAATGTCGCCGAACAGAATGAATATGCGAGCCTTGCCCGCCTCCTCCAACTCGTAGCCGGTTGCCGACTCGATCACCATGCCATCGAGCTCTCCGCGCTGGATGGCGGCGAGACGAGCTTGCATTTGACCAAGGGCAAGAATTTGGATGCCGTCGCTGCCCCATCCCTGCTGGCGCGAGAGCTCGCGTACAAGCCAATCCGTAAGTGAGCCCGTCGTGGTCACGCCGACGCGCTTGCCCTTGAGATCGGCCATGCTCTTGACGGCAGTGCCGAAGGGCAGCACGAGCGCAAGATTGGCGGGCGGCCCATACATGGCCGCGACGCCGATCGCCGGCGCGCCCTTGGCGCGGAACCCGAGCCCTGGGCCCGAGCCCAGACCGACATCGAGGCTGCCGGCTGCCATCGCCTGCTGGAGCTGCGCGTCGCCGCGGAAGCTGGTGACCTCGATCTCCAAGCTTTCGCTTTCGAAAATCCTGGACTCGATCCCGACTTCAGCTGCTCCGAAGGCGAAAGAATTGGGGACGGCCTTGCCCAGCCTGACCTTGTCGAGAGCGAGCGCCGGACCGTTCCAAAGCACGGCCAGCGCGGCGAGCGCAAACACGACCTTACGGCAGCGGGCAGATGTCATGGCTTCCATCGCGGTCGATCCTGACATGATTCAGCTCACGCGCGCCATCTCCCTTTGGACAAAAGTGCCGATCCGCTCGATCGCCCGGCGTGCCTCCGGCAGCACGCGCGCATACAGCTGCCAGACATGCGGCATGCGCGGCCAGACCTCGATCTCGACGCGGACAGCCCGCGGCGCGCAGCTTGTCGGCCATCCGCACGGCATCGTCGCGCAGGATCTCGTCGCTCCCGACCTGGATGAGCGTCGGCGGCAGCCCGGCCGGATCGCCGTACAGCGGAGACGCGTAAGGATTGCGCGGGATCGGCGCCGGCGAGATAGTAGACGAGCAAAGCTCGCCGCCTGTTCGGGTTTGAGCATCGGGTCGGCATGCGGCATTGTTGCGAATGCGACGTCTCCGGTCAATGCGAGATCGGTCCATGGCGATAACGCGACCGCGGCGGCCGGCAGCGGCAAACCCTCGTCGCGCAGCCGCAGCAGCATCGCCAAGGCAAGCCCGCCGCCCGCGGAATCGCCCATGATTGCCATGTCGTCGCGGCGCCGCGCCCTCGGCCAGAAGCCAGCGATAGGCCGCTGATCGCATCGTCCAGCGCGGCGGGAAACGGATGCTCGGGGGCGAGCCGGTAGTCGATGCACAGCACGCGGGCCGACGCGCACGTGCGATGCGCCAGATGAAATCGCGATAGTGCGACGGGAGCGCCCATGATATAGGCGCCGCCGTGAAGATAGAGGACGTGACGGTCGCTGGAGCGATTGCGGCGTCGCAACCCGGACCGCCTTGACGCCGCCGGCATCGAGCTTGGTCTCCTGCGTCCCTTTCGGCGGACCGGGACGAAGCGCTTGACGGTCTCGAGTTGCCGCGCGCAGCAGCTCGATCTGCGGATCAGGCACCAGTCCCCGCGTCACGAACCAGCGCAGGCCCAGACGCAGGAGTTCAGCCCACAGGCTCATGGCAATGCAGAGCGCGTTCCGCATGCGCTGCCGCACTGTACTTTGCGCGTTTTTGCGTCGCTCAATATCGATTGCACCGCGTTGCCTTGCGCATCGAAAGGCTGATGAGACCGATGATCGACCAGAGGAAACTTCGCCGGCAACATCGCCTATGACGATCTGCGCGAATGGCTCGCGATGGCCGAGCGGCTTGGCGAGGTCCGCACCGTCAAGGGCGCCAATTGCGAGGAGGATATCGGGCTTGCCGCCGAGGCGGTGTTGCGCGCGGAGCATGGCCCCTGCGTCGTATTCGAGGATATTCCCGGCTGCCCAAAGGGCTTTCGTCTGCTGCTGAACATGTTTGCCGGCACGCGCCGCAACATGACGCTCGGCTTTCCCGATCATCTCACCAAATGGGAGCTCAGCGACGCCTATCGCGAGGCCTATCTGCAGGAGCAGCGCATCATGCCGCACGAGATCGTCGAGGACGGCCCGGTCCTCGAGAACATCATGCTGGGCGACGACGTCGACGTCACCAAGTTCCCGGCGCCGAAATGGCACGAGAAGGACGGCGGCCGCTATATCGGCACCGGCACCTACACCATCACCCGCGATCCGGAGGAGAACTGGCTCAATGCCGGCGCCTATCGCGCGCAGGTGCACGACAAGAAGACCGTCGGCATGGTCATGGCCGCCGGCCATCACGGCCGCATCCACCGCGACAAGTCGTTCGCGCGCGGCGAGCCGCTGCCGGCGGCGATGGTGCTCGGCGGCGATCCGCTCGCCTTCTTCTTCGGCGGGCTGGAGGCGCCCTACGGCGTGTTCGAGCTCGATCTGGTCGGCGGCCTGCGCGGCCGGCCGGTGAAGATGGTGCGCGGCAAGGTGACCGGGCTGCCCTTCCCTGCCAATGCCGAGATCGTGCTCGAAGGCTACGTGCCGCCCGACCGCACCCAGGCGGAAGGCCCGTTCGGCGAGTGGACCGGCCACTATGCCGGCGGCGTGCGCCAAATCCCGGTGCTCGACATCAAGGCGATCTATCACCGCAACGATCCGATCGTGCTGGGCGTGCCGCCCATGGGCGGCGGGCCGGACGAGATGGCGCGCTATCGCGCGGTGATGCGCTCGGCGACGATCAAGCAGAACGTCGCCAATGCCGGCGTTCCCGGCGTGCAGCAGGTCTGGTGCCACGAGGTCGGCGGCGCGCGCATGCTGCACGCGGTCTCGATCACGCAGCGCTATCCCGGCCATGCGGTGCAGACCGCGCATGTCGCCGCGCAATGCGGCGCCTCGGCCTATGCGTCGAAATACATCGTGGTGGTCGACGACGATGTCGACGTCACCAATCTCGACCATCTGCTGTGGGCCATGCTCACGCGCACCGATCCCAAGGAATTGATCCAGTTCATCACCGGCTCATGGGATTCGAGCGCCGACCCGGCGCTGCCGCCGGAGCGGCGCGCCGTCGGCAACATGACCCATTCGGTGGCGCTGATCGATGCCTGCAAGCCGTTTCACTGGCGCGACAAGTTTCCCCCCACCAATGCGCCGAGCCCGGAGGTCGCGCGCAAGGCGCGCGAGAAATTCGGCTGGCTGCTCGACGGTAAATAGCTGGTCGAGTTCCTTCAAGCGCGACAACCGCGAGCATGACACGGTATTGGGTCTCGCAAGGGACTGCTTCACAAATAGGTCAAGAAGACTGCCTCATTCGTTGCAACGATTTTGGAAAAGGCGCAGTCTTATCGCGTTCACGCGCGCAGAGCGCTCGTGAAAAACTCGTTCGATAACTCTCGCGCGCGAGCAGGGATCGCGCGGAACGCGAACATTAGGAACGAAATACTCAACAAGACCAAGCAAGGAGAGCGTCCATGAGCATTCGCAAGCGCCGCGACGCCGCATCGCCGCCACTCGAGCCGGTCGGCCGGCAACGGCCTGCTCGATCGCCGCGCGCTGCTCGGCCGCGGCATCGTGTTCGCCGGCGCCATGACGACCGGCGGCTTCCGCTCACCGGCGCCGCCGCCGAGCCGCTCAAGGACGATCCGTGGAGCCTGGAAATGGGCGCGGTCGTGCCGGCCTACCAGGTGCCGTCGCGGTTCGAGAAGGACGTGGTGCGCACGCTCAGCAATCCCAACCGCGAGTTCCGCACTTCGCATGCGCGCACGCCGCACCATCTGCTGCAAGGCACGGTCACGCCCAACGGCCTGTTCTTCTCGATTTGCCATTCCGCCGTGCCGGATATCGACCCGGCCCAGCACAAGCTGGTGATCCACGGCCTGGTGAAGCAGCCGCTGGTCTACACGCTCGAAGTCGCTGTCGCGCTATCCGATGGTGACGCGCATGGCGTTTCGTCGAGTGCAGCGGCAACAGCGCGCCGATGTTCTCCAGCGAGCCGGTGCAGGCCACCGCCCAGGCGCTGCATGGGCTCGTGTCCAACGCCGAATGGACCGGCGTGCTGCTTTCCACGCTGCTCGAGGAAACCGGCATCGATCCGAAGGCGAAATGGCTGCTCGCCGAAGGCGCCGATTCGCTCGCGCTGCACCGCAGCGTGCCGGTCAAGAAGGCGTTGGACGACGCCATGATCGCGCTCTACCAGAACGGCGAGCGCATCATGCCCGGCAACGGCTATCCGATGCGCCTGCTGCTGCCCGGCTACCAGGGCAACATGAACGTCAAGTATCGTGCGCCGGATCAAGCTCATCGATCAGCCGGCCATGAGCTTCTACGAGGCCAAGACCTACTCGCAGATCCTGCCGGGCGGCAAGATGTGGCTGTTCCACTTCACTGCAGGAGGTCAAATCGTTCATCACCCATCCCTCGTTCGGCCACTGCGCTGAAAGGGCCGGGCTACTACGAGATTTCCGGCGTCGCCTATTCCGGCAACGGCCGCATCGCCAAGGTCATGGTCTCGGCCGACGGCGGCAAGAGCTGGGCGCAGGCAGCGCTGCAGGAGCCGGTGCTGCCGAAGGCGTTCACGCGCTTCCGCATGCCGTGGCGCTGGGACGGCCAGCCGGTCGATCCTGCAGAGCCGCGCCTGGGACGAGGCCGGCAACGTGCAGCCGACTGCGGGCCGAGTTCGTCGCCGCGCGCGGCCAGTCCGAGCAGACCGGTGACCAACCCGCTGGCGTTCCCCAACCAGCACTACAACAGCATCACCAGCTGGGGCATCGACAGCAAGGGGGAGATCAAGCATGTCTACGCGTAGGCTTCTTCGTTCGCCGCTCGCGCTTCGGCGCTCGCGTTCGGCGCCGGGACGGCGCGTCGCCGAAACGCCGGGCCTCGGAAAGCCGATCGCCGAGGCCGACATCAAGGCCTGGGACATCGCCGTCCTGCCGGACGGCACCGGCTTGCCGCCCGGCAGCGGCACGCCCACGCAGGGCGCCGCCGATCTATGCGCAGAAGTGCGCCCTGTGCCACGGCGAGAACGGCGTCAATCCGGCGCGCGGCTACGTGCCGATGGTCGGTCCCGTCGCAAGTTCGATCGCATCGACACGATGAAGACCGTCCCCTACTACAAGTATGCCACGACGCTGTTCGACATCATCCGCCGGTCGATGCCGTATCAGATGCCGAAGACGCTCACCAACGACGAGCTCTATGCGCTCAGCGCCTATATCCTCGCGCTCAACAAGATCATCGGCGAGAACGAGGTGATGGACGCCAAGACGCTTGCCGCAGGTGAAGATGCCGAACCGGGACAACTTCATCATCTGGGACCCGGACAAGATCGGCTACGACCGCTGCCACGGACGGCACGACGCGCTTATCCGCCATGCACGTCTCATTGCCCCGCGATGCGGCAGATCGCCGGGCCAAGCGGAAGCGGGGGCGACGGATGGAGTTGGGGTTCGACAGGGAAGGTCGCGCTGGTGACCGGATCAAGCCGCGGCATCGGCCGCGGCATTGCGCTGGCCTTCGCGGAGGAGGGCTGCGACCTGATGCTGACGGGGCGCGACGAGCGCGGCGCTCGACGAGGTCGCGACGGCGATCCGCGGCAAAGGCACGCAAGGCCGCCATCAGCGGTGCTCGACCTGCGCGAGCCGGCCGCGCCCGCGGCGCTGGTCGAGGCGGTCAGCGCGAATTCGGCGGCCTCGACATCCTCGTCAACAATGCCGGCACCACCAAGCGCGGCGATTTCTTCGCGCTGACCGATGCCGACTGGGAGGAAGGCTATGCGCTGAAGTTCTTCGCCCATGTGCGGCTGGCGCGCGCGGCCTGGCCGCTGCTGAAGGAGCGCCGCGGCTCGCTGGTCGCGATCGGCGGAACCAGCGGACGCAAGCCCGAGAAGGCAATTCACCATCGGCAGCTCGGTCAATGCCGCGGTCGCCGCCTTCACCAAGTGCCTCGCCGACCTCGGCAAGGAGGACGGCGTGCAGGTCAACTGCATCCATCCGAGCCTGGTCGAGACCGAGCGGCAATGGCGGCGCATCCGCGCCGAGGTCGAGCGCACCGGAGAGCCGGAAGCGAAGGTCCGCGAGCGTATCTGCCGCGAGACCGGCATCACGCGCTTCGGCAAGGTCGAGGACGTGGCCGATCTCGTGACCTTCATCGTCTCCTCGCGCGCGACCTGGATGCACGGCGCGACCATCGATCTCGACGGCGGCGAGATTCCGGTGCTGTGACACCGCTGACTGAACATCCTGCTCACCCCGGCGCGCATCGGCTCGGTCGAGATCCCCAACCGGATCGTCATGCCGCCGATGACCACGCGCACGGCCGACGCGGAAGGCTTCGTCACCGACGACACCGTCGCCTATTACCTGGCGCGGGCGCGTGGCGGCGTCGGCCTCATCACCGTCGAGATGGCCTCGCCGGAAAGAGCCGGCCGCCACCGCCGGCGCGAGGTCGGCATCTACGACGACCGCTTCCTGCCGGGCTGACGCGGCTGGTCGACGCAGATTCACCGCGCCGGAGCGAAGGCGTCGATCCAGCTCGGCCACGGCGGCGGACATACCCGCGCCGACATCTGCGGCGAGACGCCGATTGCGCCTTCGGCCATCCCGCATCCGGTCTACGAGACGACATTCGAGACCATCGTTCCGGAGGAGATGACGCAAGGCGCGCATCGATCGCAGACCATCGCCGCCCATGCCGCGGCCGCGCTACGCGCGCAGAAGGCCGGCTTCGACTGCGTCGAGATGCACGCCGCCCACGGCTACCTGATCTCGCAATTCCACGCGCCGTTCGAGAACCGCCGCACCGACGAATACGGCGGCAGCCTGGAGAACCGCGCCCGTTTCGGGCTCGAGGTGCTGCGCGCGGTCAAGACGGCGGTCGCGCGCAATGCCGATCATCTATCGCCTGTCGGTCGAGGATTTCTTTCGCCGGCGGACTGGCCTTCAACGAAGGCCGCCAGATCGCGATCTGGGCGGCGGAGGCGGGCGCAGACGCGCTGCATGTCACCGCCGGCCATTACCGCTCGCTGCCGTCCGCGCAGATCGTGCTTCCGCCGATGAGCTTTCCGGACGCGACCTTTCTCGACTTCGCAGCCGACGTGAAGAAGGCCGGTACGCGTTCCGGTGATCGCGGTCGGCCGGCTCGGCGATCCGGCGACCGCGACCGCCGCGGTCGCCGCCGGCAAGACGGACTTCGTTGCGCTCGGCCGCACGCTGATCGCCGATCCGCAATGGGTCGAGAAGCTCGCGCGCGGAGAGCCGATCCGGCGCTGCCTCGCCTGCAACACCTGCATCAACGAGATGCGCGGCGGAGCGCGCATCGGCTGCGTGGTCAACGGCGCCGCCGGCCGCGAGACGCGCTTCGCCGACGCCGCAGGCCCCCGCGCGGCGAGCGCATCGCCGTCATCGGCGCCGGTCCTGCCGGATTGACCTACGCGTCGCTGGTCGCCGACGGCAATGCAGGTGACGGTGTTCGAGAAGGAGGGGCGCCCGGGCGGCGCGTTTCGCTATGCCGGCAAGGCGCCGCTGTTTCAGGAGGTCGAGGCGAGCGAAAGGAGCTTCGAGCGCTACATTGCCGATCTTCGCCGCGGCCTGCGCTGCCAAGGGCGTCACCTTCCGCTTCGCGACCGATGTCACAGCGCAACCGGAGCCTGCTCGCGCCGTTCGATCGCATCGTGATCGCGACCGGGGCGCGCTATCGCTTCGGCCTGGGCCCGATCGCTACGGCGATGCTTGACGCGGGCATCGGCCGTTGGCCCGGCATTTCCCGCCTTTTTTCTTCACCGCGGTTGCGCAACTGGTTCTATACCAAGGCGCGGCGGGAGACGGCCGGGCGCTTGCGACAATTGGGCGACGGTAGGCAAATCGTCATCGCCATCGGCGATGCCGTCCGCGCCGGCAAGAGCAAGGAAGCCATCGCGAGCGCATTCGACGCCGCGCTGCTGGGCGAGCCTCGGTGATTGCAAATGCAGGGGCGGGATCACCGGTACAGGTCTTGCCATGCAAGATGCCCGTCTGTCATCCTGATGCCGAGAGGCCAAAAAAGGTCGCGCTGTCGTGGAATCCGTGCTCGCCGAGTGGCTCAGCCTTCTCGTCCGCTGGCTGCACGTTGTTGCAGGCATCGCCTGGATCGGCAGCTCATTCTACTTCATCCATCTCGACCTGAGCCTCAAGCCTCGAATTGGCCTGCCGCAGGGCGTGCAAGGCGATGCCTGGCAGGTCCACGGCGGCGGCTTCTATCACATGGTAAAATATCTGGTCGCCCCCACCCGCATGCCGGACGAGCTGACTTGGTTCAAGTGGGAAGCTTATGCCACCTGGCTCTCCGGCTTCGCGCTGCTGGTGATCGTCTATTATCTCGGCGCCGAGCTCTATCTGATCGACAAATCCGTGCTCGATCTCACTGCGCCCACCGCCGCGGCTGTCGCCTTCGGCAGTCTCCTCGCGACCTGGCTCATGTACGAAGCGCTGTGTCGCTCAGCGCTCGGCCGCAATGACGTTGTCCTCGCGCTCGTGGGGTATGTGTTTCTGGTCGGGCTCACGTACGGCTTTACGCACGTCTTCAGCGGGCGCGGCGCGTTGAACCAGATCGGTGCGCTGATCGGCACCATCATGGTGGCGAATGTCTTCGTCATCATCATCCCGAACCAGAAGAAGACCGTTGCCGCGCTGCTCGCGGGAAAAGAGCCCGATCCGGTGTGGGGCCAGGAGGGCAAGCAGAGATCGGTGCACAACAATTATCTTACCCTTCCGGTCGTCTTCCTGATGATCTCCAATCATCATCCCTTGATCTTCGCGACCCGCTTCAACTGGGTGATCGTCGCCATCGTGCTCGCGGTCGGGCCGGTGATCCGGCACTTCTTCAATTCCCGACATGAGGGCAAGGGCAGCCCGTGGTGGACCTGGGGCGTCGCCGCCGCCGGCATGCTGGCGGTGGCATGGCTCTCCGGCGCCGGCCCGCGGCAGAGCTCGACGGTCGCGCAGGCGCAGAACGTGAACGTCGCCGCGGCGCACGATATCGTCCTGTCCCGCTGCAGCATGTGCCATATGGATGCGCCGGTTTGGCCGGGACTGCCCGCGGCTCCCAAAAGCGTGCTGCTCGATGGCCCCGACAACATCCGGCGCTACGCCCACTTGATCGAAGTCAACGCGGTGCGTTCCCATGCCATGCCGCCGGGTAACATCACGCAGATGACCGATGAGGAGCGTCAAATTCTCGCCGCCTGGATCGCCGCGGGGGCGCCTGCGAGGTGATGCGCAGCGATGTCACGTCAACCTTCCCAGTACCCTCGCGATCTCGCAGGCTACGGCCGCAGCCCTCCCGATCCGCGCTGGCCTGGCGGCGCCCGCGTCTGCGTCCAGTTCGTGATCAATTACGAGGAAGGCGGCGAGCGCAATATCCTGCACGGCGACTCTACATCGGAGGCCTTTCTCTCCGACGTTCTCGGCGCGCAGCCGTGGCCCGGGCAGCGTCACATGAACGTGGAATCCATGTACGAATATGGATCGCGTGCGGGATTCTGGCGGCTGTGGCGCATTTTTACCGACCGGCAGATGCCGGTGACGGTGTTCGGCGTGGCGACCGCGCTGGCGCGACACCCCGAGGCGGTCGCGGCAATGCGCGAGGCGCAGTGGGAGATCGCGAGCCATGGACTCAAATGGATCGACTACAAGGACATGCCGCGAGCCGAGGAGCGCGCGCATCTTGCCGAAGCGATCCGCGTCCACACCAGCGCAACAGGCGAGCGTCCGCTCGGCTGGTATACGGGGCGCAGCTCGGTGAATACCTTGAGTGCCGTGCTCGACGAGGGTGGATTTCTCTATTCATCGGATTCCTACGCCGACGATCTGCCGTACTGGATCAATGGACCAAAGGGACCTCATCTCATCATTCCCTACACGCTCGACGCCAACGACATGCGGTTCATCAACGCGCAGGGATTCGGCGATGGTGACGAATTCTTTTCCTATCTCAAGGACGCGTTCGACCTGCTCCATGCCGAGGGAGAGCGCTCCCCCAAGATGATGTCGGTCGGTCTCCACTGCCGGCTGGTCGGGCGGCCGGGCCGGGCGCGCGCGCTCATTCGCTTCCTTGATCATGTCGCGCAACGCAATGGCGTGTGGATTGCGAGACGGATCGACATCGCACGCCATTGGCACCGCGAGCATCGCGCACTCGCAGCGCAGGCCCCCACGATCGGTCGGGATTTGGCATGAGCAGAGTTTCGCTAGCGACCCTCAGTGCAGCCGACGAGGCCGGCTTCGTTGCGGCGCTCGGCGACATCTACGAGCACGCGCCATGGGTGGCGCAAGCGGCATTCGCCCGGCGGCCGTTCGCCACGCTCGCTGCCCTGCATGACGCGATGATGGGAGCCGTGCGCGCAGCAACGCCGGATCAACGCTTGCAACTGATCAATGGTCACCCCGATCTCGCCGGCAAGGCGGCGCGCGCCGGGACAATGACCAATGATTCCAAGGCGGAGCAGGCGAGTGCCGGCCTCGACCGGCTGTCGGAAGACGAATTCGCGCTGTTCCATCAGCTGAACGATGCCTATCGGAAGAAATTCGCAATGCCGTTCATTGTTTGCGTGCGGCGGCACAGCAGGGCTTCCATCCTGCGCCAGTTCGAGCGCCGTCTGCAAAACACCACGGCCGCCGAGCTGGAAGCCGCGCTGACGGAAATCTTCCGCATTGCGGCGCTGCGTCTCGACCAGCGCATCGAGGCTGCCGACAGGCTCGCCGTGCACGGACGGCTGTCCACTCACGTCCTCGATACTCATCGCGGTCAACCGGCGCAGGGCGTCGCCATCGAGCTCCTCGAACTGTCGAGAGAGCCAGAGCCGCGCCTCATTGCGAGCAAACTGACCAATGGCGATGGCCGCACCGACGAGCCCTTGATCGGCGGTCGTCCGCTGCCGATCGGTCGCTACGAGCTGCGTTTCCACATGGGCGGCTATTTCGCGCGCATGGGCGCGCGGCAGAGCGATCCGCCCTTTCTTGACATTGTACCGGTGCAATTCGCGCTCGCCGAGCCGGAAGGGCACTACCACGTGCCGTTGCTGGTGACGCCGTGGAGCTACTCCACCTATCGCGGCAGCTGATGGGAGACCGACCAGTGAATAGGCAAAGGTTTCCAAAATGCCTAGTCTTGCGGCAAGGACCGCGTGCCGCCGGGGTCCGCGATCAAGCTGCAATGCTGCTCGGGCTGGCACGCCCATTGCTCGGGCCGTATACGATAGGCCTACGGTCAAGCCGCATGCAAAGGGAGCTTCATATATGCACATGAACAGATTTTTCGCAGCGCTGACAGGAGCGGTGCTGGCAGCTCTTGCTGTCAGCACCGCATCGGCACAGACGGATGTGAAGTTTGCGCTGGATTGGAAGTTCGAGGGACCGTCGGCGCCCTATTTCGTTGCGCTCGACAAGGGTTACTACAAGGCGGAAGGCCTCAACGTCACCGTCGACACCGGCCCGGGCTCGGTCGCCGGCATCGCGCGCGTCGCCGCCGGCACCTACCCGTTCGGCTTCTTCGACATCAACTCGCTGGTCAAGTTCCAGGATCAGAACCCGGAGAAGAAGGTCCAGGCGGTCCTGATGATGTACGACAAGCCGCCATTCGCCATCGCCACCACCAGCAAGACCGGCATCGCCAAGCCGAAGGATCTCGAAGGAAGGGTGCTCGGCGCGCCCGCGGCCGACGGCGCATTCGCGCAGTGGAAGGCGTTCGTGAAGGAAAACGGCATCGACGCATCGAAGGTGAAGATCGAGAACATCGGCTTTCCCGTGCGCGAACCGATGCTCGCCGACGGCAAGGTTGATGCCATCACAGGTTTCTCGTTCTCCATGCATTACAACCTTCTGCAGAAGGGGCTCAAGCCCGAGGACATCAAGACCATGCTGATGGCGGACCACGGGCTTGTGCTCTACGGCAACGCCGTCATGGTCAATCCGGACTATGCCAAAGCCAATCCGAAAGTGGTGGCGGGGTTCGTGCGCGCGACCATCAAAGGCACGCTCGACACCATCAAGGATCCGGATGCCGCGATCAAATCGGTGATGGCGCGCAACGAGACCGCCGACCCCAAGATCGAGCTCGACCGGCTCAAGATGTCGCTGCGCGACAATTTCGTGACGCCCTGGGTGAAGGATAACGGCTTCGGCGACGTCGACATGACGCGCCTGGCGAAATCCATCGACCAGATCGCACTGACCTACGAGTTCAAGAACCGTCCCAAGGCCGAGGATATTTTCACCAGCCAATACCTCCCCCCGGCAGGCGAACGCAAGCTGTGATGATCTGACCAGATTCGTCGCAAAGTGTCGCGTCTCTGCCTCATGCTGAGGAGCCCGCGAAGCGAGCGTCTCGCTCTGCAAGCGCTCCTCAGGATGAGGAGCGGATATGATCGTGCAACATGACCGCGTCCGTCGACATCGGTGACGTCACGCTGACCTATCGCGGCGGCTCGGGCGGCGTTCTCGCCCTGCAAGGCACCAGCCTCAATGTCCGCCGCGGCGAGTTCGCCGCCGTGGTGGGTCCGTCGGGATGCGGCAAGTCATCACTGATGAAGCTCGTGACTGGGCTCATTCCACCCGACTCCGGCGAGATCGTCATTTTCGGCAACAGGGTGCGCGGGCCGGTAAAGATTGCCGGCATGGCGTTCCAGAATCCGAACCTGCTGCCCTGGCGCAAGGTGATCGAGAACGTGTTGCTGCCGCTGGAGATCGTGGAGCCGCATCGCAATCAATTCCGGCGACGCAAGGCGCATTATCGCGAGCAGGCCGTTGCGCTCCTCGCGACAGTCGGGCTCGACGGCTTCGGCGAGCGCTATCCGTGGGAGCTCTCCGGCGGCATGCAGCAGCGTGCGTCGCTCTGCCGCGCGCTCATCCATCAGCCCGCGCTGCTGATGCTCGACGAACCGTTCGCCGCCCTCGACGCATTTACGCGCGAGGAGCTGTGGTGCGTGCTGCGCGACCTTTGGGAAAAGATCGGCTTTACCGTGATCCTGGTCACGCACGATCTGCGCGAGGCGACGTTCCTCGCTGACGCCGTTCATGTCATGAGCGCGCGGCCGGGCCGCATCGTGATGTCGAGATCCGTCGACTTGCCGCGCCCGCGCGATCTCGACATCTGCTTCGAGTCGCGCTTCACCGATATCGTTCACGAGCTGCGCGCCAAGATCGCCGAGGTGCGCAAGGCATGAGCTCCATATGGGAACGCTTCTCCCCTTGGCTGTTCACCATCGGCCTATTCGTCCTATGGGAGCTTGCCTGCCGGATTTTCAAGATCGACAAGTTCATCCTGCCGGCGCCGTCGGAGGCATTTTACGCCATGGCGCAGTACTGGCGGCCGCTGCTGCGCCACTCGCTGGTCACGCTCTGGACCACCATGGCGGGCTTTGCCCTCGCCATCGCTTTCGGCATCGTGCTTGGTCTCATCGTCGGCTGGTCGCGCGCCATCTATCGCGGTCTCTATCCCGTGATGATCGGCTTCAATTCCATCCCGAAGGTCGCCGTCGTTCCCATCCTGATCATGTGGTTCGGCATCGGTGAAGTCCCGGCGATCCTGACCGCGTTCCTGATCTCGTTCTTCCCCATTGTTGTCAATGTGGCGACCGGGCTCGCCACCATGGAGCCCGAGCTCGAGGACGTCCTGCGCGCCCTCGGCGCGAGAAAGCTCGACATCATGCTCAAGGTCGGCATTCCGCGCACCCAGCCCTATCTGTTCGGCTCGCTCAAGGTCGCGATCACCCTTGCCTTCGTCGGCACTGTGGTGTCGGAGACCATCGGCGCCAATGCCGGCCTCGGCTACCAGATCGCGCTGGCCGGATCCAATTTCCAGATGCCGCTCGTGTTCGCGGCTCTGCTGCTGCTGGCGGTGGAGGGCATCGTCATGTACGCGGTCTTTGCGTATGTCGAAGTGTACTTCACGCATTGGGCATTTCGCTCTTCCATGAGCGCGGCGGCGTAGCGCGTCCAAGCATCAGATATTCCTAATAGCTCAAGCCGTGCGGCCCCCGTTCACCGCGCCGCCCGCCCCCGCATCTCATCCACTGCCGCGAGCACGCGCTCCGGCGTGGCGGGCGCATCGAGGGAAGCCGCAAATCGATAGTCCGCGAGGCTCGCGATGGCGTCGCGGATGGCAAGCCAGACCGAGATCGCGAGCATCAGCGGCGGCTCGCCGATTGCCTTCGAGCGGAAGATGGTCGCCTCGCGGTTCGGCGCATCGGCGAGGATGCGCGCGTTGAAGATCGCAGGCACGTCGCGGCTGCCAGGAATCTTGTAGGTCGAGGGGCCGTGGGTACGCAGCCGGCCGGCGCCGTCCCACCACAGCTCCTCGCTGGTGAGCCAGCCCATGCCCTGCACGAAGGCGCCTTCGATCTGGCCGAGATCGATGGCCGGATTGAGCGAGCGGCCGCAGTCCTGGACGAGCTCGGCGCGCAGCACGCGCGTCTCTCCGCTGAGTGTGTCTACAACAACCTCGGCGGCGGCGGCGCCGTAGACGAAATAGAAGAACGGCCGCCCCGTATTGGTGGCGAAGTTCCAGTGAATCTTGGGCGTGCGGTAGAACCCCGCGGCCGAAAGCGACACGCGCTTCTCCCAGGAGAGCGCGGCAAGCTCGGCAAACGACAGGCTGCGATTGCCGGCATAGACGCGGTTCGACGCGAACACGATCTCGCTCCCCGGCACCGCGAAGTGCTCTGCCGCCACCGCGGTCATTCGCGCCTTGATCTCCTCGGCGGCATGCATGGCCGCCATGCCGTTGAGATCCGAGCCCGACGATGCCGCGGTCGCCGACGTGTTCGGCACCTTGGCCGTGCTGGTCGCAGAGACCCGGACATGGTCGAGATCGATCTGAAACACCTCCGCCACCACCTGCGCGACCTTGATGAAGAGACCCTGCCCCATCTCGGTGCCGCCGTGGTTGAGCACCACGCTGCCGTCGGTATAGATGTGGACGAGCGCGCCGGCTTGATTGAGCGCGGGCCGATTGAACGAGATGCCGAATTTGACCGGCATGGTGGCGAGCCCCTTCTTCACCACCGGGCTCGCGCGATTGAAATTCTCGACGTCACGCCGCCAGGCGCCGACATCGACGGCGCGGTCGAGCTCATCGAGGACGCGCTCGATGATGTTGTCGGCGACCTTCATGCCATAGGGCGTCACGTCGTTGCGGCCAACGCCATAGAAATTCCGCCGGCGGGCGACATCGACGGCGAGACCGAGCCGCCGGGCGACTGCTTCGATGATGGTCTCGATCGCCAGCATGGCCTGCGGCCCGCCGTAGCCGCGGAAGGCGGTATTCGAAACGGTATTGGTTTTGCACGGCAGGCCGCGCAAGCGGACGTTCGGCAGGAAATAGCAATTGTCGACGTGGCACAGCGCGCGCGTGAGCACGGCCGGCGTGTGGTCGGCCACATTGCCCCCGTTCGCGGCAAGAACAAGGTCGAGGGCGAGGATATGCCCGTCGGCGTCGAAACCGACGTCGTAGCGGATCAGGAACGGGTGGCGCTTGCCGGTCGCGCGCATGTCGTCGTCGCGCGGCAGCCGCAGCTTCACCGGCGCGCGCGCTTTCCAGGCGAGCACGGCGGCAATGCCGGCGATGATGGTCGCCTGGCTCTCCTTGCCACCGAACGCGCCGCCCATGCGACGCACTTCCACAGTGACAGCGTTGAAGGGCAGCGCGAGAAGGTGCGCGACGCCGTGCTGAACTTCGGTCGGATGCTGGGTCGAGCTCCACATCTGCATCTCCCCGGCCTCGCCGGGGAGCGCGAGCGCAATCTGTCCTTCGAGATAGAAATGATCCTGACCGCCGCAGCGCAATTCTCCGGACAGCCGATGCGGCGCGGACGTCAGCACAGGCTCGACCTCGCCGCGGACCATGAGCGCAGGCGGCGAGACGAAGCTTTCACGCGCCATCGCGTCCTCGATGGTGAGGATGCAGGGGAGCGGCTCATAGTCGATCTCAACAAGCTTGGCCGCCGCGCGCGCCTGGTCGAGCGTCGCCGCGGCGATTGCCGCTATCGGCTGGCCTTCGTATTCCGCCACACCGGCAGCCAAGGCCGGCTCATCGCTGCGAATGGGAGCGATGTCGTTCTTGCCGGGAATGTCGGCGGCGCTGATGGCCGCGACCACTCCGGGAGCAGCGAGCGCGCGGGAGAAATCGATCCGCCGGATGCGGGCATGCGCGTGCGGGCTCAGCACCAGCGCCGCCTCGAGCGTCCCCGGCACATTGGGCATGTCGTCGAGATAGCGCGCGCTGCCGGTGACATGCCCGGCGGCGCTGTCGTGGCGCACGGCGGCGTGGACTCCGCCGTGAATGCGTCCGAGAGGCTCGCTCATAGCGCCTCCACGCGGAGCGGAACGTCCGACGACGTTTCCCATTGGAAGCGGCGGATGAGGTTGGCCGCCGCGCGCAGCCGGTAGGTGGCGCCGCCGCGATGATCGGCGATGGGCGTGAAGTCGCGCGCGAGGACGGCCTCGATATCGGCGAGGGTCTCCAAGCTCCAAGACCGCCCGTGCAGCGCTTGTTCGACATTGAAGGCGCGCATCGCGCGCGCAGCCATGCCGCCATAGGCAGCCCGCAATTCCTTCACTTGCCCGTCTCGGCGCTCGAGGCGGAAAGTGGCGATCACCGTGGCGATGTCCTGATCGAATCGCTTCGAAAGCTTGTAGGCAGCAAAATCTTGACCCGCCTCGAGCAGCGGGATGCGAATGGACGCAATCACCTCGCCGGGGCAAAGCGCGGTCGCGCGGTAGCCGGTGATGAATGAATCCACCGGCATGACCCGCTCACCCCCGAGCGTGGCGAGCATCACCGTCGCGCCGAGCGCCATCAGGCAGGGAAGAGTATCGCCGATCGGGGAGGCGGTCGCGAGATTGCCGGCGATGGTTGCGAGATTGCGGATTTGCCGCGAGCCGATGCGGCGCACGAGCGCGCCGAACGAGGGGAAATGCTTATCGAGGTGCGGCAGGGCCTGCGTGTAGGTCACCGCGCCGCCGAGCTCGAGCGCGTCGGGCAGGCTCGCAATCCGTCGCAACTCCTCGACGGCATCGAGCGCGATCACCGTGGGGATGGCTTCGCGCCCCTTGCTGGCGCGCAGCCCGAGGTCGGTGCCGCCTGCAAGCAGGAGCGCATCCGGCCATTGTACGAGTGCCGCGAACAGCGCAGAGAGCGAGCGCGGCCGAAGAAAGACCTGCGCGTTCGCGCGATATTCCGCGCATGCCGGCAATGCCGCAAGCGCATCGGCGGTGGCCGCTTTCTCCGCAATGAAGCGATCGGCCGGCCCAAGCGCTACTCGCCGGCATGCCTCGACGATGGAACGGTATCCGGTGCAGCGGCAGAGATTGCCAGCGAGCGCCTCATGAATGGCGGCGTCGTCCGCGCCCTCGCCGCCATGATGAAACGCGAACATCGCCATCGCGAAACCTGGCGTGCAGAAGCCGCACTGGGTGGCGTCGGTGTCGACCATCGCCTGCTGCACGGGATGCAGGCTCCCGTCGGGGGTTGCCAGACCCTCGACGGTCAGGACGCTGGCGTTGTCGATCTGCGGCAGCAGCATCAAGCAGGAGTTGACAGCCTCATAGCGCAGCGATCCGCCGACCTCTCGACCGAGCACGATGGTGCAGGCGCCGCAATCGCCCTCGGCACAGCCTTCCTTCGTCCCGGTGAGGCGCGCATGTCCGCGCAGCCAGTCGAGCACCGTCACGGTGGGCGACGCGCGCTCCTCGCGGCAAGGCTGTCCGTTTAACAGGAATTGCACGGCTGTCATGACAAACGCGCAAGTTTGCAGCATTATGCGAGCGGCGCAACCTATCGGGGCCTAGAGGGTGACGACATGAGACCTCGAACACGCAGCCGGCGGATGATTGTCGCAGCTGGGGGGCTCGCGGTCGCCTTCGCAACAGCGACGTGGCAGCTGGCTGTTGCACAATCAGCCGAAAAGGTGACGGTGCGCTTCACCTGGAAGCTCAAGGGTGAATATGCGCCGCTCTTTGTCGCGCTGGACAAGGGCTATTACAAGTCCGAAGGGCTCGACGTCGATCTTACCGAAGGTGCGGCGAGAAGACTCTCGCCGGAGCGTCGGCTAACATCATGAGCGGCGTACAAGACTGGTCCCGGCGGCGAGCGGTCGAGGTTCACGACGAGACAGCAGGCGTCTTCGCTGCCGAATACAGCGGTGAGGATATTTTCGACTTACCGTTCCGCTATGGCCGCCACCTGATCGATAAGACCTGGGCGCAATGCGTTTCC
This sequence comes from uncultured Alphaproteobacteria bacterium, assembly GCA_963820365.1. GTDB lineage: Bacteria > Pseudomonadota > Alphaproteobacteria > Rhizobiales > Xanthobacteraceae > VAZQ01. The sequence continues at coordinate 106,797 of CAWFZR010000023.1, read as the reverse complement.
GAACTGCCGCCCGGCGCCAGGTGCCTCGATATAGGATGCGGATTGGGCGTGTACATGGCGCGCCTGCTGGCCGCGGGTTTCGACACGACCGGCATCGAGCCGAGCTCCGAAATGCGCCGGCTGGCATCCAAGAATGTGCCCGCCCAGCGGGTGTGCGACGGCACGGTCTTGCAATTGCCGGTGCCTGACGGATCGCATGATTTCATCTACGCCATCGAGGTGTTCCGGTATCTGGATGGTCGCGACAACGAGGCGGGTCACCGGGAAATCGCGCGCGCGCTCAAGTCCGGCGGGATCTATTTCGGCACTTACGTCAACAGATGGGCGCTGGACGGGTTTTTCCCGTTAACTCGGATGCGCGCGCTGGCAACGCGCGTACGCGGGAGGCGGCCGCGCTACCACGTCGAATTCGAGACGCCGTCATCAGTTCATGCACGGCTGACGCAGGCGGGATTTTCCCAGGTCGCGGTTCACGGCGCGATGTTTGCTCCGCTGCGCCCCCTGCATAAGATTTCAGGGGGCCTGGCGACGATGGTGGCGAAGCGCACGATGCCTTACGAACAAAGCATGTCTGACAGCGAATGGGGGCGTCCCCTTGCCGGGCACCTGATTGCGATCGCGCAGCTTTGAGGTCTCAGTTCGCGGCGGTCTGCCGCATCGCCGTATGTGCTGCACCGGCCCGTTCCTGCGGCATGGGCGCCGCTTCGACGGTCGGCATGCTCGCCGCGTAAGATCCCATGGTGAGAATGTCGATGTGCCCGCGGCTCGCCTCGTTGGCCGCGAGTTCGAGAAACCATGCCAGCGTCGCGAGTTGCTCCTCCCTGCGGTGATAGAAATTGGATGGGTGGAACCAGAAATGAAACGTCCCTCCGCTGCGCCGGGCGTTATCGAGACCGGCCGCCAGTTTGGCGCGCGTGACGGCAGGCAGCACAAACCGGCGGGTTCCGTTGCGGCCAAGCAGCAGCATGCAGCCCGGGATATCGATGAGTCCGGATCGGATTGCCGGCATGATCGGCTGCGGCCGGATCGGCAGCGCCTTGTCGATGAGGTTCGCGGCCTTGGCCGCCCACGCTCCCGCACGTTCGGCCGAGCGTATCCAGCTTACATCAGGACCGCGATATGCAGCCAACCCCATCCGCGCGAGCACATCCAGATGTCCGACGGCGTTGCGCGGAAAGACAAACGATTTGAAGGGCAGCGCGTTCTTCCGATGAAGGTGCCTGGCGTAGTCGAGGTCGTCCTGTGCCTCCGAAGCGGGAATGCTGTTGAAGTAGATGTGCTTGCCGCCATGACTGCCGATTTCGTGAGGAACCTTGGCCCGGCAAAGGCGCTCGACGATGTCCGGTGCGTACCAGCAGGCCCCCCCGCCGGGCTTCGACGTCGAAGCCAACTCGTCGAGCAGCGCCGCCACGATCGCCCAGGTTGCAGGCACTTGGTGCCGATCGAACAAATCGATCAGCGCCGCGCAGATGGGGCGTTCGGCAGCTTCCGCCAGACGAAGGTCGTCGGCCGTGACCTTGTCCCAAACGCCCCACGCCAACTCGAGGTCGATGGAAATCGTAAGCCTGCCCTTCTGCATCACGCCGGGTTCTCCCGTTGTCAGCAGTGATCCCTGCTCAATTTGGCTGGTGCAGGCGCCTTCGAGCACATGAGCGCTCCATACCACGTTCCGAACGGCCGTGGCGACGCGAAATCCGCTGGACAGCGCTCGGCGCCCGGGCGACCATCGATTGCTCGCAGGAAGATGCGGGGAGCGAACGCGCGAGAGCGAGGCCAAGCGCGTACCAAGCCCATCCGCCAAAAACATCCCCGAAGGAGGAATTGCCATGAGCTGCCATCCGTCACGCCGCACGCTCATCAAGGGCGCGGCCGGTTCCGCGCTCCTCGCCAGCGTCGGCATGCCGGCAATCGTCAGGGCGCAGGCGGACGCCATTCGCATCGGCCATCTGACGCCGCTCACCGGCTTCCTGGGACCTCTCGGCGAATATGCCGTCATGGGCGTCGGCTCGCGCCGGAGGAGGTCAACAATTCCGGCGGCGTGATGGGCCGCAAGATCGAGCTTGTCATGGAGGACTCGGTCAATCCGCAGACCGCATCCTCCAAGGCCGAGCGCCTGATCGAGCGCGACAAGGTCGCGATGATCATCGGCGAGATTTCATCGGCATCGGGCCTCGCCATCGGCCAGGTGGCGAACCGCCTGAAAACCGTGTTCATCAACACCGGCTGCAATTCCGACGCCATGCGCGGCGCGAGCTGCAATCCGTACATGTTCCACATCGAGGCTGCGAACTCGATGTATGTGCAGGCGGCCGGCCAGTACCTGCTGCGCGAGAATCTGGTGAAGGGCAAGAAGTGGTATTCGCTGACGGCCGACTACGCCTTCGGCCACGACCTCCTGCGCGTCGCCAAGAAGTTCATGGAGGCCAACGGCGGCCAATTCGCCGCCGACGAGCTCGTGCCGACCGACGCCGCGGACTTCTCGCCCTATCTGCTGAAGATCCGGCAGGCGCGGCCCGACCTCGTGGTGTCGAATCTCGCCGGCAATCAGATCACCAATTTCCTCAAGCAATATAGCGGAGTACGGACTGCCGTTCCCGGTTGCCGGTTTCGGCTTCGATACGGTCGTCGCATGGGGCGCCGGCAAGGGCAATTTCTCCGGCATCTGGCCGCTCGTATGGCACCATCTCGTCGACACGCCGAGCTCGAAGAAATACGTCGAGGCGTTCCAGAAGAAATACGGCAAGCTGCCGGACAACCAGTCCTGGGGCGACTACAACTCGCTCAAGATCGTTGCGCAGTCGATGAACGAGATCAAATCGGCCGACCCGCAGAAGCTCGCCGAGCATTTGCGCAAGGGCGCGAAATTCGATGTGATGAAGGCGCGCGAAGCCTATTTCCGGCCCTACGACAACCAGATGGTGATGGAAATGTACGCGGTGCGCGCCAAGGAGCCGGCCCGCATGAAGGACCAGTGGGACATCTATGACGCGCTCGGCGCCGTGCCCGGGCCGAGCGAGGACATGGAGGTCATCGCCCCGGCCAAGGACGGCACCTGCAAGATCGGTTGAACCTGGTCGTTGCTCTGAAGCTCCGCACCATTGTTCCGGCAGGCCATAAGAACTACCGAGGTGCGGGTTTCGCGTGCAGCTCGTCTTTGTCCTCGAGCAGGTTCTCAACGGCCTTCTGGTCGGCGCCTACTACCTGCTGATCGCGCTCGGCCTCTCGCTGATCTTCGCGCTCGGCGGCATCGTCAATCTCGCGCATGGCGGGTTCTACGCGATCGGCGCCTATCTCGCGGTCATCCTGGCGCCGCGCATCGGCTTTGCCGGCGCGTTCATCGTCTCGCCGATTGTTGTCGGCGTGCATCGGCATCGTTATCGAGCGGCTCTGTTCCGCCGCTTCTATCGGTCCGATCCGATCCTGAGCCTGCTGCTGACGTTCGGGCTCGCGATGGTGATCGAGCAGGGTCTGCGCATCGTCTTCGGCGCCACGCCGCTGCCCTTCTCGATCCCGCCGGAGCTGCGCGGCCAGATTCTTCGTCGGCGACTTCATCTATCCGCGCTATCGCCTCGTCATTCTTGGCGTCGCCGTCGCGGCCGTGACCGCAACCTGGTTCATCGTTTACCGCACGGCATTCGGACGCGTGGTACGGGCGGGCGTGCAGAATCCCTGACGTGGTCGGCGCGCTCGGCATTTCGCTTGCGCCCTATATGACGGCAATCGCCGCGCTCGGCGTCGGGCTCGCGGGGCTTGCCGGCGTGCTGCTCGCGCCGATTGCCGGCGTGCATCCGGCGATGGGCGCGGAGATCCTGACCGCCGCCTTCGTCGTGGTCGTCATCGGCGGCCTCGGCTCGTTCTGGGGCGTGATCGCGGCCGCCGCGCTGGTCGGCGTGGTGCGCGGCGTCACCATCTACTTCAATCCGTCCTGGGGCGAAGCGTCGATGTATCTCCTGATGGCGCTGGTGCTGCTGTTGCGGCCGCGCGGCCTGCTTGGCGAGCGCATCCTGAAGTTCGAGTGACGCGCGATGCGCACGGACCACATACCGCTGATCGTGGCCGCCTGCGCGCTTGCCGTGCTGCCGTTCGCGCTCGATGTCGTCGGCCTTCCGCTGCGCACGTCGATCGACGTCGTCGTGTTCGCGATCGCTTGCATGGGGCTCAATATCCTCGTCGGCTATACCGGGCTCGGTGTCGTTCGGGCATGGCGCCTGGTTCGGGCTCGGCGCCTATGCGGCGGCACTGAGCCAGCGCACTGGTTTCCCGGCGCGTCATTCTGCCGGCGCTGTTCGCGTTGCTGTTCGTCGCGGTGGCGGCCGGCCTCTCGGGCGCGCTGATCCTGCGCCGGCGCGGCGTCTATTTCTCTCTGCTCACGCTCGCGCTGACCGCGCTTCTGTTCGCCATCGGCTATCGCTGGACCGAGTTCACCGGCGGCGAGAGCGGGCTCGGCGGCGTCACCCGCTCGACCGTGCTCGGCTCGATCTCGAGCGGGACTGGACCTATTATTGGGCGGTCGCCGCGCTCGGCCTCGCGGTCTGCACTCGTGCTGTGGCGTTTCCACCGCTCGCCGGTCGGCAGCGTGCTGGTGGCGATCCGCGAGAACGAGGAGCGCGCGCGCTTCGTCGGCTATCCGACCAACCGCTACAAGCTCATCGCCTTCGTGCTGTCCGCCGTCGTGGTTGCGGTTGCCGGAACGCTTTCCGTCTTCAATCATCGCTTTGCCTCTGCCGAGCCGCTGTCGGTGGCGTTCTCGGGCGAATTGATTGCCATGGTGGTGATCGGCGGCATGCGCAGCTTCCTGGGCCCGGCACTCGGCGCGCTGTTCTTCATCCTGTTTCGCGAGTTCCTGTCGATCTGGACGCCGCATTGGCTGTTCTGGTTCGGCCTCCTGTTCGTCGGCTTCATCGTGTTCTCGCCCACCGGCCTCGTCGGCGTCGCCGGCCGGCTGATCGCGCCGTTTCCGCCGCCGGGTGATCGAGGCGGCGGCGATGGCCGGCCGCGGCATTGCGAAAGATGCGATCCTGCCGCCGGTCTATTGCCGCACCGGCGTCAAGCGACGCTCCGGTCCTGGTCGCCGATGGCCTCGTCAAGCGGTTCGGCGGCATCCATGCCGTCGATGGGGTAACGCTTGTGGTCAAGGACCGCACGCTGCACGCGCTGATCGGGCCGAACGGCGCGGGCAAGACCACGGCCTTCAACCTCGTGTCCGGCCTTTATCCGCCTGATCGCGGCACGATCGAGCTGGAAGGCCGCTCGATCGCCGGCCTCAAGCCCGAGGACATCACGGCGGCCGGGGTCGGCCGCTCGTTCCAGATCACCAACCTGTTCGCCGGCCTTTCGACGCAGGAGAACCTGCGGCTCGCGGTGCAGGCGCGCCACCGCAAGCGCTTCGCCGTCTGGCGCTCGACCGCATCCCTCGCCGAAGTCGACGCCGAGACCGCGGAAGCTCGCCGCTATTCTCGGCTTGGCGGGCATGGAGCGGGCCGAGGCCGCATCGCTCTCCTATGGGGGCCAGCGCCTGCTCGACTCGGCGTCGCGCTCGGCAACTCGCCCGCGCATTCTCCTGCTTGATGAGCCGCTCGCGGGACTGGCGGCGGCCGAGCGACAGCGCGTCGCCGCGCTGGTGAAAGCCATCTCCGCCGAAATCCCGGTGCTGTTCGTCGAGCACGACATCGACCGCGTGTTCCAGATCGCCGACCGCGTCACCGTGATGAACGAGGGCAAGGTGCTGGTCGACGGCACCGTCGAGGACGCGCGCAGCAGCGCCAAGGTGCGCGAGGTCTATATCGGCTCCGGCAGCCGCCGCGCTCGCCGCCAAGCCACGCAGCTCCGCGGCCGAGCCGACTCCGCTGCTCGTGGTCGACAAGATCGACACGTTTTACGGCAAGAGCCACATCCTCAACTGCGGTTTCGCTCGACGTGCGCGAGCACGAGATCGTGGCGCTGCTCGGCCGCAACGGCGCCGGCAAATCGACGCTGCTCAAGACGCTGATGGGGATCGCGGCGCCGCAAGACCGGCAGCATTCGGCTTGCCGGCGAGAACACGGCGCGGCCTCGCCTCCGCCGTGATCGCCCGGCGCGGCATGGGCTATGTGCCGCAGGGCCGCGGCCTGTTTGCAGGCATGACGGTCGCCGACAATCTCGCGCTCGGCCGGTTGAAGCGCCAGACCGGCGCCGGCATCCATTGGAACGACGATCGCATCGTCGCCTTCTTCCCGCGCCTCGCCGATCGCTGGCGCATGCCGGCCGACTACCTTTCAGGCGGCGAGCAGCAGATGGTGGCGGTCGCCCGCGCGCTCGCCGGCGATGTACGGGTGCTCCTGCTCGACGAGCCGTTCGAGGGACTTGTCGCCCGCAGTGACGGAAGAATTGTTCGAGGCGTTCGACCGGATGCGCCATGAGATCGCAATGATCATCGTCGACCATCATCTCGAGCTTGCGCTTGCGCTTGTCCGACCGCACCGTCGTGCTCGAGCGCGGCGCGGTGACCTGGACCGGCGCCTCGCAGAACCTCAAGGATGACCTCACGCTGAGGAGAAAGATATTGTGGATGTGAACGAACGCATTGCCGTCATCGGATCGGGCCTGATCGGCCGCGCCTGGGCGATCGTCTTCGCCGGCGGCGGCTGCGACGTCGCACTCTAGGAGCCTGTCCAGATTATCGTGGTTGGTAGATGTAGCCCAGACCGGAGTTTGATTGGCGGGCGTCACTTGCTGTGACGCCCGCTATCCAGCGGGCGCCAGCAACACTTTCGATAGAGTCCGCCTGTGGGCGAGCTTCAGAAGATTGTGGACGGTGCAGACGATCGCCCACTCGGCGCGCACCTTCTCGAAGCCGCGCAGCAAGAACTGGCGGAAGCCGCGAGCCTGTTTGATCTGCCCGAACACCGGCTCCGGAAGTTGCTTGCGCAGCCGGTAAGGGCTTTCGTGGCCGCCGGCCTTGATCTTGGCGCGCATCGCCTCGACGCGCGTCGGGATGGCCTCCTCCGAGCCGGCCGGCGTTGCGGCGCTGGCCTCGCCTTTGACGGTGCCGGCGACAGCATCCCTGGCCCGGCCGGTCGCTACGTAGGCATCGATGTTGCGGTTCTCCAATGCCTCGATATTGGCCTCCGAGCAGTAGCCGGCATCCGCCGATAGCTGCTCGGGCTTGCGGCCGAGATTGGTCTCGATCGCATCGGTCATCGGCACCAGCTGGGCGCAATCGACCGCGCTCTGCGTCACGTCTTGCGCCACGATGATCTGCGCTTCTGCGTCGACGGCGGCCTGGGCGTTGTAGGCCTGCACGAATCCGTCCTTGCTCTTCATGATCCGGCTCTGCGGATCGGTGAAGTTCTTCTGAGCTTTGGCATCCGGCTCGGTGGAGGGCGCAGCCGCTTGCCGTCCGGGTTTGCGGCGCCCCTCAGCCTCTCGCTTCTCTGCCGCTTCGGCCTCTGCCTTGAGCTTGGCCTCGGCAGCCGCCTTCGCCTCCGCCTCCAGTTCGGCCTTGGCCTCGCGGATTCTCTCGGCACGCAGCTTCTTGTCGGCGATCCAATCCGGCATCTCGTCGCCGGTCTTGTCGCGGCCGTATAGCTCGTCTTCCTCAGCATCCGCCGCCGCAGCCGTGCCGAGCCACTTGGCAACCTCGGCTTCCAGTTCGGACGCGCGATTCTCCATGCGCTCGTAGCTCATCGCCTTGTGCTTCGACGCGTTGGCTTTGATCTTGGTTCCATCGAGCGCCACATGCCCGAGCTTCACAAGGCCGGCCGTCTCGCACAGATGCAGGATTTGCCCGAACAGTCCGCCAAGCGCCTTCAAGTGCCGCTTACGGAAATCCGAGATGGTGCGAAAATCCGGCGCATCAAGCCCCACAATGCTCATGAAATCCACCCGCTCGCGACACGCCTTGGCGATCCGACGTGAGGAGTAGATGCCGCAGCAGTAGGAATACAACAGCAGCGCCGTCATCATGGTCGGATCGAACGGCGGCTGGCCCCGTTCGCTGCCATAGGTACCAGTGATCTCGACAAGGTCGACGTCGTCTCTCACCAAGCTCAGCACAAAGCGGGCGAGATGGCCCTTGGCCACAAAGTCCTGCACCATTGGCGGCAGCAACAGTGGATCATCGATCTTCCAAGGGCGAAATGTCTTGCTCATGCGCACAGACAGAATCCGACTCGCCCTTCTTTTGCCAGCAAAATCCCCCTATTACTCGGACAGGCTCCTAGGACGCAAGCACAGGCGTCGCCGACGAGGCCCGCGCGCTCGTGATCGAAGGGCTCGCCGGGCTCGCCGAGCACGACCCCGTCGCCGATGCGACGTCGGCGCAAGCCCGCGTGCGGGTCGCCACCAGCCTGGCCGACGCGCTCGAGGGCGCAACCCTGGTGCAGGAGAGCACGCCGGAAACCATCGAGGCCAAGCGCGGGATATTCGCCGAGCTCGACCGGCTTGCCTTGCCCGACGCCGTGCTCGCATCGTCCACCTCGACGATCATCGCGAGCCGTTTCACCGAGGATCTCGCGGGCCGCTGCCGCTGCCTGGTCGCCCATCCGGTCAATCCGCCCCATCTCATCCCGCTGGTCGAGCTCATTGCCGCGCCGTGGACCTCGCCTGTCACCGTGGAAAAAGCCAAAAATATCTACCAGGCGGTCGGCCAGGTTCCCATTGTCGTCAAGCGGGAGATCGACGGTTTCATTCTCAACCGCCTGCAGGCCGTGCTGTTGTCGGAGGCGTTCCGCCTGGTGGAGACCGGCTATGTCACTCCGCAGGACCTCGACGAGACGCTGAAAAATGGGCTTGGGCTTCGTTGGTCCTTCATGGGGCCGTTCGAAACCATCGAGCTCAATGCGCCTTCCGGCATCCCGGATTATTGCCGGCGGTACGGGGCGAGCCTCGCTCGGCTCAGCGCAGCCGATCCGGATATTTACCGAGCACCCAATATCGAGCCGATTCTGGCGCAATGGGGCAAGCAGCCGACACTGGAAGAGCTCGCCATGCGCATGCGCTGGCGGGATCGCCGACTTGCCGCCCTCAAGGCGCACAAGCGGGCGCAGCCGGCCGGTTGATGGTTGCTTAATTAGATTAGGCGGCCTGCCGAGCCCATTGCGGAGCCTATTGCGGAGCCTCGCAATTTAAAAGCAGAAGAGCTAACTTCCCAAGCTGCCCTGGAAACGGGATGTGCCGAGTTTCTCGTTCGGGCGAATGGGCAGCCATGATGCTGTCGGCAAGCGTGCTCTCAAAGATCGACTTCTTTTTTCGGTCTCTATCTTCTCCGCGCATTTTCAACTCGCATGATCGCGCGCGCGTCCAACGCGCGGTCCGATGACTGATACCAACGTTCAGAGAGGAAAGCGCTATGAATGCAAACTTCAAGCTCATGCTCGCCGTCGTCGCGGGTGCTGCCATCGGTGCGGTGGCGGCGCAAGGGCTGCATGCTCAAGCCAAGCCGAAAGCGTACATCGTCACTGAGACCGAGGTGATCGATGCGGCGGCCCTCGCCGCGTATAGTCCGCAGGCCCAGGCAGCGATCAAAGCGGCCGGCGGTCGCAGCCTCGCTCCGGCTACCGAAAATGCTGTGGCGCTAGCCGGGCAGGCGCCCAAGCGAGTTGGCATCTCGGAATGGGAGACTCTGGAGAAAGCGCAGGCATGGCGCAATTCGGAGGCCTGGAAGGCGCTCTCGCCGCAGCGTGACAAGGCGCTAAAGACAATACGGGCATTCGCCGTCGAAGGCGCAGCGAATTAATCTTGTCACTGCCCGGTTGACGCAGCGGAACTAGAATATGCGCCGAGGCCGCCACATCTGGCCGCCTCGTTCCCGTCGCTTGATGGCTTATAATATAACGCTAGGAGCCTGTCCGAGTAATAGGGGGATTTTGCTGGCAAAAGAAGGGCGAGTTGGATTTTGTCTGTGCGCATGAGCAAGACATTTCGCCCTTGGAAGATCGATGATCCACTGTTGCTGCCGCCAATGGTGCAGGACTTTGTGGCCAAGGGCCATCTCGCCCGCTTTGTGCTGAGCTTGGTGAGAGACGACGTCGACCTTGTCGAGATCACTGGTACCTATGGCAGCGAACGGGGCCAGCCGCCGTTCGATCCGACCATGATGACGGCGCTGCTGTTGTATTCCTACTGCTGCGGCATCTACTCCTCACGTCGGATCGCCAAGGCGTGTCGCGAGCGGGTGGATTTCATGAGCATTGTGGGGCTTGATGCGCCGGATTTTCGCACCATCTCGGATTTCCGTAAGCGGCACTTGAAGGCGCTTGGCGGACTGTTCGGGCAAATCCTGCATCTGTGCGAGACGGCCGGCCTTGTGAAGCTCGGGCATGTGGCGCTCGATGGAACCAAGATCAAAGCCAACGCGTCGAAGCACAAGGCGATGAGCTACGAGCGCATGGAGAATTGCGCGTCCGAACTGGAAGCCGAGGTTGCCAAGTGGCTCGGCACGGCTGCGGCGGCGGATGCTGAGGAAGACGAGCTATACGGCCGCGACAAGACCGGCGACGAGATGCCGGATTGGATCGCCGACAAGAAGCTGCGTGCCGAGAGAATCCGCGAGGCCAAGGCCGAACTGGAGGCGGAGGCGAAGGCGGCTGCCGAGGCCAAGCTCAAGGCAGAGGCCGAAGCGGCAGAGAAGCGAGAGGCTGAGGGGCGCCGCAAACCCGGACGGCAAGCGGCTGCGCCCTCCACCGAGCCGGATGCCAAAGCTCAGAAGAACTTCACCGATCCGCAGAGCCGGATCATGAAGAGCAAGGACGGATTCGTGCAGGCCTACAACGCCCAGGCCGCCGTCGACGCAGAAGCGCAGATCATCGTGGCGCAAGACGTGACGCAGAGCGCGGTCGATTGCGCCCAGCTGGTGCCGATGACCGATGCGATCGAGACCAATCTCGGCCGCAAGCCCGAGCAGCTATCGGCGGATGCCGGCTACTGCTCGGAGGCCAATATCGAGGCATTGGAGAACCGCAACATCGATGCCTACGTAGCGACTGGCCGGGCCAGGGATGCTGTCGCCGGCACCGTCAAAGGCGAGGCCAGCGCCGCAACGCCGGCCGGCTCGGAGGAGGCCATCCCGACGCGCGTCGAGGCGATGCGCGCCAAGATCAAGGCCGGCGGCCACGAAAGCCCTTACCGGCTGCGCAAGCAACTTCCGGAGCCGGTGTTCGGGCAGATCAAACAGGCTCGCGGCTTCCGCCAGTTCTTGCTGCGCGGCTTCGAGAAGGTGCGCGCCGAGTGGGCGATCGTCTGCACCGTCCACAATCTTCTGAAGCTCGCCCACAGGCGGACTTTATCGAAAGTGTTGCTGGCGCCCGCTGGATAGCGGGCGTCACAGCAAGTGACGCCCGCCAATCAAACTCCGGTCTGGGCTACATCTACCAACCACGATAATCTGGACAGGCTCCTAGCCGCCGGTATCTTTGGCGGCAGCGCTTTGGGTCAAGCGCCATGCGATCACCAGTGCGAGCGCGAGGATCAGCGCCGCGAGCAGGAATGCCGCGCCCGGCCAATGCCAGTCGCGGCTGGCGATGGAGAACGCCAGCGTTTGCGCGAACAGCCCCGGGCCGAGCAGATTGGCAATTCCCACGATGCTCGCATTGGCGCCCTGCAACTGGCCTTGCTCGGTCGGGCCGACCTGGCGGCTCATCAGGCCGAGCGCAGCCGGGCTGGCGAAGCCCCACAACGCCAGCAGCGGAATGCCGGCCAGAAATCCCGATGCCGGTCGCGGCCAGGCCGAACGCCGCAAAACCGGCAACGCCGAAGGCAAGCCCGGCGATCAAGCGCCGCGCGCTCGCCGAAGCGCGCGACCGCGGGCCCGATGAGCGCGCCCTGCACGATCATGGCGCAGACGCCGACCGCCCGCCATTGTGAAGCCGACGGCGCGCTCGTCCCAGCCGTAGCGGTACATCATGTAGAGCACGCCGATATTCGGCAGGCTGGCATGGGCGAGATTGGCGAGAAAGCTGACCGTTGCAAGCCCCATCAATTGCGGCTGCGAGCGCAACAGTGCGAGCGAGCCGAGCGGATTGGCCCGCCGCCACGCGAAAGCTCGCGCGCCGCTCGGGCGGCAGCGATTCCGGCAGCACCAGCAGCCCGTAGACGCGTGTTGACCAGGCTGAGCACGGCGGCGATCCAGAACGGCAGGCGCGGATCGATACTGCCGGCGAGCCCGCCGAGCGCCGGGCCGAGCACGAAGCCCACGCCGAAGGCGACGCCGAGCATCCCGAAGCGCGCGGAGCGCTGCTCGGGCGGCGTCACGTCGGCGATATAGGCGTAGGAGGTCGCGATGCTCGCCGCGCTGATGCCGGAGATCGACGCGACCCACGAACAGCCACCACAGATTCGGCGCCAGCGCCATCAGGATATAGTCGAGCCCGAGCCCGAAATTGGAGATGCAGGATCACCGGCCGTCGCCCGAAGCGGTCGGAGAGCGCGCCGTGCAACGGCGAGAACAGGAACTGCATCAGCGCCCAGGCGGTGCCGAAAATGCCGTAGATCTCGGCGGCGCGCGCGGTGTCGCCGGCAAGAAAATCGACCACCAGCTTCGGCAGCACGGGAATGATGATGCCGAGCGCCAGCATGTCGAGCAGCACGGTGATGAAGACGAAGATGAAAGCGGCGCGGCGCGGCGCGCGTCGGCTCGTGTTTCGGTCATGACGATCTGCTTGTCGCGTCATGCGCTTCTCGATTAGTTTGTCGACTTCCGCTTCGCATAGGGATTCTTCTTTTCCCGCAACGTCAGCCGGATCGGCGTGCCGGCAGATCGAAGCTTTCGCGCAGGCTGTTGACGAGATAGCGCCGGTAGGCGTCCGGCACGGCATCGGCGCGGCTCGTGAACAGCACGAAGCTCGGCGGCCGGCTCTTCGGCTGGGTGATGTAGTCGAGCCGGATGCGCCGGCCCGACACCGCCGGCGGCGGATGGGAGGCAGCGACCTCGGCGAGCCAGCGGTTGAGCGCGCTCGTTCCCACGCGCTGGTTCCACACCGCATGGACTGTCGACGACGGCCTGCATCAGCCGGTCGAGCCCCTCGCCGGTCGAGCCCGGAGACGGCGACGACCGGCACGCCCTTGACCTGCGGCAGCCAGTGGTCGGTCTCCTCGCGCAGCTTCTTCATTGCGCCCGGGCTTGGCTCGACGAGGTCCCACTTGTTCATGCCGATCGACCAGCGCGCGTCCCTCGCGCTCGATCAGATCGGCGATGCGAAGGTCCTGCTCCTCGAACGGCTTTTCGCGCGTCCATCAGCAGAATCACCACTTCGGCGAAGCGCACGGCATTGAGCGCATCGGCGACCGAGAGCTTCTCGAGCTTCTCCTCGATGCGGGAGCGGCGGCGCAGGCCGGCAGTGTCGTGAACGCGGAAGTGCCGGTCCTGCCAGACGACATCGACCGCGATGGCGTCGCGGGTGATGCCGGCCTCAGGTCCCGTCAGCAGCCGCTCCTCGCCCAGCAGCCGGTTGACCAGCGTCGACTTCCCGGAATTGGGGCGGCCGACCACCGCGATGCGGATCGGCCTGGTGCTCGGGCGGCTCCTCGTCGTCGCCGTCCTGCCGCGCGTGGCTCCGCTTCGGCTGGCGCGCGCGGTCGCGTCGGGCAACGCGGCGCGCAGCGCCTCGTAGAGATCGGCAAGACCCTCGCCGTGCTCGGCGGAGATCGCGACCGGCTCGCCGAGGCCGAGCTCATAGGCTTCGAGCACGCCGGCCTGCGCCGCCCGGCCCTCGCTCTTGTTGGCGACCACGATCGCGGGCTTGCCGGACTTGCGCACGAGATCGGCGAAGGCGCGATCGACCGGCGTCGACGCCGGCGCGCGCGTCGATCAGGAACAGCACCGCGTCGGCGGCGGCGATCGCGGCCTCGGTCTGCTCCTGCATGCGGCCGGTCAGGCTTTTCGGGCGCGGCCTCCTCCAGCCCTGCGGTGTCGATCACGACAAAGTCGAGATCGCCGAGCCGCGCCCGGCCTTCGCGCCGGTCGCGGGTGACGCCGGGGCGGTCATCGACCAGCGCCAGGCGCCTGCCGACCAGACGATTGAACAGCGTCGATTTGCCGACATTCGGCCGTCCGACAATGGCGACCGTGAAGCTCATGACGCGCGTGCGCGCGTGCGCTTGGAAGCTTGAGGCGCGTTGCGGAAATGCTCTATGCCCGCTGCCGCAATCAGCGCAATCACGCGCGGCGGATCGGGCCACGCGACGCCGCCGGACGGCTGTCGCGGAACCCGGCCAGGGTGCAGCCGCCGGCGCCGGCCGGACTGCTGCTGGGCTTGCGGCGGGTCGGGCCACTGGCCATTGCTGCGAACCGCGGCTGGGTCGGCCGCACCGTGACCGCGGTCGGACGCCGACTGCTCGGCCGGTTTGGCGACGACCTTCGGCTTCGGCTTGGGTTTCGGCTTCGGTTTCGTTCGGTCGGCTCGGCCGTCGCTTGCTTCGGGGCGGCTCCGGCTCGGCGGGTGCCTGATAGCCCTTGACCATTTCCGGCGGCACCCCTGCGGCACGCCGGGGGTGCCTTCCGGGAACACGGGCTGGCGGTCGCCCGGGCAGCTTCTTCTTGGTGTTGAAAATTTCCGCGTCGAAGATCGGCGGTCGGATCGAAGCTTTCGCAACCGGCCAGCGACGAGGCCGAGCGACAGCACCGCAGCAGTCAAAGTGACACGCGACCAAACTTGTTCATTGTGCGCCCCTCAACTCTTGCTCGTCGGTCGCGCCCAATGCCATCGAGCATCTCGACGCGGGAGCGTGTGGCAGACGGCGTCTGCGCATCGGTCATGATCATGTCGATCCAGCGCTTGGCCCACGCCGACATCGCCCGCGCGCCAGGCGGCGAGCACCAGAATTCGCGCGCGGTGTGACGGAAGGTGCGATCGTTGCCAGTGAGCGGCTCGAGCTTGCGCCGCGCCTCCTCGAAGGCGCCGGCATCGATGAGAATTGCGCCGGCGCGCAGGGCGGCGAGATCCTGCCAGACAGGGCCGACCGCACCATCCGCGGCGATCTTGTCATAAGCGGCGATCGCGGCCTTGGCATCCATCTGAGCCAGCTCGGCCGCTTCGCGCAAGCGCGCGAGATGCGGTAACCGGAGGTGCCATCGGACGCGATCTTGGCATAGGCCGCCTCGGCTTCCGCGTGCTTGCCGGCTTCGGCAAGCGTGCTGGCGGCCTCGAAGGCGGCACCGCCTCGGCCGCCTTTTTGGCCTCCCACCAGGCTAGCCGCGCCAGCCGCGATCCCCACGACCACGAGGATCGGCCGCCGCAACGAACAGATTGCCGTAACGATCCCACAGCTTCTTGAGCTGCTCGCGGCGGACTTCCTCATCCACTTCCCGGAAAATGTCGGACACGAACTGTTCTCCGCGCCAATCCCGCACCAGCCGCAATCGGAAGGCTTGGCAGCTACCCTATCGATGTGGCAGGGGCAAGGCAAAGCCGCGGCCGGCTTGGAGCGTTAAGCCGCTGACGGATCAGACTACTTTTCCTTCGACCGCATGGGATAGACATGCTCGGGACCGGGAAAGGCGCGGGCGCGAACATCGGCCGCATAGGCTGCGACCGCGGATTCGATCGAAGGCCCGAGCTCGCCATAGCGGCTGGACGAATTTCGGCACCCGCGGCGAAAGCCCAAGCATGTCCTCGAGCACGAGGATCTGACCGTCGCAGGCGACGCTGCCGCCGATACCGATGGTGGGGATCGCAACCGCAGCCGTGATGCGCCGCGCAAGCGGCTCGGCCACTGCCTCGATGACCACCGAAAAGGCCCCTGCCTCGGTGACTGCGCGAGCATCATCCTCGATCGGTGCCCAATGGGTCTCCTCGCGCCCCTGCGCGCGAAAAGAGCCGATGGTGTTGATCGATTGGGGCGTGAGGCCGATATGCCCCATCACCGGGACGCCGCGCTCCACCAGGAAGGCGATGGTCTCCGCCATGCGGCGGCCGCCTTCTACCTTGATGGCGCCGCAGCCGGTTTCCTTCATCACCCGCGCCGCCGACAGGAAGGCCTGCTCCTTTGAGGCCTCGTAGGAACCGAACGGCATATCGACCACCACCAGCGCGCGCCTCGAGCCGCGCATCACGGCCAGCCCTTGCAGGATCATCATGTCGAGGGTGACCGGCACCGTCGTCTCGAGCCCATGCATGACCATGCCGAGCGAGTTGCCGACGAGGATGAGGTCGCAATGCCGATCGAGCAGGCGCGCGGTGTGGGCATGGTACGAGGTGAGACGAGACGATGGGCTCGCCGGCTTTGCGGGCGCGGATGTCGGGGGCGGTCAGCCGCTTGATCTCGGCCTGTGCAGACATTGGTGAAACTCTAGAATGCCGGCCTGCCGAACACCGCGTGGCCAATCACCAGCGGATGGAAGACAAGCCCCAGCGCGAGATAGAGCACGGTCCCACGATGAATGCGATGATGTCGTTGCGGCGTCCGCCGGCCGGGATCGGCGGTGCGCCCGGATCGGTTCGGCGCTTGAGGGTGATGCGGTCGTAGACGGCCCAGGCAAGAAACGAGCCGAACAGCAGGATCGAGCCGAGATCGCCATTGGAGATCAGGTGCGCTACCGCCCAAGTCTTTACGCCCACTAGCATGGGATGCTTGAGCGTGCGCCAGATATTGCCACGAATGTAAGCTGCGACGACGAAAATGCTCGCGGGCCACATCAGAAACTGGGTGATGTAATCGGTCCAACGCGGCGGATACCAAATATCGATCCAGCCGGTTGCCCGGTATTGTCCAAAACCATAGCCGATCAAAACGAGGCCCAGGAGGGAGAACAGCGCAAAGATGCCTTTGTATGGACCCTCGCCGATGCGCGCGATCGCGGCAGCACGCTCTGCTCGCATGGTCACGAAAACATGGGCGCCGATGAAGGCAACCAGTCCGGCCACAAGAATAGCAAGGCCCATGCATCCTCCGCCTCACCTGGCAACGCAGTAGAGGCTATCGCAGGTCCAGAGGCAAGCCGTCGACTTTTTTAGTGCCGCTGATCTCAGATCGGGCTGAGGCTTGACCCCCGCAGCGCTTGAGCCTCTACGTTGCGCGTGGCTATTTGAAGTGAGATGTCCAGCAATGGATGGAGCTGCGATGAGATCGCTCGCGCTTGCGCTGTTTGGACTATGGCTTGGCCTCGGCTCGGCCCCGGCACAGGATTGGCCCAGCAAGACCGTCAAGATCATCGTGCCGTTCGGCCCCGGCTCGACCCCCGATATGGTGGCACGGCTGATCGCCGATCACTTGGCAGCACAAGCTCGGCCACCCCATTCGTGATCGAGAACAAGCCGGGCGCGAGCGGCAATACTGGCACCGATGCAGTCGCCAAGGCCGAGCCGGACGGCGCCACCATCGGCGTCCGATCGGCGGCCCGCTCGCCATCAATACCCTGCTGTTCTCCAAGCTGCCCTATGAGCCGGCGAAGGACCTTGCGCTGATCACGCATGCTGGTGACGCAGCCGAGCGCGCTTGCGGTCAATACCAGCCTCGGGGTCAACAGCGTCGCCGAACTCGTCGCGCTGCTCAAGCGCGAACCCGGCAAGTACAATTTCGGCTCGATCGGCAACGGCTCGCTCTCGCATCTTGCCGATGGAGGCGATCGCGCTCAAGAGCGGCACGCAAGCTGGTGCATGTCCCCTATCCGATCTCGCCGCAGGCGATGACCGCGTTGCTGCGCGGCGACGTGCAAATGGCCTGTCTGCCCGCGATCTCGGTCACGCCGCATGTCGGCTCCGGCAATGTGAAAATCCTCGCGGTCTCTACGGCGAAGCGCTCCGTGCTGCTTCCCGACATCCCGACGCTCAAGGAAGTCGGCATCGACGTGGAAGCCGACGCCTGGATGGGCCTGATCGCGCCGGGCCGCACGCCGCAGGCCATCATCACGCGAAAATTCACGACGAGGTCGTGGACGCCATCAAGGCTCCCGAGGCTCCGCGAAAAGCTCGCAACTCAGCTGATGGAGCCGATCGGCAATTCGCCGGCGGAATTCCGCGCCGTGATCGAGCGCTGACATCTCTCGCTGGGCACCCGTCATCAAGGCAATCGATCTCAAGATCAACTGATGGCTACACCACGGGCGAACGGCCGCCGTCGACATTGATGGCGGTGCCGGTGATATAGGATGCCGGCTTCGGATGCGAGAAAACAGGCGATGTTGGCGAATTCCTCGGCCTGCCCGATGCGACCGAGCGGAATGTCATGGCTGCGCGCACTCACGTAATCGGCGACGGGCAATACCGGCCTCTCCGCGCACGCACATGCTGATCGGCTTCGATGAATCCAACGAGCAGTGCATTCACCAGCACGTTGTGGGCGCGCCTTCGCCGGCAAGCACCTTGGTCAGCGCCATGCCGGCTGCGCGGGTGATGGAGGTCGGCGCGCTCTTCGGCCGTGGCGCCTTTGCCCCGATGTTGAGCACGTTGATCATCCGTCCCCAGCGCCGCTCCTTCATCTGCGGCCATACCAGGCGGGTGAGCCTGATGGCGGCGAACAATTTCTGATCGAGGTCGACTCGTGCCAGATCTCATCCGTGATTCTTCGAAGGCACCGGTGCGCGACGTGCCGGCATTGTTGACGACGATGTCGATCTTGCCGAACCCCTTCATCGCCTCGTTGTAAGCGCGGTCTATGTCGGCAGCGATGGCGACGTCGCCCTGAATGCCGCACGACGCGCCTTTTGCCGCCGCCCCAACCCTCTTGATCGCCTGATCTAGCGCCTCGCGACCGCGCGCCATGATTGCCACGTCGGCACCCGAGGAGGCGAACTGCGTCGCGACCGCCAAGCCGATACCCTTGCTGCCGCCGGTGACGATCGCGGCGCGGCCGGTCAGGGTGATTTCCATCACTCCCACTCGATCGTGCCTGGCGGCTTCGACGTCACGTCATAGACCACGCGGTTGACGCCCTTCACTTCGTTGATGATGCGGGTTGCGACGTGACCGATGAACTTCATGTCGAAGGGATAGTAGTCGGCCGTCATGCCGTCCGTCGAGGTCACCGCGCGTAGCGCCACGACTTGATCGTAGGTGCGATAGTCGCCCATCACGCCGACGGTGCGCACCGGAAGCAGCACGGCGAAGGCCTGCCAGATGTCATCGTAAAGCCCGGCGCGCCGGATCTCCTCGATGTAGATCTCGTCGGCGAGCCGCAGGACGTCGAGCTTCTCGCGCGTGATCTCGCCGGGGCAGCGGATGGCGAGACCGGGACCCGGGAAACGGATGCCGGCCGACGAAAGCCTCGGGCAGGCCGAGCTCGCGACCGAGCGCACGCACCTCGTCCTTGAACAGCTCGCGCAAGGGCTCGACGAGCTTCATGTTCATCCGCTCGGGCAGGCCGCCGACATTGTGGTGCGACTTGATGGTGACCGAGGGCCCGCCGGTGAACGACACGCTCTCGATCACGTCGGGATAGAGCGTGCCCTGCGCGAGGAAATCGGCGCCGCCCAGTCTTCTTCGCTTCCGCGCTCGAATACGTCGATGAAGAGCTTGCCGATGGTCTTGCGCTTGCGCTCGGGATCGGCGACGCCGGCGAGCGCGTGCAGGAAAGCTTCTTCGGCTTCGACGTGCACGAGCGGAATATTGTAGCTGCCGCGGAACAGCGCGCACCACCTTCTCGGCCTCGGCGAGCCGCAGCAGGCCGTGGTCGACGAACACGCAGGTGAGCTGCTCGCCGATCGCCTCGTGGATCAGCACCGCGGCGACCGCGGAGTTGACGCCGCCGGAGAGACCGCAGATCACCCGGCCCTTGCCGACCTGCGCTGCGGATTTTCTCGATCGCCTCCTGCTTGAAGGCGCGCATGGTCCAGTCGCCCCGGCAGCCGGCGACGTTGCGCACGAAATTGCGCAGCAGCGCCGCGCCGTGCGGGCGTATGCACCACTTCGAGGTGGAATTGGGTGGCGTAGAACCTGCGCTCTTCGTCGGCGATCATGGCGATCGGCGCATTCGGCGACGTGCCGACCACGCGGAAGCCGGCGGCAGCCGGGTGACACGGTCACCGTGGCTCATCCAGACCGGATAGCGCTCGCCCTTCCGCCACACGCCCTCGAACAACGGAGACGGCGTCGGTCACCAGCACCTCGGCGCGGCCGAATTCGCGGTGATGCCCGCCCTCGACCACGCCGCCGAGCTGCTGCGCCATTGCCTGCTCGCCGTAGCAGATGCCGAGCACCGGAACGCCCGCCTCATAGATCGCGGCGGGGCGAAGCGGCGCATCCTCGTCGAGCACCGAGGCGGGGCCGCCCGAGAGGATCACGCCTTTCGGCCGCATCGCCTGCGAACGCCTCCCCGGCCCGATGGAACGGCACGATCTCGCAATAGACCTTCTCCTCGCGCACGCGCCGGGCGATCAGCTGGGTCACCTGCGAGCCGAGATCGACAATGAGAATCTTGTCGTGGCGCCCAGCGCAGTCGGCGCCGACGGCTCGGAGCCGGCCGCGGGCACAGAGGGAGAATCGACGAGGGCCATCGCCATCTATGTGCGGGCGGCGGCGTCCCGGGTCAAGCTTCGCCTCGGCAAAGCCCCCAACCTAGCCAAGCCCCTGCTTGACCATGAGCGACACGTAGAAACCATCGGTGTCCGTTCGGCGCGGCGTCATCAGCAGCCCCTCCTCGCGACATCAGCACGGCACGGCGAAAAACGAAGGCGCGCTCGCCCAGTGCGCTCGACCACTCGGCCCGGCGGCACGAGCGCAAATCGCGGCTGTCGGGCAAGGAATGCGCGCACCTGATCGCCGTTCTCCTCATCCAGCAGCGAGCAGGTGACATAGGCGATGCGGCCGCCCGGCTTCACCAGCGTGGCGGCGCGATCGAGCGCCGCAGCCTGCTCGCTTCAGCCGCACTGCAAGCGCACCCGGCCGCATCCGCCACTTGGCGTCGGGATTGCGCCGCCATGTGCCGATGCCGGTGCAGGGCGCATCGATCAGCGACGAGATCGGCGCGGCTCTGCGAGTCGGCGAGCAAATTCTCCTTCGTCTTCGGCGTGCTTACCTGCACGTTGTGGCATGCCGGCGCGCTCGATCCGTGCGTGGATCGGCGCGAGCCGGCGCTTGTCGCGGATCGGTTGCGTAGATTTGCCCGCGATTTTCCATCGCCGCCGCGAGCACCAGCGTCTTGCCGCCGGCGCCGGCGCAAAGGTCGATGACCTGCTCGCCCGGCCTTGCCGCCGCCAGCAGAGCGGCAAGCTGCGATCCTTCGTCCTGCACCTCGATCATGCCCTTGAGGAATGCCGGCTCGGCATGGATCGCAGGGTTCTTGGCCTCGGCTCCTAGCCTGATGCGCAATCCGAACGGCGACCAGCGCGTCGGCATGCGCGTCGAGATGGCAAGCGCGGCGGCTGCCTTGTCGCGATCCGCCTTGAGCGTGTTGACGCGCAGATCGAGCGGCGCGCGGCTCGCCAGCGCCGCACCCTCCGCGGTGCGCTCCTCGCCGAATGCCCGGGCAAGATGCGGATCCAGCCATTGCGGATAGTCGCCCGCTACCCATGCGCGGCGCGCCTTGCAAATCGGCGCGCCTCGAGCCGCGACCGCTCCTGCGCGCTCAGCGGCGCGGGCGCAAAGCGCGCGCCATCGGCAAGGCCGCGATAGCCTCGCCAGTCAGCTTGCGCTCGAGCCGCAGCATGCCCAGCATGACCGCGCGCGGGCTCTCCTCGCCCATGACGTGGGCGCTCGAAGCGCGCCGGCGCAGCGCGTCGAAGACGAGACCCGGCAATCGCCGCGCGGTCGCCCGAGCCGGCGAAGCGGTGCGACAGGCCCCAGTCCTTGAGCGCGTCGGCCGCGGGACGCCGCCGCGCATCGATATCGGCGATGACCTCGATGGCCGCAGAAAGGCGGGCGCCGGGCGTCATCCAAGCCCAAGCAGAATGCGAAACGTGAAGATGAGCCACATCAGCGCGAGCACGATTGCGCCGACGATGAAAACGCCGACCGCGCCGGCGCACATCATTGCCGGTCATGTGGATGAATGCATGCAGCGAGGCGAAGAGCCACGAATATCCACGCCATCACGACGAACAGATAGTCGGCATGACGGGTGATCCAGGCAAGTATCGTCAGCACGTAGAAAAGAACCGGCAGCTCGAGCTGGTTGTGGAATGCGTTGGCGACCTGGGTCGGTCGCGACGGCCAGTTCGGTTCCCGTAACGCGATGTCACGCGGTTTGACCACGCCGCTGGTGACCGAGGCGGTGCGCAGGTACGCCATCCACGCCAACAGGACGAAGGTGAGCGTCACCTCGACAAAGAGCGGAAGAAGGACGGCCTGGATCGACATGGATTTTCCTCGATCAGCTCGCAGGGCGGATTAGATCAGCGCAGCGTAATCCGCCATGCGCCGATGGAACGGCGGGTTACGCTTCCGGACAAAACCCGCCCTTTGGAATTTCGAAACTGGACCGGCCCGTCACGCCCGGCTGGGATAATTCGGGCTCTCGCGCGTGATGGTGACGTCGTGCACGTGGCTCTCGCGCATGCCGGCGCCCGAGATGCGAACGAACTCGGCCTTGTCGTGAAACTCCGCCAGCGTGCGCGCGCCCACATAGCCCATGGCGGCGCGCAGCCCGCCGGCGAGCTGATGCAGCACGGTTGCCGCGGGTCCCTTGTAGGGCACCTGGCCCTCCACGCCTTCGGGCACCAGCTTGAGCGTGTCCTTGATATCCTGCTGGAAGTAGCGATCGGCCGAGCCGCGTGCCATGGCGCCCACGGAACCCATGCCGCGATAGGTCTTGTAGGTGCGCCCCTGATAGAGGAACACCTCGCCCGGGGTCTCGTCGGTGCCGGCGAGAAGGGAGCCGACCATGGCGCAGGCGGCACCGGCAGCAAGCGCCTTGGCGAGATCACCCGAATATTTGATTCCGCCATCGGCGATGACCGGAATGCCGCTCTTACGCGCCACTTCGACCGCATCCATAATCGCGGTGAGCTGCGGCACGCCGACGCCGGCGACGATGCGAGTGGTGCAGATCGAGCCCGGACCGATGCCGACCTTGATCGCGTCCGTGCCGGCATCGATCAGCGCCTGCGCTCCCTCCGCGGTAGCGATGTTGCCGGCGACCACCTGCACGGCATTGGACGATCGCTTGATGCGGGTCACGGCTTCGAGCACCGAGCGGGAATGGCCATGCGCGGTGTCGACCACCACCAGATCGGCGCCGGCATCGATGAGGCATCCGGTTCGGTCGAATCCCTTTTCCCCGACCGTGGTCGCGGCGGCAACCCGCAGCCTGCCTTGCTCGTCCTTGCAGGCGTGCGGATTGGCGACCGCTTTCTCCATGTCCTTCACGGTGATGAGCCCGACGCAGCGATACTGGTCATCGACCACGAGCAGCTTCTCGATGCGATGGGCGTGGAGAAGACGCTTGGCTTCGTCCTGGCTCACGCCTTCGCGTACCGTGATGAGGCGCTCCCGCGTCATCAGCTCGGCGACCGTCTGACGGGGATCGTCGGCGAAGCGCACGTCGCGATTGGTGAGAATGCCGACGAGCCTGCCCGCTCTGCCGTTGCCGCCGCCCTCCACCACCGGAATGCCCGATATGCCATGGTCCTTCATCAGGGCCAGCGCATCGGCGAGCGTGGCATCGGGCGCGATGGTGAGAGGATTCACCACCATGCCGGACTCGAATTTCTTGACCTGGCGGACCTGCGCTGCTTGCTGCTCGGGCTCGAGATTGCGGTGAATGACGCCGAGCCCCCCCGCCTGCGCCATCGCAATGGCCATCTTGGCCTCGGTTACCGTGTCCATGGCCGAGGCGACGATCGGGATGTTGAGCACGATCTCGCGCGTGATGCGGGTGCGGATGTCGACGTCGGACGGCAACAATTCGGACAGGCCCGGCCGCAGCAGGACGTCGTCGAACGTGAGTGCTTCGCGCAGCTTTCCGTTGGAGGTGAGGTCCATCGTCCAATCGCCCAAATCCAGTTATCCCCAAGTCGAGCCAATCCAGTCGTGGTTGCGGGAATCGACGCCAGCTCCGAACATATGAATAGCCGACACTACGGCGAAGCGGCGGTTTCGCGCGTCACTCGATGACCCGTTTTGGGTTGGCGCCGGTCGTTAGCACGTGTTCCGACGAAATCCTAGCTCCTTGGCGCGATCCCCGCGGGAGCAGGAGGAACCCAGTCGGAACGACGACCGGAACCAGCCTGCACCACGATGAGAATGCTGATGGTCAGGGGCGCCAGCCCGGCGGAGGACCGTGTCGCTCGATCGCGTCCACCAGCTCTTGATGCTTGCGGTCCTCACGCTTCATGTACACCGCGATGACGGCATGCAGCGACGGAACGAGCAGAAGCGGCTGAAAGACCAGCCCGAAGACGAGGCAGGGCACGATCAGGATAAGGTTCAAGATGGCCGCGAACGGCTGTCCGTTCAGCAGAAGTCCGAGCGGCGGAAGGAGGGCTGCCAGGATGTAGATCATTGCCCGATGCTCCGATCGAATGCTTCCCCTATGTAAGCGGCAACTTTTCCCGCACAATGGCCGCCCCGGGGGAGGTCGGTCATATTGATGGTGACGAAGCGCATCGTGCCGCTGACCGTGGCGGTCGCTCTGTTCATGGAGAACATGGATTCCACGGTCATTGCGACTTCGCTGCCTGCGATCGCCCGTGACATCGGCACCAGCCCCCTCACCCTCAAGCTTGCCGTCACCTCCTATCTGCTTTCGCTCGCCGTCTTCATCCCGGTGAGCGGCTGGACCGCCGATCGATTTCGGCGCA
This sequence comes from uncultured Alphaproteobacteria bacterium, assembly GCA_963820365.1. Taxonomy (GTDB): domain Bacteria; phylum Pseudomonadota; class Alphaproteobacteria; order Rhizobiales; family Xanthobacteraceae; genus VAZQ01. Next base: position 82,151 of record CAWFZR010000023.1, on the reverse strand, counting down.
CGCACGGTATTTCGCGGCGCCATCGCCGTCTTCATGCTTGGCTCGATCGGCTGCGCAATCTCGGCATCGCTCACCCAGTTCGTTCTCGCGCGCATCGTCGAGGGAATGGGCGGGGCGATGATGACGCCGGTCGCGCGCCTGATCCTCGTGCGCAGCGTGGACAAGCGCGAGCTGATCAATGCCATGGTCTGGGTGACGCTGCCGGCGCTGATCGGACCTTTGCTCGGCCCGCCGCTCGGTGGCTTCATCACCACTTACATTTCGTGGCACTGGATTTTCTTGATCAACATCCCGATCGGAATCGCCGGAATCGTGCTCGCCACGATCTTCATCGAGGACGTCAGGGCGCAGGCGCCCGATCCGTTCGACCCGCTCGGAATGGTGCTTGCAGGCCTCGGCATCGGCGGCCTCGCCTTCGGCGGCTCGGTGCTGGGGCTCGATTTCCTGCCGCTGCCGCTGGTGCTGGCGCTCATGGCCGGCGGGGCGGCGGCGAGCTACGCCTATGTCCTGCATGCACGGCGCAGCCCTGCCCCGGTGCTCGACCTCTCGCTCTTGTCAATTCCGACCCTACGCGCCGCCATCGTCGGCGGCTTCATCTTTCGCTCCGGCATTGGCGCCATGCCCTTCCTGCTGCCGCTCCTGCTGCAGCTCGGATTTGGTCTCACCGCATTTCAATCAGGGCTGATCACGCTGTCCAACGTTGTCGGGGCCATGGGCATGAAGACTGTCATTCCCATCATCCTGCGTCGTCATGGATTTCGCCGCGCACTCACCGTCAATGCGGTGATCAGCGCGGCGCTGGTGGCCGCCTGTGCGACCTTCACGCCGGGCGTATCATTCGCCTGGATCGTTGCCGTGCTGATCGTCAGCGGCTTCTTCCGCTCGCTCGAATTCACCAGCCTCAATACCATCGCCTATGCCGATGTGGACTATCCCCGCATGAGCCGCGCGACCTCGCTCGTCGCAGTTGCACAGCAACTCTCGATCTCCGTCGAAGTCGCGATCGGCGCACTCGTGGTCGATCTGACATTGTGGGCTCGCGGCCACTCGGCGATCACGGCTGCCGACTTCCAGCCGGCCTTCCTGACCATCGCGGCGATCGCCGCATGCGCCTGCGTTGTCTTCGCGCGCATGCCGGCGGATGCCGGCGCCGAGCTGGCGCGGCGCACGCCAAGTCCCAGCCCTGGTCCCACCGAGGCGGCCGATCAGAAACTCGGATGACCCGTGCACATGACGGATACTCATCGTTCCCAGGCAGGCCCGTTCAGGAACGGGGAGCAGCGCGAAAACGCTCAACCATCTCGCAGGAGATCGCTGGCGCTATTGCAAGTGACTACAACGCCAAATCCCAGTGCTCGCTGACGACATTCTGGCCGAAGCTGCGCCGCGTCTCGCTCGATGTCAGCCGGAAGCCCGCGCGCTCGTAGACGTGACGCGCCGCGGTGAGCACCTGATGCGTCCAGAGCGTGATGCTTTGATAGTGACGTTGACGGGCGAACCGAATGCATTCATCCGTCAGGCGGGTACCAAGGCCGCGCCTGCGCGCGACCGGATCCACCAACAGAAGGCGCAGGCGCGCGACCTTCTCGGAATCCTTCACCAGAAATACCGATCCGACATTTTGGCCGTCCATTTCGGCAATCCAGCAGCGTTCACATTCCGGATCGTACTTGCTGACGAAGTCGGCAACGATTTGTGCGCACAGGCCCTCGAAGTTCTCTGCCCAGCCATATTCCCGGGCATAAAGCTCGGCGTGCCGCGCGACCACCCAGCCGAGATCGCCGGGCCGTGGCTGGCGGAGGTTGACGTCGCTTTGCGCTTTCGGTTCTGACGCGAGCATCGTCTCGATCGCGCGCATCGCCGAGATGAGATGATCCCGCTCCGACACGGTCAGCCGGCCGAGCACCGCGCCGACCTGCCGCTCGGTCCGCATTTCGAGCGGATCGAAGGTCTTGCATCCGCGCGCGGTCATCGACAGGAAGCTTTGCCGACCATCGTCCGGTGAGACGTTCTTGCGGATCAGCCCGCTGTTGTGAAATCGCCGCAGGATGCGGCTGAGGTAACCGGCATCGAGGCCAAGATCGCGGGCGATGTCGCTCGCCGTCGCGCGGTCGCGCTGCTTGATCTCATACAGCACGCGCGCTTCGGTCAGCGAGAACGGGCTGTCGAGCCAGCCGCGCTGCAGCACGCCGAGATTCTGGGTGTAAAAGCGGTTGAAGCGACGCACCGCGGCGACGCGCTGCGCATCGTGAGGGGCTGGAGCTGCCATGGCGGCAGCATTGGTTCAATTACTTGCCGGAGTCAAGTATCTTGGTTGATCGGCAGAGGTTGGCGAAACGCTCGCGGTTTCATTCGATTGCGCGCGGCGCCGGGCTTGCTCCTTTGCGAAAGCCCGTTGCCAACAGATAAAGCTCGGCCGAATCGCTGCGGCTCGCCGCCGGCTTGATGTGCTTGACGCCGGCAAATTCACGCTTGAGCGCGGCGAGAAGCGTGGCCTCGGTGCCGCCCTGGAGCACCTTGCACAGCAACGTCCCGCCCGGCGCCAGCACTTCGCACGCAAACTCGGCCGCGGCTTCGGCGAGCGCCATGATCCTGAGATGATCGGTCCTGCGATGACCGGTGGCGTTTGCCGCCATGTCCGAAAGCACCACGTCGGCAGGCCCGGCAAGCAGGGATTTGATGGCGTCGGGAGCGCCCGCGTCGAGAAAGTCGAGACGAACGAACTCGACCCCCGGTATCGGGGCCATGGCGACAAGATCGATTCCAAGAACACGTCCCCTCCCCTCCGCCGCACCCACACGCTTGGCCGCTACCTGGCTCCAGCTCCCGGGCGCCGCGCCGAGATCGAGCAGCCGGGCGCCCGGCTTGAGCAGGCGATGCTTGTCGTCGATCTCGATCAGCTTGAAGGCGGCACGGGCGCGAAAGCCTGCCTGCCGCGCGCGCGCCACATAGGGATCATTGAGCTGGCGCTCGAGCCAGAGCTTCGAGGAGAGCGAGCGTCCCGATCCGACCCGCACCTTCAAGACGCTCTCGCTTCCTTGTCCCAGACGCCGTCCTCGCGCATCATCTGCACCAGCATGCCTTCTCGCAGCCCGCGGTCGGCCACCCGCAGGCGTCGACACGGGAACACCGCGCGGATCGCATCCAGAATTGCACAGCCGGCGAGGACGAGATCGGCACGCTCGGCGCCAATGCACGGATTGGCGACACGATCCTCGTAGCTCATGGCGAGCAGCCGCTCGATGACGCGCGTCGCCTCGTCGTTGGCCATCCAGCATCCGTCGACGCGGCGGCGCTCGTAGCGTCGCAGCTCGAGATGAACTCCGGCGATGGTCGTCACCGTGCCCGATGTGCCGAGAAGGTGAAGGTGACCGGCGCTGCGCCCGCCATGCTCGGCCCCGAAGCGGCTGACGAAAGCCGTGACCTCCGCAATCATCGCGGCATAGATCTCGGGCGTGACCACGTGTCCTCCGTGACGCTCGGCCAGCGTGACCACCCCGAGCGGGAGCGAAATCCACGCTTTGATCTTCGGCGGCGGAGGACCTCGCCGGCAGGCCGGCGAGCGATCGAGCCGGACCAATTCCGAGGAGCCGCCGCCGATATCGAACAGAATCACGCCGTCGGCATGCGGATCCATCAGGGGCGTGCAGCCGGTTGCCGCGAGCGTCGCCTCGGTCTCTCGGTCGATGATCTCGAGATCGAGGCCGACCTGCTCGGCGATTCGAGCGCGAAACTCAATGCCGTTTTCCGCGGCGCGGCACGCTTCGGTCGCGATCAATCGCGCTCGCATCACCCCGCGGTTGCGCATCTTGTCTCGACAAACTGCAAGCGCCTCCACGGCACGTTCGATCGCGGCTTCGCTGATGCGGCCGGATCTCGAAACTCCCTCGCCCAATCGGATGATGCGGGAGAACGCATCGATCACGCGGAAGCTGTCTCCCGCCGGACGCGCGACCAACAAGCGGCAGTTGTTGGTGCCGAGGTCGAGCGCGGCATAGGTCGGCACCGGATGACGGGAGTCTCCCCGCGCGTCATCGTGACGTGGCTGGCCGGGCAATGACCGCCGGCCCCACCGCGACCGCGGCTGCGACCCTTCACCATGCGCAGGGTCGAGGCTGCCGGTCGCCCGGCCCTCGTCCGTCATCGAATTCCTTCCTTCCGCGCCGAAGCCATCCCATCCGGCTCGACGGCAGCGGGATGTTCAAATCCACTATCGGAGCGAGTGTACCCATGCGGGCGTCCCGCGCAACAGATCCGCTTGGCATGCATGGCGCGGCACGATGTCCTTGTCGGGCGGGCTTGCGTCCTCTATTCCAGTCCAATTCGCGGCTGCGTCGCTGCGCGACGGGTGAAGCGAGCTTCGTCATCGAGAGGGCAATGACAGCCCGCGGGATTTCGGCATCTCATCGAGCAACGCGCTGCCTTAGTTCATGAATCTTCAGAACGACCCCCACCGCCTGGCCTTGATGAAATTCGGCATCGGTCAGCCCGTGACTCGCACCGAAGATCCGATTTTGGTGCGTGGCGCGGGATCCTACACCGATGACGTGAAGCTTGCAGGCGAAGCCCATGCGGTGATCGTCCGCAGTCGCATCGCCCACGGCGTCATCAAGCGCATCGACCCATCGGCTGCGCGCCAAATGCCCGGCGTGCTCGGTGCGTATACCGGCGCCGACCTTGCCGGATACGGCACCCTCAAATGCATCGTGCCATTCAACAACCGCGACGGAACGCCCATGAAGAGGCCGCCGCGGCCGGCATTGCCGACCGACAAGGTCCGCTTCGTGGGCGACCCGATTGCGTTCATCGTTGCCGAGACGCTGCTGCAGGCGAAGGACGCGGCCGAGGCCGTCGAGGTCGAGATCGATCCGCTGCCTGCAGTGGTAAGGCCGCAAGAGGCAACCCGTCAGGGGGCCCCGCTTCTGCATGAGGAGGCACCCGGAAACATCGCGCTCGATTACCATTACGGTGACGCCGATGCGGTCGCCGCCGCCTTTGCCAAGGCGACGCATGTCACGCGGCTCAAGCTCGTCAACAGCCGCGTGGTCGTCAATGCCATGGAGCCGCGGTCGGCGGTCGGTGTCTATGACGGGGCGAGCGGGCGCTTTACCCTGCATGTGCCCAGCCAGGGCGCGTTCGGCATGAAGGGCAGCATAGCGGACATTCTCAAGGTCGAGCCGAAGCAGGTTCGCATCTTGACCGGCCATGTCGGCGGCTCCTTCGGCATGAAAGCGGCACCGTTTCCAGAATATGTCTGTGTGTTGCACGCCGCGCGCGCTCTCGGCCGTCCGATCAAATGGACCGACGAGCGATCTGGAAGCTTCGTCTCGGATAGCCATGGCCGCGACCACGAGCTTACCGCCGAGCTCGCACTCGACGCCGACGGCAGCTTTCTGGCAGTGCGCATCACAAGCTTTGGCAATATGGGCGCCTTCCTCTCCCACGTCGCACCGATGCCTTCCACTCTCAATGCCGTGCGGAATGTGCAGAGCGTCTATCGCACCCCTTTGATCGAGGTCTCGACCAAATGCGTGTTCACGAACACCACGCACGTTTCCGCCTATCGCGGCGCCGGCCGTCCGGAGGGAAATTACTATATGGAGCGGCTGATCGACGTCGCCGCCGAGGAGATGGAGATCGACCGTCTCGAGCTGCGCCGGCGCAATCAAATCAAGCCGCGCGAGCTGCCGCGCAAGACCGCATCCGGGAGCACCTACGACAGCGGGGATTTCCCGGGAGTGCTCAAGCATGCGCTTGAAGTCGCCGACATCAAGGGGTTTGCGCGCAGGAAGCGCGAGAGCCGCAAGCGCGGAAAATTACGCGGGCTCGGCATCGGCAGCTTTCTCGAAGTCACCGCACCTCCGAGCAAGGAGATGGGCGGTATCTGCTTCGAGGCGGACGGCACCGTGACCATCATCACCGGCACACTTGATTACGGACAAGGTCATGCCGCCCCGTTTGCGCAGGTGCTGAGCGAAAAACTCGGCATTCCTTTCGAGCGCATTCGCCTTCGCCAAGGCGACAGTGACGAGCTGCTTACGGGCGGCGGCACCGGCGGCTCGAAATCGATCATGCATAGCGGCACCGCCATTGTCGAAGCTGCCGGCAAGGTGATCGATCAGGGCAAGCGGATTGCCTCGCACGTGCTCGAGGCGGCAGTCAGCGACATCGAGTTCAGCCAGGGTCGTTTTGTCATCGCCGGCACTGACCGATCGGTCGCAATCATGGAGCTCGCGGAGAAGCTGCGCTCGGGGATCAAGCTGCCGGACGGAGCTCCATCGAGCCTCGATGTCCGCCACGTGAGCGACGGGCCGGGAGCTGCCACCTTCCCCAATGGCTGCCATGTCTGCGAAGTCGAGCTTGACCCCGACACCGGCGTGATCGAGATCGCGAGATACGCGTCGGTGAACGACTTCGGCACCGTGATCAATCCACTGATCGTCGAAGGCCAGCTCCACGGCGGGGTGATCCAGGGGATCGGTCAGGCGTTGATGGAGATGACGGTCTACGACGGAGACGGTCAGTTCCTGACCGGCTCATTCATGGACTATGCGCTGCCGCGCGCGCTTGATTCGCCGCAAGTCGAGGTCGTCAATCACCCGGTGCCGGCGACCACGAACGTGCTCGGCGTCAAGGGCTGCGGCGAAGCCGGCTGCGCCGGCTCGCTCACGTCGGTCATGAATGCCATCGCGAATGCGCTCTCCGAGTTCGGCATTCGTCACTTGGACATGCCGGCCACGCCTTACCGGGTCTGGCGCGCGATCAAGGACGCCCGCACCGCGCGCCCGGCGTGATCGGTACACTGCGCAGATTACTCGGCCGCACCATCGCAAGCGCCAACGATGAGTTTCCTGTCAGGCCACCGCCGCGGCAACTGCCCGGCGCGCGAGCACGCCGATGAGGTGGGCGCGGTACTCGGCGCTGCCGTGAATGTCGCTCGCCATGCCGTCGGCCGGCACCGTCATTCCTTCCAGCGATTTGGCCCCGAAGCGCTTCTTGAGCGCCTCCTCGAACGCGGTGACGCGAAATACGCCGTTCGCGCCCGCCCCGGTGACGGCGACTCTGATCTCCGAGCTGCGCTTCGACACGAACACGCCGACCAGCGCATAGCGGGAGGCAGGATTTGGGAATTTGACATAAGCCGCCTTGTTGACCTTCGGGAACTGCACCTTGCTGATGATCTCGTCGGGCTCGAGGGCGGTCTCGAACAGGCCCTTGAAGAACTCGTCGGCATGGATGCGGCGCTTGTTGGTGATAATGGTGGCGCCGAGGCCAAGCACGCCTGCCGGATAATCCGCATTCGGGTCGTTGTTGGCGACCGAGCCGCCGAGGGTGCCGCGATGGCGGACCGCGGGATCTCCGATCTTGCCGGCGAGCTCGGCCAGCGCCGGAATATTCTCCTTGACCACTGGGGAGGTCGCGACCTCGACGTGGGGCGTCATTGCACCGATCGTCAGCGAGCGGCCAGTCATCTCGATTCCCGTCAAGCCTTCGATCTTGGAGAGATCGATGAGGTGCTTTGGCCCGGCGAGCCGCAGCTTCATGGTCGGAATCAAGGTGTGCCCACCGGCGAGAAGCTTTGCCTCCTCCTGCTTGGCGAGCAGGCTTGCCGCCTGCCGCAGCGTCGCCGGCCGGTGTTGGGTGAATGCGTACATCGTGATCTCCTATGCCGCTTCTTGCCTGTTGTTGGTGCGGTGGATTTGAAGTTCCTATCAGTGTTGCTGCGGACTCGCGATAGTCTCCTGCAATGACCGCCATATCGCCTGCGCGGTGGCAGGCATCGGCAATCTCTCGGTGCCGATCGCATCCGTAAGAGCATTGATGACCGCGGCCGGTGCCGCGATCGCACCCGCCTCGCCGCAGCCCTTGATGCCGAGCGGATTGGACGGTGATCGCGTCTCGGTCGTGTCGACCTTGAGCACCGGCAAATCATGGGCTCGGGGCATGCAGTAATCCATGAGCGACCCGGTCACGAGCTGGCCGTCCTTGTCGTAGATCGCGCATTCGAGCAGGGCCTGGCCCACGCCTTGGGCAATGCCGCCATGGACTTGGCCCTCGACGATCATCGGATTGATGACCGTGCCGAAATCATCGACCGCGGTCCAGGCCACTATCTCGCTTTCTCCCGTCTGCGCATCCACCTCCACTTCGCAGATGTGACAGCCGGCCGGGAAGGTGAAATTGGTCGGGTCATAGAAGGCACCCTCCTTGAGACCCGGCTCGATCTCCTGCCCGGAAAACTTATGGGCGACATAGGCGTTGAGCGCGACGTCGCTCCAGGCGATGGATTTGTCGGTGCCGCCGACGGCGAACTTTCCATCCTGCAACACGATATCGCCTTCTGCAGCTTCCAAGAGATGGGCGGCTACTTTCCTCGCCTTGGCCTCGATCTTGTCAAGCGCCTTGACCAGCGCGGAAATACCGACCGCCCCCGAGCGCGAGCCGTAGGTGCCCATGCCGAACTGCACCTTATCGGTATCGCCGTGCAGCACGCTGACATGGTCGATCGGAATGCCGAGCCGGTCGGAGACGACCTGGGCAAATGTCGTCTCATGGCCCTGGCCGTGCGCATGACAGCCGGTAAGGACTTCGACCGTACCCGTGGGATTGACCCGCACCTCGGCTGATTCCCACAGGCCTACGCCGCAACCGAGAGAGCCGACGGCTTGGCTCGGTGCAATCCCGCAGGCTTCGATGTAGGTCGAGAAGCCGAGCCCGCGCAGCTTGCCACGGCGCGCGGATTTGCGCTTGCGCTTCTCCAAACCGCCATAGTCGGCAATCTTCAAAGCCTTATCGAGCGACGCGTGATAGTCGCCGGCGTCGTAGCTCATGATCACGGGCGTCTGATGGGGGAAATGGCTGATGAAGTTCTTTCTGCGCAAATCGGCGGGATCCATGCCCATCTCGCGCGCGGCGACTTCCACGAGCCGCTCGACCACGAAGGTCGCCTCCGGACGTCCGGCCCCGCGGTAGGCGTCGACCGGCGCGGTGTTGGTATAGACCGCGTCGACTTCGCAATAGATCGCCCGGATGGCGTATTGGCCCGACAGCAGCGTGCCATAGAGATAAGTCGGAACCGACGACGAGAACGTCGACATATAGGCACCGAGATTGGCAATCGTCTTGACGCGCAAGCCCATGATCCTGCCGTCGCCGTCGAACGCCATTTCTGCGTGCGTGACGTGATCGCGGCCATGAGCATCGGCGAGGAATGCCTCCGAGCGTCCCGACACCCATTTCACCGGCCGACCGATCTTGCGCGCTGCCCAAAGGCAGACCACCTCCTCCGGATAGATGAAAATCTTGGAGCCGAAGCCGCCGCCCACATCGGGCGCTATCACGCGCAGCCTGTGCTCCGGCGCCATGCCTACGAATGCCGAGATCACGAGCCGCGCGACATGTGGGTTCTGCGTCGTGTTCCAGAGCGTGAGGCTCTGCGAGCCGGAGTCATATTCAGCGATGGCGGCGCGCGGCTCGATCGCATTCGGCACCAGGCGATTATTGATGAGGTCGAGCCTGGTGACGTGCTTTGCCGACTTGATTGCAGCGTCGGCGGCCGACGCATCGCCGAGGTGCCACTGATAGATGGTGTTATTGGGAGCGACGGCGTGGATTTGCGGCGCCTTGCTTGCCTGTGCTTGCGCGGCGTCGACCGCCGCGGGCAGCACGTCATAATCGACATGGATCTTCTCTGCGGCATCGGCCGCCTGCGCCAGCGCCTCGGCAATGACCACTGCAACCGTATCGCCAACGAAATTCGCCTTGCCCTGTGCAATTGCCGGATGTGGCGCCATCTTCATCTGCGAGCCGTCCTTGGAAGTGATCATCCAGCCGCAGATGAGGTTGCCGATCTTGTCGGCGGAGAGATCGGCGCCGGTGAGCACCGCGAGGACGCCCGGCATCGCGGTAGCGGCGGCGGCGTCGATGTTCTTGATCTTGGCGTGGGCGTGGGGAGAGCGGAGGAAATAGGCGTAGCTCTGCCCCGGACGATTGATGTCGTCGGTGTAGTGGCCTTTACCGGTAATGAAGCGCTGGTCTTCCTTGCGGCGCACCGGCGCGCCGATTCCGGTTGCGCCCATGACGGTCTCCTTCCCCGGTGACGCCTTTGTCAACTTTTCGGGATGATGCTTCAGGCGGCGGGCTTGCTTCCCTTCTCCATGGCCTTGGCACCGGCCGCGATGGCCTTGACGATGTTGTGGTAGCCGGTGCAGCGGCAGAGATTGCCCTCGAGCTCGTGTCGAATGGTCGGGTCGTCGAGCTCGTGGCCCTTGCGGTAAACCATGTCCACGGCAGTCATGATCATGCCAGGGGTGCAATAGCCGCATTGCAGCCCGTGATGCTCGCGGAAGGCTTCCTGCATGGGATGGAGCGGGCCATTCGGATCCGCGAGGCCTTCAATGGTCAGAACATCCGCGCCTTCGATCTGCCAGACGAAGACGGTGCACGCTTTGACGGCCTTGCCGTTCACATGCACGACGCAGGCACCGCATTGGGAAGTATCACAGCCGACATGCGTGCCGGTGAGCCGCAGGTTCTCGCGCAGGAACTGCACCAGTAGGGTGCGCGGGTCGACATCACCGGTGACGGCTTTGCCGTTCACCGTCAGGGCGACGGCGGACATGGCTTTACCTCCTCAAATTGCGGTCAAAGGTCTCGTTTTTCGCGTCGACTACCGAATTCCGGCGGCTGAATCCGTTCAAATCGGCACGATTTTGCGGACGTGGACGGGAACAAGTCAACCCTGAACTGCCATTGCGCAACGGGTCAAGGGCATTCGGGGTTGCAACGAGGCCGACTGCGTCGGATCGGTTCGGGCATGGCACGACCCGATTTGCCGCATCCGGATCAGCGGTGGAAGGTCCAATGATCAGGGGGCGGCAGCCACCGCCGCGGCGAATTTCACGAAGAAATCGTCTGCGGTCTTCTTTGCCGCGCTGTTGATGAGACGTTGCCCGAGTTGGGCCAGCTTGCCGCCGATCTGCGCTTCGACGTCATAAGTGAGAAGCGTGCCACCGTCCTTGTCGGAGAGTGACACCTTGGCTCCCCCTCTCGCAAAACCCGCCACGCCACCCTCGCCTTCGCCGGAAATGCGATAGCTGTTCGGCGGATCGAGATCTGAAAGCCTCACCTTGCCCTTCCAGCGCGCCTTGACCGGTCCGACTTTCACCGTGGCGATGGCTTGGAACTCGTTCTCCGCGATCTTGTCGAGCTGCTCGCTGCCGGGAATGCAGTTCTTGAGCACTTCGGGATCGTTGAGCTTCGCCCAGACCACATCCCTGCTGGCGGGAAGCTGGACCTGCCCATTCATGGTCATCGCCATCAAACTTCTCCATCTTTTGACAGCCCGATATAAAGCTTTGGCAGGCAAGGGGGAAAGTGCTTTTGCGATGACCCCATGAGACAGCGCCGGGGGGTTGGCGACCGGCCGGCGGCGGGCTAGAGGTGCGCTTCGGGCCCGCCATGACCAATCCGCTCCCCCCGCTTCCTTCCTCACGCCGATGTTTTCGAGCGCCGGCATGCGCGAGATTCTGGCCGATCGGGCGCGCGTGCAGCGCATGCTCGATTTCGAGGTTGCGCTGGCGCGCGCGCAGGCCGCGTTGGGCATGGTTCCGGTGCATGCCATCGATGCGATCGCAAGCGCGGCGCGTGCCGAGCAATTTGACCTCGCAACGCTCGGGCAAGAGGCCGCCCTCGCCGGCAATGTCGCCATTCCCCTGATTGCGGCGCTCACCGCGGTGGTCGCAAAAGCCGATCCGACCGCCGCGCGTTACGTGCACTGGGGCGCGACCAGTCAGGACGTCATCGATACCTCGCTAGTGCTCGACCTCAAGGCCGCGATCGATGCTCTGATGACCGACCTCGACCGCGCCATTGAGGGATTTGCCGCCCTCGCCGGGCGCCAGCGGCGGACGGCGACTGTCGGGCGGACCTGGATGCAGCATGCCTTGCCCATGCCGTTCGGCCTCAAGCTCGCGGGCTATGCAGCGGCGCTGGCGCGCTCGCGCGAGCGACTGCGACGGTTGCGCCGCGAGGCGCTGGTGCTCCAGTTCGGCGGCCCAGCCGGCACGCTCGCAGCGCTCAGTGACAGAGGATTGGATGTCGCCGAGCGGCTCGCAGCCTTGCTCGATCTCTCGCTTCCCGACGCGCCCTGGCACGGCCATCGCGATCGCCTGGCCGAAGTCGCCTCGGTCTTGGCGATCCTCACCGGTACCTGCGGCAAGATCGCGCGCGACGTTTCACTCTTGATGCAGACCGACGTGGCAGAAGCTTTTGAACCCGCGGTGCCGGGTCGTGGTGGCTCTTCGGCCATGCCGCACAGGCGCAATCCTACCTCGGCTGGCGTGGCGCTCGCCGCCGCGACGATGGCGCCCAATCTTGCGGCGACGATCTTTGCCGCCCAGGTGCAGGAACATGAGCACGGACTCGGCAGCTGGCAGACCGAAGGGTCGATATTGCCAGCGCTTGCCCTGATCACGTCGGGGGCCCTCCATGCCATTGCCGATATCGCCCACGGCATGGAAATCGACGGCGAACGCATGCGCGCCAATCTCGAAGGAACGCGCGGGCTCATCATGGCCGAGGCCGTCGCATCCGCACTCGCAGCCAAGATCGGCAGGCCTGAGGCCCACAGGATCATCGAGGAGGCAAGCCGCAAGGCCTCCGCCACCAAACGCGATCTCCAGGAGGTCCTCGCTGAAGACGAGCAGGTCACGCTCAGCCTCAGCATCGGCGAGCTCGCCAGGCTGTTTGAGCCAATGGGTTACCAAGGCGCTGCCCAGACATTCATCGACCGCATCGTCGGGCCGCTGCACGGACGCACCGGCAAACGCTGATCTTCAACTGGAGAAAACCCAATGCCAGTGATCGACGCCGACGGCTGTCCGATCCATGTGGAAGTGGAAGGGAGGGAACGAGCGCCCGTGCTCATGCTCTCGAACTCGCTCGGCACCACGCTCCACATGTGGGATGGCCAGGTCGCCCCATTCACGCAGCACTTCCGGCTCGTGCGATACGACCGGCGCGGGCACGGTCAATCGGGCGTACCGGCAGGGCCCTACTCGATGGAGCGGCTCGGCCGAGACGTGCTTGCCGTGCTGGATGCTCTCGGTATCGAGAAAACCAGCTGGTGCGGCCTCTCGATGGGCGGCATGGTCGGCCAGTGGCTGGGCGCGAACGCTCCTTCCCGCATCGAGCGGCTCGTGCTGACCAATACGTCGAGCTACTTTCCCGACAAAAGCGCGTGGAACGAGCGGCTGCGGCTCGTACGCGAGAACGGCATCGCTGGCTTTGCCGCGGCGAACATGGAGCGCTGGTTCACCAGCGGCTTCCGGGAACGCGCGCCGCAAGTGGTTGCGCGCGTGCAGGACATGTTCGCGGCCACGCCGCTCGAAGGCTACCTCGCCTGCGGAGCGGCTGTTCGCGACATGGACCACCGCGAGCTCCTGCCCAGGGTCAGCGCCCCGACCCTCGTTATCGCCGGAAGGCATGACCCGGCGACGCCTCCCGAGGCCAACGAGTACATCAGCAAGCACATTGCAGGGGCACGGTTTGCGCTGCTTGACGCCGCACATCTGTCGAATATCGAGCAGCCCGAGGCCTACACCAATGCGGTGCTGGAATTTCTGCTTTCCAGGTGGTCAGGGCTCAGGCGTCAGGAGTCAGGAATCGAGCCCGATTCTTGACGCCTGCCGCCCGACTCTTGACTCCTGTCCTCTGACACGCGGAGCGAGGCAATGGACGACCAGGAGCGCCACCGAGAGGGCGCGAAGGCGCGCAGAAAAGTCCTGGGAAACGCGTGGGTCGATCGCGCTGATGCCGACCGCAACGCCTTCAATGCCGAGTTTCAGGATTTCATCACCCGCTGCGCATGGGGCGAGATCTGGACACGATCACATTTCGACGAGCGCGTGCGCCGCATCCTGGTCATCGGCACCATGATGGCCATCGGCAGATGGGAAGAATTCCGCATGCATGTGCGGGCGGCGCTGGTCGAAGGCGGCCTTTCGTCCGACGACATCAAGGAGATCATCCTCCAGCAAGCAATCTACTGCGGCGTGCCGGTCGGCAATCATGCCTTCCGGGAGGCGGGTGCCGTGCTCAAGGAGCTCGGAAAAGAGCCGCAAAAGCAGGTTCCGCCGGCCGCCCCGGCCTGAGGATCGCGGGCCTTCCCGGCATCGAGCAGAACCGGTTTGAGCTGGGCGAAAGAAGTTGCGATCACGCGATCGCCGCGTTCGCGCAGGCATGCGGCGCGACCATCGAAGCCGGCGCGCTTGCGCTTGCTTCCTCGACATGCCTTTCGATCACGATCACGATCATCGCGCTCGAGAGCAGCAGAAACTGGGTCGCGTGCAGGCGAATGAGGCTCGCTTCCCCGGTGCCGAGGGCGGGCCATGCCCAGAGCATGAGCGTGACGGCCGCAAGGAGCAGCACGCCATCAAGCGTCTCGCGATTGGTGTCGCGCCCCACCACCATGGCGCGGGCAAAATCGATCAGATAGGCGAGGAAGCCGATCGCAATCACGAATTTGATGCCGGCGAGCACGTTCGACGTATGCACGAGCCCGGTCAATCCAAAATCGAACAGCGCACAAAAGTAGCCGGTGGCCGCGGCGTGTACCCGATCCTCGAAGCCATGAAAGGGCGATATCAGGGCTCGCAGCCCGTCCGCACCCCACACCGGTGCGAAATAGAGAGCGATGAGGGCGGCATTGACCGACCCGAGCCGAGGAAGTGATCGCATGGCAGCCTCCCGCGGCCGATCGGTGGGCCGGTGCTGCATGGCAGAGGCGTCTCATCGAACGGCACCATGCGCATCTAGCGGCTTGCAATTTGAGCCACAATCGAAACCACTCATTAACCTTAAATCGGACAACGCAGGACAGACGAAGGAGTGCGGACAAAAAGCGCTTCCTGTTGTGAGTTGTCCGTCGTCTGTCGTCCGACGACCGTCATCCGGCCGCGGCACGGAACTCGTGCGGCGTGGTTCCCGTCTGTTTTCGGAAAAAGCGGGCAAAGTGGGAGGGATCGGAGAAGGCGAGATGGTAGGCAATCTCGTGGATGGTTTGGGTGGTGAATACGAGCTGACGCTTGGCTTCGGTCAGCACGCGCTGGCGAATCAAGTGACCGGCGGTGACGCCGGTGGCGCGGCGGACGTGATCGTTGAGACGGTCCACCGTCATTGCCAACCGTTGCGCGTAGAAGGCGAGTTGCCGTTCCTTTTGGTAGTGCTCTTCGACGAGCTTGCGCAACGCATCCACGGTCGCGCGGCTTGGATCGAGTGCAGCCTTGTCGCCGGTCGCGGCGATGCCGCGACCGGCGGCGAGCCGCGCCACGTTGACCGCGATCAGCGCAAGCAATCCGCGCATGACAATCCGATAACCAGCGCGAGCGAGGAAATGCTCCTCGTGCAGCTCGACCGCCAAACGGTACAGCCTGTCTCCTTCACCACCGGCGAGCGGCACGACCGGTTCGCCCGCAAGCGCCGTGAGGCGAGCGAGCGCCTCCCCCCGGCGGTCGCCAATGGCCTGCGCGACGTCCTCCGTGAAGCTCATCACCCAGCCGTCCGTTACCGCCGGCCTGAAACGGAAGCCATGGGCGACGCGCGCGGGCACGAGGATGGCGCACGGCGCCTCGATGGCAATGCTGCTGGCGTCGAAGGTCATCTCGCCGCCGCCTTGCCCGATCAACAGAATCTGAAAAAGATTGCGATGACGGTGGGCTCGTATCGTCCAGTCGTGGATCGACGAGCGCGAGGCAATGGTCTCGATGTGAATGAAATCGAAGGCCTGCTCGTCAGGCGGATCGCCATACAGGTGAAATAGCGGAAGCGCGGCTGTAACCATGGCGGAATCATAAGCCAAGCTGCGTCACGGGAAAACGGTACGGCGGACGCGCAAGGAAATGGCCGCCATGAGCTCACACGCGCTTGTAGGCGCGATCGTGATAGACGAGGGCCGGACCGCTGGGGCCGAGCTGCACCGCTTCGACCGCGCCGAAGAACACGTTGTGGCTGCCGACCGACCGCACCTCGATGATCCGGCAGTCGAATGCGATCACCGCCGACGCGAGAACGGGGCTTGCAGTCGAGAGCGTCCTCCAGTCTCCGCTGGCGAAGCGATCACTACCGGAAAGTCCGGTGCGGCCGGCAAAGATATCGGCGATCTCGGTTCCTCCGTCGCCGAGCGTGTTGACGCAGAAGACGCCGTTCTCCACCACGGCGGGATTGGTTTGGCTGCGGCGATTGAGGCACATGAGCAACGTGGGAGGTGCGTCCGACACGGAGCAGACGGCGGTGGCGGTAGCGCCTGCCTTGCCGCCCGGTCCGGCGGTGGTGATGACGTGGACGGCCGCGCCAAGCCGGCTCATCGCCTCGCGGAAGGCGGCAGGGTCGACTGTGCGCACGATCTCCGGACCGACTGCCGTGAAGGCACCGTCCATTGCGTCGTCGGGTCGTTGGTCGATCCAGCTCATGTGGGTTACTCCGCCGCGTGCTTGGCGCCGGCCGCGCCCGCAAAAGCCACATCCTCCGGACCAAGCCACGAGGCGCTGCACCAACCGTCCTCGTCGTAATCGCTCAGACACTGCTCAGCGAGCGCGATCATGCTGTCAAGCACGCCTGTATGGCGGGCATTCCACATGGCCTGAATGCGAATGTCCTCGTGATTTCCGGCGTAATTCATTTCGTAGAGCTCGTGGCGACCCCCGAATTCGGTGCCGATCGCGTCCCACAACAGCTTCATCACCTTGATGCGTTCCTTGTAGCCGATGCCGTGCGAGCCCCGCACGTACTTTGCCAGATATTTGTCGATCGTAGGATTCTTGAAGTCCTTGGTCGAGGACGGAAGGTAGATGAGCGCCGAAGCGATGATTTTCTCGACGATCTCCTTGACGCGGCCGTAAGCCTCCCCTGCAAAGACCCGATAGCTCGAGCCCGACTGAAGATTGGGAAGAACGGCACCGTCGACCCAGGGAGTGGGATTTGCGGCCATGGCATCGGTGAGCGCCCAGAACAGATTGCGCCACGCGATGATCTCGCCCAGCATCGCCTGATTGCCGCGAAAATCGTCGGCGCCGGTTGTACGCAGCGCCTTGGCGATGATGCCGACCAGAAAGTCGAGCTTGACCGCGAGTCGCGTACAGCCCTGGAATTGATAACCAGCCAGGAATCCCGACTGCGGAAAAAAGATCTTCAGTTTCTCGAGATCGCGGTGCAGCAGCACGTCTTCCCACGGAATGAAAGCGTTGTCGAACACGAAGATGGCATCATTCTCATCGAAGCGTGATGAGAGCGGATAGTCGAACGGGCTGCCCATGACGCTGGCCATCATCTCATATGAGGCGCGGCAGAGAAGCTTCACGCCGGGAGCATTCATGGGCGCAATGAACATCACCGCAAGATCCGTATCGTGCGTCGGTACAGCCGCGTTCTGGCCGAGAAAGTTGTAATGGGTGAGCGCGGATGAAGTCGCGACCACCTTGGCGCCGCTCACATAGATGCCGGAATCGGTTTCCTTCTGGATGGTGATGAAGACGTCCTTGACCTGATCTGGCTCCTTGGCCCGGTCGACCGGAGGATTGACGATCGCATGGTTCATGAACAGCACGTGCTCCTGCGCGCGGCGGTACCACGCCTTGGCATTGGCGGAGAACTTCCCATAAAATTTGTGGTTCGCCCCCAACGTGTTCATCAGCGAAGCCTTGTAATCGGGCGAGCGGCCCATCCAGCCATAGGACATGCGCGCCCATTGCGCGATCGCGTCGCGCTGCGCGATGAGCTCCTCGCGCGAGCGCGCGGCGCGAAAGAACTTGTGCGTGAATCCGCCGGAGCCGGTATCGGTTGGCCAAGTCAACGCGTCCTTGCTCTTGTCGTCGTGCAAAGCGTCGTAGAGGCGGGCGATCGAGCGAGCCGCATTGCGGAATGCTGGATGCGTAGTAACGTCGTCGACCAGCTCGCCATAAATGTAGACTTCGCGCCCGTCGCGGAGACTTGCAAGATATTCCGCACCGGTGAACGGACGCCCCTGCGCGCCAATCGCATCCTCGGACTTCATCGGGCTCATGCGGCGGGCTCCTTCCACACGCCACGGCACAGCAGCAGGCCGGCTAGCGGACAAGCTAGCCGCAGGAAGGCACCCGCGGCGGCGGGTGTCAATGTGCGCAAGCCGCCATTCGAGGTCACGCAAAGATAATATGGAGGCCGCGGTCACGGCCTCCTCGATCAATCGCCCGGGCGAAATCTCAAACACCAAGCCTATCGGCCTGGCCAAACGCCGCAGGCGACCCGTCAATGAATTGGCCACTATCAGGCAGACAACCTGCGCGGAAAGTTGGTTCCTGCGCTGATCGCACAGCCGATCCTGCCGCAGCTGGACGGACAAGGGACTTGGCCATTGCCGCTCTGGCGTTGCCGGTGTTGCAGGCCCCTGGTAGAGGTTCATTCGCCGTTCGGACCATGGCGATATCGAGGAGTGCTCGGGAATGGAAGTCTTCGCCCAGCAGCTCATCAACGGCATCACGCTCGGCTCCATCTACGGTCTTATTGCCATCGGCTATACGATGGTTTTCGGCATCATCGGCATGGTGAACTTCGCCCATGGCGACGTGTTCATGGTGTCGGCCTTCATCGCACTCATTGCCTTCCTCATTCTCACCACCTGGCTCGAGATGAGCTCCATCGTGGGCGCCCTCCTGATCGTTCTCATCGTTGCGATGCTGCTCACATCGCTGGTCAACTGGACGATCGAACGCGTCGCCTACCGCCCACTGCGCGGATCGTTCCGGCTGGCGCCGCTGATCTCCGCCATCGGCATGTCGATCTTTCTGTCGAATTTCGTGCAGGTCGCTCAGGGACCGCGCAACAAGTCGATACCGCCGATCTTCAACGAAGTGATCGTGCTGATGTCGGACAGCGAAGGCTACGAGGTCGCCATTTCCTACAAGCAGCTCGTGGTCTGGCTGGTGACCGCGGCGCTGCTGCTCGCGTTCTGGTTCGTCGTCAGCAAGACCGCGCTCGGCCGCGCGCAACGCGCCTGCGAGCAGGATCAGAAGATGGCTGCGCTGCTCGGCATCGACGTGGACCGTACCATCTCGGTCACCTTCGTGATCGCGGCCGCGCTCGCCGCCGTAGCCGGCACCTTGTATCTCATGTATTATGGCGTGGTCAGCTTCGCCGATGGATTCGTGCCGGGCGTGAAAGCCTTCACGGCGGCCGTGCTTGGCGGCATCGGCTCGCTTCCGGGCGCCGTGCTCGGGGGCGTCCTCATTGGTCTCATCGAAACACTGTGGTCAGCCTATTTCTCCACCGACTACAAGGATGTCGCCGCCTTTTCGATTCTCGCGATCACCATGATCTTCCTGCCGCAGGGTCTGCTGGGCCGACCGGACGTGGAGAAAGTGTGAGAGGTTGTAGGGTGGGCAAATTGGCCTGCTGCGCTCGAGAATGGCGGGGTCGGCAACACAGTCAAGCTTGCGCAGACTGCGTAAACTTGTCTGCGTGCAGTCAAGCTTGCGCAGACCGCGTGAACTTGCCGGCGCTGATGTTACCAACGCGGATAGAGCGCGGACGCGCCTTGGCTTGGCCTACGCGATAGTTCAATGTCATCGAAACCTCCGTTAGATTTCGTTCGCGCCGGCCGCGACGCCGCCGTCGCTGGTCTCATCGCCGGCGGGCTGCTGCTGCCGCTCATCGGTTTCAACACCGTCCAGAACATCCGTAACGAGCTCATCCTCGAGACGCGCTGGCCGCTGCTTGCCATTCTGGTCGCGATCATTGCAGGCGGGCGATTCCTTCATTCGCTCCTGATCGCGCCCTGGCTCGAGCGCACTGCCATCCGCTCGCGGCCGGAGCACATCTGGGTGCGTCATGCCATAAGGTGGATGACGCCGTTCACGCTCGGTTTCGCGATCCTTTACCCGGCGCTCGCGCTGTGGCTTGCGGGCTTTCAAGGCGCAGTGAAATGGATCGACAATTTCGGTGTCCAGATTCTGATCTACGTGATGCTGGGTTGGGGCCTCAACATCGTAGTCGGGCTCGCCGGCCTGCTCGATCTCGGCTATGTCGCCTTCTACGCCGTTGGCGCCTATTCCTATGCGCTGTTGGCAACGACGCTGGGGCTATCGTTCTGGATTCTGTTGCCGCTCGCGGGCTGCCTCGCCGCGTTGTGGGGGATCCTGCTCGGGTTTCCGGTCCTGCGGCTGCGCGGCGATTATCTTGCCATTGTCACGCTTGCGTTCGGCGAGATCATACGCCTCGTCCTGATCAATTGGGTGCCGGTCACCAACGGTTATGCCGGCATTTCCGGCATTCCGCGGCCCACTTTCTTCGGAATTCCCTTCAATGCCACGGACGAGGGATTCGCGGCCAGGCTGGGGCTCGAGTTCAGCCCGATCTACCGAACCATATTTTTGTACTACTTGATCCTCGGCCTCGCGTTGGTCACGGCCGCGATCACGGTGCGGCTGCGGCGGCTTCCGCTCGGGCGCGCCTGGGAAGCGCTGCGCGAGGACGAGATCGCCTGCCGCTCGCTCGGCATCAACACGACCAATACCAAGCTCACGGCCTTCGCCATGGGCGCGATGTTTGCGGGCTTTGCCGGATCGTTTTTCGCGTCGAGGCAAGGATTCATCTCCCCCGAAAGCTTCACCTTCATGGAATCCGCGGTGATCGTCGCCATCGTCGTGCTGGGTGGCATGGGCAGCCTGCTCGGTGTGGCGATCGCGGCCGCCATCATGATCGGGGGCACCGAGATCATGCGCGAGCTCGATTTCCTCAAGTCGGTGTTCGGCCGCGATTTTGATCCGACTCAATACCGAATGCTTCTGTTCGGCCTCGCGATGGTGCTGATCATGATCTGGAGGCCGCGCGGCCTGATCGCGACGCGTGAGCCGTCGATCTTCCTGCGCAACCATAAACCGCGAGTTCTCGCCTCTCGCCAGCAGGCAACGTCCATGTCGGCCACCCCCCTGCGACACGAGGGAGACGGATGAACGCGGTCGCCTATGACGTGACGGCCGTCAGCGGACAGGCAAGCGAGAGAGCTGCGCCGGCAAGCCTGGCCCCCATCTTGCGCGTCGATCATCTGAACATGCGCTTCGGCGGCCTGGTCGCCATCAACGACCTGTCGTTTTGCGTTGGACGCGGTGCGATAACCGCGTTGATCGGCCCCAACGGCGCCGGCAAGACCACCGTGTTCAACTGCATTACCGGCTTCTACAAGCCAACCGAAGGACGCATTGCACTGCAAGTTGGCGATCCGCGAGTGTGGGAGGAGCTCGAGCTCTTGACCGAGCGCGGCACGCGCAGCATTACCCACGGGAACGGAGTGCTGTTCCTGCTCGAGCGCATGCCGGACTATCTGGTGGTGCGAACAGCGCGGGTCGCGCGTACATTCCAGAACATTCGGCTGTTTCCGGGCATGACCGTCCTGGAAAATCTTCTGGTCGCACAGCATAATGCGCTGATGCGCGCTTCCGGATTTACGGTGGTGGGCGCGCTCGGGCTTCGCTCCTTTGCGCATGCGGAGCACGCGGCCGTCGACAAGGCACGCTATTGGCTCGACAAAATCGGCCTCGTCGACCGCGCGGACAATCCGGCGGGTGAGTTGCCCTACGGCGCGCAGCGCCGCCTTGAAATCGCGCGCGCGATGTGCACGGAGCCGGTCCTGCTCTGCCTCGACGAACCGGCCGCCGGTCTCAATCCGAACGAGAGCGCCGAGCTCGGGGACTACCTGCATATGATCCGCGATGAGCATGCGACCTCAATTCTCTTGATCGAGCACGACATGTCGGTAGTGATGGGAATCTCCGACCATATCATCGTGCTGGACCATGGCCAGAAGATCGCAGACGGCAGTCCGGAGGATATCCGAACCGACCCGCAGGTGATCGCGGCCTATCTTGGCGTCGAGCAGGACGAGGTCGGGCCGCGCGAGAGTGGGAGCAGTCGATGAGTTTTCGCCACACGCAAACGTCGAAGGCGTGCTGCACCCGGGACACGAAATGCTGGGAGCGCTGATGACCTCGCCGCTTCTCTCCGTGCGTGGTGTGAAGACCTATTACGGCAATATTGCCGCGCTCAGAGGGGTCGACATCGAGGTGGGCGAAGGCGAGATCGTTGCGCTGATCGGCGCCAACGGGGCCGGCAAGTCGACGCTGATGATGACGATTTTCGGCAACCCCCGCGCGCGCGAGGGCAGCATTTGCTTTGCCGGGCGCGACATCACTCGGCTTCCGACGCACGAGATCGCGGCCCTGAAGGTCGCGCAGGCGCCGGAAGGCCGCCGCATCTTCGTGCGCATGACCGTGATGGAGAACCTGCAGATCGGCGCCGCGCTGGCGGAGGCTGCTCATTTCAATGGCGACCTGGAGAGAGTTTTTGCCTTGTTCCCGCAACTCAAGGAGCGGCTCGATCAGCGCGGAGGGACGCTTTCGGGCGGCGAGCAGCAGATGCTGGCGATCGCGCGCGCGTTGATGGGGCGGCCTCGTCTGCTGCTGCTGGACGAGCCTTCGCTCGGATTGGCGCCGCTCGTAGCGCGGCAAATATTCGGCGCCATCAAGAAGCT
Organism: uncultured Alphaproteobacteria bacterium; assembly: GCA_963820365.1. Taxonomy (GTDB): domain Bacteria; phylum Pseudomonadota; class Alphaproteobacteria; order Rhizobiales; family Xanthobacteraceae; genus VAZQ01. The sequence goes on along the minus strand of CAWFZR010000023.1, from coordinate 59,593 downwards.
CAACAGCGAAGAGAAGCTCGCCGTGTTTCTGGTGGAACAGAACGCTTTCCACGCCCTGAATTTGGCGCATCGAGGCTACGTTATGGTCAATGGTCGCATCACGCTCAGCGGAAGCGGCCGCGAGCTGCTCGAGAAGCAGGAGGTCAGGGCGGCCTATCTCGAAGGCGGCAGGCGCTGAAGCGATGCATTTCTCCATCCCCGAATTCCTCACGGACGAGCAGTCACTCGGCGTGTTTCTGCTCATCAGCGCCGGCATGGGAGGAGGCGCCGCCTGGCTCGCCGGCCGAGCAATCGCCGCGACCTGGAGGCCGTGGTGGCACATCGCGCTCTATATGGTGCTTCTGAGCCTGGCCGTGCGTTTTCTGCACTATGCCCTGTTCGAAAGCAAATTCTTGTCGCTGCATTATTACCTTGTCGACTACGCGGTCTGCCTGGCATTCGGCTTGCTCGGGTTCCGGCTCATGCGCGTTACCCAGATGGTGACCCGCTACAGTTGGATCAATCAGCGGACCGGATTGCTGCGCTGGCGACGCCGCGACCAAACGCCCGCCCGCGACACCATAAAAACCGGATGACTTTTCGCTCGTTTGCGGCTTAAATCGCCGCGGTCGCGCGGCCTCTCGCCCGCGAACGATGCACCAGTCACCTTCCATTCTAGGGATTGATATGATGAGACAATGGCTTGCGTTCGGCCTCGCCTTCGGCTTGGGCCTTGCTTTCTCGGACGGCGCCTCGGCGCAGATCAAATTAGGCGTGGCCGGGCCGATTACCGGCGGCAGCGCTACCTTCGGCGCGCAGCTCAAGAACGGGGTCGAGCAGGCTGTCGAGGACATCAATTCGGCAGGCGGCATTGGCGGGCAGAAGATCCAGGCTCCTCCGCTCCTCGGCGATGATCGCGCCGATCCCAAGGAGGGCGTTTCGGTCGCCAACAAATTCGTCGGCGACGGGGTGAAATTCGTCGTCGGTCATTTCAATTCCGGCGTCACCATACCGGCCTCCGATGTCTATCAGGAGAACGGCATGCTGGTGATCACCCCCGCGGCCACCAATCCCAAGGTCACGGAACGCAACATGTGGAACATCTTCCGCACTTGCGGCCGCGACGACCAGCAGGGGGGCGTCGCCGGAAACATCGTCGCCGACAAGTTCAAGGGCAAGCGGGTCGCCGTCGTGCACGACAAGACGACCTACGGACAGGGCTTGGCCGATGAGACGCGCAAGGCGATGAACGCAAAGGGCCTCAAGGAGGTGATGTACGAAGGCGTCAATATCGGCGACAAGGATTATTCGGCGCTCGTATCCAAGATCAAAGCCGCGCGCGCCGACCTCGTCTACTGGGGCGGCCTGCATGATACCGGCGGATTGATCCTGCGGCAGTTGCGCGACCAGGGCGTCAAAGCCACCTTCATGGGCGGTGACGGCATCGCCGATGACGAGTTCGCCTCCATCGCAGGGCCAGGCGTCGAAGGCACGCTGATGACATTCTCGCCGGATCCGCGCACGAATGCCGCAAACAAGCAGATCGTCGAAGTGTTCCGCAAGAAAGGCTTCGAGCCGCAAGCCTACACGCTCTACAGCTACGCCGCCGTTCAGATCATCAAGCAAGCCGCCGAGCAGGCAAACTCTGTCGATCCGAAGAAGGCTGCCGAGGTCATGCATTCCGGCAAGTCGTTCAACACCGTGCTCGGAGATATGTCTTTCGACAAGAAGGGCGATGTGACGGGCTACACGGTGGCAGGCAAGAAGAAGGACCGTTACGTCCTCTATGTCTGGAAGAAGGGTCCCGACGGCAAGATCACGTACGTCGAGAGCCAGTAGCCTGCCAGTAGTGCCCACGACCGTTGAAACATGGGTCGCAATTTCCGCGATTGTAGGGGCGAGGCATGCCTCGCTTCTACAACCGGATGGTGGGCACCCCTCTCAGCCGATGCTCTGAAGCAGCGGGAACGTCTCGATCAGCCAACTGTTGAGCTGCGTGAAGACGCCGGTGAGAAAGGCGACACCGGTCAGCACCAGCAGGCCGCCCATCACGCGTTCCATGTGCGCCAGATGAGCTCGAAAACGCGTGAGGAATGCCGCAAACGGCTCGACCGCCAGTGCCGCGATGATGAAGGGAAGGCCGAGCCCGAGCGAGTATACGGCAAGCAGGCTCGCCCCTTTCGCGATGGTCGCCTTGGAGGCCGCGACGGCCAGGATCGCCGCCAGGATCGGCCCGATGCAAGGCGTCCAGCCCAGCGCAAAGGCGATACCCATCACGTAGGCGCCCCAGAGGCCGACTGGCTTTTGCACCTGAATGCGCGCCTGTCGGTTTAGCCAGCTGATCGGGGTTAGCCCGAGAAAGTGCAATCCCATGACGATGATGGCGATGCCGGCGGCGATGGCGAGCTCGTTCGAATAGAAGCGCACGATCGCGCCGATGCCGCTTGCGCTGGCTCCAAGCGCAACGAACACGGTGGAGAACCCCGCCACGAACAGAACGGCGGCAAGAACGGTGTCACGCCGAACCCGCGGCGCGGGTGCCGCTTCGGCAAGCCGCTCGAGCGAAGTACCGGCGAGGTAAACGAGATAAGGCGGCACCAGCGGCAGCACGCACGGCGAGAGAAAGCTCACGAGACCGGCAATGAGCGCGGCAAGGAAGGTTACGTCCGCCATAGGCGTCTAGATGCGACGGCTCCACGTCCCGTGGCAAGCGATCAATCCATCGCTCCCTACGATGTGAAAGTCGGCTGATCCTGCTACGCTGTCGGTGCGCGACCTGGTCCTCGGCATGAGGCCGGGAGAGCTCGCGTATTTCGGCGAGGCCGTCGTTGCCGCAACGCAACCTCATTACCGATGTCGCCGGCGTCCTGGTGGGCAATACCCATGACGCGCGTCTTGCCTCCGGCGTCACTGCGATCATTTTCGAGGAGCCGGCCGTCGCCTCGGTCGACGTCCGCGGCGGCGCGCCCGGCACGCGGGAAACCGACCTGCTCGAACCGCACCGCAGCGTGCAGCGCATCGACGCCGTGGTGCTCTCGGGCGGCTCCGCCTTCGGCCTCGATGCCGGCGCCGGGGTGCAAGCCTATCTGCGCGAGCAGGATCGCGGCTTCGCCATCGGGGATGTTCGGGTGCCGATCGTCTGCGGGGCGGCGCTGTTCGACCTCCTCAACGGAGGCGACAAGGACTGGGGTCGCTTCCCGCCCTATCGCGACCTCGGTCATGCCGCCGCATCTGCGGCGGCCGTGGACTTCGCACTGGGGAGCGCAGGCGCCGGCTTCGGCGCCACGACCGTCAACCGCAAGGGCGGTCTCGGCTCGGCTTCCGCCCTGACCGCCCGCGGTCACCTTGTCGGTGCGCTGGTTGCGGTTAACGCCTGCGGCAGCGTGATCGTCGGCAGTGGCCCGCATTTCTGGGCCGCCCCATTCGAGATGAACGCCGAATTCGGCGGGCTCGGGTTCCCTTCGCTGCTGCCGCCGGTAGCGCTTACGCCTGTCGCGAAGGGCGGCGTGGGCGAGAACACCACCATTGCCATGGTGGCAACGGATGCCGCCCTCACCAAGGCGCAGGCCAAGGAGCTTGCCGTCATGGCCCAGGACGGCCTCGCGCGCGCGATCTATCCGGCACACACGACGCTCGACGGCGACACCGTATTCGCGGCAGCGACGGGTCGCCGCTCGATCGCTGATCCGGTCAAGGAGGTCGCGGAGCTCGGGGCCGCCGCCGCAAATGTGCTCGCCCGCGCGGTGGCGCGCGCGGTATTCGAGGCTACCGCTCTGCCCGGCGGACCGCCCAGCTGGCAAGATTGCCACAGTTAGCGACTTTTGCACCAATGTTCGTGAGTTTCATTGACGCGCCCCGAAATGGCCGCTTAAGAGTGCCAATAAGTGGGGTTAAATGAGCCGAAGCACGGCTCGCGGCGCCCAGGGCAGCCTGGACGTCTCAGGGGTGGGAGATTTTTGCCATGCGGCTTGCAGCAATGGCGTTCGCACTTATGATTGTCATGTGCGTGGCGGTGTTTGGCGCCATTCTTTCGCAAAGAGCCTCGGTTCCGATCGCTTCAACATCGCCGGCCCAGGCGGCTTCAACCGAGGGGTCGGTACGCACGGTTGTGACGACTGTGGAGGAGCAAAGCGCTCCTGCGGTCGCGACGCCCGCAACCAGGCCGACGGCCGTTGCAGCAAAGCCGACCTCCGCGCCAGACGTCGCGCCGACGCCGGCCGCGCCGACGCCGACTGTGCCGACCATCCTCGCGCAAGGCTCGCCCACGGCAGCCGCCGCGCCGGCTGCGGTGCCCGCGGCTCCGGTTGCGGCACCCGCCCAATTGCCCGCCGCGCCGCCCGCGGCAGCTGCCTCCTCATGCCCGGGAAACCCCAATGCGCTGGGGATCTCGCGCGTGGTCGAGATCGACACCACCGGCGGGCCGGGCTTCGGCTTCGAGCATTTCAAGAACCATGACTTCCTGCGGGAAGGCGAGGTCGTGCTTACTTTCGACGACGGGCCGTGGCCGAAGAACACCCCAGCAGTGCTCGCTGCACTTGCCGCGCACTGCACCAAGGCGATCTTCTTTCCCATCGGAACGCACGCCACGTATGAGCCTGGCATTCTCAAGCAGGTCGCCGCGGCCGGACATGCCATCGGTTCGCATACCTGGTGCCACCAGGATCTATCGAAGACCAAGGGAAAGTGCTTGATAAACGGGAAGGTCGAACCCGTAGAGTACGACCCGAAGGACGAAATCGAGAAGGGCTTCAGCGCCGTGCATTGGGCCGTGGGCGGGCCGACTGCACCTTATTTCCGCTTTCCCGCATTGCGGCAACCGCCGGAGCTCATCGAATATCTCGGCAAGCGCAATATCGCCATTTTCTCCACCGACTTCAATTCCTTCGACTTCAAGATGCGCAGGCCCGAGCAGGTCAGGCAGGCGATGATGGCGAAGTTGAAGAAACACGGCAAAGGTATTGCTCTGATGCACGATTTCCAGCATGCGACGGCGGAGGCCGCAGCCGAACTGCTCAAGGACCTCAAGGCGGGCGGCTACAAGATCGTCTTCATGAAGCCGAAGTTTCCGGTAAAAACCATCGCCTCCTACGACGAGATGATCCTGAAGCAGATGAAGACTTCGGGCGGCGACGGCCGTCCGACCTCGAGCGTGGTGCGCACGATCAGCGAATAAATCAGGATCGGAAAATCAGGCGCCGCGGATCAGGAAACGCTCCGCGGCGTAGGGCGCAGGGTCTACGAACGGCGTTGCGCCCGTCATCATCTCGGCTATGAGCCGCCCGGTCGCGGGACCCAGGGTCAGACCCCAATGGGCGTGACCATAGGCAAGCCACAGACCCGGATGGCCGGACGCGCGTCCGATCACCGGCCGTAAATCCGCAAAGCAGGGCCGACTGCCCATCCACGTCGACGTCTCGGCTGCCTCGCCGAGCGGGAACAGGCTCTGCGCTGCCGGGAGCAGCCGTCCAAACTGCGCGGGGGTCGGTGGCGCATCACGGGCGGCAAATTCCACCCCGGTGGTGAGGCGGATCCCCTGCTCCATCGGCGCAAGGCAAAAGCCGATCTCCGCGTCCACCACCGGCCGCGTCAGCCCGGCATTGCCGGCCGCCCGGAAGTGGCGGTGATAGCCGCGCTTGATGCCGAGCGGCAGCTTGATGCCGAGCGGGTCGAGCACATCCGGCGCGAACGGTCCAAGCGCCATCACCGCCTCGTCCGCATCCAGCGGGCCTTGCGCGGTATCGAGGCGCCAATGCCCAGCGGCACGGTGAAGCGAACGCGCATCGGCGCTGATCAGCAAGCCACCGAGCGAGGCAAACCGCGCCGCATAGGCTCGCGTCACCGCCAGCGGATTGGTGACGCTGGCGACGCCCTCCCACAGCACGGCACGATGAAAAACCGGAGCGAGACTGGGCTCGAGCGCACGCGCCGCTTCGACGTCGAGCACATTAAACGGGACGCCGAGCTCTTGCGCGAGCGCGTTCTGACCCCTTTGCGCCGCAAAGGCGCGTGCGCTGCGATAGAGCTTGAGCCAGCCATTCTTGCGCAGATAACGGCCGGCACCGGACTCCGCGAGCAGCGTCTCGTGCTCCGCCACCGCGCACGAGAACAATGGACGCATCGCCCGCGCGGTTTCCGCCAGGTGCTGCGGACGCGAGGCGGCACGAAACGCCAGCAGCCACGGGGCGACCTGCGGCAGAGAGCTCAGATGGTAATTGGCTTCCGGCGACCGCTTGAGCGCAATGCGCAGGAGCGCGAGCGGGTCCGATGGAAAGGCGGGGGGCAGGAGCGTATTGCCTTCAATCACCCCGGCATTGCCGTAGGATGTCTCCTCGCCTGGCGGGCGGCGATCGATCAGCGCGACGGCAAGCCCGCGCCTGGCAAGGTGAAGCGCGATCGAAGTGCCGACAATGCCTGCGCCCAGCACCATGGCATGGACCTGCCCCATGACGATCTTGCTCCCAATCGACGGGTGATGACGACGGTTCTTGTCGCGCTAGAGACGACGCATGCGTTGCGCCTGCCGCCGACCGCGAAGTGCACATTTGATTGCGTTGCCCGCGCGCGTCCTGCGTGCTAGGCGAAGCACGCATGCAGGAGGAACCTGATGCGCCATCCGCTCATTGTCGCGCCCTCGATTCTCGCCGCCGACTTCGCTCGCCTCGGCGAAGAGGTGCGCGCGATCGATGCCGCCGGCGCCGATTGGATCCATGTCGATGTGATGGATGGCCATTTCGTTCCAAACATTTCGATCGGCCCCGACGTCGTCAAGGCGCTCCGCCCGCACACAAAGAAAATTTTTGATGTTCATCTGATGATCGCTCCCTGTGATCCCTATCTCGAAGCCTTCGCCAAAGCCGGCGCCGACATCATTACGGTGCACGTAGAAGCAGGCGCGAACCTGCACCGTTCCCTGCAGGCGGTGCGGGCCCTCGGCAGGAAAGCTGGCGTGACGCTCAATCCCGGCACCCCGATCGAAACGATCGAGCCGGTCGTCGATATTGTCGATCTGATCCTGGTCATGTCCGTCAATCCCGGCTTCGGCGGGCAGTCCTTCATTCCATTCGCGACCGAGAAGATTTCGCGCTTGCGCGCGCTTGCCGGATCCCGTCCGATCGACATCGAGGTCGATGGCGGCATCACGAGCGAGACGGCACCGCTGGTTGCGCGGGCCGGCGCCAACGTGCTGGTCGCCGGCTCCGCTGTCTTCAGGGGCGGCAATCCCGAAGCTTACCGCACCAATATCGCAGCAATCCGCAGGGCCGCGGCGTTCGCGCGCGGGGAAGCGGCGTGAACCGGCGACGGGCAACGAATTGAGGTTGCTGCCGCGATCTGCTACAGCGCGGCGTTCGATTTGCGCAATCGAAGGCTCCATCGGCTGCTTCGGACCGATTACTGGCTCCGATCATGCTGCGGACATTGATTGCACCGTCGTCGTAGACACAAGATGGCAAGGACCCGATGATCCCGCGCTATACTCGGCCGGAAATGGCGGGGATCTGGGATTCGCAGACGCGCTACCGTATCTGGTTCGAGATCGAGGCGCACGCCGCCGACGCCATGGCCGAGCTCGGGATCATCCCCAGGGCGGCGGCAAAGGAAATCTGGGACAAGGGAAAGAACGCAATCTTCGACATCGCGCGCATCGATACCATCGAGCGCGAGGTCAAGCACGACGTCATCGCCTTTCTCACGCATCTCGCGGAGATCGTCGGGCCGCAAGCGCGCTTTCTGCATCAGGGCATGACGTCGTCGGACGTGCTCGACACCTGCTTCAACCTTCAGCTCGTGCGCGCTGCCGATCTTCTGATCATCGACATCGATAGGCTGCTCGCCGCGCTCAAACGCCGCGCCTTCGAGCACAAGCTCACGCCGACCATCGGCCGCTCGCACGGCATCCATGCCGAGCCCACCACGTTCGGCCTCAAGCTTGCCTATGCCTATGCCGAATTCTTCCGCGCCAAGGAGCGCCTCATTTGTGCGCGGACGGAAGTCGCCACCTGCGCCATTTCGGGCGCAGTCGGCACCTTCGCGCAAGTCGATCCGCGCGTCGAGGCACATGTCGCCGAGGCCATGGACCTTGCGGTCGAGCCGATCTCGACCCAGATCGTCCCGCGCGATCGGCATGCCATGTACTTTGCCACGCTGGGCGTGATTGCTTCGTCGGTCGAGCGGCTCGCCACCGAAATCCGCCACTTGCAACGCACCGAGGTGCTCGAGGCCGAAGAGTTCTTCTCCGAAGGTCAGAAGGGCTCTTCCGCGATGCCGCACAAGCGCAATCCGGTGCTGTCGGAGAACGTCACCGGACTCGCCCGCATGGTGCGCGCCTATGTGACGCCGGCACTCGAGAATGTGTCACTCTGGCATGAACGCGACATTTCGCACTCCTCCGTCGAGCGGATCATCGGTCCCGATGCCACGGCGACCCTCGACTTCGCGCTGGCGCGCCTCGCTTCCATCGTCGGCAAGCTCGTCATCTATCCCGCCAACATGAAAAAGAACCTCGATCGACTCGGCGGACTGGTGCATTCGCAGCGCGTCATGATCGCGCTCACACAGAAGGGGGTCGCCCGCGAGGACGCTTATCGGCTCGTTCAGCGCAACGCGATGCGGGTCTGGCAGGGCGAAGGTGAGTTCTTGGCATTTCTCAGGACCGACAAGGACCTGCGGGCGCACCTGAACGACGCCGAGCTCGCTGAAATGTTTGACATGAATCATCACTTCAAGCATGTCGACACAATTTTCCAACGAGTATTCGGGACATCGGATTTGAGCAAGGCCGCCTCATAGTTGCGACCCCGCTGCAACTCTCTGTTTTGATCCCGTGGTCTTCTCGGCAACCTTCACGGTCGTGAGCGGTCTCATTTCGCCCCGCGCCCGTGGGCCCAAGCGCAGAGATCGCAAAGCCAATGCCCCGCCGCGGCCGGAACGGCCCCATCTCGACCTGGTCGGACCAAGTCCGGTATGATCTGCTTGCCTGATTGTCCGGCAAGATCGTCCGGCATGGTTGTCTGGACTTTTGCTCCTGCGGGATGCCAGACCACGCGCCAGCTTGCGGGCTTCGGTGATCGCGGCGTTGCGGCGCAGAGGTTCTTTGCGTAATCAATATCCGTCGTGGCGAGTGCAGCGACCATCCTGGTGTTTGATTCCGGCCTCGGCGGGCTGACCGTCTTCCGCGAGATCGTCAAGGTGCGCCCTGACGCGCGCTACCTCTACATTGCCGACGATGCCTTCTTCCCTTACGGCTCGCATAGCGAGGCGAAGCTTGTCGAGCGGGTATGCGCGCTCATGGGCGAGCTCATTGCCGCCCATCGCCCCGACATCGTGGTCATCGCCTGCAATACCGCCTCGACCCTGGTTCTGCCGCATCTGCGCTCTCGCTTCGCCGTTCCGTTTGTCGGCACGGTGCCTGCAATCAAACCGGCTTGCGCTCGCTCTCGCAGCAAGCGCGTGACGGTGCTCGGCACCGAGGCGACGGTGAGCCGAGAATATACCCGCGCGCTCATCCGCGATTTCTCCAATGGCAGCGAGGTCGCATTGGTGGGCTCGACGCACCTGGCACGGTTCGCGGAAGCGGAGCTGAACGGATCACCCGTGGCGGATCGCCTGATTGCGCAGGAGATCGCGCCTTGCTTCCGCAATGATGGGGAGCGCCGCACCGATACGATTGTGCTCGCCTGCACGCATTTTCCGCTGCTGCTCGAGCGGCTGGAGCAGATCGCGCCATGGCCGGTCACCTTCGTTGACCCGGCGCCGGCCATCGCGCGTCGGGTTGCCGATCTGAGCGGGCGAGGCAGCAGTACCGAAGCTGCGATCGTCGCCCGTGCCGTGTTTACCTCGGGCCGGGCCCCCTCCGGGCAGCTGCGTGCAGCGCTGGCGCGATTTGGAATCGCTCATTCCAGCTAAAGGCACTTTACATTTAGTCCAGCAAGCTTTCTGTTTGACGCCTGATTTCTGGCCGAAAAATCTGCAATCTTTCAGGATCGTGCTATAGCAAGGCCAAGGCAGGCGCGATGGAGCTCCTGCGAGTGGGCGCGAGCAAATGGCAATTGAATCTCAGACGGTTCGACGCACCGTGCAATTCAAGTTCACCCTCCCGGCCGCAAATTCTGCTCATCTGGCCTCGCTCCTGAAGGCGGCGACACCGTTCTACGAGGCCTTCGGCGGCCGGCGGGTGCGGCTGTTGCAGAATGTGGACGATCCGGGCCGCTTCATCCAGGAAATCGAATACGACACCCACGAGGTCATCGAGCTCAACCGTCAGCGGGTCGCCAGCGATCCGCGCGTCCAGGCTTATCTGCAGACTTGGCGCTCGCTGCTGCCCGGTTCGATCGAGATCGACGTCTACCAGGAAGCGGGTTAGGGCGGCGATCCGGCTTGTAGCTGACTTGGCCAGTTCGACTTAGCCAGTTTGACTTTGCGAGTTTGACTTGCCCCGGCTTTCCCCCTAGAAACTGCGCGTTGCGCGGGGCTCCTCGCAGATTTCCGGGCGTGACGTTCGCAATTGACGCGGACATCCATCCGGAACCTGACAGGAAATCCTCGCGCGGCGTTTCGCGACCCGCGGTTTGCCCGGCGCTTCGGCCAAACCTGTCGGTTTCGGCAAAGCCGGAACAGAGGAGGGCGCGATCCTCGAGAAAGCACCACAAGATGAGGACGCGATGACCAAGCGCCACGAGGCGAAGTACAAGATCGACCGCCGCATGGGCCAGAATGTGTGGGGCCGCCCGAAGAGTCCCATCAACCATCGAGAATATGGCCCCGGCCAGCACGGTCAACGGCGCAAAGGAAAGCTGTCCGATTACGGCATCCAATTGCGCGCCAAGCAAAAGCTGCGCGGCTACTACGGCAATATTTCCGAACGGCAATTCCGCGGCATCTATCAGGAGGCCATTCGCATGAAGGGCGACTCCGGTGCCCACATGATCGGACTATTGGAGCGTCGGCTCGACGCCCTCGTCTATCGGGCCAAGCTGGTGCCGACCGTGTTCGCCGCACGACAATTCATCAACCATGGGCACGTCAAGGTGAATGGCCGCCGAGTCACCATCGCGAGCTATCGCGTCAAGGTCGGCGACCTGGTCGAGATCAAGGAGAAATCGAAGCAGCTTGCACTGGTGCTCGAAGCCACGGGCCTCGCCGAACGCGACGTGCCGGACTACATCGATGTCGATCACTCGAAGATGACCGCCAAGCTCAGCCGCATTCCACAGATCACCGACGTGCCCTACCCCGTTCAGATGGAGCCGCATCTGGTGGTCGAGTTCTACTCGCGCTGATGCGAAAGCCGTCACCGCGCCCATGCGGAGCCGGTGGTTGAGCGCTGCTCGCGCTGATTTCTCATTCGTCATGCCCGGCCTTGTGCTGCCTTGTGCCGGGCATTCACGTCTTTGTGAGCGACCGAGAAGGTCAGACGTGGATGGGCCGGGACAGGCCCCGGCCATGCCGGCAACAGTTCGATCATTCCGAAGGCTGCTTTCGCCGAGCGGCGAACATCAGGCCGAGGCGCTTTCCCTCAGCGCCACGCCCTTGTCCTTCAGCAAATCCCGCAATTCGCCGGCCTGGAACATTTCTCGGATGATGTCGCAGCCGCCGACGAACTCGCCTTTGACGTAGAGTTGCGGGATGGTCGGCCAGTTCGAATAGGACTTGATGGCCTGGCGCAGGTCCTCCGAGTCCAGCACGTTCAATCCCTTATAGGCCACGCCGAGATGGTCGAGGATCTGCACCACCTGCCCGGAAAACCCGCACATCGGAAATTGCGGCGTGCCCTTCATGAACAGCACCACGTCGTTACCCTTGAGCTCATTGTCTATGAACTGGTCGATAGCCATGAAATCCCTCATTGACCGTCGGATCGCGCACCCGCGCTCCGCAAACCTCCAGCTATATGTAGCGCAGCGTCGCGACGAGCCCAAGGGCCGCTCGGGAACGTCGGGTCATTATTTTGCCGGGGCATGGGAGCTATGTCGCCGGTTTCATCCCCGCTCCGGCGTGCCGGTCTGCAGGGCCAGCGCGTGCAGCTTGCCGCCCATCTCGCTCTTGAGCGCATCATAGACGATCTGGTGCTGTTGGACCCGCGACTTGCCGCGAAAGGTTTCGGATAGCACTGTGGCGGCGTAATGATCACCGTCGCCGGCGAGATCGCGGATCGTCACCTCCGCATCCGGAATCCGCACCTTGATGAGACGCTCGATATCGCTTGCATGCATTGCCATTGCAATCTCCCGCCGATCAGGCAGCGGCGCCGGCCATGTACGCCGGCAGCCAGCCTTCGAAGCGCTGGCACAATTTTGCCACCAGAATGGGGCGCTCGTCTTGCAGCGTCAATGCATCCCCGCCGGTGAATCCGAGCTGGCGCACCGGGATGCCGGATGAGCGGGCGCGTTGCATCGCCTTCTCGGCCACCGACGCCTTGACCGTCACAATGTAGCGGCCTTGGTCCTCGCCGAACCAGAAAGCGTGCGCCGCGAGCGGCGGGCGGTCGAGATCGGCCCCGATCGCAGACGCCATCGCCATCTCGGCAAGCGCAACGAGAAGGCCGCCGTCGGAGACGTCGTGGGCCGCGGTCGCGGTGCCTTCGACGATCAAGGCGCGAACGAACTCGCCGTGTCGGTGCTCGGTTGCAAGATCGACCGGTGGGGGAGCCCCTTCCTCGCGCTCGCAGATCTCGCGCAGATAGATCGACTGTCCAAGCCAGCCGGTGGTCTCACCGATCAGCAAGATCGCCTCATCGGCGGCCCTGAAGGCGAGCGTGGCCGATTTGCCGAAATCGTCGATGAGCCCGACGCCGCCGATCGTGGGAGTTGGCAAAATGGCACGGCCATTGGTTTCGTTGTAGAGCGAGACATTGCCGGAGACGACGGGAAACTCGAGCGCCTTGCAGGCGGCCGCGATGCCGCGAATGCAATCCACCAGTTGACCCATGATTTCCGGGCGCTCGGGGTTGCCGAAATTGAGGTTGTCGGTCACCGCCAAGGGACGGGCACCGACCGCCGTGAGATTGCGCCAAGCTTCCGCCACGGCCTGCTTGCCCCCTTCGAAAGGGTCGGCCTCGCAATATCGTGGGGTCACGTCGGTGGTCAGGGCAAGCGCCTTTGGACCTTCCTGGATGCGTACCACCGCGGCATCCCCCCCGGGCCGCTGCACCGTATTGCCCAGGATGACGTGGTCGTATTGCTCCCATACCCACCGCTTGGAGCAGAGGTCGGGGCAAGCCAACATTCGCAGCAGCGCGTCGATCGTGGCAATGGGCGGCGTCACATCGGCTGCTCGCACCACCGCAGGCTTTGCCGCTTGCACGTGCGGCCGGTCGTAGACCGGGGCTTCGTTCCCGAGTTCCTTGATCGGCAGGTCAGCCATGACCTTGCCGCGGTGGCGAACCATGAATCGCTTGCTCGCAGTGGTCTCGCCGACCACCGCGAAGTCGAGCCCCCATTTGCGGAAGATCGCCTCCGCCTCCTGCTCCTTCTCGGGCTTGAGCACCATGAGCATGCGCTCCTGGCTCTCCGAGAGCATCATCTCATACGCGCTCATTTCGGCTTCGCGACAGGGCATGCGATCGAGCTCCAACGTGACGCCGAGGTCTCCTTTGGCGCCCATTTCCACTGCCGAGCAGGTGAGCCCCGCGGCGCCCATATCCTGGATCGCGATAACGCAGTCCTTCGCCATGATTTCGAGACAAGCTTCCAGCAGCAGCTTTTCGGCAAACGGATCGCCGACCTGGACCGTCGGCCGCTTGCCCTCGGCGTCCTCGCCGAACTCGGCCGACGCCATGCTCGCACCATGAATGCCGTCACGCCCGGTCTTGGAGCCGAGATAGACGATCGGCATGCCGATGCCGGATGCGGCAGCGTAAAAAATCCTGTCCCTCTCGGCCAGCCCGACGGCCATTGCATTGACGAGGCAGTTTCCATCGTAGCGAGTATGGAAACGCACCGAGCCGCCCACCGTCGGTACGCCGAACGAATTGCCATAGCCGCCAATGCCCGCGACCACGCCCGAAACGAGGTGTCGGGTCCTCGGATGCGAAGGTGCGCCGAAGGAAAGCGAATCGAGACAGGCGATCGGGCGGGCGCCCATGGTGAATACGTCGCGCAATATGCCTCCCACCCCGGTGGCCGCGCCCTGATAGGGTTCGATGTAGCTCGGGTGATTGTGGCTTTCCATCTTGAACACGACGGCAAGCCCTTCGCCGATGTCGACCACACCGGCATTCTCGCCCGGCCCCTGAATCACCCACGGCGCTTGCGTCGGAAGGGTGCGCAGATGAATTTTCGAGGACTTGTAGGAGCAGTGCTCGTTCCACATGGCCGAGAAGATGCCGAGCTCGGTGTAGCTCGGCGTACGACCGATCAGGCTGCGAATGCGCTCGTATTCCTCGGACGTGAGGCCATGAGCGGCGGCCAGGGCCGCACTGACCCGGATCGCCGAAGGGGCGGCCGCTCGAACCTTTGCGTTCTCGTGCGATCTGCTTTTGACGGCGCGCTTTTTTTTCGGTGCGACCTTCTTGATCTTCTGCTGCTCGATCGGTGAGCGCACCTTTGCTGCCTTGCGCGCGGGTTTGGAGATTCTAGCCATGTGCTCAAATGCCATTGCAGAGCTTCACTCGGCAAGCCGCAACAATAACAATTCAGAAGTTTCACCGTTTATGCAGCGCGGGCAAAATGATCCGTCAGCCCCGCGAACAGGCCGCGGCCGTCCGTCGGCCCGAGCGCAGCCTCCACGTGGTTCTCGGGATGCGGCATCAGGCCTGCCACGTTGCCTCGATCATTGAGGATGCCTGCGATGGCTTTGGTCGCGCCGTTGATGTTCCATGCGGGATCGAGCGACCCGCCGGGAGCGACGTAGCGGAACAGCACCCTGCCCTCGCCTTCGAGCAGATCGATGGTCGCCTGGTCGGCGACGTAATTGCCCTCGCCGTGTGCGACCGGCACACGAATCACCTGACCGGCATTGTAGCCGCGCGTAAACGGCGTATCGGAACGCTCAATGCGCAGATAAGCATCGTGGCAGACGAATTTCAGCGCCGTATTACGCATAAGCACGCCGGGCAACAGCCCCGCCTCGCAGAGAATCTGAAATCCGTTGCAGACGCCAAGCACCAGGGCTCCCTTCGCGGCGTGGGTGCGCACCGCGTCCATGATAGGGGCGCGCGCCGCGATGGCGCCGCAGCGCAGATAGTCGCCGTAGGAGAAGCCTCCCGGCACCACCACGAGATCGGTTTGTTCCGGCAGCGCGCGCTCGGCGTGCCAGACCATGACCGGCTCACGGCCGGAGATCAGTTTCAGCGCGCGCGCCATGTCGCGCTCGCGATTGATGCCGGGAAAGACCACGACCGCCGATCGCATCTAAAGCCCGAGCTCCTTCTCGACCCAGCGCAGCATGAGATCGCCGTTGAGGAACGCCAAGGCGGCGCGCTCGGCGGCGGCGAGCTCATTGCGCTCGGCGACGACCGTCGTGACCACCACGTCGCACTTGTCGTTAAAGGCGATCGCAAGCACAGTGCGCGGCGCTCCGTAGCGCATCGAGACGGAAAAAGGCCGGCTACGTCCGCTCATCGAGCCAACGGTGATCGGCCGTCCCTCGCTCAAGCCGTCGAAGCTGGCGCTGAGCAATTCGAGGTCGCCGACGCGGTCGAGCTCGGCATCGTCGGATACCCCGGTCGTGCAATTGCAGAAGCCGAGCTTGGCGCGCACATACAAATCCATCTCGCTGCCGCAATCCGCGCGGGAGCACTTGAACGCGCGCCCGAGGCCCCATTGGTCGAGCGGGAACGGCCATTTAACTTCGGTCCAGGTCGCACGGACGGATGTCGCCGGTCCGGCTGCCGGCTGCTCGATGCTGCCGGTGCTCGCATCGCCCGCAAGCAACCCCGCGAGGCCGATCGCGAGCGCAGCCACCAATGCGGCGGCGCGCGGCCTTGTCATCCTCAAGAGCAGCTCCTTGCTCACCGCCTCGATTGTCACCCCAAGAGCTTCACATCATAATTCTCGATCAGGGTATTGGCCAGGAGCTTGTCGGCGGCTTGCTTGAGCGCGGCTTGCGCGCGCTTGCGGTCAGGCCCTTCGATCTCGATGTCGAACACCTTGCCCTGACGCACGCTCGCAACTCCCGCGACCCCCAGCGACCTGAGCGCGCCTTCGATCGCCTTTCCCTGCGGATCGAGGATGCCGGATTTCAGGGTGACGATGACGCGCGCCTTCATGACATTCTCGGGCCTTTCGCATGCGATATCGTGCGCTTGCGCGCGGTGGCCAAAGCGCGCCGCGAGCGCAGCCGTCGTTGTCCAAGAATCGCGTTTCAAGTCCAGCTTAGATCAAATTGCCTCAATGCACAGCAGCGGACGTCGAGCCTTCCAGCAGCCGACCGCGTCCGCCGACACGGCCGCTCTCCCCGACGAGCCGCATCGCCGCCCAGAACGCCGCCTGCGTGCTCGAGACGACAGGGATGGCGTGGCGCTCCTCCAGCGGCTTTGCCACGGCGAGCGTGCGCAGCCCGCCGCAGGAAATGAGCAGCCCCTGCGCCGACGGCGCCGCACGGCACACCTTCGAGCCCAACGCCATGATATCCGCCTCGCTCTTGCCGTCAGGCTCGCCGAAGCCGAGCAGGCCGAAGCCCTCCAGCGCGAGAACCTCGAATCCCTGCGCCGTGAGAAAGTCTTGCAGCCGGCTGTTCACGTCCTGCGCATAGGCGGTGGCAACGGCGATCCGCCGCGCGCCGAGGCTGCACAGGCCGTCGACGACCGCCTGGCTCATGGTGCTCACCGGCAGGCCCGTCGCTTGCCGCAGCGTTGCCAGCAGCTGATCGTGCGCCTGGCGGCCGCGATAGAAGGTCAAGGACGTTCCGATGACCATGATCGCCTCGACATCCTGCCGGGCGAGATATTCCGCCGCCGGAAGGATTCCGTCCCAGGCGCTGTCGTAGCCGGTGGGCGTGAGCGATCGCACGCCGACGCCGCGGGCAAGAAAGCGCACCCCCGGATACATCTGCAGGCCCTCGTCGGGCACCGTATCGGTTGCGAACGGCACCACCAGCCCGACCTTGCGATCCTCGCGCATGTCACCCCTCCTCGCGTTAATCCGACGACAAGCCAAAGGGCGCCTGCCAGGGCGCCCTTTTTCTGGATCCAGGGAATTGCGATCTCATCGCATTGGCTTATCCCTGACGCTTCAGCCCTTGACCAGGACCGGACCGTTTCCCTGCGGCCGTTCGCCTTCGCTCATGATTCCAAGCCGCTTGGCGACCTCGGTGTAGGCCTCCAGCAATCCGCCGAGATCGCGCCGAAAGCGATCCTTGTCGAGCTTGTCGTTCGACTTGATGTCCCACAGCCGGCAGGAATCCGGCGATATCTCGTCGGCGACGACGATCCGCATGAGATCGTTCTCCCACAGACGACCCGCTTCCATCTTGAAATCAATGAGCCGGATGCCGACGCCAAGAAACAGGCCGGAGAGGAAATCGTTGACGCGAATGGCAAGCGCCATGACGTCGTCGATTTCCTGCGGAGTGGCCCAGCCGAAAGCGGTGATGTGCTCCTCGGAAACCATGGGATCGCCAAGCTGATCGTTCTTGTAATAGAACTCGATGATCGAGCGCGGCAACTGCGTGCCCTCTTCGATGCCGAGACGTTGCGACAGCGAGCCGGCCGCAACATTGCGTACCACCACTTCGAGGGGAATGATCTCCACCTCCCGAATCAACTGCTCGCGCATGTTGAGTCGCTTGATGAAGTGAGTGGGAACTCCGATGTCGTTGAGGTGCTGGAAGACGTATTCGGAGATCCGGTTGTTGAGGACGCCCTTGCCTTCGATGACCTCGTGCTTCTTCGCATTGAAGGCAGTCGCGTCGTCCTTGAAATGCTGGATCAGCGTTCCGGGCTCCGGTCCTTCATAGAGAACCTTGGCCTTGCCTTCATAGATGCGGCGACGGCGGCTCATCGGAGTGTACCGTGGTTTGTTAATGTCCATCTGTATGCCGTGGCTTCGGTGTGAATGCGCTGTCCGCCGCGGAGGGTTTGCGGCGGGTGACCATGAACGGTGGATTATGCGACGCATCCCACCACGGCAAGCTAGCCGATCGCGCTTGGCAGCACAATCGTATCCCACGGCATTGTTCCGCGCGGTCCGGTCGCAGCGAATCAGTTCTGCCGCAATTGCCTTGACCATTCCGACCCGTTATGCAAGGCGGCGCGCGCGGCCCCAGGCGCAACGCAATCGAGGTAACGACATCGGCGCGGGAATTGAAAGCGCTATTGCGGCAGGCGACCCAAGCTCCCATGCGAGCGCATCCCCGCCGGCCGCTCCCCCAGACAGCGAGGCAAGCATGACCACGTTCGATAAGCGCGAGGAAGGCTTCGAGAAACAGTTCGCCCGTGACGAGGAGCTCAGGTTCAAGGCGAATGCTCGGCGCAACAAGCTCTTCGGCCTGTGGGCGGCGGAGAAGCTCGGCCTCGCGGGCGCGCAAGCCGATGCTTATGCCAAGGAGGTGATCATGGCCGATTTCGAGGAAGCCGGGGACAACGACGTGTTCCGAAAAATCCGCAGGGATTTCGACGCCAAGGGCGTCACGCAATCCGATCATCAGATCCGCCGTACCATGGACGAGCTCATGGCCCAGGCGGTCGCGGAAATCAAGGCGAGCGGATAGTCGAACTCGAGGCTGTGGCATGTCCATATCCGCGTTCTCACTCGCCGGTCGCCTGCGCAAAGGCGAGACCGTCCACAGTGGTTGGTGCGGTTTGCCCTATCCGATCCTCGCCGAGCTCCTCGGACGCGAGGGATTCCCCGCAGTCACCCTGGACGGACAACACGGCTTGTGGGACATCGCATCGTTGGTGGCGGCGATCGCGCAGGTGCGCCAGGGCGGCGCGGCCCCGATCGTGCGGGTTGCGGTCGGCGATTTCGCGACCGCGAGCCGCGCTCTCGATTTCGGCGCAGAGGGAATCATCGCGCCGATGATCAATACGCCGGCGGACGCCCGCGCTTATGTCTCATTCGCAAAATTCCCACCGCTCGGCGAGCGCAGCTGGGGTCCGCACCGGGCCACGACGCTTGCCAACGTGGCGGACCAGAAGGTCTATCTACGCGAGGCCAACGAGCTCACCGTGACCTTCGCAATGATCGAGACACAAACGGCGCTCGACAATGCCGAGGCCATTGCGGCGACGCCCGGCATCGATGCCCTGTTCCTCGGTCCCGCCGATCTCTCGATCGCGCTCAGCAGGGGCGGCAGTGTCGATCCCATGGCTGGCGAAGTCGACCGCGAGCTCGATCGCATCATCGCGGCCGCGAGCAAGGCCGGCAAGATCATGGGCGCCTATTGCCATACCGCGGAGCGCGCGGTGGCGCTTGCCAAGCGCGGCCTTCGGTTTCTTGCCGTCGGCAGCGACATGGGCTTCCTGCGCGCGGGCGCGGCGGCGACGCTCAACACGCTGAGGGGCTAGCACCCGGCTCACGCATGACATTACGATCGCCCGGAAAACCGACGCCTTTCCTTCAGGCTTTGCTGGCTTCGTCGGCAATTTGCCGTGCCGACCGGTCGAGCACCTGCGCCACATCGGCTTCGACGTCGCTCGCAGCGACTTCCAGCACGCGGTAACCGCGCTCCTGCAGCCACCGACGGCGCTCGCTGCGCGCCTTTGCGGCCGCCTCGCTTTCGCCCGTCGGCACCAGATCGATGACCACACGCAGCGCAAACGACACGAAATCCGTGATATGCGTCCCGACCGGGACCTGGCGCTTGAATCCTTTCCCGGCAAAGCGCCGGTCCTTGGTGAGACCGCCCCAAAGAATCCGCTCGGCGTCGGTCGGATTGCGGCGCAGGAGCCGCGACAGGCCACGCACCGGTGCGCGCTCGCCGGGCAGGCCGGCTTCCCGGTGTTCCGCCAGCAGCGCGCGCAGCGTCGTTGCCTCCTCGCTGTCGAGCACGCCGCCGCGCGCCGGTCCCTTGCGGCCTTCGGTCAAGGCCACCACGATGCCGTGCAGGGTCTGGATGTCCTGCTGGGTGGGTCCCATGCGGGCAAAAATGTTCCGCAGATTGACCAGCATGGTCGCGCGCTTGTCGAGCGGACGAAAATACTCGATCGCATCGAGCTCCCTTTCCAGATGGGCGAAGAAGGCCTCGATCTGTTGCTTGCCGGCCGGCTCCGATTTGCGCGGCATGGTGAAAGGAAGCCCGCCGCCGGAAGCAAGCTTGAACCACTCGAAGGCGACCAGCGCCACGGCCTGGGCCAGATTGAGCGAGGCAAAAGCCGGATTGACCGGAAAGGTGACGATGCGGTCGGCAAGCGCGACCTCCTCGTTCTCCAGGCCATGGCGCTCTCGCCCGAACAGCACGGCGACATTCTCGCCGGCGGCGACGTGCGGCGCGATCCATGCGACCGCCTCTTGCGGGCCGAGCACCGGCTTGGCCTGGTCATGCGCGCGCGCCGTCGTCGCCAGCACGAGTGTGCAGTCGGCAATCGCGGCCTTGAGCGTCTCGTAGAGCGCGGCGCCCTCGAGCACATGATCGGCGCCGGATGCCGAGCGGCGCGCGTGGATACTGGGCCAGCCGTCGCGCGGCTTGACCAGGCGCAGCCGCGCGAGCCCGAAATTGGCCATGACACGCGCAGCCGCACCGATATTCTCGCCGAGCTGCGGCTCGACCAGAACGATGATGGGTCCGGCAAGATCGGCCCAGACCTTGGTCTTGTCGGTGCCCGCGCCAGGCATGACTTGATCCACCGGTGTCCTGATTGCGAAGCTCGCCAATACCCCCGGCTCCTCTGACGCGAGCTTCGCAATCAACGGGGCACCGGCAACTTGAGCAAGATGCCCGCGTCGCGCCACGCCGTAAACATGGCGGCTCGGACCGCGAGCCTCAAGACAAGCGCCAGCATGTGCGGCCGAGCATCCATAGGCGATGGCGCCTTAGCGAGTTTTGTTCTTGCAGGATCGACCCGGGCGCGCCATAAGGCCGTGCCCAGGCATTGCGCCTGCGTTCCTCTCGGACATGCGCGCGCGAAGGGTTCGTCCGCAATGGCGAAGATCAAGGTCAAGAATCCGGTCGTCGAGATGGACGGCGACGAGATGACCCGAATCATCTGGCATCTCATCAAGGACAAGCTGATCCATCCCTATCTCGACATCGAGCTTCTGTATTACGACCTCGGAATGCGCAAGCGTGACGAGACGCGCGACCAGATCACCATCGACGCCGCAGAGGCGATCAAGAGAGTCGGCGTCGGCATCAAGTGCGCCACCATCACGCCGGACGAAGCGCGGGTGAAGGAGTTCGGTCTCAAGGAAATGTATCGCTCGCCGAACGGCACCATCCGCAACATTCTCGGCGGCGTGATCTTTCGCGAGCCGATCATCTGCAAGAACGTTCCCCGCCTCGTCCCCGGCTGGACCAAGCCGATCATCATCGGTCGCCACGCCTATGGCGATCAGTATCGCGCGACCGATTTCAAGGTGCCGGGCAAGGGCAAGCTCATTCTCTCGTTCGTCGGCGAGGACGGCGCAAGGATTGACCGCGAGGTGTTCCAGTTTCCGGGCAGCGGCGTCGCGATGGCCATGTACAATCTCGACGACTCTATCCGCGATTTCGCCCGCGCATCGCTCAACTACGGTCTCAATCGCGGCTATCCGGTCTATTTGTCGACCAAGAACACCATTGTGAAGGTTTATGACGGCCGCTTCAAGGACATCTTCCAGGACATCTACGAGAAGGAGTTCAAGGCCGCGTTCGAGAAGAAGAAGATCACCTATGAGCACCGCTTGATCGACGACATGGTGGCGGCTGCGTTGAAATGGTCCGGCGGCTACGTCTGGGCGTGCAAGAACTACGACGGCGACGTGCAGTCCGACACCGTCGCGCAGGGCTATGGCTCGCTCGGCCTGATGACCTCGGTCCTCATGACTCCCGACGGCAAGGTGGTCGAGGCCGAAGCCGCCCATGGCACCGTGACGCGGCACTACCGGGCGCACCAGAAGGGCGAGCAGACCTCGACCAACTCGGTGGCCTCGATCTATGCCTGGACGCGCGGGCTGGCGCACCGTGCCAAGCTCGATGATCATGCCGAGCTCGCGCGATTTGCCGGCACATTGGAGAAGGTGACCGTCGACACCGTCGAGGCGGGCTTCATGACGAAGGACCTCGCCCTTCTCGTCGGCGCCGATCAGAAATGGCTCTCCACCACCGGTTTTCTCGACAAGGTGGACGAGAGCCTCAAGCGGGCAATGGCGTGAAAGCGGTTGCCCACATCCTGTTCGCGATGTTCGCTGGGCCGGCGTTTGCCGATGCAGCGCGGGCGCAGGTGCCCGCAGCGATCGCGGCGCCGGGCGAGACCGTGGCCGCCACGCTGCACGCCGAGGGCGCGCAGGTCTACGAGTGCAAGGCCGACAGCAGGCCGGGCAATGACGGCAAGCTCGCCTGGGTTTTTCGCGAGCCGATCGCGACCTTGCTGCTCGATGGTCGCCGCCAATGCGCCGGGCCAGGCCGCAGGCGACATTCCCTGGCTCAAGCTCGAGGTGACGGCGCAGCGCGGTAGCGGGGCGTTGTCCGGCATCTCGACGGTGCAGCGGATCAATACCCGCGGTGGCGTGCACACGGACGCGTGCGACAGGGCCGGTGCATTCCACAGCGCCCCCTACAGCGCGGATTACGTCTTCCTGCGCAAGGGCTCTTGAGGCGCCGGCGCGAAACCGCGCCACGCCACTTGGCTACAAGCTTCTGGTTTGAAGCATGATCGGGGGATCATGCATTTAGCCGCCGCCGAGTGCCGACGCGATGGCCTCGAGCGCGGCATCGGCCTTCGACCCGTCGGGGCCGCCGGCCTGCGCCATATCGGAACGCCCGCCGCCGCCTTTGCCGCCGAGCGCCTCGGCGCCCTTGCGCGCCAGATCGACCGCGGAGAAGCGCGTGGTGAGATCCTGGGTGACGCCCACCACCACGCCGGCCTTGCCTTCCTGGCTCACGCCGACGATTGCAACGACGCCCGACCCCACCTGCTTCTTGCCCTCGTCCGCCAGGCTGCGCAGATCCTTGAGGTCGATGCCGGTGACGGCGCGCGCAATGAGCTTGACGTCGCCGATCACGCGCACCCCGTCGCTGCCGTCGGCGCGCGCCCCGCCGCCCAGTGCAAGCTTCTTCCTCGCCTCCGCGAGCTCGCGCTCGAGCCGGCGGCGTTCGTCCAGGACCTGCACGAGGCGAGGAGGCAGGTCTTCGGGCGTGACCTTGAGCTCGGCCGCGGCGGCCTTTGCCAGCTCGCCCAGGTGATTGACGAATTTGCGCGCGGTGGTCGCGGTGAATGCCTCGATCCGCCGCACCCCGGCAGCGACCGCCCCTTCGCTCGCCATCGTGATAATGCCGATGTCGCCGGTGCGCCGCACATGGGTACCGCCGCAGAGCTCCACCGACCATCCCATGGCATTGCCGCCGCTTTCCCCCATGGCGACCACGCGGACCTCGTCGCCGTATTTCTCGCCGAACAGCGCGCGCGCTCCGGACGCGATCGCGTCATCGACGGCCATCAGCCGCGTGGTGACAGGCGAATTCTGCAAAACGGCGTCATTGGCAATGTCCTCGACCCGCGCGATCTCGGTCGCCGTCATCGGCTTGGGATGCGAGAAATCGAAGCGCAGCCGATCCGGCGCGACGAGCGAGCCCTTCTGCGCCACATGCTCACCGAGCACCTGGCGCAGCGCCTCGTGCAGGAGATGGGTTGCCGAATGATTTTGCCGGATGGCGGTTCTGCGCGCATGGTCGACTTCCAGCGTGAGCGCAGCGCCGGCTTCAAGCTCGCCTTTCTCGACGACCACGGAATGAACGAACAGGTCGGCCGCCTTCTTCTGCGTGTCGGTGACACGCAGAAGAATCCCGTCGCCGCTGATGACGCCGGTGTCGCCGACCTGGCCGCCCGACTCGGCGTAGAACGGCGTCTGATTGAGAATGACCGCGCCGCTCTCGCCGGCCTCGAGGGTGGCGACTTCCTTGCCGTCGCGAAGGAGCGCCGCCACCACGCCCTCGGCACGCTCGGTCTCATAGCCGAGAAACTCGGTGGCGCCGACCTTCTCGCGTAATGCAAACCACACCGCCTCGGTCGCCTGGTCGCCCGAGCCCGCCCACGCCGCGCGCGCCTTCTCGCGTTGACGCTCCATGGCGGCCGCAAAACCTTGGGTATCGACGCCGATACCGCGCGGCTTGAGGGCATCCTGGGTGAGATCGATAGGGAATCCATAGGTGTCGTAGAGCGCGAATGCGGTCTCGCCCTTGAGGCTGTCGCCCGCCTCG
This sequence comes from uncultured Alphaproteobacteria bacterium, assembly GCA_963820365.1. Lineage (GTDB taxonomy): Bacteria > Pseudomonadota > Alphaproteobacteria > Rhizobiales > Xanthobacteraceae > VAZQ01. Next base: position 35,344 of record CAWFZR010000023.1, on the reverse strand, counting down.
AGCTCGCGGCTCTCCTCGTCGAGAATGGCAAGGCCGCGCTCGAGCGTCTTGCGGAAGCGGCTCTCCTCGAGCCGCAGCGTCTCGGCAATCAACGCCTCGGCGCGCGTGAGCTCCGGATAGGCCTGGCCCATCTCGCGCACCAGCGTCGGCACCAGCCGCCACATCAGCGGCGTCTGCGCGCCGAGCAGCTGCGCGTGCCGCATGGCGCGGCGCATGATGCGGCGCAGCACGTAGCCGCGGCCCTCGTTCGAGGGAAGCACGCCGTCGGCGATGAGAAACGAGGAAGCGCGCAGGTGATCGGCGACGACGCGATGCGATACGCCGCGCGGACCTTGCGGCTCGACGCCGGTGAGATCGGCGACGTGGGAGATGATCGCCCCGAACAGATCGATCTTGTAATTGTCGTGGGTGCCTTGCAGCACGGCGGCGACGCGTTCGAGCCCCATGCCGGTATCGATCGAGGGCCGCGGCAGCGGCACGCGCCGGCCGTCCGCAGCTGCTCGAACTGCATGAACACCAGGTTCCAGATCTCGATGAAACGGTCACCCTCGGCATCGGGCGAGCCGGGCGGGCCGCCGGGAATTTGCGCGCCCGTGATCGTAGAAGATTTCCGAGCACGGGCCGCAGGGGCCGAGCTCGCCCATCTGCCAAAAATTGTCGGAGCCGGCGATGCGGACGATCCTGCTCTCGGGCAGCCCCGCGATTTTCTTCCAGAGGTCGAACGCCTCATCGTCGTCGATGAAGACCGTCACCAGCAACCGGTCGGCCGGCAACCCGAATTCCCTGGTGACGAGATCCCAGGCGAGCTCGATGGCACGGTCCTTGAAATAGTCGCCGAATGAGAAATTGCCGAGCATCTCGAAGAATGTGTGATGGCGGGCGGTGTAGCCGACATTGTCGAGATCGTTGTGCTTGCCGCCCGCACGCACGCATTTCTGCGCGCTCACCGCGCGCGAATAGGGGCGCTTCTCGAGGCCGGTGAAGACGTTCTTGAACTGCACCATGCCGGCGTTGGTGAACATGAGGGTGGGATCATTGCGCGGCACCAGCGGAGACGACGCCACCACCTCGTGTCCGTTGCAGGCAAAATAATCGAGAAAGCTCGATCTGATCTCGTTAACGCCGCTCATGCCGACCTGCTTCCAATCTCCCCGAATATGGGCGAGCGTACTTACGGCTGCAACAACGATCGGATATATACCCTTCCCTTCACTCGCCGTTGAGTGCCGCGATGCGCATTGGCCCAGCAGCCACGGACAACACATGGACACGACGCCGCGACCGCCTGCTTCACGCCTCGAACAGGCGCTGCGATCGCGTCAATTCGTCATTACCGCGGAGATCACGCCGCCGGTCTCGTGCAACGCCAACGACTTTCTGGAGAAGGCGCTGCCGCTGCGCGGCCTGATCGATGCCGTCAACGTGACCGACGGCGCAGGCGCGCGCGCGCACATGTCGGCACCGATCGCAGCCGCCATGCTTGCGCGCGAGAGCCTGGAGCCGATTCTCCAGCTCACCTGCCGCGACCGCAACCGCCTCGCGCTCGAAGGCGAGCTCATGGGCGCGGCCGCTTGCGGTGTTCGCAACCTCCTGTGCCTCACCGGCGATGATCCCAAGGCGGGTGACCAGCCGGAAACCAAGGCGGTATTCGATATCGATTCGGCGACGCTCACGCGCATTGCGCGCGACCTGCGCGACCAGGGCAAGCTCCCCTCGGGGCGCGCGGTCGCCGGCGCCGCGCCTTTCTTCATCGGCGCCGCCGATGTGCCGCTTGATCCGCCGCCGGGATGGCGCCCGGAGAAGCTCGCGGCGAAAGTTGCCGCCGGCGCGCAATTCGCCCAGACCCAGTTCTGCATGGATCGGGCGATCGTGCAGCGCTACGCCGCGCGCCTCAAGCAGGATGCGGCGCTAGGTGACTTTTTTCTATTGGTCGGCATTGCGCCGCTGCGCTCGGCAAGGTCCGCCCGTTGGATGCGCAAGCATCTTTTCGGCAGCATCATTCCCGAGATCTTCGTGCAGCGGCTCGAGCAATCCGCCGATCCGGCGGCGGAAGGCGAGCGCATCTGCATCGAGCTCATTGAGGAGCTTGCCGCAATTCGCGAGGTTGCCGGTGTCCACGTGATGGCGCCGGCGAACGAGGGCGCTCTTCCCCGCGTCATCGCCGAGGCGCGGCGGCGGCTGCGCTGATGCTGGTGTCCCGATTGCGAAGCGCAACTGCTCGCGGCCCCTCCTTGCTACAGGATCATGCTCAGGTTCGTTCGGCCAAAGGGCCCGGTTTGGGTTCGTTCGGCCAGAAGGCCGGGTTGGGTTCGCTCGGCCAAAGGCCGGGTTGGGTTCGTTCGGCCAGAAGGCCGGGTTGGGTTCGTTCGGCCAGAGCCCTTGGTTCGTCGCCGGCCGGTTGGGTTCGTTTGGCCAAATGACGCGCGCGGGTCCATTTGGCCAGGCGGAAGATTTCAGAACGCCGTAGGGGCGAGGCATGCCTCGCCCCTACGACCACGCACTTGCACGCTTATCCTTGCGCGGCGTCGTCGTTGTCGCTCTCCTCCTCGCCGGTGAGAATCTTCTCGGCGATCAGGCCGGCGTTCTGGCGGATCGCAGCCTCGATCTTGCCGGCGATGTCGGGATTGTCCTTGAGGAAGAGCTTGACGTTCTCGCGGCCCTGGCCGATGCGCTGGCTGTCATAGGAGAACCAGGCGCCGGACTTCTCGACTGCCCCGGCCTTGACGCCGAGGTCGACGAGTTCGCCCGTCTTCGAAATGCCTTCGCCGTACATGATGTCGAACTCGACCTGCTTGAACGGCGGCGCGAGCTTGTTCTTGACCACCTTGACGCGGGTCTGGTTGCCGACCACCTCGTCGCGCTCCTTGATCGCACCGATCCGGCGGATGTCGAGGCGCACGGAAGCATAGAATTTCAGCGCGTTCCCGCCGGTGGTGGTCTCCGGGACTGCCGAACATCACGCCGATCTTCATGCGGATCTGATTGATGAAGATCACCATGGTGTTGGAGCGGTTGATCGAGGCGGTCAGCTTGCGCAGCGCCTGGCTCATCAGTCGCGCCTGCAATCCGGGCTGGCTGTCGCCCATCTCGCCTTCGAGCTCGGCGCGCGGAACGAGCGCGGCGACCGAATCGATGACGAGCACATCGACCGCGCCTGAGCGCACCAGCGTATCGGCGATCTCGAGCGCCTGCTCGCCGGCATCGGGCTGCGAGATCAGCAGATCATCGACGTTGACGCCGAGCTTTCTGGCATAGATCGGATCGAGCGCGTGCTCGGCGTCGATGAAGGCGCAGATTCCGCCTTTCTTCTGGGCCTCCGCCAGGCAATGCAGCGCCAGCGTGGTCTTGCCCGAGGATTCCGGCCCGTAGATTTCGACCACCCGCCCGCGCGGCAGACCGCCGATTCCCAGAGCAATATCGAGACCGAGCGAGCCGGTGGAAACGGTGTCCACATCCATCGCCTTGTTGTTCTTGCCCAACCGCATGATCGAGCCCTTGCCGAAATTGCGCTCGATCTGGGAGAGCGCCGCATCAAGAGCCTTCGATTTGTCCATGGAGAATCCTTCGACGAGACGCAGCGCAATCGCCATTGCTTTTGCTCCTTATGACCGGGATTCGGGGGACCGACAAACAAGCCGCCCCTCGACCGGACAGCTTTGTACACGATTTGTTCTCGGTTCGCAAGATGTTCTTTTGCGACGGCAGGTACTGTCCTAACTCCATTGGCAACGTGAACATTGGGCTGCATCGGAACTTTGGACCAAGCCGACAACAATCACTGAGGGTCGATGCCAGCCTCCCGCGCCATTTCGTGCCACCTGGGCAGGTCGGCTTTGATGAAGGCTGCAGTCTCCTCGCTCGGAGCGTAGTACGGCTCAATGCCCATGGTGCCGATCCGCACAGCAATGTCGGAACGTGCGAATATCGTGCGCAAGTTGTCCGACAGCATCATGACAATGTCCGTCTGCATATTGGCTGGACCAAACAATCCAAGCCAGGGCAGAACCTCAAACCCGGGCATCACGGTCTCGTGCAATGTCGGCACCTCAGGCAAGAGCGAGCTGCGCTCGCGGAAGATTGTTGCCAGCGCCACCAGCGTGCCGGCCTTGATCTGGGGTGCGCCGGAAAGCAGGTCGGAGACGACCAGCTGGGTTGTGTTGCCGATAAGGTCGGTGACGGCAGCAGGCGTAGCCGCGTAAGGCACGCGCGCCATGTCGAGTCCCATGCGCTTCTTGATCGCCTCTCCTACAATGTGGCCGGTGCTATTGCCATGGCCATAGCTCAGCTTGCCGGGGTTGGTCTTCGCGTAGGTCACGAGCTCCTGCATAGTCCGGAACGGCTGCTGAGCAGTCGTGACCAACACGGAGGAGAACCTGCCGATGCGAGCGATGGCGGTGAAATCCTTGATTGGGTGGTAGGGCACATTCTTGAACAGGGCCGGCGCGGCAGAAAGTGAAGTGTTGCCGGCCATGAGTAGCGTGTAACCGTCGGGCGCCGCCTTTGCCACGGCATTGGCGCCGAGAGTTCCCCCCGCCCCGCCCCGGTTTTCAACGATGAACGGCTGGCCATGGATCTCTCGCAGCAGCTCCGCGAGCAGACGAGCGCACGCATCGGTATTTGAGCCGGCCGCAAACGGCACCACGATCGTCACGCGCCGCGTCGGCCACTTGTCCTGTGCCAACGCTGCCGGAACCATGATGGACATCGCACACGCCAGCGATAGCCCAACAAATATGCCAACCCGAAGGATTGTCCGCCTTACCATAAGATACCCTTCGCAACGAAGAGACCCGACAGCCTTGGTCCAGAGGTCTGCTTACTCTGATGTCCTTCGTCAAGCGCTGCGCGGCACTACCGCCCATTGACCGGGCGGGTGCCTAAACAAAGGCCCCGCGGAGTTGGTGCGGGGCCAAGTAATTATAGGAGGGGTTACCGGGGCAGTCGCCGGTACGAGCTGTATCAAGCTCAAGTCTATGCTGCTAGCTTCGCCTTAAGCAGCCGCAACCCGCTTGTTGACCTCGGTGCGCCGTAGATTGAGAAGTTTCGTACGGATCGCATTCTCAACGCGGATTAGAGTTTGCTGCGTTTCATCGGCACGCGTCTCCGCAGCTTTCACCCGACGTTCCATGGCGCAAAGCTCGGCCTCGGCGGCTGCCGCACGTGATTGCGCTTCCTTGAAGGCTTGCTCTGCCTCGTGTGCCCGCATGTTGGCTTCATGCATGCCGTGCTCAGCAGTGCGTCGCGCAGCATCCAGCGATTGAATATGGCTTTCGGCAAGCTGTAATCTTTCACATGCGTCCCGAGCCAGATTTCGAGCGCGAACCTCAATTTCAGTTGCCTGAACCTCAATGCTCATGACCACCTCGGCCGCCTGGTTGACAAGGTCGAGGGTCGTTTCCTGCTGAGCGTTCGCTTCAGATCCAAAAGCATTGGGAAAATGCAGGACCTTTCTTTGAGCTCGATTGATTGCGAATTTGCAACGTGACTCTTCATGTGATCGCGAAGCCATGCCATCCGGTTTTCCATCCCTCCCGTCCACGACCCAGTCTGATAGTTTCAAAGCCATTAAATGGCTGGATCATATTGAGTGAATGGTAAATAGACCCTTAAGAGCAGACCATTTCGTTGGATTGCCACAGTGGACAGAAAAGCGATGGACATAAGCAAATAAACAGCTGTTCAAGAGGAGCGGACCGGCTTTTTTTCTCAGATCCGGCTTATTGCGCCGAGCGCAGTGCTCAGGCGATGCACATAGGAGTAGTTGCCCTCGACGCAGCGCCTGCGACCCTTCTCCGCAATGCGTGCCCGCGCAGGCTCGTTAGCGCAATAGAAGCCGGCCTTCTCGACCAGCTCCTCCACGGTCGAAAAGAACTCGGCCTCCCTGCCCTCCTCGAAGAATTCCAGATGCTCCTGCGTGCGGTCGGCCAGGAGCATGCTGCCGCACGCCGGAATTTCGAAGGTGCGCGTGGTGTGCTGGTCCGGGCAGACCTTGCGCAGGAGCCCGAGCCCGATCCTCGAGCCGGTCAGCGCGCGGGCGTAGTCGTCCGCATACACCTCGCCGCCTTTCCACGCGCCGGCCAGCAGGTCATCGCGATGCACGTGAAAATCCTCGTCCCCGGCCAGCTGCCGCAGGATGATGTTCCGGCGCAGCGTCCATTTGCCGTCGCGCAGGAATTCCCAGTATCCGCCGCGGATCTTGAGGTCGATGCCGGCGGCGGCGAGCTGGTGCAGCAGGCGTTCCCGCCGCGGCTCCCAGCCGCCCAGGAATCCGACGCTGCAGGCCCACTGCGGGTCCGGCGAGGGCAGCGGGCGGTGGACCTCGTCGCAATATCCCAGCGGCATGTAGATCAAGGGCTTGCCGAGCGCCTCGTAGTACTTGCGCTCGTACGATTTGCAGTAGGCGATGGCATCGAACGCCTGCAAGGCGGCATCCATGAGCAGCGTGCGTTTCCAGCCGAGGTCGCCAACCCGATTTTAGCGGGGTTTATTCGTACAGCCGGCATCGTAGCCGCCCGGGCATTCCGACATGATGTCGCCCGGTATCCGGTGCCTTGCTGGCGGATAATTGCCTGCACCTTTGCTGCAGCAGCTCTTGTCGGGCTCGTCCGGCATGAACCAGGTGGAGTAGAACTGCTCGTGCAGCGGCATGTCGGCCGGTGGATGAGCGCGATGCTCCGCAGGCGGTGGCCCGTCCTGCCCGTGCGTGGGCACAGCGAGGACAAGCAGCGCCGCTGCGACCAAAAGAAGCCGCATTTTGATTCACTCCTGGGGCTATTGGAGGTGTCGGATATCCATTTGAAGCTTGCACCCGCTCAGGTTCGGGCACTGGACGAATGGATCGAGCGCCGGGGCGGCGGCTCACGAGGAGCTGCTGCTCGCTATCTGCTCGGCGTAGCTCTCAAGGCCTACGTGATGCGATCACTGATATTATTAGCCGTTGCCGTCCTTTCCTGGCCCGCCTCGGCACAGATGGAGTTCGGCCGCTATAGAGCGATCGGAGCAGCTGCCAATGTCGTCTGCGGACCTTTCGCCGCCGAGATGGACAAGGGTCCGGCGGCAGATATCATGCTCGGTGTCACCGTGATTTCCTGGCTGCAGGGCTATGTGACGGCATACAACGCCACTCTTTCCAAATCGCCGCAGGTCTCGGGTGATCTGGCGCGAGGACTCAGCGACATGGACGTTGTCAGCTGGATCGTGGACTATTGCAGCAATCACCCTCATGAGCCGATAGCCAAAGCGGCCGACGAAATGATCCTGCATCTTTTCGAGCGTGCGCAACGCCCGAAGCCGTGAGCCTGACCGCAGATTGCCGCGCCGGAAACATTTTACCGCCCTGAATTATGGCAACCATGGCCCCATCGCCCATTTGGAGCGATTGCAGGGGGAAATCCATGAAGATGCTTTTGGCTTGGCCGCACTCGCGGCCGGGACTGGCGTTGCATCCGCTCAGTACTACGGAGGAAGCAGCTATGGAGGCGGCACGGGCTCAAATCCGAACAGCCATTACGTGGCGCCGCACACGACGAACAACGGTACTTATGTGCAAGGCCACCAGCAGACCAATCCGAATAACACCCAGCGCGACAATTAGGACGGCCGCCGGCAGGGCCACCCGATAACAGCCGCTCTGATTGAGATACAGGACGTCGGGCCGATACTCGAGACAGGCCCTCAGCACCCCCATGGCCGCCCACAGGCGTCTCCACCTGCTCTTTTCATGCAGGGCATAGATAAAATATGGAAACCAGGAGATGCGCCGCTTTTCCAACTCGGGAATGAGCGGTCTTTCCGGCCGGCAGCATTGGAGTCAAAATGCAAGAAAGATTTGGGGGAGCGCAACGCCGCCAGTGATGCGCATGCATGGACCTCCTCGATCAGGCGGAGGCAGCCGCGGACTGGCTGGATCGACCACCAGCAGCCGGCTGGAGGCGTCGAGCTAAGGCCGGACGATTGCCTTGACCTTCGACGCCCATTGGATGCGGACATTGCGAATGGGGGGCGCGTTGGGGGAGATCAAATCGAACGCTCCCTTGGCTGTACCCCGCGCCAACCGCTTGACAAGGATCCGCTCATCTTCGAGGGCGACAACACAGAGCCGGCCGACCAGATCAGCGGGCGGCAGCCTGCGCATATCGTCGTACACGACGAACCAATGATTGAGTTCTGATCCCAGGCTTTCGCCGCGGATCTCGAGCGCCGCGAGCGCCTGCGTCACGGGCACACCGGACTCGAAGACGTCCTCCGGCGCCACCGCATAATAATGCGATTGCCTGGCAGTCCCGACGTACCCAAGGATTCCCAGTTCGGTCAGTTCCAACGGCGGATTCTGCACGGGCACGTCGGCGGCACCGTCCGCCTCGGCGCGGTGACCGGTCAACAGCCATTCCGCGGTCACATCGAACCGCTCGGCATAGCGCTGCGCCTCCTCGGGGCCGTAGTCCCGTCCGCCCGGCGCTTCCGCACGCTCATGCGCGCCGTAGGTGGAGACCGGGATGGCAAGTGCGATCGCCGCCGCCCGCGCCGATCGAAATCGTTTGGCGCGCGCGGCGCGCAGCCGTTGTCCGCGGGTGTATAAGACGATCGGCATTGTTACCGAAGTCCCCTCAAGTCTCTCGGTGGGCGAAGCGGCACGGTTACCGCACAACTGAAGCAGTTTCTTAAGTCCCCAGATGCTCCTGCCACTCTCTCCAAGCTCGATGCAAACAAGGAGATACGCAAGGCCGCCATGGATCGCTTGACGCGCGATGCGGAGTTGGCAAGAAAAACAGGTCAGCCGATAAGGAAGGACCTGCAGCGCGCTCGTCAGATAATTGCAGCGAAGGGGTTCATCGGTCTTTATCGAGGCTTGGAAGAAGGGGTTCGCGCTTCCGGCGGCTGCGCTACTCCTTGCTTTGCAGGGGGAGCAGCAGGGCGAGTGAAGGTGACGGGGCCCGCGTCAACGCGCCTGTAGAACTCCTCTTCCTCTTCCTTTGTGTAAGGGGGCTCATGGTGGACGAGGCCGTCCTTGCCTGCTCTGCGTACCATTTGTCTTACTCCTCTTGCGGAAGACTCTCAGGCTTCACCTTGAATTTGCTCATCAGCCACAGGACTATCCGAGCCAGCCGCCGGGCTTGAGCACGCGGTCAAGCTCGACGGCGATGCCCGACATGGTGCCCCAGAAATTATTTGAGACGATTGTAAAGTTCAAGTCTTGCACAAGCCATCGGAGATGCGCACTCGACAGTTGATTCCAAGGCATTGGATGACGAGACATTATTATGCAACGAGGCAAAAATGCCTTAACCCCTTCGATTTACAAGGAACCTTGCGGCAGCTGATCGTCCCCGGAAAACAGCCCTCGCAATGCGGCGGTGAGGTCCCGCCAGGCGCAGCATGCGCAGTTGATCTGCCACCATCCCGCTCAAGCTTCGCGGATAGAAAGTGATACCGTTTTCGGCATCCAAAACAGCAGACGAAAACTCAATACCTTCGATCAGCCGACGAAGGTAGCTCTCAGTTAGCCGTTGAGGCGGAATGAGGAGCGTCAATTTCAAAGCGGCGACCAAGCCGACACCGAGTCCGAGATCACAGCCACACCCAGCGAGGTCATTGTCCCCGCCGGAAATCAAGGAGTTGCCCGACCGATTAAGCACCATTAGGCGTTTCCCATCGACATGCAATTGGAGATATCGTTCCGCCACTACCCGCCTTACACAAAGGCCAGCGCCGCACGGCATCGTTTCAGCCAGGCGCGGTAAATTCGACCACACGTCATGATCAAACTGGCGTACCGCCAGGCTTCCCCAATAACGTCGCGTCCATTCCGGCGGCTGTTGCTCGAACTCGGGGCGGCATTGGCCGCTCCAAGAGCCCAAAAAAGGCCTTTCCTGTGCGACGCGAACCGCTTGCTCAAGATAGTCTGGGTCAAGAACGTTGTCATCGTCGACAAAGACGACCGGGTCTCCCTTTGCCTCGCGCATCCCGCGCAGGCGAGCGGGAGTAAGCCCGATTTGCGATTCGAGAAGCAATCGAGCATGCGGATGCCAAGAAAGTTGTGGCCGAGGCGATCTATCGGGAGCGCTGGCATTGTCGATCAGGATCAATTCCATTTCTCCCGCGAAAGCGTCTGGGCCTCAAGTGCCGCCAGACAGCAATTTAAATATTCGGGGCGAGGATTATGGGGGCAAATTATTAAGGATAGCATCTTGCAGCAGGCCTGACTCTCTCGAGTATCTCCGCTTCGTATTGTGGCAGCAAGCTTTCGAGCCGCTAACCTTCCAAGCGTTTCAATTGTCGTAGCATGCTGTCTCGAAAGATTGAGATAATGTAAGCCATGCGCGCGGCAATGTTATCGTTCCCGTACCCAAGCTCGCACATAATCGATGGCCCGGCGCGCCACAATGAGCACAACTGCAATCACTGCATAAGTGAGAGCCAGCGCGACCAGAAACAGTCCAATAAGCTCGAACGCCTCAAGCATCTTTGCGAGCCCGCTTCGCTATTTCTTTCAGAATGCGGTCGAATGCATCGCTACTCTCATCCGCACCAGCGTCCCGAGCGGCTTCCTTAAATCGCTCGGATTGACGCTTATCCTTAATCTTCGGACGGCGTTTTTGCTTTTCGCCTGCTTTTCCCCTACGGCTTCTCAGATATGAGGCGGCCGGTAAGTTAACCTCTTGCCAGCTATACCTTTAGCTGGGAAATAGCTTGCATGCGAGAAATAACGAGGGCGGATCGTAAGCGAGTATGAAATCGTATTTTTTGCAATGAGCCAAAGTTCTTCTTGCCGCCCTAATTTTATGCGGCCTAATTACAGTTAGTTTGGAGATGATCCTAAGTCGTGAGGCTACTGACACCAATTTTTGCTCAATCAACGAGGCCCCGCCGCGAACTAGGTGGCACTTGATTGCCAATTGTTGCGTTTTTCTGAGCAAATCGCGAGATAGGGGTTCAGGCTCTCCATCTTCCGTATGGAGAACTTCTACCTCGTGGCCATTGCGACCCAGGAAATCAGCTAGCTGATAGACATAGAAGAAAAAATCTCCATCTCTAACTAGCAGAATACGTTTTGTATTCATGGAATCACTATTGCCAGCAGACCTGAGAGCCCATGACCTCTTTGCATATTTTTAGACCCTTCGTCACGAATACACATTCTTTCAGTGACGCGGAATTCTTCGACTGCGAAAGCGCAATCGTGGTCCGCGGCCACAAGAGCGCAAGCGCCCCCCACGATTTCGGGCCGTTCAGGCGGCTGAGGAACAACTTTGCCACGCCAGCGCAGTTCTTGAATTTGAAGTTCCTGCACGAGCTCGCGGCAAGGCTGATAGGAACTTCAAATTCACCGCGCCAGGTGTCCAGCATCGCCGTGCCGCAGGATGATGTCGGCGGCAGCAGCAAGATCGCCCGCGACAAAGTCGGGCGCCGCCGGGAACTTGCCGTCGCCGCCGCCAACGCCGGTCCGAACGAGAACGGAGCGCAGGCCGGCGCGCCGCGCCAGCTCGATGTCCCTGGTCTGATCGCCGACCATCCATGAGCGCGCCGGATCGATGTGCAAGTCATCGCACGCGCGCTCGAGCAGTCCCGTGGCCGGCTTGCGGCACGCGCACTCCTTCTTGAGCTCGACGCGCTCGCCCGGAAAGCCGCGGTCCGGGTGGTGCGGACACACGTAAATCCCGTCGAGGTAGGCGCCCAGCTTGCCGAGCTCCCATTCCAGGCGGCGGTGGATGCCGGCAACATCCTCTGCGCTGGCCTCGCCGCGCGCAATGACGGGCTGGTTGGTCAAGACCGCGAGGCGGTAGCCCTCCTGCCGCAAAGCCCGCAAGGCCGCCCCCACGCCGGGGAGGAGCTGCAAATCCCCCGGCGTGCGCAGGCCTCCATTGTCCACGTTCAAGGTGCCGTCACGGTCGAGGAAGACAGCGGGCCGGCTGCGGGCGCACGCCTGCAAGCTCAGCCTTCCGGCCGCTCGGGCGTCCCCATGTCCTTGATATATTCGCTCGAGCGATAAGCGAGAACGCGGCCGCCGGCCGCAAGCAGGCTGCGCATGACGTCCCGGGTGAAGTCCTGCTGGCCCACGGCGCCAGCCCAGGGGCGCAGCGCCTCACGGCGCACCACGTAGAGCGCGGCGTTGACCAGATTGCCGAAGAATTCATCGGGAGGATGCGGGTACGCATGCACAGCCGTCACCCAATCGTCGGCATCGGTCTCCAGCAGATCCAAATCGAGCGGGTGGTCGTTGGGATGTGCGAGCGCGGTGACATCGGCGTCGCGTTCCAGGTGACGCCCCGCCATGCGCTGCAGATCGACCGCGAGCATGACATCGCCGTTCATCAGCAGGAATTGCTCCGGCAGCAAATCCAGGGCCCGCAGCAGCGCACCCGCGCTGCCCAGCGGCGCATCCTCCACGAATACCCGCACGCGCATGCCGAGCGCGGAGCCGTCACCGACGAAGGCCTCGATCTTGCCGGCGCGATAACCGGCGAAGATGGCCACGTCGCGTATTCCCGCGGCAGCCGCCAGCTCCAGCTGATGCGCCAGGACCGGCTTTCCCCCGACCGGCACCAGCGCCTTGGGCAGATCTCCGCCGAGGGAAGCCAAACGGGCGCCCTTGCCGCCGGCGACAATCACGAGATGCCGCGCCGATGGCGATGAGAGAGCGCCGGAGCCCTGAGCCGAAGGAGAAGATTCCGCCATTCGTCGCCGACTACGAAAAACCCACGTTACGAGAGACCCTGGTTACGAGATGCTCTTGTTACGAGAAGCACTTGTTATGACAAGTCTTTGCCGGCGATCTCATCGATGGCACGAAGCACCGCCTCGTCGGAGCCAAGCCGCGGCTTCCAATCCAGGCGTGAAAGCCGCTCGGTCGAGAAGCGGAAGCGGGGCACGTCACCGACCCATCCCCGGTCTCCGCCGGTATAGGCGAGGCGAAAAGCTCCGCCAAGCGCAGACCTTGTCCGTCGTCTCCCGCACGGCCGCACCCATGAAGCGCACGCGTCCGCAATTGCGGCGGCGGTACCCCCCAAAGACGGGAGGTCGTCGTCAACCTTGGTCTGATCATCTCGTTGCATAACTTCCAGCCGGCGACCTCAGCCTCCTCTTCCGAACAAAACCAACGCTTGTTGGAGTCAGCCATATTAATTCGGGCATAGTTGCGTTGGCCGGGCATGTGATAGATGCGCTCGCCCTTTTGGTTGATATTGCCCTTGATTATGCAGTCAGGGGACGGAGCGTTGACCGATGAAACTGGCGCCAGGAGTTCGGACTGAGCCGTTGCTGATACGGAGAGCGCGCCAAGAACAATAGTTTGCTTGTTTCGATGGCGCCAATCCCATGGAGCGATGAAGGCACCTGACCACATGCCTTTCCGAGCGTCTCGAGCGGCCGTCTGTTCTGGTACATACACATGCGAATATTGAACATAAGCTAGTGCCAGGCCCTCCCGAACAAGCCATGGGTTAAGTTCTTGCCCCTGGGCCGAGCAAATTGCCAGCGTCCGGCTGTAGCGATCCTTGCCACGTTTCACGCATGACAGCTCGCGCCCCTCAATACGGTGTTTCAGCCGGTCCCGCGCCTCAATTCCGCATGTCCATCGTTGCCCTTTGGCGTCAAGGCAGACCTGATCGGTCTCGGGTGCATCAATTCCTTCAAGGCGTACGCGCGCTTCGCCTATCACCATCGTGTCGGCGTCAATGACGTGCGCCAGTCCGGATACAACCGGGGTGTTCGGAGGGGTGTATTGGGCTGTCGCCGCCGCGGCAGCGACAAGGCTCAAAACGAATCCAACCGCAATGTGATGAGCTAACAAAATCTCGATCCGTCTCGTTCGCAATTTCGTATACGGGTCTTTTGGATTCTGTACAATGAAAAGCCAGGATCACCTGGGACGAGTTTAATCGGTAATATCGTAACTCATGGCCTCGATCTTCGGGATGCGGAATTCGTCGCCTGCGAAAGTGCCATCGTGGTCCGCGGCCACAAAACCGCAAGCGGCCGCCCCACAATTTCGGGCGATCGGGCGGCTGAGGAACGATCTTGCCATGCTGGTGTTTTCTCCGCTCGGCAGCGAGGCGGTCGCCAAATCAGCCTGTACCCGGCAAGCACGGCAGAAAGGAAGCTGCATGACCAAACATAAGCGCAAGCCTCGTTCACTCTCCGAACCCGAGGAAGCGCGCATTCAAGCTGGCATCGCAAGGCAATACACCAAAGTCGCCGTCTCGCTGCGTCTGACTCGCGAGGTGGTGGAACGGTTCAAGGCCGACGGGGCTTGGCTGGCAGACACGCATGGACGACGCCTCGAAGAAGGCAGCGGGTTTGTAGTCCATGCGCGCTCGCTGCTGCCCTGCGCGATGAACCCTGCAACGCCGGTGACGAAATGATGCATCCACAGGACCAGCGGGAAGTCAGCAAGCTTGCGCTTCATTCTCGATCCAGGCGCTGCATTTTGCTACATCATGCGGCAAGGCTGTGAGCTACCATCTGTGCCAATGCGGTCGCTATGGTCCTTTCCTATGAAAATAACCGCGGCAAGCGGCTGCGCAGGGCACGCAGAACCAAGTTCCGGTCGGGGCGGGCCGCCGCGCTGGCGCTGGGGATTCCCGTCGCCACCTACGGATCGCACGAACGGGCGCAATCCCCGGGCGGCCGCGACTATGGCCCGGAGGAGGCCCAACGCTACGCCGACGCCTTCGGCGTGACGCCGGAGTGGCTGTTGACGGGCCGGCGCGACCCGCAGACCGACGCGCTCCTCGGGCCGGAGCGGCCCAGCCTCACCAGGACCCCGGTGGTGGGTTATATCGGAGCCGGCGACGAAGCGCATTACTACGCGGTCGAGCCGGGCTTTCTCGAAGAGATCGACCTGTCCCCATTGCACAGCGAGCATCTCGGTGCCTTCGATATCCGCGATCGCTACAGCTTCGGATTGGAATTCAGGCATTGGCTGGTGTTTTTCAACTACGTGCGGGAGCCGGTGACGCCCGATCTCCTCGGCTGCCTCTGCGTCATCGGCTTGCCCGACGGCCGCGTTTTCGTGCTGCAGTTGGAGCCGGGAAAAACCGAGGGGAAATATGATCTGCTGGGCGGGCCCGGCCCCAATTATCGCGATGTCGAGGTCTCCTGGGCTTGCAAGGTCATAGCCTTTGCGCCGCCCGAGAAATCACCTTGAAGCATCCGCGCCGCCCCCGTTGAGCGGGTTGGAGTAGAGCCACTGCATGCAGATATGCCCGACGATGAGTTGAAGATCCTCGGAGATCTGCATGTCGTCGACCGCGAAGTGGATCGGATGTTGAGCGATCGCCCTGCAGCGTCCGCCCGAGTAGCCCAGGATGGCAAAGGTTTTCATGCCCTTGGCGTTGGCCGTTTCCAGGGCCTTCACCACGTTGGCGGAGTTGCCGCTGCCCGAGAGAACGATCAGGATGTCGCCGGGATTGCCCTTGACCCGCACCTGCTCGGCGAAGATGTCCTCGTATCCCACGTCGTTCGCCAGCGATGTGATCCACCGCGGGGTTGGCGCTGAGCGCCTCGGCCTTGAGGCCGATGCCGTTGCTCACGCCGGCGCCGTACAGCAGATCGTTGGCGAGATGGATGGCGTTTCCGGCGCTGCCGCCGTTGCCGCAGAGGTACACGGTGCGGCCGAGCTTCCACGACTTCGCGCAGAGCTTCCGCAAGGACGGGCACTACAGCCATGGCGTCCAGGTCGAGCGCGCGCGCGAGCTTCTGCGAATAGCTCTTCACATGCGCCGGCATGCTGGTCGTTTCAGCCATGCTCTCCTTCTCCGCCCGCTCGCGCAAATGACCTAAATAGGCGAAGCGGCTGTCGGGGCCGCTGACGCGGCCCCGGATCGTGTGGGCCACCTGAAGGTGGCTCATCAGCGCCACAAATTCATCTGCTCCAGGCGCTTGTCCTCCTCTTCCTGCTTCTTGATGTACTCGCGTATTACCTCTGTGTCCCGTCCTACTGAGGATACGAAGTATCCCCTCGCCCAGAAGTGCTGGCCTACAAAATGTAATACCAACCTTCACGGACCTTGACTGATGGCAGTCCAGCCTCGTGTACCGATGGAGGCGATGCGACCGTGCTCGGCAGTGAGCTTGTTCCAAGCTGAGCCGGACGCCTCGACAACAGCGTCGTAGTCGCGGAACACGCGATTTGAGAGATAGCTTTGGCGCAGATACTGCCAAATGTTCTCGGTCGGGTTCAGCTCCGGGCTGGCGGGCGGCAGATGCAGAAGGCTGATGTTGGCCGGCACGTGCAGCTTGCGCGTTGTGTGCCAGCCGGCTTTGTCGAGTGTGAGTACCGCGTGCGCGCCCACCGTGACGCGGCGACTGATTTCGTTCAAATGATGCTGCATGGCTCCGGCATTGGCAAAAGGAAGCACAAGCGCGGCACCCATGTCGCGCGCCGGACAGATCGCGCCGAACAGATAGGCGTTGGCATAACGCTGATCCTTCGGCTGGCGCGGACGCGTCCCCTTCTTGGCCCACTGGTAGACCAAGCCGTTCTTCTGCCCGATCCGCATTTCATCCTGGAACCAGATCTCGATCGGGGATCCAGCCAGGCGTGGCTTGCCCGCTAGCGCCTCAGCGACGCGCGTAGGAAAGTTTTTTTAAAAGCCTCAATGGTTTGCGGGTCCTGCTTGGGATGCTGGGGGCGCGGGCTTACGTGCGCAAAGCCGAGCTCCTTGAGGATGCGGCCAATCGACACTTCATCCAGATCAACATCGAAGCGCTCCATGATGATGCGCCTGAGATCAACGCATCGCCAACGCACGACGCCATCGGTGGCGGGATCAGGTTTGGATTCCACGATCCGCTTCAACTCTTGCTTTTGTTCGAGCGAGAGCTTCGGTGTAGGGCCGGGAGCTTTGCCGTTGATGAGCCCCTCGGGACCCTTCTCGTTGAAGCGGTGCACCCAGTCTCGCAGCGTCTGGCGGTCCATTGCTCCAATCTCTGCGGCAGCTTCACGGCTCATCCCGTCGAGCACCGCTGCAAGCGACAATAACCGCCGCGCCTGCCCAGCATTCTCTGACCGCTTCGCCAAAAGCCTCAACTCGTCCGCACTCAAGTCCTGGCGCAATGGTACCGCTGCACCCATGGCCCCCTCGCGAATTATCTCTCCGCTCGCCACGCATCGAATCACAGTTCAAAGGGCGGGGGTATCTTTGCGGCGAAAAGAGTCATCCTCCATGAACTTTGGTATAATGCGTCGGTCCGGATTTGTGCACATCGGCTGCCGAGAGATCATGCTGGCGCTTGTCCGCAGCTGGCGAAAGCTGACGCTGGACCCCTGGCGTATGCATTGATCAACCAACCGAAACGTGTTCGCATCTCGGCTCATTCGCGCCGGCGCAATTCGATGTAGCCGAAGCCGTTCACGTGCGCCTCGAAGGACGCGCTGACCACCGTCGAGGTCTCGTCCTCGGTGATGATGGCAGGCCCCGCAATTCGGGCGCCCGGCCGCAAGTCGCCGCGGCGGTGAAGAGATGCCTCGCTCGTTTCGCCCGCCGCATCGGACAGCGCACGCCGGCCGACCGCGTCCGGAAAGTATGGCGCCATGGGTTGAGCCACCTCGGTCACGGTCTCAACCGGCGCGCTCAGTGACAGCACCCAGCTCACCACCTCGACCTCGACGCCGGGGATGACGCGGCTGTAGAGCGCGCGATAGGCCGCCTCGAACGCCTGGCCAGGGCCTCTCCGTCGCCATGGGCATATGAGCGAGCCGGCAGCGGCACCGCGATCTCGTGGCCCTGGCCGCGATAGCGCATGAAGGCGTGACGTGCCTGCGTGAGCGCTCGCATCGGGCGCGCCGCGCGCACGATCGCCTCGGCTTCCGCGCGCATGTCGTCGAACAGAGCATTGGCCTCGACGGCATCGAAGGCGGAGAGGCGCAGCAAGCCGGCTGCGGACGATCTCGTAGGCGATCGGCGCGCGCAAGAAACCGATCGCCGAGCCGACTCCGGCGCCGGCCGGCACCAATATCCGGTCGATGCCGAGCTTCTCGGCCATGCGCGCCGGCATGCAACGGCGCGCGCGCCGCCGAAGGCGATCAGCGTGCGGCCGGCTGCGTCCTTGCCGCTTTCGATCGCGTGGACGCGCGCGGCGTTCGCCATGTTCTCGTCGACGATCTCGCTGACCACGGCGAGCGCGGCCATCGCCGTGCCGAGCGTCGAGCGGGTCGCCGACCGCGCGGTCCAGCGCCGCCGCGCGGCGGCTTCGACGTCGAGCGCGATGCGGCCGCCGGAGAATGCGGCGGGTCGATGCGGCCGAGCACCAGGTCGGCATCGGTGACGGTCGGCTCCGTGCCGCCGCGGCCGTAGCAGGCGGGGCCCGGCTCGGCGCCGGCGCTGTCGGGACCGACCGTGATGCGCTTGAGCCCATCGACGCGCGCGATCGAGCCGCCGCCCGCGCCGATCTCCACCATCTCGATCACCGGGATGCGCAGCGGCAGCCCGCTGCCCTTCTTGAACGCGGTAGATGCGCGCGACCTCGAAGGCGCGGCTGGTCTGCGGCTGGCAGTCGTCGATCAGGCAGATCTTCGCGGTGGTGCCGCCCATGTCGAAGGAGAGCGACCTTGCTCGAGGCCGCATTGCGCGCGCGATGTGGCTGGCGAAGATGGCGCCGCCCGCAGGACCCGATTCGACCAGCCGCACCGGAAAGCGGGCCGCCGTCTCGACCGTCGTGAGCCCGCCGCCCGACAGCATCAGGAACAGCGGGCAGCCGATGCCCGCCGCGGCAAGGTCACGGCGAAGATTGCCGAGATAGCGTCGCCGACCAGCGGCTGCACATAGGCATTGGCGCAGGCGGTCGAGAAGCGCTCGTATTCGCGCATCTCCGGCGAGACTTCGCAGGACAGCGTGACGGCGAGGCCGCGGCAGGCGCTGGGCGAGCAGATGCCGCGATGCGCTCCTCATGCGCCGGCGCGGTGAAGCTGTGCAGAAAGCCGACCGCGACGCTCTCGACCCCTTGCCGCTCGATCTCGCCGATGGCGCGGTGCACGTCCGCCTCGTCGAGCGGAATGCAGCACACGCCCTTGCGCATCGACGCGCTCGCGGCACGGCGAAGCCGCAGGCGGCGCGGCACCAGCGGCGCCGGCAGGTCGATGTCGACGTCGTATTGCTCGAAGCGGTTCTCGTGGCGGATCTCGATGGTGTCGCGAAAACCTTCGCGTGGTGATCAGCGCGGTCCTGGCGCCCTTGCGCTCGATCAGCGCATTGGTGGCCAGTGTCGTGCCATGGATGATGATGGACGAGCGCCGACGGGCGCCAGCGCCGGCTTCGGCGAGCACGGTCCTATCGCCTCGAGCACGCCGCGCTCGGGCGCAGTCGGAGTGGTCAGAACCTTGCTGGTGTAGCGCCGGCCGCCGCTCTCAAGAGCGACATCGGTGAAGGTGCCGCCGATATCGACGCCCAGACGATGTTGCATGACATCAGGCCGTCGGCGCGCAGGACTGATGCACTGGTGCCACAGCCGTTGTCAAAAAGCCCTCCAAAGGGACTTCATCAAGAATCCGCCAAGGTGTCCGGATTAGAGTCCGTTCTATTGAAACCTGGGAGGCAGGGATGCTGACGGCCGCTTTGATCACCGCAATTGTGCTGCCCGCTTTGTTTTTGGGGCACATGGCGCATGAGGAGCTTGTGTCGCGCAAGGCCTATCGCCGAGCGCGCGTTGGATCGCGCGTCCGGTAGCGCCGTCGGTGCCAGGGTGTCGGTGCCGCTTCCGAAGCTGGTGCGGTCCGAATTAGCGCCTGTGCCCGGCTCTCCAAGTCCCCAGCATCACATAGCCGTCACGAAGCGAAGCGACGAGGCCGAAAAAAAGCACGGCGGCGATCCCCAAGCCTAAAGCCATCCACGCCAGTTCAATCATGGCTCCCCCCCAGTCACATTCCCCACCAAATCCTACCCCGACGACCATGAGCCGGGCAAGCCCTTAATGTGGGTCAGCCCCGGGTGATTCGTCCTGCAGTTTTCAATAGCCTTAACGCTTTTCCACAGGCGCGCGGGTCAGGGCATGGCCCGCGCCTACAATCCGGGACCTCGGCAATGTCGAGTTATGTGTGTCCCGGGTGCAGCGCACCACTTCGTGCTGCGCTGCACCCGGGACACACATTTCTGTATCAGCTAATTGTGATTTCGAGTGCTGCAATGCTCAAAAATATCGCTCCGGAACCCGGATGAGATCGCCGGGAAGGATCATGACCGAGGAGGATAGCGGATACTCCCGCATTCCGCTTTCCCCGACACGCTGGATGTAGACGCTCGACCTACTGCCCCGGTAGGTGGTCCCGCCGGCCAGGGCCAACGCCGTCAGAGTCCGTCCGGAGACTTTATCAAGGATTGCATAGCTTTCGTAACATGAGGCGAATGGAAGCGAGTTTTAGGAAAGCGAGAGCGTTGCGATTAAGGTTCTCCCAATCCTTGGCCAGTCGGCGGCAACGGTTCAACCAAGCGATCGTACGTTCGACTATCCAACGCTTGGGTAACGGCACGAACCCTTTGGCGTGATCGGAGCGTCGGACGATTTCGGTTTCGAGGTTGGGCAAGGCCTTGGCGAGTGCGGTATGGAAAATTGATCCCGCATAGGCGCTATCGGCAAACAGTTTTGCGAGAAAAGGAAATTGGCCGAACAACGTGGCGAGCAACCAGATGCCACCGTCGCGATCCTGAACACCAGCAGAATGAACGATCGCGTGCAGCAACAGACCTTGCATGTCGACAAGAATATGCCGTTTCTTGCCCTTGATCAGTTTGCCCGAGGATCAACACTGGGCCCCCTTTTTCCGCGCTCTTCACGCTCTGGCTGTCGATGACGCAGGCGGTGGGGCTTGCCTCTCGTTCCGCCTTCTCGCGGCATTTGACGTACAGTGCATGATGGATCCGATTTAGCGTGCCGTCGCAATTCCACCAGGTAAAATAGTCATGCAACGTGCTGCGCGGCGGAAAGTCTTTTGGAATGTAGCGCCATTGGCAACCGGTGCTCAGGATGTACATCACGCCGTTCATAACGGCCCGCATGTCCGTCCGCCGCTTACCGCCGCCGCGTTTGGCGGGAGGGATCAGCGGCTCGACATACGCCCATTCGTCATCAGTCAGGTCGCTCGGATATCTCAAGTGATCGCGGTTGTACTTCGCCCGGTTCTTGTCCGTCCACACCGAAGGCCCCTCCTCGAATCAAGAATCAAGAAGCCGTCCATCAAACCAAGTGATTCGAAGGAATTAAGAAGTCTCCGGACGGACACTCAAGACATTGAGTTCCGCTCTTGCATATTCCCCCGGTTTCTCGACCTCCCCGACAATGTAGAAGGGACGCAACGAGACCAGGGTCACCGTCACCTTCGGGTTACGAAGGTATTCCGAGCGGAACTTCCTGGCCAGTTCCTGCTCCAACTCGGGTTGCGTGAAGCCCGCGGCCTTGATCGTGCCCGCCAGCGGCAGAGAGACAAACCCGCTCTGGTCGATCTCGTAGTCGCCGCTGAGCGAGGCCTCCCCGAACACGTTAATCCGGATTTTCTCCCCGGCTTGGAGCCGCGGCGTCGTCGTTGCGGCCTGCGCACGCGATTGCTGGTCCTCGAGGCTGGCGGGCCCGAGCGTCGACCCGATGCCGCAGCCTGCAAGAACAAGCGCGCCAGCCAGCGCCATCCCGCGGATGACGAGCTTCCCCATTGCTGATCCCATCGAGCGGCTTCTGCGCAAGCGCGCATCCGAAAGACAATCACGTGAACAATCGCGTGAACAAAGACAACCACGTGATAAGTAGATTGTATAAATTTCGTCAATATTTAGTCCGACAGAATTGTCGGGTGCCCAGTCAGCGTCAATATTTCACGTGGTCGTGGGTGTTCCCTTGACTTGATAATAACAGCCCCATAGGAAGGCCCTTGTCGGATGGGCACATTTAACGTTCGGGCCGGGGGATGGCAGGCAGCTCCAAAGGCAACGCATCCAACTTCGAAGATGCCCTTCCGCATGAAGCCGGGACGCGCTGGTATGCGGTCCATACCCAGCCAAATCGCGAGTTCCGGGCAAAACACCAGCTGGAAAACCAGGCGTTTGAGGTATTTCTGCCCAAGCGACTGAAGACTGTCCGGCACGCCCGGAAATTGACCGAATCTTACCGCCGCGTTTTTTCCCCGCTATCTCTTCATTCGGCTGATTGACCCAGCATCGTTGGCGCAGCGTCAACGGAACGTTCGGGGTTTCGAGCCTGATCATGCAGGGTGAAATGCCGCGTCCGGTGCCGTGCCGGCGTCATAGAAGCGATGATCGCTTCGGTTGATGCGGCGGGCCTGCTTTGTCTCGAGCAAAATCTGACGCTCGGTGCTCAAGTTCGCTTGGCTGCGGGCCCGTTCGCAGAAAAGCTGGGAATTCTGGATCGCCTCGACGACTCCGGCCGCGTCCGTGTGCTGCTTGAGATCATGGGTGGAACCGTTCCGGTCCGGCTCGAACGCAAGTATGTGACCGCTGCATGACGGGCTGTAAGGACTTGTGCAGCAAAGGTCAGCAGGTGCCGCCTCCATAGTGCGAAGGCAACAATCAATATTGCGCCATCCGTTGTGCTGTCCCCTTATTTCAAATGGAAATATGCGGTCGATTTCGTCAGCGCCGCAGCCATGCTGGTTCTGTATGCGCCATTCCTGATCATCGCAGGTGGGCTTGCGCTTCTCGATGTGGGATGGCCGATCTTGTTCTGGCAGCAGCGGCTGGGAGCGCAGGCGCGACCTTTCGTGATCTACAAGCTTCGCACATTGCGACCGCCGTTCGATCAACTAGGTCATCCAATTCCGGAAAACAAACGACTATCGTGGGTCGGCACTCTGCTGCGGAGAACACGTTTCGACGAGCTCCCCCAATTGTTCAACGTGCTCGTGGGGGATATGTCATTGATCGGCCCCGCCCCCTCCTGCCACGCGATCAGCCCGCCAATCCCGGCGTGCGTCTCATGATCCGTCCGGGCATCACCGGGTGGGCACAGGTTAACGGAGGGACGCTCCTGACCCCGAGTCCAAAGGATGCATTGGACGACTGGTACGTGCGAAACGCGTCGTTCCTGCTCGATCTGCGCATGATCTTGAAGACTGCCCAAGTTCATGCTCTGGGGCAGGCTCGAGCCGACGGGGTCGCGGCCACTCGCCAATTCCTGCACCCCGCCGACGAATTGCCTGCTCCTCTCTGCGCGGCAACTGGTCAAGCGCGGCGTCGGTTGAATGGCCGTGGTGGCAAGGTGCGGTCCTCGATCTGAGGGAACCCATGAGGCGACGCGAGTTTCATCACGTTTCTCGGCGGCGCGGCGGCGGGGTGGCCGCTCGCTGCTTTTCGTTGTTGATCTTGAACGATCGGGCAGCCCCGTCGTACCAACTGCTTGACTTGAGCTTGGCAGGCTTACCCCTCGCCAAGCTCTTCTTGGTCGCCAGCCTCTTAAGTTTTGAAGTTGGCGTTTTGGTCTTATCCTTTTTGGACAATGTCTTCCCCCTTTATAGTCGACCGATTCAACATCTTACATTCGATTACCCTGGCTATGTCGAGGGGGACAACGTCACCACGCTCTATCGCTGGGCCGAGGGTTACCTGGATCGGCTGCCGGGATATCCTCCCGACGTTGACTGCAACGCTCACTACCATGGCTTTTGACGACAGCACCTTGCAGCGGTTTGAGGCCAGAACCTGACTGCCGGCCTCGAAGGACCTACCTTCATCTCTCGTACAGTTGCGCATCGCCGTTTGGACCGGCGATCCTCGTGACACACGACCCAAAGCACTCTTTCCGTGCGAAACCGCATCGTGCCACACCATCCGCCGCCGAAATGTTGGTGCGTCTACGCCGTCAGTTCCAGGCGGTGCTATCGTGTCCGCCTTGATAGCCTAAGTCGCCGCTCGCGATTGGTCGGCGCCGAATATTCGAGGAGAATGTCGGTCAGCACCCGCACCTTGCGCGGGGGAAATTACCAGGCGGCCGGACGACATACAGTCCTGCATCGGGCGGCGGATAGTCGGTGAGGACAGGTGCAAGCGCGCCAGAGGCAACATGCGGGTCAATCATGAAATCCGGCAGCGCTGCCACTCCAGTCCAGCAAGTGCCGCTGCTAACTAACAGAGCTTCACCGTTGTCTGCTTTGAAGCGACCGCGCGGGTGCCGGAGAATTGGCTTGCCGCGATTTATAAAGCGCCAAGCCTCTGCCCCCTGCATCAAAGCTTCATGGCTCGGGAGATCGTCTGGCGTCTCGAGCGCACCATGAGTTGCTATGTAGGAGGGGCTCGCGACGTACTTACCGTGGATTATATTACATGTTCGCGAAAGGTCGCGCCGGCTTCTGTAAGCACAGCCCCATGCGTCGTGCGCGATAGAAGCTGGACACCGACGCCTGTTCGACGCGCGCGAGGCGTCGGCTTACGATCCACTTCGATACGCCGAGCCTGCGGGCAGCAGGCGAAACACCGCCGGCGTCCGCCACTTCCAGAAATGTGCGCACGTCGCCTAGGTCCAAGGGCGTTCCGCCTTCTGTTTTTAGCACCGACGCGGTGGTCAGTGAGCTCCACCGTACCTGGAGGCGTCCAGAGGCCGCGGAAATCGCCGATATCTATACTGTGCACACGCCAAACTATCGCGCGGTCATGGAGAGCTATCAGAGCGCAAAGGAGGTCGGTTCGGCGGCGAACGGACCCGCGATAAGATGATCAAGAAGAGAATGACATACGTCCAGGTTCCATAGGTTTGGATCACAGTTTGTAGATGAGTATCGAGATGTAAGAAAAGGTCGATGAATTCTTTGATCAGTTCCACGAAGAGTCCTTTGGTTGCGATTGGCTGATGAGATCACGTTCCGCGTTTCACGCATTGCGTGTTATGTGGTGAGTGTTACGTGGTGCCCACTAAGTTTCATGCTTCACGTCTCACCGTTCATGCGCTACGGTCCTATATTCCCCTCTCCACCAACGCCCACGCCGTATCTGCTAACACACGACAGCGGTCGCGCCGCAAGACGGCTTCCGGCGAGGCCGCGTTCCCCTCGATCCCGCGTTTGTACACTCCTTGTGAAATCGCGGCAAGGCGGAAGAGCGACAGTATCATGTTGAACTTCCAGTCTGCAGTTCCTTTGCGTCCGCTCTGTGTGCAGTAACGCGCGACCATCTCCTGTTCGGATGGAATTCCATAATCGGCGTCGAGGTGAGTAATATCTCCACGTGTGGGATCAGCAACATAGTAGGGAATGCAGTTATAGGCAAGATCAGATAACGGTGCTCCGAGCGTGCTCAATTCCCAATCAATCACTGCGAGAACACGTGGTTCGGTCGGATGGAAGATTAAGTTCTCTAAACGAAAATCGCCATGGGCAATGGTTGTCTCACTGTCATCGGGAATGTGGTCTGGCAGCCACTTCATCAGATAGTCCATCGCTGGTAGGTCGTCGGTCTTGCTCGCTTCATATTGTTGCGACCAGCGAGAGACTTGGCGAGCAAGATAGCCACCAACGCGACCATAGTCTTCGAGTCCGACTGCGCGAAAGTCGATGCTATGCAGCTTGGCGAGCGTATCAACCATCGCTTCATAAATCTGCCGTCGCTCAGGAGGGGCGAGATCTGGCAGAGTTTGGACGCGCAGCACGCGACCATCGACAAAATCCATGATGTAGAAATCCGTGCCGACGACCGAGGAGTCTTGGCACAGGACATAGGCTTTCGCGACTGGCACTCCAGTAGGTTGCAACGCTGAGATGACACGGAACTCACGATCGACTGCGTGGGCTGAGGGGAGCAGTTTGCCTGGCGGCTTCTTGCGCATGACGTAGTGCTTACCCGCTCCATCAGCGAGGATGAAGGTTGGGTTCGACATTCCTCCCTGTGTCTGGGTAACTGAGAGTGGGGGAGTGAATTCTGCAATGTGGGCCTGTAAGTATTGCACTAGGCGAGACTCATCAAAGCGATGCTGTGGAAGCACGGCGATGGTGTCAGTGGTCAGTGTAATAGGAGCGAGCGTTGACATAGACGCCTCCTGAGGGAAGACTCGTGTTGCAGTTGAATCACTCCCGACTCTGGGGTGCAAGGGTGGAGGTAAGACGGAAAACGTAAAAGAGGAAGGGAGGTGGTTACGCTTTACGTTTTACATATTTAAGTTTTATTCCTCTGACAGAGAGGTTCTGATGCGTTTCCGCAGGCAAAGCAGTTCAGGTCTTCGCAGCGAACGGTGGAGTCGTATCGGGCTTCTTTTGCTGATGACTATTCTGACTGCCTGTACAACATCGCCTCTCACGCAACGCCGTCAGATTATTTTTACCAATGAGCAAGAGGAGATGGCACTCGCAGAAGTGCAATACCGTCAATTGCTGGACAAGATTGTTGTGAACTATGATGCCCATGCGAACGACATAGTAAGGACGGTGGGGCAACGGATTGCGCGGGTTGCAGCAAAGACTAATTATCTGTGGGAGTTTGTCGTTATCGACGCGCCGGAGTCGGTGAATGTATGGGTGCTTCCTGGAGGCAAAGTTGGGGTCTGTACCGGACTCTTCCCGGCGGTGCAGGACGAAGCCGGGTTGGCAATTGTCGTGGCGCATGCGATGGCTCATGCCCTTGCCCGTCATCAAGGGGAGAAGGCGACACGCGACGTGTTAGTGGAGCTGGGGGCAATGGGAGCATCTTTTGCTCCTATGCTTTTACGGCAGACGTACAGCCTTGGAACAAGTTTGGGTCTGATTTTGCCTTTTGGCAGGGTCCAAGAAGAAGAGGCGGATTACCTCGGTCTACTGCTGGCGGCAAAAGCAGGATACGACCCTGCCGTAGCAGTAGATGTGTGGGATCGCGTAGGTTACGGTGGAGGAGACCCCGCAAAGCCCACAGAATTTCTCGCTGCCCACCCGGACTACGAAACCCGCCGCCTCAATCTCCAAAAATGGCTGAACGAAGCGACCTCCTATTACCAGCAGACGTCCACGACCCCTCCCGCACGGTTGCCAGCGCTCGCGCAAATAGAGCGTCCGCCAAAAATTGAACCAACAGCCATCGACTCTGAAACCCAGCAAGTCTTGCCCAAATCTTCACCACTTCAACAGGTGTTCCTCCCAGTTCCTCCTGAGTTGCCCATAGCGCAGTATGCTTAGGGCTCGATTCTCTTGCCTAAAAATTGATATGCACCCCACTCCAGGGTGGGAATTGACCGGACCCGTTTGGTAGTGAATACAGAAGCGACACAGGAGTAAGGGAGGAGCTGCTATGGCCGCATCAGTTGCTGATGTCAATAAACGGTGGTCGCTTGAGTATCCTGAACTCGGAACCGACCCAGTCCCGACCGAGCCGTGTATCTCCCCCGAATACTTTGAGCTGGAGCGCGAGCGAGTTTTCAAGAAGGTCTGGCTTCATGTCGCCGGGTAGAAGATATCCCCAATTCCGGTGACTATTTCATGAAGGACCTGCCTGCGGCCAATACTTCGATCATTGTGACCCGTGAGAAAGATGGTGCTGTCCGTGCTTTTCACAACATCTGTTCCCATCGTGGCAATAAGTTAGTGTGGGACGCAGGTGGTTCGTGCCGCAGCTATTTTTCCTGCAAGTTTCACGGTTGGACGTATAACACCAACGGTGAGTTGGTAAACGTGCCAGATGAGGAGATGTTCAATAACTTCAAAAAAAGTGAGCATGGGCTAGTTCCGGTTGCCACTGAAGTCTGGGAAGGGTTTATCTTTATTAACGTTGACCCCAAGCCGACACAGACGTTGACTGAAGTATCTCGGCGAACAAGGGAAGCGACTCAGTGGCTTTCCGTACGACAAGATGACAGCCAACTATTTCTACCGGACCGAACTCAAATGTAACTGGAAGATTGCCCTTGATGCTTTTTCTGAGGCGTATCACGTGAACTATATCCACGGGCGTTCATACCCCGACACTTTCACCGGCAAAAA
Source organism: uncultured Alphaproteobacteria bacterium (assembly GCA_963820365.1). GTDB lineage: Bacteria > Pseudomonadota > Alphaproteobacteria > Rhizobiales > Xanthobacteraceae > VAZQ01. The sequence continues at coordinate 7,476 of CAWFZR010000023.1, read as the reverse complement.
TAACCCCATGTGTCATCTGCCAGAGGTCAATTTTTACGGGCCACACCGCTCCTGTGTGGTGTATGGTAACCCCGACCACAAACCGAGCCCAGTAGCGGCTCTTGCATATCGTTTTGGTGAATCCGTGACCAAGCGAACCGCAGCGATGGATCAATTACCGCCAGGAGTGAATCCGAATCGTGCTCCGGAATTTGCTTTCGATATTGCGGGGATCTTTCCGAATCTCCTACTGCACGTCTTACCGGGAATGTGGTTTACTCATCAGTTCTGGCCGTTGGCGGTTGATTGCACGCTATGGGAAGGAAAGGCGTATTGGCCGCCGGCTCGTACTCCGAGCGAACGCTTTGCGCAGGAATTCAACAATGTCGTGCTGCGCAGTGCATGGTTGGAAGATACGGCGACAATGGAAGCCACTCATCAGGCGCTGTCATCGGGTGTGAAGAAATACTTCATATTTCAAGAGCAGGAAATTTTGGTGCGACATTCGTATAAAGTGCTAGAGGATTACGTGGGCTTTTATAAGAAAAAGCTGACAGGTAAGAAAAATGGAAAACGGAAGGCGTAGCCTCCACCCCTAAATCTCTTACAACCCAAAATCCTGGATTCCCGCCCTTCGACTAGCTCACCTGTGCCTGCGGCACTGGCGCAGGCAGGATAAACTCTGGCGGGCACCCAAAGATGGGGATTGGAGATGACTTGTAAAATGATCTGTGAGGAAAGCGAGTATGTTTCACTCTTTAGAAAGTTGCCGGAACCATTCACTGTTACCAGCCCCATTTGCTGAGCTCGATCTCCTTGCTGAAAAATGGTCACTCGCAACTCAGAATCAACGTGAAGCCTGCCGGAGAGCGAGCACTCCAGCCGAGATTCGTAGATTGTATGACACCTTACTTCCTCGCATGGATGCCATACTCGATTATCTCAATCAGTTTACGCTCGATAACACGCCACTAGAGGCCCAACGGTTAATGTATCTGACGTTTTCCCTTGCCGAAGTCGCGCCCTATGTGGAATGCTATGGGAGCAACCCTTGGGTGCCAGATAGTTTTGCAGATACGAGATTGATTGCGGTGCATGGTGACCGCGCGGAGTGAACAGATTGTGAGAGATGATGATACAGCACAGGACAGGATAGTGACAGACGCGAAGGCTCAGCAGCGTGAGATCGAAGCCTTTCTGGATGATCCCACCAGCCATCAGCAGTTCAAGCAATCTTGGCGTCCGTATCTCGAAGCGACCCTCGGCTTTTGCAATCACTGGTATCCGGCGATGTTCAGCCGCGACCTCGTGAGTGATGAGCCCAAACCCGTAAGATGCTTGGCGAACGCATTCTCCTGCGACGTATAGACGGACGCGTCTTCGCGCTTGCGGACCGCTGTGCGCCATCGACGTGTTCCCTTCTCTGCCAAAATCGAATGTTACACCAAAGAGACGGTGACATGTTGGTATCACGGATTCACCTATGATTTCCGTGACGGCAAGCTTGTCGGTGTTTTGACCGAGCCGGGATGTTCGCTAGTCGGAAAGATGGAGATCAAGACATATCCCGTGCGAGAGACGCACGGCATGATCTTTATTTTTATTGGAGATAGTGCTTCCCGAGATCTTCCAGATCTAGAAGACGACGTGCCGCCAGGATTCTTGGCCGCAGACCTTGCGACAGGGGGCATCCGCCGTGAAGTGAAAAGTAACTGGCGCTTTGGGGCCGAGAATGGCTTTGATACGACGCATATTTATATTCACCGTAACTCCAAATTCTTGCATACGACAGATGCATTACTACCGTTAGGTTTGGTGCCGACCAATAAGCAGAGTATGGACATTGTGAATGGACGAGGAGCGAAGGGCGTCATTGATAAGTTAGCGAGTAACTATCTTCCGGTCTTTGAGACGACGATTAACCAGATGACTGTAACAGCCAAGATGAACCCGCAAGGGAAACCTGTTGCTTCAAGTGTGTCGATTTGGCTGCCTGGCGTACTGAGAGTAGAGAGTTTTCCCGCCCCCGAACTCACTCAATTCGAGTGGTACGTTCCGATCGACGAAAAAACTCATATGTACTGGCAAGTGCTGGGTAAAAAAGTCGGCGACGCTAACGAAGTTGCCGACTTTCAGTCAGAGATAGATTCGCACTGGGAAGACGTTGCCCTACGTGGATTCAACGACGATGACATTTGGGCGCGAGAAGCGCTCGAAGATGCCTATACCGACGGGGACGGCTGGATCAAGGAGCGACTTTTTAAGCCGGACATGTGTATCGTCGAATGGCGTAAACTCGCGAGCACCTATCATCGAGGAATACAGAAACTCCCGGCACGAAAGACGGACTGAAGAGCGCAGGAAGCATAATTTATTCGCTCCGAAGGAAAGGAAGGATAGTCAATGTCACAACCACTTCGTTTCGGCACATACACGGAAATCCAAGGCCCACCGGGACGAAGCCACGCTGAGTTCATTTGGGATATCGTCGCGCTCGCTGAACATATCGACAAAACGGCTTCGATGTGTTCTGTACGCTTGAACACCCCTTCTTTGAGAAGTTCGCGGTGAATCCAAATCCACTCGCGCTGTTTTGTACGATTGCGCAACGGACGCAGCACATTCGTTTTCGTACCTTGTGTCATACGTTACCATTGCATAACCCGATGATCCTGGCCGGTGAGCTCGCTGAGGCAGATATTCTAACCAATGGACGACTGGATATCGGTGTCGGACGTGGGCATGCCTGGCTTAACGAGCCAGCTAATGTCGTGATGGAAGAGAACCAAGAGCGCTATAGCGAAGCGCTCGACATTATCGTGAAAGCGTGGACCGAGGAGCGCTTTTCCTACGATGGCAAATACTACAAAGCCAAGGATCTTGCGGTCGTGCCACGGCCCATTCAGAAGACTCCGAAGATCTTCCAAGTGGGAACCAGTGCCAAGTGGTTCAAAAGAGCCGCAGAGAATAGCTGGGGGGTGTGTGTTGGTGGCCCGGCACCAAACTTTGTCTTTGCCGAACCGGCACGGGTGTACCGGGAAGCTTGCAGTGCAGCAGGGACGACACCAACCTTAGGCTGGATTAAAGCGATTTATCTCGACGAAGATGAGGCAACAGCGCGACGTGAAGCTGACCAACCTGTACGGAACTTCGTGGACTTTAACGTTTCGCCGATGGATTCTCTGGCACGTAATACTGAGGCTGAGAAGAAACGTCTGGCTGATGCTGGCTATGCTTTTTACGCGGCAGATGATTTTCCAAATCTACGCAAACTATCCGTGAAGGAACTGATCGACGCTGGTATCGTGCTTGTGGGTACACCGAAGAAAGTGGGACAACAACTTCTGGAATTATGGCGGGAGCATCGCTTCGATGAGTTGATCATTATGAGTCACTACGGTGGCACGCAGCGTTGGCAAGCCCTCAAAACGCAAGAATTGTTTGTGAAATATATTATGCCGATGCTACGGGTGGAGGCGAGCAAGCGGTAAGCCACACGCCCAGGAAATTTGGATCACGCACCACGTAACACGGAATACCGTGATGCGTGATACGTATTGCGTGTAAAAAGAGAGCCTACGATGAGTCGCCAGAACGAAACCCGCGATGATCTCGCACGCGCATCCAACGCCTCGAAGACATTGAGGCTATCAAATGGATGATTGTCCGCTATGCGCAAGGGGCCGACCGCACAATGATAGCGATATTATGATGCCGTTCTTTGCTGAGGATGCAGTGTGGGATGCTGGCGAACGCTTTGGGCGTTACGTTGGCAAACAAGCGATTCATGATTTTTGATAGGCAGCGGCAGCTTCATTGGCTGGACCTTGCACTACATGGTCTCTCCGGCGATCAAGATCGCCGAGGACGGCAAAACCGCACAGGCGTTTTGGTACCTGTGGGAAACCGCGAATATGCCGAACTCGCAACCCATGACCCTGAAGCGATGTGGATTGGCGGTACGTACGACACAGAACTCGTCAAAGAGAATGGTGAATGGAAGTTCAAACAAGTAAACCTTAGTATCAAGTTGCTAACACCATACACTGAAGGCTGGGCGAAGAAGCAGGTGAGGGATTGATCCCATGATTGCTTCTTTGCACTGCTAGGAAACAAAATGCTTAACTGATACCCCTGGATTCCAGCTTTCGCTGGAATGACGAAACTGGCATGGCCGTCATTCCGGGCAAGGCCGTAGGCCGCGACCCGGAATCCAGGAGCTTATTCGTAAAAGAGAAAACCAAGAGAGGAGCCATTCATGAGAGAAGCTGTCATCGTATCGACTGCCCGGACACCGATCGGCAAAGCGTATCGCGGTGCATTCAACGATACCACCACGCCAACCATGGCGGCACCGGTGATCAAAGAAGTGGTGAAACGTGCGAAAGCGGACCCAGTGAGATCGATGATCTCATTATGGGAGCCGCGCTCCAGGAAGGAACCCAGGGGTACAACGTGGCACGGCAATGTGCCATCGCTGCTGGGCTACCTGTAAGCATTTCTGGTCAGACCATCGACCGCCAGTGTTCTTCTGGTTTGATGAGCGTGTCGATGGCGGCAAAGCAGATCATTGTTGATGGCATGCAGACCGTTGTTGCTAGTGGTGTCGAGTCAATTAGTCTCGTGCAGAACGACCATCAAAATATCTATCGCAAGGAAGATGCTGTTGCCCTCAAATATGCTCCCGCGCTTTACATGGCGATGATCGACACCGCTGAGGTGGTCTCTAAACGTTATAAAGTCTCACGTGAAGCGCAGGACGAATACTCGCTCCAGAGTCAGCAACGTACTGCCGAGGCGCAACAGGCCGGGCGTTTTGATGCTGAGATCATTCCTACGACTGTAACGAAAGTATTCCAAGACAAAGACAGCGGTGCCGTGACACGGAAAGAGATCACCCTTGATCGGGACGAATGTAACCGACCGAGCACGACTTTGTCAGGATTAGCTGCTCTACCTCCAGTGATGGGGCCAGGGGGATTTATTACTGCGGGGAATGCGAGCCAACTCTCAGATGGTGTTGCAGCGTGCGTGTTAATGGAACGGAAACAAGCAGAGCAACGAGGACTCCAACCTTTAGGTATCTATCGTGGCATGGCAGTAGCTGGCTGTGAACCCGATGAGATGGGGATTGGACCAGTCTTTGCCATTCCTAAGCTCCTGCAGCGCAATGGCTTGCGCATGGAAGACATCGACCTCTGGGAACTGAACGAGGCGTTTGCTTGTCAGGTGATTTACTGCCGTGATCGGCTGGGGAATTCCAAATGAGAAACTGAATGTGAACGGGGAGCCATCTCGATCGGTCACCCGTATGGAATGAGCGGCACACGCATGGTTGGCCATGCATTGATCGAAGGCAAACGCCGCGGTCGCGCTACGTGGTCATCACTATGTGTGTTGGTGGCGGTATGGGAGCGGCTGGATTGTTTGAGGTGGCGTAGTTCCCGTTTCTATTGGAAGCCTGTAGGGGCACGGCGACGCCGTGCCCCTACGAACTAATGCCCAACCACTGCCTGCCGCTTCGCTTCATCTGCGGCAGTGGGCTGGGCAACCTTGTAGAGCTTCTGTCCGTTCTCCATAGGATCTTCGTGCGTACTTCCTCAGTGCAATCTGAGAGTCCGCCTTTGATCCGCTTGTGCACCTCTTCACCAAAAATCGAGGTCGGGTGCGGGAATCGGTTTCAAAGAGGATGTTATCCATCCCGACCTTATCGATCAGACGACGCGGTGCGGTCTGCTCGAACCAGTAACAGGCGTACACATTGCGGGCAAAATACTCTGACGGCAACATGGTGAATTCAGGCCGTTCCTGTGGCACGCGATTATCTTTGAACTGGTAATCCAACGCTTCGAGCACAAACGGGATCCAGCCGATGCCGCTTTCCACTGAGACGAACTTGATCTTGGGATAGCGCGCCAGCACCCCTGACATGATCAGGTCGTTCAACTGGACGCCGTTACGCAGAAACACATTCACTGATAGTTCGGTGAATGTGGCCATGCGGCCATAGGTCTTCATCTTCATTCCTGCAGGCCATCTTCCATATTGCCGGAACCGATGTGGAAGCTAATCGGCAGGTCGAGTTCGACTGCGGCCTCCCACAGCGGATTCCAATGTGGATCGCCGAGCAGCGGCTGTCCTAACGATTGCGGCTCGCCAGTGAAGAGAATACCGCGGTGTCCCATCGCCGCGCAGCGTCGCACCTCTTTTACTGCTTGTTGCACATCCCAGAATGGTGTCGAGGTGATGGGCAGCAAACGGCGCGAATCGGCCGATGCCCACTCGGTCTGCCAGTCGTTGTACGCCTGTACACAAGCGATCATCATCTCGGGGTCTTTCAACTTAAGGAATTGTTGGCTGCCGAAGCCGCCGACGTTGGGGTACATGACCATCGCCCAAATGCCCATTTCATCCATGTACTTGAGCCGGGCCTTCGCGTCGTAGGCACCGGGATGCATTTCTTCGTATGACTTCGGCCAACTCGTCATGTCTCCGACACCAGCTGTGGCGGTCAGTCCTGGATTGGCAATGCGATGATCGCCGAGATACCACCACAGGCGTCCTTTGGCGTCTTTATCCAAGCGCGGTACCGCATCACGCATGTGGGCCGGAACGCGTTTGGTCCAGACGTCGGGCGATTCGGTCACATGGGTATCGACATCAATGATTGTATAGCCGCTCATAGCCTTCCTCCTTATGGCTGTTGTACCGCTGACGTTTACTACTGGTCTATGGCGTTGCTCAGGGTCAGCATTCATCCCAAGCACTATAAAACGCATAGACGGGCCAGATAGAGAAGTCAAGAAGAAACGTTCACTATGACATCGAGAGAGATGGAAATTGTCCGGGTTCTTCTTTATACAGCAAGCAGAAGAACACATGAGGGTAGGGCGCCGGGTCCTCAATCGATAAGTGTAAGCGATGACCTTCGATGACATACTGACTGCTGTAGTGGACCTTCTCCAGAGGGAAGGGCGAGTCGCTTACCGGGTGCTCAAGCGTCGCTTCAGCATCGATGACGAATATATCGAAGACCTCAAAGCCGATCTGATCGATGCAAACGCCTCGCAGTAGACGAGGATAGCAAGGTGCTCGTTTGGATAGGAAAAGGGATAAAGGAGAAAGAGATAAACGGAGAAATGGAGAATGCCAGGGCGAAACGGCGAAAAGGGGAAATGGCGAAAAGGAAGTTGTCAGTAGTCAGTCATCAGTAGTCAGTCCCCAACCCCTAGTCCCTAGCACCCAGCACCCAGCGGAGCGGCGGCAACTCACTGTGATGTTTTGTGACTTGGTGGGCTCGACCGCGCTCTCGGCACAGCTTGATCCCGAAGAATTGCGCGATGTAGTGCAGCATTATCAAGAGACCTGCACTGAAGTGATCCGACGCTATGACGGGTATATTGCTCAGCATCTGGGTGATGGGCTGTTGGTCTACTTGAGTTACCCCGTGGCCCATGAGGATGATGCGACGCGTGCCGTGCGAGCGGGGTTAGAAAT
>CAWFZR010000022.1:0-128156 GCA_963820365.1 uncultured Alphaproteobacteria bacterium | reverse complement strand
CGACGCGGCACTGCGTTCACTGCGAGCGCAACCCGTTCGACCCAGAAATAGCGGTTGTAGCCGGCGAAAACTTCGTCCCCGCCGTCTCCCGACAGCGCCACCGTGACATGCCTGCGGCTCAATTCGGAGACGAGATAGGTCGGAATTTGCGAGCAATCGGCGAACGGTTCATCGAACCAGTCCGGCAGATGCGGAATGACCTCGAGCGCATGGCGCGGCTCGACATAGAATTCGGTGTGATCGGTGCCCAGATGAGTGGCGACCCGCTTGGCGCATTGTGCCTCGTCGTAATCGCTCTCAAGGAAGCCGATGGAGAAGGTCTTGATCGGCCGCGGGCTTTGCGACTGCATCAAGGCCACCACGGTCGATGAATCGACGCCGCCGGAAAGAAATGCGCCGAGCGGCACGTCGGCGATCATTCGCAGCTTGACGGCGTGGCGCAGGAGCGCATCGAGCCGTTCCACCGCCTCCCCGACGTCCGGCGCGGGATCGTTTCGCTGCTGGCCGGCAATCGCGATGCTGCGCAAGTCCCAGAAGCATTTCGGTGCTGCTGGAAGCCCTTGCCGCAGGGTGAGCATGTGTCCCGGCGCAAGCTTCTGCGCCTCGCGATAGATGGTGCGCGGCTGCGCGATATAGGCGTGGCGCAGATACCCCACGACCGCATCCTCCTCGATCGTCGGTTTCCACCCCGGGACCGCCCGGAACGCCTTGAGCTGCGAGGCGAAGAGCACTCTTTCCGGCGTCGCCGCATAATAGAGCGGCTTGATCCCCAGCCGATCACGCGCGAGAATCAAGCTGCGCGTCTTGCGATCCCAGAGCGCAAAGGCGAACATCCCGATTGCCCGCTCGATTGCGGCGTCCACGCCCCACAGCGCGCAAGCTTCCAGAAATACTTCGGTATCAGAATCACTGCGCAGCAAGCGACCCGCTGCTTCCAGCTCGCGGCGGATCTCACGATAGTTGTAGATCTCGCCGTTGAAGGTGATGACATAGCGCCGGTCGGCCGAATGCATGGGTTGCGCGCCGCCGGGGCTGAGATCGATGATGGCAAGCCGGCGCTGTCCGAGTGCGACGCCCTCTTCGGCCTCGACCCAGACATCGCCGGCATCGGGGCCGCGATGGCGCACCGTCTCGATCATCGCCTGGCCGATCGACCGCAACGTGTCGCCTGGCGTTGCGGCGCGCCAATCAATCATTCCGGCAATGCCGCACATCACATCCGTCCCGAACCGTGAGCGTGGTTTCTTGTATCGGTTGGACACGAGGGGGTCGAGCCGACCCGCAGCGCAAGCGTCGCCTCAGCTGCGAAATGAGGATCGGGACGTCTGAAAATCCACCGTAAGCGATTTTTCTACCTGCTTGGGTTCGTCGGAGACCTCTTTTCCTGCCAGCGCGCGATCGACCGCCATCAGGACCTGGCTTGCCGACAACTCGTCCAGACAGCGGCTGAAGCTCTCGAGGCGGCCTTCGCAGCCGAGCTTCTCGCAAGGCAGGCATGGTTGGGGATTCTGCACCACCCAGACGTTGCCCCGATGTTGAATGGTTCCCGACTGATCCCACGGCCGGGCGAGACCGCCGATCGGCCATGGACCGATCAGACGCGGACTGGTCGGGCCATAGAGGGCAATGGTCGGGCAGCCACTGGCGGCAGCGAGATGGGTGGTGGACGTATCCGGCCCGACATAGACGGCGGCGCCCTTGAGCAATTCGGCAAGCTCTGCCCAATCGAGCCGAAGCCGGGTCACCGGCAGGCCGGACGCAGCCCACACTCGGTCGAGATAGGCGCCTTCGGCAGGATCCGGCCCCTCGCTGGCAATGACCGCCAATCCGCGTTCGGCAAGCCCGCGGGCAACATCGCGCCAGCCGGCGTCGGTCCAGCGCTTGTACTGATAGAACGGGTTTGCATGCAGCACCGCATAGGGTTCCCGTGCAGCGATGTTGCGACCGCCGGCGGCTCGCGGACAGACGATCTCAGCGGTGTCGTCGAGACCCAGCGCCTGCGCAAGCATCATCAATTGCGTGATCCGATGGGTCTCGGGCTCGGGCACAATTGCGATGTGATGGGCGTGGCGTTTCCAACCGGCGCCGGTCTCGCCTGATCGCGGCACCAGACCGACCCGGCGGCGTCCCGCAAGCAGGGCGAAGATCGTCGGCCGATCTCCAGGCTGCGTGCAGATCGCAAGGTCGTAGCGGCGGAACAGGCCGCGAACCAAGGCAAGCGTCTCGCCCATCGACGGGCGCTCGGCCATTGTCATGACTTTGTTGATGTCGGGATTTCCGCGCAGAATTGCATCGCTGCCGCGAAAGACGAGGACATCCAATACCGCCTCCTCGAATCCGCGCCGGATGCAGCGGATGAGAGGCGTGCTGAGCAACACGTCACCGATACGGCGCAGCGTAATGACCAGGATGCGCGGCCGTGCAGGCAGATCAAGGCGCGTCATCGCTCGTTCCATCGAAGCAACATCGGTTGTGGTCACGCTGGCAAGCGACGGTTCCTTGCATCGCCTTTGGCGCTTTCCCGCAGCACCGACAAGCCGCGCTGCGCGCGCACACGTTTGCTGCTCAGAACCGCTTGGAGCAGCGCGTCATTGGCCGGCAGCTGCGCGCGGTCGGCCTCCGGATGCCAGAGGTGGATGACGCCGGTTGCAAACCGACCGTCCTTGCGGCGCGCCCCCGAATGCATCAGCCGGATCAGCAGATCTGAATCCTCGCGCCCCCAGCCGCGAAAGCTCGCATCGTAGCCATCGACACGATCGAGATCGGCTCTCCAGACGGCGAGATTGCATGAGCGCGCTCCCTGCCACTGTCTCGCCGGGAGCTTGCGCAGGGGCCCGAGCGGAAGCTTCAGCGCCGCTGCCAGTCGGTTGACGCCGCCGCGCAGGCGTTGTCGGACCCACTGGGTGCCCGGCCAGATCTCCGGCTGCAAGTGGTCGCGCAGCACGGCGTCGGTGACCGCTGGCGAGAGCAGCACGCGATTACCGGTGACGAACCACCCGGGCTCGGCCAATTTGCGGTGGCTCGCGATGAAATCGGATCGCGCGATGCAGTCGCCGTCGAGGAATATGCAGTAGTCCCCCCGGCTGGCGAGAATCGCCCGGTTGCGTATTTCCGCCGCGCGGAACCCGCAATCCACCTGCCAAACGTGGTCGAGCGGAACACCGAGCCGCGATCGCAAATGCTCAATCAGGGCGCCGGTCGAAGGTCCCGAGCCATCATCAGCGACCACCACCTCGAAATCCGCGGTCGGTCTGACGAGCCAATGCCGCCAGCACCGCCTGGAGCGCATCAGTGCGATTGTAAGTGGTCACGATGAGAGAGATGAGACCGGCCATGCCCACATCGGCTCCATTTCAACTTGGTTCCCTGCCTGGGATCGCGAAACCCGCTGCCAAGCCGCCCAAGCCGGCGGGCGCCAGCTTGATGCTCCCTCCATGCCGCGTCCGGCTGTGATAGCGTGCGCCGCGATCAGGCTCAATAACGAGAACACATGCAAAATATATCGGCCTATATCCTCGCTTATAATGAAGCCGAGAAGATCGCAGACGCGGTCTCGAGCGTGCTGTGGGCGGACGAGATCGTGGTCGCCGATTCCGGCAGTAGCGATCGCACCACCGAGATTGCCCAACGCCTTGGGGCACGGGTCGTGCAGATCCCGTTCCGTGGCTTTGGTGACCTGCGCAATCAGGCGGTTGCGGAATGCCGCCATGAGTGGATTTTCAGCCTCGATTCGGACGAGCGCTGCACAGCGGAAGCTCGCGACGAAATTCTGTCGATCCTCGAGTCCACGCCGGCGCATGACGCGTATCTCGTGCCGCGGCGCAATTACATGATGGGACGCTGGATCAGGGGCTCGGGCTGGTACCCGAACTACCGACAACCGCAGCTCTTCCGCAAAGGAGCGCTGCGCTACCGCAACGATCCGGTGCATGAAGGCTATGAGCTCCTGACGGCATGCGAGCCCGGACACCTGCACGCAGCGATCTGGCAGTTTCCGTTCCGCAATCTGGAAGAGGTCATCAGAAAAATGAACCGCTACTCCTCCCTTGGCGCGGCAAAGCTTTCAAGCAAGCGGGTCACCATGGGAAGTGCGCTCGCACATGGGATTTGGGCATTCATCAAGCATTACCTGTTCAAGCACGGCTATCGCGATGGCTGGGCCGGGTTCATCATCGCGCTCGGAAACTTCGAAGGCACGTTCTATCGCTATGCCAAATGCTACGAGGAAAAACAGGATTGGTCCCCGCCGGCGAGCGAGCCTCTGCGCAGGCCACATCAACGGGCGCAATTGTAGGGGCGAGGCATGCCTCCCATCGGCGCCTGTCGCTGCAGGATCATGGCTCGATCCGGCGGGCGCGAACCCGGTCCTTGAACGGCTGGCGCACCCGCCGCGACGCGTTGCGTGCGATCCGGAACGGCAGACCCAGATAGTACTTGCGGACGATATTCCAACGTTCCCGCAACGGTAGGGCCACCTCGGCGTCCCGCGGAACATACCAGCCGTTGTTCTCGACGCGCCGGATCAGGCGGTAGCCGGAATTTTTCAGAAACCTGTGCTTCTTGAGATTGCCGACGTGATCCTCAATCAGGATCAGACGCGGCCGCCAACGTACCAGATCAAAGCCGCTGAGCACTTCGAGCTCATGGCCCTCGACGTCGATCGACAGAAAATCGAATTGAACGGGTCGCGGGCTTCCACCAGGATATCATCGAGCGCGCGCACTGGAACTCGATCACCTGTCGGGTCGCGCCCCCGGCGCCATACGGTCACGATCGTGAGCTGAGAGAGCCCCGGCCACTGCAAGGGCATGCGCTTGCCGGCATTGCGCCGCGACGAACAGGCAACCGCGAAAACCCTGGCAAGACGCACTCGGGACAATTCTTCGGCCAGATCGGGTTGCGGCTCGATCAGCACGCCCCTCCAGCCCAGCCGTTCGAGGTGCCAGGTCTGGGATTCCTGTTGCGGCCGGTTGGCTCCGACCTCGACGAAGAAACCCGACGGGTACCGCCAAAAAACTCACCCCGAGCTCCTGCTCGCGTCCGTCGGGATCACTGGAGCATGCTTAGCCGTGACCTGCAGCGCGCGTGACTTATGCACGATCTCGGTTGGTGCTGAAGCCGGGCACGAGATCGACGAGGATCACTTCGCCACCGTCGCTCTCGACCAGCTCGTGTCCCACCACCTCCTCGCGCCGGTAATCGCCGCCTTTCACCAGCACTTTCGGACGCACGCGTCGGATCAGCTCGAGCGGCGTGTCCTGATCGAACATGACCACGAGATCCACCGCCTCGATCGCTGCCAGCACCTCGGCCCGCGCATGTACGTCCTGCATCGGCCGGCTCCGCCCTTTAAACGCCTTACCGATGCATCGGTGTTGAGACCGACGATGAGCCGATCACAAGCCGCACGCGCTTCGGCCAGAAGCTTGATATGGCCGGGATGGAGGATGTCGAAACAGCCATTGGTGAAACCGATGCGGATTCCCTGGCGCGCGCCATTCCGCGATCCGCTCGTCGAGGCACCGACCAGTCGAATACGATCTTCTCCTCGGCCGCGAGCGACGGCGCGAGGCAGGATGCGTCCGCGTAGCTCCGGCGGCAGACACCGTGGCAGTGCCGCGCTTGCCGACCACCACGGCCGCCGCCGGCATTGGCGGCGCGCATTGCCGACTCGAAGCCGGCACCAGCCGCCAGCATGACGGCAAGCACGGCGACAACGGTGTCGCCCGCGCCCGATACATCCCGCACCTTGACCGGATAAGCGGCCACGTGGACCGGCGCACCGCCACTGGGGTATGAGCGACATGCCTGCGTCGCTGCGGGTGACCAGAACCGCGGCGCTGCCCACGACGCGGTTGAGTCTCCGCCGCGGCCGACGCAATGTCCGATTCGCTTGCAAGGACAGAACGAACCGCCTGGGCAAGCTCCTGCCAATTGGGCGTGATCAGCGTCGCTCCCTTGTAGGCCGAAAAATCCTTTCCCTTGGGATCAACGATCACGGGCTTTCCGAGCTCGTTCGCCGCGTCGATCAGGGTGCGGACGATGTGCGGCGTCAGCGTGCCCTTGGCATAGTCGGACAGCACCATGCTCGCTGCTCGCGGCAGCGCCGCGAGCGCTGCATCGAGCACTCTCCTTTCGGTGGTGCCGTCAATCCGTTTGGCAACTCCCAATCGGCGCGCAGCAAGTGGGTCGAATGGTGCTCGGAAACGAAGCGGACCTTGCGCGTGGTGGGACGCGCCGGATCAACGACGAGATGAGGTTCGATTCCCAGGTTCATCGCCTAGTTTGGCCCGAGCGTGCGGGCGGCATCATCGTCCCCGATCACGCCCACGAACATGCAGCGTGCGCCGAGCCCGGCGACGTTGCGGGCTACATTGCCCGCACCGCCGATCGCAAGCTCGCTTCTGGTCACCGCCAGCACCAGCGTCGGGGCCTCGGGCGAGATGCGCGCGACATCGCCATAGACGAACTCGTCAAGCATCGATCCCCACGCAGAGCACGGTCTGACGGGGGATGAGCTTGAGGGTCTCTTCGAAGTCGAACATCAAGGTGGCCGCCGATGGCTGTGCTGCAAAGGTCTACGCCGTGACGGCGCGGACATTGGCGCGGATATTTTCGGGAGTGATGCTGCCGAAAACGAGGCTGGTGACGCCGGGCGTTCTGGTGACAAAGCGGATGTGGTCGGCCGCCTCCCCCGGCGTACCGATGTGACCGGACACGAGCTCCTTTCTTGACGAGCACCGCTCTCCCCTTCGCGCGCGCATGATCGATAACGAGGCGTTCGGCCGTGTGGTTCTTGTTGTAGGACACCATCACGCAATCCGAGAGATCAACCGCCAGCTTGCCGCCCTCCACCGTGTGCGTCGAAACCCCAGTGCTGCCGATCTTGCCCTGATCCTTCAGGCGCGACAGCGTTTCAAGCGCGGCGGAATTCGCGATGACGTTCACGTCGTCGCTGCTGCTGTGCACGAGCACGCAGTCGAGGAAATCCGTATTGAGGCGCTTGAGGCTGCGCTCGACGCTCATCCGCGTATGCTCGGCCGTGAAGACATGTTCCGACTTGCCGTTGCAAAATTCCTCTCCGGTCTTGGTAACGAGGAAAAATTTGCCGCGGCGCGCGCCCATGAGCTTCCCCAGCCGTTCCTCAGAGCTGCCATAGGCGGGCGCGGTGTCGAGGAGATTGATGCCGCACTCGAGCGCGAGGTCGAGCAGAAATTCGATCTCCGCATCGGCGGGCATCGCAAAGCCGTCCCCGGCCGGATATTTGAGCTTCTGGTTGCGCCCGAATTTGACCGTTCCGAGGCCGAGCAGACTTACTTGCCTCCACGCCGGGCTCAAATCGCCGGACACAAATTTCTCGCCGATGCACAAATCGCGGGTCATCGAGCCTTCCTGCTGGCGAAGCAGCCTAATGCGTCATCCGAACGGCCGATCCATTGTCGCATCAATCCAAGGCCTGATCCCAAGATTGCGCCGCTCGAAATTCATGCGATTTTCTGCCATGTTGCGGCTTCCCACGGGTAGCAGCCGATATCGGCGCTGGGCAGCGGCGGCGGCGGTGATCCGGCGGCTGGACCTATGCCGTTGAGCCGCTCAAAAATGCGGTCCGAAAGCGCCGGCGCGAAGGTGAGCTTGGTAGGCCAGGCCACCAGGATACGTCCGCATTGGTGAACGAGGGGACCGGCGGGCAGATCGCCCTTGACATCCAAAGGCTCGGCGCGGTCGCCGTACCAGGTCGCCCATTGCTTGTCGCTCCAGTCAATGTCCGGGAAAATCTCATCGAGCTCCTTCCGGGCAAACCGGAGCGCCACCGCGGCATCCATGTCCGCTGCCTTCTCCGCTACCGCGCCGCCCAGGTACCAGACGTATTCGCCTTGTCCAATGGAATGGCTGGTCACGCTGATTCGGGGACGGACGTGGTCGGTAATGCCGTGAGCAAACAGCGCGTAGGGCAAAGGCCGGACCATGACCTGGCGCAACGGTCGGCGCTGCGTCAGCTGCTTTCCGACGTTGAGCATTTCCAGTGCGAGTTCATTTCCTGCACCGGCAGCAAAGATGATAAATTGTCCGCGCAGCCGCTCGCCTGATACGGCGACCTCGGCCTCAGGCGTGATGGCGGTGATCTCGCCCTTGAAAATGCGGC
The DNA here is from genome assembly GCA_963820365.1 of uncultured Alphaproteobacteria bacterium. Taxonomy (GTDB): domain Bacteria; phylum Pseudomonadota; class Alphaproteobacteria; order Rhizobiales; family Xanthobacteraceae; genus VAZQ01. The sequence goes on along the minus strand of CAWFZR010000022.1, from coordinate 120,013 downwards.
CTTCCAGGTTTTGCGCCAAGGCACGAACAACTGAGCGCACATCCACGACCTTTTCGGGCAGTGCGTAGACCGGCCCTTTGAGCTTCCTGCAATTGCGGAGCACCTCAGGATATTCAGCCGGCTTGAGCCTCTTGCAATCGGCGTTCACGAGCGTCGCAGCCGCCAGCACCGCTGCCGCCGAAACGAGCGAGCCTGCGGGCCACATGACCTGCGTCTCGCTCAAGAATTGCACCGTGGAGAGGTCGACCTCCCCGCGGCCCTCGAAGCCCGCCTGCCACCGATGCGGCATTCTTGAAACCGCGGCTGCGTGCGGCGTCAGGATCCCCTGCAACGCATATTTCTGGCCGCCGTGGATCATGCCCTGCGAGGCCAGAGTTTGGCCCGCCCCCAGCTTCTCCTTTTCGATGACGATCACGTTGTATCGGGCGCGCTTGAGCGCATTGCCGATCCAAAGACCGGCAATACCGCCACCAAAAACGATGATGTCGTATTCTTAACTCATGTCTCGGAAACAAGCCTAGCCCCGATCGCAGGAATACCAGCAGGCAACCCTTTTTGCCTAAGCAAAGCCAAACGTGCAAACTCTCCGCGCCAGCCCGCTCGCCATCCTGGACGGGCGGAACTGTCCCACTGGGATGCGAAATTGGCGGCCTAGGAGCCTGTCCAGATTATCGTGGTTGGTAGATGTAGCCCAGACCGGAGTTTGATTGGCGGGCGTCACTTGCTGTGACGCCCGCTATCCAGCGGGCGCCAGCAACACTTTCGATAGAGTTCCGCCTGTGGGCGAGCTTCAGAAGATTGTGGACGGTGCAGACGATCGCCCACTCGGCGCGCACCTTCTCGAAGCCGCGCAGCAAGAACTGGCGGAAGCCGCGAGCCTGTTTGATCTGCCCGAACACCGGCTCCGGAAGTTGCTTGCGCAGCCGGTAAGGGCTTTCGTGGCCGCCGGCCTTGATCTTGGCGCGCATCGCCTCGACGCGCGTCGGGATGGCCTCCTCCGAGCCGGCCGGCGTTGCGGCGCTGGCCTCGCCTTTGACGGTGCCGGCGACAGCATCCCTGGCCCGGCCAGTCGCTACGTAGGCATCGATGTTGCGGTTCTCCAATGCCTCGATATTGGCCTCCGAGCAGTAGCCGGCATCCGCCGATAGCTGCTCGGGCTTGCGGCCGAGATTGGTCTCGATCGCATCGGTCATCGGCACCAGCTGGGCGCAATCGACCGCGCTCTGCGTCACGTCTTGCGCCACGATGATCTGCGCTTCTGCGTCGACGGCGGCCTGGGCGTTGTAGGCCTGCACGAATCCGTCCTTGCTCTTCATGATCCGGCTCTGCGGATCGGTGAAGTTCTTCTGAGCTTTGGCATCCGGCTCGGTGGAGGGCGCAGCCGCTTGCCGTCCGGGTTTGCGGCGCCCCTCAGCCTCTCGCTTCTCTGCCGCTTCGGCCTCTGCCTTGAGCTTGGCCTCGGCAGCCGCCTTCGCCTCCGCCTCCAGTTCGGCCTTGGCCTCGCGGATTCTCTCGGCACGCAGCTTCTTGTCGGCGATCCAATCCGGCATCTCGTCGCCGGTCTTGTCGCGGCCGTATAGCTCGTCTTCCTCAGCATCCGCCGCCGCAGCCGTGCCGAGCCACTTGGCAACCTCGGCTTCCAGTTCGGACGCGCGATTCTCCATGCGCTCGTAGCTCATCGCCTTGTGCTTCGACGCGTTGGCTTTGATCTTGGTTCCATCGAGCGCCACATGCCCGAGCTTCACAAGGCCGGCCGTCTCGCACAGATGCAGGATTTGCCCGAACAGTCCGCCAAGCGCCTTCAAGTGCCGCTTACGGAAATCCGAGATGGTGCGAAAATCCGGCGCATCAAGCCCCACAATGCTCATGAAATCCACCCGCTCGCGACACGCCTTGGCGATCCGACGTGAGGAGTAGATGCCGCAGCAGTAGGAATACAACAGCAGCGCCGTCATCATGGTCGGATCGAACGGCGGCTGGCCCCGTTCGCTGCCATAGGTACCAGTGATCTCGACAAGGTCGACGTCGTCTCTCACCAAGCTCAGCACAAAGCGGGCGAGATGGCCCTTGGCCACAAAGTCCTGCACCATTGGCGGCAGCAACAGTGGATCATCGATCTTCCAAGGGCGAAATGTCTTGCTCATGCGCACAGACAAAATCCGACTCGCCCTTCTTTTGCCAGCAAAATCCCCCTATTACTCGGACAGGCTCCTAGAGGTCTGGAGCGCAGGCAACATCGCTTAAGAAACGAATGCATATTCATTGTATGACAAATTGCTTCCCTACCGGCCCTTGCCATGAATAACCGCCAGCCAATTCTTATCGTGCCTTATATGTGGATCGGCGACTTTGTTCGCTGCCATACGGTCGTCAAGCTCTTCAAATCGGCGTGACCCGCTTTGTCCCATTGACGTGCTGACCACGCCGATGATCGCTCCGCTCCTCGATTACATGCCTGGCGTGCGCAAGGGAGTTGTGGCCGATCTGCCGCGCAAGCGTATCGCATTTGGTCAGCAGCTTGCCCTCGCCGCGAAGCTGAGGCCGGAAGCATACGGCCAAGCCTTGGTGATGCCGCGTACCTGGAAGTCGGCGTTGGCGCCCTATCTCGCCGGCATTCCCGTGCGTACCGGCTTTGTCGGTGAAGCGCGCTTTGGCCTGATCAACGATCTGCGCTTTGGGGAGCGCCGGCTACCGCGGATGGTTGACCGCTGCGCAGCGCTCGCCCTGGCGAAAGACGAACGCGCGCCACCCGCCTGGCCGATGCCCGAATTGAGCGTGCCTGGCACCGAAATCGCTTGCTGGCGCGATCGTCTCGGGCTTGTCGGCGAGGCTCGGCCGGTGATCGCCTTTGCACCCGGTGCAGTCGGGCAATCCAAGCGATGGCCGGCGCAGTATTTTGCCGATTTGGCCACATGCCTTGTCACCGATGGCCACAGCGTGTGGATCCTGGGGGGCCCGCAGGAAAAAAGCATTGCCACCGAAATATCGCGAGCCGATCCAACCCATATCAGGGATCTCACCGGGCCTGACCTGCGCAACGCTATTGTGGCGCTCGCAGCCGCAGACGCTGCGGTGTCGAACGACTCCGGGCTTTTGCATGTCGCGGCTGCATTGGGTAAGCCAACCATCGGAATATTTGGCCCCACCAGTCCCTGGCATTGGGCCCCGCTCAATCCGATTGCCGCGGTCATTGAAACGGCGAGCGACCTTGCCTGTCGGCCGTGCCATGAGCCGGTCTGTCGTCTTGGCCATCATCGTTGCATGCATGAAATCGAGCCCGCGCAGGTCGCCATTGCGACCCGCTACGCCATCCGCGCCGCCGCTGGCCAAATGGTCTGACGTCGGCAACGCCACCCGAGTGCGGCGAATTTGAAGTTCCTATCTACATCAGACGATCAAGCGCGCTCACCACCTCGGCGACGGACGGCATGACCCCCTTGCCGCCGACCACGGCGATTGGTCCTCGTCCCATCGGCCCGGTAAGTGCGGGCTCGCTGCCTACGAAAATGCCGACCACAGGCACGCCCAGCGCTGCGGCGAGATGGAGAAGGCCGGTGTCCACTCCGATGACGAATGACGCTCCTGCGATCAGCCGCGCGAGACGTTCGAGCGGTAGTCGGTCGGGCACGATCGCGCCGGCAATGGCGGCAGCGATGCGCTCGCTGCGAAGCCGTTCGGCCGCAGTGCCCCAAGGCACCGTCAACGAGCCGTTGCGTGCGTCCAAGGCTCGGCCGAGCGCGATCCACGAGGCTTCGGACCATTCCTTCTGCGCCCGCGCGGTTGCGTGCAGCAGAATGCCATAAGAGCCACCCGGATTTGCCAGCTTCTCACGTTCGAGGCCAAAGTCGATGCCACCTTCCGACGCATAGCCGAGCGCAAGTCCGGTCAACATTCGATTGCGCGCGATGGCATGCAGACCGCGATCGACCCTATGCTGCACGTCATAGAGCGAGCTGGCAGCGCGCTCGCGGCTGCTCATTGCGTCATAGCCGTGACGCCGGCCGCGCGCCAGCCGGGCGATCAAGGCGGATTTGAAAAAAAGACCCTGGCTGTCGATAATCTCGTCATACTCTCGCTTGCGCAGAGCAACGATGAAGCCGGCGATCTCACGCCAGGTCCGCGGCGCGAATGCTGCCCTGCGCCAGGATCGTTGCGAGACCGGGATGACCTCGCTCACCGCCGGGTGAAGCCGTACGAGCGGTGCAAACGCCTCTTCAACCACCCAGGCAAAATGCGCATGGCCTCGCCAGCGCCGCGCCTCGGTGACCGCCGGCATGTGATGGATCACATCACCGAGCGAGGACGTCTTGATGAACAGGATGTCCGACATGCCTTCGCTCGGGATATTCATCCGATCACGACAAGAGAGACGACGCAAAGTTTCCTGTAATCGGGTTGCCGGCCGCAACAACAGTGGGAATTGCAAGTCCACCACACTAAACTAAGCAGAGTTGGACGGCTTGACCAACGGTTGCTCGCGCGGACCAATGTCCGCAGCTGGCGCAAGCTGACATGGCTAGCGGGCGAGGCGGGGCGGGTTATGACCCATCAGCGAGATTGGCTGTGCACTGCGGCAATGGTTTTGCTGCCGGTTTCAGCCCCCTATCAAAGTACTCATTTGAGCCGATACGATGCTGGCCCCTGAGCTTGGGTGCGGATATGCGGCGACGTGAGTTCATTAGCCTTCCTCGGCGGCGCGTCGGGGGCGTGGCCGCCAGCGGCGCGGACGCAGCAGATGCTCGCGTCAACGCTCTGAGGACGGATCCTGCTCGGACGCCGCTGCTGGTGCTGGCGCCGGCTCGGTGATCGTTTCAGATGCTGGCTCTGCTGCCTTCACTGCAGGAATGGGTGCCTCGGTCACGGTTGGCGGCTCGGCTGTGGTCATTTTGAGAGCGTTGGATCCAAGGATCAAAACACCCAAAATAACCGCAGCTACACACACAGAGGATATCCAACTCCAACTGCTGCCCCGTCGTTCTTCCACCGCTGTCATTCGATCTTGGTTGGTTATCTCCTTTGGTGTACCAAAACCTGCATCGCCGGGCGGTCGGTCTGGATTGAGCAGCGGAAAGAAGCGGTCTTCAAACTCCTCCGTAGCTTCGGGCACCCCTGCGTCGCGAACAGCCGATAGAAGGTTTTCATATAGCTTCAAACCCGCCCTGCCGTTCCCAAAGTCGTGGGCGTGGCACTGCTCCAGGGTGTCGAAGACGCGCTTCCGCATTACACGGCCAGCGCGTAGCGTTTCCATAAATGCGGCTTGATGCTCAAACACCGCCCCCCCCCTCGACGAAATCGCGACCTCACCGACGACGCTTTCCCCTTTGTAATAGAAATCGCTACGGGCAATTTTGGCGCGTAATCGTGGCCGAAACCGGCCCATTTCAATATTCAAGGCGCTGACCAAGTGGCTCCAGAGCCTGGCAGTTCCCGCGCATAGACTTATACAACTGAGAAAGCGGGCACGGCCACACGGTGCCACGGCGTGGGCTTGCTCCTGCTCGTGTCTCAGAGACTTCGCGCCGTCGCTATCAGATAGATCGCTGTTGCTGCCGCAAGGATTGCTGTCATAATCTCAGCGCCGGCATTAACCGGCTACAGCGGTCATTTCCTCCAGTTTCTGCTTTGTCTTCCGGCCGACGAGGTAAATGAGGCCCGCCGTCGCGACCAAGCTGAACAAAAGCAACGTGATATTGGAAGCTCCAAAACCTTCGTTAAACGCAATGGTCCGTCCGACTGTCCCGAGATAAACGTACATTGCCGTAAAAGGCATGATGCCGAAAAGCGTAGTTATCGTGTAGGGTACAAGCCGGATATCCGTTGCGCCGAAGAAGTAGTTCTGGAAATTGAAAGGCACCAACGCATTGAACCGCAGCAGGATGGCGACTTGCCACCCCTGCGATCTAATGGCCGCATCGATTGCGCGCAGCAGCGGGCGCTTTGCGAGGAGAAGCCTTACCTTCGGCCGCAGCACATGGCGAGACAGCAAGAACACGACCAATGACTCGATGACGGAGGAGACGACCACCAGAGGAACGCCCCAGGGGCCGAAGATGATACCAGCAGTAACCCACAAGAGCTCGGAGGGAGCGAGCAGAAAAACCGCGACCACGACATGGGTAATTGCAAAGGCGAAAACCCCTGCTGCTCCCTGTGCTTTTATCCATTCATCGAAGACTAGAAGGAAACCATGGCAGTAAAGATAATAGCAGGTCGGCAATGCAGCAGCAAAAACAGCCGCAAGAGCTGCCTTTACCGGCCATGATCTTGGCGGGCCGAGAAATTCCCTGAATTCGTTTGCCAGCACCGCCTACCTGCGCGTGAATTAGGGCGCGCTGGGAAAAGTGAGCCCGGTGATAATTGCACCGGCAATGATCAGCGCGGCAGTAAGCACCAACTCCATGCCCCATTACAGAGACGCTCAGCGTGACAGCCGACAGCGTCGCTATTGGGGCGCTGATTGGGGAAGTTTGTGGCATGGACTTTTCGGCGGCCTCGCACAACCTAATGCGACGGCATCTCCGCAGCCGGTCGAAGCCGACATAAGCCCGAAAAAGGTAGATTCTCGTGTTGCCACACACCGGCCATCGACGTTCCGGGATTGCTGCTACGCAAACAGACCGGTGAACCCCATTTCGCCGGGCGCAAATCCCTGATTTGATAGCCTCCGTCGAAAACTCATGTTGACGTGATCTTGCGCCTGGGGAAGGCAATGCGCCGACGCGATTTCATCGCAGCAATCGCTGGCTCGGCCGTGGTGTGGCCGCTCGCGGCGCGCGCGCAGCAGCGCGAGCGGATGCGGCGGTTCGGCGTGCTATTGAACCTCGCCGCGAACGATCCGATGGGGCAGGCCCGCGTCGCGGCATTCGTGCAGGGACTGCAAGCAGCGGGCTGGTCGGACGGCCGCAATGTGCGGATCGATACGCGCTGGGCCGCCGCCGATCCCGGCAACTACCGCAAGTACGCGGCGGAACTGATCGCGCTCGGACCCGACGTCGTCCTGGCCAGCACTACGGCGGCGGTGGCGCAGTTGCAGCAGGCGAGCCGCACCGTGCCGATCGTGTTCGTCAGCGCCATTGATCCAGTAGGCTCCGGCCTAATCACGAGTATGGCGCGGCCGGGCGGCAACGTTACCGGCTTTGTCATCTTCGAGTATGCGCTGGCGGCGAAATGGCTCGAGCTGCTCAAGGAGATCGCACCTGGCGTGAAGCGGGCGGCGGTGCTGCGCGATGCGGCCGTCGCCTCCGGTATCGGCCAATTTGCCGCGATCCAGGCTGTCGGATCGGTCGGCATGGAGCTGAGCGCGATCGACCTGCGGGATGCCGGGGAAATCGAGCGTGCCATTGCGGACTTCGCGCAACGTCCGAATGGCGGACTTATCGTGACGGCGAGCCAGTTCGGGACGAACCATCCGGGGCCGCTCGCCGCGTTGGCGGCTCGTCACAAGCTGCCCGGGGTCTACCCCTTCCGCTATTTTGCCAGTGCGGGCGGCCTGATCTCCTACGGGCCCGATCAGCTGGACGAATATCACCGCGCCGCCGCCTACGTTGATCGCATCCTCAAGGGCGAGAATCCGGCCGACCTGCCGGTGCAGGCGCCGACGAAATACGAGTTGCGATCAACCTCAAGACCGCCAAAGCGCTCGGCCTCGACGTGCCGCCCATGCTGCTCGCCCGCGCCGACGAGGTGATCGAGTAGCCTTGAATTTTATTGCGGTGCGTGAGTTTCTTGCTGGTGAAAGCTGACGCCGCATCCCCAACGCATCCGTTGGCCAATCGATAAAACCCTGCTTAGGGTCCCGATTCCGAAGTCTGCAGGCACTTGCGGGCTCTGTGATGCGAACTTTTTTGGAATCGAAGGGACATCAGCTCAGCTGTTTTCTCGCGCCGTCTTGGATTTGAAGCTCCTACACGAGTTCGCCGCGAGAATTGATAGAAATTTCAAATCCGCCGCACGGCGCGTGCTAAGACGCAAGTCCGGAAGGATACCAGGACCGACATGGCAGTCACGGACATCGCACCATTCATCAAGCTCCTCGGAGTGAAGGTCGTCCATCGCTCGCCCGAGCGCACTGAGGCGCAACTGACCGTGCGCGATGAACTCTGCAACCGGCGCGGCGTGCTGCATGGCGGCGCAGTCATGGCCTTGGGAGACACTCTGGGTGGAATGACGGCGCGCAACAGCATCCGCGATGGCGGCGGCACCGCCACCATCGAGAGCAAGACCAATTTCTTTGCTGCCGTGCCGCGAGGCGATACGGCTCACGCCGTATGCATCCCCTTGCACCGCGGTCGCACGACCATCGTGCTGGAGACTCGCATTACCCGCGGGGACGGCAAGCTCGCGGCGATCGTAACGCAGACGCAGCTGATCTTCGCACAAGAAGGATAGCCTCAAGCGACCGGGGTGAGGGTGCACTCCCGCGCCTCCGACCCAACGGTGGCAAGGAACCGCTGCGCCCTGCTGCGGGTTAGTCGTTAGCCAAAAATTGGAGAGCGCGTCATGACAGACCCTCGCGACTTTGATCGAAGAATGGAGATGGATTCCAGCCCTACTCCTTGGGGATGGATTGCCGGCGCCCTGTTCATCGTCGTCGTGCTGGCGCTGGTTTTCACCAGTGGAACCACGGATAGGACGGCGAGCAATGATATGAGCCCGCCCGCCACCACCGGGATGGCCCCGAGGACCGCGCCGCCTCCTGCCACTGTCCCGCCGGCAGGCAGCACGCCGCCCATCCAGACGCCTTCGACAAGCGGCCAAGCCAGATAGGGTATTTCTGCATAGTAGCCCCCGACTTTCTGAAGGGCCAAACGGGAGCGGTTGGAGCCAGCAACCGCGCCCGTTTGCCCGAGCTTGCGCGCAAAGGAATGCCGGCCGGCAGGTCGATCAGCCGATTGCGGATGGCTCCCGCGCAATATCGAGCTCGGCGCGGGTGACCTCAACGTCTCCGGTACCCATGAGACGCACCACGTTGACAGTGCCCGCGTATTCGGGGGAACCGGAATAATAGGCAGCCACCTCACCGACCTTTGCGGGTCGGTTCCAGTGACCGAGCGCGATGTAATCGGCGCCCGTTGCCACGAGTTCGTCATTCCCGATAAGCCAAGAGGGGCGCAGCCGGCTGGTGCGATCGGGAACCGGCATGTAATGGCCGTGCGCCAACGCGATTTGCCATCGGCTGGAGCGCCGCCGCGGCCGCTCCAGGGGGATCATGTCTCCATAGTCACGATGGGGACGGCCCCAGATTTCGAGACCCAGATCGGCAAAGAGAACACTTTCGTCGTGGCTCACCCCGATCACGTGAAGGTTGGCACTCTCGGCCAAGGCCGCATGATGATAGACCGAACCGGCAACCAGGGGATCATGATTGCCCGGAAGCAGCACGACCGGCATCGCAGCAGAGGAAATTACACCGGCAGCGCGATCGAGAAAATCAATTGGCAACCGGTGGCAATCGAATGTGTCGCCAGCAAGCACGACCACATCGGCGTCGAGGCGGCGGGCCGCATTCAACACGGCGGCGAGTTCCGCCGTGCCGTCGCCGCCATGCAGCCGCGCCGTATAGTCGTGATCCATATGCAGATCGGAACTATGAACGACAATAACGTCCTTGCCGGCCGAGACCAGGTCACGTGACATGTCTCGAGCATATCCGGTGATTTGCAGTTGGCAATCAATGCCGTGCACCCAGCGAGTTGAGTGCCGGTCGCTGAGGGTTCGCAAGCCCGTGCCCGCAGCGTAAGAGCCGCTGGGCGAAGGGTCATTGAAAGGAGTAGGCCCGCATCAATGGTTTCACGGGCACACGGGGCATTTCAAAGGAACGGATCGGCGCCAAGCGCATTAAGGCAGGTTGGCCCGAAGCGTATTTGACGGGGAGTCGGAGCATGAATGCAAGAATATTTCGTCAGCGGGCGCGGGATTGTCTCATGCTCGCCGGCGAATGCCCAGATTCATATGCCCGCGATGCATTGAGGGAGCTTGCCGCCGAGTTCGGAGATATGGCGCGCGCGCTCGAGACCGAGGAAAGCGCGCGGCTTGCAGCAAGCCGAGCTCGCGAGCGAGAGCCAGCGCCCCGGCAGCCGGCGTCGTATTAGGAAATTGCCGGCGCACTATTGGGCGCTCCTCCTCACAAGGGCAGGTTGTCGTGCTTGCGCGCCGGTAGCTCGACGCGCTTCTGCCGGAGCATGGCGAGAGCCCGACTGATGCGGGCGCGCGTCGCGTGCGGCATGATCACGTCGTCGATATAGCCGCGTTCGGCTGCAGCGAAAGGCGACAGGAAGCGGCCTTCGTATTCCTTGGTTCTGGCCGCTATCTTCTCGCTGTCGCCGATGTCGGCGCGAAAGATGATTTCCACCGCTCCCTTCGCGCCCATCACAGCGATTTGCGCAGTGGGCCATGCGTAATTCACATCGCCTCCGACATGCTTTGACGCCATCACGTCATAGGCGCCGCCGAAGGCCTTGCGGGTGATCACGGTGATCAGCGGAACGGTGCACTGGCTATAGGCAAAGAGCAGCTTGGCCCCATGCTTGATCAGCGCGCCGTATTCCTGATTGGTGCCCGGAAGGAAACCCGGCACGTCGACGAAGGTCACGATCGGAATGCCGAATGCATCGCAGAAACGCACAAAGCGCGCGGCTTTGCGTGAGGCGTCGATGTCGAGCACGCCGGCCAGCACCATCGGCTGGTTCGCGACAAAACCCACTGTCCGCCCAGCGACGCGACCGAAGCCGGTCACGATGTTTTTTGCGAACGCGTCCTGCAGCTCGAAGAAGTCGCCTTCATCCGCGACTTTGAGAATCAGCTCCTTGATGTCGTAGGGCTTGTTTGGATTGCTGGGCACGAGCGTGTCGAGCGATTTCTCCGCACGCTCGACATCATCATGGCACGGCCACTCCGGCACGCCGGCTTCATAGTTGGCCGGAAGGAAGTCGAGGAGCCTGCGCATCTGTAACAAGCATTCGAGGTCGTTGTCGTAAGAGCCGTCGGCGATGCCGGACTTGGCGGTGTGCACCGAGGCGCCGCCGAGCTCTTCCGCGGTCACCACTTCGTTCGTTACCGTCTTGACCACGTCCGGACCGGTGACGAACATGTAGCTGGTGTCGCGCACCATGAAGATGAAATCGGTCATGGCCGGTGAATAGACATCGCCGCCGGCGCAGGGACCCATGATGACCGAAATTTGCGGGATGACGCCGGAGGCGAGCACGTTGCGTTTGAACACCTCGCCGTACCCGCCGAGCGCGGCGACGCCTTCCTGAATGCGGGCGCCTCCGGCGTCAAAGAGGCCGATGATGGGCGCGCGTGCTTTCATCGCCATGTCCTGTATCTTCACGATCTTTTGCGCATGCGCTTCGGAAAGCGAGCCGCCGAATACGGTGAAATCCTTCGCGAATGCGAAGACGGTTCGTCCATTCACCGTGCCCCAGCCAGTGACCACGCCATCGCCGGGGATCTTGCTCTTCTCCATGCCGAACTCGGCCGAGCGGTGCTCGACAAACATGTCGAACTCCTCAAAGGAGTCCTTGTCGGTCAGGAGCTCGAGACGCTCGCGCGCAGTGAGCTTGCCGCGCTTGTGCTGTGCTTCGATGCGTGCCCGACCGCCGCCTGCCCGCGCCCGTCGGCGGCGCTCCTCGAGTTTTTCCAGGATTTCTTTCATACGTGGCCCCGCCCGTGCGTCCGGCGGAAAATCCATAGCACGCATGGGCATTTGAGGGTAAGCTCCGCACCCTCTTCCTGCGCGTGGGAGTATTCGAGGGGAGCAAGTCATGGTGAAGGCGTTTGGCTACTGTGCCGTCGCACTCATTCTCGCGGCCGTCGCGCCGGCGACGGCGCAGTTTCCTCCCACCCCGGACGATCAGCCGGATCAGGCGGGCGGCAAAGGGAAGAAAGCGGCCGCGGCAGCCGGCCCGAACATCAATGGGAGCTGGAGCGGGCAGCTCAACCAGGTGGGCAGCCAATCACCCTATAGATTCGAGCTCGTGATCAACGCCAAAGGAGCGGAGACGCGATATCCCGATCTTGACTGCACCGGCAAGCTCACGCGCGTCGGCTCGTCGAAGTCCTATGCTTTCTTCGTTGAAGTCATCACCAAAGGCCAGGCCGACAAGGGTGGCCGCTGTCCGGACGGCACCATCACCGTCGCGCGGCAAGGCGAGGAGCTTGCGCTCGGGTGGTTCGGCAGCGTGCAGGGGAGCACCCTTATTGCCTACGGCACGCTGAGAAAAAAATAAGCCGCGGGATCTCGTCATAGCACAGACGGTTTGCGCGGTGTCACGCCGGTGACGCAAGGGAGCGCAACACCTCCGCCGCCGCTTGCATTTCCGCGAAGCGCCAGGCGCGGCGCTCGAGCGCAAGCTCGTCGCGGCCCCAGAGCTCCATGTTCCAGTCCTCCTCGACGTGCGCTGCCGACCAAGCTGGCGCGAGCGACATCGCGCCACCTGCAAAAGCGAGGGCGATGAGCGCTGATCCGGTAAGCGTCGTCATCGCATGCAGGGCTCCAAGCCGCCAGGGATCGCGCGGAATGGCCGCGCCTGCGAGGCGCAGCGACTGCGGCGATTGCGTGACGTGGACCATTCCTTGCGTCGGCTCGAAATGCGATCCCAATGCCGCACGCCCCCAAGCAAGCACCGGGTCCCATGCCGCCGCCTGTCTGTCCACCAAGCCTTGCGGGCGCTCGGCGCGATAGAACACGAGATCCGCGGCGAGATACTTTTCTATCTCCGCCGCGACCTCCGATTGCGACTGCGCTACGCCGTCGATGATGGTATTGGCCAGTCGGTTCAGGGGCATTTTGGCGGGATCGATCACATCGCGCTGCGTTGCCCACTCGGCGGCAAGCGCCTCGGCCAGCATGCGTATGGGCGCCGTGAGCAGTCGCCGCGCCGGAGTTTTCACCGGGTGACCGTCGAGGGTCACGTGCAGGATACCTTCGTTTTTCTCGACGCCGGGACACGCATAAAACCGGCGACGCAATTGCGGCCGCATGCCGCGTCGAGCCGCCTCGATTGGATCGAGCGGCTCGCTTGTAAAAACCCCCTCGAGCAGATCGCGCATGCGCTCAACATGGGCAGCGAGCGACAAGCCTGCAATGTCCTGGTCGCAGTCGTGCGTCCGTACTTGGCGATCCGCGCCGGCGGCTGTTTCGTCTTCAACCCCAGGCTGCCACTGCGCAGAGCACTTGCGCGAAGGAACATGGACGCGGGACGCGCATTGCGGTCAAGCTTGGACGCTTGCGCCGCCAAAATTCGGCCGCACTGCGGGAGGCAGTACGAGGCTTGCGCCTTGCGAGCGATCATTAAGCCTGTTTGTTCGCCGCCCATGCTTTGGCCACCGGGAGCTCTTGCGGTGCAGCATTCTGGTTGTCTTGTAAACTCTAGTCATTTCAATTGGTTATAGCCCACAACCGCTCCGCATTCGGAGGCGTTCAGGGGGTGACAGAATTGACCGCAGCACTGCACGACTTGTTGAAGCTCGACGTGGTAAAACGACTGCTATGACCAATGTATCGGTGGAATTTCCAGGGAGGCTCCACTAGTATCCGCGCCGGATTCGGACGACTTTCCAGGTCGGAGCGCCGGAGACATTGGCCGACGCGGGCTCGCGCAGGGGCTTTCTCAACGGGGCGCGAGTGGCGTGCGTGCAGAGGAATAGATGAAACCGACCGACATTTCGGCGCCGGACTATTTTCACAAAGTCGTGGATTGCCAGTGGGCCTGTCCGGCCCACACGCCCGTTCCCGAATATATCCGATTGATCGCGGCAGGCCGTTACAGTGACGCCTACATGGTCAATTGGAAATCCAACGTGTTTCCCGGAATCCTCGGACGCACTTGCGATCGGCCATGTGAACCAGCCTGTCGGCGGGGCCGCGTGGAGAAAGAATCCAGTGGCGATCTGTCGCCTCAAGCGCGTTGCCGCGGACTTCAAGGACGATATCCGCGATCGTCTGCCCCGGCCGGCTGCGTCAAGAACGGCAAGCGCATCGCACTCGTCGGCGGCGGTCCCGCCTCGCTGACGGTCGCGCGCGATCTGGCGCCGCTCGGCTATCATTGCGTCGTGTTCGACCAGGATCCGAAAGCCGGCGGCATGATCCGCACGCAGATTCCGAGATTTCGCCTGCCGGAATCCATTATCGACGAGGAATGCGGTTACATCCTCGATCTCGGGATTGAGTTTCGCGCCGGCAAGCGCATCGACAGTCTCAAATCGCTGTTGGCCGAGGATTGGGACGCGATCTTCGTCGGCTCGGGTGCGCCGCGCGGTCGCGACCTTGATATTCCGGGGCGCAAGGAGGCGGCCGCGAACATTCAGATCGGAATCGATTGGCTCTCTTCCGTCTCCTTCGGACACATCGACAAGATCGGCAAGCGGGTGATCGTGCTCGGCGGCGGCAATACCGCCATGGACTGCTGCCGCTCGTCACGCCGGCTTGGCGGCCAGGACGTGAAGGTGGTCGTCCGCTCCGGCTTCGACGAGATGAAGGCGTCTCCTTGGGAAAAGGAGGATGCCATGCACGAGGATATTCCGATCCTGAACTTCCTCGTGCCGAAGGAGTTCACCCATCAGGACGGCCGCTTGACCGGCGTCGTGTTCGAGAAGGTCAAGGCCGAGTACGACGCCAACGGCCGGCGCAATCTTGTTCCGACCGGCGATCCCGATCAACAGATCGCCTGCGATGACGTGCTGGTCGCGGTCGGCCAGGAGAATGCCTTCCCCTGGATCGAGCGTGACATCGGGATCGAGTTCGACAAATGGGACATGCCGAAAGTCGATGCCAAGACCATGGCCTCGACCCATCCGAGGGTATTCTTCGGTGGCGATGCCGCCTTTGGACCCAAGAACATCATCTGGGCCGTCGCCCACGGCCACGACGCCGCGCTCTCCATCGACAAGACGTGCTGCGGCCAGGACATCAACGATCGTCCCACGCCCATGGTCGAGATCATCAGCCAGAAGATGGGCATCCACGAATGGAGCTACGACAACGACATCGCGCCCGATCGGCGCTACCGGGTGCCGCTGCGCGACAAGGTGGTTGCCTTGCGCGACATCAAGGCCGAGGTCGAGCTTGGCTATGACCTCGACCTCGCGCTCAAGGAGGCTCATCGCTGTCTCAATTGCGACGTGCAGACCGTGTTCACCTCCTCGCTGTGCATCGAATGCGATGCATGCGTCGACATCTGCCCGATGGACTGCATCACCTTCACGCAGAATGGCGAGGAGGCCGATCTGCGCACGCGGCTCAAGGCGCCGGCCAAGGATGCAACGCAGGACCTTTATGTCGCCAACGATCTCAAGACCGGTCGCGTCATGGTGAAGGACGAGGATGTTTGCCTGCACTGCGGGCTGTGTGCCGAGCGCTGTCCGACCGGCGCCTGGGACATGAAAAAATATCTCATCGACATGACTCACGCGGATGACCTATGCCGAGCAACAGCCCGATCAGCAGCGTAAACGACTTCGTCGTTCGATTTGCCAACGTCAACGGGTCGGGCTCCGCCAGCGCCAACGAGCTGTTCGCGCGCGCGGTGCTGCGCATGGGCGTTCCTGTCGCGCCGCGAAATATTTTTCCGTCCAATATCCAGGGCCTGCCGACCTGGTACGAGGTCCGTATCTCGGAAGCTGGGCATCTCGGCGCCCGCGGCGGTACTGATCTCATGGTCGCGATGAACCCGCAAACCTGGGACAGGGACGTCGCGCTCATCGAACCCGGCGGGTACCTGTTCTACGACTGCACCAAGCCGATGCCGAAATCGAAATTTCGCGACGATATTACCGTCATCGGGGTACCTCTCACCGCCATATGCAACCGCGAATACTCGGATCCGCGCCAACGCCAGCTGTTCAAGAATATCATCTACGTGGGCGCCCTATCCGCTCTGCTCGATATGGATGTCAAAGTGATCGAGCAGCTCATTGGCGAGCAGTTCAAGTCGAAGGAAAAGCTGATCGGCGCCAATGTGCATGCGCTGCATCTCGGCCGCGACTGGGCGCTGATGAACCTGACCTGCCCGATAGGCCTGCGGTTGCGCCGCGCCAACTCCGTTGGCGACCGGATATTCATCGAGGGAAACTCGGCAGCAGCCTTGGGCGCGGTCTATGGCGGCGCCACCGTATGCGCCTGGTACCCGATCACGCCGTCATCGTCACTCGCCGATGCCTTTACCAGTCATTGCCGGCGGCTACGGCTTGATCCCGCCACCAAGCAGAGCAGAGTCGCCATCGTGCAGGCCGAGGATGAATTGGCCTCGATCGGCATGGTCATCGGCGCCGCCTGGAACGGTGCGCGTGCCTTCACCGCGACATCAGGCCCCGGCATTTCGTTGATGCAGGAGTTCCTCGGGCTTGCATATTTCGCGGAGATTCCGGCTGTGGTGTTCGATGTCCAGCGCGCGGGGCCCTCGACCGGCATGCCGACACGCACGCAGCAATGCGATCTGATCTCGTGCGCCTATGCTTCCCATGGCGATACCAAGCACGTGCTGCTGTTTCCGGAGGATCCGGCCGAGGCTTTCGACTTCGCGGCGGACGCGTTCGACCTCGCCGATCGACTGCAAACTCCGGTCTTCGTCATGCTCGATCTGGACATCGGCATGAACCATCGCCTTTGCCGTCCATTGACCTGGGACGACAACCGCAAATACGACCGCGGCAAGGTGATGACGGAGGCGGAACTCGAGGCCGGCAAGGATTTCGGCCGCTATCTGGATGTCGACGGCGACGGTATCCCCTATCGCACCTATCCCGGCACCCACCCGAGCAAGGGGTCGTTTTTCACCCGCGGCACGTCGCGCGATCGCTATGCCCGCTATACCGAAGAAGGCGCGGCCTACGCCGACAACATGCAACGGCTCATCCGCAAGTTCGAGACCGCCAAGGATCTCGTTCCGCGGCCGCTGCAAGCCAATGCCGGCAAGCCGACCAAATACGGCGTCATCTACTATGGGTCGACCTCGCCGGCGATGAACGAGGCAATCCATCTGATCGAGTCGCGCGGCCTGTCGCTCGATCGCCTCCGGGTGCGTGCGTTTCCCTTCCACTCGAGCGTGACGAACTTTGTCGGCGATCACGATTTCGTTTTCATCGTCGAGCAGAACCGGGATGCGCAATTGCGGTCCTTGATCGTCAACGAATGCGGCATAGATCCCATCCGGCTCGTGCCAATTCTGCATTATGACGGCACCCCGATCACCGCGCGCTTCATCGCGCGTGCAATCGGCGAGCATCTCGATGCCCTCAAGGTAACTCCGCTACGCAAGGTGGTCTCATGACCTATATCGCCAAGCCCAGGTTTCACCATCCGGCGCTGCCGAAGAATGCGCTCGGATATACTCATCGCGACTACGAGGGCTCGGTCTCCACCCTGTGCGCGGGCTGCGGGCACGATTCCATCTCGAGCGCCATCATCGAGGCCTGCTTCGAGCTCGACATCGAACCGCATCGGGTTGCCAAGCTTTCCGGCATCGGTTGCTCGTCCAAGACCCCGACGTACTTCCTGGGCAACTCGCACGGTTTCAACTCCGTGCATGGGCGCATGCCCTCGGTGCTCACGGGAGCAAATCTCGCCAATCGTGACCTCATCTATCTTGGCGTCTCCGGTGACGGCGATTCCGCCTCGATCGGTCTCGGACAATTCGCTCACGCGATTCGCCGCGGCGTGAACATGGTCTACATCGTCGAGAACAACGGCGTCTACGGCCTTACCAAGGGCCAGTTTTCGGCCACGGCGGATCGCGGCTCGAAGTCGAAGCGCGGCTTGACCAATACCGACAATTCCATCGACCTCGTCGCAATGGCGTTGCAGCTTGGCGCGACTTTCGTCGCGCGCTCCTTTTCCGGCGACAAAGATCAATTGATACCGCTGGTGAAGGCTGCGATCGAGCACGAAGGCGCCGCCTTCCTGGACGTGATTTCTCCCTGCGTTGCGTTCAACAACCACGAGGGATCGACCAAGAGCTTCGACTACGTGCGCGAGCACAATGAGGCGGTAAACCGGCTGGACTTCATCACCGCCCGCAAGCCGATCGTCGTGGGCTACGAGCCGGGATCGGTCGAAGTGGTCGAGCAGCACGATGGATCGAAGCTCGTGCTCAAGAAGGTTGCCGCCGACTACGATTCGCACGACCGGGTCGGCGCCATGAACTTTCTTGCCCGGCACGCCGCCCTCGGTCAGGTCGTGACCGGGCTGCTCTACGTCGATCCCGAGCCCGAGGATCTGCACCGGAATTTCAACACCGTCGACGCGCCGCTCAACACCTTGTCCGAGAAGGAGCTGTGCCCGGGATCGGCGATGCTCGACAAGGTCAATGCGAGCCTGCGGTAGGCGCCGATTTGCTCGCCGCAGATGCTGCGCGCGTTCCTTGGTGTAGGTGGCCTCGATCAGCGCCTCCAACACGTCGAGAGCCGTGGTCTGGATGCGGTCGCCAAGCGTGATTTTTGATTCCGCGGGAATTTCTCGACCGCCGGCGCGAGCCAACGACGGCAACCTCCTTCTTTTTCAGCTCCGCGATCCGATCCCGGGCGACATCGGCCCGCCGTCGTCCGGTCCACCTCGTCCTGCACGTTGAACAGCATCTACGTCTTCCGCATCGTGCTGCGGGTTCATCAGCCGCGGCATGAAGCGATACGCGGAATTCCCGATCACCAGTGCGACGCGCTTGTCGGCATGAGCGAGTGGCGCGCCGAGCAGCGTCCACAGAACGGCGCATGTGACGACCAAGCAGAAGCGCATCACGGGTCTCCAGCGCTGAAGTCATCGCTTTTTCCGCGAGCATTATGCCATGGCTGTTCTTGCTCTCAAAACGGCGAGAAGGGTCCCGCCCGCATTGCCCGCCAAATGATTTGGAAGGCTCCGCATGTGTGGGAAAATAGCGCAACAGCAAGCCTTTCGCCGCTAAGGACTCGGCGCTCGTCCCGCTGATTTCGCGGCAATCCGCTGTTCGCGTGCGCGCTTGAGCGGCGCTAGACGTTCCCGCAATGCTTCGACCAGGGCAATTTTTTGACCAAAAGACAACCGCGAAAGCACATGTCGCCCCTCGCGCTTGCGCGCGAGGATGTCGGAAATATCCGGATAGATGACTGTCTTGCCATCCTTCATGGTGCCGATTGTACATCACAGGGGTCAGCAATTCCAGTTCGGTGACAAAACCGCCGCCACGCTTCCTGGAGGCCGTGGCGGGCAATGACATCGCAAAGGTCGGCGAGGTCTACCGCGTTTTCCTCCAAAAATTGAACGATCCGTATACGGTCTTTTGGTCTTCCGGTCCGCAATGCAGTTGCCACAATGTGCTGTGGCCGCAGCACGCGGCTTCTTACCGATCCCTCGATTGAGCTGATTTCGATTGCGACCTCTTCGGCCTGAGCCAGCGCCTCGGCATCGAGATCGTCGGAGACGGGCAGGAATTGGACAGACCAGCCTTCGATGAAAAGACCCTCCTTGCGAAACTCCGAATAGCCTTTTTGCTGTAAATACGACAGGAGAGGACCGAGCGTGATCAATCCGGATTTCGGTCGTTGATGATGCCTGCCGAACGAAATCAAGATGTCGAGGTCCTCGGTCACTGCAGGCTCGACGTAATTGTATGCGGCAACCGCTCCGCCGATGGCATATCGCTCCACAATCCCGTCGGCCTCCATTCGATTGATGACTTCGAGGGTCCGCTTAATGCCCATTCGCATCATTTCCAGAGGACGATTTTGCCGGCGGCGCTCCTGTCATCGCGCGCGATTCGGAGGCGAGCGCGTAGGTGCGCCGCAAGACAAAAGTTCGTTCTAATCCGCATTCGAGCAGGAGCGGGTGTACGCGTCGAGCTTGCGACTCCGTAATCCACGCGCGCTTCCCTCATGCAGGCACGATGTGGCGCGGTCGCCGGAGCTATTGAGCCGCGGCGGCAGGTAAACTCGCGGCGGCGGGCTCTGCGCCAATGGCCCATTGATGATGGGAGGCTGCGGAGGCGGCGGCAGCGGCGCGGGGATGCGATTTTCGAGCGCGGGATTGGGCAAGCCCGGCGCGCCCGGCACCTGGGCGGCTGCGGCTGTCCACGGCCCCCCCAGCACAATGCAGACGAAGGCAACGGTCCTGAGCCGGCGCATGGCGTCCTTCCGTGATGCTCTCGAGATAAGCACGATCGCGGGCGAATGCTATTCCGGCGCCTCGACAATGGGATCATAGCGGGTCACATCGAGGCCGAGCAGGTTCCATGACTGCGCCATGTGCGGCGGCAGCGGCGCGGTGACGTCGATGGTTCCGCCGCGCGGATGCGGCACGACGATGCGGCGCGCCAGCAGTTGCAGCCGATTCTGCATGCCGCCGGGCAGCTCCCAGTTCTCCTTGGTGAAGTACTTTGGATCCCCCACGATCGGATGCCCGATATGGGCCATGTGCGCGCGCAATTGGTGCGTGCGGCCGGTAACGGGCTTGAGCGAGAGCCAGGCCAGTTGGCGGGCGGCGGTCTCGACCACCGCGTAATACGTCACCGCGTGAGTGGCGCCTTGCTCGCCATGCCGCGCGATACGCATGATCGAATCGTCCTCGCGTTCCTCCTTTGCGAGAAACGTCGAGACGCGCCCCTGGCGCGGCTTGGGGACACCAGCAACCAGCGCCCAATAGATCTTTCTGGCCGAGCGCGAGCGGAAAACCTTGGCGAGCGCCGATGCCGCAAAGCGCGTCTTTGCGACCAGCAGGCATCCGGCGGTATCCTTGTCCAACCGATGGACCAGGCGCGGGCGCTGGCCCTGCGCGTCACGCAGGACGTCAAGCATCCCGTCGAGATGGCGCGTCGTGCCTGATCCGCCCTGCACCGCCAACCCCATCGGCTTGTTGAGCACCAGCACATCGGCATCCTCCTGCAGCGTAATGGATTTGAGGAAAGCGCGCGTGTTGGCGTCGGCTTTGCTTGCGGCCGTCGGCGGCGTGACCTGATCGAGGCGCAATGGCGGGATGCGCACGACCTGACCACGCTCGAGCCTCTGCTTCGGCTGCGCGCGCCTGCCGTTCACGCGCAGCTCGCCCTTTCGGATGATCCGCTGGATATGGGAGAACGACAGCCCGGGGAAGCGCGCTTCGAGAAAGCGATCGACGCGCATGCCCGCCTCATCGGCGCTCACTGCCGCATTCTGGACCCCCGTCACGGCGCCTTGCGCGGCCGGCGGGGGCTTATTCCCTTGTTGACGCTGCGAGGTCGCCATCGAGCACCATCCCTATGGACACCGCCGCAATTCTTCCCCAGGCGCGCCCGCCCAATCCAGCACCAGCCGGCCGCCACGCAGCTCCAGCTTGATTGCAACGTCGCTCGCGGCGCCGTCGGACCAACAGCGCGCACCAATGTGCCAGGAATCACGCACACGGTAGCTCGTCCTTATCGCGCAGGCAGCATCGCGCCATCGTAACGACAGCGTATCGACCACGAGGAGCGGCACCGCCGCGCCATTGCCGCCGCAGGCCTCCGCATCAGCCGCCCAGCGCCCACTGAACGGTTCGGCGGCCGACGCCGCCGTTGCGAGCAAGAAACCGCAGCCCGCGAACGTGAGCATCGCCAGAGCTGGAGGCCTCACCGGCTGTCCCGCTCCTTGCGCAGCTTCGCCCAATAGTCCAGCCGCTTGCGGATTTCCCGCTCGAACCCGCGCTCGGGCGGATCGTAGAATTTCTGCCGGCCGAGTTGCTCCGGAAAATAATCCTGCCCGGAGAAGGCGTCAGGGGCGTCGTGGTCATAGTGGTAATCCTCGCCATAGCCTTCGGACCGCATCAGCTTGGTCGGCGCATTGAGAATATGCTTCGGCGGGAGGAGCGAGCCCGCCTCTTTCGCAATGCGCATGGCCGCGCCATACGCCCGGTACGCGGCGTTCGACTTGGGAGCGGTCGCGACGTAGATCACCGCCTGGGCGATCGCCAGCTCGCCTTCCGGAGAGCCCAGAAAATCGTAAGTCTCCTTGGCGGCGTTGCAGATGACGATCGCCTGCGGATCGGCGAGCCCGATATCCTCCACTGCCATGCGCACGACCCGCCGGGCAATGTAGAGCGGATCCTCGCCGGCATCGAGCATGCGGCAAAGATAGTAGAGCGCCGCGTCCGGGTCGGAGCCGCGCACCGATTTGTGCAAGGCGCTGATCAGATTGTAGTGGCCATCCTGCTTCTTGTCGTAGATCGGGGCGCGCCGCTGCACGACTTCCGCCAGCTTCACGGCATCGAAGATCTCCCCGGCCCGCCCCGCCCGCCAGACTTCCTCGGCAAGCGTGAGCGCGGCGCGACCATCACCGTCGGCCATGCGGATGAGAGACGCCCGCGCCTGCGCATCGAGCGGAAGCTGCCTGCCTTCGATCGATTCCGCGCGGGCGAGCAGATTCTCGAGCGCAGGTGCATCGAGCGGCTTGAAAGCCAATACGCGCGCGCGGGAGAGGAGCGGCGCGATCAGCTCGAAGGACGGATTCTCGGTCGTGGCGCCAATGAGAACGATGGTGCCGTCTTCCATGACCGGCAGGAAGGAATCCTGCTGCGCGCGATTGAAGCGATGAATTTCGTCGACGAACAGGAGCGTCCCTTGCCCTGTTTCACGCCGCGCGCGTGCCGCATCGAACACCTTCTTGAGATCGGCAACGCCGGAGAAAATTGCCGAGATCTGCTCGAAGTGCAGATCGGTCGCCTGTGCCAAGAGGCGCGCAACAGTGGTCTTGCCGGTGCCGGGTGGCCCCCAAAAGATCAGGGAGCCAAGCGAGCGCGTCTCGAGCAGACGGGTGAGCGCGCCATCGCGCGCGAGGAGATGGTCTTGCCCGACCACCTCGTAAAGCTTGCTTGGCCGCAGCTTGTCGGCGAGCGGACGCGGCGCATCGCGCTCGAGCCCTGCCGCCCCGAACAGGCTTGGCCCGCCGCGCTTGGCGCGTGCTCTCACCCCCGGAACTCCATTGACAGCTGCTTGCCCTCACGCACGAAGATGATGCGCCAGAGACGATTGCCTTGCCCGGCGACGCGATCGAGATCGCGCGTCTTGGCAATCTTTGCGCTGTTGACCGAAAGCACGAGATCGCCGCGCTGGAAGAAGTTCTGTGCCGGGGAGCCGTTGGCGACATCGATGATCACCACGCCCTGAGTGCCGGGGTCGAGCCGAAGATCGTCGGCCAGAGCCGGCGACAGGTTGGCAACCTTGGCCCCTTGGAACGGCGATGCGGAGGCAATGACCAGCTCGTCATGCGGCATTTCCGGCGCACCTTCGAGCGCGACGTTCAGGGCGAGCTCCCTGCCGGCGCGCATCACCGCGAGCCTGGCGCTCCCGCCGATAGGCTTGGTCGCGAAACGGTAATCAAAAGCATTCGGGTCGTCGATCGTCTGTCCGTCGATGCTCATGATGAGATCGTTGGTCTTGAGGCCCGCCCGACCGGCGGAACTCGTGGGGTCACGCTCGCTACCAGAGCGCCGGCCGGGCGCTTGAGCCCGAGGCCTTCCGCGATGTCGGGGGTAACTGCCTGCAAGCGCGCGCCCAGCCACGGACGTTTCACGGATGAGCCACCGCTCTTCGCCGACGCGACGACGACCTTCACCATGTTGGCGGGAATGGCGAAGCCTATTCCCTGCGAACCGCCTGAACGCGAGAAGATGGCGGTATTGATGCCGACGAGGCGGCCGCTCAGATCGACCAGCGCGCCGCCGGAATTGCCGGGATTGATCGCGGCGTCGGTCTGGATGAAGAACTGATAGTCGGTGATGCCGACTTGGGTGCGCGCCATAGCCGATATGATGCCGTGGGTCACGGTCTGACCGACGGCGAAGGGATTGCCGATCGCGAGCACGATGTCGCCCACCTGCAATGCATCGGAATCGGCGAGCTCCAAAGCGGGAAATCTCTCGCCGGGCGCCTTGATGCGCAGGACCGCGAGATCCGAACGCGGATCCTTGAGCACCATCTCCGCCTCGAGCTCCCGCTTGTCCCACAGCGACACCTTGACCTGATCAGCGCCTTCGATGACGTGATGGTTGGTGACGACCAGGCCGGCAGCATCGATCAAGACACCGGAGCCAAGGGAGGGCTGGACCCTTCCGCCGAATCCACCGGGCATATCGAAAAATCGGAAGAATGGATGGTCTGATAGAGGATTGCGCGCCGACACCATCTTCGTGGCGTACACATTCACCACGGCGGGGGCCGCGCGCTGCACCACGGGCGCATAGGACAATCGGACCTCGGTGGGGGAGGACGGCACGCGCCGCTCCTGGGCGGAAGCCCCAGGCGCCACCGCCGTGATGACGAGAACGACCGTTGCAAGTGAATGGAGACAAGACATGGCAAATCCCGAGGTCCAGGACGTGCAGATATAAGCCCGCTGACACGGCAATAGAAGGGCGCGCTCGACCGACGGCCGGCGCCGGACGGAGCCCCGACGGCCACGCCGGTGCCCGCGAGGGGGACAAGCCGATGGCTGCCGCGTAGACTGGGCGCCGCATGCTTTCCCGTTCCCTCGCTAGAGGATTCTGCGTGGACCCCGCACCCGACGCCGAAGCAAAATCCGCCCGACCGGATGTGACGGCTGCCGCCGTCCTCTACGCCGTCGCCTTCATCACCGGCGCCATCGTCATGAGCTTCGAAATGCTGGGGTCGCGTTACCTCAACCCGTATTTCGGCAGCGGCATCTATACCTGGGCGGCGCTCATCTCGACGGTTCTGCTCGCACTCACCGCCGGCTATTTTGCGGGAGGCGCTCTCGCCGACCGCACCGCGTCGCCGGCTGTTCTTGCAGCCACGGTCATCATCGGATCGGCTTATCTTCTGGTCCTGCCGAGCTTCGGCCACGCCGTCCTCCAATACGTCCTCGACGGCATCGACGACATACGAGCCGGCAGCCTACTCGCAGCGCTTGCGCTGATGTTCCTGCCGGTGACGTTTCTCGGCATGTACTCCCCCTTTGCCATCAGGCTCCTGCTGCGCTCGGCGCAACGCTCCGGACGGGTCTCAGGCGCGGTCTACGGGGTCTCGACCGCAGGCGCCATCGTGGGGACGCTCGGCACCACGTTTGTCCTGATCCCCGCCATCGGCTCGCGCGCAATCACGCTCGCTCTCGGCCTCATCGGCGTGATCGCAGGATCAACGCTTCTTGCCCTCTCACGTCTCGGTTGGCGTGAACCCCGCATCGCTCCGCTTCCCGCGCTGCTGTTGATGATGCTGATTGCTCCCGCCGGCTGGGCGCAAGGCGTGATCGACGAAGGCATTCGCGCTGCCATGCTCGATCGTCCCGACGGGCGGATTGCCCACGTCGAGACCGAATACAACGATGTGTTCATCACCAAGCGTCAGCGCCAGCTGGTGATGTCATTTCAGATCAAGGGCTGGGACTACACCGAATCAGTGATCGATCTTGCCGACCCTGATGATCTGCCGTTGCGCTATGCGCAGGTGATGACCATCGCGATCATCTATCCGCAAGCGCGTCAGAGAATATTGATGCTGGGCCTCGGCGGCGGCTCGATTTCGACCTATCTCGGCCGCTTCGTTCCCGACGCGCTCATCACCACCGTCGAAGTCGACCCCGGCGTGATCAACGCAGCCAAGACTTATTTTGGTCTGCGCGAGAGCGAGCGCATGCGCTACCACGCCAGTGATGGGCGTGTCTTTCTCAATCGCAACAGCGCCACCTACGACCTCATTCTGGTCGACGCCTATCGCGGCGGCTATGTGCCGTTTCATCTTCTGACGCGGGAGTTCTATGCCTTGGTCAAGCACCGGCTCGCGCCGGGGGGCGCAGCCGCCTTCAACGTCCATGACGGCACCAAGCTCTATGCCTCCACGATGAGAACGCTGAGCGAAGTCTTTCCCGCGCTCGATCTCTATCCAACCGGCCTTGGGGAGGTGATTGCAGTCGCCTCGAGCTCGCCCCTCGCCAAGGAGACGCGCGAACGCAACGCGGCGGCATTGCAGGAGCGTCATAATTTTCGTTTTCCGCTGCCGCAGATCTTGAAGCGTCGTGTCGATCAGCCATGGTCGCAGACCGGGGGCGCGATCATCAGCGACGACTTCGCGCCGGCCGACGTGTACGATGTGATGGGAAGGGATTCGCGCCGCCGCGAGTAGGAGATCGCGTCAGGCCGGGGCTGCCTCCGCCGCCTGCCCCGGTTTCTCGGCAGTCGGCCCGGAGTCGAGGCCCTTCGCATCGACGTCGCGGTCCACGAATTCGATCACGGCAACCGGGGCGGAATCGCCGTAGCGAAATCCGGCCTTGAGCACGCGGGTATACCCGCCCTTGCGCTCCCGGTAACGGGGGCCGAGCACCTCGAATAGCTTCTTCACCATGGGGACATCGCGAATCTGGGCAATCGCCTGGCGGCGCGCGTGGAGATCCCCCCGCTTGCCGAGCGTGACCAGCTTCTCGACAATGGGTCGCAAATCCTTCGCCTTCGGAAGCGTGGTGACGATCTGCTCGTGCTTGATCAGAGCCGCTGCCATGTTTGCGAACATGGCGCGGCGGTGCTCGTGCTTGCGGTTGAGCTTGCGATGGGCGTTGCCGTGACGCATCTCAAACTCCGGACGACGGACGACAGAGGACAGATGAAGGACGGCGTTGATCCGTCGTCCGTCGTCCGTCCTCTGTCGCCTGGCTAATAATGATCCTCGAAGCGCTTGGCCAGCTCGTCGATGTTGTCGGGCGGCCAACCCGGCACTTCCATACCGAGATGCAGCCCCATCTGAGCAAGCACTTCCTTGATCTCGTTGAGCGATTTTCGCCCGAAATTCGGCGTGCGCAACATCTCGGCTTCGCTCTTCTGAACCAGGTCGCCGATGTAGACGATGTTGTCGTTCTTGAGACAATTCGCTGAACGCACCGACAACTCGAGCTCGTCGACTTTCTTGAGAAAGGCCGGATTGAAGGCGAGATCGGGGATGGCCTCGGCCACCACCTCCTTGCGCGGCTCCTCGAAATTGACGAACACGTTGAGCTGATCCTGCAGGATGCGCGCGGCATAGGCGACGGCGTCATCGGGGCTGAGCGCGCCGTTGGTCTCGATCTGCATGGTCAACTTGTCGTAGTCGAGAGTTTGCCCCTCGCGGGTGTTCTCGACCCGATAGGAGACTTTGCGCACGGGCGAATAGAGGCTGTCGATCGGGATGAGACCGATCGGTGCATCTTCCGGCCGGTTGCGCTCGGTCGGCACATAGCCCTTTCCGGTATTGACCGTGAACTCCATCCGGATCTCGGCACCCTCGTCCAGGGTGCACAGAACGAGGTCCGGATTGAGCACGACGATGTCGCCCACGGTTTGGATGTCGCCCGCGGTGACCGCACCCGGCCCCTGTTTCTTCACCACCATGCGCTTGGGCCCGTCGCCCTGCATCTTGATGGCGATGTCCTTGATGTTGAGCACGATATCGGTGACGTCCTCGCGAACGCCCGGGATCGAGGAGAACTCGTGCAATACGCCGTCGATATGGACCGACTGCACCGCCGCGCCCTGCAGTGAGGATAACAAGATGCGCCGCAGGGCATTTCCGAGCGTCACGCCAAAGCCCCGCTCCAGCGGCTCGGCAACTACGGTCGCTTCGCGTTTGGGGTCGAGGCCTGCGGCTATCTGAAGCTTGTTCGGTCGGATCAGTTCCTGCCAGTTCTTTTAAATTGTCACGTTGGCACCCATCGCATTGCGCGGCGCAGCGGCGGACCGCATACCCCACTCCGCCCCGTGGGAAGTTCCAGCGGCGACGGACTCTTCGGGAGCCCGCCGGATAAGGATGTCATCTGTCATACTCGGCGCCTCTTGCGTGGACGGCAGCCGTTGTGGGGAATCGGCGTGACGTCGCGGATGGAAGTGATGGTGAACCCGGCCGACTGCAGCGAACGCAGCGCCAATTCACGGCCGGATCCCGGTCCCGCCACCTCGACTTCGAGGGTGCGCATCCCGTGCTCCTGGGCCTTTTTGGCGGCGTCCTCGGCGGCGACCTGCGCTGCGTAAGGGGTTGATTTTCTCGATCCCTTGAAGCCCATGGTCCCGGCCGACGACCAGGCGATGGTGTTTCCTTGTGCGTCGGTGATGGTGATCATTGTGTTGTTGAAGGTCGCGTTCACATGCGCGACTCCGGAAGCGATATTCTTGCGTTCGCGTCGACGGACGCGGGCGGGTTCTTTCCCCATTCCAGATCCTCTAAGGGCGCGGCTCAGCGGCCGCAGGGTCAACCACCGGTCTTACTCTGACGCAGCGAAGCTTGCGCCGGCTGGCGCGACATTGGTGTTTTCCGACCAGTCTATTCTTCTTGCCCGCTATCGGCTTGGCCGGACCCTTGCGGGTGCGGGCGTTGGTGTGGGTGCGCTGCCCGCGAACGGGGAGGCCACGGCGATGCCGCAACCCACGGTAGCATCCGAGATCCATCAGCCGCTTGATGTTCATGGCCACTTCGCGCCGCAGGTCGCCTTCGACCATGTAATCACGATCGATCACTTCGCAGAATCTGAAGCACTTCCTGGTCGGTCAGCTGGGACACCCGCCGGGCGTCGGGAATCCCTACCTTCCCCATGATTTCATTGGCCTTTTTTTGCCCGATCCCATGGATATATTGCAGTGCAATAACAACACGCTTGTTGGTCGGGATATTGACGCCGGCGATGCGGGCCACGGCTTTTCACTCCTCTTGCCGGCGAACCAAAATGGCCGGCGATCTATTCACTCGCGGCCAACCGCAAGCAATAACGCGACACCCCTCCCCGTTCCCCGGGGCTCGGTATCGATCAACTCTCGACTTGGATGCGGGTTATTAATGGATTCAACTGCGTTTCGTCAACCTCCGCTAGCGTTTGCTTTTGCGTGCGGGAGGCTTGCGCGTGGCCAACGGCCCGGCCGCCGGACGGGGGACTTTTTCCCTTTCTTTTCGGGAGCTTGCCGATTGATCTGGCGCCGCCGGCTGTCTTCGCTGCCGGCTTCTTACCCTTGTGCTTCGCCGCTGGCCGGCTGTGCGACCTCTTGTCCGGCACCCGTCGGGCTGACCTTCCTGCCCTCGCCTGCTTGAGCACGTCATCTATTGCGCTTGCCACCGCGGCGACCGGCGCCATGCCGTCAACCTGCCGCAGCACGCTTTCGAGCTGATAATAGGCGATGAGCGGAGCGGTCCGCTCGCGATAGTTTATGAGCCGGCGCCGCAGAACGTCGGGGTCATCATCGGATCGCAGTGCCTCCCCGCGCGCTTTGGTCTCGGCGATCCGCTTCTCGATGCGATCCAGCAGGATCCGCTCGTCGACCTTGAGCTCGACCACCGCATCGAGCTTCGATCCTTTTTGCTTGAGCATGCGGTCAAGCGCATGCGCCTGCGGCACCGTACGCGGGAAGCCGTCGAGAACAAAGCCGTTGCGCGCGTCGGGTTCATCGATGCGCGCCGAAACGATGGCCACGACGACGTCATCGGGCACGAGCTCGCCGCGCGCCATGATGTCCCTTGACTCGAAGTCCGACCGGGGTGCCGGCCTCGATCGCGGCCCGCAACATGTCGCCGGTCGACAGCTGCAACAGCCCATGCTTGGCGGCAAGGCGCTCGGCCTGCGTGCCCTTGCCCGCCCCCGGCGGACCAAGCAGTATCAATCTCATCTCCGCCGCCCCCGCAGCTTCGAGCGTTTGATCAGACCTTCATATTGATGGGCAAGCAAATAGCCCTGGATCTGCGCCACGGTGTCCATGGTGACGCTTACGACGATCAGAAGCGACGTTCCGCCGAAATAAAAGGGCACCGAAGCGTAGGAGATCAGGATCTCCGGCAGGATGCAGACCACCGCAAGGTAGGCGGCGCCGATCACGGTAATGCGCGAGAGCACGTAATCGATGTATTCCGCGGTGCGTTCACCCGGCCGAATACCGGGGATGAAGCCGCCGTGCTTCTTCAGGTTATCGGCAGTCTCCGTCGGGTTGAACACGATGGCCGTGTAGAAGAAGGCAAAGAATACGATGAGCGCGACATAGAGGATGAGGAAAAGCGGCCGTCCGTGCCCGAGCTGAGTGGTGAGGACCACGAACCAATCGGGTCCCTGTCCGGCGTTGAAATTGGCGACGGTGGTCGGCAACAGCAGCAGCGAGGAGGCGAAGATCGGCGGGATCACGCCCGACGTGTTGAGCTTGAGGGGAAGATGCGAGGACTGGCCCTCGAACATGCGATTGCCGACCTGGCGCTTGGGATACTGGATCAAGAGCCGGCGCTGCGCGCGCTCCATGAAAACAATGAATGCGATGACCGCGACCGCCATCACCAGCACCAGCAGAATGAGTCCGGTCGACAGCGCGCCCTGGCGGCCCAGCTCGAGTGTTCCCGCGATGGCGGAAGGCAATTCCGCCACGATGCCAGAAAGAATGATCAGGGAGATGCCATTGCCGATCCCGCGCGATGTGATCTGCTCGCCGAGCCACATCAGAAACATGGTCCCCCCGGTCAGCGTGATCACGGTCGCGATGCGGAAGAACCAGCCGGGATCACTGACCACGTTGCCGGCGCCTTCGAGACCGACCGAGATGCCATAGGATTGGAATGCCGCCAGCAGCACCGTGAGATAACGCGTGTATTGGTTCATGACCTTGCGGCCCTGCTCTCCCTCCTTCTTGAGCTGCTCGAGAGTGGGCGACACCGTCGTCATCAGCTGGATGATAATCGAGGCGGAGATGTACGGCATGATGTTCAACGCGAAGATCGCCATCCGGTGGATACCGCCGCCGGAGAACATGTTGAACATTCCAAGGATGCCGCCGGCCTGCGATCGAAAAATCTGATCCCAGGCGGAAGGATCGATGCCCGGCAGCGGGATGTAGGTCCCGAAACGATAGACCAGGAGCGCCCCTACGGTGAACCAGATCCGCTTCTTGAGTTCCTCGGCCTTGGCAAGCGCCGAGAAATTGAGATTGGCGGCGAGTTGTTCTGCTGCTGAGACCATTGGCTGGAAGCTCCGGTTGCGGCGCCTGGGTTCAATATAGCTATCAGGCGGCCTGCTCGCCGGTCTGCCGCTTCGGCGCCAGCAGAGTGACCGAGCCGCCTGCCTGCTCCACCGCCGCGACCGCCGATTTGGATGCTCCCCAGACCGAGAAGGCGACCTTGGTCTTGATTACACCGGAACCGAGCAGTCGAACTCCGTCTTTTGCCCGCCTGAGCACGCCGGCCTTTACCAAAGCCTCGACATCGACCGTGTTGGACGCGTCGAGCTTGCCGGCCTCGATTGCCGCCTGGACCTTGTCGAGATTGACTTCGTTCAGCTTGCGCGCGAACGGCGAGTTCTTGAAGCCGCGCTTCGGCAGCCGCCGGTGGAGCGGCATCTGGCCGCCCTCGAAGCCTTTGATTTGCACGCCCGATCGTGCGGTCTGGCCCTTGCCGCCGCGGCCGCCCGTCTTTCCGACGCCGGAGCCAATGCCGCGGCCGATGCGCACGCGCTTCTTGCGCGCCCCTGCGCGATCGGCCAATTCGTGAAGCTTCATCCTACCGTCCTCGCTCTTCTATTCGCTCACCGCGCACCGGCCGTTACCGGACATCACGGGGCAGTGGCTTACTTTGCCTCGACGACTCGAACCAGGTGCTTGACCTTCGACAGCATGCCGCGAGTTTGCGGCGTGTCCGGCACTTCCGAAACTCGCCCAATGCGATTGAGGCCGAGCCCGATCAGGGTTTCCCGCTGCGAATGATGGCGGCGAATCGCGCTGCCGGTCTGCTTGATCGTGATCACTTTATTGGTCTTGCTCATATGGTGACGCTCCCGCGGCGCGCTGACGAAGACTAAGTGCGGTGGATTCGGCGAGCTTCGAATCGGGACCCTACTCGGCCACTTGTTCGCTTTCTCCCGGTTCACGCCGGCGCGCCTGCAACGTCGATACCTTGATATTGCGGCGCGCCGCGACGGCGCGGGGCGAATCCTGCCGCTTGAGCGCGTCGAAAGTCGCGCGCACCATGTTGTATGGGTTTGACGAGCCGAGCGATTTCGCCACCACATCCTGCATCCCCAACGTCTCGAACACCGCACGCATCGGGCCACCGGCAATGATCCCGGTGCCGGGGGGCGCCGCCCGCAGGAATACGCGGCCGGCGCCGTGGCGCCCGGCGACGTCATGGTGGAGCGTGCGACCTTCGCGCAACGGCACGCGAATGAGACCGCGCTTCGCAGCCTCGGTGGCCTTGCGGATCGCCTCCGGCACTTCACGTGCCTTGCCATGGCCGAAACCGACCCTGCCTTTCTCGTCGCCGACGACTACGAGCGCGGCAAACCCGAAACGGCGTCCTCCCTTCACCACCTTGGCCACACGATTGATATGGACCAGCTTGTCGGTGAATTCGCTCTCGCGCTCATCCCGATCCCGCCGCTCGCGTGGTTCACGTGCCATGATATCGTTCCTTCAATCGGAGAGCAGATGACAGATGACGGAGTACGGATGTGTTCGAGAGCACGGATGCGTCTGACCTCTGTCGTCCGTCGTCCGCCATCAGAAGCTTAGCCCGCCCTCACGGGCGGCATCCGCGAGTGCTTTGACCCGGCCATGATAGAGGTAGCCGCCACGATCGAAAACGACCTGCTTGACGCCTTTCGACGCGGCCCGTTCGGCGACGCGCTTTCCGACTGCCTTGGCGGCCTCGATATTTGCGCCGGTTTTCAGGGTCGTGCGCATGTCCTTTTCGAGCGATGAAGCGGAAGCCATTGTCTCCCCTTTAATGTCATCGATGACCTGTGCGTAAATGTGCTTGGAGGAGCGGAAAACCGACAGTCGGGCGCGACTGCCGGCCGCGCGGCGCACATTGCGCCGTACCTTCGCCGTTCGCCGCTCGGTGCGGTCAGCAACTGTCGCCATGGTGTGCTCCTGTTACTTCTTCTTGCCTTCCTTGCGGAAGATGTATTCGCCTGCGTATTTGACGCCCTTGCCTTTGTACGGCTCCGGCTTGCGGAAGGCGCGGATCACCGCGGCGACGTGGCCGACCTTCTGACCATCGATGCCGCTGACGATGATCTCCGTCGGCCTTGGAGTCGTGATGGTGATGCCCTCGGGGATTGGATAGGTAATATCGTGGCTGTAGCCGAGCTGGATTTGCAGGTTCTTGCCCTGCACCGCCGCTCGATATCCGACGCCCGTGATTTCGAGCCGGCGCTCGAAACCCTTGGTGACGCCGGTGATCACGTTGGCAAGCAGCGAACGGTACGTTCCCCACATTGCACGCGCGCGCTGGGTGTCGGTGCGCGGATCGACCGTCACCTCATTACCCTCCACCTTGGCCGCAACATCGCCGTGCAGAGCAAGCGCAAGCGTCCCTTTCGGCCCTTTGACCTTCACCACCTGGCCTTCCACGCTGGCACTGACGCCGGAGGGAATTGCAACGGGTTTCTTTCCGACACGAGACATGGCTTCATTCCACTGAGCTTGAGTTCCTCAAAAGACCGTGCAGAGAATTTCTCCGCCGACGTTGTTGTCGCGGGCATCGTGATCGGCCATCACCCCCTTAGGGGTCGAAAGGATCGCAACCCCCAGCCCGTTGTTCACTCGCGGGAGCGCCTTCACCGAGGCGTAGACGCGCCGTCCCGGCTTCGATACGCGCGAGATCTCCCGGATCACCGGCTCGCCGTCGAAATATTTAAGCTCGATCTCGAGCTCCTTGCGACCATTCGAGTGCTCCACCGCGGCGTAGCCGCGGATGAAGCCTTCGGTCTTGAGCACATCGAGCACGCTAAGGCGCAGCCGGGATGCCGGCGTTGAGACCTTCGATTTGTTGCGCATTTGCGCATTGTGAATGCGCGCGATCATGTCGCCGAGCGGATCGTTCATCGCCATTGCTCGATCCTCCTTACCAGCTCGACTTGACGAGGCCGGGAATCAATCCCTTGGAGCCAAGTTCCCGCAATGCAATGCGCGAGACTTTGTGCTTGCGATAGAACCCGCGCGGCCGGCCCGACACCTCGCATCGATTGCGGACACGCGTCTCCGATGAGTTGCGCGGCAATTCCGCCAGCTTGAGCGTCGCCGCGAATCGTTCCTCCATGGGCTTGGTCTTGTCGCGCGCAATTGCTTTGAGCCGGGAACGCCGGCCCGAATATTTTTTGCTCAGCCTTCGCCGTCTATTGTTCTTCTCGATTGAGCTCTTCTTCGCCATCAATGTCTCCTGGCTTTCCGCGTCTGAGGATTGCCCTCACTGCCGGAACGGGAAGTTGAATGCGGTCAACAGCGCGCGCGCCTCATTGTCCGACTTGGCGCTGGTGCATACCGTGATGTCCATTCCCCAGATGTCGGCCGCCTTGTCATAGTCGATCTCGGGAAAGATGATGTGCTCCTTGATGCCGAGCGTGTAGTTTCCTCCGCCGTCGAAGCTCTTCGGCGAGAGGCCGCGAAAGTCGCGCACGCGCGGCAACGCGATATTGACCAGCCGGTCCATGAACTCGTACATGCGGCTCTTGCGCAGCGTCACCTTGCAGCCGATCGGCTGACCGTCGCGCACCTTGTAGGTAGCGATCGACTTTCTGGCCTTGGTGATCACGGCTCTCTGGCCGGCGATCAGACCGAGATCATTGGCTGCCGCTTCGACCTTCTTGCGGTCGCTCACGCCTTCCCCGATGCCCATATTGAGGACGATCTTCTCGATCACCGGCACCTGAAGGACGCTCTTGTAGCCGAACTCCTGCGACAGCTTCTTGCGCACCACTTCGTCGAAATAGACCTTCAGGCGCGGCGTGACGCGCTCTTGCGGCCTTTGCGGTTTCGGCGTCTTTTCTCCGACCTCCTTCGCCGCCTTGTCGGCCTTGTCGGCCTTCTGAGCCGGCTGCGCGGGTCGCGCCTTGTCGCCCTTCTCCGGCCGCGGAGCCTTTTCCGACTTGTCCGGCTTGGCGGATTTCCCTGATTTGGATTTCGATTTGTCGTCAGCCATCGATCTCGAACTCCCTGAACGCTTGGCAAACCGCACCTTTCGTCGATGGTCACCCTCGCCGACGAATTTGAATCCGACGCGTGTCGGCTTGCCGTCCTTGGGATCGGCGAGCGCGAGATTGGACAAATGCACCGCCGCCTCCTTTGAGATGATGCCGCCTTCCTGCTGCGCACTCTGCTTCTGGTGGCGCTTGACCATATTGACGCCCCGCACCAGGGCACGGCCTTGCTGCGAGCGAATCTCGATCACTTCGCCGGTGCGGCCCTTGTCGCGCCCGGTCATCACGATCACCTTGTCGCCCTTGCGGATCTTGGCAGCCATCACAGCACCTCCGGCGCGAGCGAAATGATCTTCATGTGATTCTTCGCACGAAGCTCGCGCGGAACCGGTCCGAATATACGGGTGCCGACCGGCTCCATCTGCGGGTTGATAAGAACGGCCGCGTTGCGGTCGAATTGGATGATCGAGCCATCCGGACGCTTTATGTCCTTCGAGATTCGCACCACCACCGCCTTCATCACCTCGCCCTTCTTCACGCGCCCGCGCGGGATGGCTTCTTTCACCGATACGACGATGACATCGCCGATCGTGGCGTATTTGCGCTTCGATCCGCCCAGCACCTTGATGCACATGACGCGGCGCGCGCCGGAATTGTCCGCCACGTCGAGATTGGTCTGCATCTGAATCATGACGCTACCCTCATCCGCATCGATCCCGCGTCGCGCTCACACGACCTTCTTCTTCTCGCTCTGGACCACTTCCCAGCGCTTGAGCTTGGAGAGTGGACGACGCTCCTCGATCCAGACAATATCGCCGACATGGTGCTCGTTGGTCTCGTCGTGGGCGTAATACTTTTTCGTGCGGCGCACGGTCTTCTTCATGACCGGATGGGTAAATCGGCGCTCGACGCGCACGATCACGGTCTTGTCCTGCTTGTCGCTGACGACGACGCCTTGCAGCGTGCGCTTCGGCATATCTCGGTTACTCCGGCTTGGCTCTTGCTGCGGCGCGTCCCGCTTGTCCGGCGCGCTTTTGGGCGGCAATCGTCTTGACGCGGGCGATATCGCGGCGGACCTGGCGCACGCGCGAGGTGTTCTCCAGCTGGCCGGTCGCGCGCTGAAAGCGCAGGTTGAACCGCTCCTTCTTGAGCTTGAGAACTTCGTCGTCGAGCTGATCGACGGTCATGGCGCGGATATCACCCGGTTTCATGCTCCACTCCCAAAGCTATTCCGCAATACGTTCGATGAAGCGCGTCTTGATCGGCAACTTGGCCGCAGCAAGCGCGAGAGCCTCGCGCGCCAGCGGCTCGCCAACGCCGTCGATCTCAAACAGGATGCGGCCCGGCTTGACGCGGGCAACCCAGAATTCCGGAGCGCCCTTGCCGGAGCCCATTCGGACCTCGAGCGGCTTCTTCGACACCGGAACATCCGGATAAATGCGGATCCAGACGCGGCCGGCGCGCTTCATGTGGCGCGTGAGTGCGCGGCGCGCCGCCTCGATCTGGCGCGCGGTCACACGCTCCGGCTCGAGTGCCTTGAGCCCGAACTGGCCGAACGCAAGCTCGACGCCCGAGGTCGCAATTCCTTTGATGCGGCCCTTGTGCGCCTTGCGGAACTTGGTGCGCATCGGTTGCAGCATGGCTTCTCCGCCTTCTTTGTCCTTCGATCCGGCAGCCTAGGGGGCGTCGCGACGCGGCCGTCCCACCTCGCCTTCTGCGAGCTTCTTGTCCTGCGCCATCGGGTCGTGCTCCATGATCTCGCCTTTGAAGATCCAGACCTTCACGCCGCAAGTGCCGTAGGTGGTGAACGCCGTCGCGACCCCGTAATCCACGTCAGCACGCAAGGTATGCAACGGCACGCGGCCTTCGCGATACCATTCCATGCGCGCGATTTCGGCCCCGCCCAGGCGTCCTGCGCAATTGATGCGAATTCCGCCGGCGCCGAGTCGCATCGCCGACTGGACCGCCCGCTTCATCGCGCGCCGAAACGCAACCCGTCGCTCGAGCTGTTGCGCGATGGATTCGGCGACCAGCTGGGCATCGAGCTCCGGCTTTCGAATCTCAACGATGTTGATCACGACGTCCGATTTCGTGAGATTGGTGACCTTCTTGCGCAGTTTCTCGATATCGGCTCCCTTTTTGCCGATGACCACCCCGGGCCGAGCCGATTGGACGGTGACGCGGCACTTCTTGTGCGGCCGCTCGATCACGATCTTGGATACCGCGGCCTGCTTGAGGTCCTTCATCAGCTCCTTGCGGATCTTCATATCCTCGTGCAGCAGTTGCCCATATTCGTTCTTGCCGGAGTACCAGCGAGAATCCCAGGTGCGATTGATGCCGAGCCGCAAGCCGATCGGATTGACCTTCTGACCCATGTGTCTGCTCCTTATAAGACCGCTCTCATGACGGCGCCGCTTGGCTCTCGCGTACGACGATCGTCAGGTTCGCAAAGGGTTTGAAAATGCGTCCCATGCGGCCGCGGCCGCGCGGATGAAAACGTTTGATCACGAGCGCCTTTCCGACATGCGCCTGCGCGACAACGAGCTCGTCGACGTCAAGGTCATGATTGTTCTCGGCGTTGGCGATCGCCGATTCCAGGCATTTGCGAACGTCGCGAGCAATGCGCTTGCGCGAGAATTCAAGATCGGCAAGCGCGGTCGCAACCTTCTTGCCGCGGATGAGTTGCGCGAGAAGATTGAGCTTTTGCGGGCTTACCCGCAGCATGCGGGCGACCGCTTTCGCCTCGTTCTCGGCCAGCGGACGTTCGCGCGTCTTCTTGCCCATCTTCGGCTCTCCTGCCTTAGGTCGAGCTGCCGGCCGGAGCAGCGGCGGGAGCTGCCGCCGGTGCCGCCGGACCTGCGGCGCGCTTCGCCTTGCGGTCGGACGAATGACCGTAGAACATTCGCGTCGGCGCAAATTCTCCGAACTTGTGACCAACCATCTCTTCGGTCACCAGCACCGGAATATGCTTCTGGCCGTTATAGACGCCGAATGTCAGTCCCACGAATTGCGGCAGGATGGTTGAGCGCCGGCTCCAAATGCGGATCATCTCGTGACGACCTGACGCACGCGAGGCTTCCGCCTTCTTGAGCAGATAGCCATCGACGAAAGGGCCTTTCCAAACCGAACGTGCCATGATGCCGGCCTCGTCTACCGTTTCTTCCGCGCGTGGCGGCTCGCGATGATGAACTTGGTGGTGGATTTGTTCTTGCGGGTCTTCTTGCCTTTGGTGGGAAATCCCCAGGGCGTCACCGGATGCCGGCCACCCGAGGTGCGGCCCTCGCCGCCCCCGTGGGGATGATCGATGGGATTCATCGACACGCCGCGATTGTGCGGCATGCGTCCCATCCAGCGTTTGCGTCCGGCCTTGCCGATCGAAATGTTCATGTTGTCGGGATTGGAGACCGCCCCGATGGTCGCCATGCAGCGCCCATGCACCAGGCGCTGCTCGGCCGAGTTGAGCCGCAAGATCACGTATTCACCGTCCCGACCGACGATTTGAGCATACGTACCGGCCGAGCGCGCAATCTGGCCGCCTTTGCCGATCTTCATCTCGATATTGTGCACGATGGTGCCGATCGGAATGTTCCCTGCCGGCATGGCATTTCCAGGTTTCACGTCCACGTGCTCACCCGACACCACCACATCGCCCGGCACCAGCCGTTGCGGCGCCAGGATGTAGGCAAGCTCGCCATCCTCGTATTTGATGAGCGCGATGAACGCGGTGCGATTGGGGTCGTATTCGATGCGATCGACCTTCGCCGGCACATCGAATTTGCGACGCTTGAAGTCGACCTTGCGATAGGTCTGCTTGTGGCCGCCGCCGCGGAACCGCACCGTGATGCGCCCGTTGTTGTTTCGCCCCCCGCTGGAATTCTTGCCTTCGGTCAGGGTCTTGACCGGCGCACCACGGTAGAGCCCGGAACGATCGACCAGCACGAGCTGGCGTTGGCTCGGGGTGACGGGGTTGTAGGATTTGAGTGCCATGGCGCCGCTTCCTCACAGTCCGGTGGTCACATCGATGCGGTGACCCTCTTCCAGGGTCACGACGGCTCGCTTGACTTCCGACTGCTCTCCAACCCGCCCCTTGAACGCCTTGATCTTGCCTTTGCGGACATGGGTATTGACGCTCTTGACCTTGACATCGAAGAGCTTCTCCACCGCTTCCTTGATCTGCGGCTTGGTGGCGTGCCTTGCGACCTTGAACATTACCTGGTTGTGCTCCGAGGCAATCGTCGCCTTCTCGGTGATCACCGGCGAAAGAATGAGATC
This sequence comes from uncultured Alphaproteobacteria bacterium, assembly GCA_963820365.1. Classification (GTDB taxonomy): domain Bacteria; phylum Pseudomonadota; class Alphaproteobacteria; order Rhizobiales; family Xanthobacteraceae; genus VAZQ01. Next base: position 80,920 of record CAWFZR010000022.1, on the reverse strand, counting down.
GTAATGACGCGGATCGGTCGTGCTCATCTCAGCCGCGCCTCCAGCGCTTCCAGCGCCGTCCTGGTCAAGACCAGGATCCGGCGCCGCAAAATGTCATAGACGTTGATGCCCTGCACCGGCAGCACATCGATGTTTCTGATATTGCGCGCCGCAAGCGCGAAATTGGCGTCGAGCTCGGCGCCGTCGATGATCAGCGCGCTGGTAAGACCGAGCTTCGTGAAACTTGCCCGCAGATCCTTGGTCTTGCCGTCCGCCGCGCTCGCCCGGTCGAGCACGATGATGCCGCCATCCCTCGCCTTGGCGGACAAGGCATGCTTGAGGGCGAGGACCCGCACCTTCTTGGGCAGACCGATGGCATGGCTGCGCGGCGTGGGACCGAACGAACGGCCGCCGCCACGAAAGAGATTGACCTTGGCCGGACCATGACGCGCCGAGCCGGTCCCCTTCTGCCGGTGTATCTTCTTGCCGGTGCGATTGATCTCGCTGCGGTTCTTGACGTCATGGGTGCCGCGCTGACGCTTGGCGAGCTGCCAGCGCACGCAGCGGTGGAGGATATCGGCCCGCGGCTCGAGGCCGAAGATCGTATCCGGCAGATCGACGCTGCCCGCCGCCGCCCCGTCGAGGGTCATGATCTTGAGCTCCATGTCAGGCACCCTCCTGCCCGACCGGCAAGGCGCTTTCATCGGGCTTTGCCTCGATCTTGGTCGCGGGAGCCTGCGTTTCCGGCAGACGGAATTTGCCTGGCTTGGGGACGCCATCCGGCAGCTTTTTCTTCACGGCGTCACGCAGCGTAATCCATCCGCCCTTGTTGCCCGGCACGGCGCCCTCGACCAGGATCAGGCCGCGCTCGACATCGGTCTGCACCACCTTGAGGTTGAGAGTGGTTACACGCTCGACACCGAGATGGCCGGCCATCTTCTTGTTCTTGAAAGTCTTGCCGGGATCCTGCCGGCCGCCGGTGGATCCATGCGAGCGATGCGATATGGAGACCCCGTGCGAGGCGCGCAGGCCGGCGAAGTTCCATCGTTTCATAGGACCGGCAAAACCCTTGCCGATGGAAATTCCGGTCACATCGACGAACTGTCCCACCATGAAATGATCAGCGGTGATCTCCGCCCCGATCGGGATCAGATCGCTTTCCTGCACGCGGAACTCGGCTAGCTTGCGCTTGGGCTCGACCTTCGCCACGGCGAAATGGCCGCGATCCGCCTTGGTCAGACGGTTGGGCTTGCGGGTGCCGGAGCCGAGCTGGAGCGCGACATAGCCGTTCTTGTCCCTGGTGCGATGGGCGACCACCTGGCAATTGGCGAGACGCAGCACCGTCACGGGCACGTGCTCGCCCGCGTCCGTGAATACGCGGGTCATCCCGACCTTCTGTGCGATTACTCCGGAACGCATGCTCGTGGTCCTGCAATGAGCGTCTTCATGCGCGCAATCTCAGAGCTTGATCTCGACGTCGACGCCGGCTGCGAGGTCGAGCTTCATCAGCGCGTCCACGGTTTGCGGCGTAGGATCGACGATATCGAGCAATCGCTTGTGCGTGCGCATCTCGAACTGCTCGCGGCTCTTCTTGTCGATATGCGGTGAACGGTTGACCGTGAATTTCTCGATCCTCGTCGGCAGCGGTATCGGCCCACGAACCTGCGCACCCGTGCGCTTGGCGGTCGCTACGATCTCGCGCGTCGACGCATCGAGAATGCGATGGTCGAACGCCTTGAGCCGGATACGGATGTTCTGACCGTTCATGATGCTTCATCATTCCGTGATCGAAACTACCACGCCGGCACCGACCGTCTTGCCGCCCTCGCGAATGGCAAAGCGTTGCTTCTCCTCCATTGCAATGGGAGTGATGAGCTCCACATCCATGGTCGCATTGTCGCCCGGCATGATCATCTCCGTCCCTGCGGGCAGCGTGCATTGCCCGGTCACGTCGGTGGTCCGGAAATAGAACTGCGGGCGATAATTGTTGAAGAACGGCGTATGCCGGCCGCCCTCCTCCTTGGTCAGGATATAGGCCTCGGCCTTGAACTTCTTGTGCGGCTTCACCGAGCCGGGCTTGCACAGAACCTGGCCTCGCTCGACCGCGTCCTTGTCGATACCGCGCAACAGGCAGCCTACGTTGTCCCCCGCCACGCCCTCATCGAGGAGCTTGCGGAACATCTCGACTCCCGTCACCACTGACTTCTGGGTGTCGCGCAGGCCGACTATCTCCACTTCCTCGCCCACCTTGATCTTGCCGCGCTCGATGCGCCCGGTGACCACGGTTCCCCGGCCCGAGATCGAGAACACGTCTTCGATGGGCATCAGGAACGGCTGGTCGATGGGCCGCTCAGGCAGGGGCACGAAAGTGTCGAGCGCCTCGTAGAGCTTGAGGATCGCCTCATCCGCGAACTCGCCCTTCTCGCCGTTGAGCGCCTTGATCGCCGCGCCGCGAATGACCGGAGCCTTGTCGCCGGGGAACTGGTATTTGGTTAAAAGCTCGCGCACTTCCAGCTCGACCAGATCGAGCAACTCCGGATCGTCCACCACGTCTACCTTGTTGAGGAACACCACGATGTAGGGAACACCGACCTGACGGGCGAGCAGGATGTGCTCGCGCGTCTGCGGCATCGGACCGTCAGCCGCCGATACGACCAGGATTGCGCCATCCATCTGCGCCGCACCCGTGATCATGTTCTTGACGTAGTCGGCGTGCCCCGGACAGTCGACATGAGCGTAGTGGCGCTTCTCAGTCGAGTATTCGACGTGGCTCGTCGCAATGGTCAAAATCTTGCTTGCATCGCGTCGCCCCTGGCTCTCCGACGCCTTCGCCACCTGATCATAGGAGACGAAATTCGGCGTCCAACCTCTGACCGACGACACCTTCGTCATCGCGGCCGTCAGCGTCGTCTTGCCGTGGTCCACATGACCAATGGTCCCCACGTTGCAATGCGGCTTCGTGCGTTCGAATTTCTGCTTGGCCATTGGACTCTCCGTTTCGGTCCTGTCGTGAGCTCTGCGTTATCGATGTCAGGCGAACTTCGCCTGGATCTCGGCAGCCACTGCCGAGGGAACCTGTTCGTAGTGGTCGAACTGCATGGTGAAGGTGGCACGTCCCTGCGACATGGAACGCAGATTGCTGACATAGCCGAACATGTTGGCGAGCGGCACCATGGCGTTCACCACATTGGCATTGCCGCGCATGTCCTGGCCCTGAATTTGGCCGCGCCGCGAATTGAGATCGCCGATGACGGAGCCGGTGTATTCCTCCGGCGTCACCACCTCGACTTTCATGATCGGCTCGAGCAGCACGGGGGAGCCTTTCTGCAGCGCCTCGCGCAATGCCGCCCGCGCGCAGATTTCAAAGGCGAGCGCGGAGGAGTTGACATCGTGATACGCGCCGTCGATCAGCGTCACCTTGAGATCGACTACCGGGAATCCAGCCAGCACGCCGGATCCCAGCACCGATTCGAGGCCCTTCTCGACGCCCGGGATGTATTCCTTCGGGACCGTTCCGCCGACGATATCGTTCTCGAACTCGAAGCCGCCCGCCGGCGGCAACGGCTCGGCTACGATCTTGATGCGGGCGAACTGGCCTGATCCGCCGGTCTGCTTCTTGTGGATATGATCGACCGTCACCGGCTTGGAGAGCTTCTCGCGATAGGCGACCTGCGGCGCGCCGATATTGGCTTCGACCTTGTAGGTGCGCTTCAAGATGTCGACCTTGATGTCGAGATGAAGCTCGCCCATCCCCTTGAGAATGGTCTGACCGGACTCCTGGTCCGTCGTGACGCGAAAGGAGGGATCCTCTGCCACCAGCTTGGCGAGCGCGACCCCCAGCTTCTCCTGGTCCGCCTTTGATTTCGGCTCGATCGCGATCTCGATCACCGGCTCGGGGAATTCCATCTTCTCCAGGATGACCTGCTTCTGCGGATCGCACAGCGTATCGCCGGTGCGAACTTCCTTGAGGCTCGCAAGCGCCACGATGTCGCCAGCATAGGCCTCCTTGATGTCCTCGCGATTGTTTGCGTGCATCAGCAGCATGCGGCCGATCCGCTCCCGGCGCTCCTTGGTGGAATTGATGACGCCGGTGCCGCTTTCGAGCCGGCCGGAATAGATGCGGCAAAACGTGATGGTGCCGACGAACGGATCGTCCATGATCTTGAACGCAAGCATCGCCAGCGGTTCGCTGTCGGACGGTTTGCGCACGACCTCATTGCCCTTGCTGTCGATGCCCTTGATCGGCGGCACGTCCAGCGGCGACGGCAGATAATCGACGACGGCGTCGAGCAGCGGTTGCACACCCTTGTTCTTGAAGGCTGATCCGGCGAGAACCGGAAAGAACGCCCCGCTGACCACCGCTTTGCGTATCAGGCGTTTGAGGGTCGCTTCATCGGGCTCCTTGCCTTCGAGATAGGCTGTCATGACGTCGTCATCGAGCTCGACCGCAGCCTCGATCATCTTCTCGCGATATTCCTTGGCCTGCTCGACCATGTCGGGGGGAATGTCGACGTCGTGATAATTGGCGCCGAGCGACTCGTCGTCCCACACCACGCCCTTCATCCGCACGAGGTCGATAATGCCCTTGAATTGTTGCTCGGCGCCGATCGGCAGCTGGACCGCGACCGGCTTGGCGCCGAGACGATCGACGATATCCTTGAGGCATTGGAAGAAATCCGCGCCGATCTTGTCCATCTTGTTGCAGAAGACAATGCGCGGGACCTTGTATTTGTCGCCCTGGCGCCAGACCGTCTCGGTCTGCGGCTCGACCCCCTGATTGCTGTCGAGCACGCAGACCGCGCCGTCGAGCACGCGCAGGCTGCGCTCCACCTCGATGGTGAAGTCGACGTGACCCGGCGTGTCGATGATGTTGAGCCGCTTGTTGCTCCAGATGGCGGTCGTGGCCGCGGAGGTAATGGTGATGCCGCGCTCCTGCTCCTGCTCCATGAAATCCATGGTTGCGGCGCCGTCATGCACCTCGCCGATCTTGTGGCTCTTGCCGGTATAATAGAGAATCCGCTCGGTCGTCGTCGTCTTGCCGGCATCGATGTGGGCCATGATGCCGAAATTGCGGTAGTCCTCGATAGGATGGCTGCGGGGCATGCGCGTCTATGTCCTCGATCTCGTCGCCGGTCGTCACCAGCGGTAATGCGAGAACGCCCGGTTGGCCTCGGCCATCCGGTGCGTATCCTCGCGCTTCTTGACGGCATTTCCCCGGCTATTGGACGCATCGAGCAGCTCGGCCGAAAGCCTCTCGGTCATCGTTTTTTCGTTGCGGTCGCGCGCAGCAGTGATGATCCAGCGAATGCCGAGCGCCTGCCGGCGGCTCGTACGCACCTCCACCGGCACCTGATAGGTGGCGCCGCCAACGCGGCGCGAGCGCACCTCGATCGACGGCATGACATTGTCGAGCGCCTGCTCGAAGACCGAAATCGGATTCTGCTTGGTCTTGCCCTCGATGATCTCGAGCGCACCATAGACGATGCTCTCGGCCACCGACTTCTTGCCGGCACGCATGATCGAATTCATGAACTTCGAGACCACCAGGTTGCCGAATTTCGGGTCGGGGTTGATCTCTCGTTTGTCGGCACTATGACGACGGGACATCGGATCGTTCTCTAGTCTTTCTCTGCTTCGTCAGGGCTCGGCCCGGTCTGCCTCTCGGGTTCTCCGGGTCTCGCTCCGCTCGCCCGTGGATCTGCGCAAAACGACCCAATCACTTGGGTCGTTTTGCTCCATATTTGGACCGCCGTTGCTTGCGGTTCTTCACGCCTTGCGTATCGAGGACGCCGCGCAGGATGTGATAGCGCACGCCGGGCAAATCCTTCACCCGGCCGCCGCGGATCATCACCACCGAGTGCTCCTGAAGGTTGTGGCCCTCGCCGGGAATGTAGCCGATGACCTCGAAGCCATTGGTCAGCCGGACCTTGGCGACCTTGCGCAGCGCCGAGTTCGGCTTCTTCGGCGTCGTGGTATAGACGCGGGTGCAGACGCCGCGCTTTTGCGGGCACTGCTGGAGCGCCGGAACCTTCTTCTTCGCATGCTGCGTAATGCGCGGCTTGCGGATCAGCTGGTTGATGGTCGGCATCGTCTCGTCTCTGTCCTTTGTCCTTTCGTCCCGCTCCTCACCCCCGCGGACGGGAGCATGCAAAGGACCCCTCGCTCATTCCAACGCGCACAACGGAAGAGCGCCTTCCGCCCGAGAGCGTTCGGCGCTCGTCCGTTTCACAGAGGACCGCGCCGCGCGTGCGAAGCGGTCATGCCCCTTCTCATCTGACCTTGCGTCAGGGGCAGCGTCTGAGCTTCATTCCTCGAGGCTGGTGAGGCCGTTTCGCCACCGAATGAGACATCAAGAATCTCAATGGCTTAGCGCGATCAGGCACGCCGTTCCGAGCAAGCGAAGCTCACCGCCTGCCGAAAAGTGCGCGGTATGTATCGGCGTGCCGGGGCGAAGTCAAGGCGCAAATGCCCGCAAAATCGAGCCTTTTAGGCTCGCCCGCGACGCGAGCGGAATCCTGTCTCCCAGACCGTGCCTGCGTGTGTGACTGCGTGCCGTCTCTCACGCATCAGCTTCGCCAGACTCGCGGCGACATCGATGGCCGCACTCGCAGCTATTGAATCACCGCGCCGCTCCCTCGCCGACGACGACGAAGGGCGCCCAGTAGGCGGGATAGGCATAGTACGGATTGGAGGCGTCGTTCATGGTGCCAAGCATGGCGCGGCGCAGCGCCTCGGCGCGGCCGAGCGACGGATCGGCCTTCAAAATGTCAAAGGTCGACGTCGTGAGCGCCGTCGCCGCGTTGCTCTCCACCGCCCAGTGCGAGACGAGCAGCGCGCGAGCGCCGGCATAGAAGAACGCGCGCGCAAGTCCGGAAAGAGCTTCGGCGCCGGGCTTGTCGCCGGCAATGGTGTTGCAGGCGGAGAGGACGACCCAGTCTGCATTGAGCTTGAGCTGCGCCACTTCGCTCGCGGTGAGGAGCCCGTCGTCGGTCTCGCTCGGCTCCTTAGGCAAGGTGAGCAGCAGTGATGGCTCGCCCAGGCCCTTGACTTCGCCGGCGACGAGACCGTGGGTGGCGAAATAGACCACGCGGTAGTCGGCGAGCGGCAGCCGCTTCACCGTGGCCTCGCTTGCGGCAAGGCGCAGATGGATGTCGCTTGCGGGCGCGCCAAGATTCTTGGCCACCGCCTGCAGCTCAACCGCGGTTTCGGGCAGCCGCGCGGCCCGACGCAGTTGCGCGCGGTCCACGCCGATCCCCTGCCAGAACTCGGAATAGGAGCGCGTGGCGACCCGTTCGGCCGGTACGGACTTGCTCTCGTCGTCGGCACTGAACACCGGATCGCCGAAGCCGATGAGCGGTTTCGATCCCTGCTCCTTGCGCGCGAAGACGCGTAGCGCCTGGAGACTCGCCACCGATGGCAGCACGCTGACCGCATGCCGCCGAAGCAGCCAAGCGGTATCGCGATAGGCTGCAAGGTCGCGCGGCGTCTTGACCTGCGGCACCGCGAGGGCGGGCTTTTCTGTGACGAGCAGGTGGAATGGAAGCGCCGTGAGCGGCCCTGACGGCACGATGATCAGGTGCTTCTTGTCCTTAACGAGGCCTTCGACCGGGCCGATCAGCGTGCCGTAAAGCTCGTGCGCCAACGCCACATCGAACAGTTCCCGCGGACCATCGGTCGGCTTGCAGTCATCGCGGGCGAGCCCGCGCATGCTGGCCTCCTCGCATTCCTTCGCGACTACACGTCCACACGCCGAGCGCGAGAGTCCGCGGCTGTTGGCTTGGGCCTGTGTACATTCCGCGCGCACTAGTCCACGGTGAAGCGCGTCGACATCGAGCCCGCGACGAAACTCTATTACTTTCCGGTCCAGAGCCTCCTCAGGGAGTGGAATGCTCTTCCATTCCAACCGTTCGCGGGTGAGCGCAAACACAAACATCTCGCTCACTCCAGCAAAGAAAACGACGAGCACCTCATTCGGTCCGAGAATATTTTGAGCGTCCTCCACCCGGAGCGGCTTCGGATTTGCCAGCGCAGCATAGTCGGGAAAGTCAGCCGTCAGCCGCGCCGCGTTGGCCGCGAGCTTGCGCTCAGTCTCGGCGATCTGCTTGCGGATCGATTCAGTCAAAGTCAGTTTGGGTTCGCCTTGGGATTTTGACAGTGCCGTGATTAATGCCTTCTCGTGCGCATGCCACAAGACCGAGAGGTCCTGGCGCTCGCGCACAAGGGCCGCGAGCGCGCCACTTCCAGACGCAAACCGCAGACCCAATTGCTGGACAGCGGCGGCGGCAGCTGAAAGGTTTGCCCATTGCGCTGTAATGAGCGCCTCGCTGCCGAGGGCAGTCTCGGGCTTTGTCCGTTCGTATGCCGCAAGGTTGGCTAGATGGACAGCAAAATAGACCCGGTCCTGCTCGATAAGAGCGCCCACACCCTCTTTTCGGCGTAGGCCCGCTTCGCCGGTCGCATGCGCGATGACACTCGCGATCGCTCGGCGGGAATAAGTGAGTGCCTCGACGTAACGGCGTTGGTCCCGATACAGCCCGGCCATATTGTGCAGCGATGCAGCGACATCGGGATGGTTGCGACCGAGCGCCTTTTCGCGAATCGACAAGGATCGCTGGTGCCATGCCTCGGCCTCGGCAAAACGACGTTGGCTCTGGTACAGCGTGGCCAGATTGTTCAGCGATATTGCGGCATCCGGATGGTCGCGACCGAGGACCTTTTCGACAATCGCCAATGACTGCTGATACAAATGCTCAGCCTCGGCGTAACGGTCTTGCCTCTCGTACAGGCCGGCCAGATTGTTCAACGATAATGCCACATCGGGATGGTCGCGACCGAGCGCCTTTTCGCGAATCTCCAACGATCGCTGGTACAAAGGCTCGGCCTCGTCGTACCGCCCTTGGCTGAAATAGAGCAAAGCCAGATTGTTGAGCGATAATGCGACATCCGGATGGTCGCGACCGGATGCCTTTTCGTGAATCGCCAAAGCGCGCTGGTGCAAAGCCTCGGCCATGTCGTACCGGTCTTGGTTCTTGTACAGAACAGCCAGATTGTTCAGCGATGTTGCGAAACGGGGATGATCGCGACCGACCGTCTTTTCAGTAATCGCCAATGACCGCTGATACAAACGCTCGGCGTCGGCGTACCGGCCTTGCTTAATGTACAGCCCCGCCAGATTGTTCAACGATAATGCCACATCGGGATGATCGCGACCGAACGCCTTTTCGAAAACCGCCAATGATCGTTCGACCAAAGGCTCGGCGTCGGAGTACCGGCCTTGGTTTTCGTACAACCCAGCCAGGTTGTGCAGCGATTGAGCAACATCAGGATGGTCGCGACCGAGCGCCTTTTCGCGAAGCGCCAACGACCGCTGGTACAAAGGTTCGGCTTCGGCGTACCGCCCTTGGTTGTGATATAGCAAAGCCAAATCGTTCAACGGCTGAGCGACGCCGGGATGCTCGCGGCCAAGTGCCTTTTCCCGAAGCAACAACGATCGCTGGAAGAAGGGCTCAGCATCGGCGTAGCGGCCCCACTCCGAATAAAGTCGCCCCAGATTGCTGAGCGTCATTGCGACATCCGGATGATCGCGGCCGAACGCCCTTTCGTAGATCGCCAAGGATCGTTGATATAATGGCTCGGCGTCAGCATGCCGGCCTACATTGGTGTAGAGAAAAGCCAGAGCGTTCAGCGACGTCGCGAGATCGGGATGATCGCGACCGATCGCGTTTTCCCGAATTGCCAATATTTGTTGCGCGACCGTAATGGCCTCCGGGTACCGTCCCGCGCTGTGCAGGTCTCTGACTTTTTTCTCCAGCTCGTTTGCCTGCTGCTGTCCCGCAATTGCGCGCCCGCTCTCGGCTAGCTTGGAGAGATCAAGCTTTGTCGCCGCTTCGCGCACCAAGCCCTTGGCATCACCCGCAAGCTTCTCGCCCACAAGATCAGGCCGATACAGAGTTAGATAAAACGGATCAATTGATCAGACTTCGAACCCGCGCACTGCGCTGAGGATCTCAGCGCCTTTTATTGAGGCATCGAAAAAGCCCTCCGGCGTAATCGTCAGCCACTCACCATCCGATGTAGCGATCGAGGTTGCGAGTAGCTCTCCGGTAACGCTCCACCAGCGGATCGTTGTGTCGTCGCTACCTGAGACAATCGTATGTCCGTCCGGAGAAAACGCGAGAGCCGTGACTGAGCCGCTGTGCCCTTTGAGCGTGCGCAGCTCGCGTCCGCTGGCCAAGTCCCAGAGCTTGACTGTCTCGTCTGCGCCGCCTGCCGCAACCATGCGTCCGTCCGGCGAAAACGCGACGTAGTAGTAGATCCATCCGCTCAGGGTGCGTAGCTCGCGCCCGCTGGCCACGTCCCAGAGCTTAAGTTTGTTCTCTCCCGCGGAAGCCAGGACGCGCCCGTCCGGCGAGAATGCGACGGAATAGACCCGATTGGAGTGTCCGCTCAGGGTGCGCAGCTCGCGCCCGGTGGCTATTTCCCAGAGCTTAATTTTGTTGTCTCCGGCGGAAGCGAGAATGCGACCATCTGGCGAGAATGCGACGGAGCCAACCCAGTCGGAGTGTCCGCGCAGGGTGCGCAGCTCGCGGCCGGTGGCTACGTCCCAGAGCTTGATTCTATTGTCCCTGCCGCCAGACGCCAGGATGCGCCCCTCTGGTGAGAAAGCAACGGAATGAACCGAGTCGGAGTGTCCGCTCAGAGCCTGCAACTCGCGCCCGGATGTTACGTCCCAGAGTTTGATTCCAAAGTCGCTGCCGCCGCCGGAAGCCAGAATGCGGCCATCCGGCGAGAATGCTAACGAATGAACCCAAAGGGAGTGTCCGCTGAAGGCACGCATCTGGCGGCCACTGGGCACCTCCCAGAGCTTAATCGTTCTGTGGCGGCTGCTGGAGGCCGTAGTGCGCCCGTCCGGCGAGAATGCGACGGAATAAACTCGATCGGAGGGGCCCCTGAAAGTGCGCAGCTCGCGTTCGGTGGCCACTTCCCAGAGCTTAATTTTGTTGTCTCCGGCGGAAGCGAGAATGCGCCCATCTGGCGAGAATGCAACGCAACAAACCTCTCCGCTAAGCGTGCCCACTAGGTGCCCGCTCGCTACGTCCCAGAGCTTGGTTTTATAGTCGCTGCCGCCGGACGCCAGAACGCGGCCATCTGGCGAGAAGGCGACCGAATAAGCCCGACCAGAGTGTCCGCTCAGGGTGCGGAGCTTGCGTCCAGTGGCAACGTCCCAAAGATTGATTGTATTGTCGCTGCCGCCGGTGACCAGCATGCGCCCGTCTGGCGAAAACGTGACGGGAACCCAATCGGAACGTCCGCTCACACTGCGCAGCTCACGCCCCGTGGCAACGTCCCAAAGTTTAATTTTGTTGTCATTGCCGCCAGAGGCCAGGATGGCCCCGTCTGGCGAGAATCCGACGTGAACCCAGCCGGAGTGTCCGCTCAGGGTGCGCAGCTCACGCCCGCTGCCCACGTCCCAGACCTTGATCTTAGTGTCACTGCCGCCGGACGCCAGAATGCGCCCATCTGGGGAGAATGCGACGGAACTGACCGTATCGGAGTGTCCATTGAGGGCACGGAGCTCGCGCCCCCTGGCCACATCCCACAATCTTACTCTGCTCTCCCCCGCGGAAGCCAGGATGTGCCCATCTGGCGCGAATGCGAGGCTTGGAACCCAAGCGGCCTGTCCGCTGAGGACACGTAGTTCGCGTCCGCTGGCCACATCCCAGAGCTTTATCGCTCTGTCGTGCCCACCGGCAGCCAGGATGCGCCCGTCCGGCGAAAAGGCCACAGAAGTGACCGATGAAGAATGCCCGATACCAAGAACGATCTCGACCTTGAGATCACCCGATGGGGCTTGTGCCCACCCTGCTAAAGGCGCGCAAATCAGCGGGATGATCAGAGCCGTCACTATGCCGGTGACTGCAACACAAGCAGATTTCACTGAGAACAAACGCCCGATCATCTTCTTTCCGAAACTGAAGCCCCCATGCAGGCTAGCCCGTCCAATCTGACACATCTAACCGGGCGCACAAGGACCTCACTTCCAATCTAATTGGAGCTTAACGATCGCCGAGTGTGTACGCGCATCAAGTTGCCGATTGCGGGCTTTGGAGCAAAATGGATTTGGCATTTCCCCTTATACACGAGCGCCCGATCACTCGATGTCGGTGATTTACTGACTGATAGGTTCGATGAATGTGGATTGCGCCCGCGCTGGCGTCGAGAACGGCTCAACGAGCGCCTACCCGTAAGCCTCTAATCCGTTTGGCGACCTCACGCTTTCAATGTATTTCTTATGGTGGCAATGTTGCGCAAGGATGGTTTCGAGGAAACACCTCTATGCGGATTTGCATCCTGCTAATCGCAGTCCTGACCTTGACTTTTGCAATGACGAGTGGGGCACGCGCTCAAAGCGTTCCAACTTTTTGGGCTGACATGAGCGGTTCCTGCAAACTCTTGATGCTTGCGGGAAGGGTCGAAGAATGTCGAGGCGCCTCTCTCATGCACCAACAGTTTGATAACGGAAGAGCGAATTTCACAGTGGCAATGTTTGAGCCCTCCGTCAATATGATTGGCTTTTCGGGGGGTCAACTTCTCCGACCGAACTCTGACGAGCTACGTCTCATCATAGACCGTATTTTGCTCAATCTTGCTCATCCTGCCGGAAAAGTCGTCACCGTTCGAGGTGAATGCCTATTCAGGGGAGACATGTCGCAGGCGGTTCCGCAGGAACTCCGTTGCTCTACGCGCGAAGGAGCAGTCTACCAGTTAGTGTTTGTAACGGATGCAAAACCCGCAAAGATCATCCTGCGGTAATCCCCGCGTGCATTTCATCTTCGCGCAACAATGAGAGGGATTAACCCAATATCCCGCTTATGTCCGCTGATGGCACTCAAGAGCCCGGCGGGACCCTAAATTAGCTGGGACATTACCGCATCACATCACTTGCACGCTTGCTTACCGTGCAGCTCCTTCCCCGACGACGAACGGCGTCCAGTAGGCGGGATAGGCATTGTACGGGTTGGAGGCGTCGTTCATGGTGCCGCCAACGACGATTGCCTCGTTCGTCAGGCTGCCTGCTTGGCCAGCCGGGCAACCTCGCGCTGCACCAGGCGGCAATAGACGCCCTTGCTTCGCACCAACATCTGCGGCGGTCCCTCCTCGCAGACTCGTCCCGATTGCAGCACCACAATCCGATTGAAGCTACGCAAGCTCGACAGCCGGTGCGCAATTGCAATGACGGTGCGGCTCCCCATCAAACGGTCCAATGCCTGCCGAACCGCTTCCTCGGCTTCGCCGTCAAGCGCCGAGGTTGCCTCATCGAGCAGGAGAATTGGCGCGTTCTTGAGGAACGCGCGGGCGATGCCCAGGCGTTGGCGCTGGCCGAGGGACAGCTTCACGCCGCGGTCGCCAACAATCGTGGCAAGCCCTTCAGGAAGATCCTTGATGAAATCGCTGCAGTTGGCCGCAGCCATGGCTTCGCGCACTTCCGCATCGGACGCCTGCGGCCGCCCGTAGCGGATATTCTCCATGATGGAGCGGTGAAACAGCGAGATGTCCTGCGGAACCACGGCAATGGCGGCCCGCAAGCTTTCCTGCGTAACTTGCGAGATATCCTGGCCGCCGATCAGGACCCGTCCGCCCTGCACATCGTAAAAACGCTGCAGCAGCATGAAGAGAGTCGATTTGCCGCAGCCCGATGAACCCACCAGGCCGACGCGCTGGGCCGGCTCGATGTGCAGGCTGAAATCCGTGAACACCGTTCGGCCGTCGGGATAAGCGAAGGACACGTTCTCGAAGGCAACGCTGGCCCCCGGTCGCGCCAGCGACCTTGCCTGTGGCTTGTCGCGCAGCCGATGTGGAACCAGGAGGGTCGCGAGCGCCTCGGAGAGCCGTGCGATATGTTGCGTGACATCCACGAGTGCCACCGCCAGATCCCGTGTGGCATGCAAGATGGAAAGGCCGAGCGTGCACACCAGCACGACATCGCCCGCAGTGCTGAGGCCATTCTGCCAAAGAATGATGGCCCAGGCCAAAAGCGCGATGGTCAACACGATGGTGACCGCCGCATGGAACAGCCTGAGCTTTTCCAGGTAGACGAGGCTGCGGCGGCGTGCCGCCATTTCCCGATCGATGGTGGCATCGAGGCGGCTGTGCTCGCGGCTGACGCCGCAAAAAGCCCAGACCAAGGGCATATTGCCGATGACGTCGACCATTTCACCATCGACCGCCGCCGCCCTATCGGCAAATTCATGGTGCAGCGGCCTGCCGGCAGCGGCAAGTCGGAACATCATGAACACCAAAATCGCGGCGAGCACCGTCAGCACGCCCGCCATGGCCACGCTCACGGAAGCAACCAATGCGATTGCCACGACGGTTGCCATGCACGGCGGCATGACGTTCCAGACGAACATGTTCTCCAGCGTAAAGACGGCATTCGACGTCGCCGTGATTTGGCTGGTCAAGGTCCCGGGCAAGCGGTCGGCAAAGTAGCTCGGAGCATGTCCGGTGAGGTGGCGGAACAAATCGCGTCGCAGATCGCCGGTGACGCCGACAAAGGCGGAGTTGGCAACCCAACTGGCAACCCGCCACAGGAGATTATCCGCCGCGATCAGGCTGGCCAGGAGAAGGAACCCCGACCAGACATGCGCGGGGCTAACGGCACCGGTCAAGGTATCGACCAGGATCTTGACCCCGTATTGCGCCCCCACCGCGCAGGTCACGGCGGCAACCACGGCGGTCACGATCGTGGCATGCGCAACCGGACGCGCCCGGACGTAGTGGGCAACAAACGCCAGGGGGCGATCGGCATACCGACATGGATCGTTCATATGGCCTGAAACTCCCCCGTCTGGCTGCGCGCACACCGCAGATTGAACAAACGCGAGAACCGGCCATGGGTTTCAATGGAACTTGGGGCAGGCGTCCTTGTTTAGCTGTTGGCATCTCGAAAGGGGCCATCTGCCATGCATCAAGGAGAACCCTTCCATGCGCATTGCGCAAATTGCTCCATTGACTGAGGCCATTCCTCCAAAGCTCTACGGCGGTACGGAGCGCGTGATCCACTGGCTCACGGAGGAGTTGGTCGCGCTGGGACACCACATCACGCTATTTGCCAGCGGCGATTTGCAGACTTCGGCCAATCTGGTGCCGATATGGCCCAAGGCGCTTCGGTTCGACGATACCGTGCGCGATGCCTACGCCTTGCACATGACGATGCTGGAGCATGTAAGGCGCCAAGCGGCAGATTTTGATTTTTTGCACTTTCATCTGGACTACTTTCCGTTTTCGCTGTTTTGCCGCCAGTCGACGCCCTTCGTGAGCACGCTGCACGGACGCCTCGATCTGCCGGAGCACCAGCCCGTTTTCTCGACCTTCTCGTCGATTCCTGTCGTTTCGATTTCGGACGCGCAGCGGCGCCCGCTGCCACAAGCAGGCTGGGTCCGCACCATTCATCATGGGATGCCGGAGCGGCTTTTGACCCCGCAGCCGGGCAAACCCAGCTATCTCGCGTTCATTGGCCGCATTTCGCCCGAAAAAGCGGCCGATCGCGCCATCCGCATTGCCCAACGCTGTGGATTGCCTCTGAAGATCGCCGCCAAGGTCGATAAAGTAGATCGCGAATATTTCGAGCAGCGCATTCGTCCGCTTCTCGCCCTGCCCGGTGTCGAATTCATCGGCGAGATCACGGACGGTGAAAAACCGGCGTTCTTCAGCGGCGCCATCGCTGTGCTCGCGCCGATCGATTGGCCCGAGCCGTTCGGCCTGGTGATGATCGAGGCCATGGCCTGCGGCACGCCCGTCATAGCCTGCAACCGCGGCGCCGTGCCGGAGATCGTGGAGCACGGAGTGACCGGCTTTGTCGTCGAGGACGAAACGAACGCGGTTGCAGCCGTCAATAGAGTCGATCAGCTATCGCGCGGCCAGATCCGCAGCCGGTTCGAGGACCGCTTCACGGCGCGTCGGATGGCCGAGGACTACATAGCGGTATATCGGGAACTAATTGCAGCCGCCGAGCCGCTTTCGCGACTGGTCGCTCGGTCGAAGGCAATTCGCGGCCGCCGTCCACTGACCCAGGCTCAGGTGGATTCTCAATCCGCCTCCGGTCGCGTTTCGGGAAGCAGCAGCCAGACCAATGCCATGCCGCAAAGGGCCATGACTGCAAGGCCGTAAAATGCGGTGCTGCTGCCGAAATGGTCGATGGTATAGCCGGCCAGTGTGGTGCTCAGCGCGGCGCCGATTCCGACGGCGCTGCCAACGATGCCAAGCGCCAGGTTGAACCGCCCCGTGCCGCGCGTGATGTCGGCCACGATGAGGGGAAGCGACACGCCGAGAACGGCGGCCGAGATTCCGTCGAGCGCCTGCACGGCAACTATCAGATAGGGGTCGGTGACAAGCGCGAAGAGCGCGCCGCGCGCCGCCAGCGCTGCAAAGCACAGCAGCAGGAGCGGCCGTCGTCCCCACGAGTTGGCCACGCGGCCAATCGCCGGCGCAAATCCCGCGACAATAAGTTGCGGCACCACAATGCAGGCCCCGATGAAGGTGGACGCCCATTCGCCCGTGCGCATCGTCAGAATGCCGCCCATCAGCGGCAGCATGGCCGCGCTGGCAAGTTGAAATAGCAAGATGCAGGCGGCAAAAATAAGCAACCGGCGATTGCTCAGCACATCGCGCAGTCCTGTGGTCGTTGTGGTCGTTGTGGTCGTTGTCCCGACGGCTTCCTCCTTGAGCAGAACGACCTCGTTCATGCGAATGCGGGCAAGCGCCAGCATGGCCGGCGCCGCGAGCGCCGCGGTGAGAAAGAAGACAGCCTGGTTCGAAGCGAGGTATCCGCACAGACCCATGGCGGCCGCAGCAATGCCGTTGCCGATGGAGGCGAAGCGCGCATTGCGCCCGAGACGTGCACCCAAGGCGGCATGGCCGACGAGACCAAGGCTGATGGCTGCGATCACCGGCCCCAACACGCAGCTGGCGGCCGCATGCAGCACGCGCGAGCCCATCACCACCGGAAAGATCGGCCAGATCGCGAGCGCAAGCGCAGCCAGGCAGATCGCCGCAACCGCGATCCCGCCAACCAGCCGCGCCGAGCGCATTGCATCGACCAGAGCGCCGCCGGGCATCTGGCCGGCGAGCGCGACCAGGCCTCCGGCAGTGAGAACCAGACCAATATCGAACTGTGCCCATTGATGCGCGGTCAGGTAGATCGCAACGAAAGGGCCAAAACCCGTCTGGATGTCGGCGAGAAAAAAGGTGAACCAATCGAGGCCGCGAGCGCTGGCCGACGAAGCCGTGCCCGGCGTTGCCGGCGGCGCTCGCCCTGATACCGGCGACGACGCAGGCGCGCTATTGCCGCGGCGGTCGAGCCGGCCGCCGTCCATCTCCAGTGCGATCGTAGACAGTTCATGTCTCCGGCGTCGCAGGGGAATTACGACGTCGGTTTCGGCCGGATGCCCCGCGCATCGGCCTCCCCTCGCTCAACCGTGTCTCTGTACCCAAGCCAAGCCCGGGGCAAACTCAAAATGCCCAAACACGGCAAATTTGAGAAAAACAGTGAGAGTTTCTCAAATCGGCATTTGGAACTTTGGAACTTTGGAACTTTTGAATTTCTGAGCGCTCATTGCCCGCCCCACGCTGTAGAGCGGGTTGATTTTTCTTCATCGGCGGGGTCATGCCGCCAGGCGCGCGCGGTCGTGCGGCTGACCGTAATCCACCGGCGTTCCCTTGGGTATGATGCCGGTCGGATTGACACGCCTGATCGACCAATAATTGATGACGTAGTAGCGCGCCTTCACGGTCGCCGCGATTCCGGGCAGCTGATACAATTCACGCATATAGTTCGATAGGTTCGGATAATCCGCGATGCGCTGCCTGTTGCATTTGAACAGCGAGAAATAAGCGACGTCGAAGCGCACGAGCGTCGGAAACAACCGCCAATCGGCTTCCGTCAGCTGCCTTCCGACGAGATAACGCTGCCGCCCGAGCCGGGCCTCGATCTCGTCGAGTGCCTGGAACAGCGCGTCGTAGGCAGCGTCGTAGGCCTCCTGGGACCGCGCGAAACCGCAGCGATAGACGCCATTGTTCACATTGGCATAGATGAAGTCATTGATGCGGTCGATCTCCGAGCGCAGGGGCGCGGGATAGAAGTCGGCATCATTGGCAATGCCTTTGAACTCGCTGTTGAGCATTCGAATGATCTCGGAGGACTCGTTGTTGACCAGTCGCTTCGTCTTCTTGTCCCAAAGCGTCGGCACCGTGACCTTTCCGGTGTAGCGCGGGTCGCTCGCGGTATAGGCTTGATGGAGAAATTGAAAGCCATTGACGACGTCGGGAGTGCAATCGGGAAAAGCCGGATTGACTTCGAATGCCCAGCCTTGCTGCCTGAGACCCGGGATCGCATAGGCGACCGAGATCGCGTCCTCGAGCTTCTTCAAGACGCGAAAGATCAGCGTGCGATGAGCCCATGGGCAACCGTGAGCGACATAGAGATGATATCTGCCGGCCTCCGCCCGGAAGCCGGATGAACCGTCGGCGGTGATACGATCACGGAAGCGGCTGTCGGCACGTCGGAACTCACCGGTGCGGCCGACTTCCTGCGGAAGCTCTTCGTCTCGCCACGTCCCGTCGATCAAAACGCCCATCGCAGCACCTCTTGGCGGATATTTGGCAGCGCAATCATGCCGCCCTAGAATCCTGCATCGTGCGATGGAATGTCAACAATGGCGCGCCGAGGACGCGAGCAGACCTTGAATTACTTGCGATCGAGGATTGCTGCCATCGCCTTGACCTGATTGCGAGCATAGAGCGGCAGCCCCGCACTGATCGAGTTGCCGGTGTTGAACGAGCTCTTGCCGGCCAGCACCTGCGCCGGCACGAGGTTTCGCAGCACCGGCACTTTGCTGAATTCCTTCTTCTTCAAGAAAATGCTCGTCTCGACTGCCAGCGCCATGAAAACCGTGACAATCGTCTGGTTGGCGTCCGTCGGGTGGCGCTGGAAGACGGCGAGCAGCTTCCCGAATTGCATCACCTGGTTGACGTAAAAGATATTCTGTTCGAGCGCGCCGATTGACGGCGTATCAAGCCCCGTCAAGCTCGCCAGGCCGAGCTCCGCCACCTCCGTCGGCGACCGCAAAGTGAGCTCGCTCTCGAATTCGAGGTGATCGGCGATCCTTTTCGGACCGTCCCGCAGCTTGTTTGCGATTTGGATGCCAAGCGGCAGCTTGCCCTCGAACTGGTATCGCGAGCGAATGCAGATCGTGACCGGCCTTGTCTCGCACCAGCGCCGCAGCGGATGCTGATTGTGAACAGCACGCGGATCTTTGGGAGACACCGTCTCGGCTGGCGTGATCAGCTGATGCTTGATGGCCGGATCGGTGCGCTCGATGAATGGCAGCGTTACAAAGCTTGCGAGATCGATCGATGCGGGCGGCCGTGCGAGCGCAAATCGCGCCTCGCCCACATACATGTGGAGCCTTTCCTTGAGGCGCTTGCGCACTCCATCGACCATGATCTCCACATTGGGTTCGACGTAGCTCGGAAACGGGGACAGGAATTGCTTCTCGATCGGCCGCGTCTGTGCCCAATCCTCGAAGCGGATAAGCCCAGCATCCGGGTCGATCAGTTCCTCACTCGGCCGATCGATGAATGCGACCGTCTTCGGCTTGAGCTGCGCGACCGCAAGCCCGGCAGGCGAAGTGACGTCCTCAATTCGCAGCTCGGATGGGCGGGTTTGAGCACCGGCCGCGACCGCCCACGCCCCCAGGCACAGGAGCACGGCAACCGGCGTCAGGCTGCGCATATCGATGCTTTTCAATTCAATCGCCACCGATTGCCCCAGAAGTAGAACGGGTCGAAGCGTTGCGGGGCTTGATACGGGCGACCGTAGGGATCGCGCTGCGGCGCGGCCTGAACCCGCGGATCGCGCTGCTGAACCGGTGCCTGCGGCCGCGCCTGCTCGCGCGGGGTTGGAACCAAGCGTCCGTAACCGTCGTACGAGTATCCCTGGTAATTTCCTGGCCTTTGATCGAAGTAGCCATTGTAACCGAACGGATTTGGATTGATGCCGAAAAAGCCACCGAAATCGCGCGTGACATACGCTTGCTCGCGCGAAACGAGCCGGTACTGCGTGTCGATGATCTGGCCGCTGCGATCGATGCGGAAGCACTCGGTGACCGGCCGCACCACGCGGACTTGCCCTTGCATCTCGCCGACATCGGTCTCTACCGCTTTGCAGGCGAGCTGGCGCTTGGCTTCCGGCGAAGGCGGAGCGAGCGCCGTCTTCGGGGCGACATGCGCCCACGTCGCCTGGATCACGGGCTCGAAGATGGGAACGGCGACGTGTCCGCCGGTCGCGCCGCTGCCCAAGGTGCGCCGCTTGCCGTCGGAGTTATCGTAGCCCAGCCAGACCGCAACGGTGACGTCGTTGGTGAAGCCCACGAACCAGGCATCGTTCTCGTTATCGGACGTGCCGGTCTTGCCGGCGACGTAAGGCGCGAGATTGGCAATGGAGCGCGCGGTGCCGCGTGCCAGCACGCCCTGCATCATGCTCTTGAGCTGGTAGAAGGCGGCGCGGTCGACCGAACCGATCGTCGCCGCCGACTTCGGATCGTGGCGATACACGATGAGCCCGTTACGCTCAACGGAGTCGATGAGATACGGCTCCGGCCGCACACCCTCGTTCGCGATGGCTGCGTAGAATGCCGCGAGATCGATCGGACGCACCGGCTGGGCGCCGAGCACGAACGGATAATAGCGCATGCATTCGCGGTAGATCTGGGCTTCCATGGCGAGTTTGCAAAGCCGATCGAGGCTCATTTCCGGACTGTCCTCGATCCCTCCGCTGAGAAGATGCACTGTTGCCAGATTGCGCGAGTTCTCGAGCGCACGGCGTAACGTGAGAATGCCGCCGGCACCGCCGTCGTAATTCTTCGGCGTCCAGTAATCCTGATCGCGGACGCGCCCCGTGCCGATCGGCGGCAGCGTGATCGGCTCGTCGGCGATCAGAGTGTTGGGCTGCAGCCCGTTGCCCAACGCCGCGAGATAGCTCAGCGGCTTGATGGCGGAGCCCGGCTGGCGCACGGATCGCGTCGTGCGGTTGAGCTGGCTCAGCGGGTAGGAGAAGCCCCCGGCCATGGCCAGGACGCGCCCGCTCTTGTTCTCCAGCACGACCACTGCCCCCTGCACGGTCGGACGCACCCGCAGCTCGGCGCGTGCGCCGCTCTTGCCCTTCACCCCTTCCGTCACGCGCACCAGGATGGCGTCGTGGAGCGCGAGCTTGCGCTGGGCGACGGCGTTGTCGACGGAGAGCGCCAGGATGCGCCCGTCGGCAAGCCCCACCTTCCAGCTCTCGCCCTTCTTGCCGGAGGGCTTCTCCACCACCACCGCCGACGTCCAGTGCACGTCGTAGAGCGGCAGCCGCGCATTCGCGAGCGCCTGCTGCCAGGCCGGTTTCTTGTCGCCGGCCTTCCGCTCCGCTTCGATCTTCTTCACCGCTTT
This sequence comes from uncultured Alphaproteobacteria bacterium, assembly GCA_963820365.1. Lineage (GTDB taxonomy): Bacteria > Pseudomonadota > Alphaproteobacteria > Rhizobiales > Xanthobacteraceae > VAZQ01. The sequence goes on along the minus strand of CAWFZR010000022.1, from coordinate 59,452 downwards.
GGCGAGGCTCGCCTCCGGCCCACGGAATTGCACGCGTCCGGCGCCGCGCTCGTAACGCCACAATCCCTCCTGCAGCGTCTCCTCCACCGCCCGCTGCAGCGGCAGGCTGATGGTCGAGCGCACCGTGTAGGAATTGGCCGTGATGGTATCGATGCCCGCCACCGACTTGGCCTCGCGCGCAACCTGGTCGACAAAATGGAACCCGATGTCCCGGCGCGGCCGCTCGTAGGCCACCATCGCCGGCAAGGCCGGCAGGCCCCGGCCCGGCGGCTCGACGCCGACCGTCCCGTCCTCCGCCAGCCGGCTCAACACATAGGCGAGCCGCTCCTGCGCGCGGCCGGGATGGCGATCGGGAGAAAGGTAGTTCGGTCCCTTGGTCAGCCCGGCCAGGAGCGCGCCTTCCTCCAGCATGAGCTCCTTGGCCCCCTTGCCGAAATAGCTGCGCGCCGCAAGCTCGATGCCCCACGAGCCGCGGCCGAGAAAGACCGAGTTGAGATAGAGCTCGAGAATTTCCGTCTTGCTCAGCGTGCGCTCCACCCGCGACGCCACCACCATCTCGCGGATCTTGCGCTCGTAGGTGAGGTCCTCTCCCACCAGGAGGTTCTTCACGATCTGCTGGGTGATGGTCGAGCCGCCCTGCGGCCGCCCGGAATGGGCAAGGTTGGCGATGAAGGCGCGAATGAGCCCGCGCTCGTCGACCCCCTTGTGCTCGTAGAAGCGCTTGTCCTCCGCCGCCACGAACGCCTTCTGCACGTGCGCCGGAATGTCGGAAAGCACCACCCAGACGCGGCGCTGGTTCTCCTCGAACACCTCCGCGAAGCGCTCGCCCTTGCGGTCGAGCACCACGCTCGCGCCGGGCAGCTTGATGCCCTTGAGCTTGCCGTGATCGGGCAGGTCGGTGAGCGCCTTGTTGTAGAAATCGATCACCTCGGCGAGATCGACCGCCGCGTCGGCGACCTTCTCGTTCTTGCAGAACTGCCGGTAGGCGGTCAGCAGATCGGCAAAATTGATGCCGCGGAACGCCTTGCTCTCGCCCGCGATCGCCTGCGGGTCCTCCATCGCGGTCGCGATCAGCTCGTCGAGATTGATGTCCTCGATGTCGAAGGCCTTGCGCATGTGCGCGCAGCCCGCGCGCAACAGCTGCGCCACCGCGCCCTGATCGGCCACGCGGTCGAAGCTGGTCGCAATCCTCTCAGGCGCCGTCGTCACCTGACTGAGCGCAAGCGCGGTGGCAAAAATCTTGACGAGAAGAGTTTCCATGGGCCGTGTGCGAAAGCTCGCGTGAAAGGCGTGACCAGCCCCTCCATGAGGTCAGCGGTACAAAATGGCTTTTTGCGGAGCCTGGTTCCTTCTGGCGGCAAATATAGTCGCAATGGCGTTAGAAAGTGCGACACTTAGGCAACGCTTGCCATAAATCGCACACAAGCCCACAGCGGGGCATTCTCTTGGAATTGCGTTAATATTCCTTCGCGGCACGGTACTCCCATGGGGCCGCGAGGCACCCGGCGCGCATAACAAAGGCCGCCCAAAGGCGGCCCCTGTCATCTTGTTCACGTTGTTCACGCTCGCGGCGCGCGCAGGCGCTCTTACTCCGCTGCGGGCAGTTGCGCGGGCTCCGCCGCTTCGGCCGCGGCAGCCTTGGCTGCCGCCTCCCGCTCGCGCTCCTCGAGAATGAGCGCATCGCGCTTGCCTGCCACCTCGCGCAGCGTATTCATCATGGCGCCGGTCCCGGCCGGGATCAGCCGGCCGACGATCACGTTCTCCTTGAGGCCTTCGAGCGTATCGATCTTGCCGTTGACGGCGGCTTCTGTCAGCACGCGCGTGGTTTCCTGGAAAGACGCCGCCGAGATGAACGAGCGCGTCTGCAGCGAAGCCTTGGTGATGCCGAGCAGGACCGGATGGCCGAACGCCTCCTTCTTGCCCTCTTCCTTCGCCCGCGCGTTGACCTCGTCAAGCTCGATCTTGTCGATCTGCTCCCCTTGGATCAGGTCGGTCTCGCCCACGTCGTCGATCTCGACCTTTTGCAGCATCTGGCGGACGATCACCTCGATGTGCTTGTCGTTGATCGCGACGCCCTGCAGACGATAGACGTCCTGAATCTCGTTGACGAGATAGGCGGCGAGCTCCTCGACGCCCTTGATCGCCAGGATATCGTGCGGCGCCGGATTGCCCTCGACGATGGCGTCGCCCTTCTCGATCACGTCGCCGTCCTGCAGGTGAATGTGCTTGCCCTTGGGAATCAGGTATTCCTTCGGCTCCTCATCCTTGCTGCTGGGCTCGATGATGATGCGGCGCTTGTTCTTGTAGTCGCGTCCGAAGCGGATGGTGCCCGATGCCTCGGCAATGATCGCGGCCTCCTTTGGCCGGCGAGCTTCGAATAATTCCGCGACCCGCGGCAATCCGCCGGTGATATCGCGGGTTTTCGCGCTCTCGGTCGGGATGCGGGCGATGACGTCGCCCGCCCTCACGTGCGCCCCCGGATCGACCGAAATGATGGCGTCGACTGCAAGCTGATAGCGCGCCTCCCCGCCGCGGGCGAGCTTCATGAGCTTGTTGTGCTTGTCCTTGATGACGATGGCCGGGCGCAGGTCCACGCCGCGGTGAGTACGCCAGTCGGTCACCACGCGCTTGGCGATGCCGGTCGACTTGTCGAGCGTCTCGGACATCGACTGACCCTCGACCAGATCCTCGAACCCGATGGTACCCTCGACTTCGGTGAGCATCGGCCGCGTGTACGGGTCCCACTCGGCGATGCGCTGGCCTCGCTTGATCGTGTCGCCGTCATCGACCAGGAGCCTTGCGCCGTACTGGATGCGATGGACGGCACGCTCGGTCCCATCGGGATCGAGCACTGCAATGATCATGTTGCGCACCATGGCGACCGTCTGGCCATCGGAGTTCTTCACGATGTTTTTGTTCTTGATCTTGAGCTTTCCGTCGAAGTTCGATTCGATGAACGACTGCTCCGAAATCTGGGCAGCGCCACCGATATGGAACGTGCGCATGGTCAGCTGGGTCCCCGGCTCGCCGATCGACTGCGCGGCGATCACGCCGACCGCCTCGCCCATGTTGACTGGGGTGCCGCGGGCGAGATCGCGCCCGTAGCACATCGCACATACGCCGGAAGGGGTCTCGCAGGTGAGCACCGAGCGGATGCGCAATTCCTGCACGCCCGCGTTGACGATGGCCTCGACCTGCGGCTCTTCCAGCAGCGTGCCGCCTTTGACGATCACCTTGTGCGAGGACGGATCACGCACGTCCTCGGCGGCCGTGCGGCCGAGAATGCGGCTGGCGAGCGAGGCGACCACGGTCCCGGAGTCGATGATGGCCCGCACCTTGATTCCCGACGAGGTGCCACAGTCCTCGCTGGTGATGATGCAGTCCTGCGCGACGTCGACCAGACGTCGCGTGAGGTAGCCCGAGTTCGCCGTCTTGAGCGCCGTATCGGCGAGACCCTTGCGGGCACCGTGCGTCGAATTGAAATATTCGAGCACCGACAGTCCTTCTTTGAAGTTGCTGATGATCGGGCTCTCGATGATCTCGCCCGAGGGCTTGGCCATCAGGCCGCGCATGCCGGCGAGCTGGCGCATCTGCGCAGGCGAGCCGCGCGCGCCGGAATGCGCCATCATGTAGATCGAGTTGACCTGCGCGGAGCGGCCGCGCTCGACCCGCTCCACCGACGAGATTTGACGCATCATTTCGTCGGCGATCAGGTCGGTCGCCTTCGACCAGGCATCGACCACCTTGTTGTATTTCTCGCCTTGGGTGATCAGGCCGTCGTTGTACTGCTGCTCGAACTCCTTGGCGAGCGTGCGAGTTTGGTCGATGATCTTCCACTTCGTGGTCGGCACCACCATGTCGTCCTTGCCGAACGAAATGCCGGCCTTGAAGGCGTGATGGAACCCCAACGCCATGATCCGATCGCAGAAGATGACCGTCTCCTTCTGCCCGCAATGGCGATAGACCTGATCAATCATGCTCGAGATTTCCCGTTTGGTCATGAGCTTGTTCACGATATCGAAGGAAATCTTCGAGCTTCGCGGAAGCACTTGACCGAGCATCACGCGCCCCGGCGTCGTGTCGAACCACTGGCGGACGGGCTTGCCGTTCTCGTCGACGCCGATCCAGCGATATCTGATCCTCGTATGCAGCTCGATGACCTTGCTGTGGAGGGCGTGCTCGATCTCGGCCATGTCGCCGAACGCCTTGGGATGCTTCTGCTTGTCGTCGCCCTCGCGCATGATCGAGAGGTAGTAAAGGCCGAGCACGATATCCTGCGATGGCACGATGATGGGCGAGCCGTTGGCGGGATGCAGGATGTTGTTCGTCGACATCATCAGCACGCGGGCCTCGAGCTGCGCCTCGAGCGACAACGGCACGTGCACGGCCATCTGATCGCCGTCGAAATCGGCATTGAACGCCGCGCAGACCAGCGGATGGAGCTGGATGGCCTTGCCTTCGATCAGCACCGGCTCGAACGCCTGGATGCCGAGGCGATGGAGCGTCGGCGCGCGGTTGAGCAATACCGGATGCTCGCGAATGACTTCGTCGAGGATGTCCCAGACCTCCGGTTTTTCCTTCTCGACCAGCTTCTTTGCCTGCTTGACCGTGGTCGAGAGACCCTTGGCGTCGAGCCGCGAATAGATGAACGGCTTGAACAATTCGAGCGCCATCTTCTTCGGCAGGCCGCATTGATGCAGCTTGAGCTCCGGGCCCACGACGATCACCGAACGGCCGGAATAGTCCACCCGCTTGCCCAGCAGATTCTGCCGAAAGCGCCCCTGCTTGCCCTTGAGCATGTCGGCGAGCGATTTCAGCGGCCGCTTGTTGGCGCCGGTGATGACGCGGCCGCGGCGACCGTTGTCGAACAGCGCATCGACCGCTTCCTGCAGCATGCGCTTTTCGTTGCGGATGATGATGTCGGGCGCACGCAGCTCGATCAATCGCTTCAACCGATTGTTGCGGTTGATGACGCGGCGATAGAGGTCGTTGAGATCGGAGGTAGCAAAGCGGCCGCCGTCGAGCGGGACGAGCGGTCGCAGATCCGGCGGGATCACCGGCACCTGGGTGAGGATCATCCATTCCGGCTTGTTGCCGGACTGCTGGAATGCTTCGACGATCTTGAGCCGCTTGGCGATCTTCTTCTTCTTCGCATCGGAATCCGAGCCGGCGATCTCCGCCCGCAGATCGGCTTGCATCTTGTCGAGATCGAGCGCCTTGAGCATCTCGCGGATCGCCTCCGCGCCGATGCCGGCGGTGAAGCTGTCGGCGCCGAACTCGTCCTGCGCCTTGACATACTCGTCCTCGCTCAGCAGCTGGCGGTCCTCGAGCGGGGTCAGTCCGGGCTCGAGCACGACATAGCTCTCGAAATAAAGGATCCGCTCGAGCGACTTGAGCGTCATGTCGAGCAGGAGCCCGATGCGCGACGGCAGCGACTTGAGGAACCAGATATGGGCGACCGGGGCAGCGAGCTCGATGTGGCCCATTCGCTCGCGGCGCACGCGCGAGAGCGTAACCTCGACCGAGCACTTCTCGCAGATGATGCCCTTGTACTTCATGCGCTTGTACTTGCCACACAAGCACTCGTAGTCCTTGATCGGACCGAAGATGCGCGCGCAGAACAGGCCATCTCGTTCCGGCTTGAAGGTCCGATAGTTGATGGTCTCCGGCTTTTTGATCTCGCCGTAGGACCATGAAAGAATCTTTTCCGGGCTCGCGATCGAGATCCGGATCTGGTCGAAGACCTGAGCCGGCACCTGCGGGCTGAAAAGGTTCATGAGCTCTTGATTTATGCCGTTCTCCGTTGGGAGTGCTTAAGTTGCAATCCGAGGACGGAGGACAGACGACGGACGACAGATAAGGCCGGGGGCCTTCGCTTCTGTCGATCTCCGCGGTCTGTCCTCTGTCGTCTGTCGTCCGTCGTCCGTTACTCCGCCGCCTCGGCGGATTCCCCGCCGGAGCCCTGCCGCTGCTGCTTTGAATTGTGCAGGTCGACATTGAGGCTGAGCGAACGCATCTCCTTGACCAGCACGTTGAACGATTTCCGGAATGCCGGCCTCGAACGTATCGTCGCCGCGCACGATGGCCTCATACACCTTGGTGCGGCCGGCAACGTCGTCCGACTTGACGGTCAGCATTTCCTGCAGCGTATAGGCGGCGCCGTAAGCTTCGAGCGCCCATACCTCCATCTCGCCGAAACGTTGCCCGCCGAACTGCGCCTTGCCTCCCAGCGGCTGCTGAGTGACGAGGCTGTACGGCCCAATCGACCGAGCGTGGATCTTGTCGTCGACCAGGTGGTGCAGCTTGAGCATGTAGATGTAACCCACCGTCACCTTTCGATCGAAAGGCTCGCCGGTGCGGCCATCGAACAGCGTCACCTGACCGGAATGCTCGAGCCCGGCGAGATCGAGCATGTTCTCGATGTCGGCTTCCTTGGCGCCGTCGAACACCGGCGTCGCAATCGGCACGCCATGACGCAGGTTGTTGCCGAGCTCGATGAAATCCCTCTCGCCCAGCGACTTGATGGTCTCGTCGTCGCCATAGATTTTCTTCAGCACCTCCTTGAGCGGCTTGGTGTCGTGCTTGGCATGGTAGGCATCGACGGCTTGGCCGATCCTGAGGCCGAGACCGGCGCACGCCCATCCCAGATGGGTCTCCAGAATTTGGCCGACATTCATGCGGCTCGGCACCCCGAGCGGATTGAGCACGATGTCGACCTGGGTGCCGTCTTCGAGGAACGGCATGTCCTCGACCGGCACGATCTTCGACACTACGCCCTTGTTGCCGTGGCGCCCCGCCATCTTGTCGCCGGGCTGAATCTTGCGCTTCACCGCGACGAAGACCTTGACCATCTTCATCACGCCGGGCGGAAGCTCGTCGCCGCGCTGGAGTTTCTCGACCTTGTCAAGGAAGCGTTGCTCGAGGCCTTTCTTCGATTCGTCGTACTGCTTGCGGATCGCCTCGACCTCGGCCATCAGCCTGTCGTTGGGAGAGGCGAACTGCCACCATTGCGAGCGCGGATATTCCTCCAGCACCGCACGGGTGATCTTTGAATCCTTCTTGAATCCCCTTCGGACCTGCGATGCCCTGGCGGCCTTCGAGCATCTCGGCCAGGCGTCCGTAGACGTTGCGATCGAGGATCGCCTGCTCGTCGTCGCGGTCCTTGGCGAGTCGCTCGATCTCCTCGCGCTCGATTGCGAGCGCGCGCTCGTCCTTTTCGACGCCATGGCGGTTGAACACGCGCACTTCGACGACCGTGCCCTGCACGCCCGGCGGCACGCGCAACGAGGTATCGCGCACGTCCGACGCCTTCTCGCCGAAGATGGCGCGCAGGAGCTTTTCCTCGGGCGTCATCGGGCTTTCGCCCTTTGGCGTGATCTTCCCGCACAGGATGTCGCCGGCGCGGACCTCTGCGCCGATATAGACGATCCCCGCCTCGTCCAGGTTCTTGAGCGCCTCTTCCGACACGTTGGGAATGTCGCGCGTAATTTCCTCGGGACCGAGCTTGGTGTCGCGCGCCATCACCTCGAATTCCTCGATGTGGATCGAGGAGAACACGTCGTCCTTGACGATGCGCTCGGACAACAGGATCGAGTCCTCGAAGTTGTAGCCGTTCCAAGGCATGAAGGCGACGAGCACGTTGCGGCCGAGCGCAAGCTCGCCAAGCTCGGTCGAGGGTCCATCCGCGATGATGTCGCCTTTCTTGACCTGATCGCCGACCTTCACCAGCGGACGCTGGTTGATGCAGGTATTCTGGTTCGATCGCTGGAACTTCATCAGCCGATAGATGTCGACGCCGGGCTTGGTCGGGTCGGCTTCCTCGGTGGCGCGCACCACGATGCGGGTGGCATCGACCTGATCGACGGTGCCGGTGCGGCGCGCCGCGATCGAAGCGCCGGAATTACGTGCAACCACGCCTTCCATGCCGGTGCCGACGAATGGTGCCTCGGCGCGAACCAGCGGCACCGCCTGGCGCTGCATGTTGGAGCCCATCAGGGCACGATTGGCGTCGTCGTTTTCCAGGAATGGAATGAGGGCGGCCGCTACCGAGACCAGCTGCTTGGGCGAAACGTCCATGAAGTCGACCTTGGCGGCCGGGACCAGTTGGACATCGCCGGCGTGGCGACACACGATCAGGTCCTCGGTAAATCGCCCGCGACTGTCGATCGGCGCGTTCGCTTGCGCGACGGTATAACGCCCCTCCTCCATGGCGGACAGATATTGCACTTCCTCGGTGACCCGGCCGTCCTTCACCTTGCGATAGGGGGTCTCGACGAAGCCGTACTTGTTGACCCGCGCATAGGTGGCGAGCGAGTTGATCAAGCCGATGTTGGGACCTTCCGGCGTCTCGATCGGGCAGATGCGCCCGTAATGCGTCGGATGCACGTCGCGCACTTCGAACCCGGCCCGCTCGCGCGTCAGGCCGCCCGGTCCCAGCGCCGAAAGCCTGCGCTTGTGCGTGATCTCGGACAGCGGATTGGTCTGATCCATGAACTGCGAAAGCTGCGAGGAGCCGAAGAACTCGCGCACCGCCGCCGCTGCCGGCTTGGCGTTGATCAGGTCCTGCGGCATCACCGTATCGATATCGACGGAGGACATGCGCTCCTTGATCGCGCGCTCCATCCGCAGAAGCCCGATGCGGTACTGGTTCTCCATCAGCTCGCCGACCGAGCGCACCCGGCGGTTGCCGAGATGATCAATGTCGTCGATCTCCCCTTTGCCGTCGCGCAGATCAACCAGGGTGCGGATGACGGAGATGATGTCCTCCTTGCGCAGCACCCGCATGGTGTCCGGCGCATCGAGATCGAGACGCATGTTCATCTTCACGCGTCCCACCGCCGAAAGGTCGTAGCGCTCGAAGTCGAAGAACAGCGACTGGAACATGTTTTGCGCGGTATCGAGCGTCGGCGGCTCGCCCGGGCGCATGACGCGATAAATATCGAAGAGCGCGTCTTCGCGCGTGATGTTCTTGTCGACATTGAGCGTGTTGCGGATATAGGCGCCGACATTGACGTGATCGATGTCGAGCACCGGCAATTCCTTGTAGCCGGCCTCGTTCAATGCCTTGAGGTTCTTCTCGGTGATTTCCTCTCCGGCTTCCGCGTAGATCTCGCCGGTCTTGGGATTCACCAGGTCCTCTGCGATATAGCGGCCGATCAGCTCCTGATCGGTCATTCGCAGCGCGCGTAATCCCTTCTCCGCGAGCTGGCGCGCCTGGCGGACGGTAAGCTTCTTGCCCGCCTCCAGCACCACCTTGCCCGAATCGGCATCGACCAGATTGTTGATCGCCTTGTAGCCGCGGAATCGGTTGGCATCGAAAGGCACTCGCCAGCCGTCCTTCTGCCGCTTGTAGTGCACCTTGCGGTAGAAGGTGTTCAGCACTTCCTCGGCATCCAAGCCCAGCGCATACAGCAGCGACGTCACCGGGATCTTCCGGCGCCGGTCGATGCGGGCATAAACGATGTCCTTGGCATCGAATTCGATGTCGAGCCACGAACCGCGGTACGGAATGATGCGTGCGGCGAACAGGAGCTTGCCCGAGGAATGGGTCTTGCCCTTGTCGTGGTCGAAGAAAACACCGGGCGAGCGGTGCATTTGAGACACGATCACCCGTTCGGTGCCGTTGACCACGAACGTGCCGTTGTTGGTCATGAGCGGGATATCGCCCATGTAGACGTCCTGCTCCTTGATGTCCTTGACCGACTTCGCACCGGTCTCCTCGTCGACATCGAATACGATGAGGCGCAAGGTCACCTTCAACGGCGCGGCATAGGTCATGCCGCGCTGGCGGCACTCGTCGACATCGTACTTGGGCGGCTCGAATTCGTACTTGACGAACTCGAGCATCGAGGTGTTGGAGAAATCTGAGATCGGGAACACCGACTTGAACACGGTCTGAAGCCCTTCGTCGGGCCGGCCGCCTACGGGTTCCTTGACCAGCAGGAATTGGTCATACGATGCCTTCTGAACCTCGATGAGGTTCGGCATCTCCGCCACTTCGTGAATTTTGCCGAAAAATTTGCGAACGCGCTTGCGACCTGTGAACGTCTGCGCCATCTCATCTCTCGCTTTGCCGAACCGCCGGGCCGGGACGACTCTCCGGAAAGCCGCAATCCATCGCGACCATCAGGACAAGCGTCGAAGCCTGCATTGTTTATGCGATTCGGCCTGCCGCCGAACCGTCGCCTCTCTGCCGCCGCTGGCCGCAGATATGGGCGATTCCAGGGGACTTAACCCGAAATCACCGATTTGTGTTTCGCGTCACGCGTCACTGCAAACGGAACGATCGTGCTGCAATCTCGGTGCACTCCATCCCCCTTGTGGGAAGGGGTTGGGGTGGTGGCTGGGGGCACGCGCTTGCTTCCTTACCCCGCGATCCCCGGTCTCACTGCGCTCGCCCGGGGATTTCGCTGAAGCAAGCTTGCCCTTACTTCAGCTCAACCTTGGCGCCCGCCTTTTCGAGCTGGGCCTTGACCTTCTCGGCTTCGTCCTTGCTCACGCCCTCCTTGACCGCTTTGGGCGAACCTTCGACCAGCTCCTTGGCTTCCTTGAGACCCAAGCCGGTGAGCGCGCGGACCTCCTTGATCACCTCGATCTTCTTCTCGCCATGCGAGGTCAGGACCACGGTGAACTCGGTTTTCTCCTCGGCCGGCGCGGCACCGGCCGCGGGAGCGGCAGCCACCGCCACCGCAGCTGCGGCGGATACGCCCCATTTCTCTTCCAGCATCTTGGCAAGGTCGGCGGCCTCGAGCACGGTCAGTTGCGAGAGATTGTCGACGAGCTTTTGGAGATCAGCCATTGAACATCCTTCATGGGTTCGGGAACGGTCGAGTTTGCAAAGCCAAAGCTTGTCACCCCACCTCGCCCTTGCTGGCATAGGCTTGCACCACGCGGGCGACCTTGGCGGCGGGAGCATTGACGAGCTGGGCGATCTTGGTTGCCGGCGCCACAATGAGCCCGACGATCCTGGCGCGCAGCTCGTCGAGCGACGGCAGCGCTGCCAGGGCTTTGACGCCGTTGGCATCGAGGGCGGTCTTGCCCATCGCCCCGCCAAGAATCACGAACTTTTCATGCGCCTTGGCAAAGTCGGCGGCGACCTTGGGCGCGACCACCGGATCGCCGGAATAAGCGATCAGAGTCGGCCCCTTGAGCAGGGGGACGATCGTGGCAGCATCCGTCCCTTCCAGGGCGATCTTGGCAAGACGGTTCTTTGCCACCTTCACCGCCGCGCCCGCGTGCTTCATGTGCCTGCGCAGGGTCTGCATCTGCGCGACGTTGAGCCCGGAATAGTGAGCGACGACCACGACATTGGCGTCTCGAAAGACACCGTTGAGGGTCGCGACGAGCTCCTTCTTGGCCGCTCGATCCACTGCAAGCTCTTTCCGCTTGGCGCCCGTCAGTTCCCGGGACCGCCGGTTGCGACCTGCCCGTCCTTCCGGCCTTCAGAGGACGGCCGGGACGACGCTCCTCGTATCCTGCCGCCCGGCCGGGTGAGCAAACCACCACGGTCGGCTATCGAGGTTCGAACCGGTCGCGGGGCATTTGCCCCAAATCGGTCTTCCCCGTCTGTGCAGGCCTCTTACTTTAAGCCTCCAACGCGGCACCTGCAGTCTTGGACAGGATTGACTTCCGGAAACATCCGGAAACCACTGGCGTTCAAGGAAAATATGTCGGACCTCTCGCCGCCCCCCAGATCGACCCCGCAGGATGTCCAAAAGGAAGCAGAGCCCCAATTTGCATCTTTCCATGAAGCGCACGAAAGCGCGCCGATGCACTGGGCCGGCACGCCCTGTTGCCTATGTAACGGCTGCTCCCGCTTTTGCCAAGGGGAATTGCAAACTATTCGCTAAGGGTCCCGATGCCGAGGCTCGCAGGCACTTGGCTCGCAAGCACTTGCGGGCTCGCAAGCTCCTGCGGCAGCTCTGATGCGAACTTCGGAATCGAAGGAACACCAGCAACTGCATGATTCTAGTGCGGTTTTTAATTTTGCAGCTGCGACACGAGCCGGCAGCAGCCGGCAGCAACTTCAAATCACACCGAACTAGGTTTGGCCGGAACTCCATCCCGTGGCTGCGCACCACCGAGGGGGCGCTTCGGCCCAGCGAGAGGACGCCTTTCCTGCGGGGTCCAATTTTCGTCACCGAAGCCGTCTAGTGGAAGCGCGATTCACAACCTTTTGGGGGGGTCTCCGCCATGCACCATATGCTTTGCGCCATGATTGCGGCCTTGGTGGCCTTCGCCTGTCTGCCGACCCTTGCGCCGGCGCAGCCGGCGATGCCGCAAATCAAGCTCACCGAGAAGCACGTCGAGGCGTTCATCGCCGCGCAAAAGGACATGTCGGCGGTAGTGGAAAAGATGCAAGGCGCGGCATCTGCCGGCAAGCCCAGCTCCAAATATGAAACCGAGCTCGAGGCGGTCACCCGCAAGCACGGCTTCAAGACCTATGCGGAGTACGAGGCTGTCGCCGCCAACATTTCGATGGTCATGGCCGCGATCGATCCGCAGACCAAGGCGTTCACCGATCCGCAGACCGCCCTCAAGAAAGAGATCGACGACGTTGCCGCCGACAAGACAATCCCAGAAAACGAAAAGAAGCAATTGCTAAGCGAGCTCAACGACGCTCTCAAGTCGGCGCAACCCCTGGCATTCCCCAGCAATATCGAGCTCGTGAAGAGGTATTACGACAAGATCGACGCAGCGCTGGGATAGCGATGGCCGGCAACGCCGATCGCATCCTGACCACCCACGTCGGCAGTCTGGTAAGGCCGCCGCAGCTCGTCGAGTTCCTGCACGCCATCGAGGATCGCAAGCCCTACGACCAGGCCGCCTACGAGGAATGCCTGAAGCAGTCGATCGCGGAAGTCGTGCGTCAGCAGGCAGACGCCGGGATCGACATCGTCAGCGACGGCGAGTTCAGCAAGGGCCGCAACTGGGCTTTTTATGTCCACGACCGCCTCAGCGGCGTCACCAGCCGGGCACTCACGCCCGAGGAGGCGAGAGATCCCCTTGCGTTCGTGGGCGGCGGACAGGACCGCGTGGCCTTTCCGGAATTCTACGCCGAGTACGACCGGGCTTCGGGCTTGAGCAAAAGGCTCGGCTCGCGCTTCGTCGTCAACGGCGCGCTCCGCTACAGCGATACCCAGGTCAAGCGCGACATCGCAAATCTCAAGGCGGCGGTCGCGAAAGCGGGGGTCAAGGACGCGTTCCTGCCGGTGGTTGCGCCGGCAAGCGCATTGCCGAATGCCAAGAACGAGCATTATCCCGACGACCAGAGCCTCCTGCTCGCTCTCGCCGACTGCCTGCACCAGGAATACAAGACGATCGTCGATGCGGGTCTTTACGTTCAGATCGACGATGCCTTCCTGCCCTATATGCACGAGAAGATGGTGCCCCCGCTGACCCACGCGCAGTACCGCCAATGGGCGCAGCTGCGCATCGACGCACTCAATCATGCGCTCGCCGGCATTCCGCGGGAGTGCTCGCGCTATCATATTTGCTGGGGCAGCTGGAACGGACCGCATGCTTTCGACGTGCCGATGAAGGATATCGTCGATCTCATGCTGCAGGTGAATGTCGGCGCCTATCAGTTCGAAGCGGCCAATCCGCGGCACGAGCACGAGTGGGTGGTTTGGCGCACGGTCAAGCTGCCGTCCGGCAAGGTGTTGATTCCGGGCGTCATCAGCCATGCCACCAACATCGTCGAGCATCCCGAGCTGGTCGCCCAGCGTATCGTGCGGCTGGCCAAAATCGTGGGACGGGAAAATGTCATGGGCGGCACCGACTGCGGCTTCGCCCAGAGCCCGTTTGCACAGCGCGTTCACCCCACCATCATGTGGGCGAAGCTCAAATCGCTCGTCGAGGGCGCAAGGATTGCAACACAGGAACTCAGATGACAGAGATCAGAGGACAGTCGTCCTCTCTGAGATCTGACATCCGTTCCCTGTTAAAACAGCGACGACGGCTCGACCTTGACGCCCGGTCCCATGCTCGAGGAGATGGCGACACGATTGACGAACGTGCCCTTGGCGCCGGCGGGCTTGGCCTTCTGAACGGCATCGGCAAAGGCCTTGATGTTGGCGACGAGCTTGTCGGCAGCAAATGACGCCTTGCCCACGCCGGCCTGCACGATGCCGGCCTTCTCGACGCGGAACTCGACCGAGCCGCCCTTGGCGCCCTTGACCGCGGTGGTCACGTCCATGGTGACCGTGCCGACCTTGGGGTTCGGCATCATGCCGCGCGGTCCCAGGACCTTGCCCAGCCTGCCCACCAGCGGCATGAGATCGGGGGTGGCAATGCAGCGATCGAAGTTGATGTCGCCGGCCTGCACCTTTTCGGCGAGGTCCTCGGCGCCCACGACGTCGGCGCCTGCCGCCTTGGCTTCGTCGGCCTTTGCACCGCGCGCGAAAACGGCAACCCGCACGCTGCGGCCGGAGCCATTCGGCAGGTTGACCACGCCGCGCACCATCTGGTCGGCATGGCGCGGATCGACGCCGAGATTCATCGCAATCTCGATCGTCTCATCGAACTTGGCCTTGGCCCTGTCCTTGACCATCTTCACCGCTTCCTCGAGCGGATAGAGCTTGCTGCGATCGACGCCCTCGCGCACCGCAGTCGTGCGTTTTCCTAGATTGGTCATGGTTTCTACTCCCCGACCTCGATGCCCATGGAGCGGGCGGAGCCTTCCACCATGCGCATGGCGGCATCGATGCTGTCGCAGTTCAAATCCTTCATCTTCTTCTCGGCGATTTCCTTGACCTGCGCCTTGGTCACGGTGCCGGCCCTGTCGCGCCCGGGGGTCTTCGATCCGCTTTCGACCCTGGCCGCCTTCTTGATGAAATAGGATACCGGGGGCGTTCGCATCTCGAAGGTGAAGGAACGGTCCTGGTAGACGGTGATGACCACGGGAATTGGCGATCCTTTCTCCATGTTCTGGGTCTGCGCATTGAACTGCTTGCAGAACTCCATGATGGCGAGGCCGCGCTGCCCGAGCGCCGGCCCGATCGGCGGCGAGGGATTGGCCGCGCCTGCCGGCACCTGCAGCTTGATGTAGCCCGTGATTTTCTTGGCCATTGCGCTTCGCTCCGCTCAGGCGACGGACGACAGACGACGGAAGACGGATTGGGTGACCTGCAACCCGGCTATGTTCCCTCTTCTGAATCTGTCCTCTGTCTTCTGTCGTCTGTCTACAGTTTTTCGACCTGTCCCATTTCGAGCTCGACGCGCGTTGGTCGGCCGAAAATCGAGACCGCCACCTTGAGGCGCGAGCGGCCGTCGTCGACTTCCTCTACCACGCCATTGAAGGACGCGAAGGGGCCTTCCGACACGCGTACCTGCTCGCCGACCTCGAAGGAGACGGAGGGCTTGGGGCGCTCGATGCCCTCCTGCACCTGGTGCAGGATGCGCTGTGCCTCCGCGTCAGAGATCGGCTTCGGCTTGTTATCGGCTCCGAGAAAGCCGGTCACCTTCGGCGTATTCTTGATCAGATGATAGGCCTCGTCGGTCAAATCCATCTTGACCAGCACATAGCCGGGAAAGAATTTGCGCTCGGCATCGATCTTCTGTCCGCGGCGGACCTCCACCACCTTCTCGGTCGGCACCATGACTTCCTCGAACAGGTGATCAAGATGACGCTGCTTCGCCTGCTCGCGGATGGAATTCGGCGACCTTGCGCTCGAAATTCGAATAGGCCTGCACGATGTACCAGTGCTTGTCTGTCATTCTGCCTGCCCCCTCAGCCGCCGATACCGAGCACCAGGGTGACGACGAAGCGCATGATCTGGTCTGCCACCAGGAAGAAGACCGACGCGATGGCGACCATGACGAACACCATGGCAGTGGTGACGGCGGTCTCGCGCCGGGTCGGCCAAGTGACCTTTTGGGCCTCGGCGCGCACTTCCTGCATGAACTTGAACGGACTGATCTTCGCCATAGCTTGCCTGCCGCTCACTTCAGGTGTGCGGCTCAATTGATTGAGGAACTTGAACCTTTTTGACTGAGCCGGACTATGCCTGGCAGGAGTGGAGGGACTCGAACCCCCAACCCCCGGTTTTGGAGACCGGTGCTCTAGCCATTGAGCTACACTCCTCCGGAAACGCTTGCGGCGGCCCCAAGGTCCGCCGCCCGTTGTAGATGCCCTATGGGCGAAGGTTTTGCAAGCCCTGCGCGACCTGCAGTGAACCTCCGATGACGTGCGCCAGCGCGTTCATTGCACCGGCCTGATGCCGAGGACCTTGGCGATCGCCGCCATTTTGGCGCGCTGCTCCTCGATCGCGGCAGCGAACTCGGCCGGGCCGCGGAGATTGACGATCTGCCCGGTTGCCTCCAGCCGTTGGCGAATGACGGGATCGAACACCGCCGCAAGGTCGCCAGCGATGCGTTCACGCAGATCCATCGCCATCCCGCGCGGCCCGAACAAGCCCACGACACTTTCCATTTCCAGTGCTGGATAGCCGGCCTCGACCACGGTCGGAATATCGGGCGCGGTCGGTGCCCGCCGGCGGCTGGTCACGGCAAGCACCCTGACCCTGCCCGCCTGCATCTGCGGCAGCACCACCGCGAGCGACGTCATCAAGGCTTGGATGCGCGCCTCGGCCAGATCGTTGGGCGCCTGGAGGATGTCGCGATAGGGGACTTTGGCCACCTGCAAGCCGCTGCTCTTGAGGAACCCGAACAGCAGAAAATCGGCATTGCCGGAGGCGGCAGCCGCGTTGAGCTGTCCCGGCTGCGCGCGGGCGAGAGCCACGAATTCGTCCAGCGAGCCGAGCTTGAGCGACTGCGGCGTCGAGAATGCCAGGATGATGGTGGAGACGTTCGAGATCGGAAGAAGGTCACGCTCGGCACTGTAGGGAAGCTTGTCGTATTCGTAGGGATGAACGGCAAAAGTTCCCGCTGGTCCGAACAGGAGCGTGTGGTCGTCGCCGGCGCCGGTGAATGCACCGATGGCGACGAGACCATCGCCGCCCGGACGATTCTCGACCACCACCGGCTTGCCCCATCGCGCGCTCAGCCGATCCGCGAACAGTCGCGCCGTGATATCCGATGCGCTCGCGGGCCCGAAGGGAATGATGAACCGCACCGTGCGCGTCGGATAGGTTTGCGCCGCCGCGGCCTCGACGCCGGCCAGACCGGCGACGAGGGCGAGGAGGACGAGCGCAGGCACGCTTATCATCGCGGTATTCCAGGCTGAAGATTTGGGCCCGACAGCATAGTGGCAGCCTTGACGGCTATCCATGCCTGTACATATATACGTACATCCCGCCAATGCTCAATGAGCTTGCCATGAGCCACGTGTCCTACACTGAACTTCGCACCCACCTCGCGGAGTACATGGACAAGGTATGCGACAGCCGCGCCCCTCTCGTGGTCACGCGCCAGAATGCGCGCAGCGTCGTGATGATCTCCGAGGACGAATATGAGAGCATCATGGAGACGTTGCATCTGCTGCGCAGTCCGGCCAATGCAGCACGCTTGCTGCATTCCATCGAGAGCGCAGACGCCGGGACGCTGACCGAGCATGAGGTGATCGAAAGTGGCATCACCCGCCGATGAGGCTCGTCTGGACGCAAGCGGCATGGGAAGACTATCTGCATTGGCAATCGACTGACGAGAAAGTCCTGCAATCAATAAACGACCTCATCAAGGACATCCGCAGAAGTCCTTTCAGAGGGCTCGGGAAACCAGAGCCGCTCAAACATGACCTCGCCGGATGGTGGTCACGCCGGATCACCGGCGAGCATCGGGTCGTCCACCGAGTTTCCGGCAAGGGCGCCGCTCAGCAATTGGAAATTGCTGCGTGTCGGTATCACTATTGATCGCCGGGGCGCCGCCGTGCGGTCAGCAAGGCTATTGAGTGCGTGGGACTGATGATGATCACCGGCGGCATCCTGATTGCCCTGGCGCTTCTGGTCGGTGGGTATCTTGCAACGACCTGGGCACCCGAGCGTGATGTGGAGGAGCTGCGCGGCCGCTGGGCGCCCGCGCCGTCGGTCTTCCTCGAAGTAGCGGGAATGCGGGTGCATGTGCGCGACGAGGGGCCGCGCGAGGATGCATGCCCGATCGTCCTCATCCACGGCACATCCTCATCCCTTCACACCTGGGACGGTTGGGCGGCGGCGCTCAAGGAACAGCGACGCGTCGTCCGCTTTGATCTGCCCGGATTTGGGCTGACCGGTCCGTCGCCCGACGGAATCTTCCGGATTCGACAATGACATCGGCACGGTCATCGCCATTCTCGACCGGCTCGGGATCAAGCGCTGCGTCCTCGGCGGCAACTCGCTCGGCGGCACGATATCATGGCGCACGGCACTGACGTATCCATCGCGCGTGGAGAGGCTCATTCTCGTCGATTCCGGCGGCTATTCCACACCCGCAATTTCGGTCCCCCTCGCTTTTCGGTTGGCGGAGCTGCCGAGGATCGACTGGCTGGTGAGGAACACGCTTCCCCGCCGCCTTGTCGAACAAAGCATCCGCGATGTCTTCGGCGATCCCAGCAAGGTGACGCCGGAAATGGTGGAATGCTCCTACGAGCTCGCGCGGCGTGAAGGCAATCGCGTAGCCCTGTTCGAGCGCACGCGGCAGCGCCAGCCGTTCGGCGCTCTCCAGCACCGCATCCCGGAGCTCAAGCTGCCAACCCTCATCCTATGGGGAGCGCGCGACCGCCTGACCCCGCCCGAGATGGCTCACCGCTTCCATGCGGACATCACCGGCAGCAAGTTGGTGATCTTCGATGATCTCGGTCATGTGCCGCAGGAGGAGGATCCCGCCCGCACGGTGTTGGCGGTGCAGGAGTTTCTCAAGCCGAAGCAAGCTTCCGACGTCGCCGGCTGATCGGTGGCGCGCTTCGGGTGCGCAGCGGCGGCCACTCTCAGATCCATAACGGCCACGCGCTTCAAAGTCGATTTCGCACTCCGCGCTCCGGCATTCATGTCTGCGGCTCAATTACACCGCACCGACCAGCTTTGGCAGGTCGGCCAGTGATCTTACGCTGCGATCGGGAGTGCCGGGCAATCGTTCAGGCCGCTGCCCATAGCGATTGCACCATACGACCTGCATCCCGAATGCCGAGGCAGCGTAGGCGTCCCAGGCATTCGACGATTGGAAGGCGATCGCACCGGCGGGCATTGCAAGCCGGTCGACCGCAAGCTGATAGACCTTGGGATGCGGCTTGTAGACGCCGACCTCCTCGACCGAGAGCACCGCATCGAGCAGTGGCTCCAGCCCGGCTGCCGTGACGACCGCCTTGAGCATCATTGGCGAGCCGTTTGACAGGATCGCGGTCCGCATGCCTGCTTTTTTCAGAAGCGTGAGGACATCCGGGACTTCCGGAAATGCAGCGAGCGTCAGGTAGAGGCTCATCAGGCGGTCGCGCAAGCCCGGCGTGTCGATCGCCAAAGTCTCCAATGCGAAGTCGAGCGCATCGCCGGTGACCTGCCAGAAATCCGCGTGCCGGCCTTGCAGCGCACGCAGCCACGTATATTGCAGCTGCTTGTCCCGCCACAGAGCGGTCAGCTTCTCGACGCCGTCCCCGAGCACGTCGCGGCAGCCCCTTGCCGCCGAAGCAAAATCGAACAGCGTCCCGTAGGCATCGAAGACGCAGGCCTTCACCCCGAGGAGAGGCTCGTTGCTCATCGGACGAGTGTCATTGGAGCGGGTGAAGGGAATCGAACCCTCGTCATCAGCTTGGAAGGCTGTTGCTCTACCATTGAGCTACACCCGCATCCGAAATCAGTTATCAGCGGTCAGTAATCAGAAAGCTGGCACAACTCCACTTGTTCGTCTGATGACTCATCCCTGATCCCTGATCCCTGATCCCTGATCCCTGGTTGGTGGGGGAGGTAGGACTCGAACCTACGAAGGCGTAAGCCAGCGGATTTACAGTCCGCCCCCTTTGCCGCTCGGGACACTCCCCCGCCATCGAGCATCGCATTCTCGTGGCTGCGTGTTGCCATTGGCAAGCCGGGTTTATGGGGAGCGAGTTGGGCGGTGTCAACCGCACCAACGCGCCGTTGCCTCGAGCTTCTGCTCCTTTTTCGGCAAGGCATCTCGAAATCGGTTGGACGATGGTGGCTCCCGGCAGCTACCATCAGCCCCGATGCGATCCGTCGGCCTCAAGGTGCTCAAGAACAAGCTCAGTGAATATGTCCGCATTGCCGCGGCGGCGAAGAGCTTCTCAACCGCGCGTTTGCGGCGCAAAGCCGCTCTCTCTATGCGTATCACGCGATCGCAATTCGCTTGCCGGCTGTGGTCAATTTCCAGCCGGAGCCCGATGTGGTCGTCGCATCGAATACAGCCGGCTATGAGCGCGGAACGCCGCTCAATCCGCAAAGCCGGGCAGGTTAGCGGCAGCGCGTAACCTGCGGTTTGGATTGCGCTGCGATCACGTGGCGGGCGCAGGCTTTCATTTCTTCTTGTCCTTGAAGAAGCTCCATATCGCCTTCGCGGCGTCGAAATCGTGGTTCATTTTCCCGAGCAGGGCGTCGACGAGGGACACCCCGGGGTCCCGGCTCGGAATGCGGTGGCCGCCACCCTCTATCCGATACAGCACGACCGGCGCGGATGAAGCGCAATTCGTCCAGCTCTCGATAACAACGCGGGAACCATCATTGCGGTCGACATCCGGCAATCGATCGAGCTTGACGCCGTCGGCGCAGCCGTTGGCCTTGCGCAGAAAACCAATTGTCGCAATGGTCGAGAGCACGCGTCCGCCGCCGAACGCGAGCTCGCCGCCGCCGTAGGGCACAAACGGATCGGCCGTTCCATTCATCACCAGCATTGGCGTCGGTCGTGGCGCGTTGCAACCGTCCGCAAGCTCGACCGGGAAGCTGGCACTGATCGGCGCCGCAGCAGCCATAAGCTCGGGCGCCTCGCACATGAGGCGCAGCGCCATCATGCCGCCATTGGAAAACCCCGCCACGTAGAGCCGCTGTGGATCGGAAACCCCGGTGCGCACGAGATGTTCGACCAGCTTGCGAATGAACGCGACATCATCGACCCGCCTGCCCGCCCAGGCGGCGGCCGCCGGGCGCCCGTCGTTCCACTGCCCCGCCACCGCATTTGGATAGACCGCCACCAGGCCTTCGCGCTCGACGAGCGGTCCAAGGCCCAGGCTCGTGTTCATTATCTGCGCATTGAGCAAGCTGCCGTGGAGCGCAAGTACTGTCGGGAGCGAGCGCCGGGACGATGTCGGCGCCGACAGGACATACTGGCGTTCGTAGCCGCCGAACGAGAGCTGCTGGGCTTTCGTCTCCGCCGCCGACGCGGAAGCCGAGGGGATACCCGCACAAGCGAGGACGGCCAATGCGCGGATGATCGTGCCGTGCCGGGCGGACTGCTGCGTGGCTGGATGCATGATAAGCTTAGTTACCATGCCTCCTCACAGACCAGGCAAACCCGTCAGCGCGAGCAGGCGCTGGACGCACAAGGCGAAGGCACGCAAGGACAAGGCGCGTTCGCCGCGCGGCAATCCGGTGCGCCCGGCGGGCGACGGGACCGCCATCATCTATGGCTGGCACAGCGTGAAAGCCGCGCTGGAAAATCCGTCGCGGCAAATCCGCCGGTTGCTTGCAACAGAGAATGCGGCGCGCCGTCTCGCCGCGGACGGCGTGCCGCTCGGCCTTGAACCCGAGCTCGTTCGCCCCGAGAGGATCGCGCACCGTCTTTCCCCCGATGCCGTTCATAACGGGCTCCTGGCGGAGGCCGATCCGCTCCCCTCGCCTGATCTCGACGAGATCGAGCCCGGCGGCATCGTGCTCGCGCTCGACCAGATCACCGACCCTCATAACGTGGGCGCGATCCTGCGCACCGCGGCAGCTTTCGCCGTGACCGCGGTGGTCGTGACCGCGCGCCACAGCCCGGAAGCGACCGGCGTGCTCGCGAAGTCCGCTTCGGGTGCGCTCGAATACGTGCCCATCGTCACCGTGCAAAATCTTGCCCGCGCGCTCGAGCGGCTGCGCGAGCGCGGATATCTCCTGGTCGGCCTCGACGGCACCGGGGAGCGCGACCTCGGAAACGCAGCCCTGCATTCTCCGCTCGCGCTGATCCTGGGCGCCGAGGGCAAGGGGCTGCGGCAATTGACGCGGGCCACCTGCGATCGTGTCGCCCGCCTCGATCTCCCCGGCCGGATCAAGAGCCTCAACGTCTCCAATGCCGCCGCACTCGCCCTCTACATTGTCAGCAAGCACCTCGCCGGAATGAATTAGCGCGCATTCCGGTCCAACCGATGCAGCCCACAATGGTCACCCGCGGGCTTGACCCGCGGGTCCATCTTCTTGAGCAGATGGATTGCCGGATCAAGTCCGGCAATGACGGCTGAGCTTTGGATTGAAATGAGCGGGATGCGCTAAGGAGCTAAGGAGAGTTGGACGGCTTGACCAACGGTTGCTCGCGCGGACCAAGTCCGCAGCTGGCGGAAGCTGACATGGCTATTGGGCGAGGCGGGGCGGGTTATGACCCATAGCTGCCAATCGGGGAGCAAATTTGCTGTGATGCACACTCTCACGTTTCTTAAATGTAATAGGGTGTGTTCCTCCAGCTTATGGAATGCGCCTATGGAGGCGGCGGGCACCGTGCTAAAAGGTAATCAAGAGTGGCAATGTGAGCTTGGGATAAATATCCACTTCGAGACGCCGGCGATCACAGATGTACAGGATCCTGGAGAGCACTCCGGAAAGGCTTACCGTCAAGGTGGGCGACTTTCTCTTCAGCACCACATACGCATTCGACAACAAAACCGGAGCTGCGGAGTTCCGCCGACGCAGGTTCGGCATTCCATCGTCGCTCATCGTCGTGCCAATCAGCGAGATCCTGGCACTCGTGCCGCTCGTGATGCATGACCCCGAGCACCATGCGTGCATGATCGTCCTGCTGCTGCGCTCGGGGAAGAGACGATGGCTGGCGGGCGATGATCCCGAAACGACTTCCCGGGCGGCAAGGCAGATTGCGGAATTCACCGGGGTTCCGCCGCAAGCGCTCATGCCCTGGACCAGCTACTTCAACGCAGGCAAAGTGTGGTTTTTTTGCTTGCTGGGCGCCTTGATGATCATTGGCGGAATGGTGCTGATCGGTTTTGTTGTGCTTGACTGAGTTCCTTTAGGCACCGAAATGTCTGATCCGCAGTGTGAAGGTCGTACAATTTTCATTTTGCAGCGGGCTCTCAATTCAGCGCTCGGCTGGCTGTTCTTCGCGCTGCTGTTTTGCTTGTTCGCAATGTGGATTGCAGGCTGGGACGACTACATCCATGACCGCTCTGGCGAGCTTATCCTGATCGTTTTTTTGCTGCCGTTTGCGCTCATCAATGTCACTTATGTGGCGGCGTCTGTTCTGTTGAATGGGCGTGTGGATCGCGAGCGCCTGTACTGGCTTTATATGGCCGCCGCGCCGTTTGCCGGCATGCTCATCGCGTCCACAGCTCCCAGAGCGAAAACGCTTTCGGACGTCGTCATTGTCGGTACCTTCATTCCGATCGTCTGCTCTATGGTTTTCGGAGTATTTTTAACCGTTCGCCAAATAGGAGGCGCGATATTCAGATGGCTTACCGGCAGCGAGCCGGTTGATGAGTTCACGACGACTGTTGCCATCACCTACGCGGCGCGCGGCCGGGAGTATCAGGCGAAAGGCGACTACGATCGCGCCATTGCTGATTTCACTGACGCGATCCGGCTTGATCCGAAAAATTCTATGGCGTACTTCGGCCGCGGCGATTCCTACGAAGGAAACGGAGACTATGACCGCGCCATTGCCGACTTGGATGAAGCGATCCGGCTCGACCCGAAGAACTTCCGCGCTTACCTCATCCGGGGCTACATCTACCGTTACAGGAAGGAGGACTACGATCGCGCAATCACCGACTTGAACGCGGCAATTGCGCTTGATCCGAAGAGCGGTGATGCACTTTTTCAGCGCGGACGTGCTTATGAATTGAAAAAGGACTTTGCCAAAGCGCTTGCCGATTTTCGATCCGCGGCCGTGCTGGCGCCGGATAAGAAATACGCGGCCGAGGCAGTCCGCCGCATGGAGTGCAAGCTCACCGCGAAGTAACCCTGCGAAGCGCTATCGCGAGGAACGCGGAGCCGACAGTATCGGACCTGCCGGAGACCCGCATCTGACTGGTCATCGGCAGCAGCGCGCATGAGGCCGATAAACAGATAACACGCCAATCCCGGCAATGATGCTTGAGCCGTTGCAAGCTCAATGGCATCGGCTTTTGCTCTCCTGCTCGACTTGCGGCGCGAAAAGCTGCTCGACGCGCTCAAGAAATTTTTCAGGTGTGCTGCTGAGAAGGCCGATTGAGCGCTATTTCGCCGGCCATGGTCTCGATCTCTCGATCTGGGCGGGATTAATTATCTCATCGGGATCGAGGTTGTGATGTAGATCGTTTCAGTTCGGTGTGGTCGTGCTGGCGGCTGCGCCAGCATGTCGAGCGGGCTCTCGACGGCGGAGATCATGCCGGTGGCGACGTGGGCATAGCGCGCAAGCGATTTAGTGCTTTGACCCACTGCAGACCCCGGATGTGCAGTGCAACCGGCTGCTCGGTTGCAGAAAATGGTTTGGCATACCCGCTGACCGGTCTCCCCAAATTTGATATCCTGCACCGGGTCCCGGCTCTTGGCGGGAGACCGAATGCAATTCGATCAATTGAAACGGCGCGAGTTCCTCACGCTCACCGGTGGCGCGGCAATCGCATGGCCCCTCGCGGCGCGCGCGCAGCAGCCGGAGCGAATGCGGCGGATCGGCGTGCTTATGAACTTGGCCGCGGACGACGCGGAAGGAAAGGCCCGCATCGCGGCGTTCCTGCAGGGGCTGCAGCAATTGGGCTGGACCGACGGCGGCAACGTACGGATCGACTACCGCTGGGCAGCGGGCGACGCCAGTAGCTTTCAGAGATATGCCGAGGAGCTTCTGGCGCTCGCGCCGGACGTCGTTTTGGCCTCGGCCACCCCAAGCGTTCAAGCACTGCAGCAGGCCACCCGCACCGTGCCCATCGTGTTCGCGAACGTCGGCGACCCGGTCGGCCTGGGCGTTGTCGCGAGCTTGGCGCGCCCGGGCGGGAACGCCACCGGTTTTACCCCCTGGGAATTCGGCTTCGGCGCGAAATGGCTGGAGCTGCTCAAAGGGATCGCACCTCGCGTGATGCGGGTGGCGGTGCTTCGGGATCTTACCATAGGGCCGGCTTTCTTGAGCGCGATCCAGGCTGTGGCGCCGTCGTTTAACGTGGAGTTGAGCGTGGTCGGCGTGCGCGACGCCAGCGAGATTGAGCGCAGCATCACCGCCTTCGCGCGCTCCTCGAATGGAGGCATGATCGTGACGGCGAGCACGTCGGCGTTGGTTCATCGCAATTTGATTACTATGCTCGCGGCTCGGCACGGATTGCCGGCGGTCTACGCCTTCCGCTACATGGTCACCGCTGGCGGCCTGATCTCCTACGGGCCTGATCCGATCGATTCGTTCCGCCGTGCGGCCGGCTATGTCGATCGCATCCTCAAGGGTGAGAAGCCGGCCGACCTTCCAGTGCAGGCGCCGACCAAGTACGAGCTTGTCATCAACCTCAAGACCGCCAAGGCGCTCGGCCTCGATGTACCGCCGATGCTGCTCGCCCGCGCCGACGAGGTGATCGAGTGAAACGGCGCGAGGTCATATCGCTGCTCGGCGGCGCAGCGGCGTGGCCGCTCGCGGCGCGCGCGCAGCAGCCGGGCAAGCTGCCGACCATCGGGTTCCTTGGCACGAGTACGCCTGTAGCCATGAGCCAATGGGTTGCCGCTTTTGTGCAGCGGCTGCGCGAACTCGGCTGGGTCGAAGGTCGGACCATCGCAATTGAGTATCGTTGGGCGGAGGGTCGCAGCGAGCGCCTCGCCGAGATCGCCGCCGAATTTGTCCGACTCAAAGTCGATATCATTGTCACGTATGCAACGCCGCCGGTGATAGCGGCAAAGCAGGTGACAGCGGTCATCCCAATCGTGTCTGCGGTAATGGGCGATCCGGTCGGCACCAGCCTCGTCGCCAGCCTTGCGCGACCTGGCGGCAACGTCACCGGCCTGTCGGTCCTGACACCCGATCTTGCTGGGAAGCGGCTGGAAATCTTGCGTGAGATGGTCCCTGGTCTCCACCGGTTCGCCTTCTTGGGCAATGTCAGTAATCCTACCACGGTGCTGGAGATGGGCGAGGTACGGACGACGGCCCGCTTACTCGGCCTTGATGTCATCGCACTCGAAATCTGGGACCCCGAAGATATCGCGCCCGCATTCGGCACGCTCAAAGGTCGCGCGCAGGCCCTCTATGTCGCTGGCGACCCGCTCGTCCTGACCAACCGAGTTCGCATCAACACGCTGGCACTCGGGGCGCGACTGCCGACGAATTACAATTCCCGTGAGTATATCGAAGCGGGAGGTCTGATGTCCTATGGTGTAAACTGGCCGGCGCTGTTCCGGCGCACTGCCGAGTATGTCGACAAGATTCTACGCGGAGCGAAGCCGGCCGACATCCCGATCGAGCAACCGACCAAGTTCGATCTCATTATTAACCTGACCACTGCCAAGACTCTCGGGCTCGAAATCCCGCCGACGCTGCTCGCGCGCGCCGACGAGGTGATCGAGTAATCCAATTCTAGTGTCTTTTCTCCGCTTAGATACCCCCGCCCTTTGAACTGCATTCGATGCGTGGCGAGCGGAGAGTGATTGCGAGGGGGCCATGGGTGCAGCGGTACCATTGCGCCAGGACTTGAGTGCGGACGAGTTGAGGCTTTTGGCGAAGCGGTCAGAGAATGCTGGGCAGGCGCGGCGGTTATTGTCGCTTGCAGCGGTGCTCGACGGGATGAGCCGTGAAGCTGCCGCAGAGATTGGAGCAATGGACCGCCAGACGCTGCGAGACTGGGTGCACGCTTCAACGAGAAGGTACCGAGGGGTTCATCAACGGCAAAGCTCCCGGCCCTACACCGAAGCTCTCGCTCGAACAAAAGCAAGAGTTGAAGCGGATCGTGGGTCAACCTGATCCCGCCACCGATGGCGTCGTGCGTTGGCGAGCGTGATCTCAGGCGCATCATCATGGAGCGCTTCGATGTTGATCTGGATGAAGGTCGATTGGCCGCATCCTCAGGAGCTCGGCTTGGCAGTGAGCCCGCGCCCCCAGCATCCCAAGCAGGACCCGCAAACCATTGAGGCTTTAAAAAACTTTCCTACGCGCGTCGCTGAGGCGCTAGCGGGCAAGCCACGCCTGGCTGGATCCCCGATCGAGATCTGGTTCAGGATGAAATGCGGATCGGGCAGAAGAACGGCTTGGTCTACCAGTGGGCCAAGAAGGGGACGCGTCCGCGCCAGCCGAAGGATCAGCGTTATGCCAACGCCTATCTGTTCGGCGCGATCTGTCCGGCGCGCGACATGGGTGCCGCGCTTGTGCTTCCTTTTGCCAATGCCGGAGCCATGCAGCATCATTTGAACGAAATCAGTCGCCGCGTCACGGTGGGCGCGCACGCGGTACTCACACTCGACAAAGCCGGCTGGCACACAACGCGCAAGCTGCACGTGCCGGCCAACATCAGCCTTCTGCATCTGCCGCCCGCCAGCCCGGAGCTGAACCCGACCGAGAACATGGCAGTATGCGCCAAAGCTATCTCTCAAATCGCGTGTGCGACTACGACGCTGTTGTCGAGGCGTCCGGCTCAGCTTGGAACAAGCTCACTGCCGAGCACGGTCGCATCGCCTCCATCGGTACACGAGGCTGGACTGCCATCGGTCAAGCCGTGAAGTTGTTAAGTAACGCATCCCCGACGCATCCGTTGGCCAATCGATAAAACCCTGCTTAGCGCGCGCGGTAGTGGATCGGACCTGAGCGACGCACGTGCCGGCGCGCGGCGCGGTGAGGCAGCCGGCCGAAATACGGATACGGCTCCGCGTAAGGGTAGCCGGCATAAGGATTGTACGCGCCGCGCGGATAGACGCCTTGAGTATAGGCGCCGTAGGGATAGCCGCTGTAGACGAAGCCCACATAGGGATAGCAGCAGGGTGCCGGGTCCTCCGCTTGCCGCAGGTAATGGCCCGGTCCGGAGAACACCGGGCCCTGATTGACCAGGTAGCTCTCAACCAGCGGGCGACACGGCTCGACGACCGCAATTGCCGGTCCGCAGCCGCAATTCGCGCCAAAGCAGGAGCCGGCGAATGCCTCGACCACCAGGCCGAGCGCCAGCGTCGCGGCGATCGCGCACAGATTCAGGCAACGTCCGATCATTGTTCCCCCCACCAGCAGCCGTGCCACGATGCGCCGGCGCCAATGCACGAGCAGCCGCCCCGGCTGCCGGCATCCGCGTGCAGTCTAGGTGACGGCCATTGCCCGGGGGGTTAAGCCGGCACGGGATTTGTCGGTAATATTAACCGATCACTACCGAGGTCAGGCGCAGATCACCGCTTGGCTTCGGATTGTCTCAGTCGAGGCCCCTGCCGGCAGATCCCGTCTCGATGCAGTCAGGCGAGCGGGATCTCGTGCATTGCCGAGCGTTGGCGCGGCAGCCGCACGCCTCTTTCGCGCATATCCTCAAGCACCAGGTAGGCCTCGGCTGCCCCGAGGGCATCCTCGAATGCGTCGTGCTGGTCACGCTGGGGCAGCCTGAGGTCGGTCAGGATCGTCGTGTAGCGCAGATCGATCCTTGTCCCAGGCGGCGCGGTTGCAAATTTGCGATCGTAATAGAGCTTTGACACATCGATCCGTCGATTGGGCAATCGGGTGTTGATCATGGCGAGCAGATATTTGTCGAGCATGCTGACGTCGAAATCGATCCAATATCCGACCAGCGGCCGTGACCCGATGAAATGAAGCAGGTCCGGCAGAACCTCGAACATCGGGCGCGCGCCCGCGACATCCATTGGACGCAGCTGGTGGACCTTGATTGAATCCGGGCGGATCGACGCTTCCGGCTTGACCAGTGCACGAAAGGCCGAGCTTGCGTGGATGCGCCGACCATTGACACGGACCGCGGCGATGCTGACGATGTCATCGACCCACGGATCGAAGCCGGTCGTCTCGCAATCGAGAGAGACGGCCTCGTTCCCGGGCTCGGCCTCGAACAGGAAACGATATTCCGGATTCAACAGGGCGATACGATTGATGAGGCGTCCAATCTGGCCGAACATCGACATCAGAACAGCCCCAGATTGTAGCGATGCCGGATCACTTCGCGGAATTGCTTCACGACCCGCAGCGCATCGCGCAACAGGTCGCGGTCGGAGGTGGAGAGCTCGCTCAGGCGCACGATCGATTCCATTTCCCGTTGTCCGGTCTTGACCGCGCGCAGCTGCGAGCGAAGCCGGATATCCATGAAAAAATAGAGTGCGCTCGCGAGCTCGCGGCCGAGCTCGCTACCGAGCACGCCGTCCGCCACCAGTGTCTCGATGCGCCGGGCCGTCGGTGTCACGGTGACGCCGCGCTCGATCGACAACGTTCGAATGCCATGAACGATCGGAAAGGTGCCGGACTTCTTGATGTCGATCAGATCAGTTCCGACACCTACGCTCGCCATGATCGAGCTCAGCATCCCGACGCTGGCGCCGGCGAACTGGTCGATGTAGCGCGCAAAATGGGCGAGGTAGGCGGACTCGCCCCGCATCATCTCCACCATCGCCGTCTTCGCACGCTGCACCAAACCGCCCTGGCCCGCGACACCGACAGCATCGAAGAAGATGCCCAGATTCATGGCGCTGAACTCGTCGGGCGTCATGATCCAGGTCTTGATCTGCCGGATGAAGTCTTCGACCGGTTGCGACCACTGCGGATTGCGGACCATCACGTTGCCGGGACAAGGAGGAAACCCGAACGCATCGAGCGCACCGGTGAAGGCCGAGCGAAAGGTCGCGAGATCGGATTGCGCCACCGGCGCGGCGAGGAGGAGCCCATTGTCCTGATCGGTGCGTACCGTCTGCTCGCCCCGCCCCTCCGAGCCCATGATCATCAGGCAGCCGCTGTCGCGAATTGATGACGGTGCGGTCATCTCGAACAATTTGGTGAAGAGCCTGCGATTGAGGTCCGAGGTGATTTCCGCAATCGCCTCGATGCGTACGCGCTCGACGGCAAGACGCTCAACCTGACGTTGGATGTCCTGAGCGGCTTGTGCCAGATCGTCGGTGCTTTGCGCGCGGTCGATGCGGCCGGGCACCAGCTGCGAATTGCCGGCCACCAGCCCCAGGATGTCGATATCCTCGAGCACCCCCACGAAGCCGGCATCCGCCCGCACGGCGAGCCGCCGCTTGCTGTGGCGCGTCATCAGGATGATCGCCTCGAAGATGAAATCATCCTGGTCCACGGAGACGACGTCGAAGTGGCATATCGCGCGCACCGGCGTATCGAGCGGCCGATGATCGAGAACGACCGCCTTCGACAGGTTCATCCCGGTCACAATCCCGATCCGCTCTGCGTCGCGGACGAACAGGGCATTGTTGTCGCGGTCGCGCATGAGCCGGCCCGCGGCCTCGATCGACTCTGCGCCGTCGATGAATACGGCCGGGTGCGGGCGCAAGTCGCGCACCCGCGCGCGCAGCACCGAATCGACGCCTTCGGCTCCCTGCCGGCGCGAGTAGCCTTCGAGCTTGCGGGAAATTTCCGAGTAGAAGAAGGCCGCGAAACCGGGATTGCGTTGGATCAGTGCGAGGATGGTCGATCGCGGCGCGAGATGGCAGAGCGTCTCCTCCGCCGCGATGTAGTGCGCCCCGGCGGCGCCGTGCACGACGGCGCGCGCATCGAAGCTGTCCTTCGGGCCCAGGACCGCCTCGACCATATCGGCGTCGCGCTCCTCGACCGAGCCCTTGATGATGACATGCAGATGCTCGGAGCCGCGGTTGCGCTCGACGATCACCTCGCCGGGCCGGAAATAACCGATGTCGAGCGACGAGCGCAATTCGTTGACTTGCTCGTGGTTCAAGCGGTCAAACGGCGGATTATGGCTGTCGAACGATTGCGGCATGATGCATCGGCTTCAACGAAACCAGGGCCGGGTGTCCAATCGGACACCCGGCCCCGGCTCGGCACAAGGCTCGCCTTGGTGAGCCAAGGCCTAATTAGTGAGCCAAGGCTCCTGCCGCTCCGATGCCAGTCTCGGAGCGGACAAACTGGGCTTCGAATGCGCCCTGCTCCGCCCGCGCGCGGGCGCTCGCATCGATTTTCGAGAACAACCAGATGCCGACGAACGCGATCGTCATCGAGAACAGCGCCGGGTTGTCGTAGGGGAAGAGCGCAGCTTTGAATCCGAAGGTCTTCACCCATACGGCCGGGCTGAGCACGACCATCAAGACCGCGGAGGCGAGGCCGAGAAGACCGCCGATGAGTGCGCCCCGGCTCGTCGTTCCCTTCCAGAACACCGACATCAGCAGGACCGGGAAATTGCAGCTTGCCGCAACGGCGAAGGCAAGCCCGACCATGAAGGCGACGTTTTGGTTCTCGAAGATGTAGCCGAGCACGATTGCGACGATGCCGATCGCGATGGCGGAGAGCTTCGAGATGCGGACCTCCTTGTCCTCGGCAACCTTGCCCTTGGCGATGACCGAGGCATAAAGGTCATGGCTCACCGCCGAGGCCCCGGCGAGCGTAAGCCCGGCGACCACCGCCAGGATGGTGGCGAACGCAACCGCGGAGATGAAGCCGAGGAAGAGCGAGCCGCCGACCGCATTGGCGAGATGAATGGCCGCCATATTGGTGCCGCCGAGCAGATCGGTGACCTTGTTGTAGGCGCCGCTGGCCGCGACCTTGAAGTAGCTCGGATCATTCATCAGCAGCGTGATGGCGCCGAAACCGATGATGAAAGTGAGGATGTAGAAGTAGCCGATGAAGCCGGTGGCGTAGAACACCGATTTGCGTGCCGCCTTTGCATCCGGGACGGTGAAGAACCGCATCAGGATATGCGGCAAACCGGCGGTGCCGAACATCAGCGCAAGCCCGAGCGAAATCGCCGAGATGGGATCGCTGACCAGACCTCCCGGCGCCATGATGGCCAGGTGCTTGGGATGGACGTCGACGGCCGTCCGGAACATCGCCTCGGGCGAGAAGCCGTAGTGCGCAAGCACCATGAACGCCATGAAGGTGGCGCCGCCGAGGAGCAGACACGCCTTGATGATTTGCACCCAGGTGGTCGCCACCATGC
This sequence comes from uncultured Alphaproteobacteria bacterium, assembly GCA_963820365.1. Classification (GTDB taxonomy): domain Bacteria; phylum Pseudomonadota; class Alphaproteobacteria; order Rhizobiales; family Xanthobacteraceae; genus VAZQ01. The sequence continues at coordinate 27,345 of CAWFZR010000022.1, read as the reverse complement.
CGCCGAAGGCGACATACACGATCATCAGGGCACCCACGAGCATGACGGCGTAGAGATAAGGTAGACCGAACAGGAGCTCGATCAGCTTACCGGCGCCGACCATCTGTGCGATCAGGTAGAAGGCCACCACGCTCAAGGTACCGATCGCAGCGAGTATCCGCGTCGGTGTTGCCTCGAGCCGGAATGCCACTACATCGGCGAAGGTGTACTTGCCGAGGTTGCGCAGGCGCTCCGCGATGAGAAAAAGGATGATGGGCCAGCCGACCAGCCAGCCGACGGAATAGATCAGCCCATCGAAGCCGGTCGCGAAAACCAGGCCGGAAATGCCGAGAAACGACGCGGCCGACATATAGTCGCCGGCGATGGCAAGTCCGTTTTGAAATCCGGTGATCCCGCCGCCGGCAGCGTAGAAGTCCGCGGCCGACCGGGTTCGGTTCGCCGCCCATTTCGTGATGCCGAGGGTCGCGGCTACGAAGATGAAGAACATGACGATGGCGGGAACATTGAGGGCCTGGCGGCCGCCGCCTTCGATTGCCCCGGCGGCCATGGAGTCGGACCATCCGGCGGCGACGGCGAGCAGGCAGGCCGCGGCCAGAGCGACGGGAAGCATGCGCATCACTTCACCTTTTCCATAATATCATGGGTCAAGGAGTCGAACCTCGAGTTCGCCCGCTGGACGTAGATGCCCGTGAGCACGAACGCCGAGACGATGACGAACAGGCCGACGGGGATGCCGAGCGTCATGACGCCGCCGGCGATCGGCACAGCCAGGACCTTGGGGGCGAACGCGATGATCAGGATGAACCCGAAATAGATGACCAGCATCGCCGCGGACAGGGTCCATGCGAAGCGCGTGCGTTGCTCCACGAGCTCGCGAAACAGCGGCTCTTGCCGGATACGTGAAAGATCGGTTTCGCCCATGTGCGGTCTCCGTTCCGGGAGGGTCGGGACAGCTGAGTTTAGGCCAGAACGGGCCGTCCACACATGGCCCGACAGCTGCGACATGAGGCCCTCCCATGGCCTCATTTTTCAATTGTGGCAGATCCAGGCTTACCGGTTTGCGCCATGTCAAACAACGAACAATTCGTTCTAAGACTTTTTGGTCTGAGACTTTTTGCTCTAAGACCTTTTGCTATGTGGCCGCGATGACAACGGCTCCGGCATTCGCCGGGACTTGGATCTCCGAATGCTCCTCAACCGAGGAGGAGGTCGCGGGTAAGATCATCGACGTGGCGGACGGCCCGGAATGCGAAGCGAAGCCGGTCGCGATCGCGGGCGGAGATGGCCCCGACCGCCACCGCGTTTGTCGGCGCGGTTCCGCTCTCGATGTCTTCGATTTGTTGAGCGATCAGCAGATCAAGAAAGATTCCTTGCGCCTCGATCAGCGCATCGAGATCCATCTCCCCGCCGATGCCCAGAGCCTTGAGGCCCGCAATCCGAGCCGGCGTGGAACGTTCCATTACGTGATGGCGTACGGCGAGCACCCGGGCCGCGGTCACGACACCGAACAGCCCGGTTTTCTTCAGATCGACGCGCCCCCGCCTCGTTCTGAACTGCCCGAAAAATCCCAGGCCGCTTTCGATGCCGCCGGCAGCCTCGGCCAGCAATTTCGCAAAGCCGATCTGGTCGCGGGCGGCATCGAACGCATCGCGACAGATGCTGGCGCAAAGGCCGCTATCGCCGTGCACCGGGCGCATATCGAAAAAGATGTCCACTGACAGCAGGTCCTGCGGCGCCGAGCGGCGGATCCAATCACCGATCCGGTTTTGCCAGGTCGTGATGGAGCCGCGCCATTGCGGCGATTTCGCCATGACGCCGCCCTTGCAATAGGGCACGCCGACTTCGTGCAGGATATCGGCGACGTGAATGCCGAGCTGCTCGAACCATCGATCGGTCGAGCTGCCGGGCTTGCCGGTTGCGAAGACCAGGGCGTTGTCCTGATCCATGGCAAGCAGGCTTTCGCCGCGGCCCGCCGAGCCAAGCACCGCCACTGCGTAAGGGCACTCGGCGGCACCGTGCCCCGCCTCGCGCATCCGCTGTTCCGCCATGACCGCGGCCTGGCGCGTCAACGCCCCGAGCTCGCGCGAAATCACGGCGGCAATGTCGCGCGCGCTCACGCTTTCGCGCACGAGCGCGGCCACGACCCGCGGCAGCTTGGCCCATGCTGTCGCCAGGGCGCGCGCATCGCCGGCCTCGCCGATCTCGTCGCCGAGCGAGACTGCCTCGCTCGCGCGCAGCCGCAGGAGATTCGGGCCGAGAGGGCGCCGATCACGCAATCGGTCTCGTCAACGACCCCGAGATGCCGCACTCCCAAGCGGCTCATCCTGCCAATTGCGCGATAGACGAAAGCGTCCGCGGGGACGACCGCCAGCGGCTTGCTCATGAGTTGCTCGACCGACATTTGCAGCGCGGCCGCTCCGTGAGCGGCGAGGGCCCGCAGAACGTCGCGCTCGGTGATGATGCCGGTCTCGGAGGCCCGCGGCATGCCCTGCCCGCTTGCCGCCGGCCGCACATAGAGCGAAGAGATGCGCTCATTCATAAGCCGCGTCATCGCCTCGGCGATCGAGGCTTCGGCGTTCATGAACTTCGCTGGCGCCTGCATCACCGCGCGCACGCGGTGACGATAGGGATAGCTGTCGATGCGGGCGAGCGTGCGCTCGGCATCGGTCCGCGCCGGTTCCGCAGCGGGCGTGATGAGAAGGGCGGCATTGGTGACGCGGGTCATCGACGTCGTTCACTCGTCGGCCTTAGTGTCTCTGCACCGTGTGGAGGTCAGGTGCTTGGGTGCAGCAACTCGACCATGGCTTGCGCATCCATGCGCCTGGTCAACTCATCGTGGATGTTGCACAACGTGACCCGCAGATAATTGCAAATGGTCGGATAGTCTGCTCGGCGCAGCTTCTGGTCGATCGGCATCAAATTGAAATACTTTTCGGTCCACGGCTCGCAGATATCGAAGGAGCGCTTCGGCGCGTGCAGGCCGATGAGCTGCAGTCCGCGCGCAAGCTCCGCGCGCGCCTCGCTCCAGGTCCTGGCGCCGAGCGCGTCAGGGACCGGATAGCGGTCGAAGACCGAGAAAACGAGCGCGCTAAGCGCCGCGAGCTGCTCGCTTCGGTCGGACGCGTAGGGGCGGAGCACTCCCTCGACCAGCTCCGCCACCATGACCAGCCCGAGCGGATAGGCCCGCCAGCGCGATTGCTCGACCGCCAGTTGAAAGCCCTGCTCGCGGAAAAGGACCTTTGCGTAATGCCCGGCGCGCGCGCGGGAATACTCGTAGATGCCTTTCTGCACAAGAAAAGCGGCGTGCTGGTCGATGAAGTCGGCCAGCCCGGCAACATCGCGTATCGGCGGCCGGCCGCGGAAAAATTCGAGAAATCCCAACGCTGTCCTCCGGTATGGGCGGGTTGAGCGCGTCCGATTGGTTGGATGCCGACGTGGCAGCGCAAGGGCTTGGTCAGCCTTATTATCCGAAAGTCTTATACGAGCGCTCGCCGCGGGAATGTTAGCATTTTTCAGGCGTATCGCGAGCCGGCCGACAGGCCGGGTCCTGTGCGTATGACCGGAGGGATGCCTGATGTCCGCAGGCTCCCCCGCCTGACGTGGCGCCCGCTTAGAGGTGCTCAAACAGTCCGGGAGGGAAAACCAAGCCATGGCCGAACCCAGCTCAAAAGCAAACGATGAAGCCCACTGGAGGAAAACGACCAACCTGATGCTGATGCATCTCGGGGTCTGGGTGTTCTTCGGCTACATCATCCACATGTTCGTGGTTCCGCTGAACAAGATCGTCATCCCCATTCTCGGCTTTCCGCTCGGCTTCTACATGGCCGCGCAAGGCTCGCTGATCGTGTTCGTGGTCATGCTGTTCATGTTCGCGCGACAGCAGAACAAGATCGACCGCGAGTTCGGCGTCGCGGAAGACGAGTGAGGGAGGATCAGATCATGGCTACGCAGACTACGACCGGCGCGGACGCTTTTTATAAGCAGCTCGGCCGGATGTACGGCACCTACACGGGCGGCTTCGTTGCATTCGTCTTCCTGCTCGCCATCCTCGAAAAGGTAGGCGTGCCGAACAAGGTCCTCGGCTATTTCTTCGTGTTCTTCACGCTCGCGGTCTACGCCATCATCGGGGTCGCGACGCGCACGGCGCAGATTTCCGAGTATTACGTTGCGGGCCGGCGCGTGCCGGCCTTCTACAACGGCATGGCGACCGGCGCCGACTGGATGTCAGCGGCTTCCTTCGTCGGCATGGCGGGCTCGCTGTTCCTGCTCGGCTACGATGGGCTTGCCTGGGTGCTCGGCTGGACCGGTGGGTTTGTGCTGGTTTCCATCCTGGTCGGACCGTATCTGCGCAAGTTCGGCGCCTACACCGTGCCAGACTTCCTGTCGTTCCGGTACGGCGGCAATTTCGCCCGCTTTCTCGGAGTGATCGTGCTGGTCTGCTGCTCCTTCACCTACGTGACGGCGCAGATTTACGGCACCGGCATCATTGCCTCGCGCTTCCTCGGCATGCAGTTCGAGCTTGCGGTGTTCGCCGGGCTCGTCGGCATTCTGCTGTGCGCAATGCTCGGCGGCATGCGAGCGGTCACCTGGACGCAGATCGCGCAATACATCGTGCTGATCGTCGCGTACCTCACGCCGATCGTGATCCTGTCGACGATGCATTATGGCATTCCGATTCCAGAGCTGACCTATGGGAAGGCGATTGCGGAGATCGGTGCCCGCGAGCAGCAACTGGTGAAAGACGGGCTTGCCATCTTGTGCACAAAAGAGGCCTGTCCGACCGGGACGCTCAGGCCGCACATCCAGCCATTCATGAACTATACCCCGTTGAATTTTTTCGGGATCATCTTCTGCATGATGGTGGGCACGGCATCGCTGCCGCACATCCTGATGCGCTACTTCACCACGCCATCCGTGAAGGAGGCGCGGGATTCGGTCGCGTGGTCGCTGCTCTTTATTTTCCTCCTATACTTCTCGGCGCCGGCCTATGCGGCGTTCTCGAAGCTGGAGGTCTACACCAACATCATCGGCAGGGATCTCACGCAAATACGGCCGTGGCTGTTTCAATGGGGAGAGCTCGGGCTGATCCAGATCTGCGGCAAGAATGCCGCAAGCCTCGATGCGGTTCTGGCCGCCTGCAAGGCGATCGCTGGGCATCCCGGCGTGCTGCGCTTCCAGGACTTCGTGATCAATACCGACGTGATCGTGCTCTCCACGCCGGAGATCGCGGGCCTGCCATACGTGATCTCGGGCCTGGTCGCGGCCGGCGGCCTGGCGGCGGCGCTCTCCACCGCCGACGGCTTGCTGCTCGCCATCGCCAACGCGCTCAGCCACGACATCTACTACAAGATGCTCGACCCCAGTGCCCCGACCATTCGGCGGCTCACCGTGGCCCGGGTACTGTTGTTCTTCGTCGCCGTGGCCTCGGCCGCCCTTGCTGCAACGAAACCGTCGGACATTCTGGCGATGGTGGGCTGGGCGTTTTCGCTCGCCATGGCCGGGAATTTTCCGGCAATCGTGCTGGGCATCTGGTGGAAACGCGCCACTACCGCCGGCGCCATCTGCGGGATCATCGCCGGATGGACCATCTGCCTGTTCTATCTGGTGGTCTCGAGGTATTTCCCGCAGGCCGGCGTCACCTATTTCGGCATGACCTCGCTGCTCAACCCGGAGACGGGTCAAGCCCTGATCAATGTTGCCCAGATCATGGCCGATCCGAAATGGATCGCGGACGTGCCGGCGAGCGCGGCGAACCCGATGGCCAACAAGGTCGGGTGGTTCGACCTCAACAACATCAATTGCGGGTTATTGGGCATGCCGCTGGGCTTCCTGGTGATCATCGTCGTCAGCCTGCTCGGCAAGGAGCCCTCGAAGGAGATGCAGGCCTACATCGACGAGATCCGCAAGCCGCGCGGCCGCACGGTGCTCGAAGAAGAAAAGGTCTGACCCGCACATCCGGTCGTACAAGAGCGGGGCCCAGGCAGGGCCCCGCTTTTTTCTGGCGATGCCTCCCTTGTCGACGATCGCAGCGGCAATCATCCTTGCCCCCTCGCCGGGAGATCATCGAGCGTGAGCGCGTCCTATCCGATCCTGACGCACTGGTACTTCCACCTGCCGAACTTCATCCTGGCGGCGCTGATGTACACGCTGCTCGGCCGTGCGTTGCTCGCGGTGATCGTGCAGCCCGATTCCTCGAACTACATCTGGCGGTTCTTCTGCCGCATCACCGATCCGTTCGTCGCGCTGATCACGCCCCTGACGCCGAAGGCGGCCGCACCAGTCGTCATTTGGCTATTCGGAGTGGTCTGGCTGTTCTGGCTGCGGGTGGGCCTGCTCTATCTGTTCTTGTTGCTCGGCGCATTCCCGCGCACGAATTGAGCAGGGCCATGGACCGCAATTTTTACTATATTGCCATCGCATTCTTCGGGATGATCAACGGCCTGTTCAATCAGACTTGGCTTTTGTTCTCCCTGATCCACGTCCAGATCCTCGCGCCCGCGCTGCTGTTCGGCAGCGTGCCGCTGACTCTCATGTTCTCCTCCCTGATGGTTTCCACCGCGACCATCATTCTCGGCGGCATACCGGCTGCGATCTATGAACACGTGGTTGGCGCCAAGGAGGACTCGACGGAAGCCTCGCTGTGGATCTGGCTTGCCGGCACTGCCCTGCTGACCTTGCCGGCAATCGGCAATTTCTTCGCGATCGGCCTTTGACCGGCCGCTGCGAGCGCGCTTCAGGCGATGTAGGATTTCCGACAAAGCCGCTCCGCCGAGCCAGCGGCCTGCAAGGAAGGCCCATCTGGTGGACTCGCAGACAAGACTGTTCCACTCCGTTGCTCGCGACCATATGGGGCCGAAGCCGTTGGAAGTCGCGCGGACCGCGAGCATCGGCGAGGCCGTGAACAGCATGGCGCAGAGCGGCAGCAGCATGGCCGTCATCATGGATTCTCTCGGCGGTCCGGCCGGCATTATCACGGGGCAGGACGTGGTGCGACGCGTTGCTTGGCGTGTGCCACCCGATGCGCCGGTTGACGCGGTGATGACGGCGCCGGTCGTCACCGTGTCGACCGACGACCATCTCTTCAACGCCATGATTACGATGCGCCGGCACCGCCTGCGCCGTGTCCCGGTGATCGACGCGACGGGCCGGCTCGCGGGCTTGCTGGAGCTGCCTGACGTTCTGTTGTTCCTCTCCGGGTGGTTCACATCCCTGATCGACGACCTGATGCAGGACGATGGTCTCGAAGGCTTGCGGCGGATGAAGGACCGCGAGGCCGTTCTTGCCAAGGAATTCCTTCAGGACGGCATGCCCATTGCCGAAATTCAGGCGGTGCTGACCGAGATCAATTTCGAGTTGCACAGGCGAGCGCTCGTGCTCGCCATCAACCGCCTGGCGGGGGACGATTGGGGCGAGCCGCCGGTGCCGTTCGCCCTCATCATCATGGGATCCGCGGGGCGCGGCGAATGCCTGCTGGCACCGGACCAGGACAACGGGTTCATCCTGGCCGATTACGACGACGGCGCGCATGCGCGCGTGGATGCATATTTCATGCGACTTGCGGATTGCTTTACGCGCGTCCTCGACGAGATCGGCTTCCGCCTCTGTCTGGGCAACGTCATGGCCACCAATCCGGTCTGGCGCAAGCGCATCTCGGAATGGCGCAGGCAAATCTCCTCCTGGCTGCGCAAGCGCACCGAGGCCCAGCTGCTGTTGAGCGACGTCCTGGTCGACTTCCAGCACGTATGGGGGGATGTGAAGCTCTCTCGGGCGTTGCGGCATCACGTCATGCAGGCGCTCGGCAAGAGCCGGACCTTCGTCAAGGACCTGCACTCCATCGAAGCCGAGCACGGCGCCGCGCTCGGCTGGTTCGGACGGCTCAGGAGCGAGCGCGACAAGCAGGATCGGCCGGGAATGATCAACCTGAAGCTGCGCGGCAGCCTGCCCTTGGTGGAAGCTGCGCGGCTTTTATCGCTCCGGGCGGGGCTGCCCGAGACTTCGACGCGCGCCCGGCTCGCAAATCTTCTGGCGAAAGGCGCACTTCATTCCGACGATCACGATAATCTCAAGGACGCGTTCGAGCTCATCTCGTGGCTGCTGTTGCGCCAACAGGTCGAGGATTCCGCGGCGGGGCGCGACATCGGCGACTTCGTGCCCGAGCAGCGCCTGAGCAAGCGCGAGAAGGAGCGCCTGGTGACCTGCTTGCGGGCGATCGTCAACGTGCGCAATACGCTGGAAGCCGATCTCTCAGGCAGCGTGCCGTAGTTAAGCAGCGTATGGCGGCCGCTCACGCTCGCGCAGCTTCAGGCACTTTCGAGCGCGGTGGCTTTCGGCGGCGCGGTGGTCGCGTCAGTTGCCCCAGCAGCCGGAATGCTGAATGAAAAGGTTGCCCCCTTGCCGATCTCGCTTTCGAGCCAGATCTCGCCGTTGAAGTGTCTGAGGATCTCGCGGCAAATGGGGAGACCCAGCCCGGTTCCGGCCGGCTTGCCGGTGAGGGTGCTGCCCGCCTGCTGAAAGCGCTCGAAGATTTTCTTGTGGTCCTTGCGGTCTATTCCGATTCCGTTGTCCCGCACATCAACACGCAACGCGCCGTTGTCGCGGCGCGCTTCGAGGCAGACCCAGCCATCCGTCTTGTCGGAAAATTTCACGGCGTTGGAAATGAGGTTGACGATCAACTGCGTCAGTCGGTCGGCATCCACATGAATGATCGGAAGATCGTCCTCGAGCACGGTCTTGAGTTGCACCTTGTCATGCTTGCGAAACAGTCCCTTGGTGGCCGCCAGCGCCTGCTCGATAACCGCGCCCGGCGCGATATCGGCCAAATGCCATTCGATCTTGCCCGCCTCCATCTTTGCCAGATCGAGGATGTCATTGAGCAGCCGGGTGAGGCGCTCGCTCTCTTGCACGATGATCCGCAGAAACTCGCGCCGCTCCTCGATCGGCAACTGCGGATTGTCATGCACGATCTCGCTGAAGGAGCGGATCGACGCGAGCGGCGTCCTCAATTCGTGGCTTACCGTGGTGACGAAATTGTCCTTGAGCTTGTCGAGCTCCTTGAGCCGCTCGTTCGCGGCTCTCAGCTCGTTGGTTGCGATTTCGAGCTCCTGGCTCTTTTCCTCGAGGCGGCGGCTGTAAACGATGAGCTCGGAGGCCTCGTCCAGGATTTGCATGACCTCGTCGATATCGTGCATTTCCTCCCGCAGCACCGAGGCGACCATGATGCGCGCCGAGGACGCCCCAATCGCGCCCGCGAGCTGGCGCTCAACGTAGGACACGATATCGGCATCCGCGGGGCTCGCGTCGTCGAGGCCATGGTTGTGCTCGCGCGCAAAGCGGTGGAATGCAGCCTCGGTCAGCGGCTCGCCGATGAAGCGGGCGAGCAGCCGCCGTAAGTCTCCGATTGTCGCCCGACCGCGCCAAATACGTTCTCCGGCCGCCCCTCGGCCAAAAATATCCACGAACTGGTTGGCTTGGCTGCGCTCGATGATCGACTGCGAGGTCACCAGGGAGACGGCGACATAAAGGCCGACGTTGACCACCATCGTCCAGAAAACGGCATGCGCGATGGAATCGAGGCCGGCAAGACCGAACAGCTCGTACGGACGCAACAGGGTGACGCCGAACGGGCCCTCCGTCACGAAGCTCTCGGCGATCCAGCCGGAGCGCGCGAAGGACGGCAACAGCAGCGTGTAGATCCAGAGCACAAAGCCGCCGGTAAGCCCGGCCAGCGCCCCCGCCCGCGTTGCCGCCTTCCAAAAAATGCCCCCGACGATCGCCGGCGCGAATTGCGCGGCCGCCACGAAGGAGACAAGCCCGATCGTGACAAGCGCATAGCTCTCGCCGATGAGCCGCACATACGCGTAGCCGAGCAGCACGATCACCACGATGGCCCCGCGCCGGATCGCCAGCAGCACGCCAGTCAGGTCGCCGCGCTCGGACAGATGCAGGCGGCCAAATCGGAGCAGCGCCGGCATGACGAGGTCGTTGCACACCATGGTGCTCAGCGCCACGGTCTCGACAATGATCATGCCGGTCGCGGCGGAAAGCCCGCCGATGAACGCTAGCAGCGCAATCGTCTGCTGGCGCTCGGCCATCGGCACCGCCAGCACGAACGTGTCGGCATCCACGCTGCCGCGCGGGAAATGCAGCAGGCCGCCAAAGGCGATCGGCAGCACGAAGACATTTATGAGCAGCAGGTAGAAGGGAAACAGCCAAACCGCCTTCCTGACGTGCCGCTCGTCGACGTTCTCAACCACGAGCACCTGGAATTGTCGCGGCAATACGAAGATTGCCAGCATGGCGAGCAGGGTAAGAGAGATCCAGCTGGCGTAGCCGGTGCCTGCATCGATGGTGAACAGGTTGGCCAGATCGCCCGAGGAAGCGGCGCGCGAGAACAGGTCGCCAAATCCCTGGTACACCCCGTAGGTGACGAATATCCCAACGACCAGGAATGCGAGCAGCTTGACCACGGACTCGAACGCGATGGCCGCGACCATCCCCTCATGGTGCTCGCTCGCATCGATGTGGCGCGTCCCGAAGAGAATGGAGAAGGCCGCCATGATGAGGGCCACGTACAGCGCGGTGTCCTGGAGGATGGGCGTGGAACCTGATTGCGTCGGCATGACGATCTCCGGATAGCCGACCAGGACCGAGAAGCTCATGGAGATCGCTTTGAGCTGCAATGAGATGTAGGGAAGAATACCGACCACTGCGACAATCGTCACAAGGCCGCCGAGATTGGAGCTCTTGCCGTAACGCGACGCGATGAAATCCGCGATCGAGGTGATGCGGTTGACCTTGCTGATCCGGATGATCTTGCGGATCAGATACCAGCCCAGAATGAAGGTCAGGGTGGGGCCGATATAGATCGGCAGGAATCCGACGCCGCTCGAGGCAGCACGGCCGACGCTGCCGTAGAACGTCCAGGACGTGCAGTAAACGGCGATCGACAGCGCGTAAATGTACGGATTGGCGATGATGCTCCGGCCGCGGTCTGCACGCTTGTCGCCATAATAGGCAATGGCGAACAGCAGGCACAGATAGAGGAGCGCAATGATGACGACGGTGGGCGCGTTGAGCATGCGTCCTCCTTCAGGCCCTTGTCCTGTCCTGCATCACCTCCGAGGCGACCGGCGGGACCTCCGAGGCTGCTGCGCCATCCTCATCGTCATCCGAGCTCTCGATCACGACCGCAACCAGCACGATGAGCAGCGTCCAGGACACGAACAGGTAAAGATAAAGAATGGGAATCCCGAGAATGCGAACGGGCGCATTGAAGATGCCGAGGAACGGCGACATGAAGAGAAGCATGCCGAGAAGAAACAGGGCGAGGAGCCGCTCGCGGGTAAGTCCGGGTCGGGACATGGGTTCTCCTGCGTTTGCGTGTCGCCATCGGGGCGCCGGCACGGCGCCGGAACATCAGAACTGCGCGAGCTGCCGGCGCTCGGCGACCAGGCGGCTCGAAATCTTGAAGGCCTGACCCAACGTCCGTATGCCGCGCGCCTCCAGCAGATCGAGGAGCTTGACCCAGATCGCCGCCGTTGCCATGGCATCGCCGAGAGCGGTGTGACGACCGGTGACTACGATGCCGAGCCGCTCCGCCGTCGCCAATAGCGAATGGTCCATCGGGTCGTTGCTCACATAGATGGACAGCAGGAGGGCATCGAGAACAGGATTGTTGAACCGCACCCCCGCCTCGTCTTGCTTGAGCTCGAGAAACCGCATGTCGAAGGCGACATTCCAGGCAATGAGAACACCGTCGCCGACGAAATTCTTGAACTGGGCGAGCACGATCCGCGCCGGAGGCTTGTCACGCACCATATCCTCGGTGATGCGGTGAATGCGCGTGCTCGCGGCCGGAATCAGGCGGCCGGGATTTATCAAGCGCTCGAACGTCTCACCGGTGAGGATCCGCCCGTTGACGATGCGAACCGCGGCGATGGCGATGATCTCGTCACCCTCCGAGGGCCTTAGCCCGGTCGTTTCGGTATCGAACACGACATAGCGCAATTTCTTGAGCGGGGTATCGGCGAGCGTCGTATCGGTGACCTTGAAGAGGTCGAAATCGTAGTACTCCGGCCGCGGCGCGACGGGCGGCTTGAGGCTCACCATCTGCCGCCGCTCGGCCAGGCGCAGCGGCAATCTCAGGCACGCCCCCTCGCCTTTCGGCTTGCTCCACAGGTCGCTGCCGTGCCGCTCCAGGATCTGGCGGGCGCTGCGGTTGGCAATCGTGCCCTTGATCGGGTCATCGAGCCAGGACTTCGATTGCCGCGGAAGGAATCGGCGCGCCCTCCCAGGTCACCTCCACGTAACCGTAGCGTTCTCCCGGCAGCGCCTCGATATCGAAGGCGGACTTGCCGGTGAAGCCTGCGACGGCGCGGATAAGGTGCTCGAGCGCGAGCATCAAGGAGTGGCTGTCGGCCTGCAGCCAAAGCGGCATCCCGATCGGCGTCAACTCGATGCGGTCCATATCGGAGAGATGTTTCTGCAGCACCCTGAACAGATCGAGTGAGTGGATGTCGGACATCGACCAGGGGCCGGCGGTGAGCCGCTCGTAGCGTCGCGACGCTGCGAGGAACCGGTCGTTGATGTTCTCCACCTCCTTGCTGATGATTTCCTCGAAGGCGGCGCGATCCGCGTCCTTCAGCGCGGGATTGTCGAAGAGCGTCTCCACAGCGGCTCTGAGATTCGCCAGCGGGCGGCGCCATTCGACCATCGTTTCGCGCAGGATGGCATCACGCAAAGCCAGGTTCTCGATCTGCGGTCCGATGTCGGCAAACGACAGAACGTAGCCGGACGCCGCGCCCGACGGCTCGCGCACGATGCTCAGGCGAGCCTCGAGGACCTTTCCGACATCGACGGTCGCGCAGACGAAGCGGTGACTTTGCTGCCGCTCGCCCGCGCGCTCCGCCGCGTCAGGAGCCGCCTGCTGCAGCAGCTCGAGCGTCTGCAGGACCGGCTCGCCGGCAAGCAGGCCGAACAGCGACCGGCCAAGGCCCAGCGCATCGCGCATGTTGAGAATGCGCGCTGCGGCCTGGTTGTAGAGCAGGATCCGGTGCTCCAGATTACACACCACAATCCCCTCGGTCAGGCCGAGCAGGATTGCCTCAAGCCAGCTCTTCTGCTCCTCCGCGCGCGCGGTGGCGTCCGCAATCGCCTCTGCCGTGCCGGCGCGTGCTGCGGCAAGCTTCTGCGCGAGCTGCCCGACAGCACCCGGAAGCCGTTCGAGGGCATGGCGGGACGGCATCGCCACCGCGCGGTTCTGATGCGTCAATGCGAGCGTTTCCGCTTCGCTCGTCAGCGCCTGGATCGGACGCACGACCCACACATGAAGAACCGCCCAGGCCGCCGAGAACAGCAGCAGCATGCCGCCAAGGCACGCCAACATGAGGGAACCGATGCGCGGCAGATGCTCCTCGATCGGGCCCCTGGCCTGAGTGATCGATCCCAACACCGCGGCTGATACCAGGAAACACGCTCCGGCAAGAGCACCGAGGACGAGCGGTACGAGCACTTTCAAGCGAACCGGTGCAGATTCCTTGCGAGCTCGCTCATTCATTACGGGAGTGTTCCCCTGGACCGAGCAGCTTCTCGACCTGAGCCACGACGTCCTTGGTCGAGAACGGCTTGGTGATGTAATCGTCGGCGCCCATGGCCATCCCCTTCTCGCGCTCGATGTCGCGGCCCTTGGCCGTGAGCATAATGATGCGGACGCCGGCCCAGCTCGGATTTGCGCGGATGGTCTGGCAAACGTCGAAGCCGTCGCGCTTCGGCATCATTGCATCGAGCAACACCAGGTCCGGCTGGGCCGTGGCGATCTCATGGAGCGCCTCCTCGCCGTCGCGCGCCACCCGCACGATGTAGCCGGCCTTCGTCATGAGAAACTGCAACGCGCGTACGATATTCGGCTCATCGTCGACAATGAGGACGCTGCGGCCCAAGGTTGCCTCCGTGCTCCTCCAGCGCCTCTGATGCGTTCGCGGGCGCTGCGTATTTGCCCGCCCGGCGGGAACCGGCCGCAAGCGTTCGCCCTACCGCCCGACCCATGACGTGCAGCCTACCACAATGACTTCTCCCGCAGGGCAGAGCTGACCGGCGGAGACGGCGAGGACGAACGGTTCCCCTCGACGCAGAAGAGGCCAATCGCCATCGCGGTCTGACGGCCCTCATTGATCCCCTCGGCGAACGATAAGCTGTTCCCTTCCGGCCCGATCCCGCAGCCGTGTCATTGAGTTGCGGCAATGCGCCGCGCCACGCTACCTTGCACTATCGACCCAATCCGGAGAGGCGGCATGGAGCCCATGCGGCAGGTCGCGTTCGTGACGGTGCTGCGCGCCTGCGGCTTCGGCTCCCTTGCCATCTTTTGCGTGATGTTCGGCCTCTCGTTCGAGCCGCGCGCGGCCTTTCAGGCCGGCGGCTTCCTGACCACCCTGATGACGGTGATCCTGATCTTCAAGGCGCGCGAAGCCCGCAAGAAGAACTATCGCAAGACCGAAATGTGGCTTTACCTGCCGGAGGAGGTCCGGCCGCCGGAAGCTTATGCCCAGTGGGCGAGCTCGACCGTGCTGCGCGAGACGTACCTCACCTTCGCGAAATGGACCTCAGCAATCGCGGTTGCCATGTGGATGCTGGCGCTCGTTTTCTCCTTGTTCGGGGGGTGACCGGAGGTCGGTACAATATTGCTCCGCCATTGCTCCGCCCGCAACTCTCGTATCCAGCGGCCTTTCGTGCGCAAAAATCGAGAGCTTGCCGCAGGAATCCGAAGCCCCGGCCAACTTTACGCTTGCCGGGGCTTCTTCATGTCGCGTATCGCAGGGGGGCTGGGAGGGACGCGACACTGCTGCCTATGTAGGTAAGGAACAGGACAAGACAAGCCGGCCGCGAAGCGAAAACGCCGCTGACGTGGTAGCGCGGCTGCGCCCAATTCAGGATCCGGGGAGTCTCACGGCCCCCCTCCTTCTTCCCACTGCGTCCCCCTCCCGCCCAGCGCGCCCTCCCCCTCGATCCCCACCGCATGGTGCCGGACCCTTGCCCTCCAGGTCCTGATGGTTCCCGGCACAAGAAAAAACCCCGCCGCAGCGGGGTTGAAGTCTGGGGGACGACGAGCTCAGAGGGTCCTGTGGAGCCCGTCCCTACCCGGGCAACGCCGACCGCGGCCGCCGGTTCCGCCCGGGCCGGAAAATATTTGGGCGCGCCGCGGCGGGTATTTGCCGGTCGGCGCTTTGCTCGCAGGCCACGCCCCGTTTCCTGCCCATACCCCTCCCGGGCCGGCGACGCGGCCAAACCGGGCGCAGCGGGACGAACGCATTGCGGTCTGGCTCCGGCCGCGGCCTTTTGCTAAGGACGGAAATTTCGGTGCTGGCCTTTGGGCGCTGTGAGCAATTTTGTACAGACCGCGCGGCTTTCAATGGGCACGATCCCGCCGCTTGTCGGATCATCGATAAGCAATGGGAGAACGACCATGAAAGCTCGCTTCACCGTGGCATTCTCGATGCTCGCCGGCATGGCAATCGGCGCCGTCGCGATTTAGGGCATTCACGCCCAAGCTAAGCCGAAAGCGTACATTATCACCGAGACGGAAGTGCTCGATGCCGCGGCCCTTGCCGCGTACAGCCCACTTGTCCGGGCTGCGAGCGACGCTGCCGGTGGTCGCAGGCTCGGCCCTCCGGGTGGAAAGATTGTTGCACTCGTGGGGGAACCTCCCAAGCGTATTGGCATCACCGAGTGGGAAAGCCTGGAGAAAGCGCAGGCATACCGCAATTCAGCGGCCTATAAGGACCTTGCGCCGCAGCGTGAAAAGGCAGTCAAGGCAATACGGGCATACATCGTTGAAGGCGCTGCGAACTAGGATTGTCACGGGCATTCCCTGGCAGCGCGAGCGTTTGCTCGCCAAAACGGAGAATTGCACTACCGAGGCCGCCAACTGAGGCGGCCTCGTCATTCCTGCGCGAGACCAAGCTTCTGTTCCACAGGCTCCCAGCGCGCCGCGCTTGAACTCGTTGCAACACGGTTTGACGTGAGACGCCGAGCGCACGCATCGCGTCGCGCATGGGCATGACGCCATTGTTTGAGGATCGCATCGCGGTCGGCCTCGGCTCGCTTCCCCATGCTCACGAGTTACAGCGCGTAATGTGGCGTGCCGGTTGGTTTGGGTTGCAGGTCAGCGAATGGTGGCGTCACCATTTCAAGATGCCTCCTCGCCTTCGCGCGTTGCGATGTGCTGCTTGGTCGGGTCGGCGTCCGGCCCGTCCAGGAACATCCATTCTGAGGCACGCACACATTCGCGGACAATCTCCGGGGTCGTGTTGAACGAGGCAGCCGTGGCTGCAACGGTGGGTGCCTCATCGCCTGGCTGCATCCACGTCCAGACCGAAATGGCGGTCTCAAACTGTTGCTTGGTAATGCCGGGCTGGTCGGTGTCGTCTGGCAAAATCTCAGTGTAGAGCATGTTTTCGATCCCGATGTGTGACGCTATGCGGAGCTTTCAATGCTCCCGGATATTAGGTGAGGTCGGGCGGGAATCCGAGTCCTTGGGCGGGGCCTCGATCTCCATCACCCCAGCGCTAGCCCGAGACTCATCGCTTAAGAGGGTCAAAAAAATTCCCTGCTGCCTCAAAAAATTCCCTGTAAATCATCCCTATCTGCAGGGAATTGGCTGCGGACTGCATCCTCAGCCAGCCAAATCGAGTCTCCTTGCACCATGCCGACGACTAGAAAATCTGTGGGCCTTTCATGCTAAAGTATGTGCTCCCACTGATATTCATTGCGAGACCGTCAACTGTGTACGACTTGTTGCGCCGGCGCCTGGGCGAGATCATACCTCTGAACAAGCTCCTGGGTATTGAAATCGTGTCGATCGGCGATGGCGTCGCAGAAGCACGACTGCCATTTCGCACTGAATTGACGAATCACATTGGATCAGTGCATGCCACCGCAATCTTCGGCTTGGCCGAAGCAGCGTCGGGCGGCGCGATGTCGGGCGCGCTGGCTCCGGTGATCATGAATGTTCGTCCTGTGGCGGCGAGCGCAAAGGTGACTTTTACGAAGGTCGCTCGGACTGAGCTGCTTGCTCACGCGATGATAACGGGATCCGCGGCGGAGCTGCGCGCAACATTGGCCCAAATGGGAAAGATTGTGTTTGACGTCGCTGTCAGCGTGCGCGATTCCGCCGGAGCAGACGTCGCACAAGTGACCGTGGTATGGCACGCAACTAACAAATAAACCAGACGCGGCTTCGCCGATTATTTCACCAGCCTGAAGCACCGCGGCCCGACCCAGCCCTATTGCCCCCGCAATGGTCGATTTCGTCGGAGTGAACGAGATCATCGGCACGCCGGAGATGCTGGAGGCCCTTGCGGCCCATCTCCAACAGCCGCTTTCGATCGGAATCAGCGCGTCAATTCGTATTGTGGAGCGGGTGCCGAGGACATGCCCGGAATGGTCTCACTTGAAGCCGGCACGATAGTAGCGTGCAAGCCCCTGGATTTCGGCAGGGGTCAGCTTCGCCGCAATCGAGCGCATCCGCGCATACACGTCATTGCGGCGTTCGCCCGATGCATAAAGCTTGAGCTGCTGGACGATGTATTCATCTCGCTGCTCGGCCAGCACCGGCGTTTCGATCGGCCCTCCGGCTCCCGCGCGGTGGCATGACGCGCAAGGCGGGATATTGCGGCGCGGATCGCCAAGCTCCACGAGCTGAACGATCGAAGGTGGAGATTCCGCGAGGGTCACGGGATTGGGATCGCGTTGCGGCTGGCCCGCGTAATAGGCAGCCACATCGGCAATAATGGTCTCGTCCAGCGCCTTGGCAACGTCCGTCATACGCGGGTGGACGCGGCTTCCTGTCCGGTAGTCATAGAGCTGCTTGTAGATCGCCGCACCCGATTGGCCAGCCAGGTGCGGAAAATCAGGCGAAGAGGAAAGCCCGGTTTCGCCGTGGCAGGAGACGCAGACCTCCTGAACCTTTGCGCGGCCCTTGGAGACATCGGCGCGCGCGAGGATCTGCAACACTTCCGGCGTCCATATGACCTGCGAAACAGGAGTGGGCGGCGTCTGGTCCGCAGGCTGCGGCTGGGCGGGCGAACCGGGGAGGATTCCGAGCGCCCGGCAGATCGCGGTGTACGCATCCAGCCCTGCGCCGCGCCCCTGAACGATGGGAATCACGATGACGCCAAGCAAAATACCAGCCAGCAAAATTCCCATCACGGCAATGGTCGACCAGAGTCGCCACGGCTGATCGAGTACGTGCGGCTCGGAGCGTTGCGGGTGCGTGTCGTCTGTCATGAGCGGCTCCTATCGCACCCTGTGCACGATCGCGGAAGGTGATGGCTCGATGACAAACTGCGCAATCGGGAAGCCGTAGGCGAGGAGCATGAGTACTAGCACCAGCACGTTCCACAGCCCGAAGCCGTTCAGCGCGGCCGGAACGCGCTGCGGCGGATGGACCGCGAGCGCATAGAGCGGGTGGGCGACTGGCAAGGCCGGACCGCGGTGGAGAACAGCCAGGTTCCGCACGAAGAGCAGCGCTGAGATAAGGAGGATAATGCCCCCGGCGAACGAGAGCACCACCCACGGACCCCAGGAGGCGATGATCGGATCGGCATAGTTGAAATTCGCGACTCGCCGCCACTGGCCCTGAAGCCCGAGCCAATGCCAAGGCAGCGTCATCACCATCATGCCGATGAACCAGAGCCAAAGCTGCAATCGCAGCGGCGCAAGCGACATGTGCTCGCGTTCGGTCAGGCGAGGCCAGATTTCATAGGCAATCGCGAAATACATGATCACCACGGACCCGCCGAAAATCAGGTGAAAATGCGCGGTGACCCAGGATGTGTTGTGCACCATCGCATTCATGCCGTAACCCATGTTAATGATGCCTCCGAACCCGCCGAAGCCGAGCATCACGAAGCCAAGGCCGGTGGCGAGCACCATCGGGCGCTCCCACGGGAGTGCCGCAATCCATCCGAACACCCCGCGCCCGCCGCGTAGGCGGCCGGCGATTTCCAGCGAAGCGGTGATGGTGAAGATCGTGAGCAGCGTAGGGACGGAAACGAACGCGGTCAGTAACACCTGAATGAACTTGGTCGCATTGCCATGCTCTGGGTCCATGAGGAGATGATGCATTCCTACCGGCAGGCTGTAGATCAGGAACAGAATGAAGGTCAGGCGACCCATGGTGTCGCTGTAGAGCCTGCCGCCGGCAGCGCGCGGAACCATGGTGTAAAAAGCGATATAGGCCGGTATCAGCCAGAAATACACGACCGCGTGCAGGGTCCATGAGAAGAGCGTTCGAGCAAGGCCGACATCGATGGTCTGCACCAGCCCAAGCGCCGCAGGGATCACCTGAAAAACCAGCTCGACCGCGACACCGACCGTCGTCCACAACCACATCACGGCGTTGGCGACCGTGGCGAACATCGCGAGCGGCACCGGGCGGCCGGGATTTTCATTCTTCCATGCCCTCATCGCGACGAGCATGAGGATGCACCATATCCATGAGGCTGCAACGACAAGCACTAGGCCGATGTAGAACCACGCGCTGGCCATGAGCGGCGGATAGAAGGTGAACAGAACCGATGCCTGGCCCGCGCCGATGGGAATGATCGTGACGACTACGCCCAACAACGCTATCCAAAAGGCAGCCCATGCCCAAAGCTTTCCGGGGAGCGGCCGGTTCAACGCGGTGACGGCAACGAAGTAGCCAAATCCCATGATAAAGAAAGTGGTAAGCACATAGGCCATCGAGACGCCATGCGCCGTCACCGACATGAAATATTGTCCCGGCGTTCCGACATGCGCGCCCAACGGGCTGCGCACCCACATCTGCCAGGTGCCGATCAGGCACGCGAACAGGAAGGCTCCGAACGCCACCCAGAAATGCGCGAGACAAAGCCGCTCAACGTTGCGCACAGGAAATCCTCCCGTCAGGCCCCGGCTTGAACTGATCTTCTGGAAGCACCTGCACCGTGGCCCACATCTCGCTATGGCCAAGCCCGCAATATTCGTGGCACGGCATCAGGAGGTCGCCCGTGCGCGTGAATTCGGTGTGCACCTGTGCAACGAACCCTGGCACCACCATGGTGTTGACGTTGGTGCCGGTGATCAGCAGGCCGTGGATGACATCCGGAGAGGCAAAGCGCAGCGTCACCTTGCGGTTTGCAGGCACGGCGATGCATTGCGGCACGAACATGAACTGGGTTGCGATCGCGCGGACGGTGACGCTGCCGTCGCTTGTCACGGTCGTCCCGAGATTGTGCTCCGCGAATTCTCCGGAGAGATGCAACGCCTTCGGATCGATGCGCTCGACATTGCTGGGCGGGTTCACGCTGATGGTCAGCGCCGTCAACAGGATCATGCTCAAAGTGGCGGCGATGAAGATGCCGACGCCAAACGCCCACAGCAATTCAGTTTTGAGAATCCAGCGCTCATGCATTTCGGGGTGGGTGTCGGACATGCTCTAGCCCACCGTGCCGCGCGGAATGAACACGAGGATGTAGACGAGCAAGTATCCCGCCACCAGCAGGGCGACGGCAGACCCGGCAAGAACGGCGGCGCCCAGAGGGACCAAGCGCATCACGGCCGCGAGCGCCGTCTCGTCGATGTCATCGCCCACTTCGAGCGGCGAATCCGCCGCCGACGGCTGATCGGAATGCACCACGGCTCACCTCCATGACATCAGCACCGCGCTAACCCCGAGCGGATCGCCGTAATTCCTGCACCTATTCAACACCCGAATGCGGTTGCGCTCCATCATCAGCTCCCCCGCGCCCAAAACAGAACCGGCGCCTAAAGCAGCGCAAAACCTCCAAACGCCGCGATCCAGGCAAGCGCCGCGATATGAAGCAAGGCAAGACGCTGCAGTGAATGAATTCGCACAAGATTGCCATACGATGTGGCGTGCCTGCTAAGCTACGGCGCTCATGCTCTGTTCAGGCGGGCGAACTAGCGGTACTCTTTTAAGCAGCTCGGTGACTCTCACCTCAACTCTTTCGGTTGCTTTGCAAATGTTCGCGACTCGTTTTCGCATTTCCACGGGATCGTCGCGTGAAAACTTTTCTACCATCGACCCGAAATCCGTGCTGAATTCATCATGATCATCTCGGCACCAAAACTCGAAGCGAATCAGTTCGGCGCAAGCAAAGTGTTCCGCTTCCACAGCATCGTACAAAAGTTCGATGAGACTGGATGTAGGCGTGTGCTCCAAGACCTGAAGGAACTTCTTGCGTAACGTTTCGTCTTCGAAATCATCTCTTGAAAAACGTGAGCGTCGGCGAAGAAAATCGTCATTCAAACACTCTTGCATGCACTCGGCCTCAAGGCGGCGGCGGCGCATGTTCTTGCGCACATCGCGGATGATCAGAACAGCCCTATCGCGAATAGCGACGATTGCTGCTTGCAATTGTTGGGAACTGAGCTGTCGTTGCTGCAGTCTGGCGATATTGTTTTCTGCCCCGGTAATCGCAATATCGATGCGGCGCTCATCCGCTATCTGGTCGCGTTCAGTTTGAAGAATTCTTTTGTGCAAATTGAGTGCTTCCGGTACTTTCTCCAATGCCCAATGGCAGTTTTGTTCATTCATGACGACGGCCCCCGTGTTGTTCTTGCGTGACAGCATAGCCAGAAATACAGCCCACCCGTGGCCGGGATAAAAAAATTGCCGAGTGTTGCCGAGATTTAACAGATTGAGAGGATGGTGTCTCAAGCACGGGTGAGGCGCTTCCTTGCGGCGGTATCTTTCTGCCGCCCTCTTTCTCCGCCGTGGTTGCCTTGGCGAAGGCAGCAGCGATGTGGGAAGTTCAGACCGCCTTCTGCTGCGGCATACCCTCTAAATATAAGGATCCGTCCAGGAATAATTGAAATCGAGTGTGTTTCCCGGGCGCAGCGCAGCATGAGAAATGTGCGCTGCAGACCCCGGGATCGTTGTGAAGCTCCGCCCTTGGAACGGTCCCGGGTTGTATGTCTGCGGCGCACCACTTCGCAGGAGCTCCGTGCTGCGCCACGCCCGGGACAACGTAGATCGAGAGATGGTGCACTTATTCGCGGACGGGCCCTAGGTCACCATACCTCTGTCTACGGGCGCGATCGAGCCGGCGCTTTTCTGCCAGAGGGTCTCCCGCTGTGGCTTGCAACTGGTGGCCGATCATCCCCGGCAGGTTTAGGTGGGTGCGGTGTCGGTTCGGGATGCCAGACTGCCGCGACACCAAGTGCTCGCCGCACAATCAGATGGAATTTATCGGGGTTGTATGTCCGGCCGGTTGTCATGTCCGTAATCTGGACATGCTGAAAGCCTTGTCCCATCATCTTGGCCGCTCTTGTAACGGCTTCAATAGCAGTAGCCCGCCGCGTTGATAGGCTTCTGGCTGCGTCGTGCCCGTGTATTTTGAACGTCATGGCATCCTTCCTCACGAGACTGGGAGAGTTGTCCGAAACTATATAGTTTCGTTTTCGGCATGTCGCGCATTGACGAGGCCCTCCGGGCCGCCATAAGCAATCGTCCTTCGGGGCTTCGGTAGCAGAATGGTAGCATAACGACCCGCTGCCCTTACCTAAGTCATTGATTTGCCGGGTTAGCTCAGTGGTAGAGCAGCGGTTTTGTAAACCGTTGGTCGGGAGTTCAAATCTCTCACCCGGCACCACAACACGCATTGGCGTGCCCACATTAGCCTGACGAGGAGCATGGCAGGTCCTTCGGCAGCCTATCGCCCCTTCTGGACCCAGAACTGGTACATGTTGACGAAGGCCTTCGGGTGATCGAGCTCGAACAGGTGCCATTGATCGAGATCGGTCATCGACTTGTCGCCGGGAAAGCGCATGCGATCGGTCTGCAAGGCGGCGCTGGCAAACGCGATGAAAGTCATCCCGCTCGCCTCGAACAGGTATTTGAGCTCCGGAATGGAGAATTGATGCTCCTGCACATGGAAGAGGAGGTCACGGCATTCGCTGGTAGCGTAGAAGTCGGAATAGTGAGCGACCTCCTTGACCGGATTGCCGTCCGGCAAGGATAGGATCTCCTGCCGGCAACGCCGGATGTCGTCGGCATTGGCGCCGTAGCCGCGTTCGGCGAGGAAGCGGCGGGCGGCGCGCACGTCCGCCCGGGCGAGAGCGCTGTAAAGACCCACATGCATGAATCCGCCGGGCCGCAGCCGCGCGACGAGCGCGTGCCAGCCCTGCCCGGGATCGCGCAGGTGGTGCAGGACGCCGCTCACCTCG
Organism: uncultured Alphaproteobacteria bacterium; assembly: GCA_963820365.1. Classification (GTDB taxonomy): domain Bacteria; phylum Pseudomonadota; class Alphaproteobacteria; order Rhizobiales; family Xanthobacteraceae; genus VAZQ01. The sequence goes on along the minus strand of CAWFZR010000022.1, from coordinate 4,140 downwards.
ATCAGGTCGAAGCTGCGGCCGAGCGCGCCAAGCTCGAGAATGTCGGCCTGCGCGTATTCGATGTTGCCGAGGCCAAGCTCGTTCGTCTTGCGCTTGGCGTAGGCGAGGCTGGTCAGGCTCAGGTCGATGGCGAGCACGTTTGCACCGGAAAACCGCCGCGCGGTCTCGAGCGTGTGCTGGCCGGTCCCGCAGCCGGCAATCAAAATGTCAAGTTTCTGGCGTTCGCCGCGGCGACTGATCGGCGCCCACGGAAACTGATTGCGCAAATACCACTCCAGCGTGGTCGGCCGGCCGACCGGCGCCGCCTTCATCCAGCGCGGATAGGGCATCTCCTCATACTGGTTCCGGACTTGTTGCGAGATCTCGTCATTGATCGCAGTCATGGCCGGCACGGTTGTGCGCAGCCGCTGCTCCTCTTGCGGCTCCCTCACCTGTTGCTCGATGAGGCCGATGAGCGCCTCGGGCCATGGGCGCCCGGTGAGCTGGCCTGCTCCCGCGAGCGAATGCAGCGGCATGTAGGCCGCCAGCACGATCAGCCGGATCGGCGGGACGGGCGCTGCGGCAGCGAGCGCCGCGGCAGCGGCTTGCCGCAATTGCTCGACCTGGCGCAGCTCATCCGGCGACGGGGCGAAAACGTACTCGTTGATGAAGCATTGGCGCGCCAGCGAACAAAAGAAACCGGTTTCCTCTGGCGTGCTCGCGCTCGCTGCGTCCGCCACCAGCGCCTTGCTGAGCAGCGCCGATCGGGCATTGGTGAGAAATCGCTCGAGCGCAGTATCTTGGACCGGAGCCGATTCAAGGAGCGCCCGCAGCAAGGCGTCGCGGGATATGGCCGCAAGCTCGTCTGCGGTCCACAATTCATTCGGCGGCAAGCGCCTGGGCCAAGCCGCGGCGGCGCGCGCGAGGACGGCTGCGCCGGCGTCTTCGCAGCGAAACAGCATTGCCGCCAGCCCGGAAAGCTCGGCGGGACGCGTCCAGCCTTCCGCCAGGGCGCGGGTGACGAGCGTCGAGAGGTCGGCGCGGAGCGCGCGATCCTGCGGCGGCGACGGCAGGGCTTTGGCGCATTGCAGGAAGAACGCCCGCAGCTCTTCGGTTTCGGCGAGCGCGAGCCCGCGGCGGGCAAGCGCGAGCGCCTGCGTGAGATCGCCCTGCGCCAGGAGGAGCCGCCCGAGATTGCCGTAGACGTCGATAAGTTGCGGCTTGAGCGCTAGCGCGTGCTGATAATGCCTTGCTGCTTCGTCGCGTTGGCCGAGCGCGGCAAGCGCGACGCCGAGATTGCCATGAGTTTCGGCGGCCTCGGGCCGCGCCGCCAGCATCTGCCGGTAGCGCACCACGGCGTCCTCGAAGCGCCCCTGCCGCAGCAACAGGTTGGCCAAGCCATTTTGCGCGCCGATGAGGCCCTGATCGAGCGCGAGCGCCCGCTCATAGCATTGGCGTGCCTCGGCAAACCTTTCCTGCTGCTCGAGGAGATCGGCGAGGCTGCAATGGGCCTTGGCATAGTCGCGACGCAGCGTGATGGCGCGGCGCAGATGCACGGCGGCTTCGTCGAGATGCCCGCGTGCGCGCAAGGCGAGCGCCAGGTTGAAGTGGCATTCCGGCGCGCGGTCGTTGACGGCGATGGCGCGGCTGAACAGCTCGATCGCCTGCTCGTGGTGCGCGGTCTGCAAGGCGATGATGCCGAGGAGGTGCAGGCTGTCGAAATGATTGCGCTCGATCGCGAGCGCGTCGCGGCACAGGCGCTCGGCCTCGGCGATCTGCCCGGCGCGAAATTGCTGGAACGCCGAGGCAAACAGCTGCGTGCTCACTCCGGCCGGCAGACGGCTGGGTGCGACCGTGCCGGCGCTTGCGCCCTCCTTCTTCGCGGCCCGCCGCTCTTTCCGAATTCATGCTGGTGTCCCGATTGCGAAGCTCACTGCTTGGGAATGCCGGCGCGGTCGATCACCGCCGCCCATTTCGCTATATCGGCTTGCAGGCCGCGCCTTCAGCTCCTCGGGCGAGCTTGCCCTGGCCTCGATCCCGAGCTCGGCGTAATGCTCCTTCACCTCGGGGATCGCGACGATCTCGCGGACCGTGCGTGTTGAGGACGCCTATGATGTCCGCAGGCGTCCCGGTGCGAGCAAATATTCCGTTCCAGGACGTCACCTCGTAGCCCGGCACCCCGGCCTCGGCGACGGTCGGGACGTCGGCGAAGAATGGCGAGCGCTGCGGCCCGGACGTGCCGACCGGCAGGATCTTCTTGTCCATCAGCGTGGGCTTCATCGGGCCGTAGAAATCGACCATCAGCTGGATGTCGTTGCGCAGCAGCGCCACGATGACATCAGGAGTGTCCACGATAGGGCACGATCTGGAAATTGAGGCCGGCCTGCGCCTTGAACAGCTCGGCAGCGAGATTCTGGGTGCTGCCGATGGCGATGGTACCGACATTGAGCTTGCCCGGTCGCGCTCGCGCAGCCTTGATGAAATCCGCCAGCGTCTTGAACTCGGAATCCGACGTTGGTCGCGAACACGAGATCGAAAGTGCCGATGGGCGAGATCGGCGCGAAGTCCTTGACCGGATCGAACGGCAGCGACTTGTAGATGGCGACGCTGATCGCGGTGCCGTTGGTCACCAGGCCGATCGTGTAGCCGTCCGCCGCCTGCGAGAGCACGGCGCGCGCCGCGGCGATGCCACCCGGCCCCGGCATATTTTCCACCACGAAGCGCTGTCCGAGCTTGTCGCCGAGCTTCTCCGCGGCCAGCCGCGCCGTGATGTCCGCCACGCCCGCCGCCGCGAACGGCAGAACGAACCGAACCGGACGGCTGGGATAGTTCTGCTGCGCGCGCGCGACGCCGGACCGTCCCCGCCGTTGCGGCCGAGCCCGAGCAGCCGAAAACTCTCCTCGCGTGCCAGCGCGTAGCCGACCATAGTTCCTTCCTTGCTCCGCCGTGCCCCGCAAGCTGCCCTGGTCCGATGCGCGGGCAGACACCATAAGTCGCTGCCAAGGCGGCAAGCCAGACGCCGGATCATGCCTTCTCCTCGATCACGCTGGCGCGCACGTCGTCCTCGATCAGCCGCCAGATGTGATCGACGTAGCGCACGAATTCGCGCCGTGCGCTTGATCGCGAGCGCGCGCGGGCGCGGCAGCTCGATCGCGACGCTCTCCCGCAACCGGCCGGGCCGGCGCGCGAACACCAGCACGCGGTCGGACAGAAATACCGCCTCGTCGATCTGATGGGTGACGAACAGCACGGTCTTGCGCCCCTCCTCCCAGATGCGCATCAGCTCGGTCTGCATGATCTCCCGCGTCTGCGCGTCGAGCGAGGAGAACGGCTCGTCCATCAGCAGGATTTCCGGATCGATGGCGAGCGCACGGGCGAGATTGACGCGCTGGCGCATGCCGCCGGAGAGCTGGCGCGGATGGTAATGCTCGAAACCTTCGAGCCCGACGAGCTTCGAGCAGCTCCATGCGTGCGCGTGCCGTTCGGCCGGCCCCGACCGTGCCCGGCGACCTCGCGCCCGATGATCGCGTTGGCGAAGACCGTGCGCCACGGCAGCAGGCTGTCGGTCTGGAACACGAAGCCGCGGTCGCCGCCGGGGCCGCGCACCGCGCGGCCGTCGAGCAGCACCTTGCCCGGAGCTCGCCGGCTCGAGCCCCGCGACGATGCGCAGGAACGTGGTCTTGCCGCAGCCCGATGGCCCTACGACCGAGATGAACTCGCCGCGCTCGACCGCAAGCTCGATGCCGCGCAGCACTGCGAGGTCGCCGAAGCGACTTTCCGAGAGCCTGAAATTTCAAGCTTCGGCGACCATCCTTGACGCTCAGTCCTTGGTCCAAGGCACGAGCTTGCTCTTCGAGCCAGGTGAAGCCGGCCGTCATCACGATGCCGGCGATGGCCAAGACGACCACGCCGGCGAACAGTTCCGGCATGTTGAAGGCGTCCGCCGACTGGCTGATCAACCGCCCGAGACCGGCGCGCGAGCCGAACAATTCCGCCACGACGACGCCGATCAGGCCGCGCCCGATGCCGAGCTTGAGGCCGGCGAGGATGAAGGGCATGGCCGAGGGCAGCGAGACCTTGAAGAAGATTTGCCGTGGCGTGGCGCCGAACGAGCGCAGCATCTCGATCAGCCGTTCGCTGGTCGTGCGCAGCCCCGCCTCG